>JBGSTJ010000049.1:0-5203 GCA_041736555.1 Cyclobacteriaceae bacterium
AAGGTTAAAAGTTGAAAGTGAGCGCGACAAAGATTTAGAAGAAGAGTTGCTAACTGATATTTTCAAGAACCTTGAAAAAATAAACCATCACGGCAAACGCGCAGGCGATATTGTGAAGGGCATGCTGCAGCATAGTCGCACCAGCAGTGGTGTAAAAGAATTAACTGATATTAATACGCTCGCTGATGAATATTTACGATTAGCGTATCATGGGTTGCGTGCAAAGGATAAGTCATTTAATGCCACTATGAAAACGGATTTTGATGAAAGCATTGGCAATGTTAATGTCATTCCTCAAGATATTGGAAGAGTGATTTTGAACTTGATTAATAATGCCTTCTATGCTGTCACCCTGAGGCGCTCGAAGGGTGACAGTGGCTACGAACCAACAGTAACTGTTTCAACTAAGATAGTGGATGAAAAAATTGAAATTAGTGTAAAGGATAATGGCGATGGTATTCCTGCTTCCATCAAAGAAAAAATCTTTCAGCCGTTCTTCACCACCAAACCCACAGGCCAGGGAACGGGCTTAGGATTAAGTTTGAGTTATGATATTGTGAAAGCGCATGGGGGAGAGTTGAAAGTTGAAACGAAAGAAAAAGAGGGCACTACGTTCATTTTATCCTTAAACATAAACAACTCATGAGAATAATATTCTGCGCTATTATTTCAATCATTGCTATCACGATTGCCTTTTCTCAGGATAAAAACTCGTTAAACACTTACTTAATTCCAAAAGAAGCTAAAAGAGATAAGGATCTAGTTCATCACTTACTTGATTCTAGTAATAAATACGCGTGGGTAAAACCAGAATTAGGTTTAGCCTACTCCAATGACGCGCTGGCCGTTTCGCAAGAGTTAAATTATAACGAAGGAATAGCCATGAGTTACATTGCTATTTCTGCAAATCTTCGTCAGATGGGTGATTATGCCGGTTCTATGGATTTGGCGTTCAGGGCACTTAACATTTTTAAAAGGGAGAATAACATCAATGGGATTGGGTTTGCTCAATATTCACTCGGAGGGGTTTATAAAGATCAAGGCGATTATGAACATGCAATAGAATATTTTAAAACTTCTAATAATACTACTTATATAATGGATGTCGATTCTACGATTCATATTATGCATCTGCGCCTCTCGCTTAAGCAATATAGAGCCTTTTACAGCATTGAAATGGCTGATTGCTATATAGAAAGCGGCCGTGATTCGGCCATAGTTTACGCGCGAGAATCATTTTCAGACTTATCTAAAAACGGAGACTGGCAGTTCCCATTTTACATAATGGGTAAAACTCACATGAGTTTGCAAAATTATGACTCGGCTCTTTATTATTATCAGGCGGGGTTAAATTATACAGGGACACAAAACCCTACGGATATATCCAAAATTCGGATTGGTATTGCAAAGACATTTCAAAAAATGGGGATGCTGGATTCTACCATAGTCCATGCAAATCAAGCCATAGAAGTAGCCTATAATATGTCCTATTTAAGAGGTGTTAATGAGGCCAGCGAAATTTTAGCATACGCCTATGAGAAAATAAATCCTGCTAAGTCAATACAATATTATAAGCTCAATAAAATAACGGGCGATAGTTTATTTAATCAGCAAAAAACACGCGACATTCAAAGCTTTGCCTTCCGTCAGCAACTGGAAGATCGTGAAATACAACAACGATTAGCCGAAACTGAAATTCAATACAAGAATCGCCTGAACATTTATATCCTCTCCGGTGGATTAAGTATTCTGCTCATTGTCTCGTTAGGATTATGGCGAAGAAGTGTATTTAAACAAAAGGCGCTTACGCTGGTCAATAAGCAAAAACAAGAAATAGAAAATCAGAAGGTAAAGGTTGAAGACGCCTTACAAACACTTCAAACCACCCAATATCAACTCGTTCAATCGGAAAAGATGGCCAGCCTTGGAGAACTTACTGCCGGTATTGCGCATGAAATTCAGAATCCATTAAATTTTGTGAATAATTTTTCGGAAGTGAATGAAGAGTTGCTGATTGAAATGAAAGATGAATTGGACAAAGGTAATGTTGAAGATGCGAAGGCCATTGCAGGTGATGCGATCGAGAATCAGCAAAAAATACTTCACCACGGCAAGCGTGCCGATGCGATTGTGAAGGGAATGCTGCAGCATTCGCGCACGAGCAGTGGTCAAAAAGAATTAACAGACATCAACACGTTATGCGATGAATACTTACGCCTGGCTTATCACGGCTTGCGCGCCAAAGACAAAGCATTCAACGCCAAGTTTGAAACAAATTTTGACTCAACTCTTCCCAAACTCAATGTAGTGCCGCAGGATATCGGAAGGGTGATATTGAATTTAATTAGCAACGCATTTTATGCAGTGAACGAACGCGCTAACCTATCTACCGGACAGGCAGGCAACCAACAACTAACAACAACCAACCAGCCCTACGAGCCAACCGTAACCGTATCCACAAAAAAACTCAGTGAAAAAATTGAAATCCGGGTCAAAGATAACGGCAACGGTATTCCCGATCACATCAAAGAAAAAATATTTCAACCTTTCTTCACTACCAAACCCACAGGGCAGGGGACGGGATTAGGGTTGAGTTTGAGTTATGATATTGTAAAGGCACATGGTGGGGAAATTAAAATGCAAAGTGAGATAGGAGAAGGAACAGAATTTAGTATTCAATTACCAAATGAATGAAAAAAATCATTGTATGTTTTTGTCTATTCTTATTAAGTCATTTTCTGTTTGCTCAGAACTTTAAAGAGAATCTCCTGAAGGTTCGGGATAGTCTGAAAACCGAATTAAATAAATTACAAAATGAACCCTCATCCGTAGAGATACAGCGTCAAATCACGTTAAGTTATGAATACATCGATGCAGATTCCTCCATTTATTATGGTCAGAAGTTTATTGAAGCAGCTGAAAAATTTCAAGACAACAATAGGCTTTTAGATGCTTTAGGTATTGTTAGTTTGGCATACATATACAAAGGCGATCTTCCCAAAGCACTGGAATTGTCTTTGAGGGCAGTTCAGATTTATGATGAGAATCCGGGACTGATTTCTACAATATATATGCCAGGTATAGGTCCGGCTTATGGCTGTTTATCAGAAATTTATTTCCAGATCGGAGATATTGATAAGGCTCAAGAATATGCTCTTAAAGTAATTGACTTGAATCTTGAAGGTAGCAAAATAGCGGCAGGCTTTGGCCATTTTCAACTGGCAAGAATTTATGAAAAAATTAATCAACTGGACTCAGCTCTAAAACATATCAATCTTTCAAAGCAAAATTTTAAAGACGTCATGAATGAAGCAGGTATCTTTACAAATCAATATGATGCCAATGCCGAAGTCTATAATTTGTTGGCCAAAGTGTATTTAAAGCAAGGTAAGACAGCCCAGGCCTTGGCGGAATTGAAGAACATATTAGCCATAAATGTTTCTAAAGGCGAGCACTTGAACACCGCCAAAACCTACCTTGATTTGGCTTATTTCTACTCCTCACAAAACTCCGTGGATTCCAGTATTTATTATGCAGGTAAAGCGATGACTGAGTCCGAAAAGAATGATTTTGTGAGTGTTAAACTTGAAGCCTATTCGCTATTGTCTCAAAAATATGAATCAATAGACCCGGTAATTGCTTTAGCCTATTTTAAGGAGGCCACGGCACTTCAAAACGGCCTCTATGGTGCGGGCAACATACAAGTGCTAAAAGATATGATAGCACAAAACGAAAAAAAACGAGAAGAAATTGAAACTGCGAAAGTTGAATTTGCTCAAAAACTACGAACGTACACTTTTTTAGGAGTCACTTTAATTCTTTTAACTATAGCTGGCTTTTTGTATAGAAATAATAAACAAGCAAAAAAAGCAAAACTTAAAATTGAAAGTGCATTTCATCAACTTAAATCCACCCAAGCCCAACTTATCCAATCCGAAAAAATGGCTAGCCTGGGAGAACTTACCGCTGGCATTGCGCATGAAATTCAGAACCCCTTGAACTTCGTGAATAACTTTAGTGAGGTAAGCACGGAGCTGGTCGATGAGATGAATGAAGAGTTAGCAGTAGGCAATAAGCAATTGGCAACAGGCAATGTACCAGTGGCTATTAATCATTGGCAAGCTGCCGTTGATATTGCTAATGATTTAAAACAAAACCTGGAGAAGATAAATCATCACGGTAAACGGGCAGGCGATATTGTTAAAGGCATGCTACAACATAGTCGTAGCAGTAGCGGCCAAAAAGAACCAACTGACATCAATGCTTTATGCGATGAATATTTAAGATTGAGTTATCATGGCCTTCGGGCGAAAGACAAATCATTCAATGCCAAGTTTGAAACGGATTTTGATACATCGATTCCAAAATTAAATGTAGTACCGCAGAATATAGGGAGAGTGGTTTTGAATTTGATTAACAATGCTTTCTATGCGGTGAATGAAAGGCAAAAGCTACTAGCTGCCAGCTTCAAGCTTCAAGCCAATTACGAACCCACTGTTTCTGTCAGCACAAAGAAACAAGGCAGCAAAGTTTTGATTTCTGTAAAAGACAACGGCAACGGCATTCCGGATTCCATCAAAGAAAAAATATTTCAACCTTTCTTCACAACTAAACCCACCGGGCAGGGGACGGGATTAGGGTTGAGTTTGAGTTATGATATCGTGAAGGCGCATGGTGGGCAGTTGAAGGTTGAGACAAAGGAAGGAGAAGGGAGTAAATTTATCATTCAGTTGCCCATTGTCTGAATCACTGATTACACAGAGAAAAAAAATGGAGCGATGAAAATAGTGAGATCAAAATCCGCGAAATCCGCAAATCAATGTCAATCCGTGATTCAGACATTTTACGATATTGCCAAAGGGGATAGTGGAGAGTTAAAGGAGAAAAGCAAAGGCTCCACATTTTTAGCATTTAATCAAACAAAAACTCCTGGCTCATGAAAACTAATTTCATAACTGCATTTTTCTGCTGTTTGAGTTTCACGGGGTTCAGTCAATCAGTGGCCTTTCAAGCGTATCAAGACAGTGTGCGAACAGTTTTTAACACCAGCAAAGATATTACGACAAAGATTAAGTCAGGTCATGACCTTGCCGCAAGGTATACCTATTCTCACCCCGACTCAACCATATATTATGCCGAGCAAACTGTAGCCCTGGCAAAAGCAAACAAGATGCTTGACGAGCAAATATGGGGTATGGCAATC
>JBGSTJ010000008.1:0-208803 GCA_041736555.1 Cyclobacteriaceae bacterium
AAATCCATCGGGGGGAGAAGCGTTTGTTCATAAAATTTCCCATCGATCAAAACTTGCTTGAGCACAGCAGCAGCAAGACGACTGAGGTTTATACGCATGTGACCAGCACAGCTCTGAGCGGCATAAAAAGCCCTCTGGACAGCTTGGATATTTAGCCTCAAATGAGTAGCATTGATGTCAAGAATATTATTGATGGTTTTATAAAACACCTCAACGGATGTCCCATACTTTCTTTTCTTAAAGTCTTTAAAATAACCTACCGAAATCTGATCGGCTCGTTGGGGTTTAAAATAATAACCGCTCGGCTGCCAGATATCCACGGGGGTTACTGCAGTTGAATTGGTAACCAGATGGAGATATTGGTACATGCGGCTTAGGCCCACCTTGAAGGAACCTGTTGGACTCGTCATCCATCGCAGCGACAACCGTGGTTCCAGTCCAACATATGTTTTGATTGTCTGGCCACTCTTCACATACAGGGTATCTACTACATTCGTAATCTCACGGGGAGATCCTTCTTCATATAGGTTGATTGTGGCCTTCCCATACGAGGAAAAGATGGGAATTCTAAGTCCTGCCTCTACAAAGAACCGCTCATTGACTGACCACTCGTCTGTTATATAGAGTGCGTTCTCAATAGAGTTTTGCTTCTCCATGGAGACCGACTTAGCATTAGACTGTGGTGATTCAGGCTTAAGCGAGCCTGGATTAAACCTGTAATACACTAGTTGCCACCCATAATTAAGTTGATGTTTACCCGCATTATAATGAAAACCAGCCTTTAATGTGGTGGATGTAATTCTATATGAAAGCGAGGATGCTGTTAGGGGATTTTGGTTTCTTACATCATAACCGTATGAACTTACCCCCATCAAAAACACAGAACCTAATTTAGCTGAAAATTGATGGTCAAGTCGGGCAGAACCCTGAAGGTTGTTCCATTGATAGGTGGTATCTCCAGTTAAGTTAAAGCTGTCTTTACTGGAATATCCCGTAAAGGAAAGCTTGGAACGATTCTTTAATATATGAGTAAGTTTCAGCGTGCCATCATAGAAGAAAACGGAACTGTTGCGCAGGTCGATGTAGTCCGTTCGAATGGCCCGGATCAGGTAATCGGAGTAAGTAGAACGGAAGGATGCCGCTAGTGAAGTTTTTTCTTTGCTAATTGGACCGTTGATCATGAAGTTACTGGTTATCAAACCGATTCCGGCTTTTCCGTTCCATTTCTCAAAATCACCATCTTTCGACTGAATATCCAGCACAGACGAAACCCGACCTCCGTATTCTGCTGGAATGCCCCCTCTGTAAAAAGAGACATCGCGAATGGCTTCCGGATTAAAGGCTGTAAGAAAACCAAATACATGCGAACTGTTAAACGCTGGCACACCATCGTAAAGAATCAGGTTCTGATCAACGCTGCCACCGCGCACATTGAAACCCGTGGCCGCCTCTCCCACCGTAGTTACTCCCGGTAGATTCTGCACTTGTTTAACAAGATCAACCTCTCCCAAAAATGAAGGTGCACGTTTTAGTTCACTCATGGAAAGTTGAGTTTGACCAATTCGACTTGTCGTTATCTCTTGAATAGCCTGACTTTGAATTACTACTTCATCCAGTAAAAATGGAACCTTCTCCATATCGAGGTTTATAACTCCATTTTTATAGGCCACCAGATCAATCACTGTGGTTTCATAATCAATGAAACTAAAACTAAGTACATGCGCACCGGGCGTAAGTGATAATGTAAATTTTCCCGATTCATCGGTGGTAGTACCATCCTGTGTATCACTGATCTGAATATTGGTTCGTGGCAGCGGATCTCCTGTCTTCAAGTCTTTCACGTTGCCAGAAATATTAATTTTCTGCCCAACTTCTGCTTCACCTATTTCACCAAAAACAAATCGTTCTATTTTTTTTTGCTGACGCATGGCGGTTTCAATAGCATTTTTACGAAGGTAAATCTGGGTGGGATCTTTAATAAATACCAAAGCATCCGGATACATCATAAAGTAGTTGAGATCTGTGCCCAGTAAAAGTTCGTCCAATACCTGCGCCCATGTTCGCCCTGTGTAGTTCTGCGAGATAGTGATTGGATTAATCCATTCGGGGAGGAAATAAAATCTAACTTTATTCTTTTGAGATAGTTCGGTGAGGACTGTCGCTAGTGACCTTCCTTGTTCAGAACCATCGAGTTTTACGTCAAGAATCTGCGCATTTGTCCAGAATGGGAATAAAATCAACAATAAAAGCAATCGTCTTCTGAACATACTCACTGGAAAAATAATTGCAGTCATGATGGCTTTACATACATAGGAAATAAGCCTAGAGCCAATGCAAGAATTACAAAGTTGAAGTGAAAGATACTACCTAATAAAATGTCAATCAATTATTTATTGATGATTGACACTACATTATGATGTGAAAATATAGCTCGTATTATCTTATTATCAACACGATACGATAAGGGCTTTCACTTTATTAAGAAATGAATAGATTCTAATTACTTTACCAAGTAAATAGTTACTCCTTCTTGCGTGTTCTTATTTTATTCAAGACAAACTCACCGATCTCGGTTCCTTGCGTAATACCTACCTCAACAGCAGGTACATAGTGGATACCTCCATAAACCCGGCTTATGGCAGCCTCATTTGAGGCTTGTTTAAAAGAAGTAAAACTTCTTACGGTAAGTCCGAATTCAACTTCTGTGGAATCTGTGAAGGCAAAATTATCGCCAAGTAAACTTGTTAATACAGTCGCTGCGGAACTTGAAATTACGCTATGGCCACTCGTGTATTCCGGAAAAGGTGGCGTTTGAAGTAACGGCACCCAGTTCTCATCTATGTATTGATTGATGTAGGACTCAGGTCGGATTAACACACTTCTGTATTTCTCATCCCAACAACTAATAAAACCATCCGCCAGTGCCAATGAAACCCACACGTATGCTTCGGCAGATTTAATAAAATCAAGTTTTGATGCTTTAGCTGCGACCCGCGTAATATTTATCCAATGCCCGCCTGGTGAAATCTTTTTGGTAGCAAACATAACATGGCCTTTTACATTCATCATAAAAGGATTGCAGTCCCAGAAGAACGCGATATTCTTTTCTTCTTCCGTGAGATTTTTTGTCATCTCCAAAACCTCAAAAGCCTCTTTATAAAACTGACTCCCTTTATCAGAAGAAAATGGCGTGGCTTTTCTGGGGATAAATTGGGCTGCTGAATCGATTACAAACGTCCTGATCTTATTCCAATGCGGTTCAACAGCGTCCATGTAGGCCGGAGGTGTTGGCTTCCATGTTGCTGGATCATTCGAAATAGAATATTTAGGAAATGAACGAGACTGCTTGTAATTATCTTTTGAAGACCACGCAAGAATATGAGCAGCCACCTGATCACCATATTCAACTGATCTTTCAAAAACATCATCCGGAATACCCGTTTCTCTAAACTCCTTCATAAGACCTTCATAAAACACATCCATCTTATCTTCAGAAAATACCAGCGTACGGCCAACCTTTAGCATAGCCTGGACAGACGCCAGTGGGTAGCAGTACTCTTCGCCTTGCTCAGGCTTAGGCACTTCAGTTAGACCTTTAACCTGGCCCGCTAATGAAATATAAGCCGCATCCTCCTGAATGGCTGCTTCGTAACCCGCTATACTGGCATAGGCATAAATTCGGCTGGCTACGGGTGGTGAGAAGATGTCATGCACAATTACATCGGTGATTTGCTTTAACGAACGATGAAGGAAATCCGGATTTTGAACCTTCATTTTATATTCACCTTTATTAGAGGTACAGGAAATCATTATGCAAATGATAAAAACGAACCGGAATAGTTTCATACAAAGAAATATTTTGGTCAAAATTAGGGGGCAACAAATAATTACTATATGACTTTAGTCACTTTATGAATAAGCTACTTGAGTTTCTGGGTCCGAACAAAGGTTAAAAGTCTGGCATTATTTCGGGCTACAAGATAAAGAAGTTCATTGGAATTCGCCTGTTTTAAGATAGCAATATCCCGCCCTTCGCCCAAGGTAACAAAACCCGATTCATTCGGCCTCATAGTCATGAAATTTGCATTTCCATCGCCTAAAATAACGAGCCCGACTCCGGCATCATAAGAGCCAAAATCAGGTTGAGTTGCGTCCAGGTTTCCTGTTAATAATATATCCAGGTTTCCATCCAGATTCAAATCATCGATCTCAATTCCATAGACCGGAAAATATTGAGCCTCCACGGGAAGCGCAGTCACTTGAAACTTACCAGAATCATTTCTGACAAATACAGATCGAAGTTCCTCAACTTTCATCAAGGCAGAATTTCCTTTCTGATCCGGTGTAATAATATCCTCCAATTTGACATCTCTATAATCTTTGTATCGAAGAAATTTCTTTTTGAAGGCTGGAATTTGTTTTACCAATTGATCGCGTGACGCAAAGGGATAACTGAGATCTCCATTGTAATAAACCATGATGTGATCCGAACCACCATTGGAATCAAAATCCCCAAGGTACATAGATAGTGGTTTATCCGGTGAAGCTTTAACCCTTGAATTCAGTCCCAAATTACCGAGTATAAGATCCCTATCACCATCGTTATCAAAATCTCCCATTTCGATGGTATTCCACCAACCTTTTGTATTGGCTAAACCATACGCGCTTGTTTGATTTAAAAACCTGTGGTTCCGTTGTTGAATTAAAATTGTAATGGGCATCCACTCTCCTACTAAAATTAAATCGTGTAAACCATCCTTGTTTATATCTATCCAGGCGGCATCTTTAACCATACCCGGCCGAACCCTTGTTGGATTATCAAACGTGCTGGTTCCCAACCACGAAGGATCAAAAGTGAAATTTCCTTTACCATCATTCTGAAGCAAGAAACTGACCGGGCTCATTCCATAAAGAAACGGCATGACGGATGCGCCAATAAATAAATCGATATCACCATCATTATCATAATCGAATGGCTTAATACAAGATGCATGCAGATAGATATTAGAAAATGACTTTGTTGAATAGGTGAAATTACCGCTTCCATCATTTAGATAAAGTCTTGGAGCGAGCAAATCAAATTCATTCATGGCCTCCTGGCCACCGGCAACAACAATAAGATCCTGATCTCCATCTGTATCCACATCAATGAAAATCGCATCAGTGTCTTCCGACAATGCATGCCTATCGATTGCCTCTGATTTAACTTGAATGAATTCTCCAGTAGGTTTTTGAATAAATAATGAACCTGGTTGCCCTTTTGCACCACCCACAAAAAAATCATCATAGCCGTCACCATTTATATCAGCCACAGCCAAAGGAGGGCCTTCCGTTGTTAGCATATGCGGAATTAAGGATTCCCGATTAAAAGCATTGAATTCGTCTTCTCTATGCGTAAAGTTAATACCGGCAATTTGCTTTAGAATAGGTGTTTGAACAATTGGTAAAGTATCTCTTGTGGTATTGACGGGATCATATTCGATCGTAATTTGATTAGTGCTGATAAGTCGTTCGCTAACTATTCCATCGGGCCAAACTACCTTAATCTCTGAGGTACTATCCGAAGCCGGTACACCAAACATCATCACATAATCGGATGATGAACACCATCCACGAGATGGAAATAGTTCCTGAGTTTGAATATGACTTCCGGTCGTTAACGTAATTTTTGTGCCGATGCCAAAGGGATTACCTACAAGTAAATCAGCTTTGATTTTAACTTTTAAAAAATTAACATTCTCTCTAGATTCATTCCTATACAATAAAGCTTCTCCATTAATTTGGTTAACTACCAAATCCGGATCACCATCATTGTCCAGATCACCATAGGCAGCACCGTTAGAAAATCCCGGTAAAAACAAGCCCCAATCTTTGGTTTTATCATTAAATGTTAAGTCTCCGTTATTCCTGAATATAAAATTGCTCACCTTTCCCTCGGGCATCATTTCGGCAAGCGGCAAATTGACTTTCCTGTTTGCCTCCTGAATGGAGTCGTTGTTAATAAAGTTTATATAATCAAGGTCATTGGGTCGTCTTATTATACCGTTTGAGATGAAAATATCTTTAAACCCATCTCCGTCAAAATCTACAGCTAATGGACACCAACTCCAATCTGTAGCTTCGATGCCTGCTACTTGGGCGATATCTGAAAAAACAACCCTACCTGAATCAATAGCACCTCGATTAATTTGAAGGGTATTTCGCGAAACCTGCTTTCCATAGCCAAAATTCAGCTTAAATTTATACACTTCATAGGTATCTTCTCCGGCCGAGGTCTTGATAACTGCCTCATCACGCGGAAGCATATCCAAAGTAATGATATCGGGCCAAAGGTCATTATTCAAGTCAGCTATTTCATTGCCCATGCTGAAACGACTCGTGTGGGCAAAACTTATGTTCGCTTGCTGGATAAACGTTCCATTCTTTTGATTGATGTAGAGATAGTCATTTTCATGAAAATCATTGGAAACATAAATATCCGGGTAGCCGTCACGATTAACATCCGAGATACCAAGTCCTAAACCATATCCCAGTTGACTGGATAAAATTCCCGCTTCCTCTGTTACATTTTTAAAATACGTTTTTCCTGTTTCTGCAAATTGATTCTGATACAATCGATCGCCAGCCAAAGAATCAACCTGATTACGCAAGGAAATTCTTCCATAGGAACGTTGCGAATGCACGGAATGATTTAGCAGGTACACATCAAGATCACCATCCAGATCATAATCAAAGAAAGCAGCATGCGTAGAGAATCCCTGAAAATTTAATCCAAATTCATTTGCTCTTTCGGTGAACGTAAGATCACCATTATTTATAAACAATTGATTGTAGCCGGTAAACCCTTTGTAGTGGCCAACACCACATAAATAAATATCCAAAAGTCCATCGGCATTTACATCGGCCATTGTAATCCCTGTTTTCCAATTGCCGGAACCGGCAACTCCCGCATGCTTTGTTATATCCTCAAATCTAAAATCACCTTTGTTTAGATAAAGCTTATTGGACCCCTGATTGCTGGAAAAATAAATATCGGATAATCCATCATTATTAATATCCCCTATTGCAACGCCACCACCATTGTAAAAGTAGAGATATTCGATAATGTTAAATTCCTCGTTCTCTATCAACTGGTTTGAAAATTCAACGGATGTATATGTGGACGGCACCAATTGAAACAAGGTGCCCGGACTTTGTTTGGTTTCCGTTATGCAGGAGGAAAGAGCTAGTCCAACTACCAGACTTACTTTCCAACCGATCAAAGATTTAAAAGCCTTATTCAATTTACTTTGTCTTATAAAACAAGACAGCATCGTTATTTCTTGCCACCATTAAAAAATTAGCTCCTGCAGATTTTATCATTGTGAAATCGCGAACCTCGCCATGAATTGAAAGTCCTGATTTTAGTGGTGTTACCGATTTAAACCCACCTTTTCCATCTCCTTTTAGAAAAACTCCATAGCTGCCATCATATCGACCTGCTTCAGGTTTAACCCGATATAGGTTCCCTCCTAAAAGTATGTCTACATTTCCATCGCTGTCAAAATCAGAAACCTCAATGGCATACACAGCTGAAAACTGAGCTTCGATCGGAAGTCTCTTAAATATTAAAGTTCCGTTTCCTTCATTCATAAGAACACCAGTGCCAAGTTCATAAGCCTCCAGTTTAACAGCACCCTCCAATTCCTCTTTAGTGAAAATATCCTGAATAGTCTGATCTTTATAATCTTCGTATTTAAGATACTTCTTTTTAAGTGCTGGTATTTGTGTCATCAGGTCATGCCGCAACACAATCGGATAACTTTTGTCGCCATTAAAGGTGCAAATGATTTGCTCAATCGCTCCATTCCTATCAAAGTCATTCACATACATGGAAATAGGCTTTTGTGATGACGCCTTAAATCTTGAGTTAAGTCCATGATTAGCTACTACAAAATCAATGTCCCCATCCTTATCAAGATCTGATGCCAAAATTCTGTTCCACCAACCATTGGTTAAGCTCAGCCCCGCAGATTCAGTTTTATCAATTAAATGACCTGCTTCATTGATAAATACCTTGATAGGCATATACTCACCTACAACGATTAAGTCAGGATCCGAATCTCCATCAATATCTGCCCAGGTAGCATCTGTGATTAATCCCACTTTTATTAACTCAGGAGCGACCGTGGCTGTAACATCCGAAAAGATACCTTCACCATTGTTATTTAAGATATACCCATTCATGGGTAGTCCATACGAGAAGGCCTGTCCCCTCACCCCAACAAACAAATCCAGGTCTCCATCATTATCATAATCCGCAGCTTTAACGGTTGAAGTACTTTCGAGAGCGGGAGTTGGTAAAAGCTGAGTTGATTTGGTGAACATACCATTCCCATCATTCAAATAGAGTCTATCCAACAGTGCATTTGAAATGTTAGAAAATTCACTTCCACCACTGCATACATATAAATCAAGATCATTGTCGTTATCTGCATCAAAGAATAAACTTCCCTGATCTTCAGACACTTTATCCAATTCAAACAACGTTTGATTCGTTGCCTTAAAACTGCCCTCTGAAGTTTGCAAAAACAGCGAACCCGCGCTGTCCCTGGCGCCTCCTATATAAATATCCTCCAGCCCATCCCCATTGACATCTCCTTTCGAAACCCTGGGTCCTTCTGTACTGAGCATGTGATATAATAATTTGTCACGATCAAAGTCGACAAACTCATTTTCCTTATGTTTAAAATTTATTGGCGAGCTAATGTTAACAAAAATCAAATCAGTAGCAGATGGAGGGCTTGATAATGATGTCGCCTCACGCTGATCTAATGTTATTAGTTGATTAGTTGCCAGGTTTTTTAGAAGGGTCTCTCTCCCATCAGGCCAGCGCACCCGCACCAGATCCACTGTATCTATCTTTCCTAATCCTAGGTTAGGTCTCGGATCAACGGAAGATTCAAAACCGCGATTAGGAACTTGCTCGAGATAAAACCGGTCGTCTCCAGCTACAATTTCAATTGTAGTACCGATTGCCTGCGTGTTTTTTCCAATCCCTTTAAGAACAAACTTTAAATATTTGTTTTCCGGAAATAACCTAGTAGTCTCATTCCTGATGACGGACGCTGACTCATTTACGCCATTGATTACGAGATCGAGATCACCATCATTATCGAGGTCACCATAGGCCGAACCATTTGAAAAATTAGGTTCTCCAATCCCCCACTCATCAGCTTTATTAATAAATGTGAGATTGCCCTGATTATGAAATGCGTAATCCGGAACGGGATTAGAGGGAATCAGTTCCACCAACTTTTTGTAATTGACACTATTATTGGAAACAATTGATTTTACGACCTCTTCATTCGATACATATTGCAAATAATCCTGATTCGTTAAATCCTGAAAAATTCCATTCGCTACGAATACATCCTTCCACCCATCATTGTCCATGTCAAACATAAGAGCACCCCAACTCCAGTCGGTAGCCTCCATACCGGTTAACCTACCTACCTCACTAAATGAATTATCACCCTTATTTAATTGAAGCATGTTACGCGTAAATTGGTGATGATAATCATTACTAACACTGTATTGGTATCGATCCCAATTTTCAAATGTTGTAACAGTTTTTATGCGTTCATTAGTTTCTGGCAACATTTCCGTAACGAAAATATCTGGCCAGCCATCATTGTTAATATCTGCAAGGTCGGCACCCATAGAGGCTCCACTGATGGACTTCATCTGTTCGGTCAAACGCTCCGTAAACGTGCCATCCTGATTATTCAGGTAAAGGTAGTCGCGTTCAAAAAAATCGTTGGAGACATAAATGTCAGGCCATCCGTCTTTATTAACATCCCCTATCGTAGCACCCAATCCAAAACCAATCACACTTCCATAAATTCCTGCTTCTTCACTTACGTCTGTAAAATGGTCACCATCATTGCGCATTAACTTGTCACCTCCTAAGGCATCACGTTTGGGACGTTCATTTTTCATGAGGTTAAAACTGCCAATAGCTTGATAGGAATTATTAAGGATATAAAGATCGAGGTCATTATCCCGATCATAGTCGAAGAACACTGCGTGGGTTGTAAACCCCTTGTCTGCAATGCCATATTCCCGGGCACGTTCGGTAAACGTAAGGTCACCATTATTTATAAATAGCTCATTCTCTTTATCATCACCTTTAACATCTCCTGAATTACAGACATAGATATCCAGCCAACCATCTCCATTCACATCGGCCATACTTACTCCGGTTGACCAGGATTTTGTTCCTGCCACACCCGCCTTTTCAGTAATATCTTCAAACTTGAAATTGCCTTTATTAAGGAACAGCTTGTTGGGAAGTTGGTTGCCGTTAAAATAAATGTCAATGAGGCCATCGTTATTGATGTCGCCTAATCCAACACCGCCTCCATTATAAAAATTACGGTAGGTATAAATATTAAACTCCTGACTAAATTCAAGTTTATTGGTGAAATTAACACCCGTAGAATCACTTGATACCTTTTGAAAAAGTGTACTTTTTTTTTGTTCCTGATTTATGCAGGCACCAAAAAGCAAGGGTATTAATGCGAGAATAAAAAAATCAGAGAATTTAAAACTCATATCAACTGCAAATCAATCTTTCTTCTCTTCATCGGCACTAACCGAGTGTCTGTAGGTGGGGTGCAGAATATCCTGCACTTTCACCACAACATTCTGCTCGTCCTTTATATAGACTAACATCCTCCTGTTACCATCCAACTTTATAGGAACATCCTTATCACCGATTTTTGCGGTAATAAATTCATTTCCCTTATACCATTGTGTCATCAGCTTCAAAACATTTTCCTTTAACTTGTCAGCCTGCAAATGCTCATTCCAGGGTGCCCAACCGATATAGCTAAATTCAAGATTCATCTCCATGATAACATCGTTCTTATCAAAGGCTGGAATAAACAGGAGTCTCATGGGCGTTGATTGCGCATGAACTACTGAATCACTGAAAAGGTATTGCACAGTAGCACCATCAGGCCCTTCTGTAATAATCTGTTGTTTATTTAAATCAAAACATTTTCCATAAAATTCGTCCCGTGTATCACCTAACTTGATACCAAACAAAACGGAATCCATTCTTACTCCTCTTGCTAACTCCGCTTTCACCAATTTGGTATAATCGGATTGGAAGCAACTGCTAAACACAAAAACCAAAACAAAAAGGCTAGTTGTGTATTTTATAGATCTCAAGGTTATCGTCATATTTTGCAAATAAAATGAATTTGTCACCATTAACTTCAATAAATTCTATATCTCTTATCTGACCTTTCACATTTAAGTCCTGACCCTGTTTAAAATCAAATTTTTGTCCCTCTAAAGCACCTTTAAAAAACCAGCCGTTGGATGCATCATACCTTCCGAATTGTGGCTTTACCTGATAATTATTACCACCGGCTATAAGATCTACTACACCATCGCCATCAAAATCATCCAGCAACAGGCCATAAAGTGGTGCATACTGTGCTTCCAGTGGCAAATCAATTCGTTGGTAGCCTTCGGAACCCGAAAGCAGCATAATGGACGAAAGTACATTTACCTGAAATATTTTTGATTGCTTCAATACATCTGCAGAAACCAACTCATCAATGGATTTATTTGCATAGTCTTTATAAAAGAGTAATGACTTTTTAAGTGACGGAAGTTGTGATACAAGTTCATCCCTATCTACAATAGGATAATACTTGCCGCCAATTTCAGTACAAAAAATCTGTTCAATTGACCCATTACCGTCAAAATCCAGCACATACATCCGGTCGCCTGTCTTAAAGAATGAATTGAGTCCATGATTGCCAAGTACAAAGTCCGGGGTTCCATCCTGATTCAAATCCCCTACTTCAATGTTATGCCACCATCCCTCTGTATCCGACAATCCATATTCTTTGGATGTGTCCTTAAATTTACCGTGTTTATTTATTAGCGCGACAATAGGCATCCAGTCACCAACAGCAATAATATCCATCCATCCGTCATTATTCATATCAGTAATAACGGCATCTGTCAACATGCCTGAATTCAAAAGCGCAGGCGCCTGATCAGACGTGACATCTTTAAATAAACCCTTTCCATCGTTCTGAAACAAAAATCCACGTCCTCCACGTCCATAGAAAAAAGGATCAAATCGTTCACCCATTAGCAGGTCAAAATCACCATCATTATCAAAATCAATTGCCTGAACAAAACTGATTGAACTGAATGTGGCAAAAGGAAGTGACCGGGGTGATTCAAAAAATTCACCATCACCCCTATTTATCAAAATTCTGTCTTGTTGAGCATCCGAGATAGTAGGAAAAAAACGTCCCCCGGTTGCTAAAACTATGTCGAGATCACCGTCACCATCAACATCCACCATCGCACCCTGTGTTTCTTCGGATAATGAATATTTCTTGAAACTATCGGGCTGGGATAATCTGATTTCTTCTTTATCAAACTGAATGAAAGCTCCAGCCTGGTCTTTTCCTCCACCCACATAAATATCCTCTATTCCATCATTATCTACATCGCCCTTATACAAAGAAGGTGATTCGTTGCTATACATCATTGGCAAAAGCCGATCGCGATTAAAATCAATTAATCCACTTCCTTTATGCGTAAATACATTGTTTTCAACTAACTCAAGTTTGAGATGATCGGTATCATCTATACGAGTTACCGGCCTCATTAAAAGTCTACCTTCCTCTTTTGTGATATTCAATTTCTTATTGACAGGAATATCGTAGATCACAGTAGAACCATTATCTGGCCATTGAATCCATAAAGAGTCCACCCGGGTCACATCTTCACCTAATCCGATAGTGACATGGGGCTGCACAGAACTCTGATACCCTCTCGTAACAAAATTATCGACTGCATATAGCTTTCCATTTGCATAAGCATGAAGGATTGAGCCAACAGCAAAAGTATTGTTGGTACTTTTTGAAGACAAGGATACACTTATACTATTGAATTGGGTTGTGTCTGTATTGTTACGATACAGTACCGCAGGTGAATTGATATTATTTACAACCAGGTCAAGATCGCCATCATTATCAAAATCACCGTAGGCACTTCCACTTGAAAACATAGGTTCATCCAATCCCCATTCAGCAGCTTTATTCCGGAAACTTAAGTTACTTTCATTTGAATACGCATAATTTGGCATGGATGATGACGGCATCAAGTCTATCAACGTTACAATTGGATTTTCCTCTTCCCGAATTATTCGCTTAATATTTTCTTCAGCTCCCGAATAAGTTAGGTAATCGCGATCCAGCAAATCCTTCGCTATACCATTGGCTATAAATATATCTCGTTTTCCATCATTATTCATATCAAAGAGCAAAGCTCCCCAACTCCACTCAGTAGCCGCAATTCCAGCCATTCTTCCAAGCTCCACATAATTGTGTTCACCGGTTTTCTTTTGAAGTACATTGCGGGGAACCTGAAAGTGATATCCATTTTGGATATTCAGCTGATATTTGTCCCAGCTCTCGTAAACTGTTTTAGTCTTTTTTCGCGGCAATGAATCGGGTAACATTTCAGTTACAAACAACTCAGGTATACCATCCCCATCAAGATCAGCAAAATCCGCTCCCATCGACCCCATACTGATTGACTGAAAATAATCTGTTAATGATTCTTTGAAAGATCCGTGCTGATCATTGATATATAAGTAATCTCGTTCAAAAAAATCGTTGGAAATAAAAATATCTGTCCATGAATCATTATTAAAGTCTCCGAGCGTTATGCCTAATCCAAAACCAATAGTGCTTCTATAGATATTGGCTTGGACTGAGTAATCCATATACTTTCCATTCTCATTGATCAAAAACTTATTGCCGGCACCGAGTGAATCCGGAATCTGTCGCTGATCTTTGATCAGATCAAAATTTCCAACTGATTTGAAGGAATTAGTCAGCAGGTAGCAATCCAGATCACCATCCTTATCATAATCAAAAAAAGCCGCCTGTACTGACAACCCGATGATGTCCAACCCATATTCCCGGGATTTCTCGGTGAAGGTTAGATCTCCGTTATTAACAAATAGTTCATTGTGCCGATTGGGCACATCTGGATTTCCTGATTTACAAACATAGATGTCAAGTAGTCCATCCGCATTGATATCAACAAACGTAACACCGGTTGACCATACGCCTGTGCAGGCTACTCCGGCTGGTTCCGTAATGTCCTTGAAACGAAGATTTCCCTGATTGAGATATAATTTGTTGTCAACCTGATTGCCTGCAAAATAAATATCCAGCAGGCCATCATTATTAATATCACCGACAGCTACCCCAGCTCCATTGTAAAAATTTCTATACGTGTATGGGTTAAGTTGATCGGTAAAAGCCAGGTCATTGCGAAAGTTAATACCACTTTCAGCGGTGATGTTTGAAAAGAGTGGTGTAGGCGAAACCCGATTGTTTGTGCAACCCCACAAAACGCTTACTACAAAAATCGCTAGTAATCTCATCAATAAAATAAAAATAGCGTCCAACCTGAGGTTGGACGCTATTCAAAAGTACAAAACTAACTGTTACTAAATATTATTGGTAACCAGGGTTTTGCGTAAGTCTGAATGCAGGAGCTGAAGCAGCCGTTGCCTGAATTTGTTCGTTAGGAATTGGGAACAAGTTCTTGAAGGTATCAGAGTGTGCTGGTTTTTCCCACCATGCAGAACCCCATTCACCGAAGCGAATCAAATCTGTACGTCTTAATGATTCCTGGAATAATTCTCTTCCTCGTTCTGCCAACAAATCTCCTTCTGTCATTGAGCCAAATGGCGTAACACCTGCTCTGGTTCTAAGTAGATTAACATCTGTCAATCCTGCTGCACCATTAAATCCTCCACCTAATCTTGCTTTAGCTTCCGCTCTATTCAAAATAACTTCTCCTAAACGCAACAAAGGAAAGTCGTTGTCCATTTCATTATTCTGACCAATCTTAAAGGCGAACTTTCCTAATCTCGCACCAGCCTGACGTGAGCCATTCGGAGCTAATTCGTTTATAAAAGGTGTATAATTGATTTCAGCACCATCTGGATCCGCTTTATCAAAGGCAAGGTCAAGAATAGGAGTCTTAATGGAAGGATCAGCATTATAAGCAAACTGAGGACCTACAATAAAGTTGTTGGCTCTTCTCTCATCAGTTGCTTCATAAGCATTGTAGAACTCTTCCAGCGTAGAATAACCATTCCATGGCTGTTGACCCAACTTATAGGTTAACTGACTTGGATAATGCAATGTCATTTGGGCAAATTGCATTCCTGTACCTGTAGCTTCATCGAAAGGTGCAACAAAAATGTGCTCTTGATTTTCTACGTTATCCGGTGCAAAAACCTTGGCGTAATCAGGATCAAGTGTATATAGACCTGAGTTGATTACCATATCGGCAGCGTCAATAGCCTTTTGATATTCAGGGGCACCATTGTAAACACCTGCGTTAAGGTACAGACGAGATAATAAAGCATAAGCACCACTCTGATTGGCCCTTCCATAATCTTGTTTACCTGTAGGCAGATCAGGAATAGCAGCTAATAGTTCAGATTCAACAAAGGCATAAACCTGAGCGCGAGTAGCCTGACCAACGTCAACGCCCGGCTCAGTTACTATCTTCACTCTTCCAAATGTATCAAGTAACCTCCAGTAGAAATAAGCCCTTAGAAATCTCAGCTGAGCTTTGCCTGCAGTCGTAGTGCTTGCGTTTTTCAACAAATCATTACACTGAAAAATTCCACCATACGTATCCTCCCAGGCACCATTAATACCTCCTAAACCTGTGGAAGCGAATTGATGTCTATGCATGGTTAACCAAATACCACCATCGAACCAGTCACCACCCTTTTGAGTAATAACTGCTTCATCCGATGAAATCTCCTGAATGGAGAAATAACTTCCATGCCATGCAGTACCGTTCAACACGCGCGAAAAGGCTCCTGTTAACCCATCATTTGGAGTTGCCTTATTAACATTATTTTTAGTACCAACACCAGGGTTAGCAGGGGTAAAAGATTCTGTAAAATCTCCCTTTATCTCCTCTTCCAGGTCAGTACACGAGAATGCACTAAATACGAGTGCGGTTATCAATGTAGACTTTATTATATTTTTCATATTTCTCACTTTATCATTCAATTTTATTACAGACCAATATTTACACCAAAAGTAAACGTTCTGGAATTGAAGTAACTGTTTCTTCTATCAATACCAGGAGACAACACGTCCGGAGTAGTACCTGTAAACCCACCGTTATCTGCGCTACCCAAATCCTGCAACTGTGGTTCTGGGTCGATACCTGTATAACTTGTAATTACAAAGGCATTCTGGACGTTGAAATAAACTCTAATGCTCTTGAAAGCAGATGAGGCAGTTTTGAAATTGTATCCTAAGGTTATGTTATCTAATTTGAAGAAATCAGCCTTTTCAACATACAACGAACTGTATTGTGCAGATGTTAAACCATCAACCGCCTTGTCAGTCTTAATCCTGTTATAGGAGTTAATTGCTCCTGGATCAAGAGGCTCATAGAATGCGCGAAAATTGTTTACCAGACTATGGCCAAATGCACCTCTAAAAAATGCGTTCATATCCCAGTTCTTGTAGGTTAGCTGGTTTGTCCAACCAAATTCCATGCTTGGAATACCCTGACCTAACTCCTGGAAGTCTCCATCATCAGCAAGCGCTGAGCCCTGAGCGGCCTTAACAACACCGTCACCATTCAAATCTTTAAATCTTGGTGCTCCATTACCTTCAACACCATCAAAAACAGGTCCCCATATCTGACCAATTTTTTCACCCACCGCAACTCGAATCATATTCGTACCATTTTGACCAGGTGCACCTAAATCAGCACGTACCTGCTCATCAATGATAAATTCTTCCAAGGTTGTTTTGTATGAGCTTAAAACAATACCGGGGTTCCACTGTACTCCGCCAAGTTGGATTGCATTATAATTCAGAGACAATTCTATACCGTTAGTTTTTAACGCACCAGCGTTTTCAAACCGTCTTCCAGAAGGGAAAACAGCCACATCCACTTGTCTTTCTAAGATAAAGTCGCTAATATCTCTGGTGTAAACATCCAACGTACCTGTTAACTTACTACCTAGACCGAAATCAACACCTATGTTTATTTCTGTCTTCTCTTCCCACTTTAATTCTGTGTTAGCATCACGAGATTTGGTTACGTTTCCACCACCACTAAAAGAGTAACTATACAAATCCTGAGCTAAACCTGAAGGACCTGGCAGCGAACCAGTTACTCCATATCCAACCCTAAATTTAAGGGCATTGAAACCTCCTAGTTGGGCATATCTCAAAATGTCGATACCTACGCCTGCTGCAGGGAATACACCATATCGGTTATCCTCTCCTAATTTTGTTGAACCTTCTCTTCTCACTGACGCATTGAAGAAAATTCCTTTGTCAAAAGTTAAATTCATGCGTGCAAACTGAGCCGTAATTTGATTTTTTGGAGATGCGTTACTGCTAATGTTCGTCAAGGTAGAAAGACCAGAAAGTCTGTCGCCAGAATTTTCTAATGCATTATAACCAAGTGCATCTGATGGGAAGTTACCTAATTCAATAAACAGATCCTGAAATTCGTCCTGTTGGAAAGAATATCCACCGGTTACGCTTAAATCAATCTTATCAAATTCCTTCGCATAAGTTGCATAAGCCTCAAACAAGGTAAATGTGCTTTCATTGGTATACCTTCTTGCCAAACCACCACGATTCAATCCTCTAAACAAGGAATTTCTAGAATAATATTCACCATTAAGATTGGACTCGGATTGTTGGCCAAAGTTAACGGTCGCAGTAAGGCTTTCTAAAATGCTGTAATCAATCTTTGCGTTATAGTTAAGATTTTTCCTTTTGCCTTCGTTAACGTTCTGGTCAAGTATAGCAACTGGATTAAAGTTATCGAACAAAATTGCCTGATAGTAGTCACCATTTGAAAACTTGATAGGCGCTGTAGGATTGTACAACACAGCATAACGCAATGCTTCGTTAAAAGAAAAATTGCTATTCCTATTGGTAAAGGACATATTCAAATCAATCTTAAGCTTATTGTCAAGAGCATTGTGTACAAGGTTAGCCCGTGTATTTACCTGATCAAAACCTGATTTTTCAAGGATACCTTGAATATTTCTGAAGTTAGTTGACATCCGGAAGGTAGTATTCTGATTACCACCAGAAATGGCAATATTATGAACATTTGAAATGCCGGTTCTGGTAACTTCATCCTGCCAATCAGTTACTGCACCAAGATCATTTCCACCAGCTGCTATATATTCGCTTGCTGACATGGAAGGTTGCTGTCTGAATGGAGTAGCTGCGGCTACATAGCCATTATAATCGAAAGACACAGCACCTGTTTTCTTTGACCCTCTCTTAGTCGTAACGAGAATTACACCGCTGGAACCCCGGCTTCCATAAATGGCAGCTGCAGAACCATCCTTCAATACGTTGATTGATTCAATATCATTTGGATCTACGTTATCTAATGAAGCACCAAGAACTCCATCCACCACAATCAATGGCTGCGTATTAGCACCTACTGTTGAAATTCCTCTTAAACGAATAGTGGCATTTGTGTTTGGGTCTCCACCGCGGTTATAAACGCTAAGTCCGGCAACCTTTCCAGCCAATAGTTGAGTAGGATCGTTGATATTACCCTTATTAAACTCTTTTTCACTTAATGCTACTACAGAACTGGTAATCTCCTTTTTCTCTTGAGTTCCGTAACCAGTTACAATAACCTCACTTAAAGCTGTAACGTCAGATTGAAGAGACACATTTAATGTGCTTTGTGATCCAACACTTACCTCTTGTGAAGCATAGCCTACAAAAGAGAAGACAAGCGTGGCGTTGGATCCAACAGAAATTCTAAAGTTTCCATCGGAATCAGTTACCGTTCCATTACTGGTTCCTTTCTCCAGAATGTTTACTCCTGGGATGCCGGAGCCATCATCAGCAGCGGTTACCTTACCTGATACAGATTGCTGGGCGAAACTCACGAGAGTTCCAAAAACCAGTAACACCGTCAGATACCTGCGAACAAACAGATACAATTTGGTCATACGTAATTGTTTAGGGTTTTAATTGTTGTTTATAAAGTACATTCAAAATCAAATTTGTTAATTGCATCAATTAAAAAGTGATTTCGCACCGTAATAATACCGTGTTTTCAGCAGTCGACAAGCATATCGCCCCGATTTCTTCCCATAAATTTGCGGAAACGGTTTCGCAACCGTTTTCGGAATCTTTTAATCTTCGAAATTGTTCAAATTTAAGCTCTACCAATGAAATTTAATCAGGTAACGATCAAAGACATTGCACGCGAACTTGGGATCTCACCCTCTACAGTTTCACGGGCCCTAAAAGACCACCCGGACATCAGCGTGCAAACAAAAAAAGCGGTTAATGAATTGGCTGAAAAACTCAATTACCAGCCAAACATTGTCGCGTTGAATCTACGACAGAAGAAAACCAACACCATTGGTGTAATCATACCGGAAATTGTCCACTTCTTCTTCTCCACCGTAATTAGCGGAATAGAAGATGTTGCTTATACTGCAGGATACAATGTCATTCTCGCACAATCCAATGAGTCGTATCAACGCGAGATGACGGATATGAAAGCTCTCTTCAATAGCCGGGTGGATGGCATGCTGCTTTCTGTCTCACGCGAAACAACCAATTTTGACCATATTGAATCGATTATATCAAAGGGAGTACCGATTGTATTTTATGACCGGATGTATAACAGCCCAACCAGCAGCAAAGTAATTGTGGATGATTATGCCGGGGCAAAAGAGGCTGTCAATCATTTGATTGAGCAAGGCTGTAAGCGGATAGCTCATCTGAATGGCGCGCCTAATCTGATCATTAGTGTTGATCGATTTAGAGGATATACCGATGCCCTCAAAGAGCATAAAATGGAAATAAAGGATAACATTATTGTCAATTGTCCATCAGGAACATTTGAAGAAGGCAAGCGGGCCGCCAACAAACTCCTTTCCCAAACTCCGCTTCCTGATGCAATTTTTGCCAACAACGATCCCATGGCAATGGGTGCGATGATGGCCATAAAAGAAAAGGGTTTAAAAATTCCCCAGGATGTAGCTATAGTAGGTTTCAGTAACTGGTTCTTTGGCGAACTCATGGAGCCATCTCTAACAACGGTTGATCAACCCGGATTTGAAATGGGTCAGGAAGCCGCCAGGCTCCTTATCCGTCAGATTGAAGTGAAAGAAAAAGACGATTTTGAAATCCAGCCAGAAACGAAAATCCTTAAAACCAGGCTGGTCATCAGAAACTCATCGTTGAAGTCACAAACCAAGAAAAAATAACGCAACCGTTTTCGGAGTTTTTGAAATCAGATTGATAGGCAACATAAGGCTAATTAAGTTTACTTTAGCTGCTTAACCTTTCAATTATTCTTTGATGACAACTTCGTTTCATTCTGCAACCAGTAAAAGTCTGGGCAATCTTGTATCCTTCTCAAAGCATGCATGTGGTATTGAGGGTAAGACTTCCTTTGGAAATTTTAGAGTGAGTATTTATGCCAAGTCAATTATAAGGGTTACCATCTCTGACGCAGGTAAATTTGAAGACTTCTCGTATTCAGTCGTTGCAAAACCTACCGACATTGCATTCGAGTTAATTGATGATATAGACTTCATTAAATTAAAAACAACGACCTGCGTTTTATCAATCTCAAAAAATCCAGTTCGCTTTTCTTTTCAGAATCATCAGGGCGCTGTAATTAATGAAGATGATTCTTTTGGCACCGCGTGGATCGGAGAACAGGTTACCACCTATAAAAAACTTCAGGCAGGCGAACGATTTATCGGTCTTGGTGAAAAGACCGGTCCGCTTGATCGCAGAGGCGCGGCCTATCAAAACTGGAATACGGATGCGTATGCATACAATACCGGTACGGATCCTTTGTATTCCTCCATGCCATTTTACATTGGTGTTCGGGATCCTTTCATCTATGGAATTTTTCTCGACAACACACATAAATCATTTTTCAACTTCGGAGCATCTAATAATCGATTCGCCAGCTTTTCAGCTGATACCGGTGAAATGAATTATTATTTCATACTGGGTGATTCCGTTCGCGAAGTAATTAAGCATTATACCGAATTGACAGGTCGGATGGAGTTACCTCCACTTTGGAGTATTGGGTATCAGCAATGTAGATATAGTTATTATCCCGACAAGGAAGTATTTGCAGTCGCTCAAACCTTCCGTGAAAAAGATATTCCTGCCGATGCCATTGTTTTCGATATCCATTACATGGAGAAGTATAAAATCTTTACATGGGATAAAAAACATTTCTCAGACCCGAAAGGATTATTGGCTGCTATTAAGAAGCAAGGTTTCCATGTGGTGATCATGTGCGACCCCGGGATAAAAGTAGAGCCCGGCTATGAAGCCTACGATGATGGTGTGAAGCAAGATATATTTTTAAAATATCCTGATGGTGAAAATTATCAAGGCCAGGTGTGGCCCGGGTGGTGTCACTTTCCAGACTTTACAAAACCTGCCGCACGTGCATGGTGGGCATCAAAATTTAAGGATTATGTTGAGTTGGGTGTTGAAGGATTCTGGAATGACATGAATGAAATTGCCACGTGGGGCAATGCTCTACCGGATAATATTGAATTCGATTTTGAGGGTAACAAGACTTCGATGCGCAGAGGAAGAAATGTTTTTGGATTTCAAATGGCCCGTAGCACGTATGAAGGAACCAAAAAATTAATGAACGGTAAAAGACCCTTCAATCTTACCCGGTCAAGTTTTTCGGGCATTCAACGGTACTCGGCCGTGTGGACAGGAGATAATGTTGCCTATGACGAACACATGTTATTGGGTGTTCGAATTGTTAACAGCTTAGGACTTACGGGAGTTGCCTTTGCCGGCTATGATACCGGTGGTTTTGTGGGCGAGGCCAATACCAAACTTTTTGCACGATGGATCTCAATAGCTTCCCTCTCCCCCTTCTTCAGAGCCCACAGTATGATTAACACCCGCGATAGCGAACCTTGGTCCTATGGCGAAGAAGTAGAAAGTATCTCCAGAAACTATATTAAGTTCAGGTATCAATTGATGCCGTATATCTATTCGTTGTTTTACGATGCATCTAAAACGGGCATGCCGGTGCAACGCTCGCTTGCCATTGATTACCCTTACGATCATCGGGTTTACAATGGCATGTATCACAATCAATATCTGTTTGGTCCGAGTATCCTCGTAGCCCCTGTTGAAAGTAATAAAGGTTTGCTGAAATTATTCTTACCGGTTGGTGAATGGTTTGATCTTTATACAGGCAAAATCTGGCAAGGCGATCAGGAAACTATTGTTGAGTGTCCCATTCACCGCTTGCCGGTCTTCGTAAAAGCTGGAAGCGTTTTGCCGATGCAGGCGAGTGCCGCCCACACAGGAATCAAGCAAGATGAATTGATATTGCATATCTACTGTGGAAACACAACAAGCGAATTTCTTTTGTACATGGATGATGGTGAGACATTCGACTATCAAAAGGGATTCAGTGTGAAAAGGTTAATTCAACTGCGAGGTAGTGAAAACAAATTAGTAGTTTCAAAAAAGGATGGGGACTATCAGCCCTCTTACAAAAGAATAAGGCTCGTTCTTCATGGCACTGAGGCGAACCAGGTAGTAATCAATGGAGAGCCATTGCCGCTAACGCATCAGGTACACTCATTTTTTGCACCTTTGGAAAAATATGATCCGATAAATGATCCGGACTCAATGGGCGAAGAAAATGTAAAGTTTACAACCACTGAGTATACAGATGAAAAAATAGAAATTACCTGGTAATGCTTGACATTCAAAAAAAATACACACCCTCGTTTTATGCGATCCTAAGTTTGCCGGCAACGGCTATGGGCTTTGCCCTTTGTGTACAAATCTCAGCGCTAAGTTGGCTTTTGTCAACGCAATATTCTTTAAATATTCACGAGGTTGGATTTGTCTGGGCTGCTGGACCCATTGCCGGCATTATAGGTCAGGTGGTAATTGGTTTAATCAGTGATAAAGTTTGGTTTTGGGGTGGGCGAAGAAAACCCTTTATATTAATCGGAGGCACCATTGCAGCCATCAGTCTTTTGGCCTTAACAGGATTAGGTGAAATCAGTCAATGGACAGGCCTTAGTCTGCTGGTGGTTTCCATCATCGTAGCATTAACCCTGGATCTATCTATAAACATTAGTTTCAACCCTACCCGTTCCATCATTGCCGATGTAACCCCCGAGGGAGAAAAGAGAACCAAAGGCTATACCTGGATGCAAACCATCTCGGGTATGTTTGGAGTTCTCGCTTATGCTATTGGTGCCTTCTATGGTAATTACTCGCTTATTTATTTTGGAATTATTCTGGTGTTTTTATTTTCCATTATTCCGCCCTTCTTTATTACAGAACCAAAGTCAATAACTACAGAAGAAGTAAGTGTAAAGGAAAAAATCCGCACACAATCTGAAACTGGTCAATTGTATAGAATTTACCTGGCCCATGGTTTCTGTTGGTTGGGTGTGCAAACCATGTTTGTCTACATGTTTTTTTATGTAAAAGAAACTATGGGCATCACTGCAGATACAGAAGCAGGTCAAGTTGTTTCACTTTCGTTTCTGGTCTTGAATACAGTTGGGTTCATCCTGCCCGCTACAGTGCTTGAACCTGTTGCAAAAAAAATAGGGCGGGTAAAAGTTCATGTGGTTGCCATCGGTATGATGGCCATAGCTTATTTATTGATGACTTTGTTTGGCACCAGCATTTGGTTAGTCTACACATTTATGGCAGTGGCCGGTATAGGCTGGGCAGCAACGGTTAGTCTCCCGTTTGCCATCATGACTGAGAAAGTAGACAAAGCGAAAATGGGTTTGTTCATGGGAATTTTTAATCTTTCTGTTGTAATCCCTCAATTGATTGTGAGCCTGGGGTTTGGTAGTTTTATTCAGCAGGCTGAAAATAAAAACATTATCTTTATTATTTGCACCGTATGTCTCGCCATTTCGACTTTGCTTTGGAGTTTGGTGAGAGAACAAACTGTAAATAAAGATCAATTCAATATCAATCCGAACGCTACTTTACATTAATACATGACCCAACATAAACCCCGACTTAGCTTCTGGCAGATCTGGAACATGAGTTTTGGATTTTTAGGAATTCAATTTGGATTCGCGTTACAGAATGCAAACACGAGTCGCATTTTTGAAACATTAGGTGCCGACACGGCAAACCTTGCTTTGTACTGGCTCGCAGCTCCCCTTACTGGTCTATTAGTTCAGCCTATTGTTGGGTATTATAGTGATCGTACCTGGCATGCCAAATGGGGACGCAGACGACCTTTCTTTGCTGTGGGTGCCATTCTTGCTTCCATTACATTGTGCCTGATGCCCAACTCACCCACCTTATGGATGGCCGTTGGTGTTCTCTGGATTATGGACGCATCGATCAATATCAGTATGGAGCCTTTCCGTGCTTTTGTGGGTGATATGTTGCCACCGGCTCAACGAACTACCGGATTTGCCATGCAAAGTTTTTTTATCGGCATTGGCGCAATCGTTGCATCGTTTCTTCCCAGCATTTTCAAAGATTGGTTTGGAATTTCAAACGTAGCTGATGTAGCAGGAACACTTCCTGATTCAATCCGATATAGTTATTACGTTGGAGCGTTCATGCTATTCGTCACCGTTATGTGGACCGTTTTTTCAACGAAAGAATATCCACCCACCGAAGTGGGTGAAGAAAAACTTAGAAACCGGGAGCATCGCAAAATTGATGATGAAGCCAAACATCAGTCCTCCTTTTATCGCAAAGCTGGTCTCTTCATTCTGATCGGGCTATTAATATCCGCTTTTGTCTACATAATTGACCTTGAAAAGGAACTTTATGTATTGGGAATTGGGCTAATCATGTTTGGCATATTTCATGGTGTTGCAGCTTCCTTTATACAACGCGGCAAGGCCTATCTAGGCCTTGTTCACATTGTTAAGGATTTTAATACAATGCCTAAAACAATGATTCAGTTAGCGTACGTGCAATTCTTTTCATGGTTTGCCCTGTTTGCCATGTGGATCTATACAACCAGTGCCGTTACCAGTTACATTTTTCACTCAACTGACCCAACAAGTCAGGCTTACAATGATGGTGCCGATCTGGTCGGAAAACTGTTTGGAGTTTACAATGGCATTGCTGCAATAGCCGCTTTATTTCTGCCCATCATTGCAAAATATACCAGCCGAAGAATGACTCATTTTATCGCCTTGCTTTGTGGCGGTGTAGGGTTGGCATCCTTCTATTTTATTTCTGATCCCTTCTGGCTTTGGTTTTCCATGATTGGCATCGGTATTTCCTGGGCAAGTATTTTGTCCATTCCCTATGCCATGCTTTCTGGTTCCTTACCGGCAGAAAAAATGGGATACTACATGGGTGTATTCAATTTCTTCATTGTAATACCTCAGATTGTAGCGGGTACTCTACTGGGTGTAATGCTAACTCACCTATTCCATGGCCAACCGATTTTTATTCTGGTGAGTGGTGGAGTATCGATGGGCATCGCTGCATTGTTAAGTCTGAAAGTGGATGATCACGATGAAGTAGTTATCAAGACTACATAAAAGACAATAATGAGAGCAGCTCTGATATTCATAATTCTTGTCAGTTGTTTATCTCTAACCGGACAAGATTATAGTTTATTACAGGAAAGTAATCAGATACTTTCCAAAAGTAAACCTGATTCTATCGGAGTTACAAGGTTAGAAAACTGGTGGTCGTCCTTGCGGGCTGCTGGCCAAATACCATTAGTCGTTGAAGACTCAGTCTACTTCTTTTATCGGGGTCCAGCCAAAACCGTTGAATGGATGGGTGACTTCAATGGTTGGGGTTACCAAAAAGATTTTTATAACAAAGGAAAGCAAGTGCCCGGTACCAATATCTGGTTTCTAAAATGTTCATTTCCAAAAGATGCCCGCCTTGATTATAAAATACTAATCAACGGAAACACCTGGATACTCGATCCGGAAAATAAATATCATCAATGGTCAGGTGTAGGTGGTGGAAGCCCCAACTCTGAATTACGCATGCCAGCTTGGCGCGAAGATCCAGCAACGATTGAACGTGCGAACGTACCCAAAGGAACAATAAAACGGGATTTACTCATCGCTAGTACTACTTTGGGATATCAGGTTACGTATTCCGTTTATGTGCCCCATTACGATGGTCACCCAGGAAAACTTCCTACTGTATATGTTACCGATGGCTACGAATATCTACACCCTCAATTAGGCAATATGACTACGGTTTTGGACAACCTGATTTTTGATAAAAAAATCAAACCGGTGATAGCAGTTTTTGTCGATAATAGAGAACCTGTGAATCGTGCCAACAACCGAAGAATGAATGAACTAGCCATGAATGCAAAGTACCTGGACTTCTTTGTTCAGGAATTGATTCCTCTTATTGAATCTGAGTACCCAACCATATCCAACGCACAAGACCGAGCCATTATGGGTACCTCGATGGGTGGATTGACCGCCACGTATTTTGCATTTTCCAAACCTGAAGTTTTTGGCCTGGCCGGTATTCAATCACCTGCGTTTTATACCCGACCTCAGATTTACGCATTATGTTCTAACCCTGCCGATCCTAAAATGAAAATATCCATGACCTCCGGTCTGATCAACGATACGAGTGATGACAGTCGTAAAATGAAAGAGGTGCTTGAGGCGAGTAGTTGCGAGTATCATTATCGGGAAGTAAACGAGGGGCATTCATGGGGTAACTGGCGTAGATTAATTGATGATGTTTTGATTGATCTTTTTCCTACTGAAAAATAAATTTGAATAATTATAACCTTCAGATTTTAAGAGCTTTGTCTATACATTCAGTTATTTATTAAATTGAGGCATTGAATTTGTTTTACCCCTGCTTATGAAGCTACGATTACTCCCCTTCATCGTTTTGTCAGTCATATTGTTGGACTCGTGCAGTTCAGGAAAGTCCGCTCTGAAAAAGGGTGATTATTATGATGCCGTTTTACAAGCCGTTAATCGACTGAGGCAGAATCCGGATCACAAAAAATCAAAGGAGGTTTTGAGTACCAGCTATATTATGGCTGTTGAATATCTGGAGTCGGATGCCCAAAATCAGATAGCCTCCAATGCTAACTTTAAATGGAAGAATGCAGTTCAGAATTATGAGCGTATCAACTACCTCTATGAACAGATTCGCACATCACCCGGGGCTCTCAAAATAATCCCGAATCCGATTAATAAATACAAAGAATTAACCGAAGTTAAAAATAAGGCGGCTGAAGAAACGTATGAAGCGGGCATCCAGTCCATGTTGAAGAGCAGTCGAGAGGATGCCAAGCGTGCCTACTTCCTGTTTGTAGAAACCAACACGCTATCACCTGGCTACCGCGAAACAATTGAAATGATGGAGCAAGCTAAATTTAATGCCACCATCAGGGTTATTGTAGAACCCTCCTTACGAAATTATAACGACTGGAATTTTGAGCCTGTTGTTTTTGGTGTTAAACCAAGTCAGTTTGTTCAATTTTATACTCCGCAGGGAGCACAAGATGCTGGCATCACGAAAGTCGACCAATTTGTAAAAGTACTTGTGAATGGATATTCCGAAAACAGACCTACCATTACCAAACGCACAGATAGCTACAAAGACAGTGTGAAGGTGGGTGAAAAAACCGTTAACAATGTGAAAGTGCCTGTGTATGAAAAAGTAAATGGCTCTATCACAATCTTTGAAAAACAGATTACTTCGCGCGGATCCATTACACTATTTATTAAAGAGGCTTCGTCTGGTGTGGAGCTTAGAAATTCAGACTTGATAAGTGATGAGAGTTGGAGCGAGCGATGGGGTACTTGTTCCGGTGATCAGCGGGCCATTCCTGAAAGGACGCGAAAACTTTGCAGCGCTAAAGAACCCTATATGGCGCGTGATTTTCTGCTTAGCAGAACTAAACGCGAACTTGACAACCGCCTGGCCGAATCCTTAAACGGATTTTATGGTGCCTATTAATGTCGGCTGTCAGACTATTAAGTCTTTGATTTAAAACCATTTTGATTGCTTTCGGGTTAAAGACTATATGAAATTCATTATTACTTTAATTTTCTCAGCCGCGATATCAACACTTGCCTTGCAGGCTCAGAATCCAACTCAAAAAACAATGAACACACAATTCGAAACCGCAACGTTAGGGTCAGGTTGCTTCTGGTGTACGGAAGCTTTCTTTTTGCCCTTAAAAGGCGTTGAATCCGTGGTTTCAGGGTATTCAGGAGGGAAAGTGAAAAACCCCACCTATCGTGAAGTATGTTCCGGTCTTACGGGCCATGCCGAAGTAATTCAGGTAAAATTTGACCCGAAAGTGATTTCTTATGCGGAGGTTCTTGAAATATTCTGGAATACACATGACCCCACAACGCTTAATAAACAAGGGGCTGACGTGGGCACACAATATCGTTCAGTGGTATTCTATCACAGCGAAGAGCAAAAAAAGACAGCCGAAGAGTATAAAAAACAGTTAGGTAGTTCGGGCATTTACAAAAATCCGATAGTAACAGAAATTAGCCCGGCTATAACTTTTTACCCTGCCGAAGATTATCACCAGAATTATTACGCTTTAAACCCTAATCAGGGATATTGTCAATATGTGATCAGGCCCAAGGTTGAGAAGTTTAATAAACAGTATGGAAATAAGCTCAAAAAGTAAGCTTATTAGAGAGGGATTAATTCTTAGTTAAGAACGTAACATTATAACCTGACCTTCGTTTTAATGGCTATAGAGCAGAGAAAATCTTCTCATAGGTTTAGGTTTAGGTAACAAAGACCCCTTCAGACGGAAGGGGTCTTTGTATTTTGTAGCCTTCCCGACAAAGCCTAAAAATTTCTATCCAGTGATAAACCTTTTTGATAAGTAATTGTATTTAACTTAAATGATTAAAATACTGAGATCCATGAAATTCACTTCTCTCCTATTGCTGCTTGCCGTGGTTGCCTGCGGTCAACAAAGAGATAAAAAACAAAATGAAGCCGCTTACGAAGTAGAAAAAACTGAAGCTGAGTGGAAGAAACAGTTAACCCCTGAAGAATTTTATGTAATGCGTCAGAAGGGAACTGAACGTGCCTTTACAGGAAAACTTTGGGATAATCATGAGCATGGAATTTACGTCTGTGCCGGATGCAACCAGGAGCTTTTCGCATCCGAAACAAAATTTGAATCAGGCTCAGGCTGGCCAAGTTTTTATCAACCCATAAAAGACGGTGCGGTTTCGGTAGGTACCGATACCAGTTATGGCATGGTACGCGATGAAGTAGTTTGTAGCCGGTGTGGTGGACATTTAGGTCATGTTTTTAATGATGGTCCAAAACCAACCGGCTTGCGTTACTGCATGAATTCTGTGTCAATGAAATTTGAAAAGAAAGCTGAGAAACAATAAAGATGCGCACTTAAGCAGGAAGACCGTTAATTTGTCAACGGTCTTTTTTTATTATCTTTTCAGAAACAATCTCTACTATGTGCAGACTAATGGCCTACAAAGGCACCCCGATTGTGATGGACGACCTGCTTTACAAGCCAAAAAATTCACTTATCACGCAAAGCAGTAATGCAAAAGAAATTGAAGAACCCCTGAACGGGGACGGCTTCGGCATTGGCTGGTATGCCCCTGAAATTAATAATGAGCCTGTAACCTTCGTTTCGGTAAACCCTGCCTGGAACAATCGTAACCTGCGCAACCTCGCACCCAAAATAAAAACAAACTGTTTGCTCGCACACGTACGGGCTGCTACGGTGGGCGATGTTTCCGAATCCAACTGCCATCCCTTTCAATATAAAAATCTGCTCATGGCTCACAATGGTGGTGTGGAGGAGTTTGGAAAAATCAAAAGACACCTGCGGGCACCGCTCTCGAATGAACTGTATAATTGGATAAAAGGCCAGACGGATTCAGAACATTTATTTGCCTATTTACTCAATCATCTTTTCAATAATCACAAGGCCGTTACCCCGGAAACGGTGGTCGATTCCTTCGAGCAAATGTTCAGAGACGTCAAAGATTTAATGGCGAAGTACGACATCAAAGAAGAGGCCTACATGAATATGGCGTTTACCAACGGTGAATTTGTGGTAGCCTCACGGTATGTAAGCGATCCTAAACAAGAAGCCCTCACACTATATCATTCTGAAGGAAGTCGCTTTGTGGTGGAAAATGGAGTTACGCGTTTGGTGGCTCCGAAAGATAATGACGGAGCAGTTTTGGTAGTTTCTGAAAAACTGTCTGACGATAAAGATTGGACCATGATTCCAGCCAACCATTTTGTGATTGTAGAGCAATCACTCAATGTTCGGGTACGACCCATTAAAGATTAACTATTCTGATTTGTTTAGGGGGTTGTTTGGCGTAGCTTCGCATTAAATATTCAATCGTGTACGATATTACGATTATTGGTGGTGGCATTGTAGGTCTTGCTACTGCCCTGCAACTTAAAACCACCAATCCTTTTCTCAACATTCTCTTATTAGAAAAAGAGGATGAACTTGCAAAACATCAGACTGGAAATAACAGCGGGGTAATTCATTCAGGATTGTATTATAAACCCGGTAGTCTCAAAGCCACCAATTGCATTCATGGATACCAGCTGTTAATTGACTTTTGTCGACAACATGAAATTGCTTTCGATCTGTGTGGGAAAATTGTAGTTGCCTCGGATGAAAAAGAATTACCCTTGTTGGAAACGTTATTCACCCGTGGCCAACAAAACGGACTTCAGAACCTCAAGAAATTAACAAAGGAAGAACTATTAGACTACGAGCCTCATGTGGCAGGAATTGCCGGGATATTTGTTCCTCAAACCGGCATTGTAGATTATAAAATTGTTGCTCAGAAGTATGGTCAACTCATTCAGGAAAAAGACGGCCAGATTAATCTTGGCGAACGAGTGCTTGATATCCAAAGTTCCAACGACAAGGTTGTGGTGATCACTCAGAAATCAAGTTATAGAACCAAACTAGTTATTAATTGTGCCGGACTTTATAGTGATAAAGTTGCCCGCATGACTGTACCTGAATTGAATGTTAAGATTATACCTTTCCGGGGTGAGTATTATAAACTCAAAAAGGAAAAAGAATACCTCGTTAAAAACTTAATCTATCCGGTACCCGACCCCAATTTTCCTTTTTTAGGTGTTCACTTCACACGCATGGCTAAAGGTGGTGTAGAAGCCGGACCGAATGCAGTGCTTGCCTTTAAACGCGAGGGATATAAAAAATCAGATATCAGTTTTTCAGAGCTAGCTGAAACTCTGGCGTGGCCTGGATTTCAAAAAGTGGCTGGAAAATATTGGCGCACAGGTTTTGGAGAAATGTACAGGTCGTTTTCTAAAGCGGCATTTACCAAAGCCTTACAAAAGTTAATCCCTGAAATTCAGGAAAATGATTTGGTGGAAGGTGGAGCAGGTGTTCGCGCCCAAGCCTGTGATCGCCAAGGCGGGTTGGTCGATGATTTTTTGATTCTGGAAGAGAAGCACGTGATCAATGTTTGTAATGCACCTTCCCCGGCCGCAACTTCATCGTTGGCCATTGGCGAAACTGTCTCCGGATTAGCACTAAAGCGATTTAATCAATAACCAGTTTTTAGGCTTTAATTGCCGTTACTTCAATCTCCACCAAATAATCAGGATCAATCAAGGCGCTGATTTCTACCATACTGGTAACAGGCTTTATCTCCTTAAAGAATTCCCCATGGGCTTTTCCCACGAGCTCCCACTTTGAAATATCCGTTACAAAAATCCGCGTTCTAATAACATCCTTCAATTCAAAGCCGGCTTGTTGTAAAACCTTTTCTATTTTCTCAATTATAAATTTTGTTTGTCCGTAGAAGTCGCCCTTCGCAATAACATTAGTTCCATCCGAGGCCACAGTTCCGGATACCTCCAGTGTGTTGCCGATTTTAACGGCCCTGCAATACCCTACAATATCTTCCCATTTTGCTCCTGTCGAATAGTTTGTTCTCATGTTCAAATAAAGATTTAGTGGTAAATTACGGATTATGATTGACAAGGTTCATCCCAATTTTTCTCAAGAAGAACAAATCCGGTATAGCCGGCATTTTGTGTTGCCTGAGTTTGGTATCCAGTCTCAGCATAACCTTAAAAACGCCAAGGTAACTGTAGTGGGTGCAGGGGGATTAGGCTGCCCTGTTTTGCTTTACCTGGCTGCTGCCGGTATCGGTTTCATAAAAATTATTGATGATGACAAAATCACATTATCAAACCTGCAACGTCAAGTCTTATTTACGACCGATGACATTAATCAATCTAAAGCTTTGGTGGCCTCCAATAAGGTAAAGAGTCTGAACCCAAACATTCATGTTGAAGTTGTGCAGGAGAAATTAAGCGAAGGTAACGCTCTTGCCTTGTTATCCGATTCGGATGTAATTGTAGATTGCACGGATAATTTTCCTAGCCGATATCTAATCAATGATGCCAGTGTGCTGTTGGATAAACCTTTGGTCTATGGTTCTGTTTTTCGTTACGAGGGTCAGGTTGCGGTATTCAATTATAACAAGGGAGTTAACTACCGGGATTTCTTCCCGCTTCCCCCCGATCCTAAATCCGTGCCTAATTGCGAAGAGGGTGGTGTGTTGGGAGTGCTAGCAGGGATAATCGGTTGTATGCAAGCCAATGAGGTTCTGAAAATAATAACCGGTTTTGGAAAGCCATTGGCGAGAGAAGTGTTGGTTTATGATTCAGTAACTCTGGAATCTACCCGCATAAAAATACCTAACCGAAATTCGCGGGAATCCATAAAAAATTTGATTAATTATGATGAGTTTTGTGGAGTCAACACACCTAATGTAAGTCTTATGAAAGAAGTAACTGTCCAGGAATTAAAAGCAATGCAGGAATCCGGGGAAGATTTTCAATTGATTGATGTACGCGAGCCGCATGAGTACGACATCTGCAATTTGGGTGGTGAATTAATTCCGCAAGGTGAGATCCCACATTCGGTGGATCGGGTTTCGAAGGATAAGAAAGTAATTGTTCAATGTAGAAGCGGTGCCCGTAGTGGTAACATGGTACAATGGCTTGAGAAAAATCATGGATTCACCAACCTGTATAATCTAAAAGGTGGTATCCTGGCCTGGGCGAAGGAGATTGATACCACAATGCCTACGTATTAAGAACTTGCTTTTATCGCCTGCTCCACATCGTTAATGATATCCTGAATATTTTCTAATCCAACAGAAACCCTAACCAGACCAGGCATAATACCAACGGCCAGTCGTTCTTCTTCGCTAAGTTTAGAATGTGTTGTCGATGCCGGATGAGTAGCAATACTGCGCGTGTCACCCAGGTTAGCAGAGTGCGAAAGCATCTTGAGAGAGTTCAAAAATTTACGACCCCGTTCGATACCACCTTTAATCTCAAAAGTAACCACACCCCCACCCAACTTCATTTGCTTTTTGGCAAGTTCATGCTGTGGATGCGAAGGCAGGAAAGGATACTTCACTTTCAATACTTCTGAATGTGTTTGCAGATAATTGGCAAGTTCCAATGCATTCTGACAATGGCGTTCCATACGTACGGCTAGTGTCTCCAAACTCTTTGACAACACCCAGGCATTAAACGGGGCCATGGACGGTCCGGTGTGGCGCACAAAGAACCGAACCTCTTTAATCAATTCTTTCTTTCCCATCACAGCACCACCAATCACCCGCCCTTGACCATCAATAAATTTGGTTGCCGAGTGCGTAACAAGATGTGCACCCCATTTTGCCGGGTTCTGCAGATACGGTGTAGCAAAGCAATTATCTACATTCAATATCAATTTGTGCTTGGCAGCCAGTTTCCCTAACCATTCCAGATCGATAATATCGAGAGCTGGGTTAGATGGTGTTTCAACAAAAATCATTTTTGTGTTCGGCTGAATCTTACTTTCCCATGAATTTGGATCTGCTATATCTGCATAGGAATAGGAAATATTGAACCTCGGAAAAATTACATTCAAGATCTGGTGCGTGGATCCAAAAACAGAGCGAGATGCCAGAACATGGTCACCTGCTTTTAACAACGAGGCCATGCTGATATACATCGCAGCCATACCAGAAGCTGTAGCGATTCCGTCTTCGGTACCTTCCAACAAACACATCTTTTCTATGAACTCCGTGTTGTTTGGATTTGAGAATCGGGTGTAAATGTTCCCGGGGATTTCATCCGCAAAAAGCGCCCTTGCCTGTTCTGCGTCTTCAAAGACAAAACTTGACGTAAGGTATAACGGTACAGAATGTTCGCGATTCGGTGTTCGCTCGCTTTGCGCGCGAATTGCATCAGTTTCAAAATTCCGCTTTTCCATCACACAGATTTAATAATTTCAAAACTATAGATGACCTTCGCGGTCTTCTCTAGAGTTTTTGCTACCGAACAATATTTCTCAACTGAAAGCTGAACCGCTCTTTCTGCCTTTTCCTGATTAATATCTCCAAATAACTTAAAGTGGGCATGTACTTCTGTATACAAGGCCGGTACAACACCCTGCTCACGTTCACCGGTAACGGTAATCTTTAAATCGTTGAGAGGCTCTCGTTGTTTTCGTAAAATTGCAATCAGGTCTATAGCACTACAACCACCCATGGCCGCCAATAACAATTGCATGGGTCGCATACCGGAATCATGGCCGCCATCAGCAGCACCGGCATCCATTACAATGGCATTTCCTTTTTCATTAACCGCTTCCATCCGGAAATCCTGGTCAATACGATTTATTTCAATTTTTATCATACAACTTGTTTGTCCTTCCAAATTAAACTTCCTACAACCATAACCGATATACTAACAATTAGTGCTGGCACTAAACTTGGCCATGTTAACTCTAACCGGTTTGCGAAAAACCAGGTGGTCGTGCCCATAACCATTGCCAATAATGCGCCCGTGCTAGAAGCTCGCTTCCAATAAAGTCCGAATACCAACGGGGCAAACAAAGATACCAGACTTAAGATGGAAGACTCCCCAACCAGTTCATAAATATTTGATCGCAGACATGCCACTACCGTTGCCAAAGCACTAAACCCTAAAACAGAAATCCGGGTTATCATTAAAAGTTTCTTATCACTAAACAGGTGCTTTGCTAATGGCTTCACAAGGTTTTCAGAAAAGATAGCTGCCGGAGCCAGAATGGCTGAACTGGTTGTACTCATGATAGCCGATAGCAAAGATCCGAAAAACAATATCTGCACGGGCATAGTAGCATGACTTAGTACCATACTAGGCAACGCAAGTTGTGTGTCTCCGGAAATAAATTCAGGATATAACTGACGAACGCAAAGGCTAATGAACAGGGGGATCATGGCAACTGTGAGGTAAAGACCGGCAGCAATAAAACAGGATCGCACAGCTGTATTTACCGAATTGGAAGACATCACGCGTTGAAAAACATCCTGTGATGGAATAGATCCTAAACCAAGCACCGACCAGGCAGCGAGATAAATAATGATCTCCTTAAATTCTCCATTAGGTAAAAACCGAAACGTGCCGGGTTGTACTTCGTTGAGCACATTCGTAAACCCACCCGCTTTTTGAGAAAGGATCACGGCAAGGATTAGAAGCCCGATAATGATGATGGCACTTTGAATGAAGTCAGTAATAGAAATTGCCCACATACCACCTACGTATGTATAGAATGTAACAACCACCGCAGAAACAATTACTCCTTGCCAAATTTCAAGGCCGGTAACTACATTTAGAATTAAACCCATCGCTACAAGTTGTGCTGCAATGTAGCCGACATAGGATGGTACAATGAATGCACTCGCTACCAATTCCATTCGCTTACCATAGCGGACTTTGAAAAAATCGCCCAGTGTGAGCAGATTCATAGAATACAACTTGCGCGCAAAGAAAAGTCCGAAAAGAAGCAGACATAAGGCTGCACCAAATGGATCTTCAATCACAGAATATAATCCGCCCTTCAAAAATTCTGAACTAGCCCCAAACACAGTTTCAGAACCAAACCAGGTAGCGAATAATGCAGACGAACTTAACAACAAAGGAAGGCTGCGACCAGCCAGCATAAAATCTCCAGATGTTTTCACTTTGCGCGAGGCCCAATAACCAATCGCCACGGTGAAGATCAGGTATACGATGATCGAGAAAAGCAGCAAATCAGGTCAGGTATAAAAACGTAAACCTAAAACTAACAAAGAGTTGGATTAATTCAATTATCCCGCTTTTGCCTTTTCAATTGAAAGGTTCGGGTAACGTTAAAGCCCAGGTGAATCTCACCAGCAAAGAAATCGTCCGTGGTTTCTGTTAAAAATGCTCTTTCAGTAAGTCCTTGAGCGTTTGACATCACTAGCTGAAAAACGTGACCTCCTGTTTCAATATCTATTCCAAAGCCAAGCGAATTATAATAAGGGTTTGACTCCGGAACATTTATCCGATAGTAATATTCTGAAGTCAATGCAATGCTCCTGGAGACCTTTATTCTTCCACCAATACCAAGTGCAAACTGGTCGTTGGTCTCAATAGAACCATCTACTGTATTTTTATGAACAAACGTTGGCATTAACTGCAATGAAAAGCCTGAAGTAAATTTCCTGGCAATTAGCAATTGACCCGTGTAAGAGATCCTATCTTCTAAGGTAATATCAAAATCCGCATCTTCCTTTCTGGGGGACGTTCTTACAGCCATATTTCCAAAACCTGTTACAGAGACCGGAAAACTTTTCACTCCTGACTGTTGCCTCAACAATTTATATCGAAGATACCCATCCATGGTCTTATCTACCGAGTTTCGGCCAAAGCCTACTCCTAACCTATCGGTTAATCCATACTCAAGCCCCACGCGTACAAAGGCCTGATCTAATCCAAATAATTCATAAATACCATCACTTACCTTACCGAACCTGTGAGCAAAAATAAATTCAAGCTCGCCTTTTGATTTGGTCTCTATAGTCTGACCATTAATCAGGCGGGTACCTTTAAAGGTAGCCGTTGTAAATTCAGAGGTTAGCTTTTCTGATTTCTCCAATTCTCCAAGCAAATCATCTTGCGCAATACCTAACGTGTAAAAAGTAACGAGAAAAAACGATAAGACGATTTTCATATTGGCTTATAAATAAAGTTCAGGGAAACTTCAACCTCCTCCGCAATATTTTGCCAAAGTAATTGAGGTATTTTAATTTTATAATCCGCAAGAGCAATCTTGAATAATGATTTAGCTTCTATTTTCTCTTCCGAAAATTTAAGTGATCCTGATAGAGTAACATCTTTCGTCACGCCATGAATGGTCAGTTTACCTGTAGCTGTAACAATTTGATCTTCCGTTAAGCTTGATGAATATCCAGTAACCTTGCCCTGAAATGTAGCCTTTGGATATTTTTCGGTCTCCATATACTTTTCATTGAAATGTTCCTTCATAAGAGATTTTTCAAATTCAAAATCTTTGATCGGAATTGAAAATGCAACATCGCCAGTAGCAACATTGAAAATACTGAGGGTTTTCGTATTCTCTGCTTTGATATCTTCAATAGCCGCATCCGAAAAAAAGCTTATGGATGAGCTTACAGTAGTATACTTCTGTGCATTGACCAAAAACGTGCTGGTTACCAGAGAACCAATTAAAAATAATTTTACTATTGTCATATGTTACTAGTTATTGCTTGCCCCATCATCGACCCAACAAGCAATCAAATCGATTTGTTGTTGTGACAGGGTTAAGCCTCCGATTGGCATTGTCTTATTTCCGGTTCTTGTCTTTATTTGAGCAGCCTTACTTTGAACATTGGCAAAGTTGGTCCAATCGCGCGCGCCAGTACCCGAACCATGGCATCCCGATAGGTTGCAATTTGTTTGAAAAATGGATTCGATATCACCTGAAAAACTAACACCCGTATTCCCTCTTTGCACAGAAATACTTAACACCTTTTGGCAATCCTCAGAATCTTTTACGATCACCACGTAGGATCCATGCTTCAGGTTTGAAAACATATTGTTATTACTAAAACCAGACGAGCCAAGTTGATATTGATAATTTCCAGAACCACCTTGCCCGGTAACGGTTATTTTACCATCATTAGTTAGGCATTGACTATCATTTTGGGTTTCAATGGAAGCACTTAAATTAGAATCTGGCGAAGATATTTCTACAAATATTTTTGTCGTGCAACCTTTAGCATCTTTGACCATCACCTCGTAGGTGCCGGGAGCAAGGCCAGTAAATTCAGGATTGGTTTGATATACTCCTGAATTAAGACTAAAATCATATGCCGGCTGCCCCCCAGTTGCTGATACAACCAAACTCCCATTAATGGACTTGCATGAGGAGACATCGGTCTTGCTGGCGAGCGTTAGTACAAGATTCGTATCGTCACATGAAAAATTTTCTGAAATATCATTATAAGCACAAGATGTTAATATCATTAACACTACAACAAGTAGCTGAATTCTTTTCATAGGAAACAAAGATGCTGTTAAGCTAAAGATATATATATTTTTGTGTTTTCATTTAATTATTAATTATTCAATGCATCTAAATCCAGCACACAATGAAATCGATTTGTTCTAGGGCAATCTGGTTAGAGCAATATCAACAGGCATGGGTTTGTTACCAGTTCGGATTTTGGAGGCCTGCGCTTTCGTTTGAACATTGGCGTTACTCGACAGTTAATACTTGCTACATATTAGGTTTGTAGATTACTGTTGTGATGCAGGGTGTCAGGAGTCTAACGTTTTACAGGACGAAATAAAAAAAAGGGTTGACCTCAACTTTTACCGAAAAAGAAATAGCAGCCAGGATGGGCTAAAAAAGAAAATCCCCCAAAGTCCTTGACTCCGGGGGATAATCTTGTCTATAGTTGGCTTTAATCTGATGCTAAAGTACACGTAGACCAGAATCTGCCAAATACACAACCGTTTGAATGTTCTAAAAACTGATGAATCGCCAAAATCAGCGTTGAATAACCTTTATCGTGTCCTTTTCAACCGAATCTTTCTTCAAAAACTGGTCTTGAATCCGTTCTTTCAATTGCGGTTTTGATCCCGGAAAGGTAGTGCGGGTACTGATGTCGTAGCTTGCATAAAAAAGCAACACAAAAAATACAACCGCAAAACCCAGGAAGATCTTTTTCGACTTTGACATAACTCTTGAACATTAAAAAAGGGGCACGAAGCCCCCTCTTGTATTGAGTAATTAACTCTTACTTCAATTTTTTAACTACTGCTTCAAAAGCCGAAGGATGGTTCATCGCCAGGTCAGCTAACACTTTACGATTCAAATCAATTCCAGCCTTCTTGATTTTACCCATGAATTCAGAATAAGACATTCCATGCAAACGAACACCCGCGTTGATACGGGCAATCCATAGTGTGCGGAAATCTCTCTTCTTGGCTTTTCTATCGCGATACGCGTAGACCAAACCTTTCTCGACTGCATTTTTAGCAACCGTCCAAACATTTTTTCTTCTACCAAAGTAACCTTTGGCCATTTCCATAACGCGCTTTCTTCTGGCGCGGGATGCTACATTGTTTACTGAACGTGGCATAATTTTTTAATTTTTGGTGTTGGCGGTTTTTTGTTTCAAAACACTTATGTGCCAAGTACCGGGTTAAACATTCATCCGCCTACCTGACGGACAACCAATATCCGACTGTACGGATTAAACGAGATACGGAAGCATTGGCTTGATGTTACCCTCGTCAACTTTCTTAACGGTGGTAGCATGTCCTAATCTTCTTTTCTGTTTAGTTTCTTTCTTAGTCAGGATGTGTCTCTTGTACGCCTTCTTGCGCTTGATCTTACCGGTGCCGGTAACTTTAAAACGCTTTTTGGCTCCTGACTTTGTCTTTAACTTAGGCATCACTTATAAATTTAAATCACTTACTACTTCTTTCCTTTTGGCGCCATCATCATATACATCCGCTTCCCTTCCAATTTTGGCAACTGCTCAACTTTTCCCATCTCCTCCAAAGCCTGTGCGAATTTCAACAACAAAATTTCACCGCGTTCTTTATAAACAATTGAGCGGCCTGCAAAATGAACATAAGCTTTAACCTTTGCTCCTTCCTTCAGGAAGTTTTCGGCATGCTTCAACTTAAAATTGAAATCGTGATCATCGGTGTTAGGCCCAAATCGAATCTCCTTTAAGATTGTCTTTTGAGCATTGGCCTTGATCTCTTTCTGTTTCTTTTTCTGTTCGTACTTAAACTTTGAGTAGTCGATCACTTTGCAAACCGGAGGATCTGCATTAGGTGATATTTCTACCAGATCGAGCCCTTGTTCCTGAGCCATTTTAATGGCTACTGAAGTCGGATACACATCTACCTTTATGTTCTCTCCAACCACCCTTACCTTGGAGGCCAGAATTCGTTCGTTTACACGATAAGGTTCTTCTACTACTCTGCGCGGGCCCCTTACAAAAGGCCTTGGGCGATCATTTCCTGGAGGTATTGCCACTCGTTGGGTTTAAATTCTTACTTTTTTAAAAACAGGCTGCAAATATCGCTCTTTTTTCCGTTTATCAAAATTGTAAACTCAATCAGGAAGGCTAAAATCTCGTGAAAATTGAGACACAAACTCATTCAAATCCATCACCCCTTTATCGCCTTCGCCATGTTTTCGCACGGCAACTTTATTATCGGCAGCTTCTTTTTCGCCTACCAAAAGCATAAAGGGAACCTTACTCACCTCAGCATCTCTGATTTTTCGGCCTATTTTTTCATTCCGGTCATCTAAAAAGCCCCTGATATCAACATTCTTCAAGGTATCAAGTACTTTCTGTCCATAGTCATTAAAACGCTCAGAAATTGGCAAAACTGCGATCTGCTCTGGCGCTAACCACAACGGAAAGTTTCCAGCACAATGCTCTATTAATACTGCTACAAATCTTTCCAGTGATCCAAAAGGAGCTCTATGAATCATTACGGGAGTATGCTTCTGGTTATCCGAACCGATGTACTCCAGCTCAAATCTTTGCGGTAATTGATAATCTACCTGGATAGTACCCAATTGCCAGCTACGACCCAGGGCATCTTTTACCATGAAGTCAAGCTTGGGACCATAAAATGCGGCCTCCCCTTTTACAGCAACAGTTTTTAAACCTCGCTCATCGGCCGCTTCCTGAATCTCACGTTCGGCACGCTCCCACAGTTCATCATCACCAATATACTTGGCCTTGTTATCAGGATCGCGAAGCGAAACCTGGGCGGTATAGTTATCAAATCCTAAGGCGGTAAATACATGTAACACCAGATCAATTACTTTAACAAATTCAGTCTTTACCTGATCGGGTCTACAAAATATATGGGCATCATCCTGAGTAAATCCGCGAACGCGTGTTAATCCATGAAGTTCTCCGCTTTGTTCATAACGATACACAGTACCAAATTCAGCCAAACGAATGGGAAGATCTTTGTAGGACCTGGGTTTCACCTTATAAATTTCGCAGTGATGCGGGCAGTTCATTGGCTTGAGCAAAAACTCTTCATTCTCATCCGGAGTATGAATGGGTTGGAATGAATCCTTACCATACTTTTCGTAATGGCCTGAGGTTACATACAACTGCTTGCTGCCAATGTGTGGTGTAACTACAGGATCGTACCCGGCCCGTATCTGAGCCCTGCGCATAAATTGTTCAAGTCGCTCGCGTAGGATGGTTCCTTTTGGCAACCATAACGGAAGGCCCATTCCCACTTTTTCAGAGAATGCAAAAAGTTCAAGTTCTTTACCTAATTTTCTGTGATCGCGTTTTTTTGCTTCCTCCAACAGGTGAAGGTATTCTTCCAATTCCTTTTGTTTGGGAAATGTGATTCCATAAATACGCTTCAGCATTTTGTTTTTCTCGTTGCCACGCCAATACGCACCGGCAACACTTAACAATTTGATTGCTTTAATGGCACCTGTAGATGGAATGTGTGGGCCCCGACACAAGTCAACAAAATTACCTTGTTGATAAAATGTAATGGTTCCATCGGCCAGCCCGTCAATCAACTCAAGTTTATACTCATCGCCTTTTTTCTGAAAGTATTCGAGTGCATCCTTTTTTGAAACGTCAGTTCGCACGAATGTATTATTTGTGCGGGCAAGTTCGATCATCTTCTTTTCTACGGCTGCCAGTTCTTCATCACCAAAAGGACGATCGCCTAAATCAACATCATAATAAAAACCATTTTCGATTGGAGGACCAATGCCAAACTTAACCCCCGGATAAAGTGCTTCCAGTGCTTCAGCAAATACGTGTGCAGAGGAGTGCCAGAATGCATATTTGCCACCTTTATCGTTCCATGTAAAGATCTTGATGGATGCATCTGTATCGATGGCACGACTGAGGTCCCAGATTTCTCCGTTTACTTCAATTGAAAGTGAATTGCGTGCAAGCCCTTCGCTGATGCTTTGTGCTATCTCTATTCCCTTTACCCCCTTCGGATACTCCCGCGCTGAACCATCGGGCAACGTAATTTTAACTGAACTCATTGAATGCTTTACTTATTTTGGATGGCAAATATCGGTTTTTCTCTGCATTCTTCTGAATGCAGTCCGGAAAGAAAAAGTTGGGTGTCAGAGTTGAAGCTGGAAGGTAAAGAGAACCCCAAACTTGCGGGCTCCGGGATTTTCGAGGTATGAAACACGATGAACAAAATCGATCCGTAATATTTTGAAGATGTTTTCAACACCATAGCCCAATTCAATATAAGGTTTCCCGTTTTTAAAGAATCCGGCTGGCAGCGTGGGTTCACCATCCGGGCTAAACGCAGATATTAGGTCTTGATTGGATTGCCGCAACCCGCCCACAATCACATTGGAAGTTGCCAATAAACGCCACTGTAATTTATTCAGTAAGGGAATACGATTCAGCAGGAATCCTTCCAGATATTGTCGGTATTGAATGGATGCATACCGATCGCTTACAAATTCTCCGTAGTTCATTAAACTAAAAAGAACGGAAGAATAAAGTGGTGATTCGTTACCTAAATGTAAAGCCAAAAGTGGATAGGGCAAAGTATTAAATATATATTCACTACTAAGAGTTAAATGTCCTACACCCAGAGGGCCTGTTTTAATTCGTTTCGTTAGGTTTAAGCGTAGCTTATCATAATCAAAATCGCTTCCAAAAACACCACTAAACCCATGTGTGTATTTGAGGGTAATGATTGGCCACTTGTTTGTACCCAGACTGATTCGCTCGTTATCATTTTGAAGAAAGACTTCATCACGGGCATACCGTGATTCGATACTTATCTCAGAATTTTGAAAGGTGTCATTTATCGGTGAGTTGATATCACCTGGGTTAGTAGGATAACCAAACTCGTAAGTAGGATCGAACGTCCAGTATCTGAAGGAAATCTTTTGTGAATAGCCCTTAAAAAGTTCACGTTGCAAGGCCACCCGATATTCATCGGAATAATACCCCCTTCGGAAATAACCCCATCTCGCCACGGCTAAGAAAATAGGATTATCCGCAAGGTTCTCATCATCAACACCCAGTCGACTTATATCACTTCTTGCCCGAAAGGTTAATGTTGTCCAATGTTGTTTTGATAAGATACGCTGCACCGAAGCTAAGTATTTAAATCGCTCATCATTAAATCCGTAAGCTAGCTGTCCCTGATAAATCCATTTCTTGCTGAATTTATACGTGGTCTTAAACCCTCCTTGGAAGCGCAATCCCTCAATATTATTCCACGCCACCAACCCAAGGTAAGGCCCCACTTCAATTTTGCCTAAACTGTAATATCCATCAATGAGTACTTTGAAAATGTCGGTATAGGTTTTTACTACCGGAATGTTACGCAGTGTATCAATCATTTTGTAAACATTCTTTTCCGTTTCGCTGAGGGGCTCGTGACGCAGGGTATCCCAATATTGTTCTTCTTCAAACATGCGGGCGTCTTCAGCCATTTCAATCGAACGTTCATAAAATGCCAGATCACGTGGATTATTGGTGACAAAGTTTTTGTTGCTGGTGTAAAATTTTCCGAGCATACCGGCATTATCTTTACCCACCTCACCTACATCAATCAACACCCGATTTTTTATCGGTAGCCAGGGACCCAAATCAGTCTTAACAAGTTCCTGTTGCAAGCGGATTTTATCAATAAAATTGAGGTTGGCTTGCTTGCCCATATTAGCATCGATTTGCTTCAACGCATAATCTTCCTTTGTGATCCAGATGGTACCTGTAAAGGCCAGATCGTGTGGACTACGGGGAAAATAATCAAGCCGGTAACAGAAATCGCTGCCAATGTAAAGACTGTCTGTGAGATCGTAGTCGTAATAAATACGCCAACCATCTGCAATGGGTGACACAAATTCCTTGCTCATAATATTGAGCCAGTTTTGATAAAAATTATACTCCTGAAAAGAGGATCCAATCATCTGGGTGATCGTGGAGCCATCTTCGACCCCAATTCCATTGATTTTTGTCTTAAGAATATTTTCTTTTTTCAGCGAGGGATTATCGCGATAGTATATTTTGGAAACACTTTCAGTGATAAAGAGAGGTAAGATTGGTTTGCCATCTTCGCCCGCAATCCGTTCGATGCTATCGAGAACCTGCGTAATTTTCTTAACGATCTTCTTCTCTCTGAATTTGTCTGAAATATTATCTACGTCAACCTCAATTTTGGTGTACGTGTCATATTCATAGGCTGTTAACTTTCTCTTATCGTTCTTACTTTTATTGCGCACCACCCTGCGAAGAATTTCATAAGCCGGATTTTCTCCGGCCCGTACAATCACCTCCTGAAGATTTGTCACATCTTCCAGTAATTGGAAATTTACTACTTGCTGTGTACCCTTTTTGATTGGTTTGGCGCGAGACTTATACCCGATATAAGAAGCAACGATTGAATCTTTAGGGTTTGATGATTGTAGAACATAGTTTCCATCAAAATCGGAAGTGGTGCCAATGGAAGTACCTTTAAAAATAATATTGGCAAAGGGTATTGGATCTCCGCTGGCTGCGTCAGTCACCTTCCCGCGAATAGTCGTTTCCTGGGCCAATAATGAACCCATCGCAAGAAAGAAAAAGACAAAACAAGGGAGGACTCTGAGATTGATTCTGCTCACAAATGGAGTTTAAACGCAAATTTAACGATTTATACGGTGTAGAGTTTTAAGGTATGCGCATGTAGGCGAATATTTCTTCTAAATACCGATTGGCTCTTTATCTCCTAAATGGCGGGGTTCGGTGCCCAAAACATATAAATCCAGAATCGCCTTGGTGCGCGCCAGGTATTCGCGCAAGTATACTCGCAAGGCTGCTTCCTGACTTGGCTCATTGGCAACTAAGGCAACAGCATTTACTTGAAAATAGTTGCTAATGAACAAAGCCCGGTAACTATGGAAAGGTTGTGTTATGATGGTAATATTCGTCTGGCCGAAAATTTCTTTACACCGCACAATAGAATCAAGCGTGCGCAAGCCCGCATAATCTAACGTAATTGCCTCGGCAGGCACACCCAAGATGATAAGTGCTTTTTGCATTTCCACAGGCTCGTTGTAATAGCGGGTTCGGTTGTCACCGCTCACAATAAAATGTATAATCTTTCCTTGCTTATAGAGTTCCGCAGCGGTTGCCATGCGATTGTGAAAGAAGGGGTTGGGAGACCCATTGGATAATCGATGGCTTGTGCCAAGCACCAATGCCACTCCGCTATCCGGTAGTAATTTATAATCGGTCAGTACATGTTCGCGGGTGCTTCTCACTACCCAGATATTGGAAATCAGGACTGCCACAGCAACAACAAATCCTACCAATAATCCTACCCGCAGCGTCTTCTTCAATAAATTCATTACCTCAGATTAAAACCGATGTAAAACTACAGAATTGACTTAAGAAACTCTCGTTCCATAATTTCCGGGCGTTTCATCATTTTTCGTAACCACTGCAATTTTATGATCTCCTTCTCCTGTTCGTTTAATTGCCACGGGATTTCGGATGCCCGCATTTTTGGAACCAGAGTATTGAGACAAATAGCGGCACTTACAGAGATATTAAGACTTTCTGTAAAGCCATACATGGGAATTCTAACTTTCATATCTGCCTGTGATAATGCAAATTTCGATGTGCCGTGTAATTCGTTACCCATCACGATGGCCAGTTTATCGTTTACCGGAACATCGTAAATGGAAATTCCGTCAGGTGATGGATCCGTAACTAATAATTTATAACCTTGTTTCTTCAGATGATCGAAACAAGAAGCGGCTCCGCTTTTCTTTGCACTCTTATACTTGATTAAATCAACCCATTTGTAAGACCCTTTCAACACTCTTCGATTGACAGAATATTTCACTTCATTTTCAATGATGTGGATATCCTGAATGCCCATACACTCGCAGGTACGTATTACCGCACTTGCGTTTTGCGGCTGGTAGATTTCTTCCAACACCATCGTAATGTGTCGCGTGCGTTGATTAAGTACCTGTTCTAAAAACTCTTTTCTATGATCCGAGATGTAGTGAGAGAAATGATCGATCAATAATTTGTTTTTTGTAGCATCGTCCATCGAACAATTGGCAGGATAATATGTTAATAAAAATCAAAGTACGAAAAGATGGGCGACACAAAAAATTATCTGATCATTGGTGGGAACTCGGGTATTGGAAAAGCTATAGTTAACCTCCTTAAAAAGGATGGACATACTGTAATTCTTGCTTCCCGCAAAGGTGGTGATGAGGCAACAACTCTTATATATGATGCAACCAAGGATGAATTGAAAACTGATGATTTGCCCTCTGAACTACATGGTCTTGTATATTGTCCGGGTAGTATTAATCTTAAACCTTTTCATCGGCTTACGGATCAGGAGTTTTTGGATGACTTTTCGCTTAATGTAATGGGTGCGGTGCGTACTATCCGAAGTGTGCTATCGTTGTTAAAAAATGCGGATAAATCATCGATCGTTTTATTCAGCACCGTAGCCGTGCAACAGGGTATGCCTTTTCATGCATCTGTAGCTGCTTCCAAAGGTGCCATTGAGGGACTTACCCGATCGCTGGCAGCAGAACTTGCTCCAAAAATCAGAGTAAATGCAATTGCTCCATCTCTGACTAATACTCCTTTGGCAGGAAAGCTGCTTTCTTCAGATGACAAAAAGAAAGCATCGGACGAAAGACATCCGCTTAAGCGAACCGGAGAAGCTAATGACATTGCTCAAATGGCAACATTCCTGCTTTCTGAACAGGCATCCTGGGTAACCGGACAGATCTTTCATGTAGATGGTGGCCTTTCTGCCCTGCGGGTTTAGGTCTCCATGTCAGGGAGTTTCCTTACCTTTGCAGCTTATTTTACAGAGAATGCTCAAATTAGTAACGTTTTCAAGCTTTTTAGTCATAGCATCGTTAATCAGCACAGCCCAAGACAACCTTAATTTGTCGTTAGAGTCTGTGCCCTACACCGAAAATCACCGGCAATTAATCCAGGAGCTAACGATTGGCTTTTATTCACCGGTTGCAGAGAAAATAAGTGAAGAAACTCCCGAAGTGTGGAGAACCTGGCAAACCGTAGAAAACTATGCATTCGGGAAAGATCGTGGTAGTTTACCTATGATTGCCGACCTCGATGCTTTACATCCTTATTTTAAAGATAAAATCAACACGCTGATTGCAATTTGTAAATCAAAAGGAATTGAGTTGGCTATCGTAGAAACGTATCGAACTCATTCCAAACAGAATGAATTTAAAGCCATGGGAAAAAAATATACCCGTTCTGCGGGGGGGCATTCTAAACATCAATATGGTTTGGCCATTGATGTTGTTCCGGTAATTGATTCGGTTGCACAGTGGGACAATGTAAAACTTTGGCGAAAAGTAGGCGCTATAGGCGAACAACTGGGTTTACGCTGGGGGGGACGCTGGAAAAATCCGTACGACCCGGGGCATTTTGAATGGACAGGTGGATTAAGTAGTTATCATTTGTCTGCCGGTCTTAAGCCCAGAGTTCCTAAGTTGGAAAAGTATGCGTGCGTTGACGAAGAACTCAATCAATTAAGTGAATATTGGAAAGCGTGGGAGACTGAACAATCCGCCATTGCCAGGAAACAAATTGTCTCTTCCAAAATGAATGAATCACTTTCGTACGATTGAAAAATTACCATTAGTCTTTACGTTGTTACACCTGCCACTAACATTTCAGCCGGTTAAGGAATAACATTTGGCCTGCGGTAAGAAACCTTCTATCTTTCGATACCTAAACCACCCTATTGAGAGATCGCTCTCTAGTGAAGTATCTGTATCAACTTTCGTTGATGCTCATCAAATTAATCTAAACAAAAATGAACATGAAAAGTATTCTAGTGGTTCTCTTGCTGATTGCTTCTACTGCATTGCAAGCTCAAACCAAAATGGTAGAAAAAATTACTCAAAAGGGCAATGAAATTGTAATACCGTACGAAAAGTATGTGTTGCCGAATGGTCTTACTGTTGTAGTGCATGAAGATCACAGTGATCCGGTAGTGCATGTGGATGTAACGTATCACGTAGGGTCAGCCCGTGAAGAGATAGGGAAGTCAGGTTTCGCCCACTTCTTTGAGCACATGATGTTTCAGGGAAGTGATCATGTTGGTGACGAACAACATTTTAAAATTGTAACCGAAGCCGGTGGAACATTGAATGGTTCAACCAACCGCGACCGCACCAATTACTACGAAACCGTGCCCAACAATCAACTTGAAAAAATGTTGTGGTTGGAAGCAGACCGGATGGGATTTTTACTGGACGCAGTAACTCAACGGAAATTTGAAGTACAACGTGAAACCGTAAAAAATGAGCGTGGTCAAAATTATGACAATCGTCCTTATGGACTAGCCGGAGAAACTACTGCCAAGAATCTTTATCCCTATGGTCACCCCTACTCCTGGTTAACCATTGGCTACCTGGAAGATCTTAACCGTGTTGATGTAAATGATTTAAAGAACTTCTTTCTGCGATGGTATGGACCTAACAATGCAACATTAACAGTAGGTGGCGATGTAAAGCCAGCCGATGTGGTTAAGCTTGCTGAAAAATATTTTGGAAGCATCACGCGCGGACCAGAAGTAAAAAACATGAAACTGGATGCTCCGGTATTGGAAGGTGACCGGTATGTAACGTTGGTTGATAATTATGCCAGACTCCCTTTGCTTTCTATTACGTTTCCAACTGTGCCCAACTACCATCCTGATGAAGCACCTTTGTCGTGTCTTGCTCAAGTGTTAGGGCAGGGAAAAAACTCTGTTTTTTATCAGGAGATTACAAAAAATCAAAAGGCTCTTGATGCAAGTGCTTTCAACAGAGGCAGTGAATTATCCGGTGAATTTTCCATTAGTTTAACACCCGCTCCCGGAGCAACGTTAGCTGATTCAAAGAAATTAATTGACGAGGCTATAAAAACCTTTGAAGCACGTGGTGTTACGGATGAAGATATTGAGAAATTTAAAGGAGCCTTTGAATCACAATATATTAATCGGTTACAAAGTGTTAGTGGAAAAGTATCACAACTTGCAGCCTACCAGACTTACACAGGTAATCCCAATATGATTGGCCAGGAGTTAGCCCGGTACACTAATGTAAAGAAAGAAGATGTACTGCGCGTCTATAATCAATATCTAAAGGGAAAGCCGGCTGTTATTTTAAGCATCGCTACCAAAGGTCAGGAAAACAACGTGGTTGCTCCAGAAAATTATAAGATCAACTCATCGCAATACAAGGCGCCTGATTATGGCTATACGGGTCTCACGTATAATAAACCGAAAGACAATTTTGATCGTGCCCAGATGCCGGGCAACGGAGCTAATCCTGTCGTGAAAGTTCCTGCTTTCTGGAAAAAGAATTTAGATGGAGTTAAAGTAATCGGAACACAAACTACTGAACTTCCTATTGTGACGATCTCTTTTAGAATTCCAGGAGGACACATCTTGCAGGCAAATGACACTTCAAAAATTGGCTTAGCCAGGATGTTCGCGGCTATGATGAATGAGGATACAAAAAATTATACAGCTGAACAGATGCAGGTGGAATTGCAAAAGTTAGGAAGTTCTGTGAGTGTAAACAGTGGCTTCGATGCCATCACATTTAACATCCAATCCTTAAAAAAGAATCTTGATAAGACCTTACGTTTATTTGAGGAGCGTTTATTGAATCCGAAATTTACTGAAGAGGCATTCACGCGCATTCAAAAGCAATCCATAGAAGGATTTAAACGAACAAAGTCACAGCCAGCCTTCATCGCATCCGATGTATTTGCCAAAATGAATTACGGAACCAGCATTCTTGGCCTTAGTGAAGCCGGCACCGAATACACGGTTGCCAACCTAACACTGAAAGATGTGGAAGATTATTACAACAATTACATGACATCTAAAGATGCGAGGCTTGTAATAGTTGGTGACGTTACAGAGAATGAAATTACAGGCAAACTGAATTTCCTTAAAAAACTTCCGAACAAGGAAATTAAGTTCCCTTCAATTCCTGCTAACCCAGCCGTAGACAAAACGAGAATTTACCTCGTAGATGTACCGAAAGCAGCTCAAACAGAATTTCGTGTAGGCGGTGTAACCGGATTGAAGTACGATGCTACTGGAGAGTATTATCGCGCCATGCTGGCCAACTGGCCCTTAGGCGGTGCATTCAATAGCCGAATCAATTTGAATTTACGTGAGGACAAGGGCTGGACCTACGGTGCACGTTCAGGTTTCTCAGCAGATAAATATAGTGGCACCTTTTCATTCAGTTCGGGCATTCGCGCCAACGCAACGGATAGCGCGTTGGTTGAAGTGATGAAGGAACTTAAAAACTACACGACCAATGGCGTTACGGAAGAAGAAATCAAATTCATGAAGAGTGCACTCGGACAACGCGATGCCTTGTTGTATGAAACTGGTTTCCAGAAAGCGGGTTTCATTGGTCGCATTCTTGAGTATGATCTTCCTGCCAACTATGTGGATGAACAAAATAAAATCCTGGCAAAGATTACGAAAGCGGATCTTGATCAGGCCTCTAAAAAGTGGATCAAACCAGAAACTACTAATGTGTTGGTTGTAGGCGATAAAGTGAAAATTACTCCTGGTCTTGAGAAATTAGGCTATGAAATAATTGAACTGGATGTAAACGGAAAACTCAAAACGGGAAATGAGTTGTTGAATAAAAAAATAACCGAGCCCAAGAAGTAAAATAAGTCACGATTAAAGTTTCCAGATTCAATATTGACGCTTAGCCAATTGCGAATCTGGAATTTTTATTTCTAATCCTTTAATACCCGCATTTCTACCCTGCGGTTTTTAGCGCGGGCTTCTTCGGTATCATCGGTAGCAATAGGTTGAGTACCACCAAACGCTTTAGTTTTTATCCGATCCTTCTTAATGCCTTTCGATGTGATATACTTCTTGACCGCATCAACGCGCGATTGGGATAATTTTAAATTTGCTTCGGCATTACCCTTGTTGTCGGTATGGCCTTCCAATTGAATAACCACCCTGGTATTTTCTTTCATCATGGCAGCCACTTCATCCAGTTCTGAAAAAGACTTGGGGTTAATCACCGCTTTGCCCAGCTCAAAAATCAAATGATTCAAAACAATGGTTTGACCCAAAGAGGTGAGCTCAATATTGCGCGAGATTATGTTGCCTACGGCATCTTTCGGATCAACAATCACCGTGCGGGGAATATATCCTTCAGCCTCAGCTGTTACCTGGTATTTGGAGGAACCAAAAATCTGGAAAGAATACGTGCTGTCGTTAAACGTTCCGGAGATACCGCCTGTTGGATAGCTGCGATATACTATTTTAGATTTCAGAAGTTTACCTCGAATCGCATCTACGATATCACCCTTCACAGTAATCTCCTGACTAAATCCCGACAATGAACTCAATACAAATAACGCAACTAATAAATTTTTCATACGTGCAAAGCACCGGAAAAGATAAGGAAGAAGCAAAGCATTCTTGATCATTAGTCTAACAACCCGACAAATGGAACTAGACACCTGCTGCTTCGCTCCTTTCAATAAAAAATAACAATTGAATTTGTACCGGATTCTTCGGAGTTTTATGGATCATTGATTCGGGATATCTACTTAAAAATTTACCACTATGAAATATGTAACCATTCTTATCGTCCTGATTGCCTCACTCGAGGCAGTAAGCCAGGTTCCTTCTGCGGAAGTACAATTAAAAACTGCCGTGCTTGCAGCACCGGAAGAAAAACGGGCCGGGGCAATGGTGTATGGCTATGATGCCAAAGGCGAATTTGTTGTTTTAAGAAACGGCACAAACGAATTGATATGCATTGCCGACAATCCCAATCAAAATGGATTTAGTGTATCGTGTTACCACAAAGATCTGGAACCCTTTATGGCCCGGGGCCGTGAATTAAAGACTGCCGGAAAATCATTTCAGGAAATTTTTGACATTCGTGAAGCCGAAGTCAAGTCGGGGAAATTAATGATGCCAAAACAAGCAAGCAATCTGCAGGTTTACTCAGCACCAGCAGAGGCCTATAATTCAAGTACCGGTGAGGTAACCAAAGGCAAATTCAGATATGTAGTTTATATTCCGTGGGCAACTGCCGCCAGTACGGGTCTGCCAACAAAACCCGAAGCGCCTGGCATGCCGTGGATCATGGACCCGGGAACTCATAGAGCACATATTATGATTGATCCTGTTTCCAAGGATTGAGATACAGGCAGAGGATAAGCTAAAATCATCTAGGTCAGTTGGATTAATTCTGTTACAGAGAATACATGCAACGCCCATTAGGTATCACTTATTGATGATTAACGTGAAGAGTTAAGATTGGTGATTTGAAAGTATTTCTGTTACCTTTTCACAGCAATAAACACAACAACCCCATGCGTATACTTTTCCTTTGCTTGCTTCCATTGATTGGACTTTCACAAAATCTAAAATCAGGGGGCAAACTTAAACCTGAACAGGCCATCATGGACATCAGGCATTACACCATTAGCCTGGATGTTGATCCGGACAAAAAGTATATTAAAGGCTTTACTGAAATTGACCTCTTACTTTCTCAATCCACAGACGTATTGCTTTTTGATTTCTGGCATGGACTTCAGGTTAGCAAAGTGTTTGTCAATGGTAAAATAAAAACCTTTCAACATGGTGAAGATGATCTCATTCGCATAGCCCAGCATTTACCTGCCGGCAAGGTGAAAGTAAAAATTGACTACGAGGGAACACCCGGTGTTTCGGAACGAGCCCCGTGGACGGGCGGGTTTCAATGGGAAAAGGACAGTCAGGGAAATCCATGGATTGCGATTACCTGTCAGGGTGAAGGTGGGAAGATATTTTTTCCCTGCAAGGATCATCCCAGTGATGAACCAGATGATGGTGCTGATCTATTTATCACGGTACCTAAAGGACTGGTGGTAGCGGGACCAGGCCTGTTGATAAAACAAAAAAACAGCAAAGAGAAAAGTACCTTTCATTGGAAAACGAACTATCCTATCAGCAACTATTGCCTGGTATTTAACATCGGAAAATACAAAAAAGTGAGTCGTGACTACACAACGATAAACGGAACCAAGGTGCCGATGGACTTTTACGTGCTGGAAGAAAGTGAAAGCAAAGCAATGTATCAATTGGATTTATTGGCCAACTCAACCCGCATTCTCGAAAAATATTTTGGCGAATATCCATGGGCAAAAGAAAAAATCGGATTATGCGAAACCCCACACCTGGGTATGGAGCACCAGACCTTGAATGCATACGGGAATAAATTCATGTACACGAAGGTTGGCGCCACAGATTTTGACTGGCTGCTGGTGCATGAGTTTGGTCACGAGTGGTGGGCAAACAAAGTTACCAACCGCGACTGGGCCGACATGTGGATACAGGAAGGTATTTGCGTGTTTGCCGATGCCTTACATATTTTTGAAATAGGTGGTCAGGAAGAATACCTGAAACGCATGCAACGCACAGCCCGCGAAACACAAAATAAAATTCCTATTGTGCAGGGCGAAGAGATCGATTCTGATCAGGCATATCATGGTGATATTTATGGTAAAGGCGCTTTCTTTATGCACACACTGCGATACATCATAGGCGATGAGATCTTCTTCCCTACCCTAAAGAGATTGGCCACCGAGCCAAAGTATACATATATAAATTCTGTAACAACCAATGATGTAGAGCAACTCTTCAGTACTGCCTACGGCAAAAGCCTAAAGCCCATATTCGATTTGTATCTGCGCACCACCAGCAAACTGGAAATCTCGTTACGACAAACGGGTGAAGATTCATACAAGGTGCAACTGGTAAATCTGGATTACGAAATTCCGATAGAGGTATCAACCAGCACCGGCAAACAGAAAATTGTGATCAGTAAAACACCTGTAACAATCACAAGCGCCTCATTACCCATTTTGGATCAGGATGTTTATTATCTGAAGAAAGTTATTGTTGAGTGAATTCAATGACTTAGTCGAATCAACAAGCAAGATATGTCGTCCCTACGGGACTTGAGTAATTCTTTTTAAATGTTCTTACCAATATCACGTCCCTACAGGACGTTCAAAATACTCTCAGGGCAATTAAGTCACATCAAAATACATTGATCTTGCTATAAAATAAATCGTCATTAATAAAATGATGAGGAACAATCCAATAAATGTATTGAAGTCCCGGTAGGGACGAAATATTGGTAACAAAAGAATAGACTGCAATCGAATCCCTTTAGGGATGACATATTCAGAAGAACCAAATGAATTAAATGGGTCAGAGACCAGATAATTAATTTGCAATGTAGGCTGGGGGTTCAGGATCGCCTTTAAAGAAGTCGCCTTTCTTGCCTTGCGAAAGTGCCCAGCGATCGATCCAGGAAATTCCCCATTTTCCATAGACTGTAATGGGAGTTTGATAGGCTTCGTCTTGCAACGCCTGGGGTAAAGAAATAAAATTGTAGTTATTGGTTCGAAACATATTGGCAAGTGCATTGATGTAATCAGAATTAAGAGCATTGGCATGCAGCAATAAAATCTGGTTGATCTGCCGTCCAAATAAGCCCTCCGATTGGCGTTCGAAATAAAGAACTTTCTGTTCCATGTACGAGATATAATCAGCACCAATCTTTTTGATCTGCATGGTATCGTTCTTATCCTGAGCGCGCTTGTAAGCAACGGCAAACAAATAGTCGGCATTGTCAATAGTTACCGGTGCCGCAATGTAATCTTGATCTGCCAGGAACTGACTCAACGAATCGCTCTTCGCTTTTGTGTTGCCCACATGCAAAAAGGGATGCCGGAAATAGATAAGTTTTATGTTATGCTCAGCTAATAATTTTTTAGTTACTTGTTCGCCTTTAGTTATTTCTTTAAAAAATTCGCTTGGTGAAAGATTGTTATAATCAGGGTGTGAAAACGTATGATTGCCAAGCTGGAGCCCGGCAGCAAGCCAGCTTTTTAATAATCGAACCTGAAAGGGAATGAGTTGATCGTTGCGATACAACTTGATTTCGTTAACAAAACCCATCGCAGGTATGTTGTTGGTCTTTAAGGCCACGATGAGTTTGTTCATCAGATTCTTTTGATATACGGTATCGTTGATGCCATAAGTAACCAGGGGCATATCATCAAGGGTAAAGCAGACTTTCTTTTGAGCGTGTGATTGGATAGTTACAATTATTAAAATAAGGAATGCCAGGATGCGGGTCATGATGATTTTATTTATTGTAAATGATTCCTATTGAAAATTCACTTTCTCACAATGGAGGCAACGTGTAAAAGTGTTATCTAAGATTTTCGAGCGTCATCTTACAACCTCACTAACCAGGATAATAGAGTAAAATCGAAAGAATGAGTTTAATTTTCATTGATGATCTTTTTTGAGGGATATGATTTAAGTAATAAATTTTTCAGTTAAAGTTCAAGTAACACAAATGTCACGACAAATTCGAGACCTGCAAAACGCAATTTTTCGATACACACTTCGGAGATTTTGAAGGCTTGTTGGTGAAGAACACCAACAAGGGCGGAAGGCAAAAGCTTATCTTATTAAAAAGTTTGAAACATCTTCCGCCCAGTTCATCTCATTCCCTGCAAACACATCATGTCCTTTGGAAGGATAGATTTTCAATATCTTTTCACCATTCAAATTATCAAAAATCATTTCAGTTTCCTGTAGAGAAACACGATTATCCAGAGCCCCAAATAGTAAAAGGGTTGGGCATGAAACACCTTTTGCATACTCAATCGGATTATGCGAGAACGCCCAATAACCATTTTGCACCCCACCCCAGAAACACAACAGACCAGCCATTGGAAAAGTAGGAACATTCATTAATCTGAACCTAGCCTTTACCGTTTCATACAATGATCCAAAAGGACACTCTAAAATAATAGCGGACGTATTGAGAGAATAATCATCCATTGCTTTGAGAATAGCAGCAGCCCCCATGGATGTTCCAAAGAGAATTATGTTTCCCTCACCTTCATTCACTAAATAGTTAAAACAATCTTTAACCTGTTCCGCTTCTTTATATCCTATGGTTGTACTCTTTCCCTCCGAGCCACCGGAACCCATAAAATCAACAAGCAATATCTTATATCCCAACTGAAAAAACTCATCTACACGATCAAGCAATGAAGATTTTTCTCCGGCATAACCATGAAACATAACTACTATTCCTTTAGAATCTTCTCGATCGATTAACCAGCATTCTAATGAAACCGTACTTGAAATACTTATCCTTTTAAATTTGGTATCTGGAATGCGTTTATGATTCGGGCGAGGATTCTCAATTCCGATAAAAAGTATTTCTGCTTTCTCTATGGCCGAGAGCTCCTTGGGATCACGAGTCCGTTGAATTGCTTCTTTATCAAAATGGGTGAACTTATAGGCATGTTGGTATACCACAATATTTAGTATTACAAATACCAAGAGGATACCAATTAGAATTTTTCTTCTCATCTATAAAAAAAATTCAGGCTAAACCCTGGTTTCAATTTTACGAAAAAAATCACAACTCCAACTCAATCGAATCGCCAGCAGTAAAAAGTTTTTGCTCTGCATTCTTCACTTCTTTCTCACCTTCTTTTTTCTTACTCTTTACTTCTTCTTTTTTACTTTCTCCAAAGAGGTCGGCTTGCTTTGCTTCTTTGGGCTTGGCTTTGGTTTTTGGTGGCTGGCCGTTGACGAGGGGACCGTTTTGTTTTTCTTTGCTTTCTCCGAAGAGGGCTGTTTGCCCATCGTCTTCAACAATTGATTCTTCTGGTTCTTCGCTAAGGTTGCCTGATTTTTTTTTTGGCGACTCAGCCCCCTTTCCGGTTCCGGTCGCCTCTTCAAAAGCTGCTGCAAATTCCTCAAACTCGTCCCCTTCTTCGAGCCCGGTGTCTTCCGGATCTTCGAGCGGTTTCACCTTCGTGACTTTATGCTGGGAGAGCCTGTTGCCGAGCGACTTCCACCCTTTCACATCCACGATGTCCTCGAGGTTTACTACTTCAGTTTCTTTGTCCTTACCCTTTCCTTTCACTAACTCTACTTCTACTTCCGGGGTATCAGCGGTGGTCACGAATTCCAGACGTGATCCAATCCCTTCCGAGATAAATCCAAACTCTTTATCCAGTGTGTTGGTCTCTATCAGAAAGCGCTTCACAAAGTGTTGCTTGCTCTCACCATCCACATAGATGGCCGAAATGGCTTTCTTGGGATTGAACTTCTCGACCAGAATTGTTTTCTCCGGTTCGTAGCGGTTGGTGAGTTCATAGTTCGTGATCTTGTATGTGCCACTTTTCGTGATCGCAATAATCTGATCTTCGCCATCGAACTTACCTACGTGCTTGCCGCGCTTGTCTTTGTTCAATCGGCCACTGGCTTCATCAAACCATAAATCCAGGCCACTTAAGGTAGAACCTTTCGCCTCTTTGAAGTCCACTTTGCGCACGGGGTACTTGGTTATCGTATTCCCTTTCGCACCACGACCTTTAATTTCCAGTTCTGAGAAATCGAAATCGAAAATCTTTTTGCGGGCAGTACTTGACTGGCTCAGCTTCACTTCTACAATTTCGGCTTCTCCGTTTGGATTGGCGCTCAGGTAAAACACTTTGCTGTTAGGATTACCCTGATCTAAATTATATTCCTTATCGCGAATGATGGCCGGCATCGCAAAACGCTTGGCAAATGCTTTCCCGCTTTTCCCATCGCTGTATATCAGGTTATAGACCATGCGCTCATCCCCTTTCTTCCACACACCTAAATGCAAAATGTCTTTACCCATAAACTTACGCTCGCCAATACGGCTGACCAGCGCTCTTCCGTCTTTACGGATAGCAATGATGTCATCCAGCTCAGAACATTCGCAGATGTATTCGTCTTTGCGCATACCCCAACCCACAAAACCATCTTCGCGGTTTACATACAACTTCTGGTTGTTTGCAATCACTTCGGTTGCCGCTACTGACTGGAAGCTCTTGATTTCTGTTTTACGTTCGCGGCCCTTGCCATACTTATCCAACAGGTTTTGGTAATAGGCAATGGCGTAGTCGGTCAGGTGTTTGAGGTGGTGAATGGTTTGCTTCAATTCATTCTCAAGGTCCTTCAATAATTCATCTGCTTTAAACGAATCGTATTTCGAGATTCGCTTAATGCGGATTTCAAGCAATCGCAGAATATCATCGCGGGTGATCTCGCGATAGAATTGTTTCTTATAAGGTTTTAATCCTTTGTCGGTAGTGGTGATTACTTCTTCAAACGTTTCGCAATTTTCAATGTCGCGATAGATTCTCTTTTCAATGAAGATTTTCTCCAACGAGGAGAACAGGATTTTCTCCATCAACTCCCCTTTACGAATCTCTAACTCCTGCTTGAGCAGTTTTACGGTCAGGTCGGTATTGTATTTAAGAATGTCATTCACCTTCATGAATTGTGGCTTGTCTTCCACAATTACGCAGGCATTAGGTGATATCGAAACTTCACAATCGGTAAAGGCATACAACGCATCGATGGCAATCTCAGGCGAAAGGCCCGTCTGCAGGTGGATAAGAATCTCAACATCTTTGGCTGTGTTGTCCACAACCTGCTTCACTTTAATCTTTCCTTTCTCACTGGCCTTCACAATCGAATCCATCAGCGAACTGGTGGTAGTGCCAAACGGAATTTCTTTTATCGCAAGGGTTTTCTTATCAACGATTTCAAACTTAGCGCGCACTTTTATCTTACCACCCCGATAGCCCTGATCGTATTCCGAGAAATCAGCTATGCCACCAGTAAGGAAGTCCGGATAGATTTTAGGATTCTTTCCTTTCAATATATCAATGGAAGCTTTAATCAACTCGCAAAAGTTGTGCGGCAGAATTTTAGTGGACAGACCTACAGCAATACCCTCCACGCCTTGCGCCAGCAACAACGGAAACTTCATCGGTAGTGTAACCGGCTCTTTCTTGCGACCGTCATACGACAATTGCCATTCGGTAGTCTGAGCATTGTAGGCTACATCCAGTGCAAACTTGGAAAGCCGCGCTTCAATGTATCGTGGTGCGGCAGCGCTGTCTCCGGTGCGCACATCACCCCAGTTACCTTGCGTATCGAGCAATAAATCTTTTTGACCGATGTTGACGATCGCCTCGCCTATCGCGGCATCACCATGCGGGTGATATTGCATGGTGTTACCAATTACGTTCGCCACTTTATTGAAGCGACCATCATCCATTTCTTTTAGGGAGTGGGCAATTCTTCGCTGCACGGGTTTCAACCCATCTTCAATGCGGGGCACAGCACGTTCCAGAATTACATACGAAGCGTAATCCAAAAACCAGTTTTCGTAAAGTCCGTCCAGGGAAATCAATCCATGCACAACTTCCCCCTCTTCGTTTCGTACTGATTTGTCTTTAATTGCTTTCTTCTTGCTCATAAACTTTATCTCAACCGCAAAGACGCAGAGTCGCCAGGTTCTTTGCGCCTTTGTGCCTCTGCGGTTTACGGTTCATTAAATTATACTTCAGCTTCTTTTTCCTCCACTTCCTCTACTGCATCCAGCTCGATACGCAGGTTGTCAATAATAAACTCCTGCCGGTCGGGCGTGTTTTTACCCATATAGAACTCAAGAATCTTTTGCAGGTGTTTTTCTTTATCGATGCGCACCGGCTGCAGGCGGATATCTTCACCTATAAACGTTCCAAACTCTTCCGGTGATATTTCACCCAACCCCTTGAAGCGCGTGATCTCGGGCTTGCTGCCCAACTTATTCATCGCGGCTTGTTTCTCTTCTTCGCTGTAGCAATAGATGGTTTCTTTCTTATTGCGAACCCTGAACAATGGTGTCTCCAGAATATATACATGCCCCGCCTTCACGAGGTCAGGAAAGAACTGCAGGAAGAATGTCATCAGTAGCAAACGAATGTGCATACCATCCACATCAGCATCGGTAGCCACAATCACTTTGTTGTAACGCAGGCCATCCATGCCGTCTTCAATATTCAACGCATGTTGCAACAAGTTGAACTCTTCATTTTCATACACAACTTTTTTCGTAAGACCAAAGCAGTTCAAGGGCTTACCGCGCAAGCTAAACACCGCCTGGGTTTCCACATCGCGCGATTTGGTGATTGATCCACTGGCTGAATCTCCCTCTGTAATAAAAATCACCGACTCAGTTCCCTTCTCCCCTTTTTCATCGTCAAAATGAAAACGGCAATCGCGGAGTTTTTTATTATGAAGATTGGCCTTCTTCGCACGCTCGTTGGCTAGCTTCTTAATACCCGCAATTTCTTTACGCTCACGCTCCGATTGGAGAATACGTTTGAGTAAAGCATCGGCAACAGCCGCGTTTTTGTGGAGATAAATCTCAAGTTCCTTGGATACGAAATCGCCCACAAAGTTTTTTACACTTGCACCATCGGGAGCCATATTCATCGAACCCAGTTTCGTTTTGGTTTGCGATTCAAACACAGGCTCCTGCACCCTCACCGCGATGGCTGCAACTATACTGGCGCGGATATCTGCTGCATCAAAATCCTTTTTATAAAAGTCACGAACACCGCGTACTAATCCTTCGCGAAAAGCAGCCAGGTGCGTCCCGCCTTGAGTTGTGTTCTGTCCGTTTACGAATGAATAATATTCTTCACCATACTGACTGCCATGGGTAAGAGCTACTTCAATATCATCGCCTTTAAAATGAATGATTGGGTATCGGATATCTTCGGAGTCAGATTTTTGCTTTAATAAATCCAATAGTCCATCCTTCGAAAAGAATTTCTTGCTGTTATAATTTATGGTAAGACCGGCATTCAGAAACGCATAATTCCACATCAGGTCATCCAGGTAATCCGGGATGAAGTGATAGTGTTTGAACATCGTGTTATCTGGTTCGAATTCAACCAGGGTTCCATTCTTCTCGTCCGTTTTGGTTTCTTTGGGATCAGCCGTAAGAATTCCTTTCTTGAATTCTGCCAGTTTGGTTTTTCCTTCACGGAAAGCCTGAACCTTAAAATAGTTAGAAAGCGCGTTAACGGCTTTGGTACCTACCCCATTCAATCCCACCGACTTTTGAAAAGCGCCTGAGTCGTATTTGGCACCTGTATTGATTTTAGAAACTACATCGACCACTTTACCTAACGGTATGCCACGGCCGTAATCCCGCACAACCACCCGTTGGTCAGTGATCTTCACATCAATGGTTCTTCCATGGCCCATCATGTGTTCATCGATCGAGTTGTCGATCACCTCTTTTACCAACACATAGATACCATCGTCTTTGGCCGAGCCATCACCCAGTTTACCAATATACATACCAGGCCGCAGCCGGATGTGTTCACGCCAATCGAGCGAGCGGATACTCGCCTCGTTGTACTCCATTTCCTTCGCCATGTCTTTTAGAACCCCGTTTTTAAAATCGCGCAAAGATTAAAAAATTGACCAGAATCTCCATTGGGAAATTTCAATTCTACTCGATTACACTGATCTGAAAGTGATTCAAAAAATAATCGATCTCAAATCTGTACTAATAAAATGAATTTTGAACTCATTACAAGTGAAGGTGTCAATACCTCATCTACAAAAATTTATTAAGTAGATATATATAATCAACTGATTATCAAATCACAGAAGATACTTACTAAAAGTATCTATTTGGGTGAAATTTTCTGAGAAAGAAGATAAACAGGCCAACTCACAATCCACACACAAATCAGCATCAGGCTTCCATAAATAGCAGGGGCCATGCTGCTGTAGTTGTAGCGGTCGCCCCCATTAAATACATTCATGAGGCCTAAAGATGCAATAAAAAATAGGTTGACGGATATTATCAGGCCATAAAACCAGGTAATGAATCGTTCGTCTTTTTGCCCGATTATGCCGCGAACCATAAACACCATTACGTTAATCAACGCCATCAGCAACAGGGAGATATAGAATAAGGCATTTCTTGAAACAGAAACATTGGATCCCTCCTGCCACAAGGCTACATCCTGCGGCAAACCTGCGTATACATAGAAAAAGACTACGAGCAGGCCCACCAGCGAAAAGAACCAAACACCTTTGAAAATCTTTAATGCCATTCGATTAAATTTGACGCAAAACTAATCGATAATTCAACTTGAACCTCAACCCGATTGTTCTTTCCATACCCATTTTTTTCATCCTTATTGGGATTGAATTAGTGGTGGAACGCCTCTCCCATCGCAAACTCTACCGGTTGCCGGATGCCATTGCTAACATGAGTTGCGGCATTACCTCCCAACTCTCGGGTCTGTTTATGCGGGTATTGGCTATCGGAGTGTATGAGGTTATCTATTCCAACTTCGCATACTTCACACTGCCGCGAAACTGGATGTATTGGATAGGTTTATTCCTGCTAACAGATTTTGCTTATTACTGGGCCCATCGAATGAGTCATGAAATCAATTTGTTCTGGGGCGGGCATGTGGTTCACCATCAAAGTGAAGAATACAACTTATCAGTTGCACTACGCCAAAGCAGCTTTCAGGTAGTATGGACGTTTGCCTTTAGTCTGCCCATTGCTTTTCTGGGATTTAATACCCTTGACTTCGCGCTGATCTCCGCGCTTAACACACTCTATCAGTTTTGGATTCATACGGAGACCATTAACAAGATGGGCTGGTTCGAATACATTTTTAACACGCCATCGCACCACCGTGTGCATCATGGTCGCAATCCCAAATACATTGATAAGAACCATGCTGGTTCGCTGATTATCTGGGATAAGATGTTTGGAACATTTCAGGCCGAAGAAGAGCGACCTACGTATGGAATTACAAAACCTATTAACAGTTGGAATCCAATCTGGGCCAACTTCAGTCATTATGCGGAGATGGCTAAGGAAATAAAGACTATTCCAGTATGGAGTGACAGAGCTAAATATTTGTTTAAAAAACCAGGTTGGTTGCCCGATTACATGGGTGGTACAAGACCCATACCGGAAGTGAATAAGTCCACATACAATAAATACGACACCTCCTACCCGGAACAATTGAGCTATTACGTACTCTTTCAGTATGTGATTTGTTTGGGAGTAACAGCATACTTTCTATTCCAGCAAGGTCAGTTTACATTAAGTGAAAAGGCTATTGCAACAACCTTAATTTCTATCTGGGTGGTAAACTGTGGCGTGTTGTTCGAATCGAAAAAATGGGTTCATTATGCTGAGTGGATCCGGATTGGGACCTATTCGATTTTATTGATTGCAGTAACCAACCTGTTTTCACTAAGTTCATATTACTATTTCGTTGCCCTGGTGTATGGGCTAGCTTCGGGTGTCTGGTTTTATTCAATTTCAAATGCGCGCAATGAGAAAGTGGCTGTTGCTTAGTGTGGTTTGTTTAGTTTTTTCCTGTGGGAAACCACTTCCCGATCTTAGTCCAATCGATCTGGCGCAATGGAAAGAAGACAAAAACGGATGCAAAAATATCCGCACAACTTACCTCGTCCAATTAACTGAACAGAAAGACGAACTGAAGGGACTTTCTGAGGGTGACATCATTAAAATTCTAGGTAGACCCGATCGCAACGAGTTATATAAACGAAATCAGAAGTTTTATTACTACGATCTGGAGCCGGGTAAGCCCTGTGATTCTACCTTGACAAACCAGCAGCTTATTCTGCGCTTTAATGCCATGGGTATGGCAAAAGAAGTTTCTATTGAAACGCTGAAGTGATCCTTCTCAACTATGTAACGCGTTGGCCTGAAAATGCTGCTTTCGCTGTTGTGCCCGATTAATATTTCGTCTTAAAATATTCACCTGTGTATCTTTCTCTTTGTAGTTGAAAGGATACAATAAAGATGGTTTGAAATAGAATTTTTTGCCCAACTGTTCCGCAGCATACAACTCAACTTCATAAACACCGCCCAGGGTTTTAATGTCGACTTCTTTAATATTTTCAAGTGGGATGAGTATATCCTGATCTTTTAGTATGACATAGAGAAATTCGTTGTCAAACTCAACCTGATGAACGTTACGGTTTATCCGTATCCAGCCATACACAAAAAATCCAAAATAAAACACATTGAAAAAGGAACTATAATAGTATTTACCAGCCATATACGTTTGCGCGGCCAGATATATAAAAAACAAGAACAGTACAACCAATACCACCAACACACTATACTTATAAAACCCGAGGTAGCGTGTAGATAAACTCTTGATTCGTTGACTTTTCAATTCTGCCATTATCTTTACCAAAAGTTTAAGATACACATTCTATGAAAAATATTGCTGTCGTTGGCTCAGGTACAATGGGAAATGGTATTGCGCATGTGTTTGCACAGTATGGATATTCCGTAAGTCTGATTGATATCTCCGAAGAATCCCTGAAAAAGGCCGTTGCAACAATTGATAAAAACCTAAACCGTCAGGTTGAGAAAGGGATACTTTCTGATGAAAATAAAAAGAAAGCATTGAGCAATATCACCACGACAACTTTTTTAAAAGAAGGCGTGCGCGATGCGGATTTAGTCATTGAAGCAGCCACGGAGAATATTGATCTTAAACTGAAGATCTTCAAAGAAATTGATGAGAGCACAAAACCAGAAACTATTCTGGCTACCAATACCTCTTCCATTTCCATAACTAAAATTGCTTCCGTCACAAAAGGTCCCGACCATGTAATTGGGATGCACTTTATGAACCCGGTTCCGGTAATGAAACTAGTCGAAGTCATCCGCGGCTACAGAACCAGCGATGCAGTGACTGCACAGATTATGGAATTGGCAAAAAAGCTTGAGAAGATTCCGGTAGAAGTAAACGATTACCCTGGCTTTGTGGCCAATCGCTTATTGATGCCCATGATCAATGAGGCAATTTATACGCTTTACGAAAATGTTGCAGGTGTGCAAGAGATCGACACGGTAATGAAATTAGGGATGGCCCATCCAATGGGTCCGCTGCAATTGGCAGACTTTATTGGGTTGGATGTTTGTCTCTCAATCCTCCATGTATTGTATGATGGCTTTGGAAATCCTAAGTATGCACCATGCCCTTTGTTAGTGAATATGGTACAGGCCGGACACAAAGGAGTGAAAAGCGGCAGTGGATTTTATCAGTATAAGGCCGGGAGTAAAGAATTGGTTGTAGCCGAACGGTTTAGAAAATGAGCACACCTACCGATGAAAAATTTATAGCCTATTGGAAGGAAAAGCGAAAGCTTGGCAAGAATAAATTCGCGCTGCTACATGGAGTTCTCTACTTCGCGATGCCAGCATTTATTTTCTCGGAGTTAGTTAAGAGTCTATTTCCGAGTGGTAATTACGAGCTTTCAGTAAGTCGGTTTATAATAGGATTTATTATCTGGTCGCTGCTTGGTTTTTATTTTTTTGAATTCCTTCAATGGCGCGGCCAGGAGAAGCGATTTTTAGAGTTACAAAAAAAGGAAGATCAATGACCTTCCTTTTTTATTTCTGCGAATGCGAATTATTTCTTTAACAAATCACGAATCTCGGTAAGCAAGATAATATCTGCTGGTGGCGGTGGTGGTGCAGAAGGGGGCAATCCTTCCTTTTTCTTGGTCGCTGCATTCATCCCTTTAATGATCAGGAATAACACAAAAGCAACAATAACAAAATTGATTACTGCTGACAAAAAATTACCATACTTGACAGTTCCAAAAACAGTAAGCTCTGCAAGTTCGGTCAGGTTAGCGGCTTCCAGCGCTGGTTTTAATGCTAGTGGCGTAATAACGTCCTCAATGAACGAGCCTACAATTTTTCCAAAGGCTCCTCCAATAATAACACCTACTGCAAGGTCAACCACATTACCTCGCATTGCAAAGGCTTTGAATTCTTTTAACATAGATTTAATATTTAGGTTAGGTAATGCGCGAAAATAAAAAAAGTAATTAATAAGCCTGTGTGTGGCTGTGACTTATTGTACGATCTTCAGTTGATTTCGTAAACCTTTAAAGCCGACAAGCTCAATGCCTGTGCTTCCTATAAACATCTTGGCTTGTATTTTAATGGGTATTTTGTTGCCATCATTGGAAATCCAGCACGTAATTGAATTTTCACCATCGAAGAGTTTATTATCAGGCATCACGGGCACCAATTTGTGGCACGGGATTTTGCCGATTTTAGTGCTCACATTATCCTTGCCGGCATAAATAATCTTCATATTGTAGGGAGTGTCTTCAAAGAAGCCTGAGATAGCCAGGGTATCGCCTTTTTTATATTTATCAAAATCAATCACGCGCAAGTACATAAAACCTGCCACCATATCACGTACGTTATCAGGAGTCTGGTAATACTTTGGCTCTCCGTAGGTACCTGTTTCTTTGTTCATCACCTTAACTTCCGCTTGAAGTTTGTCATGATCGTACGTAATAATCTCATCCTTCCGATAATTTCCCTCCCGAATTTTACGATACGACACGTGCGTAACAAGTGCTGCGGTGTCAATATAAGCGCCCCATTGATCATTGACTTTGGTAATCCACGAAACAAAGCCCAGCGTTTCGCCATACGCATCTACTTTATAACAAGGACGGGAGTTCATTGTGAAGATTTTCTTTTCTATTACCGTAGATGCTTTGCCTACAGTAAAAAAGCCAAAGTTCACCCGGTATTCAAGAACCTCTCCTTTGCCAAAACTTGTGTTCTTTAGTGCGATGAAATCCTTTCTTGCTCCACCCGTAAAAGAAGAGAGAAGAACAAAAAGCGCAAGACTTTTAAGAAAGACCTTCATAGTTCAAAGTTAAACCTTGATGGGGTAAGGACAAAGGATATGCCAAGGTGATAAATCGGCCAAACCGTGCTTAAAACGAAAAAAATGATGAAGGCTGATACACTACACAGATACATTATTTTCTCGTAGGGCATCGTTCAAGGAAGTCTTCTTGTCTGTACTTTCTTTGCGCGTGCCGATAATCAAAGCACAAGGAACCTGATATTCTCCAGCCGGGAACTGCTTGGGTATTGTGCCTGGAATAACAACAGATCTGGGTGGAACGAAACCCTTATACTCTACAGGCTTATCACCCGTAACGTCAATAATCTTTGAACTGGCCGTGAGAACAACGTTGGCACCCAACACCGCTTCTTTACCAACCCGAACGCCTTCTACCACAATACATCTTGAACCGACAAAAACATTATCTTCAATAATTACCGGAGCTGCCTGCACCGGTTCCAACACACCACCTAAACCAACACCACCACTTAAATGAACATTTTTACCTACCTGTGCGCAACTGCCTACCGTGGCCCAGGTATCGACCATGGTACCTTCATCTACATTCGCGCCAATGTTAACGTACGAGGGCATCAGAATAACCCCGCGATTTACAAACGATCCGTATCGCGCAATGGCATGGGGAACCACTCGAACGCCAAGATTTTTATAATCTTTCTTAAGCGCAATCTTATCATGAAACTCAAACGGCCCTACTTCTATAACCTCCATTTGCTGTATCGGGAAATACATAATCACAGCCTTCTTAATCCACTCATTAACCTTCCAATTATCACCGTCAGGTTCGGCCACGCGAAGCTTTCCTTTGTCTAATAAAGCCACCACTTCCCGCACCGCATTTTGGCTTTCAGCCGACTTCAATAATTCGCGATCCAACCATGTCTTTTCAATTAATTCTTTCAGTTCCATTTATATCCTATTTTTAAACCGGCTTGCAATAAATGAAAAAACAAAGAATAGTCCTTGCCTCCATACTCAAACCCGTTGATGATACGCGTATGTTTGAGAAGATGGCATTGTCACTTTCGGGGGTAAACAACTATCAGATTTTTGTTATTGGATATCCTACAAAAGCGACCCTTACCAGGGATCAAAACATCACACAATTCTCGCTAAATCCCTTCCAAAGAATCAGTCTCGATAGATTGATAGCTCCCTGGCAAGCATTGAAAATTATATATAAAGTAAAACCTGAGCTGTTGATAGTTAATACCCATGAATTACTGATAGTTGGTATCATAAACAGAATATTCTTTGGTGGCAAAATTATCTATGATATCCGGGAAAATTACTGGCGGAATATTCTACATACCCATGCCTTTCCATCACCGATGCGGTTCATTATTGCAAGCTGGGTTCGGCTCAAAGAAAAGCTTGGTGCCCCGCTCTATCACGGATTCTTTCTGGCTGAAAAAACATTTGAAAAAGAACTCACATTTTTAAGAAACAAACACGTAGTTATTGAGAATAAAATGCGGGTACCCTCCGGGTTTCAACGGGTAGGTTCGAGTGAAAAAACCAAGTTGTTATTTAGCGGAACATTAGCGGAAAGCACGGGGGTTTTTCAGGCCATTGAACTGGCCAAAAAATTACATCAGGTTGACTCAAAAGTAGAGCTTACCATCATTGGCTTTTGTGCGCTGCAACCCACCTTAATTCAGATCAGAAAAGCGATTGAAAATCATCCCTACATCTACCTGATTGGTGGCGATCAGCTTGTTCCACATCAGGAAATAATTGCCGCCATTGCTCAAGCAGATTTTGGGATTATTGCCTACCCACCCTCTTATCATATAGAGAACCGGATCCCCACTAAACTATACGAATACCTGGCTTGCCATCTGCCCATTCTTTTACAAGATTACCCAGCCTGGGTCCAGATTTGTGAGCCATTTTCAGCAGCGATAGCGTTCGATATTATTCAGGCTGAACCTGGTTCACTGCTTGCTAAAATGAACAGCAAAAGCTTCTACACAACAAATCCAAGTGAAGTAACATGGGACTCTGAAGAACCAAAGCTTCTAAATAGGATAGCAGAAATTTTAATCTAAATTATTTTTTAGACTCATCTAAATATTTACTTTTGTGGACTTCAAACCGCAAAAGCATGTTAAGCCTCACGGAAGAAAACTACCTGAAAGCCATCTATCATTTATCGGATGGTGGCTCCAAAGCTGTATTAACCAATGAACTGGCCGAAGCCATGAGCACCAAGGCCGCCTCGGTCACGGATATGATTAAAAAACTCTCGGCCAAAGAGGTGATTAACTATGAGAAATACTATGGCGTAAATGTAACAACGAAAGGCAAAACCGAAGCTTTGATGGTAATTCGTAAGCATCGGTTATGGGAGACCTTTCTGGTAGAAAAACTGGGATTTACCTGGGATGAAGTCCATGAAGTGGCCGAACAACTTGAACATATTAACTCACCGCGATTAATTGAAAAGCTGGATGAATTCCTTGGATTCCCAAAAGTAGATCCACATGGCGATCCTATCCCCGATCATAAAGGAAAATTGAAGGTACAACCTCAAATAACGATTGATCAGTTAGCCATCGGTTATCAGGGCCTAATCGCAGCGGTTAAAGATTCCGATTCAAACCTGCTGAAGTATCTCGATAAGATAGGGGCAAAACCTGGCACAAAAATCAAAATCTTAGGGAAAGAAGAGTATGATGACTCGATGGAGATTTTAATTGAAGACCATCGCATTTTTATTTCAAAAGAAGTATCACAAAACATTCTGGTAACTGAATAATATGAGCGGGCACAAAATCCAACGAAAATCTCTGAGTGAAGTTCATGCAAGTGTAGATGTTACCAACCGCAAGGGCTGGAGAAAATTGTTTGCATTCCTGGGGCCTGCCTATCTGGTAAGTGTTGGGTATATGGATCCGGGAAACTGGGCCACCGACATTGCCGGTGGAGCTCAATTTGGTTATAAATTAATCTGGGTTCTATTGATGTCAAACCTCATGGCTTTGTTACTTCAAAGTCTGAGTGCTCGTTTAGGTATTGTCCGTCAACTCGACCTCGCGCAAGCATCCCGAAGTTCCTATCATCCGGTCGTAAATTTCTCCCTATGGATTCTTGCCGAAATAGCGATAGCCGCAACCGATCTGGCCGAAGTTCTTGGTATGGCTATTGGCCTTCAATTGTTATTTGGATTACCGTTAATCTGGGGCGTTACGCTTACGGTCTTAGATACACTAATCATTCTCGTGTTACAAAGCTACGGCATGCGCAAAATCGAAGCATTTATCATTGCCCTGGTAGCTATCATTGGTGTTTCCTTTTTGTTCGAAATGATCTGGGCCCGACCCGACCTGGGCGAGTTGGCCAAAGGATTCATTCCTTCCCTGCCATCCGATGCTGCGCTATATATAGCAATCGGTATAATTGGTGCTACAGTAATGCCGCATAACCTATACCTCCACTCTTCACTTGTTCAAACCCGAAGAATCGATACCAGCGAGCGCGGAATCTGGAGTGCCCTCAAGTATAATCTCATTGATTCAACCATTGCGCTGAATGCAGCCTTCTTTGTCAATGCGGCTATTCTCATTTTGGCCGCTTCCACGTTTTTTCGGGCTGGCATGTATGAAGTGTCAGACATTCAGGATGCTTACAAATTTTTATCGCCCATGCTGGGAAATCAGTGGGCTTCAATACTGTTTGGAGTTGCCTTAATTGCTGCGGGGCAAAGCTCAACGATCACCGGCACGCTGGCGGGCCAGGTAGTGATGGAAGGCTATTTGAATTTACGGATAGCCGCCTGGATGCGCAGATTGATAACACGTTTGATCGCAATAATACCGGCATACATTGTTATCCTGATGTATGGTGAGGGTAAAACCGGAGAACTACTAGTCTTTAGTCAGGTGGTGTTGAGTTTGCAACTCGGCTTTGCTGTTATCCCCCTCATCCATTTCACCAGTGACAAAGAAAAGATGGGGGTATTTGCCATTAAACTCTGGATGCGAATTGCAGCCTGGTTGATAGCCATCATTATAGTTTCATTGAATGTAAAGTTGGTGATGAATGAGGTCTCACTTTGGATTACCAATGCCGGGGAAAACGCCTGGATTGTATGGTCTTTTGTTATCCCTATTTGCATGGCCGCAGGTTTGTTGTTGTTATACATAACCTTTAAACCCTGGTTAAACAGACGGAGAACGGATAAGATGGCCCGCATACCGCACGGAACGGCCGCTCCTTTGCGGGATTTAGGCTCTACTATTTACAAGCAAATTGCCATCACGATTGATTTCAGTTCGGTAGACAACTTAACCATTAGAAGTGCAACTGCACAAGGTGGTAAGGAAGCCCACTACTTGCTGGTGCATGTTGTTGAAACTGCGGGTGCCATGTGGTATGGAAGCGAGATTGCCGATCACGAATCGGCTGAAGATTCGCTGGCTCTGAAAGATTATCTGAATCAATTGCAATCACAGGGTTACAAGGTGGAAATGAAGATTGGATTTGGTAACCCTAAACAAATCATTCCTGAAATTGTAGATGCTTTTAAAGCTGATTTGCTCGTGATGGGCGCTCATGGACATAAGTGGTTTAAAGACTTGATATTTGGAACCACCGTAGATACCGTGCGGCATCGGGTTAAAATACCTGTGCTGATTGTAAGAGATCAACCTGCAGGCAAGATGTAAATCGATAACATAGGATTCATCACTATCTTGCATCATGCCAGCCCATTTTCCAGAGGATACTATCATTGCATTGGCAACCCCCCATGGGGTTAGTGGACTCGCTGTTGTTAGACTCTCCGGCAAGGATGCCATTCGAATTACACAACAGGTATTTCAAGGAAAGAAACTGGAAGATCAACCCTCCCATACCATTCATTTAGGTACAATAGGTATTGAAAAGCCAATCGATGAGGTAATGGTTTCAATTTTCAAAGAACCCAATTCATTCACCAAAGAAAATTCAATTGAGATTTCCTGTCATGGTTCGCCCATTGTTGTTCGCGAGATTATCAAGCTTTTCCTCAGACGTGGAGTAAGACTTGCAGAACCCGGTGAGTTTACCAAGCGGGCTTTTCTAAACGGACGGTTTGATCTTGCACAGGCCGAAGCTGTTGCCGACCTGATTCATGCCGAAAATGACAACGCCCGGCAAGCAGCACTTAACCAGATGCGTGGTGGATTCTCCAAAGAGATAAAACACCTTCGCGAAGAACTCATCCATTTTGCCTCGTTAATTGAGCTCGAGCTTGATTTTGGTGAGGAGGACGTAGAGTTTGCGGGTCGTAAAGATCTGATTGCCTTGGTCGAAAAAATCCAGGCATACATAGCCAGTCTTATCACCTCCTTTGACCAAGGCAATGTTATTAAGAATGGGATTCCTACGGTGATAGCTGGTAAGCCCAATGCCGGGAAATCCACACTGCTCAATGCATTGCTGAATGAAGAGAAAGCCATTGTCTCAGAAATCCCAGGCACCACCCGCGATGTTATTGAAGACGAGATCACATTAGGTGGAGTCACGTTCAGGTTTATGGATACAGCCGGACTTCGGGATACACAAGATGCCATTGAAGCCATCGGTGTTTCGCGTACCCGCGACCGAATGAAAAATGCTTCTTTGATTCTATATATGTTCGATCTGTCGGATACCACTCTGGAGGAAATCAAGCGTGAAGAGGCTGAACTAAAAGCGCTGGCGATTCCATTTATTAAAGTAGGTAACAAATTGGACAAGGCACCTAAGGAGTTGATTAATAGCATTGATAATCAAGACTTTATATTGATTTCTGCGGCTACCAAAGTCAACCTTGAATCACTTAAGGAAAAGATCCTATCGCGATTTACAATCCATGAAGTGAAGCAAGGTGATGTGTTAGTAACCAACTTACGTCACTATCAGATACTCACGGAAACCCAGCAAGCTTTGAGTCGTGTATTGGATGGATTGCATTCAGGTATAACCGGAGATTTTCTGGCTATGGACATACGTCAGTCGCTATTCCATCTGGGTGAGATCACCGGTGAGATTACCAGTGATGATTTACTCGCAAATATTTTCGCAAATTTTTGCATAGGTAAATAAATCTGTTAATTACATTTACATAGAGAATAATTCAATTACTCTGAAGTAAACGGTCAACCAAAAAAAATAAACAAACCACACCATGGCAAAAAAAGCAAAAAAGGCAGCTAAAAAAGGAAAAGCAAAACCAAAGAAAGCCGCTAAAAAATCAACCAAGAAGTCAGCTAAAAAAGCTGCCAAGAAATCTGCTAAAAAAGCAGTGAAGAAGTCTGCTAAAAAAGTTGTAAAAAAAGCGGCTAAGAAATCGGCTAAAAAGGCAACTAAAAAAGCGGCCCCTAAAAAGGTGGTGAAGAAGGTTGCGAAAAAGAAAGTTGTTAAAAAATCAACGCCTAAACCTGCGGTGGTAAATACTCCAGCTCCTGCACCTGTAGTAATACCTACACCGATACCAACCCCTGAACCCCCTCCATCTACCTCAGAAAATTCAGGCGAAGGATCTGGATTTCCTCAATAATCTAGAAAAGCATTTTTATATCAGGGCGACCCAACAAGGGTCGCTCTTTTTTGTTATTGAATCTGGAGCCGCAATAAGGTTATTTACCCATACATCTTTTTGATTTGGTATCTGGCTTATGAAATGGTAATTATTGGTAACTTGCTAGCTTAGCTCTTATAAACTTCAGCACTAAAAATTAACTACTATGAACAACCGCAGACTACCGCTTATCATTTTTGCAATCATTGCTTTCATCGTTATCCTGGCACTCTCATCAAGTTTATTTTATACGATCAGTGCAACGGAGCGGGCAGTTATGTTCTTTCCATTTGGTAAAGGGTTGGACAAGGACAATATTATAGGTCCTGGTACGCACATCAAGGCTCCCTGGAACGAGGTCTACCTTTACAAGGTGAACGAGATGTCATCCGAAGAAAATATGGATGTCCTGGATAAAAATGGTCTTTCCATACATATTGATATTACCGTGCGGTATTATCCCATTCCCGATAAAATCGGATATATTCACGAGCAGTTTACTACGGACTATGAAGCAGTACTTGTAATTCCGGAAGTAAGATCAACCGTACGCCAGGTAATGGGCCGCTACACAGCCGAAGAAATTTATTCTACCAAAAGAGCTGAAGTCGAGACAGCTATCACAACCGAAACGGAAGCTATCCTGAATGCGAAAAATGTGCATGCTACGGCTGTGCTTATCCGTTCCATCATGTTGCCGGAGCAAATTAAAATGGCTATTGAGAATAAGTTGCAGCAGGAACAGGAAGCTCTTGCCTATCAATTCAGACTTGATAAGGAAAAGAGCGAGGCCGAGCGAAAAAGAATCGCTGCTGAAGGAGAATCAAGAGCCAACAACATTATCAACAATAGCTTAACTGACAAACTATTGAAAATGAGAGGTATAGAGGCCACACTTGAGTTATCTAAATCTCCCAATAGCAAAATCATTGTTGTGGGTTCAGGAAAAGACGGAATGCCGTTGATCTTGGGAAATAACTAATTCTTAAAAACTCATTTTTTTCTGAAAACCGAACCCTCTATCTTTAAATCGAACGTTTAAATATTTCACTCATGGCGAAGACTGCTGAATTGATTATCGATGGTAAATCATACAAGTTCCCGATAGTTGAGGGTACTGAAGGCGAGCAAGGTATTGACATCAGCAACCTGTTGGAAGAAACAGGTGCCGTTACCCTGGATTTTGGGTACAAGAATACCGGGGCAACAAAAAGCGCCATCACATTTCTGGATGGAGACAAGGGTATACTACGTTATCGTGGCTACTCGATTGAAGACCTGGCTGCAAAATCGACATTCCTGGAAGTTTCCTACCTGCTGATCTTTGGAGAACTCCCTACCGCTGATCAACTCACCAAATTTTCTGATGATATCAAGAACCACACGATGGTTCATGAGGATATTAAGAAGATACTGGATGGTTTCCCGTCCTCATCCCACCCCATGGGTGTATTGGCTTCTCTTTTTTGTGCACAGACTGCCTTTTATCCCGAATCACTTGATCCAAACCGCTCGGTAGATGGGGTGTATCTGAGCATCGTAAGGTCTTTGGCTAAGATGCCCACGTTTGCCTCCTGGGCTTACAAAAATGAAGTTGGTCATCCGGTGAATTACCCTGATAATTCATTGGATTATTGTTCTCGGTTTTTGAAAATGATGTTTGCACTACCGGCTGAAAAATATGAGGTGGATCCTGTAGTTGCTGCAGCACTTGATAAGTTATTAATCCTTCATGCCGACCATGAACAAAATTGCTCTACCTCTACCGTTCGGATTGTTGGATCATCGAAGGCCAGCATTTACTCTTCAATTTCGGCCGGCATCAACGCCCTTTGGGGCCCTTTGCATGGAGGCGCGAATCAGGAAGTAATCCTTATGCTGGAGCAAATTAAGAAAGACGGTGGCGACACTGATAAGTGGATTGCGAAAGCAAAGGATAAAAACGATCCATTCCGTTTAATGGGTTTTGGTCATCGTGTGTACAAGAACTTCGACCCACGTGCCAAGATCATAAAGAAGGCCGCTGATGATGTACTTGAAAAACTAGGCGTTAATGATCCGACTCTTGAAATAGCCATGAAACTGGAAGAGATCGCGTTAAAGGATCCTTATTTCATCGAACGCAAACTTTATCCTAATGTGGATTTTTACTCGGGCATCATTTACAGAGCGCTAGGCATTCCGGTTGATATGTTTACCGTTATGTTTGCCATTGGTCGCTTGCCGGGCTGGATTGCACAATGGAAGGAGTTACGCGAGAACAAAGAACCGATTGGCAGACCGCGTCAGATTTATACAGGCCAAAATTTAAGGCCCTATGTTGCCTTGAATAAGAGATAAAATATACTCACAACAAGTATCTTTAAGGGCTGGTTGATCCAGCCTTTTTTGTTCCACCAATAATCAAAAATTCTATGGCACTTCAAGACGACTTTCAGGCAGCCGTTTCACGATCTAAAGAACTTACCAAACGACCCTCCAACGAAGAGTTACTCGACTTGTATGCTTTGTTTAAACAAGCCACCGATGGCGATGTAAGTGGCGAGCGTCCCGGAGGCTTTGACTTTAAAGCCATTGCCAAGTATGACGCCTGGGCCTCCCGCAAAGGAGCAACAAAAGAAAAGGCGATGGAAGATTATATAGCCTTGGTAACTAAGCTTCATCAAACTTACGCCTGAGCGTTGAATTTGTTTTATCAACCTGCTATTACTGAAGGTGCGCATTATCTTGATCCGGATGAGTCGCGACACGCTGTTAAAGTTTTGCGCTTGCAAGCGGGAGATCATGTGCAGCTGACAGATGGGCAGGGTTCTTTTTATAAAACAATTATTACTATAGCTGATTCAAAAAAATGCTTTTTCTCTGTTGAAGAAAAACGAACAATTTCGCATAGGAAGTTTTCGATTTCAATTGCTGTAGCACCCACCAAAAATATAGATCGCACAGAATGGTTTGTCGAGAAAACAGTAGAACTAGGCATAGAAAATATCTATTTTATGCTGTGCAAAAATTCCGAGCGAAAATCAATTAACCTTGACCGGATTCAAAAAATTGCGGTCAGCGCCATGAAACAATCAGGGCAATGCTGGTTGCCTACGTGCCATGAACTGAAACCATTTCACGAAATAGTTACTGGCACGGCCAATCAAAAATTCATTTGTTACGTAGATCAACAAAATCCTGATCAACTTAAGACTCAGGCCCACCCTGAAAAAAGTTATCTGGTATTGATTGGTCCGGAAGGTGATTTCAGGCGCGATGAACTTGACCTGGCCATCGCAAACGATTTTACCAAGGTTAGTTTAGGACCCAATCGGTTACGAACAGAAACCGCAGCCCTGGCCGCATGTCACACTCTTAATTTGATTAATTTGTAGTCGATTTTAGTACACCCATGAACTCAGCGGAAGCAAAAATAATTATTCAAGACCTAACAGATCAGATCAATCACCACAACACGCTGTACTACCAAAAAAGTAAACCTGAAATTTCAGATTATGAATTTGACCAGCTTCTCGAAAAATTAATAAAACTGGAGAATGAATTTCCGGATTTACGTTTGCCGGATTCTCCCACTCAGCGGGTAGGTGGAACAATTACAAAGGAGTTTGCCACTGTCATTCATGAATACCCGATGTTATCCTTGGGAAATACGTATTCTGCGGAAGAACTTACCGACTTCGATGGCCGGGTGGCAAAAGGATTAGATGGTGATGACTACGAATATTTTTGTGAACTCAAATTTGATGGTGTGTCTATTAGCCTAACCTATGAACAAGGACTACTAACAAGAGCCGTTACACGTGGAGATGGGGTGCGAGGGGATGATGTAACCAACAACATCAAAACCATTCGTAGTTTACCTTTACGGATTAAATCAAAAATAATTCCGGATCGCTTTGAAGTACGCGGTGAAGTCTTTCTGCCGAAGGATGTCTTTAAACAAATCAATAAAGAGCGAGAAGACATTGGTGAAGAAACCTATGCGAATGCCAGAAACACAGCATCCGGAACAGTAAAAATGCAAGACTCGGCAGAAGTAGCAAGACGAAAACTTGATTGTTATTTGTATTATTTACTGGGCGAGGATAATCAAATTGAAACTCACGCAGAGGCGATGGGAAAACTCGAGACCTGGGGGTTTAAGGTCTCCCCTACCTATAAACAATGCAAAAACATAGGTGAAGTACTGGCCTATATTCAGGAATGGGAAAAGAAAAGACTGGACCTTCCCTTGGATACGGATGGAGTGGTCATTAAAGTAAATAGTCTGGAGCAACAGGAAAGATTGGGATTTACTGCAAAGAGTCCACGGTGGGCGATATCCTACAAATACAAAGCAGAAAGTATCAGCACAAGGCTCAATGGAATTACGTTTCAGGTGGGTCGTACAGGCGCGGTAACTCCGGTAGCAGAATTAGAACCGGTTTTCCTTGCAGGAACTACCGTAAAAAGAGCTTCTCTTCACAACGCCAATGAGATAGCCAGACTGGATTTACGGATTGGTGATTTTGTATTTGTTGAAAAAGGTGGTGAGATTATTCCTAAAGTAACCGCTGTCGATCTTGACAAGAGAGATTCAAAAAATAAAACAGTAAAATATATTACACACTGCCCTGAGTGTAATACTGCTTTAATTCGCAAAGAAGGTGAAGCCAACCATTATTGCCCAAATGAAAAAGGATGTCCGCCACAAATAAAAGGTAAGATTGAACATTTCATTCAGCGCAAAGCGATGGATATTGATTCGCTGGGTGAGCAAACCATCCGACAACTATTTGAACTGGGCCTGGTAAAATCACCCGCTGATCTTTACGATCTTAAAAAAGATGATTTACTGAAACTGGAGAAGGTGAAGGAGAAGTCCGCACAAAATATGCTGGCCGGAATTGAGCAATCTAAAACTCAGCCTTTTGAAAACGTTCTGTTTGGCATTGGCATTCGGTATGTAGGCAAAACCGTTGCCGAAAAATTGGCCCGGCATTTCAAAACAATGACCGCCCTTTCACAAGCCTCTTATGAGCAGCTTCTCGAAGCACCCGAAGTGGGCGAAAAGATTGCACAAAGCGTGGTCGAATTTTTCAAAGACAAGGAAAATCTACGCGAAATCTCACGACTTGAAAAATCCGGACTTCAGTTTGAATCAATGCAAAAGGAAGCTGAAAAAGTAAGCAACCTACTCAATGATCAGTCTTTTGTTATCTCGGGTGTATTTCAAAATTATGAACGCGATCAACTTAAGGATATTATTGTTGCCAACGGTGGTAAAGTACTTTCGTCCATATCTGGTAAATTAAACTATCTATTAGCGGGGGATAATATGGGGCCTGCTAAACGTGAGAAGGCAGAAAAATTAGGAGTAAAAATAATTTCAGAACAGGAGTTTGAACTGATGCTGAAGAAATGAATCAATCCTGCCCTTTCAACTCAACCTTGAACTTTTTTATTAGCTTTCGGCCATGTTTAAAATGAACTTCCTGAAAATGCGGACGGAGACCGCATTGAAAAAAAATAAAACTCAGCGAGCCAGCAAACCCTACAAAAAAGCTGACTCAATCGGTATTATTTTTAGCGTGGAGGACAAACAAAAACATCTTGATGTTAAAGAGTTTATTCACCAATTAGAGAAGGATGGTAAAAAAGTGCAGGTTCTAGAATATCTCCCGTTAAAAAAGGAAAACTACGAGTTTAAGTTTGACTTTTTTACCATGGAAGATCTTTCCTTTTGGGGTAAACTAGAAACGCCCGCTACAGATAAGTTTATTGAAACCCCTTTTGATTATTTGTTTTACCTGGACAAACAATCCAATCCATTGGTTCTTAATTTACTGGCACGCAGTAAAGCTCAGTGTCGCATTGGTCGTTATAATGAAAATGAAAGTCAATTCTACGAACTGATGATTGAACAGAATGGTACTAACAAGGGGCTTATGGAAACCATGTATAATTATACAAGTCAATTGAGATAATAATGAAAAAGTTATATGGAACCGGTGTTGCCTTAGTTACACCCATGAATGAACAAGGGGACATTGATTATAAGTCGATAAAGAAACTCTTACGCCATACTGCCAAAGGAGCAGACTATTTTGTGGTCATGGGTACAACGGGAGAATCGGCAACACTCAGCAAAGAGGAAAAAAAACAAGTGCTCGCTTTTGTACGGAACAACAATCCCGGAAATCTTCCTATTGTGTATGGTATAGGAGGCAACAATACGCTCAGCGTGTTGGACGAAATTAAGTCGACCAATCTACAGGGAGTTGATGCGTTGTTAACAGTAAGTCCGTATTACAACAAACCTTCACAGGAAGGAATTTATCAGCACTTTAAAGCGATAGCCCAAACATCACCCATTCCGGTTATACTTTATAACGTGCCCGGCCGTACCGCTTGCAATCTAACAGCTAAAACAACGCTTCGTTTGGCTAACCTTAAAAATATCATTGGCGTGAAGGAGGCTTCGGGAAACCTGGAACAATGCATGATGATCGCTAAGAATAAACCAGCAGACTTTCTACTGATTTCCGGTGACGATTTGCTAACGCTTCCGATCTATTCAATTGGCGGAGTTGGGGTAATCTCTGTGTTGGCGAATGCACTGCCGAAAGTTTTCTTAAAGATCAAAGAGTATACCATGGCCGGAAATCTTCCCAAAGCACAGCTTGAGCAATTCAAAATACTTGAGATCAATGGTCCTATGTACGAAGAAGGAAATCCTGTAGGTGTTAAATATCTATTAAGTCTGATGGGTATTTGTAAGGCTCAAGTCCGGTTGCCCCTTGTAGAAGCATCCAAAGCGCTAAAGGAGAAGATCAATTTCCAATTTAAAAACCTATAGATTTCCTAGAAGAAAACTATTACCGTTTTATGGTAATGTATCCCGTTAATTCGCTCGGATTACTGCCTAGATACAAGACCTTATAGAAGTAAACGCCTGACGGAAGTTCTTTGCCATTGGTTTGTTTGCCTTCAAATCGTTTGGAGTCATTGTTATAATTATCCATATCAAATACCTTATCTCCCCATCGGTTAAAAACCATTACCCTATTTATTGGTTCAATAAATTGAATGTTCTCAATTCTAAAATAATCATTCCTACCGTCTCCATTGGGTGATATACCATTATAGACAACAATCTCACCTTCTACTTCAATTTGTAAAACCAGTTGCGAACATGCACCTGCCAAATCACACACCTGAATGGTGATCATATCTGTGCCAACAAAAGAAACATTGGAATAATCTATAACCAGATTAAAATTTGAATCGAACGAAACACTGGCATTGCTTGATGGTCCTTTAAAAATCTGTACTGAGTTAAAATCAATATTATCATTGACATCACCAATGATGCTGCCAAATGGAACAGTAATCGATTGCCCCGCCATAATAGTGATCGGGATACCAGGTGTGATAAGTACAGGAGCTTCATTCTGAATAGACACACTGACAACCCCATCACTGCAAAGATTACACTGATTGCAAATCCGGTACGCGAAGGAATCGGGGCCTACAGTTCCTGGAAGTGCCGTATACTCCATGGTGTTGTCCGCATTAATAATCACATTTCCTTTTGTGGGTACCTGCAAGAGTGAGGTTGTAATTACATCACCCGGGTTTAAAATCGCCAGAGAAATAGCATTAATCGAAATAGATTGACCAACAGTACTTTGAATAATGGGTGAACCCGCGCTTATCGGTTGGTTAACGGTTATCAATACTTCGTCTTCAACTTGTGGACAGGGTGCATTCGCGACTACCGTAAGGGTAAATATAATTGAACCCAAGAGCTCATCTGCAACACTGGGTGTATACGTTGCATTGAGAAGTGTAGCATCATCAAAAGAACCCGTTCCGTTAGTTGACCACTCGGCCACGGTTGCACTGCCGCCCAACGTACCGGTTAAAATAATACCTGTACCAGGACAAACGAACTGATCTACTCCTGCATTTACAGTTGGCAAAATAGTGCAGGTAGATGGAGTAACTATTCCGAAAATTCCAAACACAAAGGTGCCTTCGTCTGCATCACTGTTTGCAATGGTGATTGTCTCACTGAAGGTACCTGCATTGGCACCACTTAATATTACACTGATGGTTTCTGTTGCACAAGGTGCAATCGAAACAGGAGGTATTGATAATAAACTAAAGGCTGATCCCGTGAACGAAATATTCGTTATTGTTAGCGGACTGGTTCCCTGATTCCGAATTGTAAACTGGCGAATAACATCGGTACCTTGCAGCTCTGATCCAAAATCCAAACCAATAACCTGTCCACTGGTAATGGATGCACCTGTTGTGGTAGGTCCTTCGAAGACAGAAATTTCATTTCCCGTACAATTTAAACCTGCATCACTTATTGTCCAGCCATAGGAAGTAATGATCGTATTTCTGGCCGTCTCCCCATTGCAATAAAAAACACCGGTTGCTCCCAGGGCAATTCCATTCTGCAAAGAAGGTAATGAAGCCCAACCAATCAATGTTTGATCGTAGTTACATATTGAAACCCCGGAAGTATTGAACATCCCAGTCATGTTGGTAACATTGGATACATCCCAACTACCCAAATCCTGGTCAAATGCAAGTGTAAGATTAAACATACCACCCATATTGGTTACACTACTTACATTCCACGAACTTATATCCTGATTAAATGCATTGGCATTATTAAACATATTACCCATAAAGATGACGTTGCTCACATCCCAGCTACCGATGTCTTGATTAAATACCTGTGCACTGGCAAACATGGAAGTCATGTCCGTTACGTTGCTGACATTCCAAGTGCCAATGGGTTGGTTAAAAATACTCCCTGAGAAGGTTGACCGCATCGTTGTAACCGTGCTGACATCCCAGGCACTGATATCCTGATTAAAAGCAGAAAAAGTAAAGGTGCTATTCAGGTTCGTAAGACTAGCTAAGTTCCAGTTACTAATATCCTGATTGAAACCCGAAAAGCTGAACGTGGCATTGAGGGTTGTCACATTGCTTACATCCCACGCTCCAATATCATGATTAAACGCACTCGCATTTCTGAACATAGAGCTCATGTTTGTTACGTTACTGACATTCCAGTTGTCAATCGCGCCATTGAAAACAAAAGCACCTTCAAACATAGATGCCATGTTGGTTACACTGCTCACGTTCCAACTATTCAGGTTTTGATTGAAACTATCTGCATTTTCAAACATCCGTTGCATATTGGTAACACTGCTCACGTTCCAGGCATCCAGCGGTTGGTTAAAGTCTCTTTCGCCACTAAACATGGAAAACATGTTGACTACATTACTCACATTCCAACCACTAATATCTTGGTTAAAGATATTGGCTATAACAAACATGCTGGACATATCGGTAACATTGGCCGTATTCCAGGCACCAATATTCTGATTGAAGGAAGTACAAAAAACAAACATCTCGGTCATGGTAGTAACATTACTCACATCCCATGTCGTTATATCCCCATTGAACGCGAAGGCATTTCGAAACATGGAACCCATGTTGGTTACATTGCCAACATCCCAACCTGATAAGTCCTGATTAAACACATCGGCTCCGAAAAAAATGGAGTTCATATTGGTGACATTGCTGACGTTCCAATTGTTGAGGGGTTGGTTAAAGGATGTGGCGCCATTAAACAAAAGGCTCATGTTTGTGATGCTGCTTACATTCCAACTGTTAATGTCCTGGTTTAGAGAGGTAGCCCCGCGAAACATTGAAGCCATGTCTGTTACACCTGATAAATCGGGTGAATCCGTTGCATTTAGTACCAGGTTCTGACACCCACGAAAAGCGGAATTCATGGAAGTCCAGGCAATATTGCCCCATTGCTCAACGCTTAATATTTTATTTCTATCGCCACCGCCACTAAAAAAAATACGTGGAAAGGATCCTGATATTTCGACACGATACGTTCCAGCTACCGGAAAAGTAATGGTCGTACTTCCTGTAATTCCTGCTAACGTTCCATTGTTTGCGGGAACTCCTACTTCGGCCCATACAACATTATATAAATAGCCACCGCCAGTAGTAGGTATTGTGATCTGTACGGGACTTGAGGTGCCCGGGTTATCCGTTTTCCAGGTTGTAATAAAATTTTGCGCCTGGTTTACTATAGGAAATAATACAACGATAAAAAGTGTATTAACCAGCCTAATTAAGAATACTTTATCCATGGAGAGATATTAAAAAAATCTTTAAAAACTTAAAGAAAAGGCTTGACGATAAAAGATCAAATAAAAAAAGAGGGTGATTTTGATTGCTGACGCTGACAATTATTCCATAATTCTTATCTAAACTGAAACCATTATCCATAAAAAAGGCTGAATCAACGATTCAGCCTTTTTTATTCAGAAGACCACATCAATTATTCACCACCTCCACCACCATCTTTATTCTTCAATTCCTGTACTTCCTGACGGATTGCCTGAGCAGCATTCTTAAGATCCTGCATGCCTTTTCTGATACGAGTACCAGCAGCGCTATTTCCTTTGTTGTAGAACTTATCAGCATCGCCTTCCAGTGACGCAATTAGAGTCTTTAGTTCTTCAAATTTTTTCATTTTTATCGGATGTTTAGATTTAAAAAATTGATTTCGTAATGCCAATTTAAGGAAAAACCTTTAAAAACTACCTAAAAACCCATTTTTTAGATTTTGGTTACCGAAACAAGCTCTTCTTTTCGATAAAAACCACTGTCAAGCTTCGTTTTTAGGGCAGAAAAGGCATTTAGCGTTTCTTCCACATCCGACAGCGTATGGGCTGCCGTTGGGATAATTCTGAACATAATCACGTCTTTTGGCACCACCGGGTAGATCACTACCGAGCAGAAAATGCTGTTATTTTCTCTCAAATCCATGGCCATATTAGCCGCTTCACCAACACCACCTTTAAAGAGCACTGGCGTGGGTGGAGTTTGGGTCGGGTTGATGCTAAACCCACGATCTTTTAGACCTGATTTAATTGCACCCATGATTTTTTTCAAGTCAACTCTTAATTCAGGGTGTTTTTTTACCAATTCCAAGCGCTTCAAAATTCCAATGACCATGGGCATGGGCAGCGACTTCGCGTAAATCTGCGAACGCACGGTATATCTCAAATACTTTAGGATATTTTTATCGCCAGCAACAAAGGCACCAATACCCGCCATGGATTTAGCAAAGGTTGAAAAGTATAAATCAATCTGATCTTGAACACCTTGCTCCTCACCTACACCGGCTCCGGTAGCTCCCATCGTTCCAAATCCATGGGCATCATCTACCAGCAACCGGAAATTGTATTTCTTCTTTAGTTCAACAATTCCCTTCAGGTCGCCCATGTTACCTGACATACCAAAAACACCTTCTGTAATCACCAGGATACCGCCACCTGTTTCATTGGCAAGTTTAGTTGCGCGCTGAAGTTGTTTCTCCAGATTCTCCATGTTGTTGTGCGGATACACAAACCGCTTACCCATATGCAAACGAACACCATCAATAATACAGGCATGCGACTCAGAATCATATACAATCACATCCTTACGATCGACAATGGCATCAATAATAGAAAATACACCTTGATAGCCATAATTCAGCAGCATGGCATCTTCCTTTTGAACAAAGTCAGCCAATTGCTTCTCCAATTCAAGATGATACACTGAATTACCTGACATCATGCGTGCACCCATGGGTGAAGCAAGACCAAATTGAGCGGCCGCATCGGCATCTGCTTTTCTAACTTCGGGATGGTTTGCCAAACCCAGATAATTATTCAAGCTCCAGTTAAGAACCTCTTTTCCATTAAATTTCATCCGCGGACCAATCTCGCCTTCTAACTTGGGGAAGAAGAAATAATCATCAGGGAGATGTGAATACTTGGCCAATGGACCGGCCTCCATGCGTAACTTTGAAAATAAGTCAACCATTATTGTAGATTGTTTCGTGTCTCTTTTAGAAAGTTTGAAACCTCAATCTTATAAGCTGAGGATCAACTAAAATTGCGGCAAAAATAGAAAAATTAAAACACAGTGCCTAAATACCTAATAATATAGCCATTTTTATGGTTTGCCGAGATTCATTAGCATTGCAATCGATATAAGTCAAATGCAAAAAATCAAGAAACTATTAGTAGCCAACCGCGGTGAGATCGCGCTGCGGGTAATGCGGAGTGCCCGCGAAATGGGGATTAAAACAGTAGCTGTATTTAGTGAGGCCGATCGAAATGCCCTTCATGTGCGCTTTGCGGATGAAGCCGTTTGTATTGGTCCGCCTCCTTCAGCACAGTCTTACCTCGTTATGGATAAGATTCTGCAGGCAGCAAAACAAACCAACTCCGATGCGATTCATCCTGGGTACGGATTCTTGTCAGAGAATGAAGACTTTGCCCTGAAGGTAAGGACAGCCGGTTTGATTTTTATCGGGCCATCTCCTGAATCAATTGAATTGATGGGGAGTAAATTGGCAGCTAAAGCAGCGGTGGCTAAATTCAATGTACCTCTTGTGCCTGGCACTTCCGAACCTATCTCAGATATAAATGCCGCCAAAAAAATAGCCAAACAAATTGGCTATCCGATTCTTATTAAGGCCAGTGCCGGTGGGGGTGGCAAAGGGATGCGTATTGTTGAAATAGAAGCAGACTTCGAAAATCAAATGGAGCGTGCTGTTAGTGAAGCAACTTCTGCTTTTGGTGATGGCTCGGTATTTATTGAAAAGTATGTTACCCAACCACGGCATATTGAGTTTCAGATTTTTGGCGATCAGCATGGCAATGTAGTCCATCTGTTCGAGCGTGAATGTTCCATTCAACGCAGGCATCAAAAAGTAATTGAAGAAGCTCCCTCCTCCATTCTAACCCCTGCCCTTCGAAAACAAATGGGTGAAGCTGCTGTAAATGTTGCCAAGGCTGCTAATTATTACAATGCAGGAACGGTTGAATTCATCGTTGACGAAAAAAAGAATTTCTACTTCCTGGAAATGAACACCCGCCTGCAGGTGGAACATCCGGTAACAGAACAAATCACCGGGTTAGATTTAGTAAAACTTCAGATACAGGTTGCCCAAGGCGAAAAACTTCCTTTCCAACAGGAAGACTTAACCATACACGGGCACGCTGTTGAAGTACGAGTTTATGCCGAAGACCCGACCAATAATTTCTTGCCTGATATTGGTACGTTAAAAACATATAAGCGTCCGCAAGGGCATGGCATCCGTGTAGATGATGGATTTGAACAAGGGATGACTGTTCCCTTTTATTATGACCCAATGATTGCTAAAATGATTTGTCATGATTCAACCCGTGAGCGCGCCATACAAAAAACCATCCGGGCCATTGACGAATATGAAATTACCGGACTGGAAACTACGTTGGGCTTTTGCCGATTCGTGATGAATCATGATGCATTCCGCTCAGGCAACTTTGATACAAAATTTGTAGAAAAATATTTTAATCCAGAACAGCTGAAAAGTAAACCCGTGGAAGAAGAAGAATTAATTGCAGGATTACTGGCGACCTATGTAAGAGAAGAAGTAAAAATTCTACGTGCCCAGTCCGTTCAGGTAGAAGCAACCAGTAACTGGAAGAAAAACAGGGTTTAGTATGGCTGAAATTAAACCTGTACGCGCGTGGCGATATAACGATGTATTAACGAAAAGCCTGGATGATCTCACCTCACCCCTGTTTGATGTAGTGTCCGAGAAACAACGGAAATCATTGTATCAAAATCCTTTAAACTCCATTCATTTATCGGTGCCCGAAGGACCGGATGCCGCCTCGAAAGCGGCTACCTTACTAAATCATTGGAAAAAGGAGGGCATTATCTTACAGGACAAGTTACCTGCGATTTATGTTTATTATCAATACTTTAAACTTGCCGGCTCTCCAAAAGATTATTGTCGTAAGGGATTTATTGCTCATATCCGAACCTATGATTGGGAGGAGAAGGTTATTCTGCGACATGAAAACACCATACCCAAAGCTGTCAATGACCGTGTGGAATTATTGGAGCATACAGAACTTCATGTAAGTCCAACCCATGGGTTGTATACTGACCCCACTTTTGAGTTGGAGCAGTATATGGATGAAGTTATTACAAATCCGTTATATGAAACGGAGGATTATCAGGGTGTTCGTGATGTACTCGCTATTATTCAGGATGCCAACGTAATTCAAAAGTTTATTCATCTGCTTCAATCAAAGTCAATCATATTAGCCGATGGCCATCATCGTTATGAAGGATCGTTACTTTATAAACAAAAACGAAAATCAAAAAATCCTACGCATACAGGAACAGAAGGTTATAATTTTCATCTCATGTATTTCACCAATACTGAAGCGGATGATTTGAGAATTCTTCCTACCCATAGGTTACTGCACCAGCTTGCCGGTTTTGATGAAAAAATGGTTATTGAAAAATTAAAAGAAGATTTTATCATAAAAGAAATCGAAGATCCCGATACGCTTCACGAAATTATATTAGGCAAGAAGTGGGCTTTTGGAATTCTCTTCAAGGATCGAACCCTCAAAGTCAGACTTAAACCGGAATCATTTCCGAAAATGAAATGGCACTTTCCGGAAGAAGTTAAATCGCTGGATCTTACTGTGCTGCATTATTTTATCATAGAGAAAGTACTGGGCATTGCAGGCAAGGATCAACGAACCTCAGATAATATTTCCTTCGACCGCAGTTTCTCCGATTGCCTCACCAAAGTAATTCGGGAAGAAGTTCAGATGGCCATTATCACTCCAGAAATATCGATCGAAGATGTTAAACGTGTCTGCGCCAGTGGCTACACCATGCCGCAAAAATCAACCTATTTCTATCCCAAAGTAATTTGTGGATTTCTTTTCAGCTCAATCAAGGAAGATGAATTTCAATCGCCCTCTTATTCTATATTCTGATTTTAGTTAACTTTAGATTATGAATAAAACTCTTTTAAGTCGCATTACACTTAATCCCCAGGTTGGGCATGGAAAACCTACCATCAGAAATACTCGGTATTTAGTTGAAAGTATTTTAGAATATCTATCGGGTGGCGATTCGATGGAAGATATACTTCAAGAATTCCCCGACCTTGTTAAAGAAGATATTCTTGCCAGTATTGCTTATGCTACGGAGGTACTAAAATATAAAGGAATTACCTATTCAGGAGCTGAATGAAATTCCTAATTGATGCACAATTACCCGCCTCACTAGCAAGGTTGTTTATTGAAGCAGGTTTCGATTGTGTGCATACCTTAAGTCTTCCAGACAAAAATTTAACATCTGATCACGCAATTAATTCTCTTTCCCTAAAAGAAAGCAGGATTTTGATTACTAAGGATACTGATTTTTTTCATTCCTATTTGCTTTATAAAGAGCCTTATAAGTTAGTATTCATTACAGTTGGCAATCTTCAACTTAAGGAATTGCATAATGTTTTCGAAACACACTTATCTTCCATTATTTCGGCTATTAAAGACAACGGGATGATCGAGTTAAATAAACAGGGTGTCAAAATTCTCATTCCTTGAATTTCCATCGCCCTCTTATTCTCGCTTCTAGTTCGCCACGCAGACAGTATCTGATGCGGGAAGCGGGGTTTGAATTTCAGGTGCTGGTGCCCGACATGGACGAATCATTTCCAGCTGATATGGAAATAAAAGAAGTGCCCGGATACCTGGCAGAAAAAAAAGCGAGAATCTTTGAATTGCAGTTGGACGATGAAATTATCATTGCTTCCGACACGGTCGTGATCTTGAAAAATGAGATTCTCAATAAGCCAACGGATCGGAATGATGCAATCAACATGTTAAATCGATTGAGCGGACAAACTCATACGGTTATCACTGCGGTATGTCTTTTGGCAAAAGAAAAAGTTGATTGTTTTGAAGACAATACAGAAGTGACTTTCAATAAATTGACCTCTGAACAAATAGTTTATTATGTAGATACCTATAAACCCTTCGATAAGGCGGGGGCGTATGGAGCACAGGACTGCCTGCCTGCCGGAGTTAATCCTTGCTCGAAAGAGGAAATTGATTTCCTGAAACAAATCAATAAACCGGAATTGATCGATAAAACATTCACGGTAACCACATCGGGTATCGGTATGAATGCAATCAATAAAATCAATGGTTCGTACTTTACCGTTATGGGAATGCCCATACATCTTGTGTACGCTCACCTAAACATGTTCTGAGTTGAAGTATCTTCTCTCGCTCATCAAAGAACACACAAAACAAGATTTTAACATTTTCTACTACTTGGGTCTTTTCTTTTTTACTACACTCTTACTTTCTCTCAATTACTACTTCGACATAGAAAATAGTTGGATTGATCGGGAAACCGGAAACCCGATTAGCATAGTATTGTATTTTATACTTTATGGCTTTGGCTATTATAGTACCTGTCTGATTGTTTCGTATTTCAATCCTAACACAAAATTCTGGACTTCGCGAAAATTCTGGTTATTTTCAATTTTTGGTTTGAGTATTTTATCTATCGACAGTGGGTTCCCCTTTCTTCACAGCATTATCAGTTCCTTCAATCAATCCTACGAGGCTTATTCGTGGCTGTATAAAATTGGTACAAATTCAATCTCATTGCTAATAGTGATTCTGCCCCTCTATATATTCAATCGATTTATAGATACCGAAAAAAATAGCTTCTATGGATTGTTAAAGAAAAGTAGCCTAAGGCCCTATCTGCTACTTCTGCTTTTGATTGCTCCATTTATCATGTTAGCAGCCTTTCAAAAAAGTTTTACTGAATATTATCCCATCTATAAACCTAATTCAATTGCCGAACTCTGGCATTGGCCATCGTTTATGCCCGTGTTACTATTTGAGATTTTTTACGGTGCTGACTTCCTGCCGGTGGAATTGCTCTTTCGGGGATTCTTTGTTATCGGTATGGCACAAATATTAGGCAAGCATTCCATCATGCCGATGGTTGTAGTTTACTGCTTTCTACATTTTGGTAAACCAGCCGGTGAAGCTGTCGCTTCAATTTTTGGTGGCTATGTATTAGGGGTTATCGCACTTTACACCCGATCTATTTGGGGTGGCATTATTGTGCATATAGGTGTTGCCTGGACGATGGAATTGACTGCTTATTTAGCCAGGCAGTTTTGAAGAGCCTCGGTGGTAATTGTTGTGGCACATTTGAAATGCCCTTGCGGACAAGCCTTATGTCCATGGAGTCCACAGGGCCGGCATGATAATGTTTCCTGGGTTTGTATGAGATAAGATTGTTCGGATAGAGGTCCAAAACCAAATGCCGGGATGGTAGAACAAAAAATTGCTGTTACAGGAGCATTTATGGCAGAAGCCAAGTGCATGGGCGCTGAATCATTTACAAAGTTCATCTCCGCTCCTTTCATCAATGCGGCCGACTCGAGAAAACTTAACTGTCCTGCCAGGTTAATAACCCGGTCGCTTTGTGATTCCAGCTTTATAGAATCACATAGCTGTGAGTCGGATGGAGCTCCTAACAAATAGATCTTATCGTATCGGCCTGCTATAGATTGTATAAATGTAATCCATTGAGTTGCCGGAAATTGCTTGGTAAACCATACGGATGTGGGTGCTATACAGATGTAACTGCTCGTTTGGAATTTTCTTTTTGATTCATAATCACTTGTAGATGGATACAGACATGGAAGTTCGCGGGTTCGATCTGTAATAGCTGCAATTAGTTTTTGATTACGATCGATTTCGTGCAATCCGGAATCCAGATCGTGTTGGATACGATGACTGAAGGCAAACGACCATGGATTTTTATTAAACCCAATTTTGTTGGTCGCACCGGAAAACGCAGTAATTAAACCTGAACTGGCAAACCGATGAATGTTAATAACCGTGTCATATTTTTTTGACCGAACAAGGCTAATCAGTTTGAACAAATTTCTGATTTTATCCTTCTTCTTTTCCCAGATCAACACTTCACGGATATGAGGATGATTCTTTAGTAATGACTCGTTTCCTTTGCGAAGAAGAAAATCAATAGACGAATCAGGAAACGATTTGCGAAGTTTTTCAACAACGGCTGTAGCTAAAATAACATCCCCGATAAAGGCAGTTTGTATTACCAGAAAGGATTTTTTTTGCGACACGATCCTAGAACTTAGTCTTGTAATAGGCCAGCGCTCGCGTTACAATTTCCATGGCAATTTTCTTGTCCTGAAAATCAGGAACGGTAACAACTTTGTTTTCCAACTTCTTATAGCTTTCAAAAAACTCCTTCAACTCAAGTTTAAAATGCGAGGCCAACTCACTAATATCATTCAGATGTTTGGTATTAGCATCATTCTCCGCTACCGCGAGAATCTTATCATCGCCCAGGCCCTGATCAATCATGCGCATCACTCCCACCACACGAGCCGGCACCAGGCATAAAGGCTGTATAGGTTCGCGACATAATATCATGATGTCAAGTGGATCATTGTCATCCCCTAAAGATTGTGGAATAAAACCATAGTTGGCAGGGTAGATAACAGATGAATATAATACTCTATCCAACTTCAGCAATCCTGTTTCTTTATCTACCTCATACTTGGTGCGCATGCCCGTTGAGATTTCAATAATGCCATTAACAAATTCTGGGGGCTGAATGCCAGCGGATGCTTCGTGCCAGGGATGTTTGATCATAGACTAACGATTATTCACGAAGATACTATTTCTCGCTTACCCTGTTTGATTTATCCTGCAACAAAAAAAATGCCCACCCGGAAAATCCAGATGGGCATTCTATCGTTGCTTACCTATTAATTTTTAGCAGCTTCTTCTTTTTCCTGTTCTTTTTTCTTTTCCTCCTCTGTTTTCGCGGTTATCTTATCTCCGTTTTTCAATCGTTTTGAAACGACCAGGAAAGGGCCCGTAATTACTTCCACAGTGTCTGCAAGACCTGAAATAATCTCGATATTATCGTAGTCGCTGATACCTGTTTTTACTTCTACCATCTTGGCAGCTCCATTTTCATTCACAAAAACAACAACCTTATCAGCCTTCTTTTCTACTTTCGGTTTACTACTGTCTGTTACCTGTGGCCTGTCGTTGTCATTGTTGTCTTGATTTTCGGTTGGCATGGCCTTGTCATCTGCAGGACGCGTGGTTACTGCAGCCAAAGGAACAGACAACACATTTTCTTTACGGGTTGTAATGATGTCCACACTGGCGGTCATCCCCGGACGGAACGGATACCGATTGCCCCCTTTCACCAGATCTTCATAGGAAGATGGAAGAATACTAATTCTAACTTCAAACTCCGTAATGGCATCTGCAGATGCTTTATCGCGGGCTGTATTGGCAATATTAGTCACGAGGCCTTTAAATTCTTTGCCCGTATTTCCATAGGCATCTACATCAATAATTACGGAGTCGCCATAATGAACCCGCACAATATCATTCTCATTTACGTTAACACGCACTTCCATTTTATTCAAATCTGCAATACGCATCATTTCCGTACCTGCCATTTGCGCAGTTCCCACAACGCGCTCACCTTGTTTTACATTCAACTTGGATACAATCCCAGTCATGGGTGCCAGCACCGTGGTTCTACGCACATTTTCACGCGACTCCCTAACGCTCGCCTCTGAACTATTAACAATATATTTAGCTGCTTCCAAGGATTGCTCAGCAGATTTCAAATCGTTAGTCGCAATTTTAAAATTCTGTTGCGCCAACTGCCAATCCGCTTCAGAGATAACCTTTTCATTCCATAGTTTTTCCTGTCGCTTGTAATCTTGCTCAGAACGCATATAGGTTGCCTGAGCCCGCGCCAGGGAAGCTCGTGAAGATTCCAGATTTGCCAGTTGTTGGTTGTAGGCAGCTTCGGAACGCTCCAACTGACTCTTCCATACATCAGGCCTTATCTTCACCAATACATCGCCTTGTTTCACTGAGTCACCATCTTCAACAGTCAGATCTGTAATTTCACCAGAAACCTCAGGAGCAAGTTTAACCTCGATCACAGGTTGCACGGTGCCTGAGGCACTCACCTTTTCTGTAATGGAGACCTTTTTCGCTTTGCTTACATCCACCTCAAGGGTTTTTGCTTTGCCAATCCAGCCCTGCGACTTACCGATGATTAAGAACAGTATTAGGAATCCTACTACACCAATGCCGATGTACAGTAACTTATTTGATTTTTTCTTCGATTGCTTTGCCATGTGCGTTTTATAGAGTGAAAGTTGGAAATTAGAATTCTAGCGGTAAGCCCTGGTAAAAGTCAAGAACCTTGGTTCTAAAGATGAAGTCATATTTGGCTCGTAATAAATCAGACTGCGCCTGAAACAAATTGTTTTGTGCAATCTGGTAATCAACAAAATTAACGGCACCCAGATTGTAACGCTGCTGTGTCATTCGAAATGCTTCGTCCCGAGCCCGCACCTGCTTATTGGTAGATGTATAGGTCTTGATCGCTGCAATAGCATTGTTATAGGCCGTTTCAACAGTTTGACGGAGGGTATTCTTCGTTTCGATCAGTGTGATGTTGGCTAACTCCCGATTAATGGCAGCCCGTTGCATGTTTGATCGGGTTGAAAATCCATTGAATAAGGGTATTTGAATATTTAATCCAAGGCTGCGCCCCCGGTTGTCATTGTACTGATCCATGATGCCTGGCACCATGAATTGACCCGTTGGTGTAGTAACATCTGTGAATACCGGAGAATTGGAACCTTGTACGTAACCAATCTGACGAGACGTGGTGGCTGTTCCGCCATCCGCAAAAAACTGCTGACGTTGATCGGAGTACACGGTGCTGAGCGAGCCATTGATACTGATTCGGGGATATAAATTTCCCCGCGTTGAGCGGAACCCATAATCAGCACTTACCTTCCGTAATTCTGCACCTTTAATCTCAGGCATGGCCGTCATGGCGATGTCAAAAATTTCTTCAGCCGATTTATTTAATAATGAAACATCTTCCACAGTGACTTGAGGAATCTCAACATCCATAGGGTTAGAAGCGGGTAATTGTAACGCTTGCTTCAGTTGAAGCAGGGAGATATTCAATGCATTTTCGCGTTGAATAACGTTCAATTCATTCGTGGCTAATTGGGCGTCCAGGTTCAGTACATCTCCAATAGGTACCGATCCGGCATCTGATAGTATCTTGGTTCGGTCCAACTGCTCTTGTGTTGATTGTACCTGAAATTGCGCTACCGCCAAAAGTTCTTTATTGAAAACAACATTTAAATAAAGCGTAATCACATTCAGAATAACATCATTCCTGGCTTTCATTAAATCTTCATTCGCAGCATCCAGATCTATGTTGCTTTGCTTTAAATTGTAGAACAAACGAAATCCATTCCACAGCAACAAAGAACTACTGGTGCTCAGGTTTGAATTTTCGATTTTATTCTCTGTAAAAACATTGGTGGTTGGGTCAATGGTACGGCCCCAATTGAGACCGTAACTCCCATTGGCATTCAGGCTCGGAAGCATGGTCATTTTGGATTGAAGCAAATTGACCTGGCTGGTTTCCACACCATAGGTGCTTCGCTTAACGGTCAGGTTATTGGCAATGGCTTGATCAATCAATTCCCGCAAGGTCCATACCTTGGATGTCGCCTCCTGTCCAAAAGATATGTGCGACATAAAGAGTAAACTGATAGCTAAAATTTTCTTCATCATAGTTATAATACAATATCTGGTATATAGATCACTTCCTTTACCCAACTTAGACTCTTCAAATAATCAAATGTTACAGGTTTGATCCCCGAATCCATTTCGATTACCTGACAAGCCAGATCATTTTTTCCTTTGCGCGAAACAGACATGGTTGCAATATTGCAATCATCATGAGCCAGTATACTGGCAATGAAGGCAATGCTTCCTTTTTTATCTTCAGCCAGTATAATCAATGTGTGCAGGTTGGCTGAAAAATCTGCTTTGAATCCATTTACTTCGGCAATATTGATCACACCTCCGCCTTTGCTTTCGCCTAATACCTCAACGGTGCGTTTACCTTTTGTGAGCCGAAGACGAATGGAGTTAGGATGTAAAGCCGAAGCATTTCCTACTGACTTGAATTGATAGTCCAGATTTTTTTCTTTTGCAATTTCAAGTGATTCACGAATTCGCTTGTCATCGGTAGTAAAGTCCATCAATCCCGCAATAATTGCCCGGTCGCTTCCATGTCCTTCATAGGTGCGGGCGAACGAGTTATAAAATGTAATTTCAGCATGATCAGGTTCAGAGCCCAGAATTTTAATGGCGGCCCTGGCAATACGCACCACTCCGGCCGTATGAGAGCTGGACGGACCGATCATAACAGGACCGATCATATCAAAAATGCTACTCTTTTCAGCCATACGCGGTAAATAACGGAATAGTGGATAAAAGGATTGCTTTTGAGGGTATTTTATCACCCTATACCGGGTATTTTTTAACAAGCGGCAAAATTAACTGATTTGCGAGAGAATAAGACCAAAAATGCGATCTTTTATGAATCAACTTCCTGGCCGATTTATCCAAATGACAGATTCGTTGGAATAATCCTAAACTGCAATCGGGGCCTTAATGGACGGATGATACGTATAGTTTACTATTTCAAAATCTTCGAATTCATAATCAAATAAACTTACAGGCTTCCGCTTGATCAACAACTGAGGCAACGCGAACGGTTCACGTGTTAATTGTAGTTTGGCTTGCTCAATGTGATTGGTGTATAAGTGAACATCCCCTCCGGTCCAGACAAACTCACCGGGTTTGAGATCGCATTGATGGGCAACCATATGAGTCAGCAACGCATAGCTTGCAATGTTAAAGGGTACGCCTAAAAAATAATCTGCACTGCGCTGGTACAATTGACAGGAAAGTTTTCCATCCGCCACATAAAATTGAAAGAGTGCATGACATGGAGGCAAAGCCATGTTATCTACTTCGGCCGGGTTCCACGCTGACACAATGTGCCTGCGCGAATCGGGTTTGGTTTTTATCTGATTGAGTACTTGCGTAATCTGATCTATTCTTCGACCATCCGGTGCGGGCCAGCTGCGCCATTGACTTCCGTATACCGGGCCGAGGTCGCCATTTTCATCGGCCCATTCATCCCAGATGGACACTCCATTGTCTTTCAAATACTTAATGTTGGTGTCGCCTTTTAAAAACCAAAGCAACTCATATATAATAGAGCGCAGATGAAGTTTTTTGGTGGTTACAAGTGGAAAGCCCTCTGCGAGATCGAACCGGAGTTGCCGGCCAAAGACGGAAAGTGTGCCCGTGCCTGTGCGGTCAGTTTTGCTGGCTCCCTGTTCAAGAATATTGCTTAGAAGATCTAGGTATTGGCGCATTCGATAAATTTAATGCAATTACGGAGTTCCGGAAAAGAAAAAAAAGTGAATAACTCAGAGAAAAGATTAGCGGTTTTTTAGTCTACGTAAACCGCGCGATTATTTTAAGACAAGTCTAAATCTCAAATAACTTAAACTGTCCCTTCAAGACAAATTACCTACAACCAATTTCTTTTGGGTGTAGTCCAATTCCACAGTCTTAATTGCTTCTCCTTTGTCAATGGTGATAATAATTTCTCGCTCAAAGCGTGAGTCATATCCATGATGCACATAAAATAATTTATTGCCTTGGGGGATTCTGATTTTTCCCGTGAACCACGAAGCCACAACCCCATTACTTTGCACTTTCGGAAATAACATTTTCCATGAGTACGGGATTACTTTTTTCCAGAAAATAAAGTTACTCTTTTGAATGTTTCCTTTTACATCCCGAAGAATGAGGCGGTGATCGTGCAATTCCCAGGTTGCGATATATCCGCGCTTACAACTTTCGGTTGATTGAAAGACAGGTCTTTTTTGGGGATACAAATCCCAGTAGGATTCGAGTGGATTTGAGTACAAATCAACCTTGGTTCCGTTCAGGATCATTACATCGGGAAGTTGTGCCGCCATAATTGTACAAAATTGATGTTATAGCCGCACCTTGACGAAGCAAATGTAAGGCAACCTAAACCATAATTAAATAACAACTCTATTGATGGTTTGAATAGAAGATGAATGACGGAGAGAATCGATTATCTGTGTAAATAATCTACATTAATTTTTGCGAGATGGAAGTACAATACACAGCAACAAAGCCCTTAAGTGCATTTATCCAGTAATTTGTTAGCCTATCGAGGTTTCGGAATAATGGTATGATTTTGTCTTACGTTTCTGCGTTAGGAACCCACATACCAATTAAGAATCTCATGAAGAACCCAGGAAAGTCAACTACCCTTGCCCTATTGGTTTTACTATTTATAATAACGGCCTTTGGTTGCCAGAGTAAAAAGAAAGCTATGGAAGCCGCCTACCTTGCCGGTGAAAAAGCTCGAATTGAACAAGAAGCGGCAGAGCGTAAAGAAAGAGACGCAGAGACTGCCCGAAAAGAAGCCGAAGCAGAAGCGCGGAGAAAGGCAGAAGCAATGGGTACAAACGAATCAACCAATGACGCAATCAATACTCGCGTTAATAATTATTTTGAAGCAACCGCACAGGCGAGTACGGTAGCCGCAGCCAACGCAACTATTGCTGATGCGCTCACACTCTTCGCTTCTCCGGAAATACCTGTCTTGATAGTAATTAGTGAAGAAGGCGGTCAAAAAGATTATGATCGACCCACGACCATCAGCGAATATCTCAATTACATTAAAGATCAGAAGAAGAATAGCAACCGGATCTCTAACGTTAAGACGAATGACGCTGGTAAAATAACTGAGGTCGAAGTAAGGAAACTCTTTTGAAGAAACCGAACCAAATCTTTACAATCAAAATTTTAAACTATGATCAAATTTGCTCTTGTTTTATCTACTCTCCTTCTCGGCATAACGCTTTCGTCTCGCCTGCTTGCGCAGACGGGTGAGGTGAGTCCTGCTCGGAAACTGGCCATCGACTCTCTGGCTCTTGAAAAAGTGCGGGACTTGAGTAAATACATTAGCATCATTGGTAATAAAGAAACAGCATTCTCGGAGGCCACCCGAGTAATGGATCGGGCAGAAGAACTTTTTACTCCGGGCAGTGAAATGGGTGTATCCTCACTCTCCAGTCAGGAGGTTAAGTATTACAAAGTACGCAAGTACTTTGAACACCTGGTGGCATTGAACTATGATCGCGTAACCATTAAGTGGTATGATATTCATTACATCAGCGACCTGGAACGGCAACCCGATGGACGTTATGTAGGAGTGATTACCATTTATCAACGTTTTGAAGGCGAGTCGGATGATGGCATGAAATACAAAGACACGACTAAAAAGGATATTACAATTTATGTAGAGCGAAAGAAAACTCAGATACAAGGAAGAGTCATTGAATTTTGGGATGTGCTTCTGGGCGATATCAGGGTAACAGAAACAGGAGTATAGGCATTCAACGATTTTAGGCTACGGGCAACTTGCTGCGAAAAGGGGTTTTGGTAATGTGGGAAGCCTGTAGCCTTTTTAAATCCAACTATTTACTATGAAAGTGAGTTACCTGCTTTCCGTATGGATGCTTTTTTCATTTCACCTGCAGGCCCAGTTGGTGGATGATATGACTGATGAAAGTAAACTCTTTGCCGAATCCAAACAGGTGAATCAGTTTTTCAGACGCTTCAACGGAGAAGAGGACAAAAAGGGAAACCGCTATACATCGCAAGACAAAGCCTATCGTAGTGCTAAACTCCGAAAGAAATATTTCAGCGTTCTGTTTGATGAAAATAACAAGGGAATCAATACATCACTCAAGAGTGAATTCGTAAATCAGGTAGTGGAGCGCGAAGTTCCATCTTTTCTGAATTTTCACGGACCCCAGTGGTTCTCTGAAGTATCGGCAGTTTTTACATCTAACGGCAAAGAGCAGCCAATAACCTTATTTATGGAACTGGAGAAAGATCACCTGGGACACAAGTGGGTAATTCGAAAAGTGCATGCCGAAATGTATCAACCCTATTTTGATCATGATACCACCAGGGTCGGCAGCTTTCTGCATCCATTAAGTCATGAGTTGGATTTCATGAACCTGCACAAAGCATTTAATAAAAGTGATAGCATCAGTCAGTTTACGGCTAAGCGTTTTATACCCGATCACCTTTCTGTATTTCTATACGAATTCAAAAAGGGAACGTTGAAATTCAAATCCGTACGCGAAGTGAAATTTCATTTCTTTCAGATAGACGGCTGGTATTTTGAACTGGCCGACTTTAACAGGCCCGGATACAACACCGGTTGGCTGATTTCTAATCTTGTAAAACTAAATACGGATGCTGAAAAGATTCTCCTGCAAAGATATTTATTCCATGAGACGAAATAACTGGTTGCTGGTGCTTGTGCTGTTGGTTTGTTCGCTCCCGGTATTGGCACAAAAAAAACCGACTAAGAAACCAGCAAAAGTTGTTGACACAAAACCTGTGGTAACGAAACCTGATCTGGCTGCGGATGAAAAAAAAGTTCGGGATATGGTGGCCTTCCTGGAATTTATGCTCAACACCCTGGGCAATAGCAGCACACCCATACGCGACAAAGAAATAGTGATCACAGAAAGTTATGCGAAGATCTTCCGCGATTCAAAAGTGCAGGTGGAAGATGATCTGGATAATGAACGGAAGGTGATTACCAATAAAGACGTAGTGGCATACCTGAAAGATGTTAATTTCTTTTTCCATGATGTAAGGTTTGAATTTACCATTGAGAGTATTACCAGCAGTACCTTACCCGATGGTCAAACGTTTTATAAAGTCACCACTACCCGAAACCTGAAAGGGAATACCGTTGACCTCACACCGGTAAATTCAACGCTTGCCCGCTACATCGAGATCAATTACAATCCTGTTGATCAGGATCTTAAAATCGTAAGCCTTTATACGCACGAGTTTGATGAGAAGGTAGCCTTGATGAGCTGGTGGAAGGAGATGCCATCGGAATGGAAATCTGTATTCACGGAAAGACTTATCCTCTCGGATAGCGCTACCCTGAACGACCTCAAGACGATGGCTTCTCTCACCGAATTAGACATTAGCAATAATAGCAACATTCAGGATCTTACACCGCTGTCTCAATTGATTAACCTTACTTCGCTCAATCTGTCGGGCATACCCGTTAGCGATCTTACCCCCATCCGCAATCTTACGGAGTTGGTTGAGTTAAACATCGCCCATACTTCTATTACCGATTTATCGCCTTTAAAATATTCTAATAAGATAAGCCGGTTGATGATGAACAACACGGCCGTGGTTGATATCACCGTATTGGAAAAAATGCCGGCATTAAAACACCTCGAAATGCGAGGGACCCAGGTTAACAACTGGATGCCGCTTGCCAAACTGGTGGCATTGCAAGAGGTAGATGTCAGTAATACAAAAATTATCAGCCTCACTCCTTTTGAAAATCTTTTGACGATCACGGAATTAACGTTGTCCAACACGCTTGTGGATGATGTTGAACCCTTAAAAAACCTGCGCATGCTTACGAAGCTTACGCTGGACAGTACAAAGATTCGCACGTTGGCAGGACTAGGTTCCATTGAAATGTTGGAGACGCTTTCCATTAATCATACGGCTGTCTCCGATCTTGCTCCGTTGCAAAAACTTGAGCATCTGGAAAAAATTTATTGTGACAATACCGGTATCAACCAGGAAGCTGCCAATGCATTTATGGCGTTACATGCTAACGTGCTGGTCATCTTTGATTCGGAAGATTTGAAAGTATGGTGGAATCAGCTCTCGCCAGATTGGCAAACTGTTTTTTCAAGATCGGCCGGGCTGGACGGGAATCCCACCAAGGAAGAATTGGCCATCATTCCCTTGCTTGATTCCATTAACCTGCATGGCAATCAGAACCTTAATAATCTTGAACCACTCACCCGGTTAACAAAACTTAAATTCCTGCTTGCCAACAAGACATCGATTTCAGATCTGGAACCGCTCCAAGGACTTGCTGAGATCACTTATCTCGATATCAGTGGCACAAATGTAAGTGAGCTTTCTGTGCTGGGTACATTGAAACACCTGACATCCTTAAAAGCAGATGACAGCCAAATAAAAAATATAGAAAAGTTAACATTCAAAAGCCTGAAGCATTTCTATGCGGATAACTCCGGTATCACCGATGACGTTGCTGCCGCTTTCCTGAAATTAAATCCTGCTTGTTTATTGGTGTACAAGACAGCTACGCTGAAAACGTGGTGGAGCAACCTTTCTGAAACCTGGCAGGAGGTATTCACGAAGCAGCTTGGCGCCAACCCCGATGCTTCGCGGGAAAAACTCCATACACTCATTCAACAACCAACACTTGAAATTAACAACGCCCCGATCAGCGATCTTGCCGCACTGAGCAAATACATTCGTTTACAGGAACTTCACTTTTCGGGAACCTCGATTACTACGATCACCCTGCCCGAAAATATTCATACCCTCAAATCCCTGCATGCAACAAACAGTCCTATTAAGGACATTAAGTCATTACCTGTGCTAACGGAGTTGGAAGATCTTGATGTTTCCAATACACCCATCGATGATGTGTATGAGTTGTGGAAACTGAAAAAGTTAACCAAACTAAATTGTGCGGGTACACAAATCAAAAGACTGGATGCCCTGGAGAAAATGGAAAACCTCACCTACCTGGATTGTTCCAACACCAATGTTAATAAACTCAGTGCGCTGGACTATCTTCCACTGAAGACACTGAAGTGTTTTAATACCCGGATTCCCAACCGGGTGATAGAAAACTTTAAGGCCAGTCACCCGGAGTGTGATGTGGTTTATTACCGGTAGGTTAAAAATGATATTTGATTTTACTTACCACGTAAAAAAGGAGGCTGTCTCAAAAGTCAATTAAAATTAAAATGTCATTCCGGCCTTTTGAGCCGGAATCCCATCATTCGTGCACAAAATGAGATCGTCAAGCCTGAGGCTTGACGATGACAGACTACTTTTGAGACAGCCTCCTCTTAAATCTTACATTCTTAAATATTACCCTTTACTTCTACGGTTCGTGATTGACCATTGATTGTAACGGTCACGATTTTATCGCACTCACCGGTTCCATAATCGATGGTAATTACTTTGTTGTTGTCTACTGTTAATACTTTTACTCCTTCCACAGCCATGAATACTTTGTTGTTAATCGCACACTCACGTTTGTACACCAGGGGTGTAGTAATATCCACCTGGTAAACCCCGCCATTTCGGTTAGTACCAGCTGCGGTGCCATCCACTATCCACTCATCTTGTAAGGGGTTGGTTCCTCTTATCCATTCACGGGTGCGGTTTACTTCGCGGGTTGCTGTTGAACCATCCGGCCAGGTTGCTTTACCACCCTCCAGTACGATAGAGAATTTAGGACTTGCTTCCGTGCTTCCCGTAACATTGGTAACGGTGCGGGTTCCTTCTATCTGAACGTCATTAATAGAGTACCCGTCAAACGTGGTTATGATTTTAGAACCCGATAAGAAACGTTTGCCCATAAATTCAACAACCATGATTCCTTTGCGCACATTTCCTTTGCCATCGGTACAGCCTGTTCCGAAATCGATCGTGATGTAGCCATGCGGAGTAGTTGTACTATTGTCGGCAGCAAATTCAAACGTTACGGTTGCACAATTGAAACGTAAATCACCGTTGGGCTTAACGCCACCCCGGCCTGAAGCTGATTGTCTCGAGCCCGATAAAGTTGATCCATCGGCAGCAACAGCCAGGGTTGCTATATCGTCAGCATCTTCAAAATAGCCATCGGTAGCGGCTTCATTTTCTACATTTTCTGAATCATTGACACTCAGGTCAAACTTGTCATCTGTACACGAAGCCAGAAATACCAAAGTAATTAAAGCCAGACCCGAAAGACCCTTTAAGAATGCATTTTTCATTGTTTTCATGGAGTTTATAATTTTTACAGCCCTTAGAGGCCTACCTTGACGAAAGGTTTAATCGACCTTAAAATTTTTTTAATCTTTTTTCCGTTTCACGTTCACTGGCCTGGATACAGTCTCTTTTCATTTGGTAACTTTACAAACATGAAGTTGACAATTGTTGTATTGCTTTTATTAAGTATCGGTGCTGGCGCACAGACTACCTTAAAAATAGCCAAGCTTAAATACGATGGCGGAGGCGACTGGTATGCCAATAAAACTGCACTGCCCAACCTGATAGAGTTTTGTAATAAAGAATTGGGAATGAACCTGAATCCGGAGGAAGAAATTGCTGAAGCCGGCAGTCCGGACTTATTTGATTACCCCTATATCTATATGACCGGCCACGGGAATGTTGTCTTTTCGCAGGAGGAAGCTGCTAACCTTAGAAACTACCTGATCGGTGGTGGTTTTTTGCACATCGATGATAATTATGGTCTCGATAAATTTATTCGCCTCGAACTAAAAAAGATCTTTCCTGAACTTGAATTGATCGAAGTACCCTTTACGCATTCCATCTATCACCAGAAATATAATTTCCCGGGTGGTTTGCCAAAGATTCATGAGCATGATGGAAAACCTGCCCAGGGTCTGGGGCTTTTTTATGAAGGCCGGCTTATTGTTTATTACTCCTTTGAAAGTGACCTGGGCAATGGCTGGGAAGACAGACGCATCCACAACGACCCGGAAGAAAAGCGGCAACTTGCCCTGAAAATGGGGGCCAATATCCTCTCCTACTGTTTTACAAATTACTGATTAATAGTACGTTAACAACTTTCTACCGGCTTTGATTTGCTTTGTATAACTAAGTTATTAGTTTTACAACGTAATTGATAGTTATGAAAGAGTTAACGAAAGCCGAAGATCAAATCATGCAGGTTTTATGGAACCTTGAAAAAGGGTTTGTAAAAGATATCATTGATCAGTTGCCGGAACCCAAGCCTGCCTACAATACGGTGTCCACGATTGTAAGAATTCTGGAGAAGAAAGGTTTTGTGGGTTATAAAGCGTTTGGTAAAACGCATGAGTACTTTCCGTTGATCGGCAAAGAAAAATATACACGGTTTTATCTTAACAATATGGTGAAAGGATACTTCGATGGCTCATTCCAAAATCTGGTTTCTTTTTTCGCAAAAGAAAATAAAATGGATGTGCAGGATATCGATCAGCTCATGAAAGAACTCGAACTTCTTAAAAACAAAAAGCCATGATAACATTCATCAACTACCTGATTGAAGTAAACCTGGGGTTGGTCTTCTTTTATGCTATTTACTGGCTGTTATTGCAAAACGAAAACCAATTTGAGTTTAAGCGCATTTATCTGGTAGGCAGTTTGTGTGCTTCCCTCCTCTTTCCGGCCTTCACCATTGAATCGCAATCACTGGTACTGATTCCTTCCCTGAGTGAATCGATGCCAGCCCATTGGCTACCGGAAATAACCGTTTATGGAGATGGACAAGCAGCTCCCGAACGCGTGATTGCTCCGACAAGCAAGTGGACCTGGATCACCTACGCTTACTTTACGGTTACTGCTATCATCCTGCTCATTTTCATCATTCGGTTGGTTGCCATCGCCAGGCTTTACATAACCGCCACACGCTATGCATGGAAAAATTATACCGTGGCTGAATCTACTAACGTAAAAGGTATCTTTTCTTTTTTTCAATTCATCTTCTTAAGCCCGGCAGAGAATTTAGATGAGCAAGAGAAGCTGGAAATTCTCCGGCACGAAGAAGTTCACATTCAAAAACTACATTCATTCGATATTCTCTTGATCCATGTTATCGGCATTGTGTGCTGGTTCAATCCGGTGATCAAGCGTTATAAAAAATCCCTGGTTCAGATTCATGAGTTTGAAGCCGATGCGCGCTCGGTGGAAGGTCGGGATGTGAACGAGTATTGCGGCTTGCTGGCGAAAGTTGCTTTACAATCCCATGGGTATGTACTCGCCAATCATTTTACCAATTCCTTCACCTTAAAACGAATTACCATGATGAAAACCGTTAGAAAGAAAATAAAACAATGGAAGGTAGTTACCGTATCGGTTACTGCTTTGCTGATCTTTTTTGCAGTGGCTTGCCAGGATCAGGTTATCAAGGAAATTAAATCCATAACGAAAGAATCAACGATGGTTGATGAAGCTAGTTATGATAAGGAAGTTGTAACAATTATTAATACGTTAAAGGCCAATAATCCCGGTAAGGAGTATTTTGTCATGCAAATTCCAAAAAAAGAAGCTCAGGAGAAATTTAAAGAATTGGAATTGCAACATAAGAGTCAAGTGAAAGGTTTGGTTGCGAATATAGATGAGGATGGAAGTTTCTATGCCGTGTTTGAAAAAGGTGCAATGAGCAACCAACTTTCAGAATTAACTGCCAATGAAGATGGCGTGTACTCGATTGTTGATGAAACTTCAGAGCCTAAAGGTGGTATGATTGAATTTTACAATCATGTTGCGAAGGAGATAAAATATCCAGCACAAGCAAGAAGCATGGGCGTAGAAGGTCGGGTATTTGTTGAGTTTATCGTGAACAAAGACGGGTCAATCACAAACACACAAGTTATTAAAGGCATAGGTGCCGGATGTGATGAAGAAGCAGCGCGGGTAGTTGCAGCCGCCAAACCCTGGCAACCTGCCAAAGTGAAAGGCCAGGTTGTAAAACAAAGAATGGTTATACCGATCATCTTTCAACTAGAAAATTCAACTAAAAAAGTTGAGTTGGGTCAGGCGCCAAAAAACACCATGGAAGAAATGGTGGTGGTGGGGCACGATAAGAAAAATGATTAATAAAAGAGACGAGGCCGTCTCAAAAGTCCAATAAAATTTGAATGTCATTCCGGCCCTGCCTGCTCCGCCAAATGGCGGATTCGGCAAAGGCAGGCCTGAGCCGGAATCTCATCATCCGTTAACAAACCGGGATCGTCAAGCCTGAGGCTTGACGATGACCGGACGACTTTTGAGACGGCCTCTCTTCCTTTTAAACTTATGATTTAAGTTTGTTACTTAAATCCCACCCATCACCTCTTCCAACTTCTTATCTAACGCAGCACCCCGTAAATTCTTTGCGATTATCTTTCCTTCTTTGTCTACTAAAATAGAAAAGGGAATTGCACTGATGTTATAATCGGTAGCGGCCTTGGACTCGAAATATTTCAAATCTGAAACATGGGTCCAGGTCAGGCCATCTTCCGCAATAGCTTGCACCCAATCTTCTTTGTTTCTATCCAACGATACGCCAAAAACCTCAAAACCTTTGTCTTTGAATTTGTTGTAGGCCATTACTACGTTTGGATTCTCCCTGCGGCACGGTCCGCACCACTTCGCCCAGAAATCAATCAACACAAATTTTCCACGCAGGGAAGATAACTTGATCACCTGACCATCAGGATTGGGCAACTCAATCTCCGGTGCAACCTGGCCAACAGCCGTTACCTTCATCTTTTCTACATATTGAACAAACTCCTTTCCATATTTATAGTCGGGCCATTCTTTTTTGAATTTATCGGCTGCCGTTGTATAAACATCAAAATATTTATCCCGATCCAGTAAATTGTTTTGTTGCAGGAGTGTAATGAGGCCTAAAGAAGGCGGCTGATCGTTGATCATTGCCGCAACCTGGTCATATCCCCGATCCAGCATCTGCATGTATTCCGCTTGTATTTCTTTGATCCTCGTTTGATCATTGTTTTGAGATGCTTTGGCAAACTCTGCTTCGAGTTGTGAAATGAATGGCGAACTCTGAACATTATTCATCAAGGTTTGCACCTTAGTCAGCAATTCCTGGTCCGGGGATCCTTTTACTTCAAAAAATCCGGAAGGACTGTTGCCATCCACAGTAACCTCTAAGTTGCTATGATCAAGGATAACGGTAAGAAATTGTTTGTCGTAAAAATTCAATTGATAATAGCCAGGTTCTGTCAACCGGATTTTCTTGGCGAAAGTATAATCCGCTTTTAATTGAATGGTATCCGCTGCTACCTCACCCTCATTCCTTAATTCTTTGATGGAGATTTGTCCCTTTTGTGGAAATCCTACTTTGCCTTTAACGGTTATTTCCCAGCCTTTTTCTTCTTTACAACCAATTGTAAATATTGAAATCATTATTACCATCAACAACACCAACTTTTTCATATCATTCATTTATATGCTAACTCAATTTCTTTGCTAATAATTCACTTGTCAGTTTAGGATCGGCCTTGCCCTTCGTGCGCTTCATCACCTCGCCCATAAACATAGTCAGGATGGCGGTCTTTCCCTTTTTATATTCTGCCACCTTCTGCGGAAAATCATTGATAACTTGCTCCACCACCGGCAATATCGAAGCTTCATTACTATCCTGAATCAGGTTTAATTGCTGGGCTAATTGAAGTGGTGTTTGTTCAGGCGATTTAATTAACTCCGGAAATAACTTTTGTGAAGCAACAGCAAAATTCAATTTACCTGCTTCTATGAGTGCAATCACTTGTGCCAACACATTTGGCGAAATGGGTATTTGATTTGCCGGTAGGTTGGTTTCATTCAAATAAGATTTGATGGGGCCCATGATCCAGTTTGACACAGCCTTAAAATTAGTGGTATGGCAGCATACCTCTTCAAAATACAAAGCCATCTCTTTCGAATCGGTAAGCACCTGCGCGTCATACTCAGGCAACTTATACGTTGTGATTAATTTCTGTTTCAGCTCGCGAGGCAAAGCAGGCATTGACAATTTTATTTCATCAAGCCACGCATCAGAGACTATCAACGGACTTAGATCGGGGTCTGGAAAATAGCGATAGTCATTGAGTTCTTCCTTCGTGCGCATGCTATACGAGTAACCTGTGGCTACATCATAGGTCCGCGTTTCAGAGATAACCTGTTCTCCTTTTTCAAGCAGGTTAACCTGCCGCTCTACTTCGTGATCAATGGCCCGTTGCACATTGCGTATGGAGTTCATGTTCTTTATCTCCACTTTCTTGCCATATTCAATAGCATCCTTCAGCATGATCGACACGTTTGCATCACAGCGCAAGGAACCTTCTTCCATATTGCCATCGCAGATTTCAAGATAGCGGACTAATTTTCTTATCTCAGTCACGAAGGCAGATGCTTCCTCCGAACTTCTAAGCGCTGGCTCAGTTACAATCTCAATCAAGGGAACTCCGGAGCGGTTGAAGTCTAACAGCGTGTCTGCTTCATTGTCCAAATGAATAGATTTTCCGGCATCTTCTTCTATGTGGATTCGGTTCAACGGAATTTGTTGATCACCCGTCTGGGTGGTGATGGTGATGTAGCCACCTTTACAAATTGGAGTTCTATCTTGTGTTAATTGATAGCCTTTGGGAAGATCGGGATAGAAATAATTTTTGCGATCAAAAATCTGCCACCTAGAAATTTCCGAAAGACAGGCAATTCCCATTTTGATGGCATGCTCCACAACTTTCTTATTGAGTTTGGGCAATGTGCCCGGATGCGCGAGGGTAATTGCACTAAGATGCGTATTGGGCGCTCCGCCATACTTGGCAGAATCAGCATTATAGATTTTGCTTTTGGTAAGAAGTTGTGCGTGAACTTCAAGGCCAATAATTATTACATATTTATTTTGAACGGGTGAGTCCATTAAACAAGATTGATCATTCCGCTCGCCTTCTTCAACACGCTGTCAAGACCTTCCAGTTTTTTTCCTCCAGCCGTAGCAAAGAACGACTGACCACCACCACCGCCATCAATTTCTTTGGCTAATTCTTTCACCATGTTACCGGCATGAAATTTTTTCGAAGCTTCCAGTTTCTCCCCAATCATCACGGTTACTTGCGGTTTGCCCTCTACATCCGCGGCCAGGATCAACAACAAATCGTCAAACTGATTACGCAAGGCATAGGCGATATTCTTAAGTGCATCAGCATTGGGCACGCTTACCTTTTCAGAAATTAGCGTGTGGCCATTTGATTTTATTGCCTTACGGGCCAGCTCATCTTTCAACACGTTGGCTTGCTGCTGATAAACTATCTCAAGTTTCTTCTCCAGCGTATGCTTTTCTTCCATCAACGATTTTGCCGAAGCAAGAATGTCTTTGGGGTTTTTCAGGATTGATTTTACTTCGCTAAGCAGATTCAATCCTTCGTTAACATATTGCTCGGCACCCTCGGCTGTTACAGCTTCAATCCTGCGCACCCCGGCCGCAACCGAACTTTCTGATACTATTTTAAACAATCCAATATTTCCGGTAAACGGTACATGCGTACCACCACAAAGTTCTACAGAAAATTTCGGGTCGAACGTAATCACGCGCACAAACTCACCGTACTTTTCGCCAAACAATGCCATGGCGCCAAGACTCTTTGCTTTTTCAATCGGCACATTTCGTTGCTCATTCAACTCAACGTTCTCACGTACTTTTTTATTAACGATGTCTTCTACTTTCTTTAATTCATCTTCCGTCATGGCGGCAAAGTGCGAGAAGTCGAAGCGTAAAATCTTTTCGTTGACCAGCGAGCCCTTTTGCTCTACATGTTTACCTAACACCTGACGCAATGCGGCATGCAGCAAATGCGTGGCCGAGTGATTGCTCATGGTAAGTCTGCGCTTGCTATCGTTTACCGATACAAAGAAGGTGGCTTCCTCGTTAGCCGGCAACGATTCAACGTAGTGAACAATCAGTTCGTTTTCTTTTTTGGTATCAAGGATGAAAATTTTTTCATTGGCAGATTCCAGCACTCCGGTATCGCCCACCTGACCACCACTCTCGGCATAGAAAGGCGTTTTATCCAGCACAAGCTGAAATAACTCTTTATTCTTCTGCTTAACCTTTCTGAATTTTGTGATGCGGGATTCTGATTTCAAATGTTCATAGCCGATGAATTCTGTTTTCACATCATCGCCCACCAGCACCCAGTCTCCGGTTTCTTTAACCGCATCGGCTTTAGAGCGGGATTTTTGTTTGGCCATCTCCTCATGAAATCCTTTTTCATCAACCGTAAATCCACGTTCGCGTGCGATTAAAGAAGTAAGGTCGAAGGGAAAACCGAAGGTATCGAAAAGTTCGAAGGCTTGTGTACCTGAAATAGTCTTGTCGATATTTTCAATGCGCTTTAAACCTTTTTCAAGTGTTCTCAAAAAAGAAATCTCTTCTTCATGAACCACCCGACTCACATACTCCAACTGTTGTTGTAACTCTGGAAACACATCTTTAAATTGATTAGCCAGTACAGGCACCAACTTATGAAAGAAGGGTTCTTTGAAATTCAAATACGAAAATCCATAGCGCACAGCTCTTCGTAGGATTCTGCGAATCACATAGCCAGCTCCGGTATTAGAAGGCAACTGGCCATCAGCAATGGTAAACGCAACAGCGCGAATGTGATCGGCAATTACGCGAATGGCAATATCGGTTTTTACCTCACCCTGGCCCTCACCCCTAGCCCCTCTCCCCAAGGAGAGGGGAACAGTACCCGCATATTTTACTCCAGCTTCTTTCGCAATAAAATTTATAAGCGGACTAAAAACATCCGTATCATAATTAGAAGTCTTCTTTTGGATGGCCATGCATAACCGCTCGAAACCCATGCCCGTGTCAACATGCTTATCGGGTAAAGGCTCCAGCGCTCCGGAAGCAAGCCGGTTAAATTGAATGAATACAAGATTCCAGATCTCCACTATTTGCGGATGATCGCTGTTCACCAACTCGCGGCCACTCTTTTGTTTTACATCATCATCACTTCGCAAGTCGATATGAATCTCCGAACATGGCCCGCAGGGTCCCTGCTCACCCATCTCCCAAAAATTATCTTTCTTACTGCCGTGCAGGATTCGCTCTTCGCTAACAAATTGTTTCCACAATTCTTTGGCTTCTTCATCTACCGGAAGGTTATCGGTTTTATCGCCACCAAACACGGTAACATATAATCTGTCTTTCGGAAGCTGGTAAACCTCGGTCAATAATTCCCACGCCCAGGCAATGGCGTCCTTCTTAAAGTAATCACCAAAGCTCCAGTTGCCGAGCATCTCGAACATGGTATGGTGATACGTATCTAACCCAACATCTTCCAGATCGTTGTGCTTACCACTTACACGAAGACATTTTTGTGTATCGGCAATGCGTTTGCTTTTTGGAATAGAGTTGCCCAAAAAGTTATCCTTAAACTGCACCATGCCCGAGTTGGTAAAGAGCAGAGACGGATCATTTTTTAGCACCAAAGGAGCTGAGGGGACTATTTTATGACCCTTATTTTCAAAAAAATCAAGGAATTTACGTCTGATTGTTGCTGAATCCATTAAATCTAAGCCCATATTAACTTTTCACTCTAAGGTTTTTCTTTATATTTATGGGTTCTAAGCCCTGGTAATCAGCAAAATTAAACCCCTTGGGGTCAATATGAAAGGAATCGATGAAAATCGATATGAGGCGGGTGAAGGTTTTTCGGGTGCTTACAACGTGTAAGTAATAGAAGTAAATGGCCGATACTAAGTTTCATTATAACCCCAAGACACTCCGCTATGAGCGTGTGAAGATTTCTATCTTCAACATTATAATAACGGCCGTGAGTTATCTTGCCGTTGGGTGCATCTTTTTTATCGGACTTGTGCTCTTGCAAAATCTAATTATTGAAACACCTTCTGAAAAAAAATTACGGGCAGAGAACAAAGCCCTTGAGCACCACAAGGTACTTCTTACTTCTCAATTATGGCAATCCAATCAACAATTGGCCGAGTTGAAGAAACAAGACATTGCACTCTATCAAAAATTATTTGAAACCAAAGCACCTTCAGAATCATCTCCGGTTTATCCTGAACGGGAAGAACTACTCTTGGCGGGTACTTCCGATTTTAATGAATCCATCGAACAGTTGGGTCAACGCTTTTCAGAACTCATACGATCTGCACAGCGGAGCAGTCAGCAGTTTGGTGCTGGTGTGCATGTTGATAAAGAGGACGTACCTCTGCTAACATCCATACCCTCGGTTGCTCCGGTCGAAAATTTTGAAGTAGCCAAGTTGGTTTCTGGTTTTGGGGTCCGCATCAACCCTTTTCACAAAGGTCAATATCACCACGATGGCGTTGACATAGCTTCTCCCCGTGGAACACTTGTTTTAGCTACAGCACCGGGTCGCGTGATTCTTGTGAAGAAAAGTGATCTGGTGGCGGGGTATGGTAACTATGTTGAGGTTGATCATGGAAACGGATACATAACACGTTACAGCCACCTGGAGGCTATTTCAATACGTGAAGGTCAGGCGGTAAAAAAGGGACAGGCATTGGGATCGGTTGGTTCGAGTGGAGGTTCCATTGCTCCGCATCTTCATTATGAAATTATCTACGAAGGAAAAAATGTAGACCCGGTTAAATTTATTGTTACCGGAATCGAAGCGAAACAATACGAGGTATTATTGAGTAACAGTAAAAAGCAAAACCAATCACTCGACTAATGGCCAAAGTTCGATATAGATACAATTCAGAAACATGTAAATACGAACCGGTAATTATTTCGCCTCGCATTGCCGGTAGAAGACTTCTCATTTTCATGAGCATTTCATTTATCATGGGCTTATGTGGTTTACTCTATTTTAACTACAACTTTCCGCTGATTGACGAAACCCTGCAAGCTTCACGAAATCAGAAACTGAAGACGGAGTGGACTGTTTTGTATAAACAACTGGAACGTACGTCACGGCAGTTGAGTACTCTGGAACACAATGATGATAAAAACTACCGTGTTATTCTGGATCTGGAACCATTGGATCAATCGCAACGGGAAGCCGGTGTGGGTGGTCATGAAAAAGAAAGCAGTTCTATCCCCTACCCTTTAATACGTACCGCCTATGAGCAAGCCGATAAAATTAAAAATCGATTAGATATTGAAGCCCAATCACTTGAGCAATTGTCGAATGAATTGACGCGTAAAGAAAAGATGTGGGCCAGCCGGCCGGCCATACAGCCTGTGAGCAACAAAGACCTTAAGCACCTACACACCATATTTGGTCTTCGCATGCATCCCTTGCTTGGCTATGTTAGGCCCCACAATGGATTGGACTTTACTGCTCCACAGGGTAGCCCTGTGTACGCCACCGGAGATGGACGGGTTGACTTTGCACAATTTTCAACTTCTTACGGCAATGTAGTTTATATTAATCATGGCTATCATTTCGAAACCCGTTATGCGCATCTCACCAACTTCATTGTGGGTGCCGGACAAACAGTTAAACGTGGCCAAATAATTGGGTATGTTGGCAACACAGGACTTTCTGTATCGGCTCATCTCCACTACGAAGTACTTTATAAAAACTCACCTATTAATCCGATTAACTTCTTTCAGCGCGACCTTAATAATAAGGAATATGAAAAGCTGATTGAAGTAGGAAGCATGGCTACCAGTTCGCTGGATTAAGTGCGTTTTCATTTCCCTCTTGAAAGACTTCTCCTTTTATTTGCATCCTTTATTTCTATTATGATTCGGATCGCGCTTCTATTTACTTTTTTACTTCTCAATGGGTTAGTTACCGCCCAGAAGAAAGATACAGTCACGGTTATTGGGGTTGGTGATATTATGATGGGTAGTAATTATCCGAATGGAGGGGTGTTGCCGCCCAACGATGGGCTTGAGTTAATGAAGGAAGTAGGACCATTGCTTTCAAGTGCTGATCTCACGATAGGAAATTTGGAAGGAGTGTTACTGGATGAGGGTGGCACCGCTAAAACCTGTCGCGATCCGAAAGTATGCTATGTTTTTCGTAGCCCGGCCCGGTATGTGCAAAATCTGGTGAATGCAGGATTTGATGTAATGAGTCTTGCAAACAATCACGCAGGTGACTTTGGCGAATTAGGTAGACAAAGCAGCATGAAAAGTCTGGAGGATGCTGGTCTGGATCATGCCGGCCAAACCAATCAGCCGTATACAATTATTGAAAGAGATGGAATTCGGTATGGCTTCACTGCTTTTGCTCCTAACAGCAATTGCCAAAATATTAATGACTTACCCGCAGCCCGCAAAATTGTATCTTACCTCGATTCTCTGACGGATATTGTTATTGTATCCTTTCACGGAGGAGCAGAAGGCCCTCAACACCAGCATGTGCCCCGTAAAAATGAAATTTTCTATGGTGAAGACCGTGGCGATGTGTATGCATTCGCACATTCGCTTATTGATGAAGGGGCTGATATTATCTTTGGCCACGGACCCCATGTAACGCGGGCTATTGAAGTTTATAAAAATAGGTTTATCGCCTATAGTCTGGGAAATTTTTGCACCTATGGGGGCATTAATGTTTCGGGTATTAATGGATTGTCCCCCATTGTTAAGGTTTACACCAATTCGCAAGGTGATTTCTTTAAAGCTCAGATTACCTCAACTTATCAAACACCTCGATCGCCAGTAAAGATTGATTCGCAAAAGCAAGTATTAAAACGGATTCAACAGCTTACTAAAGAGGATTTTCCAGAATGCGAGATAGAATTTGATGATTCGGGCTGGGTTTTTAAATCCACAAAATGATGTGAATAGGTTGTCGATAAAAAAATTAGGCAACATTGCTTGAAGTTTAAAGAATTGTTACTTTGCATGATGATCGTTGGCAAAAAGCGATCAGTTATCGGCCCCTCAATCCCTCATGGCGTATAAAGAAAAAGAAATTGAGAAGATATATTATTCAATCGGTGAAGTAGCCGAGATGTTTAATGTAGCTCCCTCCCTGATACGCTTCTGGGAATCAGAATTTGAACTCATACAGCCTAAGAAAAATCGCAAAGGCAATCGCCAGTTTACTAAAGATGACATTGATCATGTGCGCACTATCTTTCATCTGGTGAAAGAGAAAGGATTTACACTTCAGGGTGCGAAAGAGATGTTAAAAAATGATAGCCAATCCGTCCGCGATAAGATGGATCTCATGGAATCACTTAAAAAGGTGCGCCAATTTTTGGTGCAGATTCGCGAAAAACTCTAATCAGATTCCCAAGTTTACGGTAGATTCTTTAATTTCAGAATTCCCAAATCGAATTCATGGATCAGGAACGCGTTTCATTGCTTGCTCTACACTTGACACCTGGTATAGGTGACTTCCTGGTAAAACAACTGGTAAGTTATTGTGGCTCAGCCGGGCAAGTGTTTACAACCCCCAAAGGAAAACTCCTTAAGATACCCGGTGTAGGCGAAATCTCTGCGGACGCTATTAAAAATGGAAAGACATTTCAAGACGCAGAACGTGAACTTGCAAAAGCCGAAAAGAACGACACTGAAGTTCTGTTCTTTACAGATAAAAAATATCCCCACCGATTAAAAGCCATTGACGATGCACCGGCAGTTCTCTATTATAAAGGAAATCAAAACCTGAATGTCGCAAAGTCCGTGGGTATCGTTGGAACCCGGCAAGCAACAGAGTATGGTAAAGAAGTAGTGGAGAAGATTTGTCAGGAACTGGTGCCACACAAAGCGCTAATTGTAAGCGGCCTCGCTTATGGAATTGATATAAATGCGCACAAGTGTGCTCTGAAGCATGGGCTTGCTACCATAGGTGTGATGGGCAGTGGTATGGACATTATTTATCCGGCTGTTCACAAAGACACCGCAAAAAAAATGGTTAGCCAAGGTGGATTAATTACTGAAAATCATTTTGGCACCAAACCTGATGCCCATAATTTTCCGGCACGTAACCGAATCATTGCAGGTTTATGCGATGCCTTAATTGTAGTGGAAGCAGCCGAAAAAGGTGGTGCTTTGATAACTGCAGACATAGCAAACACCTACAACAAGGACGTTTTTGCTGTGCCTGGTAATCTGGGTCAAACCTACTCTGATGGTTGTAATAAGTTGATCAAAATAAACAAAGCCAATGTATATACTTCCGTGAAGGACCTTGAATACATTATGAATTGGTCTGGTGAAACAAGTGGAGTACAAACGACATTAGACCTGCAACAATTTGAACCGGAAGAACAAAAAGTGATTGCGATACTGAAAGAACGAAATGCACCCGTAATGATTGATGAACTTAGTTTTAAATCCTCTCTGCCACCCAGTCAACTGGCATCGCTCCTGCTAACCCTCGAATTTAAAAATGCGGTAAAGTCACTTCCTGGTAAAATGTTCACACTAAAGTAGTCTCATCACAAATCGGGTTATAGACTATTAAAGTATCATGTGACCAAGCTTTGTTAATGAGGAAAAATCTGATCCGCCATAGCCAAAGCAACTGAAAATTCGTGGCGATCTAATGGGGGAGCATCTTGTTTTGAATCCAGAAAAGATAAAATTGTTTCCGTAGCCATATTCCCTACCAGATCATCTTTGGCCATGGGGCAACCACCAAAACCTCTTATTGCGCCATCAAATCGCTGGCAACCTGATCGATAGGCAGCCTCAATTTTTTCAACACGAGTAGCTGGAACTGAATGAAGATGGACGCCAAATTCAATGTTGGTAAATTTCTTTGTCAGTGATTTAAATAAATATTCAATCTGGGTTGGTTCAGAAACACCAATGGTATCGGCCAAAGAAACAATCTCAATTTCAAGGGTAGCAAGGATGTCTGTAAACTGTTCAACAATGGCTACATCATAGGGATCATTGTAGGGATTTCCAAAACCCATACTAATATAGACTACCTGCTTTTTGTTATGCTTGACACATAATTCCTGAATTTCATTTACGGTATTTAAAGCTTCGGCAATCGACTTGTTCGTATTTCTTTGCTGAAACGTTTCGGAGATCGATAATGGAAAGCCTAAGTAACTAATCTGCTCAAACTTACAAGCCTCTTCGGCACCCCGTTGATTTGCAACAATAGCCAACAGCTTGGACTTACTCTTAGACAAATTTAACCTACTTAAAACCTCGGCTGTATCGCGCATTTGTGGAATAGCCTTGTGCGATACAAAACTGCCACAATCAAGCGTGTCGAAGCCTACCTTTAGTAACTGATTAAGGTAACCTACTTTCTGATCGGTAGGAATAAATGGGTCGAGGCCCTGCATGGCATCCCGCGGACATTCTATGATCTTCATGTTATCCAAAAGTTAAACAAAAGTAGGGTAACTCAAGGTCAAGGAAAAATACATACAACTGTCGTGGATAAATGCTATTTAACTGGAAAATTGGATTAAATTTTAAATGAGATGGATTAACTTGTCGAGAGAATAATTTTTACCCATGCCTTTACCTTCCTTTGGTGGCTCCTTAGGTTATAAAAGAGCCGCACACTTATTGCACAGGGCCTCGTTTGGCCCTACCAAATTGCAGATAGATTCTTTTGCAACCCTTACGGCCAATCAGGCAGTTCAATTATTATTTCAACAGCCACTCCCCGATCCGGCTTTGCCGATTGATCCGGAAACTGGAACGGAATGGGTGCTAACCGGAACTACTGACGCCAATAGTGGCGACAGTGATTTACAGGAATTTTTTAAAGGTTGGTTTATCGGGCAAATGCTGGGTATCGGTGTTCCGGCCGGAAATTCATTAGCCTACGCAACGCGTGAGAAAATTGTTTTCTTTCTACATACTGTCTTTACCACTATTCAATCCAAAGTTGATAATAGTCGCTCGCTCTACTTTCAAAATCAGCTTTACAGAAAATTTGCTTTTGATAAAACACTCTTACCTGATTACAACATCAAAGAACTTACCAAAAAGATAAGTGTAGACAATGCTATGCTGCGCCTGCTGGATGGCAACCTGAATGTAAATGGCAGTGTAAATGAAAATTATGGCCGCGAACTATTAGAACTCTACTCGATTGGTCGTGGATTAGAAGGAACGTTGCCGCCCGCTACGGTGCCTGGTGACTATATCAATTTTAAAGAACAAGATGTGCGGGCAGCTGCGCAGGTTCTATCGGGTTGGGAACTGGATACAACGTTTTCAACGATAGATGATACGGTAGATTTAGATCTTGCAGGCACAATAAAACTTCCTCGCGGGAAAGTGAGAGGCAGCATTACCAATGCCAGTGCTCATGACAATACAGTAAAACAATTTAGCGAACGATTTGATAACGCTACAATTCAGGCCGATCCATTGCTTTTAAATGGTACCAACGCAACGGAAGAAAGCGCTTTAGATGAAATTGACCAATTGATTGAACTTATCTATTCAAAACCAGAAACGGCAAGAAACTTTTGCCGCAGGATCTATCGCTTCTTTGTGTATCATGAAATAACGCAAGCTACCGATGACACGATCATCGCTGAAATGGCCAATACTTTTGCATCGAATAACTATAAAATTCAACCGGTACTGGAAGACTTATTCCAAAGTCAACACTTTTACGATGCTGCTGCCGGTGTAAACGATGATAACTTTGGAGGTATTATAAAATCGCCACTCGATTTAATGGTTGGTACCATGCGCATTTTTGATATCCAACTTCCCGATCCAGTAGCAAATGCTGAGTCCTACTATGAAAAAACAGGTGAACTAATCGGCACCCTTCAGGATATGGGTATGCATTTTTACGAACCCTTTGATGTTGCCGGATATGATGCCTATCATCAATATCCCATCTACCATCGCAGTTGGATCTCAACCAACTACCTGACACGCAGGTATGAATTTATCCGCAACCTGGTATCCAACAATCAAATGATGCCGGGTGAGTTAAACATCGATGTTGTGGCGTTTGTACAGAACAATATAAGTAATGCTGTTGCCTCAGACGCCCGTGCTTTAATTATAGAACTGGCAAAGTATTTTCTACCGATGGCTGAGAACCTGACTTTTGATCCGGCTCTGGATGATAATGCCGGCTTAACGGCCGAACGATTAAATTATTTCCTAACAGCATTTTTAAAATCGCCTCAAATCGATGGCGACCCGGAAGGCGCCTGGACATTCCGGTGGAATAATCCGGTGGACATGGAAGTAGTCCGCAGGCAACTGGAGAATCTGTTTAATGCCATGTTACAATCACCTGAATATCAACTTTACTAACGCCAAGGATGAAACGTAGAAATTTTGTAAAGAAACTTTCCCTCGCTGCTTTACCTTTTACACTTGGTGGAATACCGCTTCGCTTAATGGCAGAGAATTCTCTTACCCGGATGGCGGGGCAAAGTACCAACGATCGGGTGCTCATCATTCTTCAGCTTCATGGTGGTAATGACGGACTTAACAGCATTATACCTGTAGAAGCTTACGACCTATATTATCAGTGGCGGGCTAACATCGCTATCCCGGCCAAGAACAGCCTGCGCAAAATGATTGCCCTCGACAGTACACTTCCTGCCGATGCGCAAGTGGGATTGCATCCGGATATGATTGCGATGAAAGATCTTTACGATCGGGGTAGAATGGCCGTGGTTCAAGGCGTATCGTACAAAAATAATAACGGGTCGCACTTTCGTGGAAGAGACATTTCGTTTATGGGTGGTGGCTTTGACGATTATTTCTCATCGGGCTGGGTGGGTCGTTATCTGCAGCAAGAATTTGAACCTAAAATTTATCCCAACGATTTTCCGAATCCTGAAATGCAGGATCCACTCGCTATAGAGATGGGAAGCGATGTTTCATTAATCTTTCATCAGGCTGGCAACATTCCAACTTCCATTTCATTAAATAACCCGGAAAGCTTTGCACGATTGGTTGATGAGTTGGAAGGATTTACTGACGAAGGAGTGGATCCACGAGGTAAACCACCCACCGCGTTAGATAATTCACCTTATGGAAAAGAACTCAATTGGATTTTAGGTCTTGAAGAAAAATCAGAAGACTACGCCCAACGACTTTATGATGTTTACCGCAATGCGCCACTCTCTTCAGTAACTTATCCCGAGCGGTATCCCTTCAACGCACCTCGGGGCAGCATGCGAAATGGATTAACTCCACAACTTCAGTTAATCGCCCGTTTGCTGGATGGTGGTGGTCCGGGTTTGGGTGTTAAAACAAAAGTTTTTCTTGTGAAAATGGGTGGCTTCGATACCCATGCCGAGCAAGTGGAAAGTTATGATCCGACTATGGGCCAGCATGCCGCATTAATGTATCACATCTCTTCGGCTATGAAAGCCTTTCAAGATGATCTCAAAGCCCGGGGTCTTGAAGATCGTGTGTTAACAGTTACTACTTCAGAATTTGGAAGACGTGTGCGCGCCAATGGCAGTTATGGTACCGATCATGGTACGGGTGCTCCTGTTATGATTTTTGGTAAAGGAGTGCAACCGGGTGTAGTGGGTAAAGTGCCCGATCTAAACTTGCAGAATGTAGAGATGCAATATGATTATCGGCAGGTGTACGCCAATCTGTTACGCGATTGGATGCTGGTAGATGAAGCGAAAATCAATAACGATATTTTCTTTAAAGATTTTATCAATGGCCCCAAAGAAGATGGCTCTGGTAACTATGAGCCCATGCCTTTGGCTACGCAGGTAATATCGGGTGTACAAGAAAATTTTATTGGTAATCGATTTAGCCTGGGTGACTGTTATCCTAACCCCGCCCATGCTTTTACCAATATTGAGTTCAAAATTAACAACACCAACCTGGTTGATATTTCACTTAAAAATAGTAAGGGCCAACTGATTAAAAGTTTGTTACATGAAGAGCGAACGGAGGGAACACATGTTATTAAAGCGGATGTGTCGGATTTGCCCGCAGGCATCTATTTTTATCAAATGAAAACAGGATTTTTTAACGAAAGCAAAAAACTCATTGTAATCCGATAATCCATGAAGCAACTTTTTACGATTCTTATGCTCTTAGCTGTATGCCTGAGTTCGTCAGCTCAAACAAAACGAAAGCAAGGTGGATTGGCAGCCAAACCAAGTCAACAAAATAAATTTTTGGAGAAACAATGGTGGTTGGGCTTCAAAGCTGGTACAAATCTATCCGAAGCCTCGCCCATTAAACGCTACGCGGTAATGACCCCAACGAACTATGCCGTTGCACTTACTGACAAGTCGTATGATTCATTCAGCAAAACCGGTAGTCAGGCAACGCTGGAGGCAACGTTTTACTTTAAAGGGTTCTCATTCAGCGTACAGCCTACCTATCGTCATAGTCGCTTTAGTTATTCCAACCAATTTCAATGGGATAACCCGGAAAACCCTGCCGAACGTCTTGTGTTGGAATACGATCAGGAGCAGAAAATTGATTATGCAGATTTTCCACTAATAGTAAAGTATGATATCCTTCGAAGTAAACTAAGGCCATACGTTCAGGCAGGAATCTTTTATTCTTTGCTTATCAATGCAAATAAGTCTGTACAAGTTACAGGCACCGATTATGCATCCGGGGGCACCAATCAATTTACCAATGAACCAATTATTGTAGGCGCCAAAGATTTATTCGACAACTATTGGGGCTTGATGGCGGGTGCCGGAGTTGATTATAATTTTGGTAACGTTCGGGTGGTATTAGATGCCTCCTATTGGAAAGGTATGAGCAATATTACCAACGTTGATAACCGATTTGGTAACGATCGGTTGGCAGGCATTGGCGATGCCCAGGATGATCTTGACCTAAATAACATAGTCATTTCAGCGGGAGTTTTATTCCCTATGCGTTTTCTGAGTAATAGCTTCAAAACATTAGATCGTTAATTTATGCGTTCCTTCTTACTACTTTTTACAAGTTTGGTTCTGCTGGCAGGTTGTTCCAACGAATCCGATCCGGCTTCTGATAAATCAAGTTTCACTCGCATTTATGATAATGATCAGTTTACAGCATCCTTCCATCCCATTGATATAAAACAAACACCGGATGGCGGCTATTTGATTTTGGGTAGACGTAGAATTCAGGATTCGAACTTTAGTGGTGTATACATCATGAAGGTAGATGAGTTCGGAGCTTTCATTTCGGAGCAGGAAGTAGATGAGGGTTTTGTTAATCCGATTGGTCCTTTACTTGAAAGCGGTGGCAACTATTTCTTCTTTTGTATGACTCCGGTAGGATTACAAACCCAATTACTCAGCATGGATGCTGAAGGCAGCTTAAGCGACCCTATCAGTATAGGAGGTTCTTATCCGGCTGCCGCTGCTGCCGATAATGGAAATTTTCTCTTACTCAGTTACGATAATCTTAATAAACAGAGTGTAGTTTCTATAGTAACTCCTTCCGGTTCCATCAATCAATCCAAAGGTTTTAGTATTGGAGCTGGAGATGCCGTGGAAGAGCCTATCATCACTCACTTTTTGGGCACCGGAAAACAACAGCCTTTTTTAGTTGGAAGAAATACCGCTGGTCAATACTACTTCAATGGTTTTTATAACTACACGTTGTCGCTTGTATTTACCAATCTTGCAGATGATGATCCTCAAGGTGTAATTCAAGGACAACAGGATGATGGTGGCTTAAGCCAGGTGGTGCCGTTGGATGGAGGTAAGTTTGCCTTGGCACGATTCAACTTTGGTGATAACTACTTTTTGCCCAATGCTACAATCAATACTTCGGGTGTTAGTTCAAGTACTGATCTAGGTGGTTTTTTGTTCCCCGAATTAGTAAGCAATGCTCCTGTAAAAATTCTACGCGCTACTATAGGTACCAAAAAGGTAGCGCTTTATGGAAGTGATACCAGGAGCAGTCAAATAGCACTCTATGGCTATGATGAAAGTAACGGTGAATTTATTGGTAGTAGTTACCTGGGGTTCTCTAATCCGTTTGAGATCGCTGCTGTTGTATCCACGCTCGATGGAGGTCTGGCTGTTTGTGGAACCACCTATGTGGCAGGTCGTTTTCCGCGTATCTGTCTTTTCAAGTTATCAAAAGAAGAAGTAGCCGAGTCATTCCAGTAATCATTTCTTTATTTCATTAGATTTTTCGTCCTTGGTCACCAATATGATCCGGATTGAAGAAAATGTAAGCCTGCGTTCCTACAATACCTTTGGCATTGATGCTAACGCGCGTTATTTCTGTCGAATTAGTACCGAGGCACAGTTTCAGGAACTCATTAAAACAGCTGTCTACAAAAATGAAAGGCATCTTATCCTGGGTGGTGGCAGCAATTTGTTATTCACAGGAGATTTTGAAGGCCTGATTATTAAAGTTGATCTGAAGGGAATAACTAGTGTAGAAGAAAATGACGACCATATTCAACTGGAAGTAAGTTCAGGAGAAGCATGGCACGATCTGGTGATGTACTGTGTACAACATAACTTCGGAGGAATAGAAAATCTATCCCTCATACCGGGTTCCGTAGGCGCAGCCCCTATTCAAAACATTGGTGCTTATGGTGTAGAGATACAAGAAGTAGTTCAGCTTATAAAAGGAATCGATCTTAAAACAGGTGAGCAAAAAAGTTATACCAAGGATGAATGTAGCTTCGGATACCGTGAAAGTATCTTTAAACATGAGTTGAAAGAAAAATATTTTATTTCAAGTGTTACTTTAAGTCTGACCAAGAAAAATCATCGTATCAACATGAGTTATGGTGCTATTCAAGATACGTTGAAAGCAATGAACCTACTACCAACTGTACAATCAATCAGTGATGCAGTGATACAAATAAGAAGAAGTAAACTTCCTGATCCATCATGGATCGGAAATGCTGGAAGCTTTTTTAAAAACCCAACGATTAGTTCATTGCAGTATCAAAATTTAAAAAATGTTCATCCCCAAATACCTAGTTATCCAACTGTAAATCAAGATGTTAAAGTGCCTGCTGGTTGGTTGATAGAACAATGCGGATGGAAAGGAAAACGTATAAATAATATTGGTGTGCATGAACATCAAGCGTTGGTGTTGGTCAATTATGGTAATGGAAAAGGTGAAGATATTTATCAACTCGCTATGCAAATTCAATCATCGGTGAAAGAAAAATTCAACATCCTATTAACACCCGAAGTGAATATCATTCGATGAAACTTCATGATCAGTTATGATAAAACTTATAAAAGTGTATACCTGATTTTTTTTTGTCATTGTAAAATTTTTTAAGCAAAATTTTTGTGAATTAATTATTTATTATACCTTTCGTACAGTTTTACTTAAAACATTAAAACGTTATGGCAAAAAAACCCGCTAAGAAAGCAGCCAAGAAAGCAAAGAAGGCTGCTAAGAAAAAGAAGTAATCAAGCTTGTCTTGATTCTTTTACAGAGAGAAGTGATCCAGGATCACTTCTCTTTTTTTTATATCAATCCATAAGCATGCATCAAACCCTTGTGTACAAACTCCATGGATCACAATCGTTCCAACGACTTCTTACCACATTACCTGATGCCCATGTTAGTTTAAGACTATCTGGTATAAAAGCCCATTACATAGTAGAATTACCAATGCAACGCATTGAATTTCATAATCTTAATCACACGATTGCGGAAATATAATTGACTACCCGCTTGTTTGCCGAGATATAAGGGTCTTAACTTTGCGCCAACACATAAATCATCTTACCCATGGCAAAGACGTCAACCAAAACAGTAATCGATAAAAAGGCTCCGGCAAAAAAAAGTAGTGCAAAGCCTAAAACCGTATCAATAGAGAAAGTTTCTGAGGATATTCTCGCGAAATTGAAAACGTTGGATTTAGAGCACCAACTTCAGGCAGACATAGAATGGTGTTTAGGCAGCTATCGCTATGATAACAATGCTACCGGACTTTTAGAAACGGCCAGCAAGGCGCTTACCGTATTTAAACAAGCCCAGGCAAAAAAAACGAAGGGAGTTACAGCCACCTTTATCGCTTCGATAGAAAGTGTTCTGAAATAATCCGGAACAAGTTAAAGAATGAAGCCGGAGCGATCCGGCTTTTTTTATATCATGTGCGTTACATTTGTTAGTGTGCCCATGTAGCGGGAACACGCTACGCCAAACTTGTTCAGAAAATCTACGCCTTCATCAGACGCCAGTCCCTTGAATTCCGCGTATGAGTTTAGGTAGATTACCCGGGCAATACCCATACTAAAAATTATTCTCGAACACGCCAGACATGGCGACAAGGTAACATACAGCGTTGCTCCTTCTACTGAAGTCTTATTCTTGACTGCATAGAGAATTGCATTTTGCTCAGCATGTATAGCCAACGAGCAACCGCCTTTTGAATCCCGAGGGCAACCCTCTTCTGGCCATTCTTCATCGCAATTATGTGTGCCTGATGGCGGGCCATTATAGCCAATTGAGATAATACGGGTATCCTTTGTTAGCACAGCGCCTACATGTCGCTTTAGGCAATGTGACCGCTTCGCCAGGTTCACGGCTAGCTCCATATAGATGTCATCGAAGGCTGGTCTGATCATTGCAGTAAAAATAAGGATTCAAAATAGTATATTCGCGATGAAAATTGGATTCATGGTTGGTGACAGAAGATTAATTTTATTAGTCCTTATTTTTTTTCCAATCCTGCTGCAGGCACAGGAAACTATAAAACCCAGACCTAGTCCGGTAAGTTTGGTTACGGCCCGGTATAAAGATACCTATCTAAAGATAACCTATAGTCAACCGCATAAACGAGGTCGGGTTATTTATGGAAACCTGGTTCCTTTTGGGCAACTGTGGCGCACAGGTGCCAATGAAGCTACCGAAATCACTCTTACAAGAGACATCATCATCAATAATACTGAACTTAAAGCCGGCACTTATTCCATTTTTAGCATTCCTGAAAAAGAAAGCTGGACCATAATTATTAATAGTGATCTTGGCCTTTGGGGTGCCTACAACTACAATGCTAAACTGGATGTTTTGCGATTTACAGTTCCTGTTCAAATTCTACAAGGAGCTGTTTATGAACCCTTCACTATACTGGTTGACCAGAAAAATAATAAAGCCGAAATTGTCCTTCTGTGGGATTCTATTCGGGTCTCTATACCTATTCAATTTAAAGAACCTAAGTTGCCATGAAGCAGTTTCTTAGCATGATGTTACTTGTGATTACCTCTACCCTCCAGGCTCAGGATGTAAATGAACTAGAACGCAGAAATGGTTTTAAAGAAATCAAGTTGGGTAGTTCCATTGACAGTGTAAAGGGAGCTACGTTCAAAAAAGATATTATTGAGCGGAAGGAGTTTCAGGCAAAAGTATATGAAACGGAACACCCAGACTACATGACTATTGGTGATGTAGAGGTTAAAAAGATTTCAATAAAAACATATAAAGGACTTATCTACGAGATGGACATCACAACCGTAAAAGATCCTAAAGTAATGCGAGGCCTTGAAAAATCGTATGGAAAAGCTACCTACAGCATTCGAATAGAAAGTTACTATTGGAAAGGCGAGACCCTGAACCTGATTTATAAAGGACATCGTAAGGAGATTAAATTAACGTATCGTTCCAGCCCGGTTATCCGTATGATGTATGAGGATAAAGGAAAGAAAGTTGAAGAGGTAGCTGATGACTTCTAAAGAAATAGCCAGACTAGTTAAGCTGGCTATTTTCCTTCATAATTTTATGATCTCAATCTTTATAGGTAATCCGATATATTTTTCCTGCATGATCGTCTGAAACAAGCAAAGAACCATCGGGCATCTGCACAACATCCACCGGCCGGCCTGAGACTTCTTGAGTGGCTTCATCAAGCCAACCACTTGCAAAGGTATCATAACTTGTTACCTTACCCTCTTGCAGTTTCACCAGACTTAACTTATAACCACTTTTCTTTGATCGATTCCATGAACCATGTTCGGCCAGAATGATTTGATTTTTGTATTCTGCAGGGAACATAGAGCCTGTATAAAATTTAAGTCCCAGCGGAGCCACATGGGCTCCCAGGTTCTGCATCGGTTTTACAAACTCATCGCATGACCGTTTGCTGCCAAACTCCGGATCTGCGATTGTGCCGCCATGGCAATATGGATATCCAAAGTGCAGGCCTTGCGTTGGCGCAGAATTTAGTTCACAGGGAGGGATATCATCGCCTAACATATCACGACCATTATCTGTAAACCATAGATCGTTGGTTTCCGGATGCCAGGTAAAACCCACCGTATTGCGTATACCTTTTGCAAATGATTCAAGGCCGGTTCCATCTGTATTAATGCGATGAATGTTTGCATAGATTGATTCATCGGGTTCACAAATATTACAAGGGGCTCCTACCGGAACATACAATTTACCATCAGGCCCGAAAGCAATATACTTCCAGCCATGGTGTGCCTCCGTAGGAAACTTATCATACACTATTGACGGCTCACCCGGATTATCCAATTTGTCTTCGATACCGGAAAATTTTAAGATGCGGCTTACCTCGGCTACATAAAGATCACCATCCTTAAACGCTACGCCATTAGGCATATTAAGCCCTGAGTCCAAAACCCATTTTTTATCGGCAACAAAGTCTCCATCCGTATCCTTAACTGCATACACCTTATCACCATCCTTGTTTCCGACATAGAGTGTTCCTGACGGAGATAATGCCATGGAGCGTGCATCATTTACTTCTGCATAAATATTGATGGAGAAGCCTGGAGGAAGGTTAATGGAACTCATCGTTACTGCCTTCCGTGGCTTACTGCAACTGGCAAGAAGAAGGGCCAACAGCATGATAGATAGTATCGTTTGTTTATTCATAAAATGATTCGTTAAAGGACCTATAACAAATCCAAATATCAGACACTTATCGAGAACTTCATCCGGATTTTACACCAGAATTTTATGATCCTAGAAAATATTGGCCTGAGCATGATTTTAAGGTTACCTTTGCAGGAATTTTTAGTCAGATGATCTCCATTTCCAACATTTCTTACTTCATCGGGGGCCGGGCTCTTTACGAAGATGCCTCCATGTTTATAAAACCGGATGATAAAATCGGGTTAATCGGACTCAACGGACGTGGAAAATCAACGCTATTGAAGATTATCAATGGCGACCTTAGCGTAAATGGTGGATCCATCAGCAAAAGCAAAGATTGCACAATTGGGTTCCTAAATCAGGACCTTCTCTCCTATCAAACCGATGATGCCATTCTTACCGTTGCCATGGAGGCTTTTAAAGAAGCGGTGGATACGCAGCGCCAGATTGAAAAGGTTTTGCATAAACTGGAAGTTGAATATTCGGATGACCTCGTTGATAAGTTAACCAAACTGCAAGAAAAGTTCGAGCACCTGGATGGGTATTCCATGCAGGCAAAAGCCGAAGAAGTATTGGAAGGAATAGGATTTACTACCAAAGATTTACATCGCCCGTTGCGGGAATTCTCCGGTGGCTGGCGCATGCGCGTTATGCTTGCCAAACTTCTCTTGGAAAAACCTTCGTGCCTGATGCTTGATGAGCCAACCAACCATTTGGATTTACCTTCCATTGAGTGGGTAGAAAATTACCTGCGCAACTATGAAGGCGCTGTTGTCATAGTTTCGCACGACCGAATCTTCCTTGATAACGTAATCTCTAAAACCGTGGAAGTGACCAACGGGCAGTTGATTACCTATGAAGGAAATTATTCTTTCTATTTGAAAGAAAAGGACTTGCGCGAAGAAGTACAGCAAAATGCCTACGATAATCAACAAGCTAAAATCCGACAGGCTGAGCGGTTCATTGAACGATTCCGGGCGAAAGCATCCAAGTCAAAGTTAGTGCAATCCAGAGTGAAAGCCCTGGAGCGCATGGATATGGTGGATGAGGTGGTGAATGATGTGGCGGCAGTAAATTTTAAGTTTACGTTTAAACAACCCTCCGGAAGGCACGTAGTTACCCTCAAGGATATTTCCAAAGCCTATGGCGAACAGGTTATCTTAAAACATGCGAGTGCTTCCATAGAGCGTGGCGACAAGATTGCTTTGATTGGTGCCAACGGTAAGGGGAAGTCAACCTTGCTTCGCATACTTGCCAATACAGAGCCCGTTGAAGGTGATCGGATTATCGGCTACAATGTTATCTACGGTTTCTTTGCTCAGCATCAGTTGGAGTCGTTGCATGTTGAAAGCGAAATTCTGGATGAATTGAAACAAGCGGGCAGCAGCAAGACGGAGCAAGAACTCAGAAATGTATTGGGGTGCTTTTTATTTTCCGATGAAGATGTGTTTAAAAAAATCAAAGTGTTGTCTGGTGGAGAAAAGTCACGCGTTGCGTTGGCGAAAACCTTGATCTCTGAAGCAAACTTTTTGTTGTTGGATGAACCTACCAACCACCTTGATTTTATTTCAGAGAATATTCTGATTCAGGCGCTGCAGCAATACCTGGGAAGTTTTGTGGTGGTATCACACAACCGGCATTTTGTAAGTCAGGTGGCCAATAAGATCTGGTACATTGAAAATAGTCAGATTAAAGAATACCCCGGTACGTATGATGAATATGAGTATTGGAGAAAACAACAAGCACTTTCAGCAACACCATCACCCACACCGCTGCCTGTAAAGAAAGCGGAGGTGAAACCCAAAGAAGAACCCAAGGCCCCCCATCCAAACGAAAAAAGAATTAAGGAATTAAATAAGGAGTTGAAAAAAGTAGAAGACGGCATTCAAAAGCTGGAGGCTGAAAAAAAACAAGTAGAAGATGAAATGGCGCGACCTGAAGTATATGGGGATTACAATAAACTAGCTGTCTGCCAGCAAAAATTTGATTCGCTCCACACCACCCTGCATGCAGAAAATCTGAAATGGGAAAAACTGATGTTAGAGGCTGATGCATTGGAGGCATCGAGTTAAAAACCCTTATAATCAGATACGTATCGTTTAACCCTATCGGAACATTTTTCACTATATTTGGTTGATGAATTTAAACTCCATCATTAAAGAAAAGAATGAAGAATTCATTACTCTCTGCCGCCAACATAGAGTTAGTAAACTGTATGCTTTCGGATCTTCCATAACTGAGCATTTCGACCCAATAAAAAGTGATATTGATGTAATTGTGGAGTTGGATATTAAAGACCCACTTGAATATGGCGAAACCCTTCTTTTATTTTGGGACAACCTTGAAGTTTTCTTTAACAGAAAAGTTGACCTGCTAACTGAGGACTCAATAAACAATCCTTATTTAAGAAAAAGTATTGAGTCAACGAAAAAATTGATTTATGACGGACAAGGAGAGAAAGTATTTGTCTGATGTTCTAAATTCGATAAATCACATTTTGTCATTTACACGTGACGTAAAATCTTTTGATGAATACAAGCAGAATTTTCTAATTAAAGGTGCCGTTGAAAGACATCTGGCAATTATCGGAGAGGCAATTAACCGCTTTTTAAAGGAGTCTGCCAAGAATGATCTGCTTAACGCAAAGCAGATAATAAGTTTAAGAAACAGGCTGATTCATTCTTAAGATAACATTGATGATAGAATAATCTGGACTATAGTTAGACGCCATCTTATTCCTTTGAAAGAAGAGATTCAAAAAATGATTGCTTAAAGGTAGGAATAAAAAGCCCTCTACCTCTTACCTCCACCCAATCGCCAAAGAAATCATAAACCGATTTAACTCTCGACTCATTTCCGTGGTCATGGGGTCACCCACCAACTGGCCGTTTACCGGATCCCAATAGTATGATGGATATTCATAGAACGAAGACATCTTTTGAAATTTATAACCCGCCAGCAAGGAAATACTAAGATCGTGATATCGGATTCTATACCCCACCATAGGATTAACCATTCGTCCCCCTTTGGATTCCTTATAACCATACTCATCAAATTGTGAATACTTCCATGAGGTTAATGTGCCTCCATAATTGAGCAAAACAAAAAATGCATTTTTTCGGGCGAACAAATCCCAGCTGATACTTCCAAAAACTGGCAGATTATTCCAATTATAATATGCATCCAAACCCACGCCTGCACCTAGCCTTAATCGTTTTCCTAGTTTAATACCATGAACCGTAGCACCACTAAATGAGACTTCTTTGCCACGACTACATTCGTTGCAGCCCAGTAAGGCACCCGATTGAAGATAAAAGAAATATTCTACCGGCTTCGTACTTTTTAACGTATCTATTTGAACGTCCTGACTATAAACTTTGCCTGCAAGAGCAAGCAACAGACATCCTATAACTTGAGGTCTCATTGCTTCACAATTGGCAACTGGCTCAACAGCTTAATATTCTTAATATTCTTAATATCCGAATAGTCATACTGATATAACCCATCCTCGCCAATTACCATGGCAACGTGTTGAAAGGGAATTACATCCAATGCATGGATGTCTTTGTAGTGAGCCAATTGATTCTGAGCTATGGTATTGATGTTAGTAGCATCATAGGCTTTCAATCCATCCGATCCATCGCAAATAAAGAGGGTGCCATTGTCAATGCCCAGTCCATGGGGATTCGTCATAGGATACATAGCCAGCAAGGATGGCTTAGCCAGGTCTTTCAAACTGATTACTTCCAGTTGATTGGTAAAACCCTGGCAAACAGAACCACTCCGCAACGTAACGTAAGCGTGTTCTCCCTCCACTACGACCGGATCGCAACTGCGGATATGCTCATATTTACTAAGCAAGGAAGGTTCTTCCGGCATCTTTAAGTCAATGATATACATGCCTGTTTGTGAACCCACAAAAAGTTTATCCGTATACGGGAATAACGTTTCAACATCCCAGGATAAAGGAAACTCCTTCTTTGCTACGGGTTGTGATTGAACAGAAACATTGACAATATCGAGGTTGGCGCCATCCAGTGCATAAAGATGATCTCCTGAAATTGTAAACCTGGCCATGGAACCTCCTATACCGGCACTCGAAGGATTCGGTGCAAATGCGGTACTCTTATTAAACGAACTTGAAGACTCGGCCATCAAAGCGAAACCCCGGTCATAAAAAATTCCACCCCAGGGTTGGTACGTGGCACGGCAGTCTGACTCATATACTTCCACATTCTCAACCTTCTGCCAATCAGTGAGTATACCCAGTTCAGAACCCACCATATGCCCCATCGTGGTGTAGTTATTAAACAGTCTCTCAATCCTGTTTACTTCTTTAATCTGCGATAGATTGGAAATATCAAAAGCAACCAAATCCACATAACTATCGGCATATAAGGTATTGCCTCTGATGGCAAGATCGTAATTGCCGGGTATTTTTAAGAAAGAGCGCATTTGAGGATTTGCAGGTACCCGGTTATCAATGATGTGAATACCCGCTCCTATTTCGTTGATAAAAAGATAACCGTCCTTAAAATAAATCTTGCCGACTTGCGATAGTTCCTGAGGGGCTTGCAACGCAACTGCAGCTTTTACCTGAGCAGAGGTAGAATAGACTGGCTCGTAATAGATGAATTGTCTTGTCTCTTCGCATTTATCTGAACAACTGCTCAGAAAAATGAATACTATTACCAGGGTTGCAACAAAAAAATAATTTACAGGATGCCGTGTTGATTTCTTCATATGCTTTTTGGTTTGCAGGTATACTAATTTGACCCGCTCCCATACCAAAAAGTTGGAAGTCCCAGAAAATATTTCTGGTGTTAGAAATAAATTTGTCTGCGCACCAGCAGGATACTTAATAACAACAAGGCTGTAACAAACAAAAGCGCATAAAAGCCGGGAATAATTTTCTTTTGAAATACCTCTTTCACAGATTCCATAACAGTAGCTTTATTGGTGGTCGATTCTCCCATTGGACACTCTTTTACGCCTAAACGTTTAATTGCTATTTAAAAATATATCGGAACCGGAATCCAAGATCCCAAACAAGCAGATTGGCGGTGCCCGATTCAGATTTTAATACCGAACTCATGGAGTAACGTAACCCCGGTGCTACCGACAACCGGTATTGTGTGCCTATTTTATAACTTAATTCAGATCCCAGCAGGCCTGATAGACTAAATGTATTGTAGGGTGAGTCTGTACCCGCACCTTCAGAATATTTATCGAGTTGACCGCTTTTATCCGTAAGCGTGTTTTGTAAAAAAATATCGGTAGCCAAACCGGAATTAAGCTGTAAACCTACCTTTCGATCAATAAGTAAATAACCAGCTTGCACGGGCACCGAAATAAATTCACTGACGCTATTAATCTCGTAGGGACTGGTTACTAAAACGGAGTTTGTGTTTTGCTCCTGAAGCGCATAATCAGCAACGAAAGCCTTCGCTTGATTATTGGGTTGAAGGGAGGCAATGTTTGAGTTATAACCAATGGCCTGATTTAAATAGTTAATACCACCTTGTAGTATCCACCGATCGGATAATCGTTTGCCTAGATTTACACCTACTGAATAGGCTGACCCGCGTGAATCAGAACTACTGGCTGCGGATCGATTAGAAAACGCACCGCCACTCGCTGCTGCATAATTTACGGAACCCGTATTTACCTGCGGTGAATAATTACCGGTAGCAGCCCCGATGGAGGCCCACAAATCTTCATCTGTTCTTTTATTGCGTTTTGATTCGGCCATGAAAGATGCTGGCATGGCAGGCAACTTACGCACGATAGTTACCTCACGAACTTTACCTTGTAGCGATATTTCCGGGGTAGGAAGATCGGCTAGCGAAATGCGAGCCAGGCCACGATTATAATCCCGACCTGAAAAGCTATCCGCATGCTGCCTTTGATTATACTTCACGTGCGCGCTATCGGGCATAACAAATTGTTGACTGGCCATCACAACTGTATTGTCCTGCGGTATAAGAGAATTTGCTATTGAACTGCCTTGCGTATTAGACGAAGACTTTAGTTTTGAATCTATACTCTTTAGTTCTTCAGATGAGTTATCGGCCAGGTTTTTACTTTCATTATTTGCAATAGAATTTTCTGTTTTCTGTGATGAAACTACTTCTTTAGGAACATAGTCTGATTGTTCCCTCGCGTAATACGTTGTTAAAGCCCCAAAGGCTAATGCAAAAAGAATGGCCGCTGCTGCCAGCCGCTGATAGAAAATAACTCTCCTCTTCATTTTACCACCCTCTGCTTGCGTCAGGTGGTGATCCAGTGCAGACCAGACTTCCGCAGACGGAGTTTGCTCCGCCTGCTGAAAAGCATTCTGCCAGGCATCGTCAAACTTTTGTCTCTCTGTATTTTTCATACACGCTATGTTGATTTAATTTCATCTTAAGCAAGCTTTTCGCCCGGCTGTATTGTGACTTAGACGTTCCTTCGCTGATGCCAAGCATTTCCGCAATTTCTTTGTGACTGTAGCCTTCAATGGCAAACAGGTTAAAAACCAACCGGCAGCCATCCGGAAGGGATTGAATCATCGCGATCAATTCAGAAAGATGAAAGGACGACAGGCTAATTTCTGAGTCCTCCGCCATTTCAATCTCCGTAACATCAACCATGGGCAACAAATACAATTTTTGCCGCTGTTGATTTAAGGCTGTATTGATCATGACTCTCGTCATCCATGTATCCAGTCTGGATTCTTGCCGGAACTCTTTAATTGAGGCAAACACTTTCACAAATCCCTCTTGAAGGGCATCTTCTGCTTCCAGAGTAGATTTGGCATAACGTTGGCATACCACCATCATTTTTCGGCAATAGCGTTCATACAAAGCCTTTTGAGCGGCCCTGTCTTCCTTTACACAGCCCTTAATAAGCTCTATTTCGCTTAGCATGAACTTCTATGCATATAAGACCCGAAATAATAACGATAGGTTGGAATGCAAATTGAATTAATTTATTCGTTTAGTTTTGAGCTATGAGATTCTTTGTTTTCGCTTTTATTATCCTGCTAGGGCCAATTGCCTTGGCTCAAAAGAAATTGGTTTTTGCTGATAAGTCCTACGAAGAAGAAATAAGAACGGTTTTGTTATACCCCCGGTTAAACGACAGTCGCGATCCGTTGCGACCCGCAGTGGCCGCCATCCAAAATCAAAACCTGTTGCTGGAATTTGACGATCTGCAGGGACAGCGGAGCAATTATTATGTAAAAATAATTCATTGTAATTATGATTGGACCAAATCCAGTCTGATGGATTTGGATTTCCTGATGGATTACAACGAATTTCCGATCAACGAATACGATGCATCCTCCAGCACCTCGGTGCCCTACATCCATTACTACTTTCAGGTTCCACCTGTAAAACTACCCGGCAATTATCTACTGGTTGCTTACCGCGAAAGCGATGAAAATGATCTGCTCCTTACAAAGAGGTTTATGATCTTTGACAATCAGGTAAACCTGATCACGGACAGTCAAAGTCAGGGACTCGGGAACCTGAGCACCAGCAACCAGCAGCTTAACTTCAAGATCAACTATTCACGCCTGGATGTTATTAACCCGATGGAATCTATTCAGGCAACGATCCGACAAAATCAGCGGTGGGATAATGTTCGCATGAAAGTAGCGCCTAGTTTTATCCGCGAAGATAGACGCGAACTTGAGTATCGCTTCTTTGATCAGGATAACCAATTTAAGGCAGGTAATGAATTCCGGTTTGTGGATTTCCGGTCGCTGAATTATCCCGGCAGAAATACGGGTAAACTTGATCGCAGTAAACGGCCCTTTCATATTTCAGTGTTAACAGACAAATCCAGAGAACATGAGGTTTACTCACAGTATGCAGATTTTAACGGAAATTACCTCATCGAAAATCTGGATAACCGGGATGGCGCTATTTCGGGCGATTATGTTTTTGTAACATTTACTCTCGCTTCTACGCTACCCGTTACCGGCAATGTTCATTTACTCGGAGCCTTGAACAATTGGGATCATTCCAACGAATCAAAGATGAATTTTGTTTCGAATAAAAATATATACGAGAAAACGCTTTTCCTGAAACAGGGCTGGTATGATTATCAGTATTGGGTGGAAGGAAAAAGTGAAGATAGTTTCGCGCTGGAAGGCAGTCATTTCCAGACGGAAAATTTATATGAGGTATTTATTTACTATCGTCCTTTCCGACCCAATGCAGACTTGTTGGTTGGATATTTTCAACTACCTGTTAATTCACGCTAAGCGTAGGTAGCTTCCAGGTCGGCCTCGTTGCGGATGGAATTGGAATTAGCTACATCCAGCATACCAAAGCCCTTGTGTGAGAAGTGACCCAGCCCATTTTCATATACGAATTGCTGAACGGGTTGTGGGGCATAAAGTGTGAACGGAAATGTATACCCACGCACTTCATACTTAATATCCAGATCATACAGGGGATAGATGCGCGCAAACTTTTTATGTGATGATTGAATCCTGTTGATGTAGTCTTTATCGGCAACGAGTTGAAACTTATAAAAATCTGCTAGCTGCTCGGCTGTGTATTTGCCGCTTGCTTCCATGCGGGCTATCGTGTTATCATAAAGCAGGTCCGAGAATTCGTCTAACTCCGGATTGATAAAGCGCTTACCACTTTCATCATTGAACGAAGCAGGCACCAACACAATAGGCGAGATACAAAGGAATTTAACCGAGTCGGTGATGGAAACAGGTTCTTCATTTTCTACAGATTCGGGCGACAACTGAAGACTTCCGATGAGCAATTCCTTTTGTTCAAAAAGAACCTTAATAAAATAATCCAGAAAATCCTGGTCCGATGAAGAGAATACCAACGTTACTTTTGAGGAGAAGAAATGCAGACCCTTGCGACTTATTTTAATCTGTCCTTTAAGTCCTGAAAAATTATACTGTGTGTAGGAAAAGTATTTTTGATTCTTCCCCAACATGACCAATCCTTTGATGGTTTGAGCCAACAAAAACTGATGATGGAAGGGAACATACGCTCCTCGGTTCTTAAGAGAAAAGACTATCCGTATTCTCAAGAGACAATCCAGTTTAGGGGTAAAAAATGTTCTAAAAAACCCCGCCTTTAAAAAAATTGCGGAAAGCTAAGGTACTACAAATCAGATTAATAATCAGAAAGTCTTTAGGAAAAGTTTAAGTGCTTCGACTAAAAACATCAAACGTTGAACCTAAAGTGCATAACATCACCGTCTTCTACAACATAATCCTTGCCCTCCACGGCCAGTTTACCGGCTTCACGACAACCCGCCTCACTCTTATACTTCTGATAATCAGGGATTTTAATTACTTCAGCTCTGATAAAACCTTTCTCAAAATCGGTGTGGATAACCCCGGCCGCAGCGGGTGCCTTCCAGCCCCTGTGGATAGTCCAGGCCCGGACCTCTTTTTCGCCTGCTGTGAAGTAAGTGATCAAATTCAGTAAATTATATGCGGCCCGGATCAGTCGGTTGAGTCCGGATTCCTTGAGGCCATACTCTTCCAGAAAAACTTTTCTATCCTCCTCACTTTCCAGTTCGGCAATCTGGGCTTCGATGGCTGCACAAACAATTACTACTTCCGCTCCTTCCTGTTTAACCAATACCTTGAGTGCATCCACATGTTTGTTGCCCGTATGGATGGCGCCTTCATCCACGTTGGCCACATAGATCACAGGCTTATCTGTTAATAACTGCAGGTCTTCAATAGCTTTTTTGTCTTCGGCATCCATAACCAGGCTGCGTGCATTTTTACCCGACTGCAAAGTTTCTTTGTAGGCCACCAGGGTGGCAAGTTCTTTTTTTGCTTTGGCGTCTCCGCTCTTCGCAGTCCGTTCTACTTTGGCGATTTTCTTTTCTACCGAATCCAGATCGCGAAGCTGCAGCTCGATATCAATTACTTCCTTATCCCCGACCGGGTCTACCTTACCAGCCACGTGAATGATATTATCATTGTCAAAACAGCGGATCACGTGCGCGATCGCATCTACCTCGCGGATGTTGGCCAGAAACTGATTGCCAAGACCTTCGCCTTTGCTGGCGCCTTTTACCAATCCGGCTATGTCAACAAACTCAAATGCTGTGGGCAGCACTTTTTGTGGATTCACCAACTCCTTTAATATGGTGAGGCGTTCATCGGGAACAGAAATAACCCCCACATTGGGTTCGATGGTACAAAAAGGAAAATTGGCAGCCTCGGCCTTGTTATTTGAAATTGCATTAAAAAGCGTTGACTTACCCACATTAGGAAGGCCCACAATACCACACTTTAAACCCATGAATTCTTACTTTATTTTAAATCAGGCCGCAAATATAAGCAGAAGTTGGAAAGGTGGATATCTCACACTCCCAACCTACTCCGCGCGTTGTAGGATACGGTTGGCCGGCAAAGAGAGGGGAAGAGTTAATGATTATTGCAGTAATCCAATTATATACCCCAGGTTGTGTTTGTGCCTTTGCCTAAGTAGCTGGTGTTCGTCACCAACTTGCAACTAAACTTCAGAATTACCTCGCCATACCTCTCAACCTTTAAAATCGTTTCTGTCTGGTACCTGATCGGGTTTCAAAAAAGTTCAATAAAATAATTTCCTTGTCGGTTACTCTATAGAAAAGCCGGTTATGCTTTGTCAATAATAAGCCCCGAATCATTTTTTCTTTGTTCTCCAGAGTACCCAATTCAGGTTGATGTGAAATCAAATCAATAATGTCGTAGGTTTTTATAACAAAATTGCGGACAACTATAGGCCCCCATTCCAACTCTAAATAGTCAATGATTTTGTTGAACTTGTGGTTAGCTCGTTTGGTCCAAATTATTTTCTTAGCCATTTATCGTGCTGACCCTTAACATCCTCATGACTTAGCAAATTTTTGGGATCTAAACTTTCTTCATAAGAAATTAAAAGTTCGTCCCTTTCTTCGGAACTCAAAGAATCCCAAAGTTCTCCAGTTTGATTTTTATTCAATCGTTTTATTAACTCAAAATAACCCTTTAATACTTCTTCGTTTTCAATTTTTTCAATCAATGCATGAAAGGCTTCCTTGGTTCTCATATCCTCAATCTTTAATATTTAAATTTAGTCAAATTTGGAACATTTTGAAATTACCTCCGCCCGCGTAAACGTGATTCATCAACTCGAATCCACCATAAAACGCCCATTTTTTAAATTACATACGCGTGGTTGTATTTACAAAGGTGCTCGGTATAAACACCTCATACCCGAGGTTGTGTTTACATTGATGCTCAGTGTAAACACCTCATACACGAAGTATTACTTTACCGCCTCGGTGGTCGAAGCTTTTTGCTTCAATTTCTTCATCATCGGAAACTCAAATCCAAACCGGACTGCCAGTCTATCGCCATAGGGGCTCATGCCATCTTTGTCGTAAAGATTGTAAAGTACTTCAGTGTTGCCTTTAATGGTTTTATACACTGTGAAGTCTTTCTTGATACCCACAAACAAGCTGGGTACCCATTCGCGGTACGCAGGATCTACCCCCTTGCTGCTGGCAATAAGAGGTGGAATGGTCGTATTCATGAGTTCAGGGAGCAACCGGAAGTTGATGCCCTTTGTCCACTTGAACTCGAAAGCTGCGCGCGGACCGTAAATACTTTCATCACTGGTTATATTAAGTCCATCAAATGGCAGCCGCTGGTTCCACCCGGCTCCGGCAGAAAGCCGGGGACTGATGAGATACATGAGCATGGGGGTTACATCCAGCAGAAAGTATTGGCTTGTCTGGATCTGAAACGAGAGTGCCGGTACCAGTCGTTCGATAAAGGGCTTGCCTTTAAGCGGGTTGGGTAATTTTTTAGGCAGCTCGGCCATGCTTTTTACTTCCGAGTATTTGCTTTTCAACTTGCTCATCTTATCCATCGCCTGTTGCAACACTTCCTGCTTGCCGGCAAAATGATCCTGGGCCAGATTCATCACTTGTTCCTGCACCAACTCTTTAGCCTTGTTCTTTAATGCGGCAGAATCTAGTTGCGTGTATTCCGTCATTAGGGCTTTGCCTTCTGCCAGTTGGTCTACCCCTTCCATGCCTGCTACTTTACTTTCAATGGTTTTGTCAAGGCTCTTTACCTCATCAAGGTTTCCTTTAACGAGGTTCTGCGCGTCTTCGGCATACTGACCGGCCTGGTCTGTTATGCTCGAAATTTTATTAAGGCTACCGGTGAGGTCTTTGAGGTTGGGATCAAGGGCAAGTTGGTTGGTGAGTGTTGGTAATTTTGTATTGCCTAACGTAGGCATCTCTAATGATGGTAATCCGGGCGTATCTGTTTTCAATGCCGGCAACGAGTACCCTTGTATGGATGATTGCAGTTTCTGCATGGGTTCCTGTAACTGAGGTGGAAGTTGTATTTCTTTCAGTCCCTGAGTGGCTTTTGATTTAAGGTCATCTACTTTTTTAGTGAGGGACGCTATTTTAGCGTCTTTAACTCTATTAAGACTATCTAGTTTTCGGGTGAGGGTTTCGGTGGGGAGTTTGAGATTATTAAGGCTATCGATCTTTGTTTGTAATTGGTTCCTTACGCCATCAATTTTTGAAAACTGGTTTTGATAGAGAGCATTAAGGCTATCTGCTTTGAATTGAAATGACAATGTTATTGAGTCTGCTTTTTGAATTGACTTTAGGAGTAGTGTGTCAGTGGGTAAAACAAAATTCAGGCTATCCCACTGCTGGGCGAACACCCCATTCGAGAGAAAGAAGAAAAGGAAAAGCCCTTGTAATTTCACTTACTAAAGATATAAATAATGGCTGATTATACGGAAGTTTAAGGGTGCAATATTGACTGTAATATTACATACCCGTAATAATCTGTAGGGGTTGCGTAGTACATGGTCTAGTTGTTAGATTAGATTACCTAACAGAATTAGTATAAACCGACAAGGCGAGTGCTTACACTCCTAATTTATCAGGATTGTTGCGAGTATCAAATATTGTTGCAATAAACACGGTCTGGATTTCCGACTTATTGCTATAGATAACTTTTTAATTACCTTCTACAAGATAGCGATACTCGTTAGCTCCAACCTTCAAAGTTTCTTGCTTTGTACCTGATTCAGGAAAAGACTCTAACTGTATAGTTCTACTCAATATGCTTTCAATAATCCGTTGGGCAGATGGTTGAGATTTCTCAGCTAAAAAGTCATAATGGTCTCCAGGTCGTTCAATGCTTCGTCTGACCAGATTACTTGTGATTTCTTCACTTGTGAAACCTAGCTTTAAAGTAACTCTCTACTTCTTCTTGCGAGTGTATCTTCCTATCCTTAAAATCTTTTTCTGATCGATCTATTTTAGTCTGTAGTTCCTCCAGCGTATTGGGCATTCGTTGCTTATATAACTCCTCTATTGAACCCTTTCGCAAAGTTTCTATTCGCAGGATAATCTTTTCGTCTTGCAATCTTGCCAACCATTCAATCAGTTCGACCTTCTTTCCTGCTATGTCCATCCTAGTAATTTTTGATATTCAAAATTAATCAATTTCAAACCAATTATTTTATCCTCCTTTAACTTCTTCTAATTCAAGAGGGAATGCTATGTATATCGGTGAATTATGATGTTATTAATCATTAAGATTATTTAAGGTAATTGTATTCTATTAGGTTTAGTATATTCTCGTTCTTATCCCGAATCGTTCTCAACCTCCCAAAATCATCATATTCATAGCGGGTAGTTAAACTATTAAAATCACTTACAACAGTTCGACCAACGTTAGGTTGGTAAGCGAAGGTAGATACTTGTGCAGATGCCGGGTAGAATCGTACCTCGTCTATCTGACCCGAAAGATTTATCGTATAGGTTGATCCTGTAACATTCACCTGATTGGATACCAGATTCCAATTTCCTGTAACTTTTTGCCAATATTCTAAATTATAATTACCTGCCGTTAGCCCCGTTAAGATTTTGTTAAATCCATTTTTACTTCTTACACCTGTCTTTGCATCGTTGGTAAAATCATAGGGCCCTTCTTCAAAGCTGGTATAAAATATCTGTGCAACACCTGCGTTGGTAGCCTGAAGAATGGGTAGAGAATTATTGTAGCCATAAACAATTGACACGTTCACATCATTGGCTCTGCAAAGTTGAGTAATATTGCCAACTCCATCATAGGCCACAAATCGAATCCTGTCCTCCAACAAATTGTTCCCGGTTGCATATTGTTTCTTGTCGGGCAATAACATGGAGCCCACCCAACGGTAGATCGTATTTTCTGTTGCCAGCAAGTTAGCGCCATTCTGATTAAATTTATCTGTACGGATCACTTCACTTAAGCGATGCTGACTAATTAGACTTGTCCATATGGGTTCAGCCGGATTGGCCTGACTCATCTCATGCGCATAGGAAAGTTTAATCACAACAACATCTCCGCGGCTATCACGCTGCCTTACCCGTGTAATCTGGTAATGATTTGTATTGTCATATAGATTGCGCGTGTACGACACCATCGAATCAAGGCCGTTATATTGGATACTAACCGTGCTGTCGAGGCGAGGCCAATACCTTGAATACAACGATTGCACCTTTTGGTACTCGGAACCAAAGTGATTGCAATAAATTATATTATAACCTTTCTGACAAACAGAAACAATGCCTGATGTATTAGCATGGGTTATCGTTGGATTAACAGCACCACTGCTTACCAATTGATTGTAACTTATTCGTGCAGGGTGAGATCCATTAAATGGAAATAGAGCATTGGGACAGCTAAAACCAATATGGTTACTATGTGGGCTATGATAATTGGTGTCACTAAATGTAAAACAAGTGACTCCATTTGAAGTACAATGTTGCAAAGACCAAGACGAACCATTAAGCAGGAAATTTCCATATTCAAGGCTGTAGGATTCTTGCGTTGGTGTTGCTACCTCTGATTTTACCACCAGGTCCTTTTGCGTTGATCTTGTGGATACAAAGGTAAAACCAATCGTACCCGGCACTACAGTAGTTTGGGAATAGTACTGTCGTTGCCGCGTAAGTTTGTTGCCCTCCCGACTATACGTAGTAGCACTAATCTGCTTTCCATTGTTAGGATATTTCCGTGAAAACCCTGCGTTCCAGGATTCGGGGGTATTTTGAAATTCAATAACCTCAAATCCATTTTGATTACCCTGACTATCAAACGAGATTGAAGACACAACCGGATAGGTAATAAAGTAATGAGATTGAGAACTGTTGCTACCACTCCTGCGAATTGAACCACATTCCATAAAAGAAGCCTGTGATTCTTCTTGTTTTTCAAAGATATTGACTGTCTCATAGTTAAACGAAGTATGCATTGAACCTGCTGCAGCGTTTGCCAGTGAGGCAATCCAGTTTTCAGTTCTATTTTGACTTGGCACAACCGAAAGGTTTCCATAATAATAACAACGCTTTGAAACAATGGAACCGAATTCATTCTTGTCTTCCGTTTTCTGAATCCTCAATCCCGCACCTTGCACAGTGGCACTGGTAATTGATCTGATACCATACACATAGGCCTGGATATTTAAATAAGGATTATTGTTGAGAATCATAATGCGGTAATATCCGGGTGTTAAAGTTAAATTCTGACTCACTGAAAGTCCCGGAGTTGTATTCTGATAGATTGAGTACAATGTATTTCCACCATTCAAAAGATCACAAAAAGTGCGGGGTTGATTTTGTGCACCAGCACTGTACATTGCTATGAAATACATGTGGTTGGCTGGGTTTGCACCTGGATTACTGTTTGTCAAATAAAGTTGCAACCGATAAGATCCACCCTGTGTTACCTGGAATGAGGTTTCTACTCCTTTAGGTGCAACTGCCGTCATGTCGTCACAAATCCGATAATTAAAAGGGTCCAGTGGATCGGGACCTCCCGTAAGGGCAGTGCTCCCAACGGTATATTCCTCATCATAAAAGGTTAAGTCGGAAGATAGTTTATGTGGTTGATAGGTGAACTCAGTGGCGCCCCCGGTTGGATATTTGATCTTATACATCGTGCCGGCAGCAGTAAAGGAAAAGTTAGGTAATCGTTTAGCTCCCTGGAATCCCTGGTTATCTTTATCAAGACTATAATTATAAGGAATCAATGTGTTGGCAGAATTGGCTCCGTTATAATAACCCCAGTAGTCTTGTGCCTTTGACTCGCGGGACGGTAATCCGTCATAATAATAAAACTTATAAACCTGAGGATTGACCAATGTCTTCCCAAAAAATCTAACACTGTCCAATCGCAGTCGTAACTCTTTTTCATTGGTACCGGTTCCAAAATAAGAATGATGAAACTGAACCTGATGCGTTGTTACGCCATCACTACCCAAAACAGCAATTCGTGTTAATGCATGCTTTCCTACTAAATCTGTGCGCGAAAGTGTAGCATCAATTTGTGCTGCTACCTTGCCATTGATATAAATAGAAGTTAATTCAAGTTGACTGATTTTATAGGTTGGTGCCACCGAAACAATCATTTGATCAAGGCCACAAATGCTGTTTAAATTAAAATCTTCATATACATCCCCCCTGCCTGCAAGTTGTTCCTGTTCCCAAACCGGCAGTGCAGTATAATTAAAATTAACTGTATCCCGGTTGTTTGTAGTGATTACCTTGGTGAGCGCCCATGCTGAACTGTAGGTGCGGTAGCTATCATTCGGATCATTATCATATACATGGGTGGTTTCGGATTGATTAAAGAAGTATTTATTACCACCGGCATCCATGATCTCCCATCCAGCCAGCTGTTGAATGCCTAATTGCGGAAAGAAGATAGGAGTTATTTTTAATTCGGGCGATTCGATGCAATAAGCAGTTGCGTTAGCATAATCGATAAAAATTGTTCCTGAAAGTCCAAGTGCGTTGAAGGAGTATGTGTCGGGTTGAATGTCATACTTCTCGTTGGTGTCCTGGCGGGTAACTTTGCGCATAAAAGCAAAGTATTGTTGAAGCTGACCCTGCGGATAGATTGAATTTTCTGTAGGCGTAAATCCCTTGGCGAATTCATAATCGGCATTGATGTTAGTATGATAAAATGGAAAGTAGCTGGGCGAGGAAGTAAGATAATCATCGGGTAATCCATTTACCTGCCGTGTGACCATTCCCCCCGCATTAAGGTTCCAGCCTAAGCCTGCCCAGGTGGCAAGTTGTTCTACCTTTATTCCCGATGCATCATAGTTAAGGGAGATTGGCACTTCAATGGTTCTGCCTCTAACGCTGGCAATGGGTATGGAGATAGTGGGTGTTCCGGTATACAAATTTACCGGGGTGTTGCCGTATTTGGCAAAAGCTGCTGCCTCTGGTGAGGGTGGGATTTTTACCAGGTCTTCAATTTTTGGAATGGAGGATGGATCCGCCTGACCCCAGGCGTATTGGCAAAGTATCGACAACATTGTCGATAATATAAATGATACTGCATGTGCTTTAAATTTCATATGTGTTCTTTTTATAGAAGTATATCCATTCACTCTGTTTAGTATAATTACTATTCTCTTTCACTTTGGAGTTCCTGCTTTCACTTATCCCGCAACTCCCGGAAACTCCCCGGGGAAGGGCTTACGATATTAGTACCTGTCTATTTATCTCTTCTTTCTGATTAAATCATATCCAATAGTTGCACGGTAGGCAGGATAATAGAACAACTGTCCGTCCATACTGAATTCGGCAACAAGTGCATGGTTCCCCAGATTTATTAAAAGTCCACCACCTACGGTTACCATAAAAAAAACAGCCACGTCTGATTCGGATGAGTAACCTGAAACAAGGTTGGCACCCACCATACCCATAGCATATGGCTTTACTTTTCCTACACCAGGATTAAACCGATATCCCAATGGTAGTAATTGGATTGATGATTGACGAGCCGTTTCGCTCGAAAACGACTCCGTTGGATACGACAATGATGTAAACCGTACGCCATGCAAAATTGATCCTCTGCGATTCAAATCCCGGTTTTCCTCCGAAAAGATGTAGGAAACGGTATAACCAATTTGATTAGTTATAACAGGCAAAGTATAAATGCCCCCCAGAATAATATGATGATATAAAATATTGTCGTGGTAAGATTTAGCAGATTGTGGGTTTTCATTGCGGTTAAAATCAGAGACAAATTTTCGAATGGATTTATCTTTATAAGGGACCTGATTCTTCAGGGCTTTATCCTGTGGCAATCCAGCAACTGAATACATTTGATTCAGGTACAAAAAACTGGCAATAACTTTTTTGGATTCACTTAGATCAGAATCCATTTTTTGGGGTGCCTGTAGAAAAGCTGAATCCTTGCTGTTATTATTTTGAATATAATAATTAGTACTCTTCTTATTGCGGATTCTAAGAAGCGTGAGTAATCCATCATTCACCTGTTTGCCAAATTGATAAGATGTTTCACTAACGTTAAACCGCTTGAATACCCGGGTGTCGTCACCAAACCCTAAAATTTCCTGGCCAGTATAGTTTTTAAAAGGCACTGATTTTTCGGTGCTGAAACTCACGCCATGAACATGATTCCGGTCGATTTCATTTTGAATAAACCCCCGAACTGTATCACCGGATATCGGTACTATGTACCCTGGCGTTGTGATAACCTGACCATTCAATGTATTCGGACATTGAAGAGCTATTAATCCCACAACCATTGCGAATTTATTTTTTGGCAGAAAGTCGGCAAGTTTTACCAACTCATGTTCGTTGATGAAGAACACCAACAAAGGAGATTTTACCAGGTGAAACTTTATATAGTCAATAATCATTCTAAAAATATTATGATCATACTGTCTTTCCTATCTCTTTCCAAGCGGAGTCTCCCGCCCTTGTTGGTGTTCTTCACCAACAAGTACTCTAATCATATCCCCAAACCATTATTCATCCCCGGTAATGTGTTAAAAATTTCCACTCACTTTTATTCATTTCATAAAACATGGCACTCGAATACTTGTACTCTTCGGGATGATTACAAATACCCGCTTTCACAGGATTATAATGTATGTACTCCAATTTTTCATTAAATACCTCTTCCGTCCATAATGGAATACCCAACGAATTCCTTTCCCACACCTGACGTTTTCGGTCTTTCGCATTCACAATCAACTCATCTATTAATGGCGAATTATCATTTCTTAAATACTTTAAAATCTGTTGGCCCGTATATTTTAAAAAGTCGCGTTGCACATCCTCGCGGTTATGATCACCCATCATTTGCCATATTAAATGAAAGTGATTACTCATAATGACGAATGCATAAACTAATACGCGCTTTTGATTGGTTAAGAAAGTAAGACTATCTGTAATCACATCTTTGTTCTTATCATCCGCAAGCAATGCTTTCCACGCTAAACAAGTAACGGTTACAAACTCAGGATGCTCTTTTGAATATAAAATTTGCTCATTCATTTATTCAAAAACTTTCTATCTATTTATCATTCTCTCTTTCCCCATTCATCATGTTTGTTGGTGAAGAACACCAACAAAGGCGAGGGTAATACCTTCCATTCCAGGCAAGTTACGGTAACGAACTAGGGGTGTTCCTTTGAATAAGTTATACGCTCGCTCATTTTCTCATCTGCTTGACCCTGTATTAAAATCAATTCAACTTTTTCCTGTTATCCTGCTTCATCACGTTTGTTGGTGAAGAACACCAACAAAGGCGAGGGAAATTTGCTCATTCATTTATTTCTACCTATTTATCATTCTCCTTCTTCCCCATTCATCATGTTTGTTGGTGAAGAACACCAACAAAGGCGAGGTCTACTAGTGTATTACTTCTTCATAACAACCGGAATTATTAACTTTAAAGTAGCCATCTCTTATATTCATAGTTAGTCTTTTTATGAGACCGGTATCAGTAACTTCATATTTTTTAACACATTTTTTTGCATGGACAAGATCAACACTATTGTCTGAAGTGGGTAAAAAAGTGTATGATGTAGTCTCAATCTCATGCTCATTCGGTATTCCACAAAACATTTCAAGAATATCAAAGTGGTTACCAGCCAACTTAAGCTTGCTGACTAATTTTCCTTTTCTACTGTAGGTATTTAGAATAAGCCAGCTCTGATCAGTTAAACCATCAATGTTTATAGAATCTTTAATATAGATAATTCCATAAAAATCATCCGCGCCCATCACTTTAAAAGCATATCGAAAGTCAATGCCTTTTTTTCCAGCGCTTTCATCGTACAATAATGGCCAGTCATCCTTGGCTATTGACTTATATACATTTGGCTTATGCTCAGTTGTATTTGGATCAAAAATTTCACGCCTTATGTAATCATTAGAGCAAGGGATTGAAAGTGGTAATTCCTTGGAGGGGAATAAATTTATAAATGCCTCAAACTTATCAATAGCATTGTCGGTTTTATTCTCTGCCTTGCAAGAACTTATGAGTACAATAAAAATAATATGTAGAATACGTATCATAACTTACTTATTTTTTCGTACTTGAGTTACTGTGTAACCTGGACTACCTGATATCTTCCCAGCACCAGCCATTAATCCCTTACTATTGACAGAAAAATTCCCCGATCTGCCGTGTGCGGCTCGAGAAGTCCCGGGATCATAAAAATTAAAAGAGACCGTACCACTCTTAAGATCTGTTACTCTGGATGATATTGCAACCCAATGATCTGTTGATTTATCATTAATACCCTTTCCGTAAGCGTAATCAACTCCAACAGCCACCGACTTTCCTTGATCAACTTGACTATTAACATAATCCACACCTTTTTTAGCATCTTCAGTAGCAGTAACCTTATGCCCCTCTTTAGTTTTAGATTCTGTACCAGTCAATATCCCGTTTACTTGGCCTCCTAACGTTTCAGCTCCCGATGCGCTCACCATCTCCTTTGCTGATGTATAACACTGTTTTTTTGAACCATCGGCATTTGTTGTTTGGCTAGTTTTCCAATCACCAGGTTCTAGTACATGTTCTTCTAAAGTTGCTAATTCACTTTGTTGGTATGAATAAGTAACATCGCCTTGGCGATATGAATAATTCTCTCCAATATTCTTATATCCTTCAATCTCATCACTTCCCTTTTTCCACATTGTATTCCCCTTCTCATCCTGATACCAATCCATGCCTGTAGGGTCTGTTAATATAATCGGATTATTTGCAACATAATTAAAAGGAGCCCAAGAGAGGTAGTTCTCAGAATGTGGATCAATTGTAGTGAATCTTCCAATCATAGGATCATATTTTCTTGCTAGATAATCGTACAGTACAAGATTCAACTCATCCTGCAATTCCATACTGTTATACAAGTATTGATTCGGTGTTGTGTTTTCCCTGCGGTATGAGTTAAACGCGAGACCAAACGCATAATAATCATCTGTCTGGATCACCGGAGATTTTGTGTGGGTTACCTTAAAGTCATCGAAGTAGACTTCCACCGGGGTTGGGTTTTCGTTGCTTAAGTAAATATACACATAGCCGGGCTGGGTAATGTTAATCGTGGGTGAGGCTATCAACTCGTGGGGCACATCGGTGCCAGCTTCTTTGGCTACAGTGCCAATCTGTTTAAAGCCTCCTGTAATAAATACATAGTTTCTATCAAAGATCAACCAGTTAAGGTAAGCGCGTGGAGCCCCCGTGTTGCTGGTGTTCTGCAACCCAATAAACCCGGAGGGAAATGAGGCCGTGCTGGAACCATAGGAAGCACCATCTACTACTACGCCTGCGGTGTTGGCGGCAATCTGGCCCATCAACGAATTGAGTGCGGCTGTCCAGTTGCTGGTAACCGGGTCTACATACTTGGCATACACTTCAGTATTGATCACATCGCCCGGCATTACACTGATTGATTTTGCCAAACCATATTTTTCGTTGGCGGAGCCATTCAATCGCTCGGAGTAACCCGTGGTGGTGGTTGGTGCGCTGCCATTGGTGCGATCGAAGATACTGGCGTTTATCCGCTTGGCATTCTCGTAACGCAAAAACTGGCTCTGCTCCACATTTATGTTCGCATTTTCCAGGGTGGCGGTTGTGGCTTCCACATCAACCTTGCTGGTGAAGCTTAATCTCACATTGCCCAAATGATCTTTGAGGTTGTATTGGTATTCGGGGGTAGTGTTGGTGGTGAGTTTGGTGATTTCAAAATCGTTGAGAAAGAATTGCTGACCAGCACCAACATTATCCCAGACAACGCCTACCTCCAGAGTAGTATGCCCAGGTGGAATGGTGATCACCTGTTCTGAATAGGCTTCTGTCACCAAACTATTGGCTAATTGTGCACCTGGCCAATTGAGGTCTGTGTTATTTGTACGTATGGATATGTAAACAGCAAATGGACCGGGTCTATAGCCCTTCGCACGTATGCGATATTGCTCTCCGGTTTGTACTGCCAGTGTTCCACCAATCGGAAAGATACCTTGTCTAGTACTTGTGCCATTGGCTGTGGCACGCACATAGGTATTACCATTCTGGGTTACATTGGCGAGTGTTGCCGTGGCTGCAGTCAAATTTGTAAGGGCATCACCTGTATGGTTTACAATTGTCTTAATATTGGCAATTGCAATGCGCCCTTCTTCGTGACTAACAAATTGAAGCACATCATTTTCGTATTGATACTCGCCTACATAGTCGGTTTGTTTTTGTTTGCTACCAAAGGTGGTGACCTGACTTAGCTTGCGGCCACTTGCATCATAGATATAACGAATACTATTTCCGCCTTTTGTGACGGTTTCGGGCAGATTGAGGTAATTATAGGTAATGATGTTAGTTGGATCAGTAAGTGAAGTGCCGATGCCTTTATTCAAATCACGTGTTAGGTTTCCATTGACATCATAGGTGTAATCATTGTTTGCATTACTGTTACCATCGATGAAGCCGGCAAAGTCATCACCCGTATCTATTACGCGGACGAGTTGATTGCCAATGTAGGTATAGGCCAGGTTATCCATCCAGCCTGAGGCACGTCTGTCGTTGCGCTGCAAGGTGGTGATGTTCCCGTTGAGGTCGTAGTTGAATCCGGTCTCTTGCAATGCATTGTTGGCCGGGGTTGACCAGGCAGTATTCTTCTCTTTGAATACAGAAGTCTTTATGCGGTTAAGTTTGTCGTAGCTATACGCGTAACCATTTTGTTTAGTGGTTCCCAATCCAAGATTATTGCTCCACGTCATGGCGGAAATATTTCCATTGAAAAGTGGCGTGTTACCCAATCCGAGATCTGTTTTGTTATATTCAAGGTTCATCCCAAACAAATCTCCGGAATCGTCATTGGTCGTAACAGTGTTTGCAAGGGAAGCATCATTCATCGAAGTTAACCAGCCACGGATGTTATAGCGGTAGTCTACACTTTGTTTGGCATTGGCACCGGTACTTACCGTACTATGAATTTTTTTATCTACGAGTTGTCCGAGGTCGTTGTATTCGTTGAGGGCAAGGAGGATTTCAGGTTGGGTATCCAGTTTGTGCCATGTTTTCAGCAGGCGCCCGGCATGGTCGTATTCGAATCTGCGGGTGGTGGTTTTAGTGGTGGTGGCAAAGGAAGCGCGGACATCTGCGATTGTATTTCCAGCTATGTGAAAAGAGTTATCAAGGAATAAAGCTGTTGTCGAGGGTGTTAGCGCACTGGTTGTTATAGGAATGCCATTTCGTTTAAAGCTAATTATCGTACCCACACGCTCCATCCGCAAAATATCACCAGGAATAAGGCCAGTTAAAGTCCCCTTAACATTAGCATTCTCCTGTATATATAATGTTGCATAGTAAAGTTGAAAGGCATAATTCAAATCATGGGGGCTGGTTCCACCAGAATTTGAATCATTGAATCCAATTAATTTACTGGTTGTAGTTTCAGTAACTGTAAATTCAAACCATCCATCCTGTCCGGCCGCCAATTGCTGTAACGAAGCGCATCCAAAGCCCCACTGCGGAGGACCTGCTACCGAAATCAGTTTGTTCCCTTCCTGTCTTACTGAAACTACATCGCGCCAAGCCACATCAGACTCGGTATGTATTGATTTCGATTTCAAAACTTTACCAACAAAGTCAATCACGTTAGTTACTCGGTCCGTTCCACCTTTATAGTTATCACTCAAGGTTTGTACAATCCTGTACTTATCATCATAGTAACTGACTGATTTGAGCCAGGTATAGCCCCCTGTAACACCCCCATCCAAAACCTTGGTCTTCGTTCCAGTCACCTGCCCTATTACGCGTAAGTTTTCTGTTGCAGGTTGTTGATAGGTAATGCCATTTGCCACTTCGCTAAGACTTTCATTCAGGTAGGTGTATGTGCCATACCAAAGACTGCGGAAGGAATAGTTATCGTAATAAGTAACAGATAAATATTTATTAGGATCAATTTCGGTTGTCGTTGATCCAGTGCGCACCGGATAAGCCTTGTTTGTGTACTCATGTACATTGCCAGCCACATTGCCCACATAGGTTTCGCCCCAGCGGGAAGCAGCTTTCGCGAAGTGGGCATTCACTACTGCCTGCATTTGTGTTTGAGTAAGAACTACACTCGTATCCTTAATACCTGTCATGATGGGCCGATTCAGCTCATCGTATTTAGTAAAACTCCAATACTTAGTTGCCAATGCCCGTTGATTAGCGTCTTGTGTAAGCACCAACCGGTCCCTATTATCATACACTATATAAACAGCGCCTGCTCCCGGCACTTGTTTTTCAATCATACGCTTGCGGCCGTCATACTTATACTGAAAGGCCCAGTTATTTAAATCAGTAGCAGTAACTACATAGGTATCTGCATTGGTATGGATGAGTTTGCTTAGTTCTGGTGGCAACACTAACCGCAGGTTTACTAAATCATCGTATACATAATAGGTAAGCGCCCATTGGGTTACATTATTCAAATCGTTGGAGACTGCAGCCTGCACTTTCTTTAATATTACCCGGCCAAGCTTATCGGTGTATTCGCGTACTTCATTGCCTTCTTCGTCTTTAGTACTCTTAATTTGTAATTGACCACTTGCATAATAACCACCAGTTACAACATAACCGGCTACGGGTGTTGCCCGTACGGGAAGGTTTGCTACGCTTACATTCCAGGCGATTACTTTTTCCTGAGTGGCACTACTTGCGGTACTGTGTGAATTAATCAAATAGGCATGTTGAATAAATTTGTTTGCTCCTCCGGCTGTCGGACCCCAGGAAAGTCCTGCACCATACTCCTTATCGGGGCGATTCAAAGGCGAAGCTTCAAACAGGGTTTCACTAAAGGGTCTGGTATCATCGGCAATTTTATCAGCCGGATTGTTGTAGGTATTCACTAAATAATTTCCAGCGGCATCCAATAATCCGTCTTTGTACCGGCCTGTGTGGCCGGTAACTACAGGCAGGTATTTCTTTGTTTCGCGACCAAAGTCATCGTACACCACCGGTGCTACAAGGTCCGTCTTACTTACAGATCCCTGTGTGGATATCGTTTGTGTCGGGCGGCCCAAACCATCAAAGTAGGCAACCTGTTGTGCCACTTTTTCGGCTGACAGATTTTGCAATGTATTGGCATCAGTGAGTCCTCCAATTTGAGTTGTATTCGTTACGATGTAATTTTTATTCATGCCGCTAAACTGAGAAGCCGATAACACAAATGGATTGGAGACTCCGATCGCACCCGTTTTAGTTACCGTTACGGTATAGGTGCTGGGTACATTTGTTGTGAAGGACTGTGTTGTTGCCACAACAGTATTCGCTGCATTCTTCCACGAATACGTTTCATATCCAGCACCTGCGGTCATTGTTACATTTGATTCTTTTACTACATAGGATTGTGGTGCCGATACAACAGGTTGTGAATAAACCAGGATATTAATAGCCGTGGATGTACTCTCGCACCCACTAGAACTCGCGGCCTTCATATACATATAATTATTCGTGTTGGCACTCACCGATCCGGTTGTGTAACTGGTACCCGTACTTTGATAAACATTCGCGCTGTTATACCATTTGTAAGTTCCACCCGCTGGAGTACCGGTTCCTGTTAAGGTTAAAGGGCCGGTACCAAACCGAGCATGACCCGTATATCCTGGTGCCGTTGGGATGGAATTAACTGTTGCTGTTACAGCTACGCGTGCTGTTGTGCTTTCGCATAATGTTATAGAGTTATAACTAGAAATATAATAGGTGGTCGTGGCACTAAGGTTGGGAGTTGTATAATTTGTGGCAGTGGTAAGAGGTGATCCTCCGGTTGCGGCTGAATACCAACGTACTGTATTTCCATTGGCTCCAGAGGTGGCTGCCAAAGTAAGAGTACCAGGACCACATCGATTTGCCCCATTAGCTGTGGGCGATGCCGGAATCGGTTTAATGGTTGCTGTTACTGCAACCCGGGCTGTAGTACTTTCGCAAAGGGTTGTCGAATTATAACTGGAAATATAATAGGTAGTAGTAATACTCAAGCTGGGTGTTGTGTAACTGGTAGTGGTGGCAAGGGGTGAGCCTCCAGTAGCAGCAGCATACCACCGTACTGTATTTCCATTAGCCCCGGTAGTTGCTGTAAGTGTAAGAGTCCCTACACCGCATCGACTCGAACTAGTACCTGATGGTGAGCCCGGAACAGAATTAACTGAAGCTGTTATCGCGATCCGGGCGGCAGTGCTTTCGCAAAGTGTTGTTGAATTATAACTTGAAATATAATAGGTAGTGGTGGCACTCAAACTTGGTGTTGTATAACTAGTAGCTGTGGCAAGTGGCGAACCACCGGTAGATGCAGCATACCAACGAACCGTATTTCCATTGGCTCCAGGAGTAGCGGTAAGAGTAATAGTCCCTGTTCCGCACCGACTTGCAGGAGTGCCTGATGGCGAAGCAGGCACGGGATTAACTGTGGCTGTTATGGCTACCCGGGCTGCGGTGCTTTCGCAAAGAGTTGTTGAGTTATAGCTTGAAATATAATAGGTAGTCGAAGCGCTCAGGCTGGGAGTTGTATAACTTGTAGCGGTGGCAAGAGGTGATCCTCCGATAGCTGCGGCATACCAACGGAGCGTGTTACTATTAGGCCCCGGAACTCCCGAGAGATTTATAGCACCAGAACCACAGACACTTCCACTTCCACCTGTTGGGGAGGACGGTATGGGGTTTACCGTAACGACAATTCCCACGCGAGAGATACTCTCACAAAGAGTGGAGGTGTTATAGCTTGAAATGTAGTAGGTCGTTGTGGCACTTAAATTCGGAGTGGTATAACTTGAGCTTGTTGCCAGAAGCGAACCCCCAGTCGAAGCGGAGTACCACCTGACAGCATTCCCATTTGAACCAGATGTTCCAGTTAATGTAACGGTGCCCGATCCGCAAATACTTTGGCTAACTCCTGCCGGTAAACCAGGTTCAGAATTTATTGTCGCAACAACAGGAACTCTAGGCGCATTACTTTCGCAGCCCGTTGAGGTTTGATATCCAACAATGTAATAGGTAGTTGTCGTACTAAGGGTAGTACCATATGTTAATCCCAAATTCACTAAGCTTCCACCGGTAGCTGCGGTGTACCACCTTAAATTGTTGGCATCAGCACCAGGCGTGCCACTTAAAGTTATTGTTCCAGTTCCACAGCGACTATTATTTGTAGCTGATGCCGAGCTGGTGGGTACTGAAATTACGTTGGCCGTAGCGGCTACCCGTGAACTGAACTGGGCTGTGTTTGGATTATAGGAAGCTGCATAGTACGTAGTTGTTACAGAGATAAAAGGCGTTGTAAATGTATTTCCTTCACCAAGATAGGTTCCGCGCGTTGGCGCGTTAAACCACCTAAGTGTGCAACCTGAAGTAGGTGTACCCGACAATGTAACTGTGCCCGGTCCGCAGGTAGATCCATTATTTACGGAGGGCGGGGCGGGTGCCCCCGGAGCAACTGTAACGGGCAGACTTCCCAGCTGATTAAATCCATCTTGAAACGCTACTGAGCCAGATCCGCTTACATTCCACGTGATACTTACATAATAGGTAATTCCACTATGCCAGGTATTAATCACTGACCCGAGCGAAGTTGTCCAGATCGGTTGGGCATAGATAACATCATCCATATAAGAGTAGGTGTGCGTTTGCCCGGCTGTGACATTGGCGGGGCCGAAAACCTGGCTAAAACCAACGATGGTAGGCAGTGTAAATAGTATTAAATAAAATACTACTTTTAATTTCATCATAACATTGAGATTGAGTCAATCGTAAAAACAAAAGGCAACGTATTCTTACCTTCAATAGGAATATTTGTCTCAATCTTAACCTGTCCCTGCCTCCGTGAAAATTTTATCTTACCAGCATGCCCCCGAAACATAACTGAAAATAATAACTCACCATCTTTCTTACTATCCTTCCAGTTTCCAGACTTTTGAGTAACATCGAAATTATATACAATGGCACCGCCCTTTTGAAGCCATTGAATCGTATTTGTGCCTTGGGTCACAAACTCGCTGTTCGAAGTATATTGATCTGTTGAATTATCAGTATTTGAAACACCACTTACTTTCCATACAACCCGCTTTGTAAAATCATCTGATTGAGCGTGTAGCTGAATAGAAATCGCAAAGAGTAAAAAAAGCAATACCTTTCTCATGATGGAAACTTAATTTAAAATCCCCTACCATTGTTGAATCTCCGTTTGAGGAATGAGATTCGACTTCTTTACTAAAGTATAGCTTTTGTGTTTTCTGAATATTGTAACTTTCTGCTAAATAATACATAACCAAAACATTGTATTTATACGGGGACGGATTTCTAAATTCTTTGAAATCGCAGACCAGCAAAACTAAATTTGAAAATTCTGATTCCAAATATTACATTAAGCATCAGGTGTCATTGAAAATAATTTCTGGTACCTGAAGATTCCCAATTGTTAGATCCTTCGCTTAAAGTTGATGTATAGTTAAGGTAGCTTCTCAGATTTAGTTTCAGAATTGCCATACCTGAATAGTGCTTCGAAGCACTCAGGATTGTTTGTTTAATTCCTAAAAAAGAAAAGCCCCGACTTTCGTCAGGGCCATTCCGGTTTAGGTAAAGGTATTTTTTAGTCCCACTTCAGTTCTGAATCGACAGTCGGAGTTTTGGATTCGCTCTCTTCGCGCTCGCGGTGCTGATCGAAGGAGTTAAAATCAACATCTGGTAGGAGTTCTGTCTTTACATGATTAACCGTGTTGTTGAGCGCCTCCATGAATTTGTTAAAATCTTCCTTGTAGAGGAATATCTTATGCTTCTCATAGGTAAACCCCTCATCGTCTTTGTTATACCGCTTCTTGCTTTCGGTAATGGTAAGATAATAATCATTCGAGCGGGTTGACTTAACATCAAAGAAGTAGGTCCGCTTGCCCGCCTTCACTTTCTCAGAGAAAATCTCTTCTCGTCCGTTGGTCTTGTTCTCTTCCACTGATTGTCAGGTTTTAGTTAGGTTTTTGGGTAAAAATGGTTAAATCGAAGGTAGTATTTAAAATTTTCAATGCAAGCGGTATCACCCAATTTGAGGAAGATTTTCTACACCCACCGGAAGGAAGTAAGTTGTTTTTGGTGAATTTTAAACGTTAAAGATGCGGATTGAAGAGATCAGGCTGTCGGGAAGCCTCGAATTATTAGCCAAACAACTCGTGGAAGGCTTTATTACAGGCCTTCATAAGTCACCCTATCATGGCTTTTCGGTTGAGTTTGCGGAACATAGACTATACAACGAAGGACAAAGCACGCGGCACATCGACTGGAAAGTATTTGCCCGCACGGACCGGCTCTTTACCAAACAATATGAAGAGGAGACTAACCTGCGGTGTGTAATCGCACTGGACTGCTCCTCCTCGATGCACTACCCTAAAGATACCCGCCAAAAATTGCGGTTTAGTGTTTATTCTGCTTCGGCATTGGCCTATATGCTCAGCAAACAACGCGATGCGGTAGGGCTCTGCTTATTCTCCGATAAGATTGAGGAAATGACTCCGATCCGGTCTACCCCCACACACCTTGATAAGCTCTTTACCTTGCTGGACAAGCGCTTGAAAAATACGGACGATGTTAAAAAGCCGACCCGGGTGGCGGAGGTACTGCATGAGATTGCTGAAAAGACACACCGAAGATCGCTCGTAGTTATTTTCAGCGATATGTTTGAAGGTGGCGAGGATGATGAAGAAATCTTTAAGGCCTTGCAGCATTTAAAGCATAATAAACATGAAGTGATCTTATTTCATGTTACCGATCACAACACCGAGCTGGCCTTCAACTTCGAAGAAAGACCGTATGAATTTATTGACCTGGAAAGTGGCGAAAAACTAACCCTGAACCCGCACGAAATAAAGGATCAGTTTGAGAAGCAACTCAGAGAATATCATACGAAGTTAAAAATGAAATGCAATCAGCTGAAGATTGATTTCATCTCTGCCAATATTCAGGATGGATATTTTGAGGTGCTGCAAGCGTATATGATTAAGAGATCGAAGATGAAGTGACACCTCGGATATGCGGGCTGACTCAAAAGTCAAAAATAAATAGTGTATTTTGAATAACTGGATCGCGGCTCAAAGGCCGCGATGACAGCTTGACTTTATGGTCAGCCTCAGAAAATCTACCTTGATTAAATGATAGTTATAACAAGTCTTATGCTTGCAATTGCTCGTTGTGGAGCCAGGATTTTTTGGCCATTAACTCTTCCTTGGATTCTACCATGTCCGGATCGGGTACACAACAATCTACGGGACAAACAGCTGCACATTGCGGCTCTTCATGAAAGCCAGTGCACTCGGTGCATTTACCGGATACTATATAGTAGAATTCATCCGAAACCGGTGCCTGCGAAGATTTTGCATCGATCTTCGATCCATCTTCCATTTCTACGTGCGTAAGTGCAGTGCCCCCGGCCCAGTTCCATTCCCGGCCACCTTCATAAATGGCAGTATTCGGGCACTCGGGTTCGCAGGCTCCACAGTTTATGCACTCATCGGTTATCTTTATTGCCATGCCGCGCTAATTTTCAAGTTACTGGTGTAGTTTTGCCACAAAAATACGTCTACAAAGTCATCTGTCAAAACAGCACACCTACCCTAAAAGTTTGAGCCCCGAATGAATTTAATTGCCCGTATAGAAGCTTTTGCAGCGTTAGGAAAAAAAATAGGCCAGTTAAGTGACGCTGAGAAGCAGACAATCTATGACCAGGCGGCACAACAAAATGCATGGTTTACAGTCAATTCAGTTCAGCTGGCATTAGCGGGCATTGAACATTTTCTAAACAAACAAACCTTAACCGAGTGGACATCGCGATATTCTCTGACCGATGTGAAGTCAAAAACGGTTGGGGTGGCCATGGCGGGCAATATTCCGTTGGTCGGATTTCATGATCTGCTGTGTATTCTCATCTGTGGACATGAGTTGGTAGCAAAAAAAAGTTCGCAGGATTCTTATCTCATCAACCTGTTAAGTGATTGGCTCATTGAAATTGAACCTGAGTTTAAAACCCAGATCCGGTTTGAAGAACGTTTGAATGGCGTGCAGGCTGTGATCGCCACGGGCAGCGACAACACGGCTCGCTATTTTGAATATTACTTTCGGAAAATTCCGCACATCATCCGAAAGAACAGAACTTCCTGTGCCGTGCTGATGGGTGAAGAAGATGAATCACTATTGGTGGACCTTGGTAAAGATGTATTCACCTATTTTGGTTTGGGATGTCGCAACGTTTCAAAGTTGTATGTACCCGAAGGGTATAGCTTTCCGGGATTATTAAACTGCTGGGAAATTTATCAGCCCATCATTCATCATCATAAATATGTGAACAACTACGACTACCAGAAATCCATTATGCTAGTGAATGGCATCCATCATTATGACAATGGGTTTATCATGCTCACGGCCAATGAAAATCTGGTCTCTCCTATTTCCGTTTTGTATTATGAAACCTATCAGGATCTTGCTGACCTGAATAAGAAGATTGACTGTCAGAAAGAAAAAATTCAATGTGTGGTGTCGGCTAACGGTTGGTTTAAGGAAAGCATTCCGTTTGGAAAAGCACAAACTCCGGAAGTCTGGGATTATGCTGATCGGCTGGACACCATGAAGTTTTTAACTTCTATAGACGATTAATTGCCGCGCATAATTTCTATCCAGCCCGTTAACGATTCTCCGTCTACAGAAAGTCGGTAGTAATAAACGCCATCCGAGATGTCGGCCCCGTTCCAGTCGTTTTTATAATCCGGAGATGAGTAGACTTCCTTGCCCCATCTATTGGTGATTATCAATTGAGAATTCACAGGCAGATTTCGGATGACGAGCAGATCATTTGCTCCATCGCCATTGGGAGTAAAGATATTCGGAATAAACAATCCGCAGCCAAAGGTAGGTTCTATAATGGCAAGATCTTCAAATGCGGATCGCACAAAGCCTACACAACCATTTACAGCCGATTGATCCTGGAAAATCTGAACCTGATAGTCGCCTAAGGCAAGTCCAGTGATTACAAATGAACCAGATGCAGCCTGGTCCTTTGTGATGGCTCCGCTTTGCACTACGTTACCATTCACATAAACCTCAAAACCATAGTCGGTATTTGGTGTGCCGTTAAAATCCGTTAGCGTAACTGAACCGGTACTAACAAGACAATCATAACTTGAAGAGACCAGATTGAAATCAACAAGATTAGCCACACCTGTCGGATCGATGGTGAAGAAACCTGTTTTTATACAGGCAGGATTATTTTTATCGCCATACGTGACTGTATAATCATAGGTACCCACACTCAATCCCGTAAAGACGAAATTGTTAAACTGTGTCGCCTGGATGGGTCCATCAATATCGATGATAACTCCATCAATGTTAACCACAGGCACCGCTGGATCAATATCGAAGGTGACAGTACCATCCGGAACAAGAGCGCCACAGGTAGCCAATGTTGTTACGGGTGTAATGATTACGGTAGCACAATTGTTGGGTGGAATACAAAGTGGATCACCATTTGGTAACACATTCACAGAAACTACGCCCGTTAATTGAGTTGAACAAGGGCCAATCTCTGCAAAGACATTAAAGGTTGAATTAATAGTCAACACTCCGGTTGGTAAACTAAGTAAAGATCCCGTACCCACCACAGCAGTTCCAATAGGATTATTGGTTACATTATCCCGCAACTGATAACTCACTCCAATTTCTGAGTTGCCGACCTGAATGGCCGTGGTTGTTCCAAAACAAATCGTATTGCTTTGTGCAGTAACCGTAAGTCCTGGTGAAGGTGCTGGATTAACTGTCACCGTCACTATTTGGGATAGCGGAGCCGAACAGGTAATGTTGGAAGCCAACACATTAAAAGTTGTAGTCGCGGCAAGGTTTCCGGTGGGCAGGTCAATGGTTCCACCGGTTCCTGCTACTACAGCCGATATAATACTATTATCGAGATCATTTCTTAATTGATAATCAACACCAACTTCTGAATTAGCCACCTGGATGTTTGTTGCCAGCCCGGCACAAAACGTTGTTGCTTGGGCGGTTACTTCTAATACTAGATCGATAGCGCCTGCAACGTTAATATTCACAGTTGTAATCAACTCAACAGGAGCGCAAACACCACCGGTTGCCAGCACATTGAAGGTTGTTGGGGCATTGAGTACTCCGGTAGGTAGTGATATAGTTGCTCCGGTTCCGGCTACAGCCGAACCAATCAGACTATCATCGGCATCATTGCGCAATTGATAATCCACTCCTACTTCAGAGTTAGCTATATCAATGGATGCATTGCCGCCCACACATAACGTGCCGGCCGGACCACTTACCGGTAAGCCGATAGCAGGATTAATGTCTACATCAACAGACGCCAACGTAGTTAACTCAATGGAGCACGTTCCGTTGGAAGCCAGTATGTTAAAAGTTGTTGCCGTGGTAAGATTTCCGGTAGGAAGATTGATCGTGCCACCGGTTCCGGCAACGGGAGCGCCAACTGCACTATCATCGGAATCATCTCTTAGTTGATAATCAACACCTACTTCCGATAAAGCAATTTGAATACTAGTAGCCGAACCAGAACAGATTGTACTTTCTTGTGCGGTAACAGCAACGGCTGCATCGATAGAACCAACCACAGTCACTGTTACAGTTGAAGTCAATTGCGTGGGTGGACAAACTCCACGGGTTGTTAATACATTAAATGTGGTTGTTGCTGCAAGTGCATCAGTAGGCAAAGAAATCGCAGCCCCGGTTCCGGCAACAGGTGTCCCCACCAGGCTGTTGTCTGCATTATTTCTTAACTGATAGCTCACCCCCAATTCAGAACCGGCAACTTCAACAGAGCTTGATCCGCCAGCACAAACCGGACTAAGACCAGCAGTTACAACGAGTGCCAGGTTCGGTGCCTGATCAACTGCAATGGTTGCTGCGGTACCAATAACAGTTCCTGCGCAATTGGCATCGGTAACACTAACTACTGTATAGGTGGTTGCCACCACAGGCGACACTGAAATTATAATGGAGTTTGTAGGGGAAACACCGGGGGTAGTCACAACACCATCTGAATATTGAAAATTCCAGGGGCCGGTTCCTGTAAAGTTAAAGGTAAGATCCGTGCTCTGACCATCACAAATCGTTGTACTTCCCGTAACAGCTGCTGTAGGCAATGCATTTACGGTGAGTGCAACTGTAGTAGCCGGACTTGCACATCCGCCATTCGTCTCTGTGACAAATACTGTGGTAGTGTTTGCCGATGCAGAACTAAAACCAAGTTGAAGATTCGTTGGCGTTGTTCCGGTTGTTAATTCGCTTGTCAGGCCAGCATCGCTATACCAGGTATACGTGCTTCCCCCATTAGGTGCCGTAATCAGAGGTGATGTAATTCCATCTCCTACACAGAAAGTGTCTGGCGTAAACGTAACAGCCGGTGCAACGGGAACTGCATTTACCGTAAGTGTAATGGAGGTAGCCGGGCTGGTACAATTGCTGCTGGTTTCAGTAACAAAGATTGTAGTTGTATTTGCCACTGCACTACTAAATCCTAGTTGTGCATTGGTTGGATTAGTGCCGGTAGTTAAAACGGTTGTCAATCCTGCATCGCTATACCAGGTATAAACACTACCTCCTGCCGGAGTGGTGATCAGCGGAGCATTGATGGTTGAACCTACACAGTAAGTAGTTGGATTAAAGGTAACGGCTGGCGCAACAGGAACCGTATTGACCGTTAGCGTAATACTGCTTGCCGCACCTGTGCAATTGCTGCTGTTCGTTTCGATAACAAAAACGGTTGTAACATTGGCAGCAACACTGCTGAACCCCAGTTGAGCGTTTGTGGGAGTGGTTCCCGTAGTTAAAATTGTTGACAAACTTACATCGCTGTACCAGGTGTAGGTACTTCCTCCTACAGGCGCAGTAATCACCGGGGGTATAATAGCCTGGCCCACGCAATACGTGTTTGGACTAAAGGTAACTGCAGGTGCTAATGGGATTGCGTTTACCGTGAGCGTAACAGTTGTAGCTGGACCTACGCACGTGCTGTTATTGGTTTCTGTTACAAAGACAGTGGTTGTGTTGGCGGCAGCACTGCTAAAGCCAAGTTGTACATTGGTTGGATTGGTACCGGTAGTCAATACTGTGGTTAAGCCGGCATCACTGAACCAGGTATACGTACTACCACCTGTGGGTGAGCTAATAACCGGTGGTGCGATAGCAGCCCCAACGCAATAGGTTGTAGGTGTAAAGGTAACTACGGGCGCAACGGGTATAGCTGCAACCGTTAAGGTGATCGATGCAGCCGCACCTTCGCAATTACTACTGTTTGTTTCGGTAACAAAAACTGTGGTCACATTGGCGGCAGCACTGCTGAAACCAAGTTGTGCATTTGTAGGCGTTGTACCGGTGGTGAGGATCGTTGATAAACTAACATCGCTATACCACGTATATGTACTTCCACCAACGGGCGTAGTAATGACGGGAGAAATGATTGCCTGACCTACACAATAGGTAGTGGGACTAAAGGTAATACTCGGTGCCACTGGAATTGCATTCACCGTGAGTGTAACCTGGGTAGCCGGACCTGCGCAGGAACCGCTATTGGTTTCAGTTACGAAAACCGTAGTCGTATTAACGGCCGCACTGCTAAAACCTAATTGCGCATTTGTTGGATTTATTCCAGTGATCAAAACTGTTGTTAAAGCAACATCACTATACCAGGTGTAGGTGCTACCACCTACCGGGGCTGCTATAAGCGGAGGTGTAATTGCTTCCCCCACACAATATGTGGCTGGATTAAATGTAACTACGGGTGCAACGGGTACAGCACCTACCGTTAAGATAACAGGTGTTGCCGGACCAGGACAATTATTACTATTCGTTTCATTAACAAAGACGGTAGTAGTATTAACAGCTGCGCTGCTAAAACCAAGTTGCGCATTGGTGGGTGCGGTGCCCGTAGTAAGCACCGTTGATAAGCTAACATCGCTATACCACGTGTAAGTACTTCCACCAACCGGAGTGGTTATTACCGGAGCCGTTATAGGCTGGCCAACGCAATAGGTGCTGGGGCTAAACGTAACCGCGGGTGCAACAGGAACCGGATTGACAGTAAGAGTAACCGGAGTAGCTACTCCCTCGCAGTTAAAGCTATTAGTCTCGGTTACAAAAACTACAGTTGTTGCAGCCACTGCACTACTAAAACCTATTTGTGCATTTGTAGGTGTTGACCCGGTGATCAATACTGTAGTTAGGCCGGCATCACTATACCAGGTGTAGGTGCTGCCCACATTAGGAGTTGTGATGATCGGTGCCACGATGGCGTTTCCTACGCAATAGGTAGTGGGTAAAAATGTTATTGTTGGAGCTACCGGTACCGGATTTACATTGACCGTTGCCGAACCACTGACTGCTACCGATGGACAACCATTTACATCGGCTACATTGGTTAGCGTATAGGTAGTATTGGCAAGAGGTGAAACCAATATATCCGTGCCGGAAGTATAGTTATTAACAACACCGAGGCCCGTAATGGTGAGCGTAAAAGGTCCGGCTCCCCCTGTAATATCTACTTTAATGGTAGAGGTCTCCACTGCGCAAATGGGTGTTGTACCGGTTAAACTAAGAACTGAGTTTGTGGGAGCTGGAGGTTCTAACACAGTGATCGGGCCAATCGTTTGGGTACAATTAGTGCCATTGTCGTTTACAACCACTGTATAATCGCCTGCAGTAAGGCCGGTGATGTCTTGTGTAACTGCAATAAATCCGTTAGTCGCTGTCCATGAGTAGGAATAATTACCGGTGCCCCCGGATACATCAATAGCAATTTGACCATTGGGTGTGCCACAACTGGTGCTATTAATCGGAAACCCTGGTGTTATTCCAGCAACGATATCGGTTGTACCATTTATCGTAAACGATCCCGCAAAATCGGAGGGGTTTCCATCCTGAACTATAACATTATAGATACCAGGCTTTAAATTATCCGCCAGGTAAGGGACACCTAAAGTCATCGGGATATTGAGTTTGTTTACCGGACCCAGAACAAATAATGTTATAGGCGGGATACCCGAAGTAACTGTAATGTTTATGGAGCCATTATCCAGAACTCCATCCGTACCCGGATTGCCACCCGCATCTTGCAAATCGCGGCAGGCATCTTTGGAATTAGTAATAGTAACGACCGGTGTCTGAGCCCACGAAACAGTCGAAAAAAAAGTAAGTCCGATGAAGACCCAAAAAAATAAGTTTTTCGATTTCACACCCGTTGTCAGTTAATCTTGAATTTTAAATGTTTTGTACATCCTTCCTGATTTTGGACATAGAGATTGTACTCTCCTTTTCCAAGGTCAGTGACTTTGTTATCTTTTACATCCAGTCGATTATCACCATCGGCACCGGAAAAAATAAAGCATGTATAGGATTCGGATGATTTTTTAAATTCCAGTAAAATCTCACCATTGCGTTGGTTTGCTGAGGTGTGTGTGATTTCCAGCTTCACTTCAATTTCATCACATTTAGCAGGGGCTGCCTGTCCTTCGAGGAGGTTGTAAACGGGTAATGAAGCATGAGAGCCAACCGCGCCACAAACAAGTATACCAGTAAACAAAAGTCTGATCTTAACGTGCTTGAGCAGGCTCATAGAAAGGTTTAAGTTAAGGCAAGATAAAGTTTTAATATGGGTCTTGCAAAAAATGGATGTTGGCCATTGAATCATGTAAAGATGCCAGTAAACTATTGACGGCTAAGTTAAAAAATACACTACCTAATATATGAGTAATGTTTTACTAAAAAAATCATGTTTTCAAAACCGCTTACTTAAGATCTCACTTAGTATAAAGGCCCTCTTAAAGCTGGTTGGGTTCCTTAGCTCCCGCACATATTCATTGACAACCGGCTCACTGTCATCGATCTCATAACCTTTCATGGGTGCAAACTTCACTTGAGTCTGCTCGAGTTTAAGGGTCTCTTCCAACGAAGGTCTGTGAAAGGCCTCTTGCTTAGCCTTTTCGTAGGTAGAATAAATTGAATCTTCACTCTTATAATCGGTCCGCTCGACTACTTCAATTTCGTCTTTCAGATCATCATCATAATCTTCAAAATCATATTTTTTTACTGGTGGAGCAACTTGCTTAATTGGTTTGGGTGACTTAGCGGCCTGAATCTCACGTAACAAATCCTCAAAAGAAACGGGTTTGCTTTGTTGATCCGAATCTGTTCGGTCATAATCCCGTTGGTTAGGCTCAAAAGGTTGCTGTGGCTTTTTCTTATTTGCCCGGGCAATCAGCGTGATTACTATCACAATCAACCAAATCCAAAATTGTATATCCATGCGTTGGCCAAAGGTATTGAAATAAATCAAAAAACAGCCTTTTTTAGCACAATTTGGGTTGGATAAATTGTGGATGAAATGGGTATGTCTGCCTTTCCAAATGCCGATCCTACGGTTATCTTTGCGATCTTATTTTTTCAACCACTAAATTCTCAAGGGATTCATGCAGTTATCGAAGTTGGAGATCAAGGGCTTTAAGAGTTTTGCCGATAAAATAGTAATCAATTTTGACGAAGGAATTACCGGTATTGTAGGACCTAACGGGTGCGGGAAATCAAACGTAGTGGATTCTATTCGCTGGGTATTGGGTGAACAGAAGACCAGTGCTTTGCGATCCGAAAAAATGGAGAACGTAATCTTCAATGGCACCAGTCAGCGCTCGCCACAACAGATGGCCGAAGTATCGCTCACCATCAATAACACAAAAAATATTCTACCTACGGAGTATTCGCAGGTAACCATCACCAGACGACTCTACCGCTCTGGAGAAAGTGAATATCTCTTGAATGGTGTAGCCTGTCGATTGAAAGACATCACTAACTTATTTCTGGATACCGGGATCGCCTCCAACAGCTACGCCATCATTGAGTTGGGCATGGTGGATGATATTCTTAACGACCGCGATAATTCGCGCAGGCTACTTTTCGAGGAAGCAGCAGGTATCTCCAAATTCAAAAAGCGTAAGAAAGAAACGCTGAAAAAACTGGAAGACACGGATGCCGATCTGGAACGTGTGGAAGATTTGCTCTTTGAAATTGAAAAAAACATGAAGAGCCTGGAGAAACAGGCCAAACAAACCGAGCAATATTATAAGATCAAAGAAGATTATAAAGAGAAAAGTATTCAGCTTGCTAAAGTAGTAGTGAACAAACAGAAGGACACCTTCGCTACCGTGCAAAAGCAACTGGAGCAAGAAAGTGATCGCAAAACAAAACTGGCAAGCGATGTAGCTGATAAGGAAGCCTTGATCGAAAAGTCGAAGGCTGAATTATTACTAAAAGAACGCACGCTTTCTTCGCGCCAGAAGACCATCAATGATTTTGTTTCAACCATTCGCCAATACGAAAGCGATAAACAAATCAAGAATGAGCGACTGCGTTTTTTAAATGATCGGGTTAACAACCTGAAGGAGCAAATCGATCAGGATAAAAAAAGTAATGAACGCGCCCGCTTTAGTATTCAGAGTTTAGAAACTGAACGCGAAGCGGCCCGCCAGGCGTTGAATGAAATTACCGAGAAGGTAGAATCACTTAAAGCGGAGTATGAAACTCAAAAGGCGGCCACGTATACTTTGCAGGGAGAATCGGATGCGCTTCGTCAGGTGTATCGCACCCGTCAGGAAGATTCTTTTCAATTCAATAAGTCGCTGGAGATTCGCGAAATTCAGATCTCTTCATTCAAACAGGAACTAGAACGCACCACCTCCGATACCAGCCATCAAAGTGCCAGCATTGCTGAGTTTGAAAAGAAAACCGTTATCCTCAACCAGGAGATTGGTGAAAAGAATGCGTACCTCGACAAGTTAAAGAAAGAAGAAGAAGACGTATTGCAGCGAATTACCTCACTCGAGAAAACAATTGAAATGATTCGTGAGGAGATGACGGAATCCGGTCGCAAGCTGGACGCGCGTCAGAATGAGTTTCAACTCACAAAGTCATTGGTTGAAAACCTCGAAGGATTTCCGGAAGCCATTAAGTTTTTAAAGAAAAATGTGGGCTGGACAAAAAATGCTCCACTCCTCTCCGATATCCTTTCTACCAGCGAGGAATACCGGGTTGCGATAGAAAATTATCTGGAGCCTTATCTCAACTACTATATAGTTGAGCACGAAGCGGAAGCTTACGAAGCGATCAACATCCTGAGTGATGCCAGCAAAGGTAAAGCCAACTTCTTCATTCTTGATTCCTTTGAAAAATTCTCCGCGTCTGACATTCAAATGTATCCCAATGCCTTTCCGGCAACGCAGATTATTGAATTTGATCCGAAGTATAATAAACTCATGACCTTTATCCTGGATAAGGTTTATGTATATGAAGGTGATATTAAAACTATTCCTGCCGATGACAATACGTTTATCACCAAAAGCGGAAAAGTTACCAGACGCAAATTCAGTTTATCAGGTGGTTCGGTTGGATTATTTGAAGGAAAGAAAATAGGACGTGCAAAAAACCTGGAGAAGCTAGATAAAGAAATCAAAGAACTTACCAAAAAGGTTGAAGACATTCGTCATTCATTGGTTGACCGCCAGCGCGAATTGGAACGCCTGCGCAACAACACACTGAAGCAACAAATTGAAGAAGCCCAGAGTGCAATCAAACTGGTCAGTGATGAATTTATTTCTGTTCGCACCAAACAAGAGCAGTTCTCCAGCATGTTGAGCAGTGCCGACTTGCGCAAGGAAGATATTATCGAGAAAATTGAAACGCTGAACAGCGAACTGGAAGAACTAAGACCCAAGGCAGCCCTTGCGCTTCAGGAATTAGCACAGCAGGACGAAAAATTAAAAGCTATTACGTTGGACTTAAACGTTCAAAACGATCTGCTCAGTCAGAAGTCATCCACGTTTAACGAGCAAAATATATTCTTCCACCAGCAGGAGAACCGTGTTAAAAGTATTGAACAAGAAATCCGGTTCAAACAGGAATCGATGGAGCAAAGCAGCTTGCGCATTGAAACCAACACAGAAGAACTGAAAAAGAACGAGGATGAAACCCGCACCATCATTGAAACCACCCAAAGCAATGATGAGGAGTTGATCGGCATGTATGCCCAGAAAGAAGAGATGGAGAAAGGGTTGAGTGAAGCGGAGAAAGAATATTATTCCGGTCGTGGCGAAATAGACCAGTTCGAAAAAGACCTGCGCGAAATTCAACACCAACGTCAGAACATCGACACGTTGTTGATGGAATTACAATCACAATTGAATGAAAGTAAACTTCAACTCAACTCAGTAAAAGAGCGTCTTTCCGTTGAATTCAATATTGATCTGGATGCTATCTTAGGCCAGGCAACACCGGAAGAAGCAGAACAACTTGCGTTGTTTGATGAAGAAAAACTACGCACCGATGTAACCAAAATTCGTGAGAAGCTGGACAACATGGGGCCGATCAACCCGATGGCGATGGAAGCGTATACGGAGATCAAGCAACGCAACGATTTTATCATCGCCCAGAAAGATGATCTCTTGAAAGCGAAGGAGTCTCTCTTCAGTACGATCAGCGAAATTGAAGGCGTGGCCAGCGAAACATTCATGCAGGCCTTCACGCATATCAAAGAACACTTTGTGCGTGTATTCCGCTCCTTGTTCAATGAAGGTGATGATTGCGATTTGAAATTAGCGGATCCCACCAAGCCGTTGGAATCCGAAATTGATATTATCGCCAAGCCCAAAGGCAAGCGTCCCTTGACCATCAATCAATTGTCGGGTGGAGAAAAGACGCTTACGGCTACGGCCCTGCTCTTCTCTATGTACCTGCTGAAACCTGCACCTTTCTGTATTTTTGATGAGGTGGATGCTCCGTTGGATGATGCGAACATTGACAAGTTCAATAACATCATTCGCACGTTTAGCAAGGATTCGCAGTTTGTGATTGTAACCCACAACAAACGCACGATGACTACCACCGATGTGATCTATGGTATCACGATGGTGGAGAAAGGTATCTCGCGCGTGGTGCCGGTGGACTTAAGAGAGCTAGCTTAAACTTCTTTACGATAATTTTTAACCGCAAAGGCGCAGAGGCGCAAAGATTTGATTTTCCTTGCGCCTTTGCGGCTTAGCGGTTTCCTCCTGAGACCCTCAAATCCTCAGTAAAAAATTCTCCTTATTAAATGGTGGTTCGTGATAAACGTGGGCCGACATCACTGCTTTTTCCAATACCTGCTTCAGGATATTAAAATCGTTGGGCTTACTGATATACACGTTGGCGCCCGCAATGAAGGTGGCTTCAATGTCACGCTCGGCTGCCGAGGTAGAATAAATGCAGATGGAGATCTCGTTAAAAACTTTGTTACCGCGAATTTCTTTTAAACACTCTAACCCATTTTTGCGGGGCATATTAAGATCGAGAAAAAGAATATGCGGCAGGACTACTCCCCTGCGGGTAAGGTATTCCATGAGCTGCTCACCATTATTGATAGTTTTCACTACAGTATTTATTTTCATTTCCTCAAAGGCCTCCGAAATGAGAAGCCGGTCGGCTTCATCATCATCGGCAAGAAGGATACGGAAAGGCTCGTTATTCATTTACGTAGTAGGTATAAAAATATCAAATGAAGTTCCTTTACTGGGTTCACTTTTGGCCGTAATAAAGCCATGGTGATTTTCTACAATCTTTTTAACAATAGCAAGCCCGATGCCCGTGCCGGCAAATTCATCTTTACTGTGCAGTTTTTCAAAAACCTTGAAGATTTTATCTGTGTATTCGGCTTCAAAGCCAATACCGTTATCAATAATGCTAATCTGGTTATACTCCTTTTTAGGCATGAGTTTAACAAAATCAACTTTATCGGATTTTACCGTGCGGCATTCGATGATTACGTGCGGAGGAACACCAGGTTTGGCAAACTTTAATGCATTGCTGATCAGGTTTTGTAACACTTGCCGAAACTGGAAGGCGATAACATTTACTTTACAGGATCCTTTGATTTCAATAACAGCCTGTGTCTCTTCGAGGCGTTCCTTAAACTCTTCTTTTACTTCTTCAATAAGTTTATCGATGTCAATTGTTTCAAATTTCCGGTCGGCCACACTGATGCGCGAAAAGGCCAGTAAATCTTTGATTAGAGCCTGCATACGTTCGGCTGAGTTCTGCATCAGCCGGAAATAGTTTTTACCACTCTCTGATAGATTTGGTTTTTCCTTTTCCAGGATTAGTCCTGCAAAGGTTCGTATTTTCCGCAGGGGTTCTTGTAAATCATGACTGGATACGTACGCGAATGCTTCCAACTCCTCAATCATTTTCTCCAGCTCCGTATTTTTTTCTGCCAGCGAACTGTTGATTCGATCCAACTCGCCCGTCCGTTGCCTTACTGCGGCTTCCAACTTCAGGTTGTAAGATTTAGTAATCATGATATCTTTGGTAAGCTCTTCTTTTTCTTTCTGCTGCAGGCGCACAGCAGCGGTAATATCGTTGATGGATAAAAGAATCAATTGTTCGCCATGGCTTTTCTGTACAATGCGCCTTGCATTGAGCATCAGCACTTTTTCACCAATACCTGGAAATGTATGGATTACTTCAAAATCGCGGAAGTAAGAATTTTTAGGAACCACTTCTTCGAGTAGTTCCCGCAACTTCGGAATGTCCCATTGCTTATTTCCCAACTCAAACAATAAAACTCCTTCTGTTTCTTCCTGGTTAACATCAAATTTTTTATAAAAAGATTCGGTTGCTGTTTTTACCCGCAGGTTATCATCCAGAATAAGCATGGGTTCATGCAGGGTGGAAATAATGGCGCTCGAATAATCGTAGGATTCATTCAGTAAATCATTACGGGTTTGCAATTCTTCATTGCTGGTGATCAACTCTTCATTGGTGGATTCCATTTCCTCCTTCGAAGTTTCCAATTCCTCGTTCACGGTCTGCAACTCTTCATTGCTGGATACCACTTCTTCGTTAGCACTTTGAAGTTCTTCAATAAATGCATCTTGCTCCTGCGTAAAGGCAAGGGAATCGGCTTGCGCTACAACCAGTTCATCCTGCAACTGTTTTATCCTCCGGTCTTTTACATCGTGCTTAGGTTGATTTTTACTGCCTTGCAGAAAAGTTTCTACTATTGATTGCTCCATAAAAAGAATGAGCAACAAGGGTTCCTCCGACTTAATCTTGAGCGGTATAACTTCAATGCTCACCAGCCGTACTTCGGCCTTTACTTTCATTTCTATGCCGGTCTTCACACCCCTATGTTTGGTTTTAATCGCCTTCGTAATCATGTTACGAAGCGCAAAAGCAATTTCGGGGCGGGCCATTTTTAAAATGTTGAAGGTGGCCTTGCCTGCCGGATGAATCAGAAATAAATCAGTGGCCCCACGAAACTGAACAATTTCCAACTGATGATTAATGACTACGCTGGGGGGCATAAATTCCGAGACGAGTAAGGCATCGATGGCAACGTCAAGCTCCCGACTATCCCGTGGCAGCTTGGTCTTGCCAGGCGTGTTTGCCTTATTGTTTACCGTCTCATTGATGGCCTCCGGGTATGAAGACGGGGGTGACAACGGAGGCATGATTCGGATGCCACCGGTAGATTTACGGGAATAGATTTTAAACTTTTTATTAATCTCTTTATACAAATGTGCCGAGGAACTAATCGTTTCCGAATTTCCCAACATCAAATACCCGTTTTCGCGCAATGCGTAATGGAATGTAGACAAGGCTCTTTTTTGTGCGGGTGTATCCAGATAGATAAAGAGGTTGCGACAACTGATAAAGTCGAGCCGTGAAAAGGGCGGGTCAAGTAAAATATTATGGGGTGCAAATACGCAGATATTACGCACGGCTTTGTCTATCCGATACCCGCCTTCACTCTTGGAAAAAAAACGCTGGATTCGCCTGGGCGAAACCGCATCCAGTTCATGTTTGGAATAAAATCCTACGCGGGCCCTGCGGATCGACTTTGCACTTAAGTCAGAAGCAAAAATCTGAATATGAATATTGCTGAATTTGCTGTCTTGTATTTCAAGCAGCATCATGGCAATAGAGAAAGCTTCTTCCCCGGTAGAACAAGCAGGCACCCAGATGCGTAACGTTTCGCCTGACTTTTTCTCCTTGAGTAGTTTCGGAAACAAGGTTGTTTTTAGATACTTATACGTATTGGTGTCTCTGAAAAAACTTGTTACGTTAATGAGCAAATCCTGATAGAGGATATCCACCTCTTCAGACTTCTCGCCCACCAGTTTAGCGTACTCGTTTAGTCCTTTCAGTTTATGCATCAACATCCTCCGCATAATGCGCCTTTTAATGGTTTTCATTTTATAGGCACTGAAATCCACACGGGTTGCTTTGTATAAATAATTAAGGATAGCTTTTAAATCAGGATCACTATTTTCAATCAGATCTTCGCTTCCGCTCTTGATTAATCTGGCTTTAACATAGGGGTGTGTGCTAATGCGAGCCAACTCAAGCGCAATTTCTTTGGGTGATAAAATAAAATCAACCACCCCGGCAGCAATAGCCGATTTGGGCATGCTATTAAATTTGGCAGATTCATCTTGCGCAAAAGTTAATCCACCTTCTTGTTTGATGGCTTTCATACCCAGAGTTCCATCGCTGGCACTGCCACTCAGAATAACTCCGATCACATTTTCCTAGTGGGTTTCTGCGAGGGTAGTAAATAATAAATCAATAGGTAAATTAACTTTAGGAGAATTAGGGCGCGGAGTTAGTTTAAGATGCCCGTTCGTTGCCCGGATTTCTTTATCTGGCGGAATGACATACACATTATTGGGTACCATCAGTACTTTATCCTTCACATCCTGCACCTTCATGGTAGTTACTTTTGCCAGTAACGCGGTAAGTAAACTTTTGTGTTCCGGACTAAGGTGTTGCACATAAATAAAGGCCATGCCCGTAACCGGTGATAAATGCCGTAGCAATTCTGTGATTGCTTCGAGCCCACCAGCCGAACCTCCAATAGCCACTACCGGAAAAGGATTGTCATGAGATTTGGGCTGCCTTTTTGAAGGTAACTTTTTCTTGCCCTTAACTTTTGCAGCTTTAATTTTCATTCCGAAATAGTAACTGTTCTACAAACTGTGTAAGATACTCAAATGGAAGTTAAGATGCTACAAATGCCTGCCAATCTCCCCTACCTGGCGAAGGGTCACCGTGCTCGATGAACGGATTAGAAACTGTAGGAATATATATGTCAAACGTTGCGCCTTTATCTAATTCACTTGAAGCCATAATAAAGCCATTATGATTATCTATTATTTTTTTAACGATAGCAAGTCCCCGATCAAGTTTAGTAAGCACCTTTTTTCCAATAAATGATGTGCCCGTTTTGTATACAGCATTTAAAATCTCAAAGAATTTTTGTCCTTCCAATTCAGGCAGCGCATCCCGAATAGGTTACCGATTATATCCCGGTTGCCTATAAGGTGCAGGTATTTTTCATTGGCAAATTGATAGATATGGTCAGGTCCGCGAAGAATGCAAATAATGGCCGGTGCATGGGTAAGAACTTTGCGCAGAAGGTCATTGGCAACTTTATGCGCATTAACACTTTCAACCTGCGTCTCAAGTGATGCTTTTGTAGAAAAATTTGATTTCATGTTAACCTGATTATTTTTCATAACCTGTCACCGCAATCGGATTTCGTTAAGCTACATTTTCGATATAAAGGGGTAGTGAAACTGTAAACGTTGAGCCTTCATTCGCCTTGCCTCGGGCAGTAATAAAACCATGATGGAGTTCAGCAATTTTCCGGCAGAGGGTAAGCCCGATGCCAGCGCCTTCATACTCAGAACTGCCATGCAGTTTTTGTAAGATTCCAAAAATCTCCTCCGAATACTTCTGATCAAACCCGATGCCGTTATCCTCAACAAAAATAAGACACTCCTTCGGGTTCTGCGTTTGGTTGCTCTTATCGCTATTGGTCAGGCTGATTTCTGAACTAATTCTTATTACGGAGTCAATATCCTTCCGTCTGTATTTGATTGCATTATTAATCAAATTCTGGAACAACTGGCGCATCAGCCCGGGGCTAACAAACAAGGCCGGAATAGGCTCGATAAGAATCGTCACGTTGTGTTCCTTCATTTCCTCATCCAAGCCGGCTACCATTTCTGTCAGCAAATCATTCAGGTCACATTTCTCAAATTCATTTTTATCGGTAGATGCTTTGGAAAGGGCAAGAATGCTGGAAACCAGGGTTTGCATACGTTCGGCTGCCTTATCAATGCGTACAACCATCTTGCTATCATCCTGAAGTACATCTTTATACTTTGTATTCAACATGCCACTGAAGATCCGGATTTTTCGCAAGGGCTCTTGCAAATCATGAGAGGCCATAAACGCAAATCGGTCAAGATCCTGATTAACTTTTTCAAGTTGATTCAGGTTCTCAAGAAGTTTTCGGTTTACCTGCTGCACTTTGTCATCAGCGGCCTTGCGTTCGCCTATCTCGATTTGCAGGCTTCTGTTTGCCTCCAATAATTTATACTCCTGTTCAATTAACAGTCGGTTTTTATTATACAGGTCAATCAACAGCCCCACTTTTGCACGCAGTACCTCTGGCTTAATAGGCTTAAGAATAAAATCGATGGCTCCTACCTGGTAGCCCTTGAACATATTTTCATCGCCATAATTATTGGCTGTAATAAAAATAATCGGGATGTGTTTTAACTTATCCCGCTCATAGATAAGGGTTGCTGCTTCGAAGCCGTTTAGATTGGGCATATTTACATCCATCAGAATCAGGGCAAAGTCAAATTCTGTAAGCAGAATTTTTAAGGCCTGCCGGCCCGAGTTGGCTCGAACGAATGTAAATCCACCTGGCTGTAAAATAACTTCCAGCGAAAGTAAATTGTCTTCCCGGTCATCCACCAATAAAATTTTGGGTTCTATTTGCATACTTATTGTTTACAAAACCATAAACGCATCAATGAAAGCATTTGGTCAGTCTTAACGGGTTTGGTTATATAATCAGACGCTCCAGCCTCCAGGCATTTTTCACGATCTCTTTTCATAGCTTTGGCGGTTACAGCTATAATAGGAAGTTCGGTGTTCTTATGTTGTTGCCGGATTATTCGGGTGGTTTCATACCCGTCCATTTCAGGCATCATGATATCCATCAGCACCATTTCAATCTTTGGATTTTCAAGTAACAGGCTGATTGCTTCTTTACCACTGTCTGCGGTATTCACAGTCATGTTGAAGCGCTCAAACACGGTAGTCATAGCAAAAAGATTACGCACATCATCATCAACCACCAGGATATTTCTTGCATTCAGGACATCCTTCTTGTTACGGATGTTTTCAATAATCTTTCTTTTGTCTGAGGAAAGGTCCATATGATTAATATGCAATTGCGATACGGTCTCCGTTAGCAGGTTTTCAATAGAGTTTACCTGCTTCATGATGTGAGCGTTGGCAACAAAATTCACATTGTTCATTTCCATATTGGTAAACGCTCTCACCGAATAAATAATCAAAGGAGTAAATAATTTTTTTGCTTTGCTCACCTTGTAGATAAGTTCATCGCCCGGCATATCCGGCAACGTGTAATCCAGAATGATACAATCAAAATCTTCTTTGGCGATACATTCCAGCGCATACGTGCTGGTATCTGCAAGGGTGATCCGGATGTTATCATCCCCCAGCATTTTTGCAATCTGCGAAGCATCAATTTCATTGTCCTCCACAATCAAAATACTTTTCGTCTTCTTTTGATGAAACTTAACAATGTCCCTAAAAAGTTGGTTGAGCAAACCGCTATCCATTGGCTTGAGCAGGAAGCTGCGAGCCCCGTTCTTAAGAGCCATCACGCGGTTCTCTTCACCTGAAATGACGTGGATGGGAATGTGGGAATACATCAGATCGCTGCGTAGCATTTGCATGACTTTCCATCCGTTCGTGCTCGGCATGTTAACATCCAATGTGATAGCAATAGGGGAAAAGCGATTTGTAAAATCAAAAATCTCCTGGTAGTCGGTGGCCACAACGACCTTCAATCCGTTTTCATGTGCCTTTTCAATCATAATTTTTGCAAAGCGCAAATCATGTTCTACCACCAGAATTACCTTTTCATTTGTTTCAATTTGAGTGCGGTCATCACCGGTCAGGTTAATAGATTCGGGTGCGATTTCTATTTTCTCCAGCTTCGTCTCCGTCTCGGTTCCATAGCTCGCAACAAGAGGAATACCAGAAAGATAACTAGCCACTTCAACCTTTTGTGGCTGTAACTGCTCAATACCTTTTGCTTCTCCCAGCACTTCACGGGCCGGAATGTTTAGAATTGCTTATACCGGCAAGTAGACGGTGAACGTACTGCCATGGCCTTCCGTACTTTTCAATTCGATGACACCGCCTAATAATTCAACCAAACCACGACTGATGGATAAGCCCAACCCTGTGCCTCCATACTTGCGACTCGTAGAACCTTCGGCTTGTTGAAATGCTTCAAAGATGACGAGTTGCTTTTCTGTAGGGATGCCTATGCCTGTATCGCTAATGGAAAATGAGATCACTTTCTTAGCCAGATCCAAAGTTGGATGTTTTGACCGCCACGTGTTTTTGGCCTGCGAAATTTTGAGCGACACTTCACCTTGTTCTGTAAACTTGAATGCATTGGAGAGAAGATTTTTAAGAATCTGATTCAACCGCTTCATATCTGTGTCCATCGTGGCCGGCAGTTGATCGTCTGTTTCAATGCTGAATTTGATGTTCCTCGCTTCTGACAGAGGCTTATAGGTAGTCTCTATAAAAGAGGTGATCTCCGCGATGCGCACCGTAGAGATATCGGAAGAAATAATGCCAGACTCAATTTTAGAAAGATCGAGAATATCATTGATCAATTGAATCAGGTCGTCACCGCATGAGTGAATAGTTTTCGCGTAGCGCACTTGTTTGTCGGTGAGATTGCCCTCTGAGTTTTCATACAATTGCTGCGCAAGTATTAATAAACTATTTAATGGCGATCTCAATTCGTGCGACATGTTGGCCAGAAATTCCGACTTATACTTGGACGTGAGGGTCAGTTGTTCGGCCTTTCTCTCCAGTGATCTTTTTGATTCCTCTACTTCCTCGTTGGCAATGGTTAACTCAGCTGCACGTTTTTCTTTTTCATTATTTTGAAAGGCGAGCTCTTTGTTGGCAATTCTTAAATCGATGGCCCATTTTTGTTCCGTAACATCGCGGGCTGCAGCAAAAACTCCAAGTACGTTGCCCTTCTCGTCTTTATATACGGAAGCATTGTAGAGCACATCCGTCAGCTTTCCATTTATGTGCTTTACCGTTAACGCATAATCGGAAACAAAGCCTTTTTCAAAAACCTGAAGGTATCCTTCCTGTGCCTTTTTCGGTTCTGTAAAGTAGTTGGAGAAGTCAGTGCCTATTAGATTCTTCCTGGCGACACCTGTAACCTTTACAGATGCTTCGTTCACATCCAATATTTTTCCTTCTGCACTGATCGTAACGAGCGGGTCTAAACTTGCTTCTATTAAACTTCGGGCATAGTTGGCAATGATTAACTCGGCTGCCTGTTTTTCTTTTTCTTCGTTTTGAAATGCAAGTTCTTTGTTCTTGGCCTCCACTTCTTCATTCTGTTTCACGAGCAACAAGGCCTTATTTTGTAATTCCTCGTTCGATATCCTCAGTTCCTCCTGCTGTGTGCTCAACGCTTTTGCCTGCGATAGAGATTGCTCAAGTAAGCCTACTGTTCTAGCTGAAGCCTCAATTGTATTCAATACGATACCAATACTTTCTGTCAACTGGGTAAGAAAGTCAATGTGTGTGTCACTGAATGTATCAAGCGAAGCAAGCTCAATAACAGCTTTCACTTTGTTTTCGAAAAGCACCGGAAGAAGAATGAGGTGCGAAGGTTTAGCCTTGCCCAGTCCCGAACTTATTTTGATATAGCCCTTTGGTACATCTTTTATTAATATCTTTTTCTTCTCAAATGCACACTGACCTACTAAGCCTTCTCCAATCGAAAATTCTTTAGAGATATTCATTTCATTCTGATAGGCGTAAGCGGAATTCAATTTTAACTTGATAGTTCCGCTGGTCTCATCCGTCTTTAAAATATAAAAGGCACCGTAGTGTGCCTTAACAACCTGGGCCAATTCAGAGAGAATCTTTCTCGTAACTGCACTTAAATCTTTCTGACCCTGAAGCATCACTGCGAACTTCGCCAGGTTTGATTTAAGCCAGTCCTTGTCCTGATTTTTAAGTGTGCTCTCCTGCAGATTGGAGATCATCTGGTTGATGGTATCATTGATCTTTCCGCTGAGGCCGGTTTCATCAATAGGCATGCTAACCGTAAAGTTTCCGTTTTTTACTTCCGTGAGAACGCGTAGCAATTCCTTTGAATTGAAAGGTTCGTGAGGTGAACCGCCAAGGTCCTTTTTAAGGAATTCGCTTAACGACTTTTTTGATTTCTTTCTCTCTCCATTGGTTGAAAGAATTTTAGCATCGGTTGTTTTCAAAGCAGCCAGTCTATAGTTGGAAGTGAGTGTGTCATGTCCTCTTCCCTAATTAGCATGCCACCTATTTTAGCAAGGCAACCATTTTCTCATCAAATCCGGCTTGAACAAAGTCTGGATTTGCATTACTGGAATTAATGACATGAATCGTTTATTCAAATGCAACCACAAAAAAAGGATTGTTGCAGGCTAAGGCCATGCTGGCCTAAATTAAGGTGGGAAATTTTTACCACACTAATTACCTGAAACTGGTGGCATCTTACCCAGTTTGCAGGGCGGGTAAAATGCGAAAGAATCATTCGCGCAGAGTTCTCGAAACGAGTAACTCTGCGAAGAAAAGGACCGCGGGCAGCTAAAACTAACTACCGCTTTTTACTTTAGGCTCTTTATGCTGCATCATTCCATGCATATCCATATGATCACCCTCCTTCATTTTCATTTTTTCACCATTCATTTTCATGCACATGCCATCCATCATTACCTTTGTTCCATTACCCATGATCATTTGTTTTTTCATCGGTGACGATACAGAATCCTTGATCATGATCATCTTTCCATCCATCATCATACACCCATCCACTTTCGACATATCCTGTTGAGCAGAATCGATCATAATTGGTTGAGTTTTATTAACAACGGTGTCGCTTTGCGCGAATGCAGCAACCGAAAAAGCGAGTGCTGAGAATACAAAAATTACTTTTTTCATTCTAATTGGTTTTAATTTGAAATTGATTCCCACACCTTCACGTATGAACGCATTTGATGCCACAAAGAAGAAGCTATTAACTAGTTGAAGTATTACAGAATTCTGCCAATCGGTTGTATTATTCACACATCTTTACCCAGGAGTGCTCCCGCAGATCTTGTAGGGTACAACTGGGCATTTTGTGACTTTGTGACTTTAATTGAGCTGGGTGTTTCTACGTTACGGTATCAACTTCAAACACACCGGTTGAGAAATTATAATTTCTTTGCCGATATATGTCAGTTCTCCGGTCTCCAGATTCCGTTTGAATACCGTGATGTTATCGGAGTCCTGATTAGCCACCAGTAAGAAATTACCGGTGGGGTCAATAACAAAATTGCGGGGCGTTTTACCCTGTACGGGTTGGTAACCGACCAGGGTAAGTTTACCTGTTTTCTGATCGATACTAAAAATCACAAGGCTTTCATGCGCCCGGTTAGAGCCATAGAGAAATTTACCATCGGGTGAGATGTGAATATCGGCCGCCCATTTACGCCCCGTATAATCATCCGGCAAATTCTTTACTGTTTGAAAAGACTCCAGTGCGCCTTCCTTATAATTAAAAGCTGTAATGGTAGCACTCATTTCATTAATCACGTAGGCAAATTTTCCGTTGGGGTGAAATGTAAAATGTCGCGGACCCGAACCTGGCGTTACTGTGGTGAAGGGGATAGGTGCAAGCGTGAGCTGTCCTGTTTTATGATGCAGCGTATAGGTCATGATTTTATCTGTGCCCAGATCAGGCACAAACACATCATTATTATTGAGTGCTATGTTAACGGAATGAACAAATGGTTTTTGTTGTCGCTCGGGGTCAATGCTTTTGCCCTCATGCTGAATGGTTTGGCTCACCGGGCCAAGCATTCCATTGGGCTCAATGGGAAGTACGGTAACACTACCGCTCCCATAATTTCCTACAATCAACCAACTACCCGTTTGATCGGCCTGCAGGTAACAGGCACCAAAACTACTACCTAAAGATTGTGAACTAAGAAGTGTAAGATGCCGGGTCGATTTATCAATGCTAAAGGCATGCACAGAATCGCCTTTGCTCCCGCCTAGCGAAAATAAAAAACGCTGATCTGCGGAGATAGCTAAGAAAGAAGGATTTACTATATCCTTCGCAATACTAATCAGTTTTAAATCGCCCGTAGTGGCATTAAACTGATATACATAAATGCCTTCACTGGTTTTGCGGGTGTACGTACCTATGTAGAGATAGGAGATCTGTCCGTAGACTAATGATGTAGCCATACAAAGAAAATAGGTTAATACTAAAAGAATTTGTTTGTGGAAGGTAGTCATTTATAAAAAGATTTTAAATCTCTACCCTTTTCATCTTAGGTGCTAACCAATGCATCAGCAGCCAGGCCCACAGATAGGCAATACCACAAATAAGAAAAAGAATGTTGTAGCCCACCGTGATGTTGCCTAATAGTTTGTAATGATTTAACAGGTTGCCTACAATCAATGGAAAAATAATCCCGCCCACGGAACCTGCCATACCACCAATGCCTACTACCGAGCTCACTGCTTTTTTTGGAAACATATCTGAAACAGTTGTGAAGATGTTGGCACTCCAGGCCTGGTGCGCAGCTGCTGCCAGACTCATCAGCGCAACGGCAACCCAAACATGATCGACAAAGCGGGCTGTCATTATAGGTACAACACAAATCGCAAATAGAAACATGGAAGTTTTTCGGGCCTTAAATACGGGCCATCCTATTTTTATTAAATACGAGGACAGGTATCCACCGCCAATGCTTCCCAATGTGGTGATGGTATAAATCACCGCCAATTGCATATTGGGTTTTCTGAAATCAACCCCATACACTTCGGTGAAATAGGAAGGCAACCAAAAAAGAAGAAACCACCAGATAGGATCGGTAAAAAACTTACCTAAGATAAACGCCCACGTTTGCCGGATGCCCAACAACTTTATCCACGGAACGGCTTCCAGATTTTTCTCAGCTTGTTCATCAGCATCGCTATGAATATATTCATACTCTGCTTTCGACAATCTTTTTTGTCGTGAGGGAATCTCATAGAAAAGCCACCAGGCTATAAGCCAGATAAATCCCAATGCACCGGTAAATATAAAAGCTTGTTGCCAGCCATAGATTCCTAAAATCCACGGCACTGCAATGGGCGCTACTACGGCACCAATGTTTGTTCCGGAATTAAAGATGCCCGCAGCCAGGGCCCGCTCCTTTTTTGGAAACCACTCGGCTGTTGCTTTAATCGCAGTTGGAAAATTTCCTGCTTCACTCACACCCAAAAAGGCGCGCATAAAACCAAAACCCAACGTAGTTCGCACCAGTGCATGCCCCATCGCGGCAATACTCCAAAAGAAAACAGAAATGGCATAGCCTACTTTGGTGCCAACCAAATCAACCACACGACCAAATATCAAATACCCAACAGCATAGGCAGCACTAAAGGCCATGACAATATTGCCGTAATCAATCTCGCTCCAGTTGAATTCTTTTTCAAGCGCAGGCTTCAATAAACTAAGCACTTGCCGATCTACATAATTGATTGTGGTGGCAAGGAAAATCAATCCACAGATTACCCAGCGATAGTTACTCCAGGTTTTAGGTTGATCAGTCATTGGGAATTAGTTTAGAGTTGAATCCCTCACCCCGTCCTCGTTCCTCGGACACCCCTCTCCCTGGGGAGAGGGGTGTCCGAAGGACGGGGTGAGGGTTATACCCCTGCATACGCACTAAAGGCGCCATCCACCGCCACAACAATTCCGGAAACAAACTTCGAGGCATCGGAGCAAAGCCAGAGTAACGTGCCACACAATTCATCCGGTTCGCCAAAGCGACCAAACGGAGTACCTTTAATAATCGATTGCCCTCGATCTGTTAAACTGCCATCCGGATTCGTCAACAGGTTTCTGTTTTGCTCGGTAAGAAAAAAGCCCGGAGCAATTGCGTTAACACGAATTCCTTCCCCAAACTTTTTCGCCATCTCCACAGCTAGCCATTGGGTGAAATTGCTGATGGCGGCTTTTGCTGCCCCATACCCCACTACTCTCGTCAGCGGACGAATGGCCGTCATGGATGAGATATTGATAATCACACCTTGTTTGTTGTTCACCAGCACTTCTCCAAATATCTGAGCGGGCAGCACCGTACCCGTAAGATTAAGATCAACCACTTTTTGAAAGTCATCAATCTTTAAATCCAGAAATGTTTTGTCGGGCATAATTACTGCACCCGGCATATTGCCACCCGCACAATTAACAAGAATGTCAATCGTGCCGAATTTATCGAGCACTAATTTTTTAGCATCTTCTAGTTGCTGTTTGTTTAATACATCCGCAGAAACTCCGATTGCATTTCCGCCAGAGCGAATGATTTCCTTCGCAAGATTGTCCGCAGCTTCTTTTCGTCTGCCCAAAATCACTACGGCTGCACCCGCTTTCGCCATCGACTTGCACATGGCACTACCCAACACACCCGTGCCGCCCGTAACGATGGCTACTTTAGATTTTAATCCGAATAATTCTTCTAAATAAGACATTAGATGTGAGATTTGAGATGTTAGAATTAATCTATTTCACACTACAACTACTTTAAACTCCACACTTTCTACTTTAAACTTTTAGCTTTCCGCTTAAGCTTTCTACTTTGAAGCTTTTAACTTTCAACCCTTACAGCCTTTCTTGTTTTATTGCTTTCATAGGCTGCTTCTATCAACAAGATTACCTCGCGCGATTGTTCTGGCATTACAGCCAATGTTTTGCCTTCACGAATTACTTCATATAAATTCTGATAGAACCCCAGATAATCACCGGGAATTGTTTCGATGGTAGACTCTACATGCAATCCATTGATGGTCGTATTAAGCCGGCTCCAGTTTTCTTTTGGTAAAGTCCCCCACCCTGCACTTCCGGGAATCTTCTTTTCTTTCAACGCCTGCTCTTGCGGATCGACATTGCTGCTAGTAATAAAGGAACCCTCGGTGCCATGCAACTGGTAGCGCGGACCTTGCTCGCGCACGAGGTAACTCGATTTAACAATCACATTCAATCCTTCATAGGTAAGCCGAATGTCATAAAAGTCATCAACCCGGCCACCGGTGCGTTGGGTACCAATGCGTGCATCCACCTCGATGGGCATGCCAAATAACACCACCACCTGATCGAGCATATGCGAACCGAGGTTGTAAAGAATTCCCTTGCCCACGCCCGCTTCTTCTTTCCATGAATTAGGTTCGATATAATTGCGAAAGCGATCATAGTGCGCTTCGAATTCTACGATTCTGCCCACCCATTTATTTTCGATTACTTTTTTCAACGTAAGAAAATCGCCATCCCAACGTCTGCTTTGAAATACCGTTAATGTTTTGTTTACTTTTTTCGCCAACGCAATTAAGTTGTCTGCTTCTTTACTTGTAACGGTAAATGGTTTCTCCACCACTACATGCTTGCCGGCCTGCAAAGCCTGAACCGTTTGAGGAAAATGTAATTCATTGGGAGTATTTACAATCACCAGCTCAATAGCAGTATCTTCCATAACTTCATCAACCGATCTTACAATTTTGCAAGACGGATAATGTTCTTTTGCTGTTTTCTTAGTGCGCTGAACTACAGTGGTTAACTCAAACCCGGGATGGGCATGAATCAGTGGCGCATGAAATACTTCACCAGACATGCCATACGAAAGTATAGCGGTTTTAATGGGCTGCATGTTCTTTTTCTCCGATAACATTATTTCAACTCCCTGATTTTAATACTGCGGAATGAAACAGCATCGCCATGATCTTGTAACAAGATATGACCTTTGTCAACCATACCAAAACCCTCCCACACATTGTACTTGCTGCGCGCCACGAGCGCATAATAGATCGGTGTTCCGCGTTGATACTCCACGATCTTGCGTCCGTTCAACCAATGTTCAATCCGGTTGTCGGGATAGACCACAATGCGACCTTCGTTCCATACCCGTGGAATATCAGAAATTTTAAGTGCCGGAATCAAATCATACAAGGAGCCCAACGTGCGATTGCCTACCACACCTTCTTTGGCATCGGGATGGCGTTCGTTGTCGAGAATCTGATACTCTAACCCAATGGCAGAACCCGTGGAAAGATATTTTTCATCTACAAAATATTTAACTCCACTGTTGGCTCCTTCTGCAAATTTAAAATCAAAGGTTAATTCAAACGCCCCAAACTTTTCATCTGAAATAATATCTCCGCCATGGGCAGATTCAGCTCCGCCAGAAGGCAACACCGAAAGCACCCCCTCTTTAATCTCCCAACCCTTTTCAGGAAACTGATCTTTAAATGCTCCGCGCCATCCTTTCGTACTTACCCCATCCCATAACAATCGAAATCCTTGTTCCTTTTCCAGTGGCGATAACGTATTGGGCACGAGATTTACCACGCTGATATTGTCAAGTGGTGCAGGCTGTAGATTTTCAGTTTGAATGCGAATATTTTTCCAATAAGTTTTTTTTCCGACACCTTCGGGGCTGTACACTGAATGAACTTGTAAACCAATCAACCCACTGAGAGAGGCGTCATCTACCAGGTAAACCGCGGGCACATTATTCACCCACGTGCGGATCGTGGATCCAATGCATTCAATCCGATAAGTATTCCAGTCGCCCCACTTATAAGCTTGTCGTGCTTGCGGATTTAGTTCAAGGGCATAAATCCAGCCACGTCTTGCTTCATCATAAATACCACCCGACCAGGCGCGTTCCTTGCGATGATCTACTTCCATCTGGTAGCCAAACACGCGACCATCTTCGGGTCGTTGATGACTGCGAAATTGTATACCTGAGTTAATGCCGGCATCGATTTTGACTTGAACTTCGAAGATAAAATCCCCATACTCTTTTGCAGTAGCCAAAAAAGAATTGGGAGAATCACTAACACACGAGCCTACAATCATTCCGTCAACTACTTCATAGGTTGCTTTTCCATTAACTTGTTTCCAGCCCGTTAAATCTTTTCCGTTAAAAAGATTTGTCCATTTCACTTTACCTTGAGATGGACTGGCCGTAGCAGGTTGTACCAACACCAGGCATATGAGTAATCCAAGTAGTTTCATCCTTTCAACTTGTTAGAGTTTCATTTCCCACCCTTTTTCATATTCGCGACTCCATAAAGCTATAGCTGCTTTATTGTCTTTGATTATTCCATTAGTATCTAAATGAATTGTATTGCCAGCCCGGAAGGCAATGTTACCGAGCTGAGGTAATAAAGTTGATTTATGGCCATCGATGATTGGAGAGTTATGTTTCACTTTCCCACGAATTGCATCTACAAAATTCTGCAAGTGCAAACTATCCAGTTTTTCACCCATACCCATTGTGTTGGTGGCATCAGCTTGTTGAATGTTGGTCTTTACTTCTTTAATTAATTTACTACCCAACTCATAAACTTTATAATCATCGCCACCGGGAATCACCATGGTTCCTTTCTCGCCATAAAAAATTACTCCGCGACCACTTCTTACTTCATCATAGTCATTGCAACTCCTTCCCTCCCAGGTCATGGCTGTATTGTTGGCAAACTCATAGGTAATGGTCTGGGTATCGGGGGTCTCCCAATCATCTTTAAATGCAAACCGACCACCGGCCGAAACCACTTTCGTTGGATAATCAACCCCCAGGCCCCAGCGCATCATATCAATTTCATGCGTTCCATTATTCAAAGCTTCGCCTGTGCCCCAGTTCCAGAACCAATGCCAGTTGTAGTGAATCAAATTATCTTTAAAGGGCTTGCGGAGTGCCGGTCCTTGCCAGAGTTCATAGTCAAGATGTGCGGGTACCGGTGCAACCTTACCCACGCCAATCGGCTTGCGGGCATTGGCATACCATCCTTTTGCAAAATACACGCGACCGATAATTCCCTGATGTAATTCCTGCATGGCTTCAATCATGCGCGGAAACGATCTGCGCTGATTACCCATTTGCACCACCTTCTTATATTTTTCGGCAGCAGCCACTAACATTTCTCCCTCTGCAGGATTATGCGAACAAGGTTTTTCAACATAAACATGTTTACCAGCTTTGAGTGCCATTAACGTAGCAGGAGCATGCCAATGATCAGGCGCTGCAATCACTACCGCGTCCAGGTCTTTTGCTTCCACCAATTTGCGCACATCTTTTTCGCCTTTCGGCTTTTTGCCTGTAAGCTTTTCAATTTCCGCAACAGTTTTATCAAGTACCTGTTGATCTACATCACAGATATAACCCACCTCCACATTGGGTAATTGTGCAAACATGCGCGCCAGATAATGACCGCGACTATTGGTGCCCACTACACCCACAACTACTTTTTCGATTTGTGACTTGCCAAAACTAAAAACAGAAGGAGCTAACAAAACACCTGCACCGGCAAGGGCGGATTGCTTGATAAAATCTCTGCGGTTATACATAGTCAGGATGGATTATTGAGGGATTAAGTTGCTCACAATAATCGAATTATCATAGCTGAAGGGTGGTAATTAAACAGAAAACTATGCGAGTGGTTAAATCAACAGAGCGAATTACTGGCGCTTGATAAGCTTTCCCGATTGTAATTCGGTGCCGGTGCTTACTTTAAAATAGTAGACACCCTCAGGCAGATCTTGATTTTGCAATTTCAACTGATACATGCCGGGTTGCTCGCGGCTTTCTTCTACAGAAATTACTTGTCTGCCGACCACGTCAAAGATTTGAATTGAAAAAGTTCCGGAGTGAAGCATGGTATACTTTACCTCCAACTCCTGCTGAAACGGATTAGGATATACAGATACTTCAATTTCAGAGACTTCTTTTACATCGGTGATTACTTTGGGCATGTTTGTATCCAGCCAATTCATTCTATTGACCACCCAATTTTTTAACCAATCGACTTCAGCCTGAAACGAAGCGCCAACATAATAATTCGGCCATATATATTGACCCAATACTGGCCAACGTACAAAATTGCGTTGTTGGGATTCTGCATTTAGCACAGTAGCTACCGAATCTATGTAATCGAGTATTTTGTCGGTTTGAAATTGATTGTCGCGCAATGATTTCCACCGAACTGCTAACTTACTGCGGTAAGCTCCATCCTGCTGCAGACGATTCCACCAAAATGGAATCAACCAAAAATCCTGTGGGCACAGACTGTTAAAATTTGTCACCCATCCTTCCGGGTTTCCTTGTGTGCAATAATTTGCGTTGCCAAATCCCAGGTTAAAATCCCAGATGGGGCCCATCTTCAATTTGCCGCCATTTGAATCTTTGTCTTTGTGTAGGTAAGTACTCAACCGATATCCGTCAACATTTTTGCTTATCTCATTAGCAATAAAGAAGTCAATAAAAGATTCCGTATCAATAAAACTTGTATAGCCATTGACAGGATTCGTAAAATTGGTACCCGAAAGAGTTCCTTCAAAGTTTGCCATAAACTGTTGAATGTAATTTCGCTGCTGGGTTGTTATATCTGCTGCTTTGGGATAATCATATTGATAGAAAATTGTTTGCGTACCATTCCGGCCCGGTGGAGTAAATGAAGACGACCACCCGCCATTACCACTACCGGTTTGTTTATCTATTTTTATAATGTAGCCCCCGGTAAGATTATCGCCACTATTTTCATCGGGATTAAGGGAATTGATATCGACCCGATTATTATCGCGCTTGATCTTTTCAATCAAGACATAAATTCCCTGATACTGACCATTCAATACTACTTCACAAAATCGTGTGCGGGGCGCATACTGTCCTAAGTCGCGACCCAGTTTATAAGCCAACACATCGCGCATCAGACTTTTATCATTATACGGTGCAAAGAGAACCCAGTCTTCTTCAGCAGGCATGCCGAGCAACGGAGCATTGATGCCTTCACCCAGATCATTTCTTAACTCAATACCATATTGCTTTTTAGGAAACATCTGAGAGGATGAGCCCCGGATTTCAATACCGATTTTGCCATTGTAATTATTGAAATCATCGGTCAGGTTGTTTCGCGAGCCCGGGCCATTGTCAATAATACCCATGGTAGCTTCAATCTTAGGTTCATCCACAATGGTTTGTCCATTGGTTGTATTGATAACAATAATGGGTAAGTTGGATGAGGTGAATGTTTGGGCTGCTACTAAATTAACGAACCCTGCTCCGAGGAGAATTAATGCATACTTATGTAATCTCAACAGGGAAGTAAAATTCATACACGCGAAGATACACTTTTTGAAGCTTCTATTAGTTTCGATTTTGAATAAAGGTCTTCGCAATTCCCAGAGGACGCATGATGTACCGCTTTTTGTTTATATGCCCCAACTGCCGGATAAGAATGTCATCTAATGTTTTAATAGTTTTAACTATATACTTACCCTTGTTAAGCATGACGCATTCTGATTTAACACCCATTGCCGCATCGGTAATTTCAGAACGAGTGGCATAGCCGGTTTTGTTTAATGTTTCCAGCACCTGGGTAGCCCAGATCACGGGCACATGCGCTGCTTCACAAAGCCACAAAATTTCTTCCTGAATTTCACTGAGTCGTTCAAATCCGATTTCCACTGCCAGATCTCCGCGGGCTATCATCACGCCAAACGCCTCATCTTTCATTCCATTCATGATGAGTGCCGGCAAGTTTTGTACTGCAGCAAGCCGTTCTATCTTTAAAATTATTGCTGGCTTGTGATGTGTTGTATATTTATTGATTTCTGTTCGCAATGATTCCAAATCTTCCGGATTACTGACAAAGGAATACCCAACCAAATCGGCATACTGGCAGATAAAAGGAATATTACTTTTGTCTTCGTCTGTCAGTGCAGGTATTGCCAAATCAGAATCCGGAAGATTGATTCCTTTCTCCGGTTTCAAAAAAGGTTTCTTTGTTGAGATGCGTACAATTTTTACCATAACATGGTCCTTCGCTTTTTCAACTACTTTGGCTTCAAATTTCCCATCATCAAAATATAAATGTTCCCCCGGTGTAACCATCGAAATAATCTCATCGGGTTCAACATATAAAACATCCCGATCGCGTCTCTTTCTACGTTTAACTTCTGTAGCCCCCTTCACCACAGCGCATAACATCAATTCTTTTCCTTCAGAAACCGGAAGTTCGAAACATTCATTTTTCTTTCGGGCTTCAATGGTTCGGATGCGAATTTTAGGTCCACCCAGGTCCATGTACACTTTACAATTTTTACCGGTCTTTGCAATTGCTTTCTTCAGCACTTGAATCATGTTCAGCCACACCTCCGGATTATCATGGGCACAATTAATGCGTGCCACCGACATACCTTCGTTGAGCATTTCTTCCACCAACATACGATCTTGCATGAGCTCTGTAGAAAACGTGACCATAATATGCGGGCGGTCCTGGATCGGGAAAACACCCAGCAACTGCTCCGCATGAATTAATCTCAACTTGGAAGCCGTTTCAAAATCACAACCCGGGTTATTTCCCGGATGAGTTTTATTTAACCATCCCAGCACATTGACCACTTGACTTAAGGTATGACTCTCCGAATTTGTTAGTGACGATAAGCCGATGTGGTGCAAATATTCCTGGGCCTCACGGATTTCATTGCTCCGCAAAACCAGGTAATGAATAAAATTTGAGCCGCTTAGTTTATAGTTGTCGTGGAGCTGCAAGAGCTGGGCAGAAAATTGTTTCTCCGCGTCTACCATTTCACTTACAATTTCAGATAACTGATGGGATACTTTTTCTTGGGTTAATTCTTCTAACGAATAAAGGCTTGCTGTTTTCATAGGATTCTCCAACTAGAGAGATGGCAAATTCCGCCAACAACTCAGCATTTAAAATGATATAAATCATGTTATTAAGTGAACTTTACGACAACTCACAATCTGTTGAATTCCTACCTTGGTAGTCTATCCGGTAATTCCTGCAGGATGAATGGTCTAATCACATCTTACACCAAGAGAAGATTTAAAAAACTTAAGAAACTCCTTCGCGCTTATTCCGGTTTGGAGAGACCTGAGGTATTACACCAGATTCGTATCGAAATAAAAAAAATAAAAGCTGTGCTCCGGCTACTTCATTATAACAAAAAAAGCTTCCGCAATCACCAAGTCTATCTACCTTTTCGTTCGGTCTTCAGAGTTTGTGGTGAAATCCGGGAGGCATTCGTGATTCAAGATCATATCAATAAATTTAAAGGCACCACCACCGTCCTCGATGGTAATTTACATCCTGCCTGGAGCTATCGCAACGACCTCTCAACCCACATTCGGCAGATCAAAAAATGTGAACCAAAAATTCTACACAATACAGGGAAAATAAAGATCAGTACCTATAAAGAATATTTAAAGAAGAAGAAATTTGAGTTAGAAAATCTTCTGTATCCGACCTTCAAGCTTCAGGATCTCCATAAAATAAGGAAATTGATTAAAGAAATTTACTACCTCACATCCATCCGATCGAAACGAAAAAATATAAAGCCATTCCTGATTGAGAGTTCGGATTTAATTGGCAACTGGCATGACAAACAAATAGTGATTCAAAAACTGAGGAAAGAGACTCCACCTGAAACTGAATTAATTCAAAAATTAAAGGCAGAAAGTCGATTGGACATCAGTACTTTAAAGAAGTTGGTACATAAGTTCTATAAATAATTGCGTTCACTTTGCGGTATTGATAAATCATGTGCTATTTTTTTATATTACCGCAAAATTCGAATCTTCTTATGAAACTCATTCCACTTTTATTGCTCCTAACCCCGCTCGTTGCCCTCACCCAGGATTATTCTGTTGATAGGAAAATGGGTGCAGAAGGCAAGGCCTATGTGGAGACTTCTATGGGTATCTATCAGGACACATCCAAAACAAAAATACTTTCTAAAATCGGAAACCAGTTAGTCACTCATTTGCCTACGCAACCTTTTCCCTATGAGTTTTATGTTGTGGATAGTGGCGAACCGAATGCGTTTGCCTTGCCGGGTGGCTATATCTTTTTTACACGCGGCATACTGGCGCTTGCCAACAGCGAAGATGAACTGGCCGGAGTAATGGGGCATGAAATAATTCACTCTTATAACCGGCATTCCATCAAACAAAAAAAGAAAGGCATCCTTCCGGGTATTCTTCAAGTACCTGAAGTATTGGCAGGTGCTGTCATGGGAGACGGTGTTTCAAAAATTTTTTCACCCCTTAGTAAAGGTGGTGAAGCCCTGATGGCATCGCACAGTCGCAAAGATGAATACGAAGCCGATGAGCAAGGTGTTGCACTTTCGGCCAAAAGCGGATATCAACCCGCAGCTTTAGGCGACATGTTAACAACACTTGAAAAATCTATTGAAGTTTTTACGGGTGAGAAAGAAAAGCCAAGTTATTTTAGTGATCATCCCTACACACCTAATCGCGTAGAGCGCATCACCAAAGAATCCGCAAAGGTTCAGCCGGCTGAATCCAAAAAAGTATTCAAAAACAATAAAGAATTTCTGCTCGCTATGGATGGTGTCCTGGTGGGTCCGAATCCTAATCAGGGAGTCTTTAAAGGTGATTGGTTTATCCACCCGGATCTTAAATTCAAGATTCAGTTTCCGTCTGTTTGGATTCGACAGAATAGTCCTAGCAATATTATGGGTGTTGACACCACGCAATCCGCCATCTTAATGTTGGATGTGGAGGCGAAAGCCAAGACTGCACAAGAGGCAGCCACCGTATTTGCAGAAGCCTTTAAAAAGAAAACCGGGGTTACTGTCAATGTTAAATCGAATAAAATCAATGGCCTGACTTCGAACCAGGTTTCGTTTGTTCAACATAATAACAATACCAAAACAACCTTCTCTGCCGTATGGATTGAATACGGGGGATTAATCTACCGGGTTATCGGCAGTTACGCTCCAGGCTTTGAAGATCAGGTAACTAAATTACAAGAGAGCTTTACTTCACTTTCTGAAAATGAAAGAAGAGGAATTACAAAGAGAGTTATCAGGGTAGTAGAAACGAAGCAAGGCGAAACTATAAAAACAATCAGCGAACGCACAAAAAATACCATTCCTGTGGCCTTGACTGCCGCCATCAATGGTATGGAAGAAGGCAAGGTGTTTAACCAGGGGGATTTATTAAAAATAGTAGTTGAAGTTTCGTATTAAGTATTCAGTAGTTTTTAAGAATGCGACTCCACCAACTTTTTTATTTCCTTTAAAATAGGATTCCATCCCTCTCCTCCATTATACGTTTCCTGATATCGTCTTTCTCCTTCGGCCACAAGGGCATAATCACCCTGCGTAACGGTCAATGTGGTTTGTCCGGAGTTTGTTTTCAATTCATAGTTAACGGTCAGGTAGTTTTCAGCTTTATCATCAATGGTTGAGTGGGGATCGATGGTTGTATAGGCCAAAACTTTTTCGGGTTCGATCTTCAGAATCGTGCCTTTTACAAAAATCATTTCTTCACCTTCATATTCACCCTTCCATAAAAGCTCACTCCCAACTTTCCAGTCCGACACGGTTTCGCATCCAAACATGTACTTTTTGGTTTGGTTAGGGTTTATCAATGCATCCCAGACACTTTGAGCCGGAGCCTGTATAACAATTGTATTGGTAATAAAGAGTGGTTGCTTCATGATTTTCAGTTATTTATACCAGCAAATAAACTGCTATCGTTGACAACAGTATGTCAGCAGATCACAATCCCACAAAACTTTTCTTCTTCATTTGCTATCAGCGACTGCTTAAAAACTGATCAATTCTTTTCTTTTGACGAAGGTGATGGCGGAAATGCATATCTGCGAATTGAAGCCATTCTGCAGCACTGAAATAGTTTAGTCCGGGGTGTTTTGTTTTCCCATGAAACGAGGTCTCCCGAATCATGAGAGCCACCTGATTCATTTGCTCTTTTAACAAGGCTAAATCCTGTACTAGCTTTTCTTTACTTTCAGGCTGTGGAATAAAGGCATTGGCAGGATCACCTTCAATTATTTCATTCGGAAACTCATTATTGATAAGCATTTCTCTCCCGGCAGCCGAAGCTTCTTCATTTGAGTGATCGTTTGATCTGACACAGATTTCTATTTGTTCTCTATAAAAAATGGCTTCATTGATCAGGTGCCTATACAATTGTCCAAGCGACCAGGCACCGGTTGAAGGCTTTGAACATAATTCGGTAAAACTGTATCTATCTAATTCCGAAAGCCAGTGGTTGATGGTATGGTTGAAATTTTCAATCATCGTTCAGATTATCCTACAAGGTAATTGTTTCAATAAAAAGCATTACAGTTGAAATATATAATTACCAATAGCAGCATGGTTGTTTCTGCTATGGCCTGCCATAAAATTCAGGGAATTTGTTCTAACCCGATCTTCCAGCAACATGCAGCGAGAAACCAGAAACCAGTTTCAGCATCCATCTTTACTCATACTTCAGGGTTTCAGCCGGGTTAATCAGCGCTGCTTTAATGGCATGATAGCTTACGGTTAATAAAGCAATTAATAAACCTGCTCCAAGACTCATTGCAAAGAGTTGCCACGTTACGGGCACTTTAAAGGTAAAGTCCTTTAAGTACCACGTAGTAATAAACCACCACGAAAGCGGAGCCGCGAGACTAAACGCCACTGCCGCCAGGAATATAAATTGACGGTTCAACAAAATAAAAATTGCGGGCAGGTCGGCCCCCATAACTTTCCGGATTCCAATTTCTTTGGTGCGATTGAGCGCATTAATTCCAGCGAGGCCAAATAACCCTAAACAGGAAATAAGAATGGCAAACCCGGTCGCCAGTCCCATGATGCTCATCCACCGCTGATAACTCTGGTATTGTTTCGCTACATCGTCATCCAGAAAGCTATAGTCAAAAGGCTTGTCAGGATAAAGATCTTTCCACATCCTCTTTACTTTCTCCAAGCCACCTGTTAGATCCTTTGATGAAAGGCGCACCAGCATGGTGGTGAGGTACCCGACATGAGTTTTATCCATACTCAGGAACATAGGCTCGAAGTTTTGCTCCAGCGAAAGGAAGTGATAGTCTTTCACCACGGCAATCACACGTGCGCCCTGCCCTACTGTATCTTCGCGCCAATTATAATATTCATTAAGCGGGTCAGTCCATTTCATATCGCGCACGAGCGATTCGTTAACAATAACTGTATTCGAATCGGCAGCGATAGCCGCATCAAAATTGCGCCCTTGTAAAATTTCAAGGTCGAGTGTGGGGATATAGTAGGGATCTGCAGCATACACATAAGCAGACTTCTGTTCATCCTTAATTTTAAAGCCATACCGGGAATAGCCTTGATTAAAGGAAGAACTTACTCCCGCCACGGAAAGTATGGCTGGATCAGCAAGTGCCCGGGTACGAAATTGCGCTACGACTTTATCAGCCTCTGCATTCCACCCTGTTTGTGTGGGTATTACAAGCACCTGATCTTTCGTATAGCCCAGGTCTTTCGTAGTAATGAAATGCATCTGTCGATACATCATGACGGAACTGATAATAAGAAATGCTGACAATGCAAATTGCAGCACGACCAGTGGCTTCGTAAAACCAGCTTGTAAGCGCGAGGTAAAGCCCCCTTTAAGCACCTGCGCTGGCATAAAGCGCGAAAGAAATAGCGAAGGATAACTTCCTGCCAACAAACCTACAATAGTTGTTAGCAGAAGGCCAATCGAAACTAACTGAAGCGTTTTACTGGCAGTAAGCACAATACCCTTGCTGGTGTATTCATTGAAGGTCGGTAAAAACAAAACAACCAACCCAAAGCCAATGACCATGGAGGCAAACGCAAGGATGAGAGATTCAAAACTAAACTGATAGACGAGTTGGTTACGCTGTGCTCCTACTACTTTACGCACCCCCACTTCAATTCTACGCGAAGCCGAAGTAGTAAGGGAAAGTGAAATGTAGTTAATGCAGGCAATGAGCATGATCAGCACCGCTATGCCACCCAGTATCCAGGAGTACTGGGGATCACTAACTTTCTCCCAACTGATTTCCTTTTTCAAATGCAGATCGGGCAATTTTGTAAAGGTATATTCCAGCATTTTAGCCTCAGTCGGAATAGGAACTGTTGCCTCCTTGCGCCACTCTTCCAACCGCTTGCTCATGTGTTTGTCTACTACTTTATCAAGATTAGTTTTGAATGTGGTTACCTCAGCGTTGGGAACAAGCTGAACAAACGTAGGGGTATTGAAGTTTCCCCAATTCGTTAAATTCCGATCGTAGTAATTTCTATTTTCTTGTGGTAGCAGAATTTCAAATCGAATGCTGGAGTTGGCCGGGGCTGGCTCAATTACACCGCTTACCGTATACGACTTTTCACCTTCGTTATCAATGCGAATCGTCTTTCCAATCGGATCATCGCTACCAAAATATTTTTTAACAATGGCCGGGGTAAGAACAATTTCTGATTTGTCCATAAAAATCCGATCCGGATTACCTTGCACCAGGTTGAACGAAAACATCTTAAAGAAATCGGCATCCACATACGTTAACTCTTCGGTAAACACTTTTTCTTCATACCTGAAAATACCCCGATTACCACGGTTATACCGGGTGGTATATTGAACTTCCGGTAGCTCTTCTTTAAGAGTTGGCGCAAGACCTGTTTGTAACCATGCAGACTTTCGATACGGATCGGGAGAATCGTGCTTCCATGTATCAAAACTTTTTTCTTCAATACGATAGATATCATTTTTGTTGGCATGAAACTGATCAAACTCCTTTTCATCCTGAATATAAAGCGAGATGAGCATACAAAACGCGAGGCCGATGCTAAGTCCGAAGGCGTTGATGAACGAATAGAACTTTCGCTTTTGAATATTGCGGGTGGCAATCTTAAAATAATTTCCGATCATAAGGGTGTTAATTAGATTTATGGTAACCCGATTTCTTAAAAGAATACCCGGTCGTAAAAACTTTACTACCTGCCAGATGAATCTTCGTTTAGCTTTTTTTATACCCATTCGTTGCTCATCCAACTCAAACTGTTCGAGCAAATCACCTTCAATCCCTTCATATAAATCTGAAGGGCAAAATCTCTCAAGAAATCGAAGCCAATTGTCTAAACTATGATTTCTTTGATTATCCGATGGACTATGATTAGATTGTTCCATGCTTATGAAATAATCGATCCCGGCTTCATAACACGTTTAAATTCCAGACTGCGACTACCAAAATTGATCAGAAGACCCACCTCCATTTTGTAAGCTTCTAAATAATTGATGGCTTGTGCGAGGTGAACATCCTCAAGCTTAATAACAGCTTTCAATTCAACCATAATTTTGTCTTCTACAAAAAAATCGACCCTTCTCGAACCAATTTCACAATCCTTGTAATGAATGGGCATTTCGAATTCGCGGGCAAAACTCAATCCTTGAATTTTCATTTCAATTTCCAAAGCGCGTTGATAAATTACTTCTTGAAATCCATTACCCAGGTACTTATGCACTTCTATTGCGCATCCAATAATTTTTCCGGTTAGCTCAGAATATTTGTAACGTTCATCAATCATAGCATTTGATAATCATAGTACTCACTTAATCATAACAAATCATAGTTAAGACGAGGTACCAGTTTCCATAAATCGACACGGGCTTCTTTCATAGACCTCAGCATGGCTAGTCCGGCATTGGTAATCGTAAAGATCCGTTTCCGTCTACCACCTCGAGCTTTGGTGGCACCGCCCATGCTCGACTTCACATACCCCTTGTCTTCGAGCCGGTAAAGGGTAACATGCACTGCACTTAAATTTGACTCACGACCTAGTCGCTCTTTGATTTCATTTACAATTGCGTTTCCATAGGCATCTTCCTGCAGTATGCCCACCATGGTAAGCACCAGTTCTTCAAATTCTCCGAGGTATTCTTTTTTCATGCTTCGAGTCTATATCTATATACTTTGTAAAACTAATATACTCGAAAATAGAACATTTGTTACACTTTTGTAAAAGAAATCATCTGTTTTCCTTGCTACTCGTATTTGAGGGTTTCAGCCGGGCGAGTCCAGGCGGTTTTTATTGCCTGATAACTGATGGTAATCAAAGCAATCATCAGCGACAAACCTCCCGCCAATGCAAACACTTTCCAACTTACCTCAATGCGGTACTGAAAGGATTGCAACCAGGTACTCATCATATACCATGTAATGGGCACAGACAACAACAATGACAGCCCAATCAGCAGCACATAGTCTTTGGATAACAATACAAGCAGCGATTGTTCAGTAGCCCCCATTACTTTCCTGATCGAAATCTCTTTGGTGCGGTTTTGCATGGCCAGTGAAGCGAGCGCATATAAACCCAGGCTTCCAATCACCATAGCCAGCAGGGTAGCAATGCTGACAATCCGGCCCAGGTTAAGGTCACTGCGATACTGTGCTTGTAATGCCTCGTCAACAAAACTAAAAACAAACTCCTCCCCGCCTGTTATAACATCCCAGGTGTTTTTTACCTGATCGAGTGTGCTTGCCATATTTTCAGCTCGCAACCGTAACATGAGTTTAGGCAATGGACTGTTATCAATATTGATATTCTCAACACCACTTAATATGATTGCCGGATCTTGAACAATCACCAGCGGCTGCACGGCAGTATAGAGTGATGAAAAATGAAAATCCTTTACAATTCCAATCACCTCATGGTCGGCAAAGTTTTTTCCCGGAATTCGTTTACCTGCCGGATCGGTCCAGCCATATTCTTTGGCGAATGCTTCATTCACCAAAACAGATCTTCTCGCGTCCGCAGGATTTTCATCAGAAAAATTCCGGCCCCACCTCATCTCCATCTTCATGACCGGTATATACTCGTCATCAACAACATTCAAAGAAAAATTGCGATAGGTACCCTGATCATCTGTATACCCAACACTGGTCCATCCGCCTTTACCAAAATCGTGTGAAGTTGCACAGATTCCTGCAATACCCTGAATTTTACCGAGTTCAACTTTAAATTGTTCGGCCTGCTCAAAGCCTTTCTTTATTCGTTCCGTCAGGCGACCATCCCGGTTTACGTTAATCCTTACCACTGCCAGTTGCTCTTTATTAAACCCCAGGCTTTTATTCTGCAAAAAATGTAATTGTTGTTGCATGATCAAGGTGCTGGAAACCAGAAAAATTGAAAGTACCAATTGCACACCCACCAACACTTTACGAACCATTTGTTTGTTATTGCCGGAACTGATGTGGCCTTTTAATATTTCAATGGGTTTAAAGGAGGATAAAACGAACGCAGGATAACTGCCGGCCATCAGCCCAATGATGACAATCAATAAAAGAATTAATAAAGCCATGAATCCATTCCATACTAAAACTAGTTGCTTGCCAGCAAGATCATTAAATACTGGTAGAGATAATACCGAAAGCAGTATTCCCAATGACAGTGCGATTACGGTAACAATCACTGCCTCACCAATAAACTGCGCAATGAGTTGTTTGCGCGCAGCACCTACTACTTTGCGTATACCCACTTCACGTGCACGCTTCATCGAGCGACCAATAGAGAGCGTGACAAAATTAATGCAAGCGACAAAGAGTATTAAGATCGCAATTGCAAGCAGGATGTAGCTGTACTTTGGATCACTTACGGGTGCAATACCGATTGGATAGTCCTTATTAAGGTGGATATCAGTTAGCGGCTGAAGGCCCGGTGCATACTTGCTTTGTTTGTAGTCTTCTTCACCCAGTATGGTTCGAAATACCGATGGAAATTTACTTTCAACATCTGCAACGCTTGTTCCCTCACGCAACAGTACATAGGTTTCCGGATTAATATTAAACCAGGCCGATGTTAGCGTCTGATGATCGATCAGCTTTGGAAAATTGAGATCCGAGATCAGAATCTTAAACTGAATGCTGGAATTCGTTGGCAAATCTGTGGCTACGGCTTTGACGGTAAACTCCTCAAAGTTTTCACCAATCTGAAGAGAAATAGATTTATCAATCGGATTTGTTTCACCAAAATACTTTTGTGCCATTGCTCGCGTAATCACCACAGCACTTTGCTCATGCAACGCGTTGCGTTCGCCCGCTTTAATTTCAAAGTCAAAGATTTCGAAAAAATTCTCTCCGGCAATCGTAGCCTGCTCACTAAAGATATCATCACCTACTTTCACCTGAGTTCCTATATTCAACAGACGTGCCTGGCTTTCAACTTCAGGGAAAATTTCCTTCAGTGTAGGGCCCATGGGGAAGGGAGTAACCGTATTGAAGAATTGTTGGTTCTCGCCCCAATCTTCGCGGGCATAAACCCTGTAAATCCGATCTGATTTGCTGTGAAACCGATCAAACGTCAATTCATCTTTAACAAATAGGGCAATGAGTATACAGCAAACAATACCCAGACTTAACCCCAACACATTTATTAGTGAGTGTGCCTTACTTCTCCACAAAGAGCGAAAGGCGATTTTAAGGTAATTGCGTAGCATATGGGTGGATTACAAATTAAAAGTGGTTAAAAGACCTCTGTTTCAAAAGTGTTCAGACCTCAGCCGGAGATACGATGTATTGAATCGCAGAAAAGTTGTAGTGAGCCCCTATGGCGTCTATACTTCATCCTGTTAAAGTTCCGTTTACAAATTTTCTTTGGAAGAAATCAGGAAAAAAGCCCTAAATTCATAGTTGAATTCAGACAACAAACCATGAAAAATCAGTTTGAAGCCGTGCCCCTGAAGAGTTTGGATGAATGGGAGGAGGATCTCCTCCGGAGATATCCCGATCCGGAAAACATTGCCACTTCGAAATCAACCGAGGAATATCGCAACTACGATGACCCCCAACGCGACACCGTGCGTGAATTCTATCGGCTCAATCATACCTATCAGACGTACGATTTTGTGATGCAGAAGCGGGCCGAGTTTCTTGCGTTCAACAAAAAAGAAATGCCCGTGTGGAGTGCGTTTGATTTTTTAAATCAATTGGTAGACGATTCCGACCCTGACACCGACCTCGATCAGTTTCAACATTTGCTTCAAACCTCCGAAGCCATCCGCAGAGATGGTCACCCCGACTGGATGGTGATGGTAGGTCTGCTGCACGATATGGGTAAAGTTCTTTGTCTTTTTGGTGAACCTCAATGGGCGGTTGTGGGTGATACCTTCCCGGTAGGATGTGCGTATTCCGATAAAATCGTCTATCCTGAATTTTTTGTGAATAATCCAGATTATACGAATCCAACATACAATACCAAATATGGTGTGTACACACCCAATTGTGGTTTACGTAATGTACACATGTCGTGGGGGCACGATGAGTACGTGTATAATATGGTGAAAGATCGGTTACCGGAACAAGGGTTATACATGTTACGGTATCATTCTTTCTATTCGCAACATCGTGAAAACGCCTATGATCATTTGATGGATGATCACGATCACGAGATGTTTAAGTGGGTAAAGGTGTTTAATCCCTACGATCTGTACTCCAAGAATCCAACTCCACCTAACTGGAAGGAGTTAAAACCTTATTACGAAGAGCTGGTTGCAAAATATCTTCCACCTACATTGAAGTTTTAATAATTCCATTCATAGATGCACCAACCCATAGTCGGCTGAGATGAATACCCTTCACACAGCCGACTATGTTGTTTTCTTCGGCTACTTCATCGTGATCTTTGGCTACGGATATTATGTCTATCATAAGAAACGATCTATATCCATCTCTGCACGCGAGTTTTTTCTTGCAGAAGGTTCCTTAACCTGGTGGGCCATTGGGGCCTCCCTCATTGCATCCAATATTTCTGCCGAGCATTTTATAGGCATGTCAGGTTCAGGATTTGCTATCGGCCTGGCCATCTCAACTTATGAATGGATGGCCGCGGCCACACTCATTATCGTTGCTGTATTTTTTATTCCTCTTTATCTGAAGAATAAGATTTACACGATGCCTCAATTTCTTGCCGAACGTTACAACGACAAGGTGAGCACGGTGATGGCCATCTTCTGGTTACTCGTCTATGTCTTTGTTAATCTTACCTCCATCATTTACCTCGGAGCGATTGCTATTAATTCGATTTCTAATTTATCTTTTGAGCTTTGTATTGCTGGATTGTGTGTGTTCGCAATTGTGGTAACGCTGGGTGGTATGAAAGTAATCGGCTACACCGATGTAATTCAGGTGGCCGTGCTGGTGATTGGCGGATTGATTACTTCCTATCTGGCACTTACCCTCCTCTCTGAAAAATTTGGTTTTGGCAGTAATGCCTGGAAGGGGCTGGTGTTGTTAAAAGAGAATGCTGAAAGTCATTTTCATATGATTCTCGATAAGGATCATAATTATTATAAAGATTTGCCCGGTTTGTCAGTTTTAATTGGTGGAATGTGGATCAACAACCTCAACTATTTTGCCTGCAATCAATACATCACCCAACGCGCGCTGGGTGCTGATTTAAAAACAGCACGGCAAGGATTGCTGTTCGCGGCCTTTTTAAAATTAATGATTCCCTTGATTGCCGTACTGCCGGGCATTGCCATGTATGTGTTGTATCAGCAAGGTATGTTTCAAACGGAGATGGTGGATGAACTGGGCGTATTGAAACCAGATCATGCCTATCCTACTTTAATGAATTTATTGCCAGCCGGATTAAAGGGAGTTGCCTTTGCTGCACTCACGGCAGCGGTCGTGGCTTCGTTGGCAGGCAAGGCTAACAGTATCTCCACTATCTTTTCACTGGATATTTACAGAAAGTATTTTGACAAGGATGCTGATGAAAAGAAACTAGTGCGGATCGGTCGCTGGGCAGTAATCATTTCCATTGGGATTGCAGGGTTTGTCGCCCCGGCATTAAAAACATTGGATCAGGCTTATCAGTTTATTCAGGAATATGTAGGATTCATTTCACCTGGCGTACTGGCAATTTTTCTGATGGGCTTTTTCTGGAAACGAACAACGGCAGCGGCAGCCATGACAGGTGCTTTACTTACAATTCCAATCTCGGCTATTCTTAAATTTCTTCCAGTGTGGACCCACGGTTGGTTTCCGGATTATCCATTCCTCGACCGGATGTCCATCACGTTTGGGTTGATTATTTTTATCATGGTGATCATGAGTTTACTAAAACCCGAAACGAATCCTAAGAAGCAGATGGCCGTGGATGTTAAACTCTTCAAGGTAAATCCAGGATTCATTTTTGGATCCCTTATCATCATCGGAATTCTGATTGCTTTGTATACTGTTTTTTGGTAGTGAGTATTTTATTGTTCCGCTAATAAAATCTCTTTTAATACAGCATCAACTTCATTCCTGTTTAATCCAACAGTCATTTGAGGATGATACAAAAGACGAATCACATCTTTGTCAATTTGTGCATACTCGGTTGTTTTTGTTGAAAAAGCTTGCTGGAAAATACTTTCCGGATATAAGGACGAATCTTTGGCTAAACCCAGTGATTGGGTAAGTTCTTCTCGCAAGAGATGTCTTTGTTCCGTTTGATTGGTTCTGAAAATATCTACATACATATTCCCCCGAAAGAGTTCATTGTTCCCATCCCAATAAATAGTAAACAGCCCAAAGTTGGAAGCCGTAAGACTTGCCTGTGAAGGGAAAATAGTTGCGTAGGAATTGCCCGAACCAAAATAAATATAAAAATTAGACTGAAGGGTATCACTAACAGATTCAATTTTGAATAATTGAGTTGTTGACAAATCATTAAGCTCCGATATTATCTTGTCCAACTCCGAGATCAGTTCATTTGAAGGATTCCCTCCAACAAATATTTTCATGCCACCTTCCCATCTGCGCGTAATTTCACTTGCATTACCAAACTCAAATCCTAATGCAACTTCTTTAAAATAATTTACAACTCGCTGGTTATAAGCCGTCAGCTTAGGGGAAATTGTGGGCGCAATTGTATCCTCATCATTTGCACAGGATGAGATAAAAATACTTAGCGCTAAAACGTAATATAGATTCTTATGCTTGGCGAACTGTCGAACCATTTTTTCCTGCTGATTGCAAAAATCTAACATCTTTTTTACGATCACGTACTTGACATAATTTTTTTATACTTAAGTCTTAATACCTGTGAATTAAACTTCTGTTTTCTTCCTTACCAGTACAGACGCAATCATAGAAATAGCGAGCAAGAAACAAATCACAATCAATGAAATCTCGACAGGGATTTTGTAAAAATCCACGATACACATTTTAATTCCAACAAACACGAGAATGGTAGCTAACCCATACTTGAGATATACAAAATACTTTTCGATGCCTGAAAGCGCGAAATAAAGAGATCGCAAACCAAGAATGGCAAACACATTGGACGTATACACAATAAATGTATCATCTGATATCGCAATAATGGCAGGAATGGAGTCTACTGCGAAGATCAGGTCAGTAGCCTCAATTAAAACGACAACGATAAACAAGGGTGTTGCCCACGTTTTATGATCTCTCTTAACAAAAAATTTATCCCCTTCAAATGAATCGGTTACAGGAAATATCCTGCGCACCAATTTTACAAGTGGATTCTTCTCAGGTTCTATCGGTTTATCTTCGCCAATAACCATGCGCACCCCGGTCACTACCAAAAATCCACCGAAGATATAAATCAGCCAATGAAATTTATGAATCAATTCAATGCCCGCAAAAATGAAAATAACACGCATGACGAGCGCCCCGAAAATTCCCCAAAAAAGTACTTTGTGCTGATAGGAATCGGGCACGCTGAAGTACGAGAAGATCATGATCATGACAAAAATATTGTCTACGCTTAGTGATTTCTCTACGAGGTAGGCGGTAAAAAATTCAAGTGCCTTCTCCTTGCCAAAGTAGTAGTATACAAAAAGATTAAATATCATGGAAAGGGTTATCCATACCGCAGTCCAGGTCAGTGCCTCTTTGACAGAAACCGAATGTGATTTACGATGAAACACACCCAGGTCTAAGGCTAACATACCCATTACAAAAAGACTAAAACTGGTCCAAAGGATAGCTGATTCGCTCATGGTGATGGATAGGATATTAATTTTTCTGCAAGATGGTCATTCTGTTCCAGATGATTACAATCACGAAAATGGTTCAGGCGCTGGACTTGCTGCCGGGCGCGAACGATCTTCCGGTAATGGAATAAATTCTTTGTTATCATTGGGTGGAAGAATTATTTTGCCCTGCTGCCAATCTGATTTTGCCTGTTCAATCCTTTCTTTTCTTGATGAAACAAAATTCCACCAAATAAACCGCTCACCCAAAGGTTCTCCACCCAGTAACATCAATGTTGTTTGCTCCAGAGCCAGGACTGTTGGCTCTGAATTTTTCTTGACCACCAGCATCTGACCTGAAGAGTATTTACTGCCATTAAACTCAATACTTCCCTTAACCACATAAACGGCACGCTCTTCATGTTCTTTTGGTAACCCTAAGTTGGCTTGCTTCTCCAGCACTACATGGATGTAAAAAAGTGGTGAATGTGTCTCCACATCATTCGTTAAACCAAAAGCACTACCGGCAATTAATCGCATCCATATTCCTTTGTCTGTAAAAACAGGAAGCTGGTCTCTCTTATAATTGGCAAAAGCAGGATCCGATTCTTCTGCAGTTTCAGGAAGTGCCACCCAGGTTTGAATCATTTCAAAACCACCTGCTGCCCAAACGTTAGGATCTTCGAAACGTTCGGAGTGAGCAATGCCTTTTCCGGCAGTCATCCAGTTTACTTCACCGGGTTCTATTATCTGCTCTACACCCAGACTATCGCGATGAGTCACCTTGCCATCGAACAAATAGCTTACTGTTGACAACCCAATATGTGGATGCGGAAGAACATCAAGTGATTGTACCGTAGCAGGCATGGAAGCTATAGGCCCGCCATGATCCATAAAAATGAATGGCCCCACCATTCTCTTAAGTCGAAAGGGTAATATTCTCCGGACTTCCATGCCCGGGGCAATGGAAGCTTTTCTTGCCTCAATGGTTATTTCTAGCATAAGCCGTCAGTTCTAATGTAATATACACTCGTACGAGAGAATTGTTCTCTACCTTACTAATGGTTCATGCATATGATTCTGATTATTTCGAAATATAGCCAAACTATTTTCTTTGGATTGTGCGATTGGAGTTGGTTTTATTGTGCATACGGTTTTCAATTTACTTTTCTTTTCTTTTCAGGAAACCAAGTATCTCGTAATATTTTCCATTTTCCGTCATCTTTTTTCCAAACCAATAAATATCTGCCACGACTTACAACTGTTCCGTTTTTATGAGACCAAGTTCCTATTCCGTCTTCAACAAGTAATTGGTCATTTCCCCATAATTTTGTGGTTTTAAAACTTGAACCAGCAATACTATCTCGAATCATTCTTCCAAAAATCTTCATAATATTTTCCCTACCTACAGTAGAAGGTAAAACTTCAGCATCTATCATATACATATCTCCCAAGGCAATTGAATCTCCATTTTGTAAATGATTTTCGTATTCGCGAAGGCGTAATTCAATTTCTTTTTCGAGCGTTGAAATATCAATTTCAATATTCAGTTCTTTTTCCTTTGTTTGCTGTGCGCAACTAGAAATGAAAATCGATACAATTAAAATAATTGTAAATCGCGTCTTACTCAATTTTATTTTTTTCATTATTGTCGTTGTTCTATTTTTAGGTTATGAACAACGTTTGGCTAATTGCGGTGGCTGGCTTTAGAAAACGTATCTATCCACTGTGACCAAACGTAATAGCGAAGATAAAACTATATACTTACACTTCACCCAGCCAAATAGCTAATTGTTAGCGGCTGTCTTTTCGTTTTGGATAGTGTTTTAAGTAGATTCTTTCTAAGATAGTTTTTGTGTGCTTGAAGTGGCTTTGTCCAAAGCTAAGAAAGAACAGACAAGACCTGTTAGCCATATTAAAGACCTTACCCAATTCATTCTTCCCCATTCAGATGCCGCCTTTTTGAGTGTATCTGTTCCGGGAAGTTGTTCTGAAAGAAACATCACTTCATTTCTGGGATAAAAATAGGTAAAGGTTAAAATCATAGATGACACATAACAAAGTAAAGCAATACCCAAAAACAACCGAATGGAAGAAGCTTTTTTCCAGAATAAAATCAATGCCACTACAATCAAAAGCATATTTGTTGGGTCTATCAACTGAAAGAAAGTCCCCGGATTGGCAACTACAAAAAAATCCCGGGTTGCGGTTATGGATTGAGGGATATTGCTTTCCCAGTTGGCTGCATTAACTATGGAATTGTAGATGTTGGTAAAAAACAATCCGCTTGAAAACGCAATGGATGCGTATAGAACTATTTTTCTCATATTTCGTCATTTTTGTTTCTGCAAAGCTATCTATGAGAAAAAGCTGTGATAGTAGAAAAACGACAAAATCAAATCTTGTCCCAATCCAACTGAAACTGTAAATGTTCGTCCGATAATTCTTTGTGTAAGATCGTAGGTGTAAGCTTGGCAAATTCCCTAAAATCTTTGATAAAGTGTGTTTGGTCGTAATATCCTACTTCATATGTCAAATCTGTCCAGGAGATGATTGGTCTGCTCTCGAGAATTTTATAGGCTTTATGAAATCTGGCTATGCGTGCATACATCTTGGCAGGCATACCTAATCGTTCTTTGCATTTTCGCTCAAAATTTCGGATACTCATACAAGCCATTCCTGCAATCATGTCCATATTCGTATTGTAGTTTGTCAAGAGGTGTTGCAGGGCAAAATCAATGGGCAACGGTTCTTTTACCTGAGATAGTTTTCTGAGAAAATAGGTCTGTACAATACTATCCAATTCGTGTAAAGAAATCGTGTCGTGAGATTTGTCTAAAAGTTCTTCTATCTCCCTGCCTACAACTTCTCTGGCACTGTAACCATTGTCAAATATTTCTGTCATCGGAATATTCAAAAACCGGTTAAGCCCTCCAGGCTGAAAAATAATTGATACGGTTTTATGGCTTTCTTCTACCAATAGTTTGAAGGGAGTAATTTGTGCCCCCATCAATGTACAAGAGGTAACGGTATTGAACTTGTTCTCGCCTGATTTTTTAGATTTAAGCCGGGTATAAAGATTGATGAACATTGCCTGGTCGGGCGAGGGCATATAATTACCCGCTATGCTAACAGGATTATTGCCGAAATCAGCTTCAATAATAACGATATGCCGTATCAACGAACGTAATGCCGGATGAATCTTGCATTGTTTTGTACAGATATTGGGTATCCGGTTGTTCATCTTTTACTGACAGGAGGAACGAATGGTTTTAGCGACCTGCTGCGTTTTGTACCACGACACCGAACGAAATTAAAAAACTAAAAATACAATGCAACACTGAACCAGCGCTATGGCACATGCATTTTGTGCATGTTGCACGACTACTTTATAAATATAGTGATGAAAATTATCTTTGCATATGCAAGGACGAAAAGCTTTTGAAGAAAAACTCTTCACCCACTTTCAGTTATCAGATCGCGTGCCGCCTGATAACTTCTA
>JBGSTJ010000015.1:0-18607 GCA_041736555.1 Cyclobacteriaceae bacterium
GGCGGGTTGCTCCTCAGCATTGCCCGCTTCCGCTTCATCCGGTAATCAAATGTAAAGCGATTTCAGGACTAACTAAAAAGTGTAAATTTGAATCAGGACTTCTAACCAAAAAGTGTAAACTTTTTTCAGGACGAGTCAATCAACCTTAACGTATGGACAGGATTCGCAGAAGCCACTAACACGGTTGATATTGTAAGTTCACGCGAATGGGTTGATATCAAAAATGAGGCACGCGTAAATTCTGGTTTAGCACCCCTTGCGGATAGCGGTTATTTTGGATGGGATGGCGAAACTGATACAGATTGGGTTAACGAGGTGTTTAGAAAGGCCAAGATAAGTGAGTACCAAATAAATATGCAGGGTGGAGATGAGAAGACCCGCTATTTCTTAAGTGGTAGTTATAGAGATGAAGAGGGAACAATCATTGGATCAAACTATCAAAGAGGTACTATGCGATTGAATCTTGATCATAAGGCTTCCGAGATTTTAAGTTTTGGAACAAGTCTTTCAATTTCAAGTGATTTGAATGAGCGTATTCAGAATGACAATAACATCTACGGAATTTATTCTGCCTCAGTGTTAACTCCTCCGTTAAGACCTGTGACAGACGAAAATGGTGAGTATGTAGATGCTCTTCCATCCTTCAATACCAACCCTGTACGAGATGCCTTGTTGCCTCGATTTGACAATAAGACTAAAAAATTCATAGGTAATTTGTATACAGATTTTAAAATAATGGATGGTCTTAATTTCAGAACAGACTTCTCGTATGACTACAATACACTGACTGAGGATCATTACGCACCCGCCAGTACAGCCATTGGAAGACCTATTGGCGATGGCAATTTTAACTATAGCCAAATTGGTACATACATTATTGAACCAACCCTCCGCTTTGCGCGGAACTTTAATAGTATGCACAGCGTAAATGCTGTTGCCGGTGCAACTTGGCAAGACAGAACTCAAATAACGAGCATTGTAAGAGGTAATGGTTTCGCTAAAGAGTCGTTGACATATTTAACCTCTGCTGCTACAATTTATGATGGTGATGCAAATCGTGTTGATTATAGTATCAATTCGGTTTTCGGTAGAGTTAACTATGCGTTTAAAGAAAAATATTTGGCATCAGCTTCTATACGGAGAGATGGATCATCCAGATTTGGAGCAAATCAGAAGTTTGCAACTTTCTATGCGGTTTCGGCAGGATGGAATTTTTCGGATGAAGCATTCATGGATAATTTTGGGTGGTTGAGTTTAGGAAAATTAAGAGCATCCTATGGAACAACAGGAAATGACGGGATTGGTAACTTCCGATACGTAGGTGCTTGGGATGGTGGTGCTAATTATCTTGATAATCCAGCATTTGCTCCAACCCAAATCGCAAACCCTGATTTAAAGTGGGAGAATACCACAACCATGGATGTCGGTATGGAATTATCGCTGTTTGAAAGCCGCCTTAACCTGAACGTTGGATATTTTAACAAGACCACATCAGATCTTTTGTTCTTCGCACCACTCCCTCAGTCAACTGGTTTTAATGGAGTTTGGGATAATATAGGAGATATTGAAAATAAAGGTTTTGAAGTTGAATTAGGCGCAACTATTCTCAATACTACTTCAGGCTTTAACTGGAAGTTCAATGGTAACGTATCATTCCTAAGAAATGAAGTTACCAAGCTGGTGGATCAAAATTTTGTAAGATCCGGCTTTGCAAGTATTTATCAAGTGGGCAAACCCCTTAATACGTTTTATGGACTCAAGTTCCTGGGGGTTGATCCAGCAACGGGTTTGTCTATTTTTCAAGATACCAATAATGATGGTGTAGTGAATATCAATGATGAAACAGTGTTGGGTGATTATCAGCCTGATTTTATGGGTGGAGTTACGAATACCTTTACTTATAAGGGCATTACCCTTGATGTATTTTTCCAGTTTGTTCAAGGTGTTGACGTTTACAACAATACGTTGCAATTCACGACAAACCCTGCTGCTAACTGGGGTATGTCAACAGAAATGTTAAGACGTTGGAAACAACCTGGAGATATTACAGATATTCCTAAGCCGCTTACTGCTGCTGGTCTTAACGGCTCAGATAACAGTCGCTTCTTATCAGACGGATCGTACATGCGTTTGAAGAATATTACACTATCGTATGACATACCTAAAAGCATAGTTGCAAAGGCAAAACTCAGAAGTGCAAGAATCTATGCAACAGGTCAAAACTTGCTAACGTTCACGGCTTATAATGGAGCGGATCCGGAGGTGAGTGTGTTTGCAAATACTAACACGGCTCAGGGAACCGATTTTTTAACGTTCCCGCAAAGCAAGATGTATCAGTTCGGTATTAACCTTGGATTTTAATAATGAAAAACATGAAAAAATTTCGATTAATAACCATATTCCTGGCTTTTGTAGCTTTTGGATGTGAAGATTTTCTGGAGAAAGAGCCTTACGATATTATTACTGATGATATCGTAATCAGTTCTGCCGAAGATGCTGAATCGGTTTTGTTAGGTGCATACAGCGCACTTCAAAGTGCCGATGCGTATGGCAATCAAACCATTGGTTCAACGGGTATACTGAGTGATGAACTTGTACATACAGGGTCATTCCCAACGGTGGCAGAATATGACAACAACGCAGTTTTGTCTAATAACGTAACCTTACAGAACCTGTGGGCAGCATATTACGCGGGTATTTACAGAACCAATGTTGTTATTGAACGTGTCGAAACAATAGAGATTGATGCGGCAACCAAGAATCAATTTGTTGGTGAAGCTAAATTTTTACGTGCGCTCATGCATTTCGATCTTGTTAAACTCTTTGGTGGAATACCCTATGCCGTTACTTCTAGTTTAACAGAATTAAGAACTATCGACAGAACTTCCGCAGAGTTAGTGTATGCTAGTTTGATTACTGAATTGAATGAAGCGATTACGTTGTTGGCGGGTGTAGATCACGGAAATAATAAGAGAGCGAACGACTGGGTTGCTAAAGCCCTGTTGGCGAGGGTTCAGTTGTATAGCGGCAATAAAGCAGCGGCAGGAACTATCGCCAATGATATTATCCAAAATGGCCCCTATTCGCTAGAAGCTAATTATGCTGATGTTTTTGCTGGCGATTCTGAGGAGGTTTTGTTTGAAGTATTCTTCAGCGTACAGGATCAAAACGGAATGGCTTTCTGGTTCAGGACCGATGGCCGTTACGAATATGGTCCCAGCCCTCAGATACAGGCGGCCTTTGAACCCGGTGACGACAGAGCTGCTATGGTTGCGCCCGTAGGAGACGGACGTTTTCAGGTGGCTAAATACACTGACCGTGCTACAGGAACTGACCAAACTATAGTATTGCGTTTAGCAGACTTATATTTGATTCGTGCCGAAGCAAATCTTGGAACTGCACAAGCGGATGATGATGTAAATACAATACGTAATAGAGCAGGGTTAGCAGATATCGCTGGCGTAGACCTTGATGATATTTTACAGGAGCGATTTGTTGAGTTATGTTTTGAAGGCCAACGCTGGAATGACCTGATAAGAACGGGAAGAGTTGATGCCGTTATGTCCGTAGTAAATCCTACAAGCTGGCAGTCAACAGATGCTCTTATGCCAATTCCCCAGCGAGAGATTCAACAGAATCCAACTTTGGTGGGTAAGCAAAACCCTGGTTATTAATTAAACTTTTGAAGAGATGAAAAAAATATTTTATAAACTGGCCTCAATAGCCCTCTTTAGCAGTGCGTTGTTTATGGTTAGCTGCGAAGAGGAATTAACCGTTTTTGAAGGTCCCTTCCACGCAAGGTTTTCTGGAAGCGCCACATCGGTAAATGAAAATGCCACCACGGAGACTACAATTCAGGTTCATTATGCAGGTCCTAAACCAACCGAAGCCATTACAGTGGATTTTTCTGTATCGGGGGGTACTGCGGGTACTGATTTTAATTTGATTGGCAGTCAGTCATTGACAATTCCTGCGGGAGATTTTTTTGCTTCCTTTAAAGTTTCTCCAATCAATAACGTAGTTGCCTCAGGCAATAAGGTTATTACTTTCGAAATCACTTCTGTTTCCGGTGGCGTTACTGCTGGATTGGGTCTCGTGGGTAAGAAGTATACATATACAATCGTTGATGACGACTGTCCTTTTGAGGTGGAAAACTTTGTTGGTGTTTATGATTGTGATGAACCCGGATATGCCGTTTATGATGTTGAATTAGCAGCAGGTACTGAGCCAAATACAATAGTGGTCAGTAATTTCTGGGATTATTCAGTAGCGTCTATCTACATTGTATTTGATCCAAACAGTAATACGATTACAGTTCCGGATCAACCCATCGGATTAACGTCTTCAGGTAGTCCCTTACATGCAGTTGGAAGTGGAACTTATACCGCATGTGACGGAAACTTTACCTATGACTATGTTATTTATCGATTAAGCGATGACACTGTTTTTGATGACAATACCCATACGTACACAAGACAATAGTAAGTTATTCCTTTAGCCAACGAGGCACCTGTTACTTAAACAGGTGCCTCGTTAATTTAAAAAATAGAATGAAAGTATTATTTATTTTTTGCTCAGCGATTTTTCTTTCCACTAGTATTGCGGCCCAAAATATGTACTCCAGTGGAGGTGGGGGTAGTGTCCTTTACTTAAAGCCAATGAGTGCTGCCTCTCCGTCAAATTCAAAAAGAGGAAGCTATGTAGGGCCCCATTTGCTGGGTGATTCCATAACCTATGCGCTTAATAACTTTGAAAAGGCATATGTCTATTATAAAACATCTTCAGGTGCATACCCTGTAGAAGAAATGGTGGTTTTAAAGAGAAATATTTATAAAAAGGTTCATGATTTTGAAACGTTTATTTCAAAAAGTTACGCGCTTAATCTTGTGTCAAAACAAGATGCTGCAAAAAGACTCTTGAGTGTGACAAACATTAGTCTAAAACTGCTGTCCTATGACACACGCCAACTCGAGAAAGAGGTTAAAAAATTAGATGTACCAACTGATTTTGAAAACTATCTGAATGAACTTAAGTTTAAGTAAGTATAAAGTGTGAAATAAATGTGTTATGAGGAATAGGTTTTTTATATCGCTATGTTGTTCTTTCCTCCTGTTTTTTGGCAATGCACAAAGCCAGGTTCAGATTCGTACCGGAGAGACTATATCGTGCGGAGTTGATTTCAGTCAGGAGGGGAAAATCTCAATCAATCGAAATAATAACCATTTACGTAAAAAGGCTATTGCAGGTAGAACCAATGATGTGGAGCCAATTTTTTCAGTAAAGTATACCGGATTTACAGAAGAGGCTAAGAATGCATTTCAATATGCTGTTGATATTTGGGAACGAACAATTAAGTCAGATGTTAAAATTCAGATTTTTGCAAACTGGGCATTTCTTGATAATGTGTCAACACTTGCTTTCGTTACACCAACTGAAGTTAAAAATTTTGAAGGGGCGCCAATAAACAACTTGTGGTATCCGATCGCACTTGCCGAAAAATTAGCCAGGCAAAATATCAACCCCACTACAGAAGCAGATATTGTAGCGACATTTAATAGCAGAAGGGAGGACTGGTATTTTGGTACCGATGGCAATTGCCCGTTAAACAAACTTGACCTGGTAACAGTTGTGCTACATGAATTGGGTCACGGATTAGGGTTTTCAGGAACGTTTCGGGTTAGTAATTCAAATGGCCTCTACGGTTTAAATGACGGTCTCCCAAAAATCTATGATACCTACTTGCAGAATAGTGCCGATCAGTTTTTGGTTGACTTCACAAACGGATCATTGTTGTTGGGTAATCAAATAACCAGCAATAGCGTTACCTTTTTAAGTCCAATAGCGAGACTATTGTCATCAACCACGGCTGATCCAAGAGTTTATGCGCCAAGTCCTTATAATCCTGGTTCGAGTATTTCTCATCTTGATGAGGGAACCTATTCAGACACACCTAACTCTTTAATGACTCCGTTTGCTGAATTTGGTAAAGTGGCACATGATTGCGGTTCATTGGTTCGTGGTATGTTTTATGAAATGGGATGGCTTCACACTTTCTTGGAACACGATTTTATTGGAGATCAGGAGGACCTAACCGATACTAAATTTAGACTAGGTGTCTTTAGCGATACAGTCGTTCAAAGTTCTTCAATAAAAATGCATTACTCTTTTGATGGTTTTCTCACATCTAATGAATTACAATTGACAGAATCTTTTGATGTAAATTATTTTGAAGGTCAACTGGTGAACCCAACTCCTGAAACTTTAATTGGTTATTATTTTGAAGTGAAAGATGTATTAAATAGAACATTTCGTTATCCGGCAGAGCCTGCGGAGTTTTTAAGTTTTTATTTTGGTGCGGATGTAATAAATCCTACAATTTCCCACACTCCACCGGATGAGATAATTCAGTTCGAACCAGCATTAGATCTTTTAGCTGTTGTCAAGGACAATATCGGAATACAGAATGTAATCTTTGAGTACCAAATAAATGAGGGCTCTTTTTTTACTGAGGAAATGGTTAGTTCTTCAAATGATAATTATACACTGAAACTTGATTTATCCTCTATGGATATTAAACAAGGGGATAAAATAAACTATAGAATAATTGCTACGGATGCTTCTGTTCAGGAAAATATAGCCATTTTCCCTGCAACCGGATTGTCAACTGTAGAGGTTAAAACTTTTGAAGTAAAGGATGTTTTTTTGTCAACCCTTGATTCAGATCAGAAAGAGTTTTTTGGTGATTTTAATATACTGACTCCTGCTGGGTTTACCAATGGCGCTATTCATTCTCCGCATCCCTATGTTAAAAGTGAAACAGGAGGCACAAACTATAGTCATGTTCTTCTGTATCCTATCAAACTAAAGGCAGAGAATAGTTTTTTAGATTTTGATGAAGTAGTGTTGATTGAGCCAGGAACTGCAGATGATTTTAATAACCCTGCTTTCGGTGATTATGTAATTGTTGAAGGATCCAAGGATGACGGACAAACTTGGGTTCCGCTAATACCTGGGTATGATTCAAGAAAGTTTAATGACTGGCTGACTTATTATAATAGTAATATTAAAGACGGGGACTCTAGGGCAATCGGAACGCTAAATTATTATAAGCATAACCAGATCAATTTATTAAGCGTATTTGCAGCTGGAGACGAAGTATATATACGTTTTAGACTTTTTTCTGATAATAGCAAAGTTGGATGGGGTTGGGCAATTGATAATCTTAAAATTCAGGATGTCGTATTAGCAGCTGAAGATTTTAGAGGGTATAATTCAATTGGCATTTATCCAAATCCTACAGATGGAGAATTTTCATTGGATTTAGGTGACTCGACCAGGAGACCTACTCAGATAACAATTTACGATTTGAGGGGAAGGAAGTATCAAGATTTATCCATTGAGGGCACTATCTATAAAGTAAGCGAGCTTCCCTCAGGTATGTACATACTACGAATAAATTTTGATGATGGCCTTGAGAGGTCTTTTAAGCTAATGAAAAAATAATACCTAGCTTTTTTTGATCTGAGCTAAGTAGTCGTTAACGCCATTTTCAAGAGATGTAAATTGCCCCTCAAATCCTATTCCCTTTAACTTCTCCATATTCGCCTCGGTAAAGTATTGATACTTATCGCGGATATCAGCTGGTGTATCAATAAACTCAATATCTTCCGGTTTATTCAACGCTTTGAAAACAGCTTTGGTCAAATCTAAGAAGGTTCGTGCCTTACCGGATCCTAAATTGTAAATACCCGAATTTTTACGGTGGTGCATCAGAAACATGCATACCTCAGCCACATCCTTTACGTACACAAAGTCGCGCATTTGTTCTCCGTCTTTATATGCTGCATTGTGCGACTTGAACAGTTTCATTTTACCAGTTTTTTTTATCTGATTATACGCATGCCAGATAACAGAAGCCATTCGCCCTTTGTGATATTCGTTAGGACCATAAACATTAAAGAACTTCAGGCCTGCCCAAAAAAATGGTTTCTCTTTTTGATCGAGTGCCCAAACATCAAAATCTTGTTTGGATTGACCATAAGGATTGAGAGGTTTGAGTTTAGATATTTGTTGTTCATTGTCATCGTAACCCATCTCGCCTAGTCCATAGGTGGCTGCCGAAGAAGCATAGACAAGTGGTATCTGATACCTACAGCATCGAACCCAAATGTCTTTGGTGTATTGTGTGTTTAATTTGTTCAGCAAGGAAGTATCAAGCTCTGTCGTGTCCGTTCGAGCCCCTATGTGAAAAATGAATTCAACAGTTTCATAATTTTTATCCAACCAGGATAAAAAAGTATCCCGGTCTATCTTTTCTTTGATTTTTGAACCAACCAGGTTTTTATTTTTTTCATCATTATCGAATTTATCAACGGCTATAATCGCATTGAAATTATCCTGGTTAAGTCTCTGAATCAGATAACTGCCGATAAAACCTGCTGCCCCGGTAACTATAATCATGGTCTTTTTTTTAGCAATTTACATAAAACTGTTATCTGTGAACGGTCTTGGGACTATTGTATATTTGTAGAAGTTTATAAAAAAATGGTTTACGTAAGCAGAAAGGAACACTTTAACGCGGCCCATAAGCTATATAACCCGGCCTGGAGTAAAGAAAAGAACCAGGAAGTTTTTGGGCCTTGTGCCAACGAGAACTGGCACGGCCATAATTTTGACCTGATCGTAACCGTAAAAGGCACGCCCGATCCGGACACCGGATTTGTGATTGATCTGAAAAAGCTGAGCACACTAATACGGATAGAGGTTACGGATAAACTTGATCATAAAAACCTAAACCTCGATGTGGATTTTATGAAAGACAAGCTGGCTAGTTGTGAAAATCTTGTAATTGAAATCTGGAAAATACTTTTTCCTAAAATCTCAAGCATCAGTAAGTATGGTGAGTTACATTCTATTCGTCTGTATGAAACTCCCCGAAATTATGTTGAATATTTTGGAGAGCAAACAAATTAGATTTTCGTGACGTATTATATCATTGCTGGCGAAAGGTCGGGCGATTTGCATGGAAGCAACCTGATAAAATCCATAAAAGGGTTACAACCGGGTGCGAGTTTTAAAGGCTTTGGTGGCGATGAGATGCAAAAAGCGGGCGTTAGTCTGTCCGTTCATTACCGCGAGCTGGCTTTTATGGGATTTATTTCTCTGACAACCAGTCTTTATAAGATATTTCAATTCATTTCGTTTTGCAAAAAAGATATTCTGGCCTTTAAGCCAGATGCCATCATCTTGATCGATTATGGCGGATTTAATATGAAGATTGCCAAGTTTGCGAAAGCTCAACGTATACCGGTTTTTTATTACATTCCACCAAAAGTATGGGCCTGGTATAACAGTCGGGCATGGAAGTTAAAAGCACGCGTTGATCGGATCTTTGTTATTCTTCCGTTCGAGAAGGACTTCTTTAAGAAGTACGATTGTGAAGTTGATTACGTTGGTAATCCAGTGCTGGATGCCATCAAGGCATTTCAACCCTCGGCTGACTTTATGTCCCGGCAGGGTTTAAGTCTGGATAAAAAATTAGTGGCTTTGCTTCCTGGTAGTCGAAAGATTGAGCTAAAACTCATTGTTCCATTAATGGCTGAAATAGCTGAAGCCAATCCGGAAATTCAATTTGTGGTGGCTTCTGTCAGTAATCTTCCAAAAGATCTTTATCAGGCATTGATGGGTAAGAAGAATGTGAAGTTTGTTGAGGAAGAAACCTATGACCTGCTAAGTCATGCGGATGCTGCGATTGTAACATCCGGCACGGCCACGCTCGAAACTGGAATTTTTAAAGTGCCTCAGGTGGTGGTTTACAAAACGGGTGCATTGGAATATGCGATCGCAAATTATCTGGTGCAGGTTGAACACATATCGCTGGTTAATCTTATCGCGGGAAGGGAAGTAATTAAAGAACTGATACAATCAGCGGCTACCCGGCAAACCATTCAAGATGAATTGACGCGATTGCTTAATGACAACAGTTATCGTTCAGCCATTAGGCAAGAATATGATCGTATTTATACTATTTTGGATACGGGCTCGGCTTCGGAAAATACGGCTGGCCTCATTGCAGAATACCTAAAAAGAAAAATATTGCTTAAGCTACTTTAAGTTTGCTGTAATGCGACTTGTTGAACTTTTCTTCCGCGTAGGCGCGGTTGATGACAAGTTTATCGGTTGTTTTATCAGAAGGAAGTTCAAACATAGCATCGTTGATAATGGCCTCACAGATCGATCGCAAGCCACGTGCTCCTAGTTTAAAGTCAACCGCTTTTTCCACGATAAAGTCAATGGCTCCATCTTTAAATTCTAACTCGATATTTTCCATTTCAAACAGTTTTTTATACTGTTTCATCAGCGCATTCTTAGGCTCCGTCAATATTTTGCGTAGTGCATCATGATCTAATGGATTAAGAAACGAAAGCACGGGCAAGCGACCAATCAACTCTGGAATTAATCCAAAGCTTTTTAGGTCTTGAGCCGATACAAATTGAAGTAAATTGTCTTTGTCAATATCACCCGGACTCAAACTATTTGAGGAAGCAGTAAATCCTAGAGGCTGTGTATTTAATCGCTTTCCGATCAATCTTGAAATTCCTTCAAAGGCACCTCCGCAGATGAACAGAATATTCTCTGTGTTCACGGTTATCATTTTCTGATCCGGATGTTTACGGCCACCTTGCGGGGGAACGTTCACAGAAGTTCCTTCGAGTAATTTCAGCAATGCCTGTTGCACACCTTCGCCACTTACATCGCGGGTGATGGATGGATTATCAGACTTACGGGCAATCTTATCAATCTCATCAATGTATACGATGCCTCTTTCTGCGGCTTCAGTATTATAATCAGCAGCTTGTAGTAGTCGTGTGAGAATACTTTCCACGTCTTCGCCTACATAGCCGGCTTCAGTAAGCACCGTAGCATCCGCAATACAAAAGGGTACTTGTAAAATTTTCGCAAGAGTTCGCGCCAAATAGGTTTTGCCGGTACCGGTCTCGCCTACCATGATAATATTCGATTTTTCAATCGTGATATCCGTATCCACCTTGCGTTGCATCAGGCGCTTGTAGTGGTTATAAACCGCAACAGACATTACCCGCTTCGCTTCGTCTTGCCCGATCACATACTCATCCAGAAACTTCTTAATCTCGCGTGGCTTGATCAATTTAAAGTTTGGGAGGGCCCCAACTTCCACTTTATTCTTCTTTTCTTCCGACAGAATCTGGTTTGCCTGGGTTACACACTTATCGCAAATGTGGGCATGTATGCCCGAAATCATCAGGTCTACATCTTTCTTATTTCTACCACAAAATGAGCAAGTAACTTCAGCCATAGAATGAGTATTAAAATACAAATGTACCCATGAAACGGCTAATCTTCAATTCCGGTTCAATGGGTACATTTTAACCCTGAATTCAGGGTTTATCCCTATTTCTTATTCCGTTCGAGTACCTCGTCAATCAGACCATATTCTTTGGCCTCTTTGGCGCGCATCCAGTAGTCACGATCGGAATCTTTATCAATTTTCTCGAAAGTCTGACCGGTATGATTAGCCAAAATGGTGTATAAATCATGACGCAGTTCGAGGGTTTGCTTCAATGAAATTTCCATATCGCGCGAAGTTCCCTGCATGCCGGCCGATGGTTGATGGATCATAATCCGGGCGTGAGGAAGAGCCGATCTCTTTTTGGATGAGCCAGCTGCTAATAATACAGCTCCCATGGAGGCGGCCAGTCCGGTACAAATAGTTGCCACATCGGGATTAACATATTGCATTGTATCATAAATACCCAACCCGGCATGCACCGAGCCACCCGGGCTATTGATATACATGATAATATCTTTTTTGGGATCTGATGATTCGAGGAATAACAACTGAGCCGTAATAACATTGGCAACATAGTCATCCACGGCAGTGCCGAAAAAGATAATACGGTCGGCCATAAGGCGTGAGAACACATCAATAACGGTGGCTCTCATCTGACGTTCTTCCACTACGTTGGGGGTCATACCTGTAACCGTGTAGGGGTTTTCGTTCAGGTATTTAGTGTAACTGTCTAACGCATTGCCGCTCATGCCCATATGGTGCACGGCATATTTTCTGAATTCATTGGATTGTGACATAGCTATTTTAAAAATTATTGGATTACTACTTTAGATAAGTCGGTTTCAGGTTGACTTTATTGTTTCTAACATCAATGTTACTAAGAAAATTTCAATAAAAAAGCCCCATTACTATGAGGCTCTCTAATAACCAAGGTGGGTTAAGAATGGTTCTTTATGTTAATGGCGGTGCTGTTCCGCAAGTTTTTTGAATTCTTCCAGTGTCACCTTTTTTTCTTCAATAGTAATTGATTCTTTAATTACTTTCATAAGTTTCTCCTGGCGAAGTTGGTTATAGATCTTCATGAAATTTTCGCCCTTACCATCCTGACCGGACAGATAATTATTCGCAATGTCGTTTAATTTGTCGCCCAGTTGCGCAGCAATGGCCGGGCCTCCAAACTGCTCCATAATAAATTGCTTGGCTTTTTCACGAACTTCATCACCTTCCACCTTTATTTCTTTCTCTTCTGAAATTTTATTCTTTATCAGATCCCATTTAATGGACTCTTTATAAGAATTAAATTCCTTTTCCAGAATATCATCCGTTACTTGCCCGTTACTTGTGTTCTTAAGCCAGGTTTTCAGGAAGGCTTCGGGCATATTTATTTTAGTATGATCTACATAATAATGTTGGATCTCATGCTCCAGCAAGTGTTCTGTTTCGCGATTATAATTTTCGCCAATGGTGGCTTTGATTTTATCCAGAAACTCGGCTTCATTCGTCACTACATCTTTACCAAAAACCTTATCGAAAAATTCCTGATTGATTTCAGCCGGCTCAACCTGGCTGATCGAAGTAACCTTAAAGGTGTAAGTACCGGTTGCGTTTTTTGCTTCTTCTTCTGTGATGTTGAGCGCCTGGGCAATCGCCAGGGTATCCTCAAAGATTTTTTCGATATCAAAATCAAGAACATCTTCCTTCTTTAGACCAATAAATTTTTGTTGTTCTTTTTTTGAAACCTTGTTGATAGCGATAAGTGATCCCTTCTTCTCTTCCTCACCTTTTTTGGAGATTTCACCATAAAGATTGTTTCCGGCCTCACTGGTCTCGGGATAACTAACATTACCGAAACGATTTTTTAAATCCTCTAGGGTTTCGTCAACTACCTTTTGGTCTACTTCAATGGAATGTGATTTTACCTTCACCTTGGAGGAAAGATCAACAGTAAAATCTTCAACCAGCCCGATTTGAAATTCGAATTCAAAATCTCGTTGAGAATCCCAGTCTATGGTAAATGCCTTTTCTTGATTAGGCATGGGGTCGCCAAGAATACGAAGCTTTTGATCGCGGATGTAATCAGATACGGAATGCGACACCAGGTGATTAACTTCTTCGACAAGTATCGATTTACCAAACATTTTTTTGATTACTCCGGAAGGCACCTTGCCTTGACGAAACCCTTTGATGTTGGCTTTTCGCGCATAGTCCTTCAATTTTACTTCTACTTTCGGTTGATAATCACTTTCACTTAGCTTAATTTTAATCAAACCGTCAGTGGCGCTTTGTTTGTCTAGTGTGATATCCAAGGTTTTTGTGTTTAATGTGTGTTACTCATAATTAACCCTCCGGTCAGTTTTTGATAAACCAACAGGAGGGTTCAGATTCAGTGCGGATGAAGGGACTCGAACCCCCACGCCTTGCGGCACCAGATCCTAAGTCTGGCGCGGCTGCCAATTACGCCACATCCGCTGATTGACCTTTTAGTAAAAAAACAAGCTTTTTTACTAAAGGGAGTGCAAATTTAGGGATTATTCGTTATGATTAAAGGTATGTTCAAAAAATCGATTTTAAAGTAAAGAGCCGGTGGTAATAGATGTAGTTGAGGAGAAGAAGGAGATTATTGGGCGCTATCGCAGGTTGCTGCGAAAGGCAAAACCAATTCTAAATGAAGGGGATGCCAAACTGATAAAAAGAGCCTTTACTATTGCCATGGAGGCGCACAAGGATATGCGCAGAAAATCAGGTGAACCCTATATTTTTCATCCGCTTTCTGTAGCTGAAATTTGTGTTGAAGAAATAGGCCTCGGAACTACCTCCATCATTGCAGCCTTGCTTCATGATGTAGTGGAGGATACCGATATTCAGCTGAAGGATCTTGAGAGAATTTTTGGAAAAAAAATAGCTAAGATTATTGATGGCCTTACCAAGATTAAAGGTGTGTTTGAGTACGGAACATCTGCACAAGCAGAGAATTTCCGTAAGATGCTCTTCACCTTATCGGAAGACGTTCGGGTGATCTTGATCAAGCTGGCGGATCGCTTGCATAACATGCGCACCCTGGATAGCATGCCTCGCAATAAGCAGTTACGGGTATCATCAGAAACAATCTATCTCTATGCACCACTTGCCCATCGGCTCGGTCTCAATGCCATAAAAACGGAACTGGAAGATTTATACTTACGGTTCACTGATAATCCCGTCTACACGGAGATTGCCAATAAGATTGATGAGTCTCGCACTTCGAGGAATAAGTTTATCAAGCAGTTTGTGCAGCCCTTAAAAGATGAACTTGATAAACTTAACATCGAGTATGAAATTAAGAGCCGCCCGAAATCAATTTTCTCGATTTACAACAAGATGCGAAAACAAAATATTCCTTTCGAGGAGGTTTTTGATCTGTTTGCGGTGCGTGTTATTCTTGACACCCCGCTGGAACATGAGAAGTCGTTTTGCTGGCAAGTATATTCTATTGTTACAGATTATTACACACCTAACCCAGACCGCCTCCGCGATTGGATCAGCACTCCGAAAGGAAATGGGTATGAATCTTTGCATACAACGGTAATGGCAAAAAACGGGCAGTGGGTAGAAGTGCAGATTCGCACCAGGCGCATGGATGAGATAGCGGAGAAAGGGTATGCAGCACATTGGAAGTATAAAGACAACGCATCCAATCACGAATCGAATCTTGAGAAATGGCTAGTAAGGGTTCGTGAGCTTCTGGAGAAGCAAGACCTTACCGCACTTGAGTTTGTAGATGACTTCCGAGGAAATCTTTTTAGTGATGAAGTCTTTGTCTTTACACCGAAAGGAGAATTAAAAACCCTGCCCAATGGAGCTACAGCATTAGATTTTGCTTTTGACATCCACACCGATATTGGTGCTAAATGCATTGGAGCTAAAGTGAATCAAAAGTTAGTTCCGATTAACCACGTTCTGAAAAACGGTGATCAGATTGAAATTCTTACTTCATCCAAACAAAAGCCAACGGAAGACTGGCTTCGCTTTGTGATAAGCCCAAAGGCAAAGTCTAAAATTAAAGAACTACTGAAAGAGGATAAGCGGCAAATAGCCGAAGATGGCAAAGAAATCCTTATAAGAAAGTTGAAACAATTAAAAATTGATGCAAACAGCCAGGTATATGAGCAAATGCGAGCTTACTTTAGTGTTACTTCTCAATTCGAATTGCACTATCGGATTGGTAAAGCAATTATCACATTAAATGACTTAAAACGCTTCAAAGAATTTAAACCCTCATCACCACTTAAGTCCAGACCAAACGAACATGCTCCAAGTGTCAGAACGATCGAGCAGGAGATCAGTAAAGCGAAGGGCCGCTATGAAGATATTTTATTGATTGGTGAAGATATGGATGTTGTGGAGTATAAATTGGCGAAGTGCTGCACGCCAATTCCAGGTGATGATGTATTTGGGTTTGTAACTGTAAATGAAGGAATAAAAATACATCGCACTACTTGCCCTAACGCTACAGAGCTTTTAGCCAACCATGGCAACCGGGTGATTAAAGCAAAATGGACATCGCAGCATGAAGTAGCGTTTCTTACCGGGCTGAAAGTGATCGGTACCGATCGGGTGGGTCTTATAAACGATGTTTCTAAAGTTATTTCTGAGGAATTGAAAGTGAACATGAGTTCACTTTCTTTTAAGTCCGATCAGGGAATTTTCAGTGGGGAAATCATGCTGTACGTGAATGACACACGCCACCTGGAAATGTTGATTACAAAATTGGAGAAGGTAGAAGGGGTTGTGAAGGTTTCTCGATTTGATTCCAGGAACAACTAACCTTTCAAAAGAATAATTTTGTCCAACCTGTGGTCGAAATAGTATATTTGCTCCCTAGTCACAACCATGGCACTGAATCAGAAGGTATTCGAAGAGGTAACGCAAATCTTTACAGCTTATTTGGAAAACAAAGAGTTGCGCAAGACACCCGAACGCTATGCTATTTTGGAAGAAATTTATTCACTAACCGGGCATTTTGATGTCGAGTCGCTTTACATCAACATGAAGAACAAAAACTATAGAGTCAGCAGGGCCACGGTGTACAATACGTTGGATTTGTTGGTTGAGTGTGATTTGGTTAGTAAACACCAGTTTGGAAAGAACATTGCGCAATACGAAAAGTCATACGGCTACAAGCAACACGATCATTTGATATGTACGGATTGTCATAAAGTGGTTGAGTTTTGTGATCCCAGGATTCAGACAATTCAAAACACCGTAGAGGAATTAATGCATTTTAACGTTATGCATCATTCTCTGATATTATACGCATCATGTACTAAAGAAAATTGTGAAAACAAAAAGTAATGAACTTTGCACAAGAAATTAAAGGCAACTCTTTGATATTGAGAATATCAGGAGATTTAATTGGAGAAGATAATGGTACTCAATTGATTTCGGCTGTTAACGATGCTGTAAGTCATAAGGTAAGTACATGCATTATTGATATCTCTGATTTACGTTATATCAATAGTAGTGGCATCGGAGTACTTATAACTATTCTTACTAAATTCAGAAATAAAGGGGGCGAGGTCTACCTGATGAATCCTTCAGAAAGTGTGAATAAACTGTTGGTGATAACCAAACTGAATGCAATCTTTCAGATTATTAGGTCTGAAGAAGAAGTAATAAAGAAAAATTGATCAAATCCCTTTGGGGATTAATTCTTAAGTTTTAATAAATGAAAGTAGACGTATTGCTCGGCCTTCAATGGGGAGATGAAGGCAAAGGTAAGATAGTAGATGTATTAGCACCCAAGTATGATGTGGTTGCCCGCTTTCAAGGAGGCCCTAATGCAGGTCACACACTTGAGTTCGATGGCATCAAACATGTGTTACATCAAATACCTTCAGGAATATTTAGAGACAAAACTCGTAACATCATTGGCAATGGTGTAGTGCTTGACCCGATTGTATTCAAAACGGAAATTGAAAAATTAAGCAAGTATAATCTTAATGTACGAGCCAATCTGTTTATTTCTAAGAAGGCAACTTTAATAGTGCCATCACATCGGTTGTTGGATCAGGCATACGAGAAAGCAAAGGGGGTTGATAAAATTGGATCTACCCTAAAGGGAATTGGTCCATCGTATCAGGATAAAATCGGACGCCAGGGTTTGCGGGTTGGGGATGTGCTCTCAGATAATTTCGAAGCTAAGTTTAAGAAGCTTACGGAAATTCACTTTGAAATCCTTAAAAATCATGCTATCGATTTTAATTGGCCTGAATTGGAAGCACAGTTTTTTGATGCCATTACTTTTTTAAAAGAGTTTAATCTGATCGATAGCGAGTATTTTATTAATGATGAGTTGAGAAAGAATTCATCGGTGTTGGCAGAAGGAGCGCAAGGATCTTTACTTGATATTGATTTTGGCAGTTATCCCTTTGTTACAAGTTCTAATACAGTCACAGCAGGTGCCTGTACGGGTTTAGGTGTCTCGCCAAGTCGCATTGGCGAAGTATTTGGAATTTTCAAGGCCTACAGTACCAGGGTAGGTGGCGGTCCTTTTCCGACTGAACTAGAAGATGATCAAGGTGAAAAAATGAGGAAAGAGGGAAATGAATTCGGATCTACAACCGGCAGACCGCGCAGATGCGGCTGGTTAGACTTACCCTCTTTGAAATATTCCATCATGATAAATGGGGTCACGCAATTGTTGATGATGAAGGCAGATGTACTTAGTGCTTTTCCGGTAATTAAAGTTTGTACCCACTATAAACTTAGTGATGGAACTATAACGGAAAGCTTGCCTTACGAAATTGTAAATCAAAAGATTGCACCGGTTTATACCGAGTTACCAGGTTGGAACGTACCCCTCTCAGGTACCGCAGAGGCCGACATGCCAGGGGAACTTATCGACTACATCCATTTTCTTGAGAAAGCCTTGGATGTTCCTATTTCTTTGGTTTCAATTGGCCCAGATCGCAGGCAAACTATTCTAAGACAGAAGATTCAAGCTTAAAAATATTTTTAAGCCCCACTTGTATAGGGCTTTATTTAGCCTTACATTTGCACTCCCAAATCGAAATACGGGGTCTTGAGCAGAAGGTTCAGGTCAGCAATAAAGGTTGAAATACCACTTTGAATTTGTTAAGCATTAGGCTTTTACCAATTCACACGTTCTTTGAATGAATGGAGATTGATAGCGGACCCGGATATACTCGATGGAGGGTATATTCGAGTTGATTCTTTAAGAGGCTTCTGGTGCGAATCAGGAGAGAAAATAAAAAGTTAATGAGGACCGAGGATTAAATG
>JBGSTJ010000016.1:0-126305 GCA_041736555.1 Cyclobacteriaceae bacterium
GGCGGGTTGCTCCTCAGCATTGCCCGCTTCCGCTTCATCCGGTAATCAAATGTAAAGCGATTTCAGGACTAACTAAAAAGTGTAAATTTGAATCAGGACTTCTAACCAAAAAGTGTAAACTTTTTTCAGGACGAGTCAATAACATTTAAATCGCAGGCAACTGCAGGGACAGGAATTAGCGGCACAATCTTATTTACAAACAATTCAAAAGATACGCTTACCTTATCCAATGTGCTTCCTTACGGCAGGCATGACACGGAAGCTTATATCACAGGGCTTGGTAATCATCGGCTCTCCAGAACCCATTTGTTCTTGCCCAATAAAAAGCCTGTAAATGTAATCGTGCCTGATAATGCGTGGGAGTTGGGTTACACTGGAATAAAATTGAATGAACAGCTAAGTCTTTTTGGATTTGTAAGGCGCGATCTGTCAACCTTACAGAAGGCATCCCGAAGACGGTTTGAAACCGTGATAGCACCGGGTGGCTCGGTCGTTTATAATTTTTATACAGGTATCTATCAGGGAGCCTGGCAGGAAGGACTTCGGGAGGTTTTTCAAAAGCGATACTTATATGATACGAAAGACTTTGACAATTCATTATTTAAACGCGCTGATTTATCCTGGATTAAGAAGGCTTATGTGATGCATCTCATGATGGCATGGGACAAGGACTTTTATGCGGCTGACTCAGGATTCCGCATCCATGATTTTATTGAAAAAGGAAAAAAACTTTACGGAGGCGATGATGTAATCTGTGTCTGGCCAACTTGGCCAACACTGGGTGTTGATCAACGTAATCAGTTTGATTTGTATCGCGACTTACCAGGCGGCCTCACACAGCTTCGCAAAGTCGCAGACGAATCGCGGAGCAGAGGAACAAAATTCTTTGTTGCCTACAACCCGTGGGATGAGAGCACCCGCAGCGAAGTTCATTTACAAGGGCTTGCTGATTTGATCAAAGAGACCTCAGCCGATGGCGTGGTGCTCGATACGAAAGGCGAATCGAGTCGGGAATTACAGGAAGCTGCCGACAAAATAAAGCCGGGCGTAATTATGTATAGCGAAGGCATGGCCGTGCCGAAGGATATGCAAGGCATTATCAGTGGCCGGGTTCATAATGCATTGTATTATCCACCGCTTCTCAATCTGAATAAGTTTATCCGTCCAGGCTTTGCAATTTTTAGGGTGGCTGAAATTTTTAAGGAACCTATTCAGCGTGAGTATGCAGTAGCGTTTTTTAATGGCTATGGTACCGAGATCAACCAGTTTGCACCAGGGCATCCAGAATGGGAAGAAGAGCAGTATCGATTTCTTGGTAGAACCACACGCATTTTGCGCGAGAACACTTCATTATTCACAGCTGACTACACGCCACTTATTCCAACGTTGAGGGATAGTGTTTGGGTGAATGCGTGGAGTAGCCAGCACAAAACACTCTATACAATTTTCAGTCTTAAGCCGGAAGGTCTGCATGCTCCTTTATTCGAGGCAGATACTGATTCATCTCGATGGATAGATTTATGGAAGCATGAAGAAGTTTTGATGAAGACGATTGGAAGAAAAAAATATGTGGTAACCCATATCAATGGATTTGATGTGCGTGATGTAGGTTCCAACAACGAAGGTAATGTAACGTGTATAGCACAGTTTACACCCACCTTGCAAGCGCAAATTAAGGGCGATCAATTGATTGTGAAAAGTAGGCCAGGTACCTCCATCAAAATATGGAAGGGAAATCCTTCCTATGAAAAAAATCCTTTGATCATTTCTCGCGATAAAAATGAAACGCAGATTTCTATCTCGAAAAATCTTACTCGTTACGAAGGCAAAATTGTTGTGCAGGCATTTCGCGAGGACGAATTAATTGATGAACAGATTCTTTTCCTCACACCAGGCACACCCAAATTGATTTCGGAGGTACACCCTACAAGAGGAAAGCAACAACCTACCGATATGGTTACAATTCCGGCCGGTAAATTTACAGTACGCTTTACTCAAGGCGATGAGTTCATTCCTTATCCCAAAGATCAGATAGGCGAAGTTATATCCATGCAAGCATTTGCCGTGGATCGCTATCCGGTAACAAACGCTGCCTTTAAGAAATTTATAGATGCTACTCAGTATGTTCCTTCAGACACTGCCAATTTTCTAAAACATTGGGTAAGAAAACAAATCCCGAAGGGGCAGGAGAATTTTCCGGTAACCTATGTATCGTATGAAGACGCCAAAGCGTATGCAACATGGGCTGGCAAACGATTACCCACCGAACTGGAGTGGCAATATGCAGCACAGACAGTTTCAGGCAATGAATGGCCGTGGAAACAAACCAGGCCGGTAACACGAAAAGAGACGTATGTAACCGAGACTCTCACGGTTAAGAATATTGAAGGAATTGATCCTGAAAATTGTAATCTGGGCGATGGCTTGTTGTATCCCGTACGCAAGTATAAGAAGGGTGTCAATCCACATGGGTTGTATGACCTCGTGGGCAGTGTATGGCAATTAACCAACGATGTTTACGAAAGCGGGAATTACCGATATATCATAATGAAAGGTGGGAGCTACTTCAAGCCCTCTTCAAGTTGGTGGTATGTTCAGGGCGGTCCGCGGGAGTTGCATTATCGTCAGTTTTTACTGAGAGTATCACAAGGTTTTGAGCGTAATGCTACCGTAGGGTTTCGCTGTGTTAAGGATTTGAATTAGTATTAGTTTAACTATTTATTACTAACCTTATTTTTTCTGGTTCAACGCAACTAGACTTAGTAATTTTTTACCAATCGCCTTAATTGCTATCTTTAGTGATCTGATTATGGGTATTATTCGAATGGACTCAAAATAAATTTTTATGAATCACACGCGCAGATCATTTATCAAAACTTCTTCAAAGGTGGCCGCTGCCGCGGGAATTGCCTCCGCCATGCCATGGGAAACATTTGCTCAGGCAAAAGGGCTGATCTCAGCCAATGAGAAAATTAATGTTGGACTAATTGGCGTCAACGGTATGGGCTGGTCTGATCTAACATCATTTTTAAAGATACCCAATGTTTCAGTTGCTGCATTATGTGATGTGGACGACAACGTACTTAACTATCGCAAATATGAACTGGCGAAAAATGGAATTCAAACGAAAACCTATGCCGACTATCGCAAGATGCTCGAGAACAAAGATCTGGATGTGATCATTGTTGGAACACCGGATCATTGGCATTGCTTGCAAATGGTGGAAGCGTGTGAAGCGGGTAAAGATGTGTATGTAGAAAAACCCATTGGCAACTCCATCGAAGAGTGCAACGTGATGGTGGCCGCTCAAAAAAAATACAAGAAAGCCGTGCAGGTAGGGCAGTGGCAACGCAGCATGCCACACTTTGTTGATGCGCTGAATTATATTAAGTCTGGTAAGTTGGGTAAAATCCGAACTGTAAAAGCCTGGGCCTACCAGGGTTGGATGCGCAACATTGAAGTGAAACCGGATGGACCTGCGCCAGCGGGTGTGGACTATGAAAAATGGTTAGGGCCGGCTACCAAAAGACCCTTCAATCCAAATCGTTTTCACTTTAACTTCCGGTGGTATTGGGATTATGCCGGGGGTTTAATGACAGACTGGGGTGTTCACCTGATTGATTATGCTTTGCTGGGCATGAATGCTTCATTTCCAAAATCAGCCGTTGCATTGGGTGGTAAATACGCTTATCCCGATGGTGCCCATGAAACACCGGATACGTTGGCTACGGTGTATGAATTTGATGGCTACAACATGATCTGGGAACATGCGCAAAGCATCAGCAATGGCAACTATGGCAAGGATCATGGAATCTCATACATCGGGAATAATGGCACACTGGTTTTATGGCGCGGAGGCTGGGAAGTTATTCCGGATGAGAAGAGAATGGAGGCTATTCCGTTTCAACCGAACAAAGGTTCTGGATTGGATGCTCATACAGTTAATTTTATCAACGCAGTTAAAAGTCGTGACTTTGCAAGCCTTACATGCCCGATACAAGATGGTGCCCATGTGGCCCTGGTTTGCCAGATGGGAAATATCTCGTATAAGTCGGGCAGCAAGGTAAGTTGGGATGCCAGCAAGTCAAAGTTTAATGAAGAGAAGGCAAATGCTTTGATGGCAGCGAAGTATAATAATGGCTATAAGGTGCCTAAGGTGTGATTGCAGGAAAGCCGCAAATAGTTATACGTTTTTTTGCATTAAATACCCTTAACGCTATATTTGCACCCTGATTTTAATGGACCGGTAGTTCAGCTGGTTAGAATGCCTGCCTGTCACGCAGGAGGTCGCGGGTTCGAGTCCCGTCCGGTCCGCAAAATCATTAAAAGCCCTTAATTGGGCTTTTTTTATCTCTTTGTTAGGATAGAAACGAATTTGATATCCTCCTTGTGATGTTTTGCTTAAGCATCTTTGGTTTTGCTCACCCAATTAAACTTTGCGGGGAAACAGATGACTAATCCTTTTGAAAAAGATGATTATGACGGTCCAGAATTCAAGCCGCTGCGCTTGTTGTTCGGCATCATATGTATTTCACTTGCCATTTATTTTGTCTACCGAAACAGTGTTGCCTCCTTTTCTGAATTTCGATATACAATAGGTGTGATTAGTGGAACCTATTCGGACAGTAAGACCCATGGAAAATGGTATAGTTTCTCAGTTGACGGAGAGATTATTATGCATTCTTGTACGAATAATCCATGCAAATCACTCACCGATGGGGATAGATTCATTGTTAGGTACTTCCCTGGCCATCAAACAGTTTCTGAATTGATGCTGAATTATCCAGTGCCCAATAGTATCGAGAATCCAAAAGAAGGGTGGAGTGAAATACCACCATCAATTCCTAAGCAAGAAAAATGAATCATCTCGTTTCTTCGTATAATTAATTGTTTTGAGGGCTTTGCGCAAATACAAGAACAAGGGTCTCCTTACCAAGATGAGATCCTTCGTTATTCACTCGAATCCTTCCTGATAAGGATTACAAGCAATAGCGCAATCGTTCATGCCTAATAGTTTGGTGATTCCAAGCCGTGCCTCTACACAAGCGCAAGCAATCCTGAGCGGGTCTTTGGGATGCTAATGGTTGTGAAACTTTTATGCAGTATTGTTATTTGGAAGAAAGAGTGAGCGAAGGATCCCCACACTCAACTTGTAAGAGATCCTTCACTATAACAATTTCTTATTGACGAATGTCTGGTTTATTCAACTTTCACAGCGTAAAGAATCAGACTACTTTATTCGCTCAGGATTCGGTTTAGTACTCCAAAAAATACGTTTTTCTATTTTCAAGCTAAACCATCCTCATTTTATCATGTTATTTATCCCGAAAACGATTGCTTTTAAAGCAGAAAATGAATGTTAAACCTCCATTTTTATCCGTTTGGCGGGATTAGGTTTCAGAAAGCCCTAAATCAAATCATCTTTATATCATAAACACAAAGCACATGGACAAAAAACCACTTTTTCTCAAAGGCCTCTTAAATGCCTTATTGATTGAATCCATTTTGTTGGTGCTGCTAATACTTTAAGTAGAAAGAGCCAACTCGTTAAGAATCATAGTCCCTTGTGCGGAAGCAGAAGGGATTTTCTGTTTATAATAAGCTCATTGATTTACTATCAATACTCCCGATTTCATCCCTTTCTTACACGAAAGCCCTCAATTTCAAAATTCTCTTAATTTTGTACCCTTATTAATTAAACCCGGGCAAATGAATCTATTGGATTTTGAAAAGCCCATCGCTGAACTGGAAGGCAAACTTGCCGATATGAAACATCTCGCAAACGACAGTGATGATTCGGTAAAGAAAGCCATTCAGGCGTTGGAGAATAAGATCACTAACCTCAAAAGGGAGACATTCGAAAATCTAACGGGCTGGCAACGTGTTCAGCTATCCCGCCACCCCGACAGGCCCTATACCTTAGATTACATCTACGAAATCACAACAGATTTTATTGAATTGCATGGCGACCGCACGGTGGGGGATGATAAAGCTATGATTGGCGGTTTGGGTACCATTGATGGTCAAACATTTATGCTCATTGGTCAGCAGAAAGGGCGCAATACAAAGCAACGTCAGATGCGCAATTTTGGAATGGCCAACCCCGAAGGCTATCGCAAAGCTCTGCGATTAATGAAGATTGCAGAGAAGTTTAATAAGCCCATCATTACGTTTATCGACACGCCTGGGGCCTTTCCAGGTTTAGAAGCCGAAGAACGCGGGCAGGGTGAAGCGATTGCACGCAACCTCAAAGAAATGTTCATGTTGAAAGTACCAGTGATCTGCATTATCATTGGCGAGGGTGCATCCGGTGGAGCATTGGGTATTGCCATTGGCGATCGGGTGCTTATGCTGGAGAACACCTGGTATTCCGTAATTTCTCCGGAGTCATGTTCATCTATTCTTTGGCGCAGCTGGGACTTTAAAGAACAAGCCGCAGATGTTCTTAAGTTAACGGCCAACGATATGTTGGGAAATAAACTCATCGATGGCATTGTGAAAGAACCTCTGGGCGGTGCTCATACAGATGTAAAAGCAATGGCAAACGAAATTAAACGTGTGATCATTACTAATTTTAATGACTTAAATAAACTGTCTCCGCAAGACAGAATTAATCAGCGCATTGATAAATTCTGCTCTATGGGTGTTGTGAAGGAATAATTTAAAATCTTAGATATAAATTCTAACTTGAGGTCGCCCGGGGTGACCTCTTTCTTTTACAAGAGATGACGAATTATAAATTAAAAATCATAAATGAATCTACACGTTATCAATACTGGCTTTTTTAAACTCGATGGTGGAGCAATGTTTGGTGTGGTCCCAAAATCCATCTGGCAAAAAACCAATCCTCCCGATGAAAATAACTTATGTTCATGGGTCATGCGTTGTTTGTTGGTAGAGGATGGAAATAGGTTGGTATTAATTGACAATGGGTTGGGTGACAAACAAGACGCGAAATTTTTCAGTCACTATTATTTGCACGGAGAAGCTTCCTTAATGACCTCGCTCAATCAGGAAGGGTTCTCTGCGGATGACATTACGGATATGTTTCTTACCCATCTTCACTTTGATCATTGTGGGGGTGGTGTTAAAAAAGTAAAGGATAAGTTAACGCTTACATTTCCCAGTGCCACATATTGGTCCAATGAAGATCATTGGCAATGGGCCACGCAACCAAACCCCAGGGAGAAGGCAAGTTTTCTTACCGAGAACATTCTGCCCATGGAATCAAGTGGTCAGTTGAAATTCATTAAAGAAAAAGAAGGCCGATCCAGTCCTTTTGATTTTATGGATCTGTTTTATGCTTCCGGTCATACTGACAAAATGATGATCCCCAAGATCAATTATAAAAGCCATACCATTTGTTTTATGGCCGACCTGTTGCCTTCGGTGGGTCACATTCCATTGCCTTATGTAATGGGGTATGATACCCGACCACTAATAACGATGGAGGAGAAAGCAGCCTTTCTGAATGAAGCGGCCGACAATCAGTACATTTTGTTTCTTGAGCATGATCCGGTTAATGAGTGTTGCACCGTAAAACACACCGAGAAAGGTGTGCGACTGGATAAAACCTTTGCCCTAAAAGAAATTTTATGAGGCGTGGACTGGTTCTTTCGGGAGGTGGTGCGAGAGGTGTTGCTCATGTGGGTGTTCTTAAAGCATTGGATGAGATGGGGATTGAGTTTCATCAGATTTCCGGTACAAGTTCAGGATCGATTGTAGGTGCACTTTATGCATATGGCTACAAGCCCGACAAAATTTTTGAGCTAATCAAGAATCTGAGCATCTTTAAATCTGTGCGTCCGGCTTTTGCCTGGACCGGTTTGCTCACCATGGATGGACTACAAGAATTGTTACTGAAAAATATTCCAGAAAATAATTTTAATAAACTCAAAATACCTTTAACGATTGCCGCTACCGACATTCGCAAAGGTCAGGTTCATTATTTTACCGAGGGTGAGTTAGTGCCAGCCATTGTTTCCTCCTGTAGCATTCCGGCAGTTTTTAATCCGGTAAGTTTAAACGGCAACCTTTATGTAGATGGCGGGTTGATAGACAATCTTCCCGTAAAACCTATTCGTGCAGCGTGTGATTTTATTGTGGGGTCACACTGCAATCACATCAGTCCTGATTTTGATGTTTCGAATATTAAATTAGTCGTGGAACGAAGTTTATTGATTGCTATTCATGCCAATATCGAAGTTAGCCGGGGTTTATGTGATGTGTTTATTGAACCGCCACGCATGGATCGGTTCAGTAGTTTGGATCTCAGTAAAGCCCCGGAGATTTTTGATTTTAGCTATCGCTTTACAAAACAGAATTTTTTGCCCCATCATTTTCAAAAGCACGCGGCAGCATGAGCTTAACCCCTTCAACTTTTAAAGATGAAATTTTAAAGGGAATTCCGGATGAATTGCCGGCAGCAATGCCCTATGATGCTTCCTTCAATCACGCGCCCAAAAGAAAAGACATTCTTACACCGGAAGAAAAAAAATTGGCCGTACGTAACGCCTTGCGATATTTTCATCCACGCCATCATGCTACACTGGCACCTGAGTTCTATCACGAACTTCAAACCTACGGTCGCATTTACATGTATCGTTTTCGTCCGGAGTATGCGATGCATGCCCGATCGATCAATGAATATCCACACAAGTCATTGCAGGCAGCCGCGATCATGTTAATGATTCAGAATAACCTCGACCCAGCCGTAGCACAACATCCGCAGGAGTTAATAACCTATGGGGGCAATGGGGCTGTGTTTCAAAACTGGGCGCAATACCTGCTCACGATGAAATACCTCGCCACCATGACGGATGAGCAAACCCTGCATATGTATTCGGGCCATCCCATGGGTTTGTTTCCTTCTTCCAAGGAAGCTCCACGGGTTGTTGTCACGAATGGCATGATGATTCCGAATTATTCGAAGCAAGATGATTGGGAGAAATTTAATGCATTGGGCGTAACACAATATGGCCAAATGACTGCTGGCAGTTATATGTACATTGGGCCACAAGGTATTGTGCATGGTACCAACATTACTATTTTGAACGCTGGAAGAAAAATCTCGAAAGCCGGTGAGGGGTTAGCCGGAAAACTTTTTGTAACCTCTGGACTTGGTGGCATGAGCGGAGCACAGCCGAAGGCTGGAAATATTGCGGGTTGTATCATCGTAGTGGCTGAAGTGAATGATAAAGCTGCGCGGAAAAGACACGAGCAAGGATGGGTGGATGAATTGATTACTGATCTGACGCAATTAGTTGTGAGAGTGAGAAACGCAAAACTTGAAAAAGAAGTTGTGTCGCTTGCTTTCATCGGTAACATAGTGGATGTATGGGAAAAATTTGAAAACGAAAATGTGTTTGTCGATCTGGGTTCGGATCAAACTTCGCTACATAATCCTTGGGCCGGTGGTTATTATCCGGCCGGGCTTACATATGAGGAGTCGAATGAAATGATGGCGAGTAATCCAGAAGAGTTTAAGAAACAAGTCTATCAATCTCTGCGGAGACAAGCCGATTCAATAAATAATCATAGTGCACGAGGCACCTACTTTTTTGATTACGGAAATGCGTTTTTGCTGGAAGCTTCCCGAGCAGGTGCTGCCGTGATGGCTGCGGATGGGATCAATTTCAGGTATCCATCGTATGTGCAGGATATTATGGGACCCATGTGTTTTGACTTTGGCTTTGGACCTTTCCGGTGGGTGTGTACTTCAGGTAAAGAAGAAGATCTTGACTATACCGATCTGCTGGCACAGAATGTACTCGAAGAAATTTCTTCAACGGCTTCAGCAGAAATTCAATCGCAACTGACTGACAACATCAATTGGATAAAATCAGCGAAAGCAAATAAACTGGTAGTAGGCTCACAAGCAAGAATCTTATATGCCAATGCGGAAGGCAGAATTAAAATTGCATTGGCCTTCAATGAAGCTATCCGTAGTGGAAAAATTGGTGCGGTGGTATTGGGCCGCGACCACCATGATGTTTCGGGAACAGATAGTCCATATCGCGAAACGTCAAATATCTATGACGGTTCACGCTTTACAGCAGACATGGCAATCCACAATGTAATCGGAGATTCATTTCGGGGTGCTACCTGGGTTTCTATTCATAATGGTGGTGGAGTAGGGTGGGGTGAAGTTATCAACGGTGGTTTTGGATTATTACTGGATGGTTCTGCTGAAGCCGACAAGAGACTTAAAAATATGCTTTACTTTGATGTGAATAATGGTATCGCACGCAGGGCGTGGGCTCGTAACAGTGGAGCAATGATTGCCATTGAAAAAGAAATTTCACAATCCATGATTGTTACCATGCCCTACCTGGCCGATGATAAATTAATTGATCAACTACGCTGATGTTTCGAACCCTCTACATACTGATTTTTAAAATTCTTGGGTGGAAAATTGAAGGCGAATTTCCTGCACACATATCTAAATATATTGTTGCCGTTGCGCCACACACCAGCAATTGGGATTTTCCATTGGGTGTAATGACCCGCAGTATTCTAAAAATGAAGCACACTTATTTTTTGGGTAAGGATTCTTTGTTCAAACCTCCGTTCGGTTGGTTTTTTCGCTGGCTGGGAGGATATCCGGTAGACCGATCGAAGAATCATGATATGGTGCAACAAGTGATTAAGATTTTTAATCAACACGAAAACTTTATTATCGGTGTTGCCCCCGAAGGAACCCGGAAGAAAGTAGAAAAACTTCGCACCGGATTTTATTTCATCGCTAAGGGAGCGGGTATTCCGATCATACCGGTAGGGTTTGATTTTTCAAAGAAGCGCGTGGTGATTAGTAAACCATTTTATCCTTCAGAAAATCAGGTAGCAGATTTCGAAAGCCTGAAAGCATTTTATCGAACCATGAAGGGTAAAAACCCTGAATTAGGGATTGACTAACGAATTCTAACCCGAATATTAGTTTGATTTTATATTTTATAGGTAAATTGGTTATAACAAAACCCCTATAACATGAAAAAAATAATACTCGTATGGCTGATCAGTGGCATTGCTACTGCAGGCTTTTCTCAGTTCATTAAGCAAGGTTCTATTATCGGTGGTGGAAGTTTTCAATTCAGTACCGAAAAAGTGAAGGACTCTGAGTTTAAGGGATCTTCTTTTTCGTTGATGCCGTGGGCAGGGTATCTGGTGATAGATAACCTGGTTGTGGGCGCAGACTTACTAGTATCCACTTCAAAATCTGAATCTGGTGCTCCGTCTAATTTCACTAACAAGGACAACTCCATCTTGTTTGGGCCTTTGGTTCGTTACTACATTGATCAGGGATTATTTGCTCATGGTCAGTTTAATTTTGGGAGTAGTAAGAGTACTTTTGAGTCATCCGGCTTTTCTAGCACTGAAGAATATGGGTTATCTCAATATAGACTTGGAATTGGATATGCTGCCCGTATAACAGATACTGTCTTGTTTGAACCTATAATAGGCTATTATTCTCAAACCCAAAAAGATAAGTCGGATGATTCAAAATCAACGACAAGCGGTCTTTTTATAATGGGTGGGTTCACAATCATACTAAAAACGGTACAATAGCGTTCTGGATAAAATTTTCGGCCCTATCTTTGTACTAAGTGAAAAAACTCAAATTTCTATGAAAAAAATACTCGTTGTGTTTCTGTTTTTTGCGGGAGTGGTTGTTTCTACCACCTCTTTGGCTCAAGTTCAATTTTCGTTGGGTATTAAAGGCGGGGTAAACTTTGCTAATATTAATGTTAGCGACCCTCAGGCTACCTGGGATGGTAAAACAGGTTTTCATGGCGGAGCATTTGCGCTTTTTAAGGTTACTGCGTTTGCAGTTCAACCCGAACTGATTTTTTCTCAACAAGGGTCGAAAGTAAGTTTCAATTCACAAGACATTAATGCCAACTTTTCTTACCTGAATGTTCCAATCATGGCTAAATTTTATTTGCCGTTGGGATTGAATCTTCAGTTGGGTCCACAGTTTGGTTTTTTAACAACGGCTGAATCAGATTATAACCCAGTAACTGGCTCGGTGGGAAACACAGATTTAAAAGAATATTATAAAAATTCTGATGTAAGTATTGGCATGGGTATCGGTTGGGACCTACCCATGAAAATTTCTATTGATGCCCGCTATAATCTTGGGATAACCGAAATTGAAGACAACGCAAGTCTCTCACAAACCAAGAATCAGGTATTCCAGATTTCAGTTGGGTATAAGTTGTTTAAGTTTGGGAAGTAGCTCAGACAGAATTAGTTGAAAATTAAAGCCATCTCCGGATGGCTTTTTTTATTCATTACTTAAGGTATAATTTCGCAGCGCTTTTATGACCTACGCTGATACGCTTACTTATCTCTATGCAAACTTGCCCATGTTTCAGCGTGTGGGTGCAGTCGCTTACAATAGGGATTTAACCAACACCCTGGCTTTATGCAATGAGCTTGGTAATCCACAAAATAAATTTAAGTCCATTCATATTGCCGGCACCAATGGCAAAGGCAGTTCCTCGCACATGGTAGCTGCCATTCTGCAATCGGCAGGATACAAGATCGGGCTATATACGTCACCTCACCTCAAGGAGTTTACGGAACGGATCCGCATCAACGGCATTGAAATTTCACAGGAATTTATTGTTGATTTTGTTGAAAGAATCAAGCCGGCCATTGAGCGAATTCATCCGTCTTTCTTTGAGATTACAGTCGCCATGGCGTTTGATTATTTTGATCGCGAGCAAATTGAGGTTGCCGTTATTGAAACTGGTTTAGGTGGCCGTTTGGATTCAACCAATGTGATTACACCGCTGCTGTCATTAATTACCAACATTAGTTGGGATCATAAAGATTTATTGGGCGACACACTTCAGAAAATTGCAGCCGAGAAGGCGGGCATTATTAAATCTAATGTGCCCGTAGTAATTAGTGAAAGACAACCTGCGGTTAGTGATGTTTTTATGTCTAAGGCAGCAGAAAGCAATAGCAAATTGTTATTTGCGGATGATAGCTATGTGGTAAAGAAGTTACAGGATGGAGTGTATGAAGTGCAAAACGGGAGCGAATCCACGCGTTATGATTTAGATCTAATAGGAGTCTATCAGGCTAAAAATATAAAGGGTGTTCTTTCGGTTGTCGATGAATTAAGAAGACAAGGGTATAGGATTACCGATGAGCACCTTGCTGCCGGCTTACGAAATACAACCGGATTAACCGGCCTGAAGGGTCGATGGCAGCGATTAGATGTAAAGCCTTTAATGATCTGCGATACAGGACATAATGAAGCTGGCATCAAAGAGATCCTAAACCAGATAGACGAAATTAAGTTTACTAAGTTGCGTTGGGTACTTGGCATGGTGAAGGACAAAGACATATCCGCAATACTTCAACTGTTGCCCAAAGATGCAGAGTATTACTTTTGTCAGGCTTCCATCCCCCGGGCGATGCCGGCCAATGAATTGAAAGAAAGAGCTCGGGTTGCAGGACTGAATGGTATTGTTGTTCATGATGTCAATAAGGCAATCGCTCAGGCCCGCGCAAGCAGTTCGCCCAATGATTTAATTATGATAGGAGGTAGTACGTTTGTGGTAGCAGAAATCGAAAATTTGTGAAGAGTAAATTAAAGCGCTTTGAAATTATTGCCAATCGTGAAAACGTGATTGAACCCGGCAAAGAAATTTTTCAAACTATAAAAGGCAAGTGGAACACCGATTATTTTAAACGAGATCGACCCATTACGTTGGAGCTGGCCTGCGGTCGCGGTGAATATACCGTAGGTATGGCCCGGTTATTTCCTGATCGAAATTTTATTGGTGTTGATAAAAAAGGCGATCGCTTATGGAAGGGTAGTACCTGGGCGGTGGAAGATCAACTTGCCAACGTTGCCTTTTTGCGAACGGAGATTCTTTTTATCGAGAGTTTTTTTGAACCCGGTGAAGTCGATGAGATCTGGTTAACGTTTCCGGATCCAAGGCCACGCTTGCGCGATATCAAGCGCAGGTTATCAAGCAGTCGTTACATCGATATGTATAAAAAGTTGTTGAAACCGGAAGGCTATTTCAGGTTTAAAACAGATAACACCGATTTATTCAATTTTACGCTGGATGAGTTAGCGGTTCGAAATGATTTGTCTGACTTTGAATACACGCATGATGTATATGAATCACCCTTACGCCCGGAATGTTATGACATCAAAACCAAATATGAGGAGATGTTTGCAGCGAAAGGAGAAAAAATCAAATACCTAAGGTTTAAATTCAGTCAGTAAAACTACTCGCTCTCTAATTGTTCCAACACCTCAGCAAGCTCTGTATAATCTTTTAACCCCGGTTTCAATTCACTATTACCGGCAATGTTTATCCCCGTAATCGGGAAAGCCAAAATCTCAGGTAATGAATAGGGGCAAGCTTCGAGACTTATCAATACATCGACCTGTGCAGCTATTTCACTCAGTATATTTTCATCTGTAGTTTTATCGCCTGTCAGATTCAATAGTAAGACATGCTGAATCCGATCCTTATTTTTTATTAGTTCTGCTTTTGCATTATTCCAATCAGCCAAGGACAAGGTAACAATGAATTGATGATTAGAAAGAACTTCACTGTTCCGCACTTGTTGATAATTGACTTGAATAATATCAACTGCATAATCCGATAAAGATTCGGGGATGGGCGCGGCACTAAGTTCCAGCACAAACTGTGGGCCCGTTACCCATCCGGTTATCTCGGCAAAGGTTTTGGGATCAATGGAATCAGCCGGGAAACCCAACCAATCTACACCCATGCCGGCACAATAGCGGGCATCGCTGAGATTCGTAATGTTACCGGCCTTAACTTTGGTTTTTAATGACATGGCTCAAATATCAGCAAGAAAAGATAACTTTGGAATGAATTTGTGATCGAATGAATAGCTGTCGGCTTTTTTTACTACTCTTAATGATCCTGGCTGCATGCAGTTCAGAAGATCCGATCAGCACCGACATCGGCCTGAACTATTTTCCACTGCGCACCGGTAGCCAATGGATTTACCAGGTTGAAGAAACCATCATTAATCAAGCTGTTGAGGAAAAGACTACTTATGAACTTCGGATTACGCTGGTCGATTCTATTAAAAATGAAAATGGCGCATACGCTTATATTTTTAATCGGGCCACCCGAACCGCAGCCGAAAATCCCTGGCAAAGTATCGGTACCTGGTCGGCCTACAATAATAACAACCAGTTGATTCAAAATGAATCAAACATCCATTTTGTTAAAATGATTTTTCCACCTTTTTCAGGTTCACGATGGAATGGAAACCAATATAATAACCTGGCTGATAACGGAAATTTATTTAATGGGCCGGGAAGCGAAACGTATGAACTTACAGAGTTTGATAAACCCATGATATTATCTTCCGGTTTGGAATTTCAATTCACAAGTACAATAGCTCAGAATGATTTTGTTGATCCTATTGTAGGTACTGACCAGCGCAAAGAAGTATATGCCCGCGATGTTGGCTTGATTTTTAAGGAGATTATTCAACTGGAGTATTGCACAACACCTGCGTGCCTGGGACAACAAAAGGTCGACCAGGGAGTTATGTATGTTCAAACCTTAACATCCTATGCTGCGCAGTAAGCTTGTATTGGTTGGTTTACTTTTTTCAATAATTGCACACGGGCAAGCGAACCGCTACATGGTTTTTTTTAAGGATAAGGTGGGAACTCCCTATTCAATTACATCACCTGAACAATTTCTCAGCGCTAAAAGTATCGAACGCAGACTCAAGCAAGGTATTACCATCACTGAAGAAGATCTTCCGGTAAATCCTGACTATGTAGCACAGGTGAAAGCCACGGGTGCTAAAACATTTTTTTCCTCGCGCTGGTGGAATGGATTGTTGGTGGAAACCAATGGTGCAACGTTAGCAACTATAAATTCTTTACCCTTTGTTCAAGAGTCCGTACTGGTAGCCCCGGGTACCAAACTCATGGGCGGCAGAACAACAAAAATAAAACAACGAAAAAATTCTACAGCCGATCAGCCCGTCAACCAACTTCAGCTACAGCAAATTGGAATCGATGAGATGCATGCATCCGGAAACAAAGGCGAAGGCATTTCAATTGCCATTTTTGATAGCGGCTTTCAGGGGGTAAATGTGAGCACACCCTTTGCGGATTTATTTTCTGAGAATCGCGTGAAGCAGACAATTAATTTTGTTACGAATACAACGGGCGTCTATCAAACCGATGATCACGGCACGGAAGTTCTTTCTGTTATGAGTGCCTATTCAGCTGGTTCGTACACAGGCGGAGCCTATAAAGCAGACTACTTTCTTTACCTGACAGAAGATGTTTCGAGCGAATATCGGATAGAAGAATATAACTGGGCGTTTGCGGCCGAGCGCGCAGATAGTGCCGGGGTGGATGTTATTAATTCCTCATTGGGCTATAATGAATTTGATGATAGTTCAATGAATTATCAAACCTCGGATCTGGATGGACAAACCGCCATTGTTACCCAAACTGCGCGCAAGGCAATCGAGCGGGGAATCATTGTAGTATGCAGTGCCGGCAACGAAGGCTCCGGCTCCTGGCGGCTGGTGACTCCGCCTTCGGATGCACAAGGAATACTTGCTGTCGGTTCGATTAACAGTGTGGGCGTACTCAGTTCGTTCAGCTCAAAAGGACCCACTGCCGATGGACGAACAAAGCCGGATGTTGTGGCTTTAGGTTCAGGCACAAGTGTGATCAAAGCCAGCGGTGCTTTGGGTACTGCCAGTGGCACGTCATTATCCAGTCCGCTAGTAGCAAGCCTGGCAGCAGGCGCGTGGCAGGCATTTCCTTCACTCAGTGCTGAAGAAATAGTTGAAGCAATTTTAAATTCCGCAAGTCAGGCTCAGGCTCCCGATAATCTGGTAGGTTATGGCATTCCGCACTTCAGGGCAATCAATAACTATTTGGAAAGTAAAAGTAGCTCGGAGTTGATTTCGGTTTATCCCAACCCCGTTTCGGGCGACAGTTTTCAGATAAGATTAAAAGAACCCGTAGACACACCGGTGCAGGTAACCATTTTTGATTCGCGCGGCAGCCGCGTAGCCGACTCCACCTTACAGATCAGCTGGTTTTCAAATCCATTTCAATACGACATTTCTCAGTTTATGTCAGGGCTTTATTTTGTTAGGGTAAAATCAGGAAATACGACCGCCACCATTCGCATTGCGAAGTTGTAATCCGCTCTGGTATAGAAGTAAACACTGCTTATCTTTACGGAGATTCATATTATATTGATTAATTCAACGTTTTCATTTGATGAGCCCCATCCTTGCACCGTCCGTTCTTGCTTCTGATTTTGCAAACCTGCAAAGTGAAATTACCATGATCAATGAAAGTCAGGCCGACTGGATTCACATTGATGTGATGGACGGAGTTTTTGTGCCCAATATTTCATTTGGCATGCCGGTAATCAAGGCTATTAAGAAGCATGCACAAAAACCGCTGGATGTGCATTTGATGATTGTTCAGCCTGAACGATATATTGAAACATTTCGTGAGGTAGGGGCCGATATTTTATCCGTGCATATTGAAGCGAGTACACATTTACATCGCACGATTCAACAAATTAAAGCTTGCGGGATGAAGGCCGGAGTGGCCATCAACCCACATTCCCCGGTTTCTCTTTTACAGGATGTGATTGCGGATATCGATCTGGTATGTTTGATGTCGGTGAACCCGGGTTTTGGAGGTCAAAAATTTATCGAACATACCTATCACAAGGTGGCCGAATTAAAAAAACTTATTGGCGAACGGAAGTCACCGGCTTTGATAGAAATTGATGGTGGCGTTAATCAGGAAAATGCAAAGCCGCTGTTAGAAGCTGGTGCTGATGTGTTGGTGGCCGGTAATTTTGTTTTTTCGGCACCAAATCCTAAAGCTGTTATTCAACGTTTAAAGTCTATCCGGTAATTTCACGCTGGCCTGAATTTTGGAATATGAACATGAAAGGTTGCAACATCATGAAGACGCTTCCACTCATCCTTCTTCTGTTTTTGGTTTGTTCCTGTGCGCGCACTGTTTCGCGCATCGATCCGAATCAACAAATTGATTTAAGCGGACGCTGGAATGATTCTGACTCGCGGCAAGTTGCTGATAAAATGACGGCTGAACTGTTGAACAGTCCGCGTTTTCAGGAATACGCGAAAGAAACCGGTAAAAAGCCAACCATCATTGTAGGGCAAATCCGAAACCGCACCAGTGAGCATATTGATGCCAACAACTTCATCAAGAAATTTGAACTTGCCATTTTTAATTCAGGACTTGCCGACCTCGTAGAGTCTGATACGTTTCGTGACAAACTGCGCGAAGAGCGGGCCCAGCAACAGGATTTTTCTGATCCGGCTACCCTGGCACAATGGGGCAAAGAAGTAGGTGCCGATTTGATGTTGTTTGGTGAGATGACATCAGAAACCGATACCTATAACAAAAACAGGGTCGTCAATTATGTGACCACACTTTTCCTTACCGACATGGAAACGAATAAACGCATCTGGTACGGTCAGCAGGAAATCAAGAAGTATATCAAAAACTAATTCCACTCATCTTGAATCGTTTCACTCCATATCGATTTAAGATAACGTTTAAGGTTCTCTTTATTACTTTCCTGGTAAGTTCCTGCGCTACCTATTATCAAACCAACCAGGGTTTTAATAAAGAATTTGAAAGCGGTAACCTGGCCAATGCACTAACAAACCTGCAAAGCAATTCTTCTGATGCGAGAGGGAAGAAGGAGTTTCTGTTCTACGTCAACAACGGTTTGGTGTTATCAATGATGGGCCGGTATCCGGAAAGCAACGAGTACTTCGAAAAAGCGTTTTTGTTTGGAGAAGATTATCGGATAAACTATCTCAACGAGGCGGCTTCTTACCTTACTAATCCCATGATCACGACTTATAAAGGCGAAGATCATGAACACCTGATGTTGCTGTATTACAAAGCACTCAATTTCATGAAAATGGGTAAGACCGAAGAAGCACTGGTAGAATGCCGCAGGGTCAATATCCGCTTGCGACAACTCAGCGACCGGTATTCCAACGAGAACAAATATCAGCGCGATGCATTCGTTCATACACTCATGGGGGTTATCTATGAAACGGATAAAGATTTTAACAATGCATTCATTGCCTATCGCAATGCCTACGAAATTTATGAAAATGACTATCAACGTTTGTTTCAGATCAATACTCCGCAACAACTGAAGGATGATATCCTGCGTACCGCCTGGCTTAGTGGTCTCACCGAAGACCTGGAGCACTTTAAACAGGAATTTAATAGAATGGATTACACCTATTCGGAAACAGAAGGCGGAGAGTTGGTTTTCTTCTGGCACAACGGACTAAGCCCGGTGAAAGCAGAATGGGGAATTAATTTTATGGTCGATCGCAGAGACAACTGGATTTATTTTACGAATCGTGAGTTGGGCTTGAGCTTTCCGTTTTCATTGGCGAATTATGACGAGCAGGAACGAAACGGACTTTCGCGATTGGAATTTTTTAGAGTGGCATTGCCGCGCTATGTTGAGCGCCCCACGTATTACACATCAGCTTCCCTGAGTTGGAATGATACCAGCCGTGAGTTACACTTGTTAGAAGATGTGAATAAGATTGCTTTCAAAAGCCTGCATCAACGGATGGACCTTGAGTTGAGCAAAGCATTGATTCGGGTCGCTTTAAAAAAAGCAACTGAATATCAGGTTAAACAAGAGGATAAAACACTGGGCTCTGTATTGGGCATGATCAACGCCATCACGGAAAAGGCAGATACCCGTAATTGGCAGACATTGCCCCATAGCATTTATTATACACGCATCCCTTTACAACCAGGGCAAAATCATGTTAAGCTTAGTCTTCAAGGGCCACGGGGCGAACAACACGATCATGAGTTTACCTATCACGTGCAACAAGGTCAGATACTGTTTCACACCTTTAGTTCGTTAGAAAGTGGATATCCCAGTTATGGTTATTGAACGTGTCCATTTTTGACATCCGGTTCTGCCTGTTATCTTTATCGTTTAATTGATACCTATTCTGAAAAGCAAGGTTCGTATATTCTGTCTGATGCTAGGGGTAGTATTGATACTACCCGTGGAGTTGCTGGCGCAGGATGATGAGAAACCCACCTTTCCGCTGGAAACGATTTACGCCAAGCGAAAGAAAAATACAACCCGTGCCTTTCTCAGGAATTTTAAATTTACGTTCAGCACGGGGGTTGGCACCACCTACATAAACCACAAGTTGGATAGCTTTGGTATCTTTCAGCGCACGGGATTCAGTCCGCGAATTTTTCCCAACGATACTACAACTTCACGGTACTCCAATTGGATCAATGAAGTGACGGCTGATACACTTACGATTGTCCCCGATAGTTTTTTAGTTTCCGGTGACACCTCTAAACTTGGTTTCAAGGGAAAGGGATTTAACATTCCCATTAACGTAACACTGCATTATGAATTCCTGAAGCGATTCCGGATAGGAGGTGGGTATACCTATGAACCCATGTGGTTGGGAACTTTCAATTCCATTTCCTTTCAGGATAGAGTAAGCAGTTTCAAACCTAATAACTCATTCGGTTGGATGCAAAAGTATTATGGTATGGCCGGAGCTTCCTTCTACCGGATTGATAAATTTTTATTCACCGGGGATCTCCATATTGGTGGGTTTAAGCCAGGTAAAAACTTTGCCCGCGAACTTATAAAGAAAGGGATTTACGTTAACCTAGGAGTTAGTATTGAATATGAATTTTCTGAATACCTGCGCGGGTTAATTCGTCCCTCTTATGACTTTAAAAAATATACCCTCACCATTCCGGGCAACGTTAACACGATTGAACACAAGATGAATGCTGCCTATGTGCAGGTGGGACTTACCTATTCTTTACCAGAACTTCCACGTTGTTATCTTCATGATTGTAAGATTCAAATGAACCATGCCCATGGCAATCGGGAGTATCGCAGCCGGGTACATCCCTTCTTCAAGAAGCAGAATCCCAACTACGGAGAAAACCATCCAACGCTGATCAAATACAAGGGTAGAAACAAGCGGAAATTGAACCCATATTGAGCTTCGACTTACTTTCTTTACTGATGTTGCACCAAACTCTGTCTGGTGTCAGTTTGAGGCCCCGAAAACTTTTCCTGACCAATGAAAATAGCCTTCAAGAACCTCAGGCTGACAAATCAAATATTCGTTTTACATAACATCAGTTACTTTACAAAAATCTTCGATTTTTTATCTGAAAATCCTGTTTTTAGCTGTCTGCAGAGAATACAATTGCTCAATTTTTCTTTACCTTGCAGCCTTGTTTTTAAAGCCTTTTAAAAAGGTTTTGAATGATACAATTTAACCCCTGGTAAACCGTGGCTGACGAAAGCAGTGATCTCCCCGCAAGGCAGAACATTATACCCATAAATATTGAAGATGAAATGCGTGGTGCCTACATCGATTATTCGATGTCTGTCATCGTTTCGAGAGCGTTGCCTGATGTTCGCGATGGGTTAAAACCCGTGCATAGAAGAGTTCTTTACGGCATGCTTGAATTGGGTGTTAATTACAACAAGCCTTATAAAAAATCGGCCCGTATTGTCGGGGAGGTGCTCGGTAAGTATCACCCGCATGGTGACTCTTCGGTATACGACACGATGGTGCGTATGGCCCAGGACTGGTCCTTACGGTATACACTGGTGGATGGACAAGGAAACTTTGGTTCGATTGATGGCGACTCACCGGCTGCCATGCGATATACAGAAGCCCGTCTTCGCAGATTGGCCGAAGAGCTATTGGCTGATATCAACAAAGAGACCGTTGACTTTCAGCCTAACTTCGATGACTCTTTAACAGAGCCAACCGTGCTACCGGGTAAAATCCCGAATCTCCTGATGAACGGATCTTCAGGCATCGCGGTGGGCATGGCCACCAACATGGCACCCCATAACCTTTCTGAGGTAGTAGATGGAATTGTCGCATACATTGATAATAAGGACATTACCATAGCCGAGTTAATGAAATACATTACGGCTCCCGACTTCCCGACCGGGGGTATTATCTATGGCTATCAGGGTGTGCAGGAAGCCTTCCTAACAGGACGAGGAAGGATCGTGGTAAGGGCGAAGGCCGAGATCGTTACTAACACCAATGGCCGCGACCAGATCATCGTTACGGAAGTTCCCTACATGGTGAACAAGGCGATGATGATTGAAAAAACCGCTGCACTTATCAACGAGAAAAAACTGGAAGGCATCAGCGATATGCGCGATGAATCCGATCGCGATGGGTACCGGGTGGTCTATGATCTGAAGAAGGATGCGATTCCGAATATCGTTTTAAATAATCTTTACAAGTACACACAACTTCAGTCTTCCTTTGGTGTGAACAATGTTGCGTTGGTTAAAGGAAGACCGCAAACGCTGAATCTTAAAGACCTGATTGTCCACTTTGTGGATCACCGGCATGAAGTGGTGGTGCGCAGAACAAAGTATGAACTCAACGAAGCTGAGAAGAGAGCGCATATTCTCGAAGGATACCTGATTGCCCTTGATCATTTGGATGAAGTAATCACCTTGATCCGAAACTCAAGTGACCCGGATGTCGCTAAAGAAGGTTTGATCAAGCAATTTAATCTTTCCGAAATTCAGGCGAAGGCAATTTTGGAAATGCGTTTGCAACGGTTAACCGGACTTGAGCGTGATAAGATCCAGAATGAATACAATGAGGTGAAAGCATTAATCGAACGCCTCAATGAAATTCTGGGCAGCGAACCGATCCGCATGGGCATTATTAAAGATGAGCTGGCAGAAATCAAAGAACGCTACGGGGACAAGCGCAGAACAGAAGTGGTTCACAGCGATGAAGACATTACGCTGGAGGACATGATCCCGAATGAGGAGATGGTGATTACCATTTCTAACCAGGGTTATGTAAAACGTACTTCGCTTTCTGAATACCGCACGCAGGGAAGGGGCGGGATTGGTTCTAAAGCAGCTACCACCAAAGAGGATGATTTTACCGAACATCTTTTCATTGCACAGGCGCATAATTACCTCTTGATTTTTACTGAATTTGGCAAAGTCTATTGGAAAAAAGTCTACGAAATCCCGGAAGGAACCAAGACTTCTAAGGGGCGTGCGATACAGAACCTGCTCAATATTGAGCCCGGGGATAAGGTGAAGGCTGTGTTAAATGTAAAAGACCTGACTGACGAAACGTATTTGAATAATACGTTTGTGATTCTCTGCACAGAAAAAGGAACCATTAAGAAAACTTCACTGGAAGCATACTCTCGACCGCGGGCGAACGGAATCACTTCCATAACCATCAATGATGGCGACCGCTTATTGAATGCAGCTTTGACGAATGGTAAAAACGATATTATCATTGCGAAAAGTGAAGGAAAGGCTGTACGCTTTAACGAAAGTGATGTAAGGCCCATGGGTAGAACAGCTTCAGGGGTACGTGGAGTTACCCTTGAGTCTGGCGAGGACAAGGTAATAGGGATGGTGTGTATAGGAAGGGAAGATGCTAATTTGTTAGTTGTGTCAGAAAAGGGTTATGGCAAGAGATCATCATTGGATGATTACCGGATTACCCGCAGAGGTGGAAAAGGTGTAAAGACCATCAATGTTACCGAAAAAACTGGCAAGCTTGTTGCAATCAAGGAAGTAGTAGATAACGATGACCTCATGATTATTAATAAATCCGGCATAAGTATTCGCATCAGCGTAGCCGAATTGCGCGTGATGGGCCGGGCCACACAAGGCGTGCGGTTGATTAAATTAAATGAAGAGGATGCAATTTCATCTGTTGAAAAAATTCAAAAGATTGAAACGGATTTACCCGATACAACTTTACCCAACACTACAAATCCAATAACTGAATAAACCGAACAACGTGAACTTAACCTTAACCAGACAATGAAAAAGATAGCCATTTTATTAATTGGTTTAATGCCGTTTGTCGCCCTGGCACAAAAGGAAATTAAACCCAGTGTAACTAACGCAGAAAAAGCTTTGCGTGCAGGGAAGATTGACGAAGCAAAAGCAATCATCGATGCCACTACCTCCAGCCAGGATTTTATGGTCGACAAAAAAGGTCAACCCAGTAAAAATGCTGCAAAGGCTTGGTATTTGAAAGGGGTAATTTATGCGGGTATTGATACTACGAAAGTAGAAAAGTTTAAATCACTCGTGCCTGATGGCTTTCCAATAGCAAAAGAAGCTTTTGAAAAAGCAAAGGCATTAGACAATGGTAAAACTGATGCCTTCATGAACGATGCCGTAGGGTTTCCGATGATGAATGAACAAGTGAATGGATATCTTGCGCAGGCTTATTTCAATGATGCGGTAAAATTCTACCAGGAAGATAAAGACTTCAAGAAGGCATTTGAATATACCGAACGCACACTTTATTTTATTCCAAACGACACGTCTATCCTGATGAATGCCGGTGTGTTCTTTGGCCCTTCTGCGGAAGAGTGGGATAAATCAATTGAATATATACAAAAGTATCAGGCAGCCGGTGGCACTTCTCCGGATGCGATTATCATGTTGTTCAGCATCTATCGCGATAAGAAAAAAGACAATGAAATGGCTTTGAAATTCGCTAAGGAAATGGTAGCTAAATATCCCAACAACCAGGAGTATCCGAAGTTTGAATTGGATATGTACATCAAAATGGACCGTTTGCCGGAAGCGAAAGCCGTGATGATAAGACAAGCCACAGCAGATCCCAACGATAAAGAAGCACGCTACTATCTGGGTGTTATCAGCAACGAATTAAAAGACCCGGTTGAAGCCAAGAAGTGGTATGAGGAATCCATCAAATTGGATCCAAAATACTTTGAACCCCAGTTAGGGTTGGCCGAGGTAGTGTATATTGAAGCCAAGGAGATCAAAGATCAGATGAACCAGTTGGGCAACTCCAAAGAAGACTTTCAAAAGAAAGTAGCCTTAGACAAAACCTATCAGGATAAATTAAAAGTAGCGCTTCCTTATTGGGAGAAATGCGAAAAGCTGAGCCCTGATGAAGGCAAGGTGTTGGATGTACTTTATATGATTTACTCTGACCTTGAAATGACCGCGCAGGTTACACGCATTGAAAAGCGCATGAAAACCTTAGGCTTGCTGGATTAATTTCAGATTTTGAACAATAAAAAAGGGCCTCAAACTTTGAGGCCCTTTTTTATTGCCGCACTACTGGTTGATTGTCATGCAAGGCGAGTGCTTGAATTTTCAATTTGGTATAAGCAATAACGAGACCCTGCCTATCGGCAGGCCGGAATCCCGATTCGAAGGCATTGAATCGAGAAGTGCGAGTGCATTTAATAAAGCCACCCAATCAAGTAAACCATCCTGATCCGCCAACTGGTGGATCAGGATGGTTTACTTGATTACTCTGTTTTGTAACCTCTTCGGTATTGAGCATACCAGACAATCTTCCCGTCTTTCACTCCATTGATGTCATGCATATCAAATTTAATGACCCGGCCATCTTTATAGGTATCGGTCTCGGTATACCAGACGGTAATATTTTTCTCGTTTTTGTCCGGGAAGTTATTTTTAGTCCACACCGCCATTTCAATTTTTTTATATTACTCAGGCTGTCTCTTCCGGCTGGATAATCCCTCTCTGCGTGGGTATTCTACCCAACCACGATAACACCGACTGCGGTCAAAAAATACTCTTTGGTTTGACGCTTTTTATCGATACATTAGAAATTCAGCCCCCTCAACATTATACAAAATCAAAATAACATGTTGTCATGAATACTTTAGTCGATCACATTCGTCAGTACTGTGTGTTGAATAACAGTGCGTTGAAAAGCCTGGGCCTTGTCTTGCAGAAGGCGGAGTTACAAAAAGGTTCTTACTTAATTACCGCGGGCAAAGTATGTGATAAGGTATACTTTCTTCAGCATGGCAGTGTACGCGCGTTTTATAACCTCGATGGAAAAGAAGTCACCTATTGGTTTGCCTTTGAAAATAGTTTTGTCACTTCTTACTTCAGCTTTGTCAGTCGCAAGCCGGGTATGGAAAACATTCAGCTTATCGAAGATTGTACGGTATGGTCAATCACGTATGATCAATTGCAACATCTCTACGATAAGCATAAAGATATCGAGCGACTGGGTAGAATCATGAATGAACGCTACTATGTGATGTTGGAGGAACGATTTATCAACAATCACTTTAAAGAAGCACGTGAGCGCTACGATCATTTGATCACCCAGGCGCCTCATATTGTGCAACGCGTTCCGCTGGGGTATGTGGCCTCCTACCTGGGCATCACCCAGGAAACGCTAAGCCGCATCCGAGGTAAATCCTGAAAACCGCGTTTTTTTGACATATGTCAAATGAACCTTCCCTTGGGCTAAATACTTTTGATCCATAAACCAATTAAAAAATGGAAAAACAAGTATTTCAAAGGCCCTCGAATGCCTTCATGGCAGCATCATGGATTGCATTAATGTCCGGAGTTCTGGCTTACATCATCGGCTTGTGGAATGCCGAGATGGAATTGAATGAAAAAGGATATTATTTTACTGTGCTTATGTTTGGTTTGTTTGCGGCCATCTCTTTGCAAAAGGCCGTGCGCGATCAATTGGAAAACATTCCGGTCACGAACATCTATTATAGCCTGGCCTGGTTTTCTACTGTACTCGCCATTGTGTTGTTGGTGGTAGGTTTATGGAATGCCACGTTGCTCCGAAGTGAAAAAGGATTTTATGCCATGTCTTTCACGCTAGGCATGTTTGGTGCCATTGCGGTGCAAAAGAATACACGGGATAGTCAGGGCGCGGAGTCCCATACCCATATGGAGGAGAAGTAGAAAACAGCATCACGTATTTACCTACCCAATAAGAAGCCTCGTGAAGTTTAACTTCACGAGGCTTCTGTTGTAGGATGTCAAAAGTTCCGCCAATCCTGCAGAAATTATCTTTACCTTGTTTACCTCATCCCACACCCCATGCAACAAAACACCCGCAGACAATTTATTCAAACATTCGCAGCGGCTTCCCTCACCGGGTTAACCGCACCCGTGTTGAGTCAATCCCCCATGCCCGCATGGACCCACGCGGCAGATGAAGAATATTGGATCCAGATAAAAAAGCAGTTCACGGTGCCCGACAATCGCATCATGATAAATGCGGCCAACCTGTATCAAATCTTGATAATGAAATAATTTCAATCATTAAAGAGGGCAAATACAAACCCCATCCACAATAATCAAAATTTTAAAGGTAAAAAGGATAGATTTCCAATGGGTACCGTAACTCTTCCCCTCTACTTTGGAGAGGTGAGGTCATGCATAAAGCGCTTCCTTCTGCGCTACAATCGGTTCACTCGAAATATACTCATCATAGGTCATTAGCTTATCGATATAACCATTAGGCGTAATTTCAATTATACGATTGGCAACCGTTTGGGTAAACTCATGATCGTGGGTGGTAAACAAAACCGTACCCGGAAAATCTTTTAATGCATTGTTGAATGCTGTAATGGATTCGAGATCCAGGTGGTTTGTAGGTTCGTCCAGGATTAATAAGTTGGCACCTGCCAGCATCATCCGCGAAATCATACACCGCACTTTCTCACCTCCGGATAACACATTACATTTTTTGAATACCTCTTCGCCCGAGAAAAGCATCTTGCCCAGAAACCCACGAATGTACACTTCATCACGATTTTCTTCCTCTGCATACTGACGCAACCAATCCACAAGATTGTCATCAGAGTTAAAATACGCTTCGTTGTTAACCGGCAAGTAAGCAGGGGTAATGGTCTGACCAAATTTAAAGCTGCCCGCATCTGCTTTCAGTTCACCAATCAGGATTTGAAATAATGTAGTTATAGTTAAACCATCTTTACTCAGAAAAGCAATCTTGTCGCCTTTGTTCACAAAGAAATCCAGTTTCTTAAATAACGTAACACCATTCAATGAATGCGTTAACTCCTCTACATGCAAAATCTGATCTCCGGCTGTGCGCTTTTGTTGAAAGATGATGGCCGGGTATCTGCGATTGGATGGTTGAATGTCATCCACATTAATTTTCTCCAGTAATTTCCTGCGGCTGGTAGCTTGTTTGGATTTAGAAGCGTTGGCGCTAAAACGTGCAATGAACTCCTGCAATTCTTTTTTCTTTTCCTCCGCTTTCTTGTTGGCTGATGAACGTTGTGCTGAGGCTAGTTGGCTGGATTGATACCAGAACGAATAGTTACCGGTATACAGGCGAATGGCTTTGAAATCAATATCAACAATGTGCGTACACACCGTATCCAGAAAGTGACGATCGTGCGAAACAACGATGACCGTGTTTTTAAATTCAAGTAGGAAGTCTTCCAACCAACCAATGGTATGCAAGTCAAGATCGTTGGTTGGTTCATCCAGAATAAGAATATCCGGATTACCATAAATCGCCTGCGCCAGCAAGACGCGTACTTTTTCAGAACCACTTAACTCCTTCACCATTTTATAGTGACTATCCTCGGCAATACCCAAACCACTGAGCAGGGATGCTGCATCCGACTGCGCGTTCCAGCCATTCAGTTCTGCAAATTCCGCTTCCAGTTCAGAAGCTTTAATTCCATCGGCTTCAGAAAAATCAGGTTTCTCATAGATGGCATCTTTTTCTTGCATCAGATTCCAAAGGCGCGTAAACCCCATCATGACCGTATCGAGCACGGCCACCTCATCAAATTCGTAGTGATTTTGGCGTAGTACCGCCATGCGTTTTCCCGGATCAATGCTTATTTGGCCGCGGGTAGGGTCAATATCACCGGAGAGAATTTTTAAAAATGTTGATTTACCGGCTCCATTGGCGCCAATGATGCCATAGCAATTGCCGGCAATAAATTTCAGGTTAACTTCATCAAAGAGAACTCTCTTCCCGAATTGGAGAGAGACGTTGTTGGCTGCAATCATGTTTTGATAATAAAATAAGCCGCAAAGGTAAGGAAAACCGCACGAATGGAAGGTATGAACCTAAAACAAACCTGACTCAGGTATGGGGATTTACCTGTTTTAGATTACCTCAAAGGCTGACAATTGTCATTTTTTACTTATAAATTCAAGTATAATATCGTGCGTTCATTTAAAAGCAAATCTATATGAAACCAAGCCACTTTAGTTCGGGGCAAAATACCAGCCTCATTTTACTGCGCATCCTGATAGGATGGCATTTTTTGTATGAAGGAGTTCTCAAACTTTATAACCCCGCCTGGACATCCAAGGGATATCTGTTAAGTGCTTCCTTTTTAAAACCTTTCTTTGCCTGGATTTCCGGTGATTCATTGATTGGCGTGATTGATACGCTCAACATTGTGGGGCTGATCGCTGTAGGAATTGGACTGTTACTAGGATTAAAAATTCGTTGGGCCTGCATAGGTGGCATCTTGCTACTCGCTTTGTATTATCTGGCACATCCTCCATTTCCGGGTCTTGAGCAAGGACCTGCGGAAGGCAGTTATTGGATCGTGAATAAGAATCTGATTGAGATGGCAGCGTTGGTTGTCCTTTATCAGTTTCCTTCTTATGCCGCTTTTGGTTTGGAGAGATTTTTCAATAGAAAAAAAGTAGAACCTGCGAATGGTTAAGGAATTCAACCTTAAAAGAAACATATTATGAAAAACGAAGATAACATTTTCAATTCCTGGACCAGACGCGATATGCTCAAAAGCCTTGCGGGGGTTCCGATTTTAGGTACAGTCTGGTTTGCCGGAGCTAAACTAACAGGCTCCGCAAAAAAGGAGAAAGAGTTTCTGTTAGAAACGTTAAATATTAAAGCTGCTGCACCACCACCTACCGGACCGATGACTGGAAATCCTGTTCGATTGGGGATTATTGGTTTTGGCATTCGAGGTGAACAATTGTGTAGGGCGTTGGGGTTTGCCACAAAAGAATGGCTAGCCAGCATGAAAGAAGCCGCGGAAAAAAATCCCAATGATACAAGGCTAAAGGAATTTTTAGATCAGGAAAATCTGAATATCAAGATCACTGCCGTATGCGATATTTTTGATGTGAATGCCGAGCGGGTTCTTAATTCGTTCTCTACCCCTGAAAATAAAGTGACCCGGTTCACCACCCACAAAGAAATGGTGAGCAGTGGCCAGGTAGATGCAGTCGTGATTGCTACTCCGGATCACTGGCATGCTCCCATGGCAATTGATGCATTGAATGCCGGTGTGCATGTGTATGTAGAAAAGCCAATGACCCATAACATCTCTGAGACCTATACGCTCAGAGAAGCCGTGCGCAACAATCCAAAAATGGTATTTCAGGTCGGACACCAGCATCGCCAAACCCAGAGTTTCTTAACCGCGATGGATATCATCAATAAGAAAACCTTGGGACACGTTTCTTTGGTCACTACCAATACCAATCGAAATGATGATAATGGTGCCTGGCAATACGATATTCATGAAAAAGCTTCACCCGAAACTATCGACTGGGACATGTTCCTCGGCAATGCACCGAAAGTACCTTTCAACAAAGAACACTTCTTCCGCTGGAGAAAATGGTGGGCCTATGGTTCAGGATTATCCGGGGATTTGCTGACACACGATTACGATCGCATCAACTGCTTGTTGAAAATGGGAATCCCAAATTCAGTAATGGCTTCTGGTGGCATTTATACGCACCGAGATGGTCGCAATGTTCCTGACGTACTTCAGGTAAATATGGAGTATCCTGATTTCACTACAGGCGGAAGTCAGGAAGCTGGAAAAGAAAAGGGAATGACCTTTATCTACAGTGCCACCTTAGGCAATCAATTTGATCGCGGCACGCACCTGATGGGACATGATGCCACAATGGAATTAGGTAATATGATCAGCATTTATGCAGATGCACGCAGCACACGTTTTGCCGACATGATTAAAGACAAACGTATTGATCCCACTATACCTATCTATCAATACAATCCAATGGCCAACGCTACCGATGCGGTAACTTCCGCAACAGCGAAATACTTTGCGAATAAAGGATTGCTCTGGACCTATCGCGATGGAAAGCGTGTAGACTCCACATTTCTTCATATGCGCGAATGGCTGAGTTGCATCCGCAACGGTGGAACACCAAGTTGCAGTATCACCGAAGGATTCCAGGAAGCAATTTCTGCACACATGGCGGGCTTATCCTACAAACTGGGCCGCAGAATTGAGTGGGATGCTGCGTCTGAAAAGATCATCGCAAAACCAGGAGAAGATCTGGATGCTATCCTTACATTAAATGATGAAAAAGTGATCGTTTAGGACATTTCAGACTAAACATAAAAGCCCTTTAGATAGAATTCTAAAGGGCTTTATTTTTTTTATCTCATTGATGACGTTGGTCATTTTTTTCTGCTGGTAGGTAACGTAATATCGGGTAGTGAATGAGAGAATAACAACAGGCGAAAAATCTAACTACAAGCCATATGAAAACCAACAAAGGTGTAGGTATCTGGATGGATTATTCCAATGCTTACGTAATGGAAATGATGGGCGATGAAATTGTAACTTCGGAGGTAACGTCTGACTTTACCTGGGAAGAAAAGCAACACAGCTTCTTCAGAAATGAAGGTCTGATGCACAAAAAAGAAAGACAGCTGGTGTCGGATTACTTTAACAAGATTGGTGAAAAGATAATGGGATCTGAGACTGTTCTTTTGTTTGGGCCCGGTGAAGCCAAGAATGAATTATTTAATCTACTCACCGCGAATCCGCAGTTCAAGCATATAAACATTCGAGTAAAAACTACGGATCGACTCACTGGAAATCAGCGTAAGTCCTTTTTTAAAAATGAAATTCATCAAACCCTGGTACTGTAATTATTTATAATTTCTAACAAGATGTGTTATGAAAACTCAGGAAAACATAGACAGTGCCCTGCTCAAAGTAAGTGAAAAACTATTGCTTGCACAGCAGGAGATTGATGAACTTACCGTGCAACTGGCACTGGGTAAAGTGGAAGCGAAGGATAAGTTCGAGGAAATCAAGCATACGTTTCGGATGTATGTTATTGAATTGAAAAATTTTCTTACTGCTTCCCAAAGTGCCATCACACCAGAAGTAAAAGCTGAACTGGAGGAACTTCAAGTGCAGCTTGCTTTGGGTAAGGCCGAAACAAAAGATTTATTTGAAGCACAAAAGAGAAAGATCATGCAATCCATCAACCACCTGGAAGACGTGTTCAAAAAAAACTGGAGCACCCTGCAGATGCCGGATTTCTTTAGCCACGAGGTAGAACAATTTAAACTGAAGATGGAAATTCTGCAGCTTCGTTTTCGATTAAAGGGGTTTGATATCCGGGATGAATACCGTAAAAAAATGCAAGCTGTACGAAGAGAAATTAAAAGATTGGCAACACACGCGCAAGATCACATATACACGCGACCCGAGAGACAGGGTAACTTTCAGCATGAAATTTCACTCGCCTATAAACATCTGAAGAATGCGGTAGAGAGTTTAACGTAATTGTACCTGTTATGAAACAAACGGCCAGCTCAAATTTACAATCCATCGCGTGGAGTGTTTCCATCATCTTGTTGCTTGTAGTCGGTTTTTCTGCAAGCGGTGGGGGAGCAGCGCTGGTGATAGATCCTTCCGGGAAAAGTATTGGACTTCCCGCTGCAGGATTACGGGATACGATGTTTGATGACTTTCAACTGCCAGGACTGATCTTGTTTTTCGCAGTTGGATTATTGTCGTTGATAGCATCTGTTTTTACCATGCTTAAACACTCCATCTATCCCACCTTAATCTTTTGTCAGGGTGCGATATTGGCCGGCTGGATTCTGGTGCAAGTGTACCTGTTGCCGGAATATCACTATTTACAATTGATTTATTTTATTATTGGTTTGTTGTTAATGTTATTGGGTAACTTTCAAAGAAGTAAACGCGCCTTATAAAATCAATTTGTGGATACCATCACTCATGTTGCGTTGGGGGCATGCCTGGGCGAACTGCTTGCCACCAAACGTATAGGAAAGAAAGCCTTGGTATTCGGAGCGCTCGCACAATCCGTACCAGATATTGATTTTATTTTTTCTGTTTGGCTGGAGCCCTCAGCCAATTTGTTGGCACATCGCGGATTTACACACTCATTTTTATTTGTGGCTTTCATTACGCCTTTATTGGCCTGGGCCGCACAACGAGGGTGGGGTAATACGCAAACAAGCTTTTCCTTTTGGTTACGATTTTTCGGCATTCAGGTGTTGATACACTCTATGCTCGATGCCTTTAATGCATATGGCACCGCCTGGTTTGAACCATTCAGTCACACCCGCATTTCATTTCATACCTTGTTCGTTGCCGATCCGCTTTTCTCGATTTCGCTAGGTATTGCTATGCTTTTTTTGATTTTTACTTCCCTTGAAAATAAAAGACGTGTGTATACGGCTGCCATCGGTATTGCCATCAGTGTTTTGTATTTGGGTTATGGATTGCTCAATAAGTTTCAGATTGACAAAGCTGTGAACGCATCGCTGTCCGCACAGCACATAACTGATGATAAATATTTCACCACACCAACACCGTTCAACAATTGGTTATGGTATGTCGTTGCCCAAACAGACTCCGGTAGTTTTGTTGGCTATAGATCCGTTTTTGATAAACGTGACAATGTAGACTTTCAATTTTTTCCGAAGCAAGATTCAATGCTACTTCGCGTTACAAATACTGAGGAGGTAGAGCGACTCAAACGCTTTTCTCAGGGGTATTATACAGTAGAAGCAAAAGGGGATACACTTATTTTTAATGATCTGCGCTTTGGCCAAATGATTGGCTGGCAATACCCACGTGCAGGATTTGTATTCCACTACTATTTAAAACCTGAGCTGGATAATCACCTTGTTTTGCAGCGGGGTCGTTTTGCCAATTGGGATTGGAGTGCTACCCGGTCATTAATCAAAAGAATGCGGGGCATCGAATAAAAAACTATTCAGGACTTCTCACGCCTAAAATAGAATGTGAAAAGAAAGAAGGTCAATCGCATCGATTCATAGGCTAGTCTGAACCTCAACGTATCAAAAAGGTTTGTACTTTTTTCGAATGATTCTTTGGTGATCGGATCACAATCGCGCAGAATTATTTCTTCCAGAGATTGATCAACTTGTTTGGCAAAGGCTTGATTGTGTATATCAAGATTTAGTTCAAGACTTGCATAGGCACTGATGTTGTTGAAGTTATAGGAGCCAACCGTTACCCATTGTCCATCGTAGGTAGCAATTTTTCCATGTAGCACTTTCTTTCTGTATTCATAGATTTCGATGTTCCTTCTTAGCAGCCACGGATAGAAGAAACGCTCTGCGGATTTGGCAAGGGCTACATCAGAGAGTTTGGTAAGGATAATTCGGATGCGCACACCACGCTTGGAAGCAGCTGTTAAATTTTTTCGAAAGACGCGGCCAGGCAAAAAGTAACTCGACATGATAGTAATTTGAGACTGTGCCCGATGAAACATTTCGATGTAACTTCTTGAAATCTGATTTTTATTACGCACATAATCATTAATCCGCATGCGGATAAAACAATCTCTATCCCCTTCAAGAAGTGGTGTGCGCATGGATGAAAGGAGGGCTGATTTTTTCAAACCCCGATACCACATTTGCACACAACGGTTATGCAATTCTGTAGAGGCTTCGCCTTTTACATAAACAGCCCAATCCAACCAGGCGGGGTGATCTGGTCTGTCGTTGTAATGGTTGCTGATATTGATTCCGCCTACCAGACTGTGTAATCCATCCGCTACAAAAATTTTGTGATGCATTCTCCGGCCCACGTAAAACCTGCTACTCTTAAACAACGGCTCAAACCAACGGAAATAAATTCCCGACTTACGAATCGCAATTATCATTTCCGGAGGTAAGGATCGGGAGGCATAACCATCCAGCAGTAAAAAAACTTTTACACCCCGTTGTGCAGCACGCATTAATGCTGCCGTTACCCGGGCCCCGGTTTCATCCGCTTCGTAAATGTAAATCTGTAAGTGTATAGATTCTTTCGCCTGATCAATCAAGCGCTCCAGGATTTCGAAATAGGAAGCGCCCCCCTTGATCAACTCGATGGTATTATGCGCTGAATATCCGCTGCTGAGCGTTATTAATTCCGATTTCATGGATGAAGTAAACTTATTACGGCTCGTGCCTGTTTGAAAAGGAGACATGTAAATCTTAACGAAACGAAAGCTATGCAATCCATTGAAGATAAAGTAGTGCTGATCACCGGAGGAAGTAAAGGTATTGGGTTTGGTATTGCTGAAGCCCTGGTTAGCAAACAGGCGCGGGTTGCTATTACCAGCCGCTCGAAAAAAGCGGCTGAAGATGCAGCAGCAAAGTTAAATCGACTTGGGAAAGGGGAGGCCATAGGAATTCAATCAGATGTTAGTGACGTGCAAGCTCAACAACAGGCTGTGCAGGAGGTACTTGCCAAATGGGGCCGGTTGGATGTACTCGTTGCCAATGCAGGTGTGGGGCATTTTGGTTCCATTGAAACCCTTTCTATTGAACAATGGAAAGAAACTATTGATACGAACCTCACCGGAGTTTTTTATAGTGTAAAAGCTGCAGTGCCTGCATTACGCGAATCCAGGGGTTACATTATCACCATTGCCAGTCTGGCGGGTACCAATTTCTTTGAAGGTGGTACGGCCTACAATGCAAGCAAGTTTGGCCTTGTTGGATTTACACAAGCTGCCATGTTGGACTTACGAAAATATGGTATCAAAGTCGCCACCATTATGCCAGGTTCCGTTGCCACGGAATTTAATGATCATGTGCCTACAGAGAAAGATGCGTGGAAAATTCAACCCGAAGACATCGGTCAACTGGTGGTGGATCTGCTGCAAATGAATCCACGCACATTACCAAGCAAGATTGAAGTGAGACCCAGCATGCCCGGTGCGAAATAAGCTCAGGGCGTGTGCGACCACACCATAAAACTTTCCTTCATATCTTCTGGCAGCACGGCAACCATGTCGTGCAATTCACCTGCTGAAACGTAGTCGGCCATAGTTTTGATTACCGCTTCGATACCTTCGAGGGCTTCTGAAATGCCCGAAAAATCCCGCCAGGCAGAAAGACCATCTAACCGAACTACTTCTTCACTTAATTCCTGCATCGTTTTAATTTTTACATGCGAGCGGAAGGGTTGCCAGCCTTCAATATATAAGGCTTTGATAACCATAGGCAATTGCGCCATAAGCTGAAAAGATTCTTCTACCGTAAGCCTGTTTCGCAAGGCATGAAGAACACAACGCAGCACACGCCCTGCGCGGTCGCGATTGTCTTCATCCCCTAGCCGGGCCGCTAATCGATTAACAAACTCGTTACCCTTGGCGGCATGTTTTTCAAAATTAAGTGCCATAGTGTTAGTATTTAAATTGATTACTTATTCGAGTTCCTCATCATTTACAAACTTATCGACAGGCTCGGTAGCCCGCTGATTCAACTTTGCTTTATGCTTTTTAAGTTGACTTTCCAGTTGCAGAAAGACGTTATCAGCCGCTACTTCAAAACTTTCAGCCTGATCTTTGGCGAATAAATCATTGCCGGGTACAGCCAACTTTACCTCTACCACAAAATAGTTCTGCTTGCCTTCCTTTTCTTTTTTTAACATCACCTGACATTGCAGAATCCGATCAAACAATTTTTCCAGGCGATCAAACTTTTCCTGAAGAGCAATTTCGGTTTGCTCGCTAATGCGCAGTTGAGGAGATTGAATGATATATTGCATATACAGCAAGGTTTGACCCTTGTTTTAAAGGTGAACAATTTACTTACTCGCTTAAATCTTGCTTCTCTTTGTTCTGTTATTTGCTATGAATATCCAGCACGGAATAATGAAATCATATGACGACCGTCATGTTTGCACAAAATTATTATCGTGGATTAATTAAAGAAGGTGAGCAAGACCTTGCTCCAGACCACGCAATTCTGCCAAGCCCCGAAGTCTGCCAATAGCAGAATAGCCGGGGTTCGTCTTTTTTGTCAGATCGTCCAGCATTTGATGCCCATGATCTGGCCGCATGGGTATTGATTGTCCGGTGCGTTGCATCAGCAAGACTATTTCTTGCACCACGCGCACCATGTCGGTATCACCGTCAAGATGATCGGCTTCGTAAAAATTACCGGCAGCATCGCGTCTTGTATTTCGTAAGTGAAGAAAATGTATTTGGTTCCCTAATCGTTGCACCATGCCAGTAAGATCATTATCTGTACGCACTCCATAAGAGCCTGTACAAAAACATAATCCGTTAGCAGGAGAGGGTACAGCTTGAATAAGATCGGTCGCATCTTGTTCGGTGCTAACCACACGCGGCAACCCAAGCACAGGATAAGGTGGATCGTCTGGATGAATGGCCATTTTTAACCCTTCTAGTTCTGCCACCGGCACTACCTGCGAAAGAAAATAAAACAGATTTTGTTTTAATGCATGAGCATCGATGTTTTTATACGATGCCAGCATGGCTAAGATCTCTTCTTTTGTAAAAGGTTCATTGCCCCCAGGCAAACCCATCAGTGTATTTTTGTAGAGTATTTCTTTTTGAACCTCACTCATGTTTTCAAATACAGTGCGCGCTGCCCGAATCTCTTCGCTAGTGTATTCCGATTCGGCTCCGGGCCGTTTCAATAGAAACATATCGAAGGCAATGAAAGCAGATTTCTCAAAACGCAAAGCCTTGCTACCATCCGGCATCCCATAGCCGGGATCTGTTCGCAGCCAATCCAGCACCGGCATGAAATTGTAGGTAACAACTTTTAATCCGCGCGCAGCCACATTATGCAGGCTGACTTTATAATTATCTATATAATGACTGAATTTTCCGGATCGTTTTTTTATATCCTCATGTACCGGCAGACTTTCAATGACAGTCCATGTTAAACCGGCAGCTTCAATTTCATCTTTCCGTTTCTGAATTTCGTCTATAGGCCAGATGTCACCAACGGGAATATGATGCAAGGCAGTAACAACTCCGGTGCATCCCGCCTGACGAATGTGTGCGAGACTTACGGGATCAGAAGGACCGAACCAACGCATGGTTTGTTCCATGAAGACTTTCCTGCGATTCATATCGTAAAGCTAATGGTTAAACAAAATTATATAGCTGCAATTGTAGGGTAGTTTTTTCCGATTTCAGTCCAATTTGAAGCCTTGCAGTGAGTTCGAAGTATCCATGATTACCGTATCTTTATGGAATTGTTTCTTTCTGTTTAAGATTTATGGTGAGACCTTTAATAAAATCCGTTGTTCTGGTAGCCTGTGTTTTGATTAACCTTTCTTTCTTTTCTTGCTCTTCGCCCGGGGATGATGATGTAGTGCCTGTTGTAGCTGAAAGTCTTTTTATCAATGAAGTTTATGCTTCTGGCGAAGATTGGGTGGAGCTCTATAATGCACTGGAAATCAGTAAGGATATCAGTGGTTACTTCATTTACGACAATGCGGCTACGAAGTATAAAATTCCAAGTGGTACAACCATTCCCGCCAGGGGTTTTTTGGTCTTGTTATGTAATGATCTGGCTACCGGGCTCAACACCAATTTCAAACTTACTTCCGCTGGCGAGACTGTATTTCTTGAGAATGCCACCGGCACCTTGATCGACCGGGTTGAATTTCCGGAATTAAATGCCGGGCAGGTTTATGGTCGCTTTCCCGATGGCTCTATAAATCTGGCTGTGTCAGGAACAACTACGCAAGGAACTACGAATGGTACCACGCAGGCTCCCGCCATTGCAACAGTTACGCGAAATCCTATCGTACCTGGACTTAATCAGGCAGTGACGGTAACTACTACACTCATTTCTAATACTGGTATCGCTTCTGTCAAATTATATCATCGGTTTAATGGCGGAATCTATACTTCTGTTAACATGTCACTTTCGGGCACAGCTTATACCGCAGTAATACCCGCAGTTGCAACAACCGGGCTCGTTGAATATTATGTAGAGGCTACCGGCACCAATGGTAAAACAACATACGAACCCGCCACGGCACCCAACAAGGCAAAAGATTATTTATTGAATACAGATCCCTTACCCCAGTTGGTAATCAATGAGTTTATGGCATTCAATTCATCCTGTTGTCCTGATAAAGATTCGGGAGCCGATGAATTTGACGACTGGATTGAAATCTATAACAACGGCTCTGTGGATGTAAACATTGGCGGTATGTATTTATCCGATCGCAAAGGCAATCCCTTCGAGCACAAGATCCCAACGGATGACCCATCAGCTACTACCATTGAACCGGGTACGTATTTAATCCTGTGGGCCGATGGTCAATCCGGTCAGGGGCCACTGCATCTTGAATTTTCGTTGAGCAATGCTGGAGAGGATGTCGGCTTGTATTATATTGATGGCAGAAAGATAGATGAATATACCTTTGGTGCACAAAGTGAAAATACATCCTGGGGCCGCACCACCGATGGGGCCGCAACCTGGAAAAGTTTTAGTTCGCCAACACCGGGTCAATCAAACCAATAGATAAACTTGAAAAGCCTGCTCCATGTTTGAGTTATTTCCTGATCAGCCTGTGTATGAATATCCACAACTGATTAATATTACCTATTCTTTTCTCTGGGCTTTTCTGCTGGCGTCTATCATTGCTATCACCCACAAACTCACCTTTACAGGAGATTATTATCCTAAAAACTTTTTTCAGTCGCTCGTGCTCGGTGCCGTAGTCACCACGCTCGTGATGATGGCGATTGGAGATAGTCTTGCCCGCGGCCTGGGGGTTTTTGGTGCCATGGCTATTATTCGGTTTCGCACCCGTATTGACGACCCACGCGATGTGCTGTTTCTATTTGCCGCACTGAGTACAGGGTTGGCCATCGGGGTGTATGGATTTACCATTTCCTTCGTGGGGTCCATTCTGTTTTGTCTTGTAGCCGTGTTATTGCATTTCTCACCCTTCAGGAGCTTTGCCCATCACAGTCATTTGTTTTTTACGCTGGAGAATACGGATAGGCTTGAAGATGTGCTGAAAGTGGTGACGGCCTATGTGGCTGAATATAGAACCATCACCATTATGGTAACAAAAGAAAATACCCTGCGCTATCATTATGCGGTTTCACTGAAAAAAGAGTTTGGCAAAGAAGACCTGGTGAATGCGTTAAGAAAATTAGAAGGCGTGAAGCAAGTAAAATTATCATCGAACGAAGTAATACCCGGCTGATGAAATCCCAAATGAATTGGTTTTATGTTTTGATCGGGGTGATGTTCCTGGCGATGTTATTTATCAGTTCCCGTTACTTTAAAGGGAGCGGAGACGCCTCCATTGGGGTTGCCCAAAGCAGAGAATACAAAATCAACTCCGATAAATCGGCCCTGGTTACGTCAATCAAAGTTGTACCGGGCCAGGAAGTTAACGAAGGCGATTTGTTGATAGAACTCACCAGCGAAGCATTGGAAATAGAAATCGCCAAACTGGTCAACCGCATTGCAGTGTTAAAATCGGAGCGGGCAGAAAAAGCAAAACTGGCGGATGCAGAAATCTCTTACATCAAAGCGCAGAATAACATAACGCTGGAAGAACTGGAACTTGAGATCCGGCAAACCACGAGTGAACTGAAGATGAATGAAGCACTCACCAAAGATTTTGTGTCATCAGACAAATCAACCACCGACAGTCCGCTGGAAATAAAAATCAATTCTCTAAAACAGCAAAAGAAGATACACCTGATGGCACAGGATATTAAAATTAAAGATGTGCTGCAGGAAAGTACCACCGAGCAAAAGCTACTGGAGAATCAAATTGTATTGCAAGAAAGTGAGTTGGAATTAATGAAGAGTGAAAAAAGTAAACTTAATAAATACGCGAGCGCTGCCGGGGTGGTTAAAAATGTGTACGTAAAAGCAGGTGAGCAGGTGGATGCTTTCACACCTTTGCTGGAAGTAAATCCCAAACGACCTACCACCATCATCGTGTATCTGGTTGGCAAGAAATCTGATCTGTATCCCATTGGGGCAACCGTTTCTGTTTCCTCTTATGACCAAAGAAGAAATGCGGTAGCCGGAAAAGTGATTGGCTATGGTTCGGTAAGTGAGTTACCCGAAATCCTTCAGAAGTCGACCGCCACTACGGCCTTTGGGCAAGAAGTGTTTATTGAAGTGCCCGCGGAGAACTTTCTTGCCAACGGAGAAAAGGTGTTGGTGCGATGAAGCGAGTGGCCCGGTATTTATTTTTCATGCTCCCCCTATTTACACAGGCACAGGTAAGCATGGAAGATTTTTTATATGCTGCCCTGGAGGAACCGGCTCTTAAATCTTTTTCCAATCAGGATAATTTTTTGAACACCAAACCCTATCGGTTGGCACCCATTCAGAAACTGGAGTTTCGTACGGAGAGCAACCAATTGGATCCCGAACGTCAGGACTATGCATTGCGTTTGAACCCGGCTAATCCCTGGGAGGTGAAACGCACCAATCAATATTTTAAAACCTATCAGGAGTTGTTGCAACTGGATCGCGACCGATTATTAAAGGAGTCGTTGCTGGAGCGTTACCAAGTGATCATTGGTTGGGTGTATTATCAGGAGATCAGTTTGCTGAAAGAGGAAGATAAACTCAATACAGAAAAGCTGCTCTCCATATTGGAAGGCCAACGCTATTCATCCTACTTCGAGGCCGGAGATTATGTGAAGTTAAAACTTGATCAGGTAGAAAAAGTTATTGAACTGGAAGAAGCCCGCTTTGAAATCGACAACCAACGGAGAAGGGTAGAAGGTTTATTTGAAAAAGCGAAACTTAAAACAATTCACTGGCCGACTTCGCAGATTATCTCACTGCAACGTTTGGAAACTGTGGTGGATAGTTTATCCGCACTTCAGGCGAGTGGGGGTGAGGTTGCCTATCGCGAAAAGCAAATGGATCTGGCAAACACGGAATGGTTGTTGGAAAAATCAAACGTAAATGTTGGCTTCCTACAAACCCAGTATCAGAATTTTCGCATCGAGCAGGGACGAAAGCCCTGGAGTATTTCGATGGGCGTCACGATTCCGGTGTTCAATCCGAACAAAGGCGATATGACCAAACGTAAACTGGAAATGATTGAAGCGGAAGGCGATCGCGATCAGGCGAAGAGTGAACAACAAACCGGTCGAGAATTGATGCAAGCGAAAATCAAGAGCCTGCTGAAACGTCACAATGAAATAAACAGCATGATGAATGACTTATCGGTGGGCACCCTGGCTACCACGCTGCAACGGATCAATGACAGCAACCCCACTGCGGTGGTACAACTTCAAAGCAATTTGATCAAACTAAAAACCATGGCTGCACGCCTGCGGCAGGAAGTCTTGCTTTCCTACCTTGAGTTTCTGAGTTACTCGGAAGTATTGCAGCAAAGACCGCTTATTAATTATTTGTCTACCAATCTTTCTGAACTAACCAACCGATAGTGGATTTCAAGAGAGATATCGGGGTTGCAGTTTTTCTTTTGCTTGCGTTTGGTAGCGTGGGTCAATCGGTAAATCATTGGGAAACCGTAGTGTATGACAGCATGAAGTGGCGCTACTGGCCGGGTACTTCTGCCCCGGGTGTTAATTGGCAAACACCCGCATTCAACGATCAACTCTGGCCGGAGGGAAGAGGTGGTATTGGCTATGGCGATAACGATGATCGCACGGTAATCAGTCCGGTGATATCTGTTTTTCTGCGCAGGAAATTTACAATAACAAACCGCGATAAAATCAAAGACGCGCTGCTTCATATAGATTATGACGATGGATTTATCGCCTACCTTAATGGAGTAGAAGTTGGGCGTGCCTTTATGCCTGCGGGTACGGTAGCATTCAATCAGGGAAGTGCTGGTTTGCACGAAGCACAACTTTACGCAGGTCAGGCCCCGGATGGAATTCTGATCCGAAAAGAACAATTGGATGGTTTATTGGTGGCCGGAGAAAATACGTTGGCCATTCAAGTACATAATGATAACATCAGTTCTTCCGATTTAACGGCTCGGGTATTTTTTTCGGTGGGGATAACTGACAATACAACGCAGACATATTTACCCACACCCTCGTGGTTTACCGGACCGCTGAATTTTTCTTCCAACCTACCGATCATCGTTATCAACACCACTGGACAAGCTATACCCGATGATCCACGGATTATTGCCCACATGGGTATCATTGACAATGGCTCGGGAATTCGAAATGAGCTTACCGGTCCATTTACCAACTACGATGGAAGAATCGCTATTGAAACACGAGGCGAGTCATCGCAAGGATTTCCTAAAAAATCATACAGCCTGGAAACACAAAATGCAGACGGCAGTAATTTCAATGCGGCCTTGCTGGGTATGCCACCCGAAAATGATTGGGTGTTGTATGCTCCCTATTCCGACAAATCCCTGATGCGCAATGTGCTGTCCTATAAACTGGGTAACGATTTAGGCAACTATACCACCCGCACCCGCTATGCCGAAGTGGTGATCAATGACGATTACAAAGGTGTGTATGTGCTGATGGAAAAAATCAAACGCGATAAGAACCGGGTTGACATCGCGGAATTACAGCCGCAGGATCTTGCCGGTGATGAACTCACGGGCGGTTATGTGTTGCGCATCGATAAGATTGACGTCAATGATTTTCCGGCATGGACGGCCACGCCAACACCCACGTTGCCCAATGAACGAGAGGTCAGTCTGCAATACTTCGATCCGGCCGGAGAAGAGCTGGCAGACGTGCAACGCACATACATTCGCAATTACATGCGTGAGTTTCAATCCTCTTTAACAGCAAGCAATTTTACTCATGCCCAAACCGGGTATAAGAAATACCTCGATGTGCCTTCGGCTGTTGATTTTATATTGGTGAATGAGATCGCAAAAAATGTAGATGCCTTTTTATTCAGCACCTATTTGTATAAGGAGAAAGACAGCAACGGGGGCAAGCTGTATTTAGGACCCTTGTGGGATTTTAATCTTTCCTTTGGCAATGTGGATTATCTGGCCAACGCGCAGTTTGCACCGGGGTGGATGTATGCCGATCAGGGTCGAAGCATCTTCTGGTTCAGACGCATGGTACAAGATCCTGCATTTGCCAACGCCATGAAATGCCGGTGGACCGAATTGCGCACAGGATTGCTGACCAATGATTATTTTATAGATAAAATTGATTCCATCGCAGCAGTGTTGGACGAGTCGCAGCAACGCAATTACCAACGCTGGCCTGTTCTTGGCACGTATATCTGGCCGAACCAATTTATCGGGCAGACCTATGCGCAGGAGATTAACTTTTTGAAACAATGGACGCTCGACCGGCTGGTGTGGATGGATAATAACATGCCCGGTAATTGTTCGGTTATTACCGGAACTGAGTCAACCGTGGAGGTTGAAGTGTATCCAAATCCATTTCAACAATCCATTCGGATAAAGATTAATAGTCAATTGAAAATCAGTGCTATACAGATTACTAACCTAATGGGTCAGGAAGTACTCAGGCAGACTGTAACCGACCCTGAGATGGTGTGGGATGGTCGGGATGATACGGGCATTGCAGTGCCACCCGGAGTGTATGTTCTACGATTGCTTTTAACTTCTGGAGCGCCTGTGCAGCAAATCAAGCTAATCAAGATTTTCTGATCGTTACCTGCGCGTTTGTTAATACTTGTTACACGAGACAGCCTCGATAACTAAAATGATAACGTTATTAACTCTCCCATAAGATTTGGGTAATGGTGTGTGTTTATATTTCCAGCGAATGGAAAAAGAGGCGTACCGGATCCTGGCAGTGGATGATGACCCGGATATTCTGGAATTGTTAAAATACAACTTTGAAAAGGAGGGCTTCAAAGTGAAGACGGTTGAAGAGAGTTCCAAAGCGCTGGAAGCTGCCGTGAAGTTTAAGCCCGACCTGATCATCCTCGACATCATGATGTATCCGATCAATGGCATTGAGATTTGCAAACGTCTCCGTGAGTTGTCGTTGTTTCAGAACACCTACATCTTTTTTCTAACCGCACGCTCCGAAAACTATTACCAGGATGCAGCTCTCGATACCGGGGGTGACGATTACATTGAGAAAATCATTGGGCTGCGGGCCTTGGCAAACAAAGTGATTACCGTGTTGCGTGGCAACTATGTTATCCGCAAAAGCGCACGGGCCGTGGTGGCGGGTGATCTGGTGATTGATCGGAGAGGGGGAGCATTGTTGCGAGGAGTACCCTTACAACTATCGAAAATAGAGTTGGAGTTGCTTTTCTTTCTGGCGCAGAATCCGAAAAAAGTAATCAGTGAAGAAAACCTGATCAACAACATCTGGGGGTCTGATACTTATTCTACTACCTCATCTCCACAGTTGTTTCTCGAAACCCTGATGCGCAAGCTCGGTAAACACTGGATTGAATATCTTGGCAGTGGAAAATATCGCTTCTTACCCCATGTGAAATGATTTACTTTACATAAATAATTAAACCCATGATTCGATCTACACTTTTATTTTGCTGCTTGTTAATAACGCTTACTACGTTAGCACAGAAACCCAAGAAGGCTAAAAATATTATTTTGATGGTGGGGGATGGGATGGGCGTTGCGCAGATCTATGCCGGACTTACCGCCAAGCATGGTTCGCTTAACCTTGAACGCTGCACTACAGTAGGTTTTCATAAAAATCAGGCAAGTGATAATTATGTAACTGACTCAGCAGCCGGAGCTACCGCCTTTGCCTGCGGAGTAACAACCTTCAACGGTGCTATAGGAGTTGATGCTTCCGGAAAAGCAGTTCCCACCATTCTTGAAATTGCTGAACACAATGGGTTATCAACCGGGCTTGTGGCTACGTGTTCGATTACTCATGCAACGCCAGCGTGTTTTATTTCACATCAATCTTCTCGTTCATTGGATGAGAACATCGCGTTGGATTTTCTAACTACCGACATCGATGTATTTATAGGAGGGGGCCGTAAGTTTTTTGGCGCCCGAAAAGATGGTCTCAACCTCATGGACTCATTGAAAGCCAGAAACTATACCGTGGCTAATTCCATAGCGGAGATAGAACAAGTTAACAGCGGTAGACTGGCCGCTTTCCTTGCGGATGAGCAGCAACCTAAATTCTCGGCCGGCCGGGGTGATGAGTTGGTGAAATCTACAGACAAAGCTTTGCAGCTATTGAAGAGCAACAAGAAAGGAATGTTCCTGATGATTGAAGGCTCGCAGATAGATTGGGGTGGTCATGGTAACGACACGCAGTACATCATCGATGAGATGGTGGACTTTGATAATGCCATTGGTAAAGTATTGGACTTTGCCGCCCAAGACCGCAATACGTTGGTGATTATTACTGCCGATCATGAAACCGGTGGCTTTTCAATTAACAAGGGCGACATGAAAGCAGGCACGGTGGAAGGCAAGTTTACTACCGGCAGTCATACGGGCGTGATGATTCCGGTTTTTGCGTATGGACCCGGTGCCGAACAATTTTCAGGTATCTATCAGAACACAGACATCTTTCATAAGATGTTAAAAGCATTTCGCTTTAAGAAATGAATTTTTTCATTCGGTTAGTTGGGCTTATTCTTTTCTTAAACACCGCTACCGGGCAGGGGCAACCCAGCACTTCTGTTTTTGCCCACAATGATTATCAGAAATCCAATCCCTTGCATGAGGCTTACCGGTTGCAGGTTGAGTATATCGAGGTAGACATCTTTCTTGTTGAGAATAACTTGTTGGTTGGCCATACACGACAAGAACTTAAACCCGGCCGCACGCTGGATAGTTTGTATTTAATTCCATTACTACATTATGTTAACCAGCATGAAGGGTATGCCTTTGCCGATACTACACAGACACTTGCATTGGTGATTGATTTAAAAACGGGTGGAAATACAGCGACTGTGCTGGCGGAAAAAATGCAACAGTATCCGGCATTGTTGAAAGCAAAACATTTGAAGTTCATGATCAGCGGGTCCGTTCCGGATCGGGAGCGATGGCCAGAGCTACCGGACTTTATACACATTGATGGACGTCCGGGTATTCCATACACACCGGAACAATTGAAACGTGTAGCGTTAATCAGCAGCGCGTTACCCGTGCGTTGGGGAACCGAAGTATTAGATGCCGAAGCCAAGGCTACGCTAATTAAGATTCGGGACGAGGTTCATAGCGTGGGTAAGCCTTTGCGTTTTTGGGCAACACCAGATCATGTAAATGCCTGGAAACAATTGATCTGGATGGGGGTAGATGTTATCAATACTGACCACCCGGCAGATGTGGTATCGTTTCTGTCTGTACAGAAATAACTCGATTTAGATACATTAACAGGGAAGTCCTTAACAATACTACTTAACATAATATAAATTATGTAACTTTTTGGGATAAGCGATTGGCAGATTGATATATGCGTTAATTCTTATGGAATGGCTTAAAATGTTGTTGTTCAATTGGATATGTAGTGGTTGGCTTGAAGGTACTTAGACACAAAAAAACCTCTGCAGTCTGACCGCAGAGGTTTTAATCAGCGTTGTGTCGCATTACAAATTGGGTTTAGTGAAACGAATCTTTTGCACCTGTTGATGCTGCGGGCTTTGAAAGCCGAACACACTGCGTACGTAGGTCTTCACCGCAGTCCCCGTATCCACCAGGTTATTGGCAGGCCTACCCAAAGAGTGTCGCTGCCCCAGCCCGGTGTGAGTGATGAAGATTGAGTTATTGAAAGCTCCCGCCTAAGGCGGGACTAAAAAACTTTCTATGAAGATTCGGTAAGCCTGCCTACGTGAGGCACTCCGGCAGACAGGCCCGGATGCCTGCCTTTGCCGAAACGGCTACGTGCAGGCAGGCCAAAGCTATGTTAACATAACGCATAAACATTATATAACTATATTTTGATCTTCCATGGGGTGTAAGCTTAGTACACTAACAGTACTCTATGTGTGCTTGATCCCTACTTGATCCCTGCCTTTGCTCCGCGGCAGTCGCATCCGGGCCGTGCATCTTCGCTAAGTTACTGACAAGTGGAGTTGCTTTATATAACTAGTTCCTAATTTTGATATATGTCAAATATGACATATATTTGTATATAAAGTATAATGGATAAACCACTTGTTTGGCTACACGGAGAAGTAAAAACGCCACCTTTTTCGGTTGTCGCTCGCATTGAATCTGGTGTGTTATTGCGTAGGCTTCAACAAGGTGAAAAGTTGTCAATGCCACACTCGCGTCACATGCCCTCCATTGGCAAACGGTGCCACGAACTACGCATAGATGATGAAAATGAAACGTGGAGAATTGTATATCGGACAGATTCAGACGCAATTGTGATTTTGGAAGTTTTTGAGAAAAAGACCAGGCAAACACCCAAGCAAGTGATTGACAATTGTAAGCAACGGATTCGAAAGTATGATGATAACTAAACGAGTAAAGAAATGAATAGTGCAAAGAAGAAACGCCTTGAAGCAAACGGATGGAAAGTTGGTAGCACAACGGAATTCCTGAATCTTTCACCTGAAGAAGCTGCCTATATTGAGCTTAAACTTGCCTTAAGCAAGGGTCTTCAGGATTTACGTAAGTCAAAAAAACTTTCTCAAGTTGATCTCGCCAAGCGCATAAAATCAAGTCAATCAAGAGTAGCCAAAATGGAGGCTGCCGATAATTCGGTCACTGTGGACCTTATGTTTCGCTCACTGTTTGCACTTGGCGCATCCAGAAAGAAGGTGGTAGGAATGTTGGCAGGTTAAATAATGACAATCTTAACGGGATAACGCTCACCATTATTAAACTAGTATTGTTAATTGTTTTGCACCAGTTACATAATCTGCGTTATCCGCCAAAGGGCGGACAAGTTTTTAAATAGCTTAATAACAATTTAAAAACGGTAGTTATTGTTAACTGAAGAGTATCTAAGTACCTGGTTTCAAAAGTTTGAGAAGTTCTTTGGGGTCTTGCCGGTTGTCCCAAAATGCAGTAATGATAATGGCATCATCAGAGATTTTATAAAATATGCTGAAATGTCCCATGGCAGCCAGTCTGAATCTTTAATAGCCAATAACTGGTCGATAACCTTATTTCGAATATCGCTAGCTGATGTCATATTGTTTGAAATTAATCTTGCCTATAAAGATAGGAAAACAGACAGAAAACCCTGCACAGCAGGAACATCCGCCAATTGGCGGACAGGCCGCACATCCCTCCCGCTTCTAAAGCCCGTCAATAAGTGCCACTGCCTCTGCCTACGGAAACCTTGGGCAGACAGGCTAGCACGGTGATAAATTATGAAGATTGAGTTATTGAAAGCTCCCGCTAAAAAACTTTCTATTAAGATTTCGGTAAGCCTGCCTACGTAAGGCACTCCTTTGTTCTTGTTGGTCGCTGACCAACAAGCATTCTAATCATTTTTCAACCACCCTAAGAATAGACTATCATTTAGTTGTCTAACGTTGCAGGTCAGGCGACCCGCAACAACTAGGCATTCTCACAATATTTCTGTCGTTCTTTTTTCCTTGGATGAAAAAAGAACCCCGTCCGACCGGATAGATTTAGGCAATCACTAAACACTATTTGGTCATCCGGGCGGGCAAAAAATCAAGGCCGCTTGATGCATTCTTTTTGTTTTTCAAACAGAAACTGGCCGTAGGATTTGTTAACAGATATACATACGGCTACTAATCCAAGTAGGGTATACTTTGTTCTATGTAACATTAACATAGGTGTAGTTACTTCTCTGCTTTAATTCTGAAGCCGCAAACTATCCACCGGATTCGCCTTCGATGCGTAAATCACTTTCGATAACACAGTGCCCCACCCTATTACCAGCGCCAGGATTCCGGATACAGCAAAAAACCAAATTGACAAATTAATATGAAAAGCAAAGCCCTCTATCCAACGGCTTAGAAGCCAATACGCCACGGGCAAGCCAAGGCCCACGCCAAGGATAACCAGTTTCGTAAAGTCGTAGGAGAGCAATACTAACAAAGTGGTGGGTGTTGCGCCCAGGGCCTTACGGATGCCCATTTCCTTATATCTGCGCTCAGCGGTGAAGGAGGCCAGGCCATACAAACCGAGGCATGATATCAAAACAGCAAAAACGGAAAAGTAGATCGCCAATTGGGCCACGCGTTGTTCGGATCTATACATGCGGGCATAGTCTTCATCCTGAAATGAATATTGAAAAGGAAACCCCGGATTAAAACTCTTATACAAGTCTTCTACGCGTTGGATGGCTTCGGCTACGTGGGTATTCTCCACTCGCGCAATGATATTCCACGTATTATCCACGTTGTAAGTCATAAACATGGGCTCTATTTTATTGTGCAACGATTGGAAATTAAAATCTTTTACAACGCCCACAATTTCAAATTCTTTGTCGTAGACTTTAATCTTTTGACCGATGGGGTCTTCCAGGTTCATGGCCGCGATGCCCGTTTCGTTAAATATGACGCTGGAAGTATCGGGATGAAATTTATCAGAGAATGACCTGCCCCTTGCCATCTCAATGCCCAGCACCTCCAGGGTGCCGTAGCCTGCACGAAAGCTCTCAAACAAAAGGCTCTCCTCAGGGAATTTCCCCTTCCATTCAACGTCTCGTGTGTTGTTGTTCCTACCCACCAGGTTATGGCCCAGGCTTGCAGCGCATGTTATACCGGGTATCTTTTTTAGCTCGGTTAAAAACGCATCAAGCTGTTTCGCTACGGTGCCTTCAATCGGAAACTTGATAAGATTCTCTTTGCTATAGCCCAGGGGTTTTGATTGCGCGTATTGTATCTGTGCGTAGATCACGATTACTGATGAGATCAGTATTACCGTGGTAAAGAACTGGAAAACTACCAATCCCTTTCTGGCGAGCACTTCACCGGATGATCCCTTGTGGGTGCCCTTCAGTACCTCACTTGGCTGAAAAGCAGAAAGGTAAAGCGCGGGATAAACTCCGGCAAGTAAGCCCGCTACCAGCGCGATGCCAACAAACTGCAGTAATGTCAGCCATCCGATGTGCTGAACGCCCAGTTCCTTTCCGGTAATAAGATTAAATGCGGGAAGCATAACAGCCACGGCCAGCAGCGCGATGAGCAGAGAAAACAACGCTACCAAAATTGCTTCGGTAAAATATTGAATGATCAAGGATGGCCGCTCGGCACCTACCGCCTTCTTTACGCCCACTTCCTTTGCTTTGCGTGAGGCCTGCGCGGTGGAAAGGTTCATGAAATTGACGCAGGCAATAATCATGATCACAACCGCTACGATGGAAAAGAGATTTACATATTCAATACGTCCCCCATCTTGTTTACCATTGGTGAATTTGCCATACAAATACCTATCCGAATAGCGCTGCAGAAATAATTCAACCTGTGAATCGGCATTAAACTTTTTGATGAACAACTTTATTTTTTCTTCGAACACCCGCGGGTCGGCACCTTCCGTCAGCAGCACGGTTGTAGCCGGGCCATTATTATCCCAACTCTTTAGCCACTCTTGCGTGTCTTTCAGTAGCTCTAGCGAAGTTGCATAATCAAACTGAATCCATGAAGACTTAACTTTTTGAAAGACGCCTGAAACTATCAAAGTCTCCTGCTGTTGAATCGTGATGGGTTTACCGATCGCTTCTTCCGCACGGGTAAAGAATTTTAAAGCCAGGTCTTCAGAAATAACAATGGAATGTTTATCAGCAAGTAAGGTTGGCTTGTCACCGTGGAGTATAGGGAAACTGAACATGCTAAAAAAGTCAGGCCCGACATCGAGACCCATGGCCACCAGGGTCTTTTCATTTACTTGTAGGGTATTGTCGTTCAACCACGTATAGGTTGCCGCCAGCTCCACCTCTGCAAATTCCTCTTTTAGCGTCTCTGCTAAGATGCCAGGGGTGGATGTAGTTGTCATAATCTTATCGCTGTAGGTCTGGTGCTCCATCACATGAAACAAGCGAGTATCCTTGTTATTGAACTTATCTACGTTAAGTTCGTCCTGAATCCATAGATAAATTAGCAGCGTGCAGATTAGCCCGGCTGTAAAGCCAATCAGATTGATTAGAAAAGTGTTTGGTTCACGCTTGAAGCCGCGGAAGAGGATAAGAAGATTGTGCTTGATCATAATCTAAACGATGGCTAATTTTTTTCGCTATGTTTACCTTTAAACCCTTCGTTCTTGTTGGTCGCTGACCAACAAGCATTCTAATCCTTTTTCAACCACCCTAAAAACAGGCTATCATTTAGTTGCCTAACGTTGCGGGTCAGGCGACCCGCAACAACCAGGAATATTGCTGCTATAGGGTATAAACAAATCTGTTAATTAAAGTTGAGTTATACCTTTCACGTCAATGAATGGCCATGTTCCGTCAACAGAAAGTGTATTTTAGTCAATAGGGTAAATCCTATTTTTTAGAAATAGAGGCAAAGCACAACCTCTGCCCTTGTTGGTGCCTGCGGGTAGGCCTACCCCTCACACCAAATCCTCAGAAGACTCCGCTGGGAAGGTCACACGCGCTTATGAACAACACGCCTACAAGAATGATCAGAATTAACTTAAGACCTTACATGTTTTTTAACTTATTGCATGCTTTGCGTCTCCGCGTCTCTGCGGTTACTCTTACTTCGGTTTGTTCATTCTATCCTGAAACCAATACCGTGCATCATCACACTTTACAGCTTTCGATTCGGTATCCAGAATCATAACGGATGGTGTGTTATCGTTCGGTTGTGCAGCAGGCCATTCCGGAAGTTTATCCCCATTCGGGTTTCCGGTCTTGATAAAATTAGCGAAGTAGTTCAACATGGTTTCCGAAACTTTGTAATCATCGGCCGTCCACGCATAATCTTTCACCAACGAAAGATTGCCCATGCAATATTCAATCTCGCAGGCATGTGGTGCACCAATGAGTTCGGGCATTTGCATACCACCTTGTTGCGTGCCACCGGCCAGTCCAGGTGTTAAACTTTTATCAACCAAAGGTGGACGCAGTTTGCTGTATAGATAACGATACACAGGTTGAGTACTATTCTTGCGATGTGCATCAAACCATTTCCACGTGCTGTACGAAATAAATCTATCGGATGCCAGGTTGGTAGCTGCCCACTCGATCTCTTTGGCGTTGCGATGCGGATAAACTTTCAAGGCTTCTTCCCAATTGCTGGGATACGCTTCTTTTACTTTTTTGATCAGGTTCTCTTCGGTGATGGGGCCTTGTGTAAAGGCCATGCCTGGAATCTCGGCCGAGTTCCAACCTAGCAATAATGGAACCTGGGCTTGCTCTTTTGCATAAAATGTTTCGAGCATGCCTTTGGTAAAGAAGTAGCCATCGATCGTGGGCGGAAACCCAAATCGTTTTGAATCGACATACGCTTCATGCAAATCGCGGGTAGAAGCAGCCCGCATCTGCGCGATGGAAGTATAGCCCGCATTTTTTGCAAACTCTGCGCCCGTCTTTTCAGCTTCGGCCAATGGCACTGCGGCCAAAGCACTGATACCCGAACCACTTTCACCAATGGCACCCGCAATCAATTTCCGCGAAAGCGGAGAAACCATTTGAGCACTTACTGAAATAGATCCAGCCGATTCACCGGCAATGGTGACCTTCTTAGCATCGCCACCAAAAGCGGCAATGTTTTTTTGTACCCATTGCAAAGCAAGCGCCTGGTCGAGATAACCGTAGTTACCAGAGCCTTTATACGGGGTCTCTTTACTTAACTCAGGATGTGATAAAAATCCAAACAAACCTAACCGGTAATTAACCGTTACTACTACAATTCCTATCTTTGCCATAGTGGCACCATCATAGCGTGGTTCTGATCCATCGCCTGCAACAAAACCTCCGCCATAGAAATAAACCAACACGGGCAACCCGGTGGTATTCTTTTTGGCAGGCGTCCACACATTCAAATACAAACAATCTTCACTGATTCCATCTGAACGGGAATTCATATCGCCAAACACAATAGCTTGTACAGGACGTGGACCAAATTTTTTTGTTTGCTTCACTCCTGCCCAGTTGTCGGGTGGTTGTGGCGCTTTCCAGCGGAGATTCCCTATGGGTGGTTTTGCAAAAGGTACACCCAGATACAATTGTAATCCGGAACGGGTATCGTACAAACCTTCGATTGTTCCGTTTTCAATTTTGGTTTGCACAGCAAAAGTGTCGTTGCCTTGTGCCCACATTCCTGTTGACGTAAGTACAAGCATAAGCAGTTTGAAGTATTTCATGTGTTAATTATTTTTTTACTCAAGGTCACATGGAATCGCCTTTTTTATCTTGCCGTTTGTTAAGGCATTGAAATGGCGATTTCATTATTGTCTCAATTTGTAACAATAATAATTAGTGTTTTGGATAAATCACAGTTATTTTTGATGAAACATAAGAGCATGGCTAAAAAAGCCTATTTGCCACACCTCGCATACGATTCGGTGATTTTCGGATTTTCGGACGGAGAATTGAAAATCCTGATTATGGAATACCACAATACCGGCTTATTTGCTTTGCCCGGTGGGTTTGTGCGCACAGACGAAAATCTTAACGAGGCTGTATTGCGCGGACTGCATGAACGCACCGGACTTAACAATATTTACTTAGAACAGTTTTACACCTTTGGTGATCTCAGTCGGTTTAAACCGGAAGTGATGCAAACCTTGTTGGAAGCCAATGGCGTTGATGTAAGTGGACACTATAAATGGATGCTGGATAGGTTTGTTACGGTAGCCTATTATGCGCTTATCAACTATAAAGATGTTACCCCCAAGCCTGATGCATTTTCTGATTCGTGTGGTTGGTATCCGGTGAAGAAATTACCAAAGCTCATACTTGATCATAAACTGATTGTGGAAAAAGCGATTCAGACTTTGCGCGATAACTTAGATCGAAAGTTGGTAGGTGGAAACTTGTTGCCTAAAAAATTTACGATGAATGAATTGCAAAAAGTGTATGAAGTTATAGGGGGTACCAAGCTGCGTAGAACAACCTTTCAGCGGAAGATGTTGGCAGCCGATGTATTAAAGCGACACGAGAAACAGTTTTCGGGAAAGGCGCATAAAGCACCCTATTTGTATAGTTTTAAAAAATAGTGTCTACGCATCCACAAAGATTTCCCGAACGTCAAGAGATGATCTCTTTCAAGCTGAGACTCCGCCACGGGACTCTGCCTTTTAGAATAGTTTTATGCTCTCTTTGTAGCCTGTTGCTGTTGCTATTGTAGCGATCCTTTTTTGAATTTAGTGAACCGGTTCTACAAAACTTTGGGCATCAATTTTCAGCAACCCAAATCTCGCGCCACAGCGTATAATACATAGCCGGAAACATATAGCTTAAATACTTTTCCCGGATCGTTAAAATTAGTATTCACTATTTTAATAGGCATAAACTTATTGGTAGCAACGCCTGGATGCGCCATAGTCCAGGTTTTACCCCTGTCGGATGACCGGAAGATACCATCCGGGTGACCACAGACTAAATAGTTACCGATTTGTTTGATGGAGGATATTGACGCGGAAGGCTGAAGTCCTCCATCAATGGCTTGCCAGGTTTTTCCACTATCCATTGAAATGTGTATCCTTCGGGCTTTGAGGGTTGTGTTATAAGAAATCGCAGCAAAGCCACCCTTGATACGTTCAACAGCTATACCCACACCCCCTTCGCTGATTACCCATTCCCAGTGTTCACCCATGTCGGTAGAACGCAGGATACCTTTTTGACCTGTTGCCACAAGAACACCTTCCGACTCTACCATATCCATCACCCAACCTCCATTTTGTACTTGCTTCCAGCTTTGACCCTGGTCGGCAGATTTGAAAAGACCGCGATCGCTACCTAAGAACAGGGTACCATCACCGGTTTCAAAAACAGTACGCATCAAATGTTTTTTAATATTGGCATATGCCGGCACCCAGGCTCCAGTGGATATTTTCTGATACACTTGTCCTTCGTAGTTGAAGGCTACTACTCCGGAACGATTGAAAGCAATCGAATTACATCGCGGATCAAGTGCATTATCTTTTTCCCACATAGGCGTTTTTAGATTGCTCTTACTGCGATACATTTCCTGGTTAGCCCGTAAATAGAGATCAGATTCGCCTGCAAAAAAATCTTCTGGCTGTTGATTTTCAGGCAAACCGCTGCTGATATCTTTCCAGGTCTGGCCGCCATCGTTAGATTGGAAAATAACGTTGGTGACCCGCGGTTCTATAATCTTCGCGGGAGCGGACTTTGGAGCTAAAACCGGAGCTGAGGAAGTGAAGCTTAGCACACAATACAACAAGGTAAGAGGTAGGAAATGCATAGTTTGATTGGGTAAAGTAAGTTGGTCAAAAGTACAGACATACCTGATTTCAACACCGTTATAAGTGTAAAATGATGTTAATGAAATGTAAAAATATTAAACAGCGCCTGAAATATTTGAAAACTGCACTGAGTCATTGAAATCCTTATCAGGAATCACTTCCAAGCGGGAGTCTCCGCTACGGGACTCCGCGTTTATCTCTCTACACGAATTTTAGTTGCATTCTTTAAGCTGGGACATATTACCCCAGTGCCTGAAATTCTCTACAATTAACTGGTTTATAACGTCTGCATCGATTTCTACAGCCCGTTTTTAGTTGGCATCATTATTCCAAATGAATGCATACGCTGAAGCTTTGGGAGAAGTTGTTTCTCATAGTAGCAACTGCAACAAATTATACATCTAAATAAAAATACATGTCCATTCAAACAACCAATCCAAATACAAATAAGACCATAAAGTCGTTTGAAGAAATGACGGAGAAAACTGTTGAAGCCAAAGTAGCTAAGGCGCACGAAGCTTTTGCTGATTGGAAAGAAACCACATACCAACAACGGGCAGATCTGCTGCATAAAGTAGCTACGCTCATGCGTGTTAAAAAATCAGAACTCGCAAAGACCATCACATTAGAAATGGGGAAACTACTCGCACAGGCAGAAGGAGAAATTGATCTGAGTGCGGATATCCTTGATTATTACACTGATCATGCAGAAACTTTCCTTGCGGATAAAGTACTCGATCCTGAATTTGGAACAGCAATTGTTCGCAGCAGTCCGATTGGTGTGTTGTTGGGTGTTATGCCCTGGAATTTCCCCTACTACCAGGTGGCGCGTTTTGCAGCACCAAATATTATGGTAGGCAATACAGTTTTGTTGAAACATGCCTCCATCGTGCCGCAATGTGCAGCTGCTATTGAAGAACTCTTTGAAGAAGCAGAAGCGCCTGAAGGATTGTACACAAACCTATTTATCTCGGGCAAACATGCAACAGCATTGGTTTCCGATAAAAGAATAAAAGGAGTTTCCTTAACGGGAAGTGAAGCAGCGGGTGCCAGCATGGCTGCAGAAGCAGGAAAATATTTGAAAAAGGTTGTACTGGAGTTAGGCGGTAATGATGTGTTTATTATCCTCGAAGATGCCGATATGGAAAAAACTGTAGAATGGGCAGTGGTCGGCAGAATGAATAACAACGGTCAATGTTGTGTAGCCTCCAAGCGGTTTATCGCGGTGGAAGCAATAGCCGATACTTTCCTTGAAAAATTTAAAGACAAACTCTCCAACATGAAAGTAGGTGATCCGATGAATCCCGCAACAGAGTTAGGTCCCCTAAGTAGTGAAGAAGCAGCCGTTCAACTTGCTGATCAGGTACAACGTTCCGTGGATGAAGGTGCAACGGTTTTATTGGGTGGTAAACGTGCCGATCGTGAAGGTGCTTTTATGGAGCCCACCATACTCACCAACCTGAAACCTGGCATAGCGGCCTATCATGAAGAATTATTTGGTCCGGTTGCCTCCTTCTATATAGTGAAGGATGAACAGGCTGCTATTGATCTGGCTAACGATTCCGATTTTGGTTTGGGCGCATCCATCTTTACCCAAGACATCGAGCGTGGTAAAAAAATTGCGGACCAGATTGATACGGGAATGGTATTTATTAACCATCCTACCTGGACACAAGCCGATCTACCTTTTGGTGGTACCAAACGTTCCGGTTTTGGCCGAGAACTTTCAGAATCAGGTATTCAGGAATTTGTCAATAAAAAACTCATTCGCGTAAGTGACCTCAACGATCCATTTTAATATTAAAATCTACAAAAAACAAGATTATGAGACCAATACATAAATATCTATTGCTTATCGCCCTTAGTGCGCTATTCGCATCTTGTCAGTCACCCAATCAGGTTCTATCAAAATCAGATTCAAGAACAAAGATTATGAATACTATCGCCAGTGACCATGAGATGTCAAAAGAGATGATGGATGCCATCATGAATGGAGAACATGGTAAGATGCTGATGCATGAAAGAATGAAAGCCATGATGGAGAACAAGAGTATGATGACAAAGATGATGAACGATGATCCGGAGATGAAAAAGCGAATGATGTCAGGTATGATGGAAACCGTTAAAGCCGATACAAGTATGATGTCTCAAATGTGCAAGTCCATGATGGATAATCCGGAAATGATGGAGATGATGAAAAAGATGAAGAAAAAGGATACGAGTAAATTAAACTAATAAATCGATAAAGTTATGATGCATGAGGCAGATTACGGTTTTATGGGAATGCACGCTGGCTGGTGGCTATTTATTGTTGTACTTGTGGCACTTGGATTTTATTTCATGTCACGCAGAAGAAAAAGATAAGCATTTATAGAGAGATTAAATTTATTCACTGAAAGTCAAATTTACTTAGTATAAACACTTCATAGATGAAAAAATTAGAAAATAGGGTCGGCATAGTTACAGGTGGAGCAGGCAGTATTGGCAGAACGACTGCCGAGCTTTTTTTAGACGAAGGAGCAAAAGTCCTGCTGGTAGATTTAAATGAGGAAGCCCTTAAAAAAGCTATAGATGAATTGGGTGGAAAAGATGTTAAGTATTGTGTGGCCGATGTCAGCAAATCAGCAGACGTACAACGATACGTCACCCAAGCTGTAGAGGCCTTCGGAAAAATTGATGTCTTTTTTAACAATGCAGGAATTGAGGGAGTTGTAAAACCACTTGCTGACTATCCGGAAGAAATGTTTGACAAAGTAATGTCCGTTAACGTGCGGGGTGTTTGGTTGGGTATGAAGTACGTGTTACCGCATATGAAAGATGGCGGCAGTATCATCATCACATCCTCTGTATCCGGGTTACTGGGAAGTCCCAATGTTAGCGCCTACATCACAAGCAAACATGCGTGTGTGGGCATCATGAGAGCCTCTGCGGTTGAAGCGGCACCAAGAAATATTCGCGTCAACAGTGTGCATCCCTCTCCGGTCGATAATCGAATGATGCGTTCACTCGAAGATGGATTTTCTCCGGGTCATGGCACCGCGGTAAAAAAACAACTGGAGTTGACCATTCCGCTCGGGCGATATGCAGAACCTATTGAAATTGCAAAATTAGTTCTGTTTCTGGCCAGCGATGACAGCCAGTTTATTACAGGTACTACGCAGGTTATTGATGGTGGAATCAATGTTCAATAAGAATATAGCTATATGAAAAATAAATTACTTAACCAGGAATTAATTAAGGAACTATTGGCTGTAACCGAAGCACCTTGCATTTCGCTTTACATGCCTACCCATAGAATTCATCCTGAAAATGCGCAAGATCCTATTCGATACAAAAATCTTGTTAAACAAGTAGCGGAATCTTTAGCAGAAAAATATCCCACTTCAGAAACAGAAACTTTACTGGAAAATTTTGAAGCGCTGGTCAACGACCAGGATTTCTGGAAACATACCCTGGATGGACTTTGTGTTCTGGGGTCTTCCGAACTTTTTGTAGTAATCCATTTACAATTGCCCGTGGAAGAACTGGTGATGGTAACCGATAGCTTCCACACCAAACCTCTCCGACACATTTTACAATCAGAAGATCGCTATCAGGTCTTGGCCTTAACCATGGACGACATACATCTTTTTGAAGGCAACAGGCATTCACTTTTTGAAATCGAACTTTCCGATGTACCACAAACTATCACAGAAGCATTGGGCAAAGAATTGACAGAGAAACATTCTACTGTTGCTTCCTATGGCGGAGTGGGTGGCGAAAGTATAACGATGCATCATGGGCAGGGTGGAAAAAAAGATGAAGTAGATAATGATGTGGAGCGATATTTTCGACAGGTAGCCAGCGATGTTTACGATCATTATTCCAAACCTTCAGGTTTGCCACTTATTTTGGCAGCATTACCCGAGCACCACAGTCTTTTTAATCAGGTAAATAAAAATCCTTTCCTGTTACCAGAAGGGATTGAGATTAACCCAAAATCTGTTTCAAAAGAAAAACTAGCTGAGCTTTCCTGGGAAGCAATGCAACCCGTGTATGTAAAAAAACTGGAAAGGCTCGCAGAAAAATTCAACCAGGCAAAAGCGAATGGATTAGGAAGTGACACCATAGAAGAAGTGATCGAAGCCGCGGAAGCCAGCCGTGTTGATACACTCTTTATCGAGGCCCATCGGGTTATTGCCAAGCGTTTAAGAAATAAAGCCACCGGCACTTTCGAGGCCACTGATTTAACGCAACCTGTGTTAGACGATGAACTGGATGGTGTGGGCGAGCTCGTTAGTAAAATGGGTGGCACCGTAGTTATCATCCCCAAAGATCAAATGCCAACAAATACGGGTCTTGCCGCCATCTATCGGTATTGAATTCATTAAACTAAATTTTCAACTATGACCATTCAAATTAACACAGACAAAAACATCAACGGAACTGAATCACTCTCAGCGCAATATGAAGCACAGATAGAATCTGAACTCAGCAGGTTCAGCGATCATATTACACGCATCGAAGTTCATCTTTCGGATGAAAACGGTCACAAAGAAGGAGTCAATACAAAACGATGTTTACTCGAAGCCCGGGTAGAAGGCAGGCAACCTATTGCCGTGTCCAACCAGGCCAATACATTAGATCAGGCAGTTGATGGTGCAGTGGTCAAGTTAACGTCTTCCCTGGATACCATCATGAGTAAAATGAGTAATCCTTAAATCAATAAGAATAGAAACATTAACAAATACAGTATGATGTCTTTTGAAAACCTGACTACTCAAGAATATGAATCGCTCCTTAAATTTCCAGCATACATTTCACTGCTGGCTGCCAATGTAGACGGCAAGTTGGATGAAACGGAAGAAAGTACCGCTGTAGATTTCGCCCATATCAAAACCTATTCCAGCGATCCGTTGTTGATTAACTTCTTCAATGATGTTCACCAAACCTTTAGTATTACGTACATGCGCTTAACAAATCTCTGCCATTGGGAACGGTAAATAGGGACAATGCCATTAAAAAAAAGCTGGAGGAGTTGGATGCAATTGTAAACAAGCTGGATCCCGACCACGCTGCTATTATTCGCAAAAGCATGTACTCGTTTAAAGAGCATGTGTCGCGGGCGCATCATAATGTGGTGCTTGACTTTTTTTTTCCATTTTCTATTAAAGGATTGAATTCTTGAAATAAAGAATCGAGTTGAGTTTCCGTTGCGTCTTTGTGCCTTCGCGGTATATTTTAAACCGCTGAGTCGCTAAAGCGCATAGAATTATGATAATCCAATAATCATATGGGCTTAATTCTTATTCTTTTCTATAATCGCATTTTCAAGTTTTTCTTCCTCTTTAGGAGTAGGAAGCGAAAACATAATGATGGGAATAACAAAGCACGCATAAGCCAGATAAATATTTATAAAAGCCAATGGTATCGCGGCCAGATAAAAAATGCTTGCTATGTAGCTTTTCTGTTTACTTGCTTTGGATACACGATAAATATTTCCTTTGGATTTCCCTTCATCATCTGCGTGCACCATCGTGTTTTTCAAGGTATAGCTTCGCATATACGACAGCGATAAGGTTGTCATCAGCATCAAACCTCCATACATAGCAATCGAATCACATTAAAATCAGGAAGCTTTAATTCCAATACCATGATCGTGATCATGATCGCCATCACGCCATCACTAAAGGATTCTGTTCGGTTGGTACTTGTTTGCATACGATAGTACCGCTAAAAAACATACCAGAGTTTATGGAGACAGTTGTAAATGATTTTAAGCCGCTATAGGGTCCTAACCCTTCAGGAGACTCCGCTCGGAAGGTAGGCTTTGAAAGCACATAAGTAGTTGTACTAACTCCTTAACCACTCTATCCGGAAGTAGGTCGGAAGACCCAACTGCCAGGAAATTTCTGCATTTGTTTCCACACGCACGAAAAAGAATACCCAACATCACTTTCAGGAAATTATAAGAATGACTGAGGCTAAAAATCTACTGGCCTTTCTGTGGACGGTGACCACAAAAATTATCCGTAGAGGTTGGGAGGAGTTTTTTGGGGAGACGCAGAAGAAATGCCATCGGAAGTTAACTAAAAATTAATATACGACCATCGCATGATAACATCATTCACTTATAGGCCTGACCTTTATCATAGTTACAAGTCGTAATTCCGCCTACCTTCCAAAAAAAAATTATGAAACGAATTCTTGTGCCTTGTGATTTTTCCGAACCTGCTTTGGAAGCTTATCAATTTGCCCTGAATGTAGCTGCAGCAACCCAGACCGAAGTTTATCTATTGAAAGTTATTGATTTACCTTTTGCTTACGAAACCGCCATGGGGGCTTTTCCCTACGCATTCAAAACGGAAGTAATTCAGGAAATTGAGCAGCGGGCAAAGAACGACTTTGAAAAAATGAAGGCTTTACATCCACCAATTGTTGAGGTCACTTTTGCTGCGATTCAAGGACCAGTTACCTCGACTATTCTTTCGTTCATTACCGACAACAAAATTGATCTTGTGGTGATGGGCACGCATGGCGCCAGCGGATGGACTGAGTTTATTATAGGGTCAAATACTGAAAAAATGGTAAGGCTATCGAAAGTGCCCGTGCTGGCGGTGAGAAAATCCTTCCATTTATCCAGCATTAAAAATATCCTATTTCCAACCACGCTGGGGTTTGATCAGGTTCATTTCATCAAAAAGGTAAAAGAACTCCAGTTGCTTTTGTCTGCCCGCCTCCATTTGCTGTTGGTGAATACCCCTTATAACCTGAGACGTACCACAGATGAAATGGAAAGCATGGAAGAGTTTGCAAAGTATTATGAACTAACCAATTACACGCTCAATACCCGGAATGATTTTCACGAACAAGACGGTATTGTCAATTTTGTAAACGAAATAAAAGCCGACATGATCGTTATGGGTACTCACGGACGCAGAGGATTGGCTCATTTATTTTCCGGAAGTGTAACAGAAGATGTAGTAAAACTAGTGAAATGCCCTATCTGGACTTGCTCTATAAAAAGTCAAACCGGATAGAACCAATGTGCGAGTATTCCTTTCGAAATCCTGTTTGCCGTTGTGAACTCAGAACTCCTTAGTTGGTAGTGAATGCTGCTTGTTGGTGAAGAACACCAACGAGCGTGGGTTTAAAATTCAATAAAAGATTATTTTCCTTAAATCAAAGAATCGTGTACTGAATGGGATTAGTATCTGTCAAACAGTATTCTATTTCTTCTCCCATTTCGCATCCATCAATAACCATTTATCGGGATCAAGTAACACGTTTCGCGGTGCCGTATCAAGCGGGATACTAAATTCATTTTTCTTATCATTTACCTGAAATGTCGTAGTGAATGTTTTTCCGTTTGCAGGGTATATCGCAACCTGTACAGGCATTTTAAATAAACTTCCATCGGTCTGAACCTGATTCAGCGTTATTCGCACTTCTTTCTTTTTATCGTTGTATTGCCACGATCCAATGAGCTTCAAGGCACCTGGTTTATACAACCATTGTTCAAAGAAGTTTTTCAAATCCATGCCCGATACTTCCTCCATTTCCCTTTGGAAGTCGGCCGTGCTCGCATTGCTATTCATGTATTTACTGTAATAGGATCGTATTCCTTTCCAGAAATTTTCGGTACCCACTACTCCACGCAGCATGTGTAAAATCCAACTCCCCTTCTGATAGGTTTGCGAAGTGGTAACCTGCTCCATGTCCTGAAGGTTATCGTGCACAATGCGGTAGTTGGGATTCTTGACATGAAATGCATCTACACGTTTCTTACTATCAGCCAGGCCGGCCATGAATGCATCGCGACCATAAGCATGTTCAATGAACAACAGGGTAAAATAGGTTGCAAATCCTTCGCTGAGCCAAACATCATCCCAATCGTGTTCGGTAACGGAATTACCAAACCACTGATGCGCGATCTCATGAATGACCACATTGCGCCAACGCTCGTTGCGATCGCCTACCACAGAATTCTCGCTATACAAGATGGCAGAAGCTGCTTCCATCCCACCACTCACGCTGTTTGATTGAATGTTGGCCAGTCGCTCATAAACAAAGGGACCCACATAGTTGCTGTAAAACTCAAGTGCCTGTTTTGTTGGCTCGGCAAAATCATAAAATCCCGCCTCACGGTCCTGGTAGTATACCCACGTCTCGATAGATTTATTGTCGAACTGATCAACGTATTGAACCGCGAAACGCGCCACACCCAACACATACAACCAGGAGGCAATGGGTACAGATTGCTTCCAATGCGTTAGCCTCCTGCCTTCCGGTAAATCTGTTTCCTCGATCTTTAGCCCGTTGGATACCACCTGATAGTGCGCAGGGGCAGTAACAATAAATTCACACATGGCTTTGTCGTACGGATGATCTACAATGGGCAACCAGTTTCGACCCTTGTCAGGCCAGTTATCGCTGAAGAAAGTACGGTCACCATATTTGTTCCTGGCAATTTTGAGTCCGGTGGCCGGCATCCCGGAGTACGTGATTTTATAGACACTTCGCTGATTGCTCTTTGAAGGTGCGGGTAAGTTAATTTTTAATTCCGCGCCTTCATGTGTAAAACTTAATGTTTTGTCTTCCGATTCAACCTTACTCACGGTCATGCCCTTGTTTCCTATTGCAGCAGATGATTTTACCAGATCAAGCCGCAGGATCTCCACTCCTTCGCCTACATACCGAACATCGACAGTCGCCTCAACCAGTATGGCATCCGTTTTATCGGAAAGTGTAATACGAAAGATATAGTTCAATACATCTATCTTCGGATTCTTAGGATAATTATCAGCGAATGATGCAAACGGGATCAACAGCAACATCAAGGCATACAAAAATTTCTTTACAAGCATGCGGTTCATAGAATATTAAAGTAGAGTTACAACTATTTCTTAAAGGGCAAGACAGTGGCCGGTCGGAATTCCATCAAGCCTTTTTCTTTTATGGTGGCCTCAACATCCTCGAGTTTGGAAGGTACAAAAGCACTGAGATTTTCCACACCATCAGCTGTTACAAGGGCCATGTCTTCAATGCGGATGTAGAGCCGTTCTTCCGGAATCCAGATCATCGGATCGATAGTAAAGATCATTCCAGGTTGCAATGGGATGCCATGTACACGACCCACATCGTGCACGGCCATGCCGACTGGGTGTTGAAAATGACCCCGGAATTTTAATCCATTTTCTACAGCATTCAGGTGTGCAGGTTTTACAAACTTCTTACCTACCAGGTATTGCTTCATGTCGGCTGCAGCCTTGTCGAGCACTTCATTGGATGTAACACCCGGCTTGATGTATTTAAAAAGTGCATCGCGATACGATACGATGAAATTGTATAACTCCTTCTGTTCATTGGTAAACTTTCCATTCACAGGCCAGAGGCGGGTAACATCGCTGGTGTAATAATGATAATCGGGTGCATAGTCCATCAACACCAGATCACCGTCTTTCAGCACATCGGTTTTATGAAAGTAATGACCCATATAGGCATTAGTACCTCCGCCAATAATCGAGGCATACCCATCACCCCGTGCACCATGGAGATGAAAAATATATTTGGCAGCGGCATCCAGTTGATATTCATACACCCCGGGCAAAGTTGACCGCATCGATTCAATGATGCCAAGGCCGGCAATTTGTGTGGCTTTACGAATCAGTTCAATTTCCTTTGGACTTTTAATCACCCGCATGGCATCGAGCATGGGTGACAGATCGCGGATTTCAAATTGGGGAACGCGCTCCCGTAATTTTTGAATGAACAACGCTTCGCGTGCGGGTTGTCCATCCCATGGATCGGCAGACGAACGAGCCTGGGCATAGAGCAATTCATCGCGACTGTCATTTCCATTTTCTGCCGGACTGAATTCGGTGTATAACAGTGGTGCCGGTGGACGAATCAACCCGGTGCCTACCAGGTCGGCCGACAAAAATTCAACGCCTTTAACATGATCGACACCGGTCAGTTGCTTCACCAGTTCGCTGTCTTCGGCAGACAATACCTTTCCCTGGTTGTTTTCGGTGGCGGCATCCCGATGTGGAAGATAAATCGTGACGCGTCTGGTTTTTCCATTAAGCAGTAAATAGGCATGAGGGGATTCAAGCCCGGTGAGGTAATAGAACGTATTGTTCTGGCGGAATACACTAAACCCTGGCAGGCCGCTGGCTCCCTGTATGAGTGCGATGGCATCGTTGCCAATGGTACCGAATATGTTTACTCTGCGCTGGGTAAATTCTTCCCTGGAAAAATCAGTCTGGTAATGATGGTTGTCCTGCGCGACCGACAGAAAAATAACCATGAATAAAATAAGTGTAAGTACAAGGCCTTTCTTCATAAGGGTGAGTTTGTTCATGTGGATAAAGATACCTTTTAAACTGTAAACACAGCAGGAAAAAAAGTTTACACGGATGCATCCCGTTTTCGGATACTACCTTTAGCTTCCACGTAACTGGTCTGAATTGGTCGGCCCAGGATGCCTTAGTTATTTGCCTTTAATACTCCAGAATAAACTTTGAGAGATTCTGATGCACATCAAGGCCTAGTTTTTTTCGTAGCCGGTAACGCGCAACTTCAACTCCGCGTAAGGAAATACTCATAAGGTTAGCGATTTCTTTCGTGTCCATTTTAAGGCGCAAGAAAGCACACAACTTTTGTTCTCCGGGAGTAAGGTCAGTAAACTGAATAGTAAGTCGTTTCAGGAAATCACCATGAACCCGATCAAAGTGGTGTTCAAATTGTTTCCAGTCATCTTGTACCCTGAGCGATGTATCAATCTCTTTAATAATACGCTCAAGCGCACGCTGCTTATCTTCTACTTTGTCGGTAACTTTTGCCTGTCGAATTTCCTCCTTTATGTTTTCCATAAACTCATTCTTCACCACCAGGTTCATGGTAGACGCGGCTAAAAGATTATTCACATGATGTAATTCACTTTTTATCTGCTCTTCCTTTAATTCCTGTAGTTCCCTTTGTTTCTGGGCCAGCTCTTTTTGTCTGGCCTGCTCCAGTCTGGCATTTTTTCCTCTATAGTATTGACGTTGGAAACGGTAGATCAGATACAAAATGGAAATACCCAACAGGAAATAAATTATACGGGCCGCGAGGCTTTTATAGAAAGGTGGCGTTACGATAACCTGTAAGGGTTGACTCGTTACGATTTCTCCACGCGAATTGAATGTCTGAACCCGGAACGTATAGGTGCCCACTTTCAGGTTGGTGTATTCTTTCAGACTTGTATTCGTCCACTTTCCAAAATCTTCATCAAAACCAAGGAGGTGATATCGGAATTGTTGATTGTTAACATCTTTAAATTTGAATGATTCAACTACAAATTGTAACACCCGTGTACCCTCCGTGATCCAAATAGGTTTAATGATTGCTGGCCTGACATGAAAGGGCATATGGGAATACAATATGCTATCGTCAGCCACACTAAATACACGACTCACTAAAGGCTCGCTTGAAATTGAAACCCGATCCTCCAGATCAGGATTATAGTGTATGAAACCTTCATTCGCATTAAACAGAATACCATTCTGCACATTGCGGGACACGCTCAACAAGTCATTGTTAAAGGATTGACGTAACTGAAAAAGTGAGGATGGTACATACACATAATTTCCTGGACTAACCTGCTTATATAAACCAACCAGGTTTTCGGAATAGACGTACACATTCTTTTGCTTATCCTGCACAAGCTGATAGACCCAGTTCTTTCCAACTACTTTAGAAAATACATTTTCTTCTTCTATTGTATCTGTTGACTGGTCCAGTTTAAAAATGCCTTTTGACGTGCTGATGTACAATTCATCATCTATTCTACTTAAAAATATATACTGTTGAATTGGGAGTTGATGGGATTCGGAAACTTTGTTTACAACCGCTTCACGCAGCGTATCGGTAAGTGATAGCAAATACAAACCTTTGTAATACTGGCCCACCCAGATTCTGCCTTTTCTGTCTTCCTCAAAAAACCTACTGGACTCTGTGAATCCTTTAATTTTCTGAACTTCACGGAGTTCGCCACTCGCATTAATCTGAAAAAGATGAAGACCAGAATAGGTACCTCCAATCGCATAGGTAGGATTTGATTGCAACTGTTTTACCTGCCATAGTCCATCACTGCTGGTGATCCTCGTTGCTTTTCCGTTTTCCAACATAAATAAACCGGTGTGGTGGCCTGCATAAAGTTTTTTATTAATCAGCTGCATGCCATAAGCAGGCCCTTCGGTTCCATGCAGGAAGGAACTTGTTGTTGCATCAACGGGCAAAAAATAAATTCCATTTGACGTGGTATAGTAGGTACCCTCTTGTGTTTCAAACGCCTCGTAACCACTCCCCTGCAAACCAATATTCTGGTTGATTAAACGCAAGGGAGATTTGATGTCGATTAAGGCAATCCCGTTTTGCATCCCCACCCATAGGCTACCGCTTTTATCCTGAAAAACCCTCAGGCAAGCATTCGACATTAATCCTTCTTCTGTGCTGATATTTTCAAGCTGATTGGTTAATGGGTCATAAATAAACAGCCCGGCCCGCTGTGTAGAAATCACTATCCGACCATCAGAAATTTGTGTTACATGGTTCACATACTTTCCAAAAAGATTTTTGGCCAGATCGGGATAGGTATCGGTTACTCCAAAGGAATCAAAGAATTCAACCTTTCCAGAATTATAGACAAACACATACCCCGTTTCACTGCGGATTACACCTGCAACCACCTGGTTCACGCTTTCCTTTCGGGTGAGGGGAATAAGTTTACCGCCTTCAATTTCGAAAAGTTCACCGGATGGTGATTGTGTAAATAATTTATTGCCCGCTAAAAAGGATCTGTTAAATCCTTTCGGGTTGGTGATAATGGAAACGCTATCACCATCATAACTATAAATTCCCTGAAACGTGCAGAAGTATACCCTGGAATCGAAAATGAAGACATCCCACACTTCATCAAAGTCCTGCAGGTCCTTCGGAATTTTTTCGAGTAACGAAACGTAGTGCCAGTCGTCTTCAAAAAAACCAAACTCCCCCTGCGAACCAACATACAAGCGATTCGAATTTTCATCAAATGCAAGTGACCGTTGCTTTTTCCCTGTGTTTAATGCCTGTGTTTGCCATTGATTTCCATTAAAGGAGAGTATCCCGAGGTTATTGGCTACAAACAGGTTCAAATCTCTGTTCTGTGCAAAATCTATATTTTGAATACCCGCCCCATAGTCTGCCGGAGCAAAATTCTTGATAGGATATTGGCCGTTAATAGCAAATGATGAGAACACTGCCGATATCCAGCAAAAAAGAAGTAGTAAATTCTTAGACACATACCTTGAAACCCTCATAAATACCTTTTGAGTGGCTTTTGTGTAGCCGGTGAGCAACAAATATATTTATTTAATCAGCCTCTGGAATACAAAATTGAAAGATTGTAGTAGTTCAATGAAAGTATTGATGTAGTCAGTTTTTTCATTTTCCGAACTAAAGTGGCCTAATTTCAAACGATTTCGGAATGAAAGTAAAACAATCGATTGCTTTCAAACCATTACACAGTAAATCAATCCTATTATGAAGAACATCTACGTAATACTTGCCCTTCTTTTTTTAGCCACCCATGTACGTGCACAGTCTGCACAAGTATCAGTCATTCAGGACAATAGTGGCATGAAACTGCAGGTTAATGGCAGGGAATTCATGGTGAATGGAATGAACTGGGATTATTTCCCGATCGGTACCAACTTCTCTTATAGTTTATGGAAGCAGCCCGATGACATCATCATGGCCGCTTTGGATGCCGAGATGGCATTATTGAAAAATATGGGGGTCAATACAATCCGGCAATACACAGGTGTGCCTGCCCGATGGATCCAATATATCTATGAGAAATATGGCATTTACACCATGCTCAATCACTCCTTCGGGAGATATGGTTTAACGCTGGATGGTGCCTGGGTTGCCAACACAGAATATGCGGATCCTCGCGTGAAGAAACTCCTCATGGCAGAGGTAATGGAAATGGTGGAGAGCTATAAAGGTACTCCCGGCCTTCTCCTCTACCTGCTAGGAAACGAGAACAACTACGGCTTATTCTGGGAAGGTGCTGAAACAGAAAATATACCTCTTGAAGACCGGAAATCTACCACCCGGGCAATCGCCATGTATAAGTTATTTAATGAAGCAACGGTAGCCATGAAGGGTTTAGATAAGACACATCCCGTAGCCATTTGTAATGGTGATCTGCTCTTTCTGGAAATCATCAAAGAAGAGTGTAAAGACATAGACATCTTCGGCACCAATATGTATCGCGGCAGTTCCTTTGGCGATGCTTTTCAACGGGTTAGTACAGAGTTAAACAAACCTATCCTATTTACGGAATTTGGTGCGGATGCCTATAATACGCTTCAGCAAGCAGAAGATCAGGAAGCCCAGGCTCATTACATGGTGAGCAATTGGAAAGAGATCTATGAAAATGCTGCGGGTTTAGGAAAATCAGGAAATTCAATAGGTGGTTTCACGTTTCAATTCAGCGATGGTTGGTGGAAATTCGGACAAACTAAAAACCTCGATGTTCATGATAACAATGCCTCGTGGGCAAATGGTGGATACCAGAATGATTTTGCCGAAGGAGAAAATAACATGAATGAAGAGTGGTTTGGAATCTGTGCCAAAGGCCAAACTACACCTCGTGGATTATATACATTATATCCGCGTGCCGCCTATTATGCCTTGAAAGAAGCACACGCATTAAATCCCTATTCAGATGGAATGACACTGAATGGTATTGATAATCATTTTAACTCTATTCAATTGATTGATGCTGCGATGAAAGCGCGTGGCGACAAGGCTGCATTAATCGGTGAGCAATCTCAGAAAATTCGGGTTAGTGAACTCCGTGCCGAATTCAACACCTATAATACCGGTGGAAATCTCATTACTACACCTGATAAACCTGACCCTAACAACGTTACCTACCCGAATCAATTGGGTTTTGACCACATGGAATCTTTCTATGTTGGGATAGAGGCCAATCCTGCTTCCAACGTTCGCGCCAATGTGATCTTTAACGTATTGGGCAATGTTGCCTTGAATCCCATAGACGAAATTTTCTACGAGAACAGAGGAAGACCCTTCGATGTGCAAACCAGTACGGGTGTTCAGGCAGTTAATTCTCTAAACCGATTGGCAGTTTATCGGGCCGACTATTCCTGGAATCATAAGTTATTTGACCTGCAAGGTTTTTATAGAACCGGACATTACCATTGGGGTTACGAAGGTGACTTTTTTGGACTTTATCCGGAAGCTAATTATGGTCCAAACATTGACATCTATAATGGCCTGGCCCCTCAAGGAGTTGAAATCGCAGGCAAGAAATACCTAAAAGGTTTAAAAGTGGCGTATGGTCGTGAACTCTGGTGGGGAGCCAACCCTGCCGTGTTAGTAAAATATCAGCGCCAGGTTGGTAAACTAAATCTAACCGGAATTTTTCATGAAGACCTTGACGATCCGGGTGCAGCCATCACGTCAATAGCCGTTCCCCAGCCCAGAACCAGGAGGCTTACGTTTCAAGCAGAAACCAAATTATTTGATAAACTCAAGATTGAAGTGGGTGGTATCTGGGGTGGCCAGCCTCTGGTGGGTCGCGACTTTCAAGTGGTGCGTGGCGAAGAAGGAAATTACCAGGTGTTTGTAGATAAGGTTCAAGCCACCGATACCTGGGGTGGTAAAATAAAATTGAGTTATACCGCTGGCCGAATTAATTGGTATGCACAAGCTGCTGCTCAAGGATTGGTAGCGAATGGTGGCGGAGACTACACAAGAACATTTACTGGCTGGACACTGAAAGACAGCGGTAGTGGTAATAAGAATAATATCTTAACAGGCTTCACGTATGTGCTTGGCAAGTGGCAAATCGCACCCAACTTCTTATGGCAAAAGCCACTCGTGGATCCTATTCCCGGAGATCTTGGTGGCCCGGCCCGACCCAGAAATATATTGGATGATCCTTTCGTTGTGCGGTCAAACAGAGAAACCGTTGGCGGAGAATTACTCTTCACGTTTGATCCGACTCCTGGTACCTGGATGTACGAGTGGGATAACGATCGCGCAGAAGATGCCAAGCTCGCAGCTAACATCGGATTTGTTTATCGTCACTTACCTACCACACAGGATGCTGCCGTTATCTTCCCCGGAACAGGGCGCGAGCCTACAGCTGCATCTGGTGCACCACCTGCTTTAGACCTATGGGAAATTAATACACGTATTGTTTCCAAGATTAATCCCCGACTTGGAATCATTGCCAATTTATATGGCGGAAATGGCCAGGCAAATGGACCGGATCCGAGAACGATTGAACGCTTTGGTGGTGATGTGAGAGTAATCTATAAGACTTTAAAACTTTCTTCCCACGTAAAAGTCAACGACTGGGGTCCTTTCGATTATCACCGCGATTTTAACTTAACATTTCCACTGCAATTAATGGCCGATATCTCGACCACCGTGGGAAAACAAGATTGGTTTATTCTGCCGAACACGACCTTGGGTATGCGATTTACGTGGCGTTCATTGAATGAATTTTCACCAAGATACCTGCCCAATCAGGCAGCAGAATTTGCAACGTCACCCATCATCAGCCCGGTTGGGTTTCCGAATGGAAATGAGTGGGAATTCAGGACCTACCTGCACATCAATGTTGGTAAATAAAATCTAGCAAAATGAAAAGCATAAAAATAATCAGCGTACGGATAGCTCTCTTGGGATTCATTTCTATCATCCTATCCAACTGCGAACGAAATTTATCAGGCGATGTAGATTTCGCAAAATTTCCCTCCAATCCGCAAGTTTTTATTGACGGCTTTAGCGGTGGACTGGAATACTTCCCCTTTGGGGGATCCAAGCTGGATGCCTTTACCGTAGACACCGACATTCGGTATGCGGGTACGGCCTCCATGCGATTTGATGTGCCCAATGTGGGAGATCCGGCAGGAGCCTTTGCTGGTGCCATCTTCCCCGACAATGGAGGTCGCGATTTATCAGGCTACGATGCACTTACCTTTTGGGCAAGGGCCACGCAGGCTGCAACCATCAATGAAATTGGATTTGGAAATGATTTTGGCGATAACAAGTTTATGGTAACGCTGAATAACATGCCCATCAGTACTGCCTGGACAAAGTATACCATTCCTCTTCCTGACCCAAGTCGATTAGTAGAAGAAAAAGGAATGTTTTGGTATGCGGAAGGACCGGAAAATGGTAATGGATATTCGTTTTGGATCGATGAATTAAAGTTTGAAAGACTTGGCACCGTGGCCCAACCGAGACCCGCCATTTTCGCGGGCCAGGATGAAGTGATCGAAACCTTTATTGGCACTACCATCAACATCACGGGTCTTACACAAACCTTCAACCTGGAATCCGGCCTTAACCAAACCGTGTCAGCAGCTCCCGCCTACTTTACCTTCAAATCTTCGGATGTTGATGTGGCCCGTGTAAGTGAAAATGGAGTGATCTCTATCGTGGGTGAGGGAACCGCAGAGATTACTGCAGTGTTGTCTGGCGTGCGCGCACAAGGATCATTAACCATCAACTCACTGGGTGACTTTGTACCAGCTCCAACACCTACTCGTAATCCGGTTAACGTTATTTCTGTATTCAGTGATGCCTATACCAACATACCGGTAGATTTTTATAACGGCTTTTTTGCGCCATTTCAAACTACGCTGGGTGGCGCAGACCTCGACATTGGAGGTGATAAGATTATCAAGTATACCCAATTAAATTTTGTTGCCACCGAGTTTAAAAATCCTACCATCAATGTTTCGCAGATGACGCATTTCCATGTGGATATTCAAATTCAAGAGTCTATTGATCCCGGAGATTTTATAACTATTGAATTGGGAGACTTTGGTCCAAACGCTGCCTTTGGTGGCGGGGATGATTCCAGTGGTCGGGTAACATTTACCAACACGGCTTTAACAAGAAACAATTGGATCAGTCTGGATATTCCACTTGCTCAATTTGGCTTGACAAGCAGAAATAACCTGGCACAGATCTTCTTCATATCAGACGCTACCATTTCAACCCTGTTAGTAGATAACATGTATTTCTATAAATAAAGATTTTAACTGAAGATAAAATGAATCAGCGAGATCAATGTAAACTTCAAACCACTAAAAGGATAGGGCTGCGTTTTTTTGCAGTCAGTATGCTAGCGATAATCGTAAGTTGTTCAGATTATGAGCAAACCGTAACAACATTCAATGAACTTGTCATACAAGATGAGTTTGAGACCAATGGCGAACCAAACACTGCTATCTGGGGCTACGATATCGGCACCGGCACCAATGGCTGGGGCAATAATGAATTGCAGTATTATACAAACCGCAAGGAAAACGTGACCGTACAAAATGGATACTTACTGATCACAGCCAGAAAGGAATCCTTCGAAGGGTCGTCTTATACATCGGCACGGTTGTTAACCAAGGGAAAATTTGAGCAAGCCTATGGAAGATATGAAGCCAGAATCAAGTTGCCCTGGGGACAAGGCATCTGGCCTGCCTTCTGGATGTTGGGTGCTGATATTGATACTAATCCCTGGCCCGGTGCCGGAGAAATTGATATTATGGAATTCCGTGGACAAGATCCAAACATTGTACTGGGTACGGTTCATGGTCCCGGATATTCTGCTGGTGAATCCATTTCAAAAAGTTATACTTTAAAGAATGATCGGTTTGATACCGGATTTCATGTGTTTGGTATTGAATGGGCACCGGACTACGTAAACTTTTATGTAGACGATGTATTATACAATCAGATAACACCTGCCGATGTACCGGGTGAATGGGTATTCAATAAACCCTTCTATATTTTAATAAATCTTGCTGTGGGAGGATCGTTTGTCGGTTCGCCTAATGACGAGACTGTCTTTCCTCAAACCATGTTGGTTGATTACGTGCGCGTGTATAAATAACAGTTAAACTAATGCAAAAGATTATGAATATATTTTTCAAGTATGCAAAGTTGGCATTCATTGTCAGCACGATAGTATTCTTCGTGGGATGCGAGGATGAAATAGAGGAGCTTCCACAAGTAACTGCGGGCTTCACCTATACACTGAATGAAGATACCGGCACGGTAACATTCATCAACACGTCAACCAATGCAACAAAATACCTGTGGGACTTTGGTGATGACGAAACATCCAAAGAGATTGATCCTATAAAGACCTATCCTACCGGCACCTACATCGTTAGCTTAACCGCTTCCCATGTTTCCGGAGCTTCCGATATTTTTAAGGATACCATAGCTGTCAACGTAAGAGTTGTCGCTTCTCTACCCATTACATTCGATAACAGTAGTGTAAAATATGCACCCACCATTTTTGAAGGTGCTTCCTTTGCTGTTGTTGCGAACCCTGATCAATCCGGAACCAATGATAAAGCCACGAAAGTAGGTGCCATTACAAATAGCGGAGCTGCCTTCGAAGGTATTTTCTTTGACTTAGGTAATGAAATTGATTTGTCGGCCAATAAAAGAATAAGCATGAACATTTGGTCTGACAAAGTCTTGGATGTGCTATTAAAGTTAGAAGAAGGAACTGCGGGTGCATTGGAAGTTACAAGAAGCCATGGTGGCACGGGTTGGGAAAAGTTGGCTTTCGATTTTAACTCAACTGCTAAATATAAAAGGTTAACGTTATTTATTGATGGACCCGGTACAACGGCCGGAACTTTTTACATCGATGATATTGAACAAGAAGGATTTGAACTGGCGTGTACACCAGAAACCACACAGTCGTTAAGTGCGGCCGACTTTAATTTAACTTTTCAAACAGATCCAAGTTCCAGTATTATCTCTGATAATGCAGGCTTTGAATGGGCCACAAATCCCAATTTTGATAATGCGTTAAATGGTTCTTGCAAGGTGGGCAAGATTTCCAGAACAGCTGCATCGCTTTTTGCAAACAACCAGATTAACCTGGATGCAAAATTAGATTTTAATGCCAACAGTGGTTTCAAAGTAAAAGTTTTTTCTGATGTACCCGGTTTTAAACTCTTGATCAAACTTGAGGATAAAGCCAACTCGGGAATTAATACAGAACTGGAAGTTACATCCACAAAAACCAATGAATGGGAAGAACTCACCTTTCCTTTTGCCAGCAGTCAGAGCAACAAATACGATAAGATCATTCTGTTCTTTGACTTAAATACAAATAATCAAAAGATCTATTATTTTGATGATCTCAAACTCTACGGATCGGGAAGTGGACCCGCCTGCGTTGCTGAAACTGCGCAGTCACTAAGTGCGGCAAATTTCAATTTGACTTTTCAAACGGATCCAGGTGCCAGTATCATTTCAGATAATGCAGGTTTTGAATGGGCATCCAATCCAAATTTTGATAATGCTTTAAATAGTTCTTGCAAAGTGGGTAAGATTTCCAGAACGGCCGCCTCTCTTTTTGCAAACAATCAGATTAATCTGGATGCAAAATTGGATTTCAATACAAACAGTGGTTTCAAAGTAAAAGTGTATTCGGATGTACCTGGATTTAAACTTTTAGTTAAACTTGAGGACAAAGCCAATGCGGGAACGAATACCGAATTGGAAGTTACCTCAACTAAAACCAATGAATGGGAAGAACTTACCTTTCCTTTTGCCGCTAGTCAAAGCAACAAATACGATAAGATCATTTTGTTCTTTGACTTAAATACGAATAATGAAAAGATCTATTATTTTGATGACTTACGACTTTATGGAACCGGTAGTGGCGGTAGCGCTGGAGGATGTGCTGGCACCCCTGTTGCAGCTGCTAGCATCCCGATAGATTTTGAAGGTTGTTCAACTTTCCTTGCATCGGAAAATTTTGGATCGGGCATTACCTCCGAACTGTTTGCAAATCCATCCAAAACAGGAATTAATACATCTGACTTTGTTTTGAAAGTGAACAAACCAACGGGTTCGGATTTCTTTGCAGGTATTCAAAACACATTTGCGAGCAACTTCGATTTAACAACAACCAATACCTTTAAAGTCAAAGTTTACTCCACAAAAGCAAACGTTGTTTTCCGATTTGAGCTGGCCGTTAATCCACAAACGAATCCAGTAACCGGTAATCCTGCTCCTGTTTTCAAAACAATCGCCACTGCTAATGAATGGACGGAGGTTTCCATTACGTTTACCGGATTACCCGGTGGACCCACAGCCTATAATCAGTTGGTTATTAAACCAGATAATAATCAGACTGACAGCCCAATTACGGCAGGTGGCACCTACTACATTGATGACCTTACTCTTTCAGCCGGAGGTGGAAGCGGAGCCACTGCACCTACCACAGCTGCACCCACTCCACCCGCACGGGCTGCCGCTGATGTGATTTCGATCTTCAGTAATGCTTACACCAACATCACTGGTGTAGATTATAATCCTAACTGGGGTCAAGGCACTGTAACAACAACCATAGATGTTGCCGGAAACGCTACACTGAAATATGCTACCCTTAATTATCAAGGCACCGACTTTAGTGGAAATGCGCAAGATGTCTCCGGAATGGGTTTCATGCATGTTGATTTTTGGACCGCGAATTCTACGGCTTTAAATGTGAGCCTAATTAGTCCCGGGCCGGTAGAAAAAGCGAAGGCCCTCACGGTGCCTACCAATGGAAACTGGACCAGCATTGATATTCCGGTTGCTGATTTTTCGCCAGTTGCACTCGCCAACTTAATACAATTAAAGTTTGACGGAAACGGTGACATCTTCTTAGACAACATTTACTTCTACAAAGCCGGAGCCCCGGCCACATCACCCACCACAGCCGCACCTACTCCACCGGCTAGGGCTGCCGCTGATGTGATTTCGATTTTCAGTAATGCTTACACCAACATTACAGGTGTAGATTACAATCCTAACTGGGGCCAAGGCACAGTAACTACAACCATAGATGTTGCTGGCAACGCAACACTGAAATATGCTACCCTTAATTACCAAGGCACGGACTTTAGTGGAAATGCACAAGATGTCTCCGGAATGGGTTTCATGCATGTTGATTTTTGGACCGCGAATTCTACGGCTTTAAATGTTAGCATCATTAGCACCGGGCCACTGGAAAAAGCAAAGGCACTTACCGTGCCTACCAATGGAAACTGGACAAGTATTGATATACCGTTAACTGATTTTGCACCACCGGTCAATCTTGCCAATATTATTCAATTGAAGTTTGATGGTAACGGTGATATCTTCTTGGATAATATCTACTTCTACAAAACTTCAGGTGGCAGTGTGCCTGGTGCCAACTTAGCTACCAATGGTAACTTTGAAACTGGTGACGCCACCGGCTGGATGTTGTTTCAAAATGGCGGAACTTCCGCATTGGATAATACCACCAACAATGGTGGAGCATGGTCGGGCAAACTTGCTACTGGCGGACCTAGCAATCCTGCCTTTAAACAAGAACGAATTGGTGCCGGAACTGTGCAGTCGGGTGATGTTGTACAAATCAAGTTTGATCATAAAGGAACCGTGGTTCAACCTGGTGCCGTGTTCAATGTATTACTATTTGGAGAAGGTGCTTCAGGTGCTTCCTTTACGCATGTCTTTAACCCGGCTCCTATTCCAGGCACAAACTGGACAACGTTTACAGGCACGTTTACTATAGGAGCCTCAACCGATGTTTCGGAAGGCATCTCGTTTCTGATTGAAGCCGTGTGTGGTGGGGATGCCGGTTGCAGTGTATTGGCCAATATTGATAATGTCTCTGTAACTCTTAATCCTTAAGGAGTACAGAAACAGGCTGACGGTAGAGATAATATTCTATCGTCAGCCTTTAATTGGGTGAAACCATTAGCAAAATCTGAAATGCGTAACAACGCTAGCATTAATCACTACAAATAAATAATTTAAGAGGACTTATTACTTATCCAACACCAAAGCATATTCATGGAGCAGGTTAGCATAGACAACGAATACTATTATAAGATTTCGAATGTTGATAAGATGCGACCGTTTTTCATGAGCATCTTAAGTGACGCGAACCACTGGATGTTTATTGGCAGCAATGGCGGATTGAGTGCGGGTAGAAAGAATGCTGAATATGCTTTGTTCCCGTATTATACAGATGACAAAATCATAGAATCTTCCGAACTCACCGGATCGAAAACAATTTTCCGTATCCAAAAGGATGGTAAATCATATCTGTGGGAACCCTTTTCCATTCACTATGCCAACCTGTATGATCTGCAGCGAAACCTTTACAAGAGTGTCTATGGCAATAAGATACTATTTGAAGAAATCAATAGGGATTTCAACCTGACGTTCCAATACCAATGGAGTTCCAGTAATCACTACGGTTTTGTCAGAAGTAGCAAGTTGATAAATGGTAATGCATCTGAATTAAGTGTCTCCGTGCTCGATGGCATTCAAAACATTATGCCTTATGGCGTAGGCAGCGCACTTCAAAGCCAACGAAGCAACCTGGTAGATGCTTACAAAAGAAGTGAACTAGAAAAGGAGAGCGGCATAGGTATCTTTGCATTGAGTGCCATTATCGTTGACAAGGCCGAGCCGAGTGAGGCGTTAAAAGCAAACATCGCTTGGTCCATCGGACTGGAAAATTCAACGCGTCTCCTCTCCTCTTTGCAACTCGAGAGTTTCAGAAACGGAATTCCGGTTAAAGAAGAAACAGACATCAAAGCAGAAAAGGGAGCTTACTTCATTCATGCCGAGATCTTACTTGAGGCAAAAAATAAAAAAGAATGGATGATTGTAGCCGAGGTGAATCAAAACGCCTCACAAATCATAGCCCTGGCCAAAGCTTTACAAAACGACAAGCATCTTAAATTTAGAATAAGAGAAGACATTGAATCAGGAACGGAACAGCTCATTCGACTAAATTCAGCTGCAGATGGTTTACAGTTAACAACCGATCGACTCCGCGATACCAGGCATTTTAACAATGCCATGTTTAACATCATGCGGGGCGGTATCTTTGATAACAATTATCAAATTGAAAAAAGCGATCTGAAAACTTATCTTTCAAAAGCGAATCAACAGGTCTTCGCACGTCATAAAGAAAGTATCCAAAATCTTTCAAACCAGTTCTCACTTTCTACATTAAGAGAACTTGCCTTAAAAGCTAGTGATAAAGACCTTGCTCGTTTGTGTCTGGAATATTTGCCATTGAAGTTTAGCCGAAGACATGGCGATCCCAGCAGACCCTGGAATCAATTCTCCATCAATACCCGCAATGAATCAGACGGCTCCAAAGTGCTTGACTATGCCGGAAACTGGCGAGATATTTTTCAGAACTGGGAAGCACTGGCTCACTCCTATCCAGCATTTATTGAAGGTATGATCTTCAAGTTTTTAAATGCCTCTACCTTCGATGGATACAATCCCTATCGGATCACCAAGAATGGTATTGACTGGGAAAGAATTGAAGCCGATGATCCCTGGTCTTACATCGGCTATTGGGGCGATCATCAGATTATCTATCTGTTAAAGTTCCTGGAGTTTTCTGAAAGTCACGAACCCGGAAGATTGGCAAGCTATTTTAATGAGGACATTTTTGTGTATGCGAATGTACCGTATAAAATAAAACGCTACGAAGACATACTAAAGAATCCTAAAGACACGATTGATTTTGATCGAAAGCTTGACCACACGATACAAGATCGTTGGTCAGCCGTGGGCGCTGACAGTGCTCTACTTCAAAATAGTAAGGGCGTTATCCATCATGTCAACTTCACTGAAAAAATTCTCGCTACAGTATTGGCGAAAATTTCAAATTTCATTCCTGAGGGTGGCATCTGGATGAATACCCAACGACCTGAATGGAATGACGCCAACAATGCATTGGTAGGTAATGGAGTATCCGTAGTGACGCTTTGTTACCTGCGAAGGTTTGTGACTTTCTTTAAAGATCTCCTCGAACGAAGTGATATTAATGAGGTAAGAATTTCAGAAGAATTATTGGTCTTTTTTGAAAACAGCAAAGAAACACTTTTCAAAAATCAACATTTGCTTGACGCATCGATTTCGAACAAAGACCGAAAATCAATTTTGGATGGATTAGGACTGGCTGGCAGCAAGTACAGAGCGCGGATATACGAACACTCATTTAGTAACCAGCGAAAGATTGTACCCATAAAAAATCTGATTGAGTTTTCAACATTATGCCTGAGCTATCTCGATCATACTATTCGGGCTAATAAGAAGGCAGATAACCTATATCACTCCTACAATTTGATGACGGTTGAAAACGGTCACGAAATTTCTATCGCTCATCTCAGCGAAATGCTGGAGGGCCAGGTGGCTGTGTTGAGTGCTGGTTATTTGACAGCTGAAGAAGTTCTTGAAACACTTGACGCTTTAAGAGCAAGTGCTTTGTACAGAGAAGATCAGTATAGTTACCTGCTCTATCCCAACAAAGATTTACCCGGTTTTCTTAAGAAAAATAATATTCCAAGAACAGAGCTAACAAAGTCTACCTTGTTGACTAACTTACTCAAGGATGGCAACACCCGGATTGTTGAACAGGATGCCAATGGTGGCTATCACTTCAATGGCAATTTCAAAAACGCATCCGACCTTCTACACGCTTTGGACGAATTGGAAAGTAATCACTATCCGGTAACGGCTTCTGATAAAAAGGAAGTGCTGAACATCTTTGAAAAAATATTTAACCATAAAGCTTTTACAGGAAGGTCTGGTACTTTCTATGGCTACGAAGGATTAGGATCCATTTACTGGCACATGGTTTCCAAACTTCAATTGGCGGTACAGGAATGTTGCCTCAAAGCAATTAAAGATCAGGAAGACGAAAATCTTGTTGGTAAGCTGCTGGACCATTACTATGAGATTAATGAAGGCATTGGCGTTCACAAATCGCCAACCCTTTATGGAGCATTCCCTACCGACCCCTACTCACATACGCCTGCCAACAAGGGAGCCCAACAACCGGGCATGACGGGCCAGGTAAAGGAAGATATTTTATCTCGCTTTGGAGAGTTGGGTGTGCTTGTAAACGATGGCCAACTTTGTTTTACTCCAGGCATGCTGAAAAAAACTGAATTCTTATCTAAGAAACTACTCTTTAAGTATGTAGATGTACAGGGAAAAATAAGTGAATTACCATTGGAAGAAAAATCGTTGTGCTTCACCTACTGCCAGGTGCCTGTTATCTATAAGCTAGCTGATAAGCATGGGCTTGAATTAGTTTTGAATGGTAGTGTTTCAAAATCTGAAAGTTTGAGTCTTGATAGACTGACTAGTCAGAAAATATTTGACAGAACGGGAGATGTCGCTCGAATAGTAGTTCATGTAAATCAAGCGAAGTTGAGGTAGTGGTAGATGGTGCAGCCTGGTAAGGTTGTGACTTATTAATTTATTTTCTTTTGGTAATCAACGGATGGATAACAAAATCAAAACCAACACACTTCTGGAGCAAAAAGTTGATTCCTTGCTCACACAAATGACCCTCGATGAAAAAATTGGTCAGATGACACAGGTACGGCATTTTGATGACATCACGATTGAAGATATAAATACCAAATACATCGGGTCGGTCATACATACACAAGGCCCTCTTCCTGGCAATGATGCTGCCGAATGGCAAGACAAATTTATCGACATGCAGAAGCAAGCGTTAGCTACCCGCCTGGGCATACCGTTGTTGTTTGGTGTGGATGCCGTGCATGGTCAGAATACCTATGAAGGTGCAACCATTTTTCCGCACAATATTGGTTTAGGTGCTTCAAGAAATGCCGACCTGGTAGAGAAGATTGCAACCATTACCGCCATCGAGTCGAAGGCTACTGGATTTAATTGGGTCTTTTCACCATGCGTGGCCATTCCATTTAATGAAAAATGGGGCCGTGTATATGAGGCATTCTCTGAAAGCACGGAAGTTACCACTGAGTTAACAACTGCTTCCGTGCGTGGGCATCAGGGTCTCACAGAACCATTTACCGTGATGGCTACCGCCAAACATTTTATTGGTGATGGAGCTACTGATTTTGGAGTAGAAGGCGGCAACACCACCTTGAGTCTGGAAGAAGTTCAACAGCGATTGCTTCCACCCTATCAGGCAGCAATCGAAGCCGGTGTCGGATCCATCATGGCTTCCTTTAATCAGCTGGAAGGTCTTTCCATGCACGCGCACAAAGCGATGATCACCGATCTATTGAAAGGCAGTTTGCATTTCGATGGTATTGTCGTTTCCGATTGGAAAGCCTACTCACGTTTTGGTGAAACGGATATTATCAATGCCGGTATTGATGTGGTGATGGCAGTGGACGGAGATCTTGGCATGTTTCAGGAGGGTGTACGCAATGCGGTGTTGAATGGAGTTATACCTCAAGCCAGAATAGACGATGCCGTGCGCAGGATTTTGCGACAGAAATTCCGGATGGGCCTTTTTGAAAATCCTTTTCCTGATAAAAACCTCATCCATAAAATTGGAATCAAAAAACATCGGGAGGTAGCTCGACAAGCGGTGCGCGAATCCCTGGTGCTCCTGAAAAATGCTAACAACACATTACCGTTAAGCAAAGATACTAAGATTGTGGTAGTTGGTGAGTTTGGCGATAACACAGGGTTACAATCCGGTGGATGGACAGTAAACTGGCAGGGAACAACTGAAAATTACAAAGGCGCTACTTCTATTCTGGAAGGCATCAGGAGATTTTCAACACAAGAAGTTATTTACGATCAAGATGGTAGCGCCAGCATGGATCATGCGGATGTAGCTGTGATTGTTATTGGAGAAACTCCTTACGCTGAATTTTTCGGAGACATTGGCGGTGAGATGAATAAGTATCAGCTTACGCTTTCGGAAGCTCACCAAAAATATATTAGTAACGCTGTTGAAAAAGGAATCAAAGTCGTAGTCGTGCTTATATCGGGAAGACCATTAGTAATCACCAAAGAACTAGAACAATCCAATGCATTTGTTGCTGCATGGCTACCTGGTTCTGAAGGTGACGGCATTGCCGAAGTACTTTTTGGCGAATATGATTTTAACGGAAAGCTGCCACATTCCTGGCCAAAATCAGAAGAAGATTATATCGGTAAGTATGGTCCCAACTTTTGGGACAGCGCGATAGCACCACTTTTTCCTATCGGGTATGGATTGAGTTATGAAAAAAATGTATGATCGAATGATGAATTTATAATGGCTGAAAAAAAACATCACCATGAATTTGAAATTTAAAGCACTTTGTTTCGGAATAGTTTTAACGGCAAGCTTTTCTTGCAGCAATAGACAAACAGAAGGACAGTCAGATAAACCAGTTAACCAAAAAGAAGTGACAGCGAAAGACATTTTAGGCAACCCCGCTTACCTGGCCATGAGCTATGAAGGCTATAGGGAAAAATCAAGAGAGATTCAGCCCACCATTGAGCAACTGAAAGAAGATCTGAAAATCTTATCCGCCATGGGGGTTAAAATCGTGCGCACCTACAACGTACAGTTGCCACATGCCTCGAACTTACTCAAAGCCATCCATGAGTTAAAGAACGCTGATCCTGATTTCGAAATGTACTTGATGCTGGGTGCCTGGATAGATTGCAAAAATGCGTGGACCGATCAAGCCCCTGATCACGACATAGAAAGCGAACAAAATGAAGGTGAGATTAGTCGTGCGGTAGCATTGGCCAATCAATATCCTGATATCGTAAAAATCCTGGCTGTGGGTAACGAGGCGATGGTAAAGTGGGCTGCCAGTTATTATGTTCAACCTTCGGTAATTCTCAAGTGGGTAACACATTTGCAATCCCTGAAGGCTGCAGGCAAACTTTCTAAAGATCTTTGGATTACCAGTTCTGACGATTTTTCCTCCTGGGGCGGTGGAGATTCCAGCTATCACACGGAAGATCTCGAGAAAATAATCAAAGCGGTGGATTACATATCCATGCACACCTATCCTTATCACAATACTCATTACAATCCCGGGTTTTGGCGAGTGCCTGTTGAAGAGTCAAAACTCTCAGAAGTAAAGAAAACAGATGCGGCCATGCTGCGTGCCAGAGACTTTGCCAAATCGCAGTATGACTCCGTGGCCAGCTATGTGAAAAGTCTGGGAATAAATAAACCTATTCATATTGGTGAAACGGGATGGGCCACAGTGTCCGATGGATTTTATGGACATGAAGGTTCAAGGGCTACCGATGAGTACAAACAAGGTCGATACTACAAACACATGCGTGAGTGGACAAATGCGGCAGGCATATCTTGTTTTTATTTCGAAGCCTTTGATGAACAGTGGAAAGACGCTGGAAATCCTAACGGTTCAGAAAATCATTTTGGACTATTTGAACTTTCGGGCGAAGCCAAATATCCCATGTGGGAGTTGGTTGATCAAGGTGTTTTTAAAAATCTCACCAGGGGCGGCAATCCCATTGTCAAAACATACAATGGTGATGAAAAGAAACTATTAAATGAGGTAATGGCACCACCAGTAAAATAAGTCTGATCATCAAAGTCAAGGAAGAATAAAATGCAAGAGCCTGAAAAGAATTATTCCATCACCCCCGCCCCTCTCCCCGGGGAGAGGGGTGTCCGAGGTACGATGGACGGGGTGAGGGAAAGTTCAGGTTTTCAAACGATTACTCAGAAAGAAAAAAATACCTCCAATCTAAAATAAAAACCATGTCTACGATTACAAATCAGGTTCCGTTCGGTCAAAAAGTTGCCTTCGGTGTGGGTATGTTAGCCAATCAAATGTTCCCTGCCGTGTTGGGTATCTTCATGGTGGTATTGGTGCAGGACCTTGGCTTTCCTGGCTGGATGTGGGGAACGATCTACTTTTTCCCCAGAATATTTGATGCGTTTACGGACCCCATTATGGGCTTCATCTCCGACAATACAAAATCCAAATGGGGAAGACGAAGACAATACGTCTTCATCGGAGCTATCCTCATGGGGCTCGCCTTCATCGTGATGTGGCAATTGGATAGAGCAAACGGTGTGGAATACAATTTTATTTATTTCATCATCTGGTCGTTTATTTTCTATTTGGGCCTCACGCTGTTCAGTGTTCCTTATGTGGCCATGGGTTATGAAATGAGCAATGACTTTCATGAGCGCACGAGTATTATGGCGGTGGCCCAATGGATTGGTCAATGGGCATGGGTGATAGCCCCGTGGTTTTGGGTAATCATGTATGATAAAACTCTTTTTGAATCTGCGGATGTTGCTACCCGAACACTGGCTGTATGGGTGGGAATCATATTTGCTTTTTGTGCTATGGTGCCAGCCCTGTTTATTAAAAGCAAATCAACTCTTCATGAAAATTACTCTCCGCTTAGCGTTAAGACTATAGGAGGAAGTCTCAAAGCAATACTTTCAAGTTTTAAGGAAGCCCTGGCGCTAAAACCCTTTAGGCAACTTTGTATGGCTACCTTTTTGGTTTTTAATGCTTTTAATACGATCGCAGCATTTTCATTCTTTATCATCGTATACCATCTCTTTGGTGGCGATGCCGGAGCAGCCGGTATCTGGCCAACACTGTTTGGATGTTTGGGCGCACTGGGCACCACGTTTTTAGTCATTCCCATCGTCACCCGATTATCGAAAAAGTTTGGTAAAAAGAGAGCCTTTATCGCTTCCCAGGGTGTCTCCGTTATCGGTTATATCATGCTCTGGTTTCTCTTTATACCCGGTAAACCGTACATGTTCATTTTTGCATTACCGTTTTTCTCATTTGGTATTGGAAGTCTATTTGTATTGATGATGTCGATGACTGCCGATGTGATTGACATGGATGAAATAAACACGGGCTTACGAAGAGAAGGAACATTTGGAGCTATTTATTGGTGGATGGTAAAATTTGGTTTTGCCATTGCCGGTGGATTAAGTGGAGTGATTATGAGCACTGTCGGGTTTGATTCGGGAGCAGCCACACAACCCGAAGGTGCCATTGAAGGGTTGAGGATGTTTTTCTCGGGGCTGCCAATTTTAGGTACACTTATCGCGATGTTTGTGATGCGGAATTATGATGTCACTGAAGAACGTTCCCGCGAGATCCGCGCTGAACTGGATAAGCGGGAAGCTGCCAAAACAAAAAAATCATCTTCGTATTATCCAAAAGAAAAGTTTTTATCGCTGGGTAAAATTCCAGCCTTGGCAACGGATATTGACTTTGCATCTAAATCCCCTGCTGAAGCGAAACAACTTTTCGATAAAACGCTAAGCCAGGGGCTTCACGGCATTTGCTTTAGCCCTTACCGCGAGGGACAAAACATCGGTGATACGCTATCTGAAGATCAGATTCAAAAAAGAATGGCAATCATTTCACCTTATACGAAATGGGTTCGATCATTCTCCTGCACAGAAGGAAATGAATTTATTCCCAAAGCAGCTCGTGAAAAAGGATTAAAGACCATGGCAGGCGCCTGGATCGACAGTAATAAAGCGAAAAATGAAGAAGAAATAGAAGGACTTATTAACCTGGCCCAGAAAGGCTATGTCGATATTGCCGTAGTCGGAAATGAAGTGCTGTTGCGCAATGATTTGACCAAGCAAGAATTACTAAATTACATTCGGCAAGTAAAGAAGGCATTGCCCAACACACCCGTAGGTTATGTAGATGCGTATTTTCAATTTAAAGAACACGCAGATCTGGTAGATGCCTGCGATGTTGTCTTGGCCAACTGCTATCCCTTCTGGGAAGGTTGCCACATCGATCAGGCTTCCGGCTATCTAAAACAAATGTATACGGTAGCACAAGAGGCTGCGAAAGGAAAAAAAGTAATCATAACAGAAACCGGTTGGCCCGATCAGGGAACGAGCAACAACGAAGCACAACCTTCGCAGGAAAATGCGATGAGATATTTTATAAACACTCAAACCTGGTCTCAGCAAGACACCATCGAGATGTTCTATTTCTCTTCCTTCGATGAATCCTGGAAAGTTCGTCACGAAGGAGACGTAGGTCAACGTTGGGGAATATGGGATAAAAATGAAAATCTAAAATACAAGTAACTATGTCATCCAAAGCTGAAAGGTTATTATCACTAGCAGGACTTTCGTATGAAGGAGCTACTGCAGAATCCTTGCGCGAACTGTTTAGAAAAGTATTGAATGCCGGCATGCATGGTATTGGCTTCAGCGCCTATGAAGAAGGACAAAAACCTGGTGATGTCCTCACCGAGAAACAGATCAGAAGAAGGCTGGAGATTATTCGGCCTTATTCCAAATGGGTACGATCATTCTCGTGCACGGAAGGAAATGAACTCATTCCAAAAATTGCAAAAGAGTTGGGAATGAAAACCTTAGCAGGTGCCTGGTTGGGTAATGACGACAAGATTAATCAACAAGAAATAGTAAATCTGATTAAAATTGCCAAGGAAGGTTATGTGGATGTTGCCGCAGTAGGAAATGAGGTGATGTTGCGTGGTGATCTAACGGAAGATGAATTGATTGCTTTTATTGATCAAGTGAAGGAGGCCATTCCTGGAATACCGGTGGGCTATGTGGATGCCTATTTTGAGTTTGAAGTAAAACCTCGCATTACAGCCGCATGCGATGTTGTCTTAGCGAATTGTTATCCCTATTGGGAAGGGTGCCACATCGACTATTCTTTATTGTATATGAAAGAGATGTTTACTAAGGCTATCCGAGCTGCCCAGGGAAAACCAGTTATTATAAGCGAAACAGGCTGGCCAAGCCAAGGCACTAACTTTGGAGCCGCTATGCCATCCGATGAAAATTTTATGAAGTACTTTATCAATACTCAAAAGTGGTCTGCAGAAGAAGAAATAGAAATATTCTACTTTTCGTCATTCGATGAATCCTGGAAAGTTGGTGCCGAAGGTGATGTGGGTGCTTATTGGGGATTATGGGATAAGGATGAGAAGCTTAAGTATTAAGCCCTCCCCTTGCGAATCGAAGGATGTCAAGGAATTTTTTTACACTGAAGAAGAGTAATTGATGTCGTAATGATGTATTATTACTAAGGGCTTTTCCGGGAGGCGTGGCAACACCCTCTTGTTCTAACGAACCAGGTTTTTGTCACAAAAATTATAAGCGTAGCCATTCTTATTAATTTGCACCTTCAGTTTAAGCGTATGAAAATTTTTACTCTCGCTGTTGTTTTCGTTCTCTCGGCATGGAGCGTTTCACTATCTCAGCCTGTTTTGCCAATTGATTTTGAATCGACTACAATCTCTTACTCTTTTACCAATTTTAATGGTGGGGCTGCAACGAAGATTGCTAACCCTCAAATCAACGGCATAAACACCAGTGCTACCGTGGCAAAAATGGTAAAAAACGCTGGAGAAGTTTGGGGTGGCAGCTATTTAACTCTGGCTTCGCCAGTAAACTTTTCAACCAACAAGATTTTTAAGATAAAAGTATTCTCTCCGGTTGCCGGAAAGAAGCTCTTGTTAAAATTTGAAGGCGCAGGGGCTGCGTTTGAAAAGGAATCGATAGGCGTAACAACCGCTAATGTTTGGCAAGAGCTAACATTTGATTTTACTGGCGTTGCCGGAGTAAATAATTTAAATACGAAGATAGTTTTCATATTTGACTTAGGAACCCAAGGGGATGGCAGTGCCAATTCAACTTATTTGTTTGACGATGTCGTGCAAACATCAAACCAGGCTGGTGGTGTTAGCGGTGAGTACAACCTGGTCTGGTCGGATGAATTTGAAGGAACAGGACCTCCTGCAGATGACCATTGGTTTCGCCAAACTCAACTCCCTGTAGGTGGGAGCTGGTACAGTGGCGAACAACAACACTATACCAATAGAAATGAGAACTCCTATCAAGCCAATGGTTCTTTAAATATTGTCGCCAGGAAAGAGAATTTTACAGATCAGGGTCAGACTAAACAATACACATCTGCCCGATTAAACTCAAAATATGCATTTATGTATGGGCGGGTGGATGTTCGGGCCAAGGTAGGTGGCGGAGCTGGTACCTTGCCTGCAATCTGGATGCTTGGTAAGAACATCGATGAACCTGGGGGATACTTTGCAGGCGAATTTGGGACAACCATGTGGCCTGCAACTGGCGAGATGGATATCATGGAGCATTGGGGAAACAACCCAAACGTAATCCATCAATCTGTTCATACGCCTTCAAGTTTTGGCGCTACCGTAAATACAAATACCACGACTATCAACAATGTAAGCAACACCTTTCATGTCTATTCACTTATTTGGGATGCGAATCAAATTCAGTTTTTAATAGACGATGTAGCTTATTACACCTATAACCCTGCCATAAAGGATGCCACCACATGGCCCTTTGATAAGCCAATGTATCTACTGCTTAACATTGCCTTGGGAGGAGGCGGTGACCCTATTGATCCGGCCTTCACGCAATCCACGCTGGAAGTGGATTATGTAAGAGTATATCAAAAAGGAGGCACACCAGCCCTCCCTCCTGCAGAGCCAACCGCAGCTGCCACAACTCCGACAAGGCCTTCCGGAAATGTAATTTCAATGTTCAGTAATGCGTATAACAATGTGCCTGTAAATACCTGGATAGCCGGTTGGTCAAATGCCAGACTTACTGAAACACAAGTAGCCGGCAACGATGTGAAGAAATATAACAGGCTGGGCTATGCAGGCATCGAAGCAACCGGACCTAATTCAATTGACGCCACCAACATGCTTTATTTCCATCTTGATGTGTGGACTGCCAACGCTACGACACTCAGAATAAAACTGGTTGACTTCGGAGGTAACAATGCCTTTGGTGGAGGTGATGACAAAGAACATGAACTTTCCTTCACTCCAACTCTCAGTGGGTGGAATAGTTATGAAATTCCCTTGACCGATTTCACCGCCCTCACGACTAGAAGTCATATCTCACAATTGGTTTTATCTGAAATTTCCGGAACCAGTACAACTATTTTTATCGATAACGTTTATTTCCATAATGTAGCAGAAACAGGTACCCCTGATTATACCTTAGTATGGTCTGATGAATTCTCAGGTGCCGGACTTCCTGATGCTGACCACTGGTTTCATCAAACACAACTTCCTGCGGGCGGAAGCTGGTACAATGGAGAACAACAACACTACACCAATAGAATCCAGAACTCGACAGTTGATAATGGGTCTCTGAAAATTAAAGCCAAAAAAGAGAGCTTTACCGATCAGGGTCAAACCAAATCATACACCTCAGCTCGTTTAAATTCTAAATTTGCATTTACGTATGGGCGGGTGGATGTTAGAGCTAAATTACCAGTAGGTGCTGGTACCTGGCCGGCCATCTGGATGCTTGGAAAAAACATCAATGAGCCAGGAGGTTATTTTGCCAGTCAATTTGGAACTACCAATTGGCCTGCAACGGGTGAGATCGATATTATGGAGCATTGGGGAAACAATCCAAATGTAATCCATGGATCTATTCATACCCCCTCAAGCTTTGGTGGCACTGTAAACACAAAAACCATAAGCGTTCCACAAGTAAGTACCACCTTCCATGTATATTCGATTATTTGGGATGAAACTAAGATACAGTTTTTAGTAGACGATGTAGCGTATTACACCTACAACCCAGCAATTAAAGATGCCAGCACCTGGCCATTTAATAATCCCCAATATTTACTCCTTAACATAGCCATGGGAGGAATTGGTGGCGCGATAGATCCTGCCTTTACAGAATCAACGATGGAAATTGACTATGTGCGGGTGTATCAGAAAGAAGTTACACCTCTAAATAACCAAACCATCACCTTTCCAGCCATTGCAGATAAAAAGGTTGGAGATACTCCTTTTGTTTTGACGGCAACGGCAAGCTCAAGTTTGCCTGTAACCTACTCAACCGTTTCGGACAAAATCATACTGAGTGGAAGTACAGTAACAATTGTAAAAGCGGGCCGTGTAATTATTAAAGCAAACCAGGAAGGCAACGTCACTTTTAATGCGGCACCTGAAGTGATGCAATCTTTTTGCATCAAACCCGCCCAACCCACTATAACTATTACAGGCACCAACGCAGAGACTATTACACTCACTTCAAGCGCAGCTGAGGGAAATACATGGTTCTTCAATGGAGCAGTAATTCCTTCAGCAACAAACTCAACCTTTTCAGCTACCACAGCGGGTATTTACAAAGTGCAAGTAACTGTGGATGATTGCCAGAGTGAGTTTTCAGCCGACACCCCAGTTATAGTTACCGGTGACGCAGGGGGAAATAGTGACACCGTAAATGTTTATCCTAATCCGGTGGAAACCATGTTGGAGGTATCAGGAATTAAAGGTGCGTTGTCTAGTGTACAACTACTCGACCTGACAGGAAGAAAAAAGGCAGTCGAATTTGAAAAACAAGGAGATGTGTACCAGGCAAACATCCAGCATCTGGCAGCAGGTATTTATTTACTTCACATCGAACAGGAACGTGTGCTGCACAGAATCAAAGTATTTAAAAAGTAAATCTGCTCAAAATTTTTAACGGTGCAGATCAGGCGATCTTTGCAACAGTTAAAGTATCCCTACAAAAAAACTCAGCTTCAGCCTATACACGATATTCAGCTGATTTAAACAATTACTAATTTACTTTACCCATCCTGATCTTTATTTTCTATTTACATCAATGTCTTAGGGGCTGTTAAATGTTAGCCCACTATACTTACCTTTACATCATGCGTCAACTTGTTTTTATGCTCATCCTGCTAGCCAGTGGGTGCAGCGAAAGTGAACCACAGCCCAGTAGTGCTCTTTACTTTCCACCTCTTGCAGGCAGTACATGGGAAACTCTGTCCCCGGAAAGTCTGGGGTGGAACACCACAAAAATTGCAGAGCTGGATGCCTTTATCGCGAGCACCAATACACGGGCCATACTCGTAGTGAAAGATGGAAAAATTGTGATTGAAAAATATGCCGGTAAACAATTGGTCAATACAACTCTGGATTTTAACGCAAGCAGCAATTGGTATTGGGCCTCGGTTGGCAAAACGTTAACGGCAGCGGTGGTAGGCATAGCCGAATCGCAGGGAAAAATTAATCTGACCGCAAAAACTTCGGACTATCTGGGCGCTGGCTGGACGAGCCTTACGCTGGCACAGGAAAATAACATCACCGTGTGGCATCAACTTACCATGACCACCGGTTTGGATGACGGTGTGGCGAATCGCGATTGCACAGACCCATCGTGTTTGATTTATAAAGACGAACCCGGCACGCGCTGGGCTTACCACAATGCTCCGTATACTTTGTTGGATGGTGTGGTTGCCAATGCCACAGGCAAAACACTGAACAACTATTTAGCCGATGAGTTGAAATCTAAAACCGGAATGGATGGACAATACATTCAAACCGGTGATAACAATGTGTATTACAGCACGCCCCGGTCGATGGCCCGCTTTGGATTGTTATTGTTAAACAAAGGCACGTGGGACAACACGCTTGTCGTACCGGAAGCTTTTGTAACTGTGATGAGTAATACATCACAATCCATGAATCCCTCCTACGGGTATTTGACCTGGCTCAATGGCAAGTCTTCGTACCTGTTGCCGGCACCCGGTCAGATTAAAATCAACGAAGCCATCACTCCCAACGCACCCGCAGATATGGTTGCCGCAATGGGCAAAAACGGGCAACTGATTAATGTGGTGCCGTCACAACAGTTGGTGGTTGTGCGTGTAGGTGATGCGCCCGATACCAGTTTGGTACCCTACACTTTTCAGAATGATCTCTGGGCGAAATTGAATGAGATTATTAAATAATAACGAGGGCGTGAACCAAACACGCATCGTCCTCTGCGGGAGACGATGTGTGATAGTTTAATCAGACAGCAAGAGAGTACTTTCTCTTACCCTTTCGGGAGAGGCCGTATCCCATAAATCAACAAATAGGCAATCATCCAAAACTCACCAATCGTAGCAGGGATGGTGAGTAGACCCACCCAGGTTTCAGTTACGCCCAGATAGCTGATGAAGGTACTCAGGATATAACCAGCGCCTCCCACCAGCAGCACCCGGCCAAGCCACAAGGGCATTCGCTTTGAAACTACAACGATATATCCCATGGGGATAAGCCATAAACCGAAGAAGAGGCTACCCACACCCCACGCATGTTTAATAAATTGTTGAAAGAGCTGAGTCATGATCAACTTTTCGCTTGCAACCAGCGTGCTATGGGCTACTTCGATTGCCCCACCCATGGCCATGGCACTGATCATAATAGCAACCGCATTCATCATCCCCCAGGCAGCCAACATCCATGCGGCATCGTGCTGAATGTTTCTAAACAGTTTATAAAACCATACTGCGGCCAATGCCTGTGAGGCAACGATCAGGAGTTCAAACAAAAGCCGCATCCGGGCAAGCGTTTCAAACTCCGTTAAATTGGAAAATGTTTTTGCCGGATCATCGCTACTATAGATGCGCGCATGCAGGAAGAGAAATCCTATCATACCGGTGATGGCTAAGGCCAGATAACAAACTCCTGCTATACGGGCTGTGCTAACTAATTCTCTTTGTTGCTCGGTGTTCATAGTGGTTTGCGGTTTTTATTATCTAAAGATACTGTACTAACACATTCGGGTAAAAGCTTGATGGAAACTAACAAGTATAAAAGACGCGTGAGGCAATCTTTTGTTACACACAGCCGTTCAAATCGGAGCCTTCGCTCTTCAATTTGAAAAAGAATTTACCTGGCTGCATTACCAATTTCATAAGGGTTGTCCTTTTCAAATTATTCCCTATCTTCAAACATCCTAACCCTAAACACCCACCCATGAAAATATCTGCATGGCTCCTGCTGTATTATCTTTTATTCCTATCGGCAACTTTAACAGCCGACCCGATAAAGAAAAATCCATTCAAGAAAAAATTTAGAGTCGGCACCCAAGCAAATTCAGATGATTTGCAGGCAGTCAATAAAATTCTTGCAGAATACTTTAATTCAACTTCCTTTTCCATCGAACAACTTGCGCTTATAAGCGAGGCTTCAGGGGAAAAAAAATTAAAAGGAACGGTTGTTTTTTTTCAGCAAGATGGCGTAGACCTGGAGTGTATACTCACCGCTGAGAAAAAACTTAAATTGGTATCGGCCACTTTTCCGGCATCTGCCAACATTACGATTAATCATTTGGATAAACTCTCTCAAGGCCGGCTACGTCAGGTAATTCCCATTACGCTGATGCCTGAGCCTGACAAGGGCATAGGGATCAAGAGTCTTAACCTTTCCTTTGACAATAACGGTTCAGCAGAACAATTGTCTATGAGTCTAATAAGCCAACAATGGGACTTCCTTAATTACGGCAATTTTAATTTGAAAAATATTGAGGTCAAGTTGTCGTACCTCGTGAAGTCCTCATTAGCAACCGGAGAAATAATCGGTAACATTACGTTAGGCAGTGCGGTGATCAATGTTTCGTCTCTGATCGGTTCCGACAAATCACTTTTGTTTACAGGCAACATTAGTCAGAGTAGTGGCAAACCAACCTTACGGGATGCACTTTATTCTATGGCTGGCAAGCCCGCGGTTGATTCACTCTTTGGATTGGTTCCTGGTGACGCGTTTCTGGGTATTACGATGCCCGATGTAAAGTTTACAGCATCGCCAACGGAAAGAAGTGCATCCGTTAGTGCCCATGCGGATGCGGGTGAAATTATGGCATCCATTCACAAGAAAGGAGGAAGCAAGGCCATTCAAGTGGCTATGAAGACGAAAGATCTAGGGTCGCTTTTACAAACAAGTGCCTTGAAAGATATCGGGCTTGTTGATCCGGTGGTAATTATTTCCTCTTCATCAGGCAAAGCAACTAATCCGTTTGCCAATAATACAGAAGTTACCGTGCAGAATGGTCTGAATATCGTTACCCAATTTCAGGTAACTGATGACCTAAAGAAGATATTTCAGGTGGCGACCATTGACCTGAACGGATCGGTTGACAGCAAGCGAAATATTATGCTCAACAGCATAATTAAAATGGACATTCCGTTGGGTTCAGGAGGAATAAAGTTTTCGCAAGTAAATTTTGGAGTTTCCAGCAATCCCAAGCCAGAATTATTTTTAAAAGGTAACTTATTCGTGCCACTGTCTTCCAATCAGAATCTGAATTTTGAAGCCGGTCTTTACACAGCTCCTATACCGCCTTCATTTGGTGGAAGTCTTGAGATGATTACCGAAGGGGGTGATGGGGTCTGGAAAAATCCATTTAATATACCCGGCATTGGTATCAGTCGTTTGAAAGGTGGTGGAAAACTGACGCCTTTACCACCCTTCGTATCTGAACTTGAACTGGCTGGTGAGCTATTATTGGGTAAAGACTTGTCAAATCGTGCCCGATGTATTCCCGGCAAAATAGATGTTAAGCTTGATATTTTTAATCCGGTCAACTCACACCTCGATGCCAGTATTGAGCGCCTTACGCCCATTGGGCTTATACATGCTTTTAGCGATGCGAAGATCTCGGGTGAATTAGAACAACTATTGAATACCGGAATTGAAAATGGCAGAATTGTAATCGTACCGAAAGAAGGACGCTTCACCGCGGAAGGAGATTTTGTAATGATCGGACTTCGCTCATCGCTCAGTTTTACCGCATCCCAAAATGGAGTCGCCATGGCCGGTAGTATGGATCCGTTGTATATTAAATCCGGAGACTTTACGATTTTTTCATTAACGGGTGCAGATGGTAAAGGGCGCCCCTACTTTTCTGTTGCCTTAAACGAAAATCCGCACTTTAAAATAAGTGGCGCAGTAACTGCGCTTGAAGCGATGAGCGGAAGTGCTTTTCTTGATATTAATAAAGATGGCTTTATCGCCAACCTAAAAGGTAATGTCTTCAATGGTGCTTTCACTGGTGAACTGTATGCAACGGGACGTAATCTGTCGAGTAAGAATCCGGAGCTCTACGGACATCTTAAATTATCGCAGGAAGTAGTAACGCAGTTTAAAACTTCTATGAACAAATTCATTAAGGAACAGGCAAATAATTCTGAAAAGGATATTCTTGCGGTACGGAATAAGGTGAACAGCGGATCAAAAGATTTTGACAACGCCCTGAAAGGAAGCCTCAATATTGTTAATAACCTTCAGAAGGAAACCGCTACAGCGGGGATGATGATCGTAGAGAATGCGATACCCGATGTTACAAGCATAGAAATAAAAGGTAATCTATCAGCCATGGGATCTGCTTCCGTGAAAGCCTTAGTCTATTTTAAAGTAGGAGGAAAAACGATGTCACCCGTTGAAGTCGCTATCAATTTAAATACGAAAGACATTAATGGTGAATTGACTAAAGTGTCAGAGCAATTTGGAAAGGAAGTATTAGTGACCTTCGAGGGCATGGGACAAGAAGTGGTTGCACTTGGGAAGCAGGCTGAAGAATTCTTTGCCGATATTGGTAAAGGTGTGATTTTAATTGGACAAACGGCTGGGCAGGCAGCGAATGATGCCATCAATGAGATAGATCGGTTCTGGAATGGAGACAAGTTTGATCCTGCACAAAATGGTGCGGCACTTACTGAATACGGACCGGACATAAGACATTATAGTGTAACCAGTCACAGTGTTACAGCCTTAACCACCATGGATGATCCCCTCCAAGGCAAGATGACCGAAGGAGTTGGACAAGCTGTTGATGCGGTTGGAAATTTATTCTCTGGGGGTAACAGCAATGCAGCTCAAAAAGCCATGACCATTGAAGACCCCGAAATTGAAATCTACGGGGCCATTGTTGTTGTATCAGACAGATCTATGAATGTGAGCCCCGGCACGAATGCAAATGCCTGGAGCCGTGACAGGATATATTCCGAAAAAAGAATCACCCCGGGTAAATCATTTGCCATCAATAGCACCAAACATTTTTATGCGGTTAATGGACCCAATCCATCTATAACGGTGCGTAGCAAGCTTAAGGAATGGGATGATGGCGAACACTACTCCAGTGATGGAGAATTTATAGGTGCGCAGACAATCAATAACCTGGGGTCATGGAATTGGAATTCAGGACAGTCACAAACTTTTGAATTAAATGCCACCACCAATGATGGCGGTAAAACTTCTGTCGTGAAAATCAATTATACTATATCGCTCGAAGCACGCGTATCCTTGAATGACCTGCAGCAGGCGGTTGCATCCCGTAATATTGAAAATGTGCGCAGGCTACTACTGAGAGGCGGCAATATTGCAGAAGGTGATGTTTTATCAAACGCTATTCGCAATAAGGATATCGCGATGGTTAATTTCCTGCTGGCAAGTAACGCAGTCCTTGATCCAGCTAATATTACCCTGGCATTAACGCCTTCAATCTTTCAAAGAGAAATTGCAATCCGTTTAATTGCAAGGAAGACAACACCTGCTACCCCGGAAGAATTCAGACAAGCTGTTGAACTGGGGCAACCAGAAATCGCAGCCATGCTCCTGTCCAGAGGTGCCAAACCGGATGGAAGTCACTTAACATTAGCCTTGCAAAAGAATAACATTCCCATGGCTGAATTAATCATGCTCAATGGCGTTGTGCCTTCAGCCAACGATCTACAGCAAGCGATAAATGCTATGAATGTACCCCAGGCTACTTCCTTAGTTCATTATGGCGCTCAACCAACTGTCGGCATGCTTAATCAAGCGATAACTGCTGCCTCACAGCCTATGACAACCTTATTACTTACCGTAATTAAACCAGACATTTCATCCTTTCAGGCTGCAGCCGATCGTAACGATGTTATCGTGCTCCGTCAAATAGGCGCCAGTGGAGAATTTATTACCAGTGATGGACCTTCGCGCAAAGCGATTGATCACAACAACATGGAACTGCTACAAGTAACATTGGATCTGGGAGCCGATGCATCGCAGGCTTTGAGCTACGCAATTGAACGGAGCAATGACAATGCCATTCAGGTTTGCTTGAATAACCGGGCTAATGCTGATCTCGCCCTCTCGTATGCTGTGAATAAGAATAATGTGGCACTACTAACGGAGTTGATTATTAAATACCAGGCCGATGGAAATGAAGCTTTAAAGTTTGCTGTAGCAGCCAAAAACCCAGACATGATGAGGCTTGCCTTGAAAGATGGCAAAGCTAATCCGAATCTCTATGTGCCAGGTATGGCAGCTGAAGGACAAGACAATCTACTCATAATACTATTGGATTACAATGGTGATCCATCACTGGCAGTGGGAGAAACTATTAACCGAAAAAATGTAAATCTTTTGACCACTCTTATTCAGCGCGGAGCCTATGTGACGGAAGATGCCTATGTGAAACAGGCAGCAGAACTTCAATCATTGCCTATGGTACAGTTGCTGGTGAACAACGGTGCCAATGCGCAACCCGGCATGGTTAGCGCCATTGCTCAGTCCAATTATCAAATGACTGAATTTTTACTGAGTAAAGGCGCATCTCCACAAGGGCACATACTCACGGTCGTCACTAAAGGAGATGTTAATCTGGCTCGCCTCCTTTTAAATTATGGTGCAAATCCCAATGAAGGTATCACCCAGGCTGTTGTTTCCGGAAAGGCAGACATGGCCAATTTGTTGTTGCAAAATGGCGCATCTCCCAATGGTCAACTGGAGGCACCTTCAAAGGCAGGCGATGTTGCCATGGTTACTTTGCTTTTAAAATTTGGCGCGAATCCAACCGAAGGAATTAAAGCCGCTGTGCAGAACAATCAAACACCCGTGGCTGTGCTATTACTCGAACGAGGTGCCTCTCCAACCGGATTATTGAATACGGCTGCGGGGTTTGGAAATTTAACCATCGTAAAACTATTAATAGAAAGAGGTGTCAATCCCACCGAAGGAATTAAAGCTGCGGTGGCCAATAATTCTACTGAAGTAACTTTATTTCTACTCGAAAACAATGCAGCGATCGATGGGTTAATTTCTATTGCAGCAGAATTAGGCAATGAAAAAGTGGTGGATGAACTACTTAAGCGTGGGGCCGATCCTCAGGAGGGCATAACAGCCGCTGTTACCAAGAACCATGCACGTGTTGCTGAAATGCTGATTAAGGGTGGTGCTGATGTGACTAATTCATCCTTTATGGATATCGCTGTGCGTAATAAACAAGAGCCTATGGTTCGATTGCTGTTCAATAACAAATGTAATGTAAAGGCAATAAATAGTGATGGGAACTCCTATTTACACATTGTCTGCAATGATGATGGACAAACAGCATTAGCAAAAGCATTCATTGAATTTGGGCTTGATATTAATCTTAAAAATGCAAAGGGCAATACGGCTCTTCACCTGGCTGCTATGAGTGGTAAAGATAATCTGGATGTTGTAAGAATTTTAGTAGAAGCTGGTGCCGATGTAAACGCTGAGAACGGTCGCGGTGAAACCCCCCGTAAATCAGCCAAGGGCACTAAGGTTAAAAAATATCTTAAAGATCAGGGTGGTAATAGAAAAAACTAACGAATAGAATTCTCCCTTTGAAATTAATTTGTATAACTCTTCAATTTCCGTTGGGCGAAAGCAGAACTTTTGACCAAACTAAAAACCTGTTAAAGAGGTTGGCAGCGCCATAATAAAGTCAAGGCTATAAATAATGCTGCTAGTGAAAATAAAAAGCCTCTTCCCTTTCGAAGAGGCTTTGGTTTTAATAAAATCAGCATTAGCTCATAGCCAACTCCTTTTGTTGATCGTTTTTGATGCCTAAATAGTTTTTTGTTTTGGCATACGCTTGCGCAGAAGCATCACCTAGCTCTTTTGCTTTATCGGCAATAATCGCCCTGGTTTTACTTCCCTTTTTAGGGGCAAATAAAAGTCCAAGCGTTGCGCCCAGTGCGGTTCCAATTAAAACTCCGGTTACTACTTTTCCTGTATTTGTCATAATGAATAATGGTTAAGTTAACTATCCCTGAACCTTTCAGGGCCTTCTCGATTTTCTTTACGCGACTGCAAACTTTAATTCGTCCAGACTAACTGGCTGCTTGATAATCTCCAGCCGATAAAGATCCTTTCTCCTGTCGCGCAGATTTTTTACGGCACCCTTGTGATTTAATTCTTTTAGCAACTCTCTGTCTACATCCACAATTAATACCATCTCCGTATTGGGCGTTGCTTCACTTTTCACCCCATTGGTGGGGAATGCAAAATCGCACGGAGTAAACACGGCCGACTGTGCATATTGTATATCCATGTTATTAACTTTGGGCAAGTTACCAACACTTCCTGCTATCGCTACAAAACATTCGTTTTCGATGGCCCTTGCCTGGGCACAGAGGCGCACGCGATGGTAAGCATTCTGTGTGTCGGTTAAGAAGGGCACAAACAGGATATCCATTCCTTGCTCCGCCAGCAGTCGCGGTAACTCCGGGAACTCCACATCATAGCAGATCAGGATTCCGATTTTACCACAATCCGTATCAAAGACCTTCAATGAATCGCCTCCCACCAAGCCCCACGCTCTTCGTTCATCGGGAGTAATATGTAGCTTTTGATATTCTTCAATGGTACCGTTCCGCTGGCAAAGAAATCCGATGTTATAGAGCTTTTCATCTCGCAGCGCAGGAAAACTTCCGGTTATAATATTGGTATTGTACGCAATGGCCAATTCGGAAAATTTTTCTCTCAAGGGTTCGGTGTACTTCGCCAATCCGCGGATCGCCTCAGCCTCTGATGAATCATTAAATTCAGCCATCAGGGGTGCATGGAAAAACTCCGGAAAAAGGATAAAGTCTGTTTTATAGCCAGAGGCTGCATCCACAAAAAATTCAATCTGCTCGCAAAGCGCCTCATAATCTTTGAAGGGCCTCATTTGCCATTGCACCAACCCCAATCGTACTTGCAATTTATCTTCATGCAGCAGGTGAGGTTCCGACTCATAATAGATGTTGATCCATTCTATCAGCGCGGCATATTCCATTGACTCAGCATCGCCCGGCATATACCCTTTCATTACTTTGCGCACGTGGAAGTTGTTGCTCAATTGAAAGGTTAACGTACTGTCAAACAATTCTTTATTCTTTACCTTTTCAATGTATTGCTTCGGAGTAAGGCTGTCGGCATGTTCGGCATAGTTTGGCATGCGTGCTCCGGCTACGATAGAACGCAAATTCAATTTTTCACAGAGTTCTTTTCGGGCATCATACATACGCCTGCCCAGGCGCAAACTGCGAAACTCCGGGCGAATAAAAATTTCTATTCCATACAGTACATCGCCCTTGGGATCATGACTACTGAATGTATAATTACCGGTAGCATCTTTGTAAGTATGGTTATCTCCCAACGTTTTGTAATCAACAATAAGCGACAACGCAGCACCCACCAATTTGCCATCCACTTTAATGCAAAGTTGACCTTCGGGAAAAATAGTGAGAAGATGCTCAATCTGATGGTCGCGCCAGTAAGCGCCCCATTGGGTATACGCATTCAACATACTTTCTTTTAAGTCGCGGTAATCAGATATGGATAAATGTGCTATCTCTATTTGCATAAATTTCTTTTTCAATTTCTTAATATTCATTCTTCTTAAATCTTTCTGCCTTTACGCTGTAGCTGCATGCTTCAGGGATTGTTGCATTAAGATTTTTAAAACCCCGGAGTTTTCCAGTTCATATTCAGGTTTGATGCTGAGTACAGGATATTTGGAATGATTTACAATATCCTGCGTGTATGGGCCGAGAAAAAACTCTTTCACGGTACTATCCAGCGTAGCTGTAATTACAATTAAGTCGGGGTTGATTTGGTTGGCAATGTCTAACACTTGTGTGGCGGGATTTTCACAATAATGTACCTCACTTCCACACATCACATCATCTTCACTTATTTGTCTGCGCACGTTGTCCACCAATGTTTTCATTTCTATCAGGCTAGCAGTGTCGTTGTTCTTAAAAATGCCCGCTACCACTAACGAGGATCCGTTTTTTCTAATGATGGGTCTTATCGCTTCGTATTTGTCTAAGGCATGTGGTATCATTCGCACCGGAAATAATATTTTTTTAAAATCAAGCCACGGATTAAGTCCAGGCAACGTAAGTACGGGGCATGGTGCATTCTTCACTACCCGATATGCGTTGGAACCCATGAAGAACTCGCGTAGACCAGCAGTCCCGTGCGTACCCATCACAATCAAATCCATTTTCTTGTGTAAAGCCCATCGACAAATTTCATCAGCAGGATTACCAGATTGGACGATATGAGTAACCACGATGTCGTGTTTTACCCGAAGCTCCCTGGCAAGCTTGCTCAAATTGTCATTTGCATCCTTTACTAGTTGCGGCAATAGGGTACCCGCAGCGCCACTAACTTCAGGAGGAAACAGCACGTATGCATTCTCCACAACGTACATCAGGGTAATCGTTGCAAGTTGGCGTTTACTGATGGCCACTGCAGTTTGCACCGCATTGTTGGCCAGTGTAGAAAAGTCTACCGGTACCAAAATCTTATTTATTTCGTACTTTTTCATGATGTACTTAATTACATTTGTCCTATTCGGATTAAATACTACAGTACAAAATTGGCTTATTTTATGGCCTAATGAATGGCACGCATCAGTTTGATTATGGTATTATTTACTTATGCACGATTCTAAAGAAGAAATTCCGGGCTTTTCTATTGAGACGCTCAAAGCGGGAGAAGATAACTCAGCTAAGGAGTTTGAGCTGTTTCGGTTTGAATATTTTGCGCGCGATATCGAGCACCTGAAGATGCCACACAGGCACTACTTCTACACGTTTATTTTGGTAACGGGTGGTAGCGGAAGTCATGACATTGACTTCACTACCTACACCCTTCAACCCAACCGGCTCTTTTTAATTGCACCCGGGCAAGTGCATACCTGGAATGAACTCAATCATGTTAAAGGATTCGTTCTTCTCTTCACTGATAATTTTGTAGCGCTTTCAAAAGGACGAAAACTGTTGGCCAACTGGCCTCTGTTTCGGGCCGGTCAGTCATGTTCTGTGGATATACCTGTTACCGAGGTTGGAAAGTGGATTGAACACTTTGAAGCAATGGAAGCAGAAATAAAGTTATCCGATGATTTTACACGCGATGCAATCTTCTATGCGATCGGAAACCTGCTCGTTCGGGCCTCACGCCAATATGAATTTGCCAACGCCCGTTCTTCTCCCTCTCAAGATTTACTTTTTCAGTTTCAGGAATTGATCGAGACAAACTTTACTACCCTAAAAACACCCAAAGAGTATGCGACTCAATTGAACATCACACCCAACTACCTGAATAGTTTTTGTAAAAAAAGATCGGGTAAATCTGCTGGTGAACTAATCCGGCAACGGATTATTCTCGAAGCTAAAAGATTACTGGCGCACACCCAACTACCCGTAGCACAAGTGGCCTATCAGCTCAACTTTAGTGATAACTCTTACTTTGGAAGATTTTTCAAAAAATATACGGGTGTCACTCCAGAAGAATTCCGAAGACCTTTACGGTAATACAAAAGAGGCTTTATCATACATCATATTTAAAGTTTGAAATGGTCCCTTTGAAGCTCTTTTATTATCTTTCCCGTCATGCTGATTGAAGAGAAACCCCTCACCTACTGGATAGATAATTTTTATGGTTACGGGTCGTGGCAAGCCCGGTTTTGGTTTGTGGGCTATGAAGAAAATGGCGGAGATTATCCGGAAGAAGTAGCAGAGAAGATCAATTATTTATATAATCTTAGGGCAACCGGCTCCACACTCTGCGATATCCGCGACTTATACCGCCACGTGGTCTTTCGGATTGATGGACCAAGAGCTGAGAAATTCGCAACCTTCCACGATCACCGATTCGGTCATCAAGCCACACTGCACGGTGCGTGGAAAAATCTGATCGCCTTTATTCATGGCTACAAAACTGAGCCGCTTCCTGACCTGCTCATGTATCAGAAAAATTCATTTGCTGTACCTTCTGTTCAAACGGAAGCATTGATTCAATTGTACCCACTGCCAGCCCATAACCACGCGTGGTATTATCCATGGCTGGACTTGCCACAATTGCCCTTTCTTAAAAGTCGAACGTTGTATCAGGAACACCTGTACCCTACCCGCATGAACACCATCCTCGAAAACATGCATGTGCACAAACCCGAGATTGTGATGATGTACGGTATGGAAAACATCAACCTGCTAAAAAAATCTATCCTTGAATTCTTTCCCTCTGCAAAATTCACTCAGGTGAAAGCGATTAAGCAGTACATACCTCAACATCATTGTGCAGTATTTAACGGAACTACCCTGATACTCACTACACAGATTCCTTCGCTCCGGCATAACCGCATTGAGTCAGGATTCGACTGGTATGCATTTGGTAAAAGTGTAAAAGGCATCAGATCAATTTAAAATTTTTATAACGTGACAACGTATCGTCAAACGCTTCCCTTCAGTCTGCCTGTAGCTGCCTTCATCATCCTGGGGGCCATCTCAGTATCCTCACCTTGGCCACTCGTCATCTTGCCAGTGCCATTTCTGTTTGCCTGGTTGGTGCAGAAAGGGTTAAACAACCCGGTTGTACTACAGGATGATAAAGATAATGCGCGTTTTGAACCACTTCTTGCCAAATTGGATGTGATCCGTTACTATTCAGAAAAGGAAGAAACGCTTGGTAGCTTCGACCGCGAACTATTAATGACCCGGCATTGTGACGGATACCAATACCCGAAAGAGTATATCAGAAAGTTGATTAACAACAATCATAAATTTATTTACCAGGGACATATTACAAGCAAATTCCTGGATGAAGGACAATACCTGATAACGATTGGAAAAACTACACACTTCGGCATCCCGGAAGGAACCTATAAAAAACTCACCCTTGGAGATTACGTAATCCTCTCCATAGCGTTCGCTCGTATCAGCGGATTTTATAAACCAACGTTTGTGTTATCCTGTGAAATTCTAAAACCAGCCGAGGAGTTAGAAGTTGGCAGTTAGTATTTTCTTTCGATCATTATGTTAGTCAAACAATAATTATGATTAGGATGAAGTCGAAATATTTTTTTTAAAGCGATTTCACAATTTCTATTCCCTACAAAAGAAAGCATTCATATTTATCACATGATACAACCACTTTGCTTTATCTAATTTAACACAAAACCAGGAGGTATGGTAGCTCCCTTTTTAACAACGACAATTCCTCCTGCAACCACAAACAAATCTGTTTCCTGATTGGGAAGGTGCGGACCACCAATAATCGTAACATTATTTCCGATTTGACAGCTTTTATCCAGAATAGCATTTTCAATATGACAGTCCTCGCCTATGCCCATCAAGATGTCACCGGGCCGGGCCGCAATTTCTGCCAGCGTTTGATAAGAGTCGCTACCCATCATATAGGTTTTTATAACAGTGCTCCCCTTTCCTATTCTTGACCTTATGCCAATGACAGATCGTTCTATTTTGGCAGCATGGATGATACAACCATCCGCGATAACAGAGTCATTAATTAACGTTCCCGATATTTTAGAAGTAGGAAGAATTCTGGGATGGGTATAGATGCGCCTTCTATTGTCAAACAAGTTAAAGTGCGGTATCCCATCTGTGAACCCCAGGTTGGCTTCGTAGTAAGAACGTATATTCCCAATATCTGTCCAATAGCCTTCAAACTGATAACTAAGTACTTTATGTTTACGGATGGATTGTGGAATGATTTCCTTACCGAAATCAATCGTATTCGGATCATTCATCAACTCGATCAGCAAATCTCTGTCAAATACATAGATACCCATCGAAGCCAGGTACAAGCGTCCTTCTGATTGCATATAGTCACTTACATCAGAATTCCATTTCAGAATTTCTTCTGCATTCGGTTTTTCAATGAAACTGGTGATCATGCTTTCGTGGTCTGTCTTCATGATACCGAATTCAACACCCTCTTCCGCTTTCACCGGCAGCGTAGCGATGGTAATCCGGGCACCACTGTCAATATGCCGTTGAATGAGTACGTTGAAATCCATTTGATACAATTGGTCGCCCGAAAGAATCAAAACATATTTAAACTCATGGTTGAGAAAGTGGTGCATACTTTGTCGCACGGCATCGGCTGTTCCCTGAAACCAATTCTTGTTGGACATGGTCTGTTCGGCAGCCAGCAAATCAACAAAGGCGCGACTGAACAAACTAAAATTGTAGGTATTCTTAATATGACGATTGAGTGATGCTGAATTAAATTGTGTGAGCACGAACATCCTGCTGATATTCGAATTAATACAATTGGATAAAGGGATGTCAACCAATCGGTATTTACCTGCAATCGGTACGGCAGGCTTAGAACGTTTTGCTGTTAATGGGTACAAACGCGATCCCTGGCCTCCGCCCAGAATGATCGCTATCACGTCATCGTTAATCATGATTCAGAATTTTTTTATATAAAGTCTCCGTCTGCTTGGCTATTGCCTTCCAATCAAAATATTTTTCTACTCTCTTCCTACCCTGGGCGCCCATGGTTTCCCGTAATTTTTTGTCGCCCATGAGTTTATTAATACCAGCGGCCAGATCGCGTGCGAATTTGTCTGGATGAGAAGCTTCAAAAGGTGCCGTGGTTTCTTGTTCCAGTGGTACGAGGATTCCGGTTTCTCCATCTACCACTACTTCTTTGATGCCACCCACACGACTCGCCACCACGGCTGTTTTACACGCCATCGCTTCAATGTTGATGATGCCAAAGGGTTCATAGATAGAAGGGCAACAGAACACGGCCGCATGCGAATACAATTGGATCGCCTCCTTTTTACTTACCATTTCGGCTATCCAGATTACATTACTCCTTTTTTTCTGAACTTCTTCCACGCTCTGTTTCATTTCGCGGCCAATCTCTTCGGTATCAGGTGCACCGGCACATAGTACTACCTGTGTTTCGCTATTGATATAATTGATCGCATTGACCAAATGGATAATTCCCTTTTGTCGTGTGATGCGGCCTACAAATAGCACATAAGGCCTGGATTTATCAATTCCGAATTTATCCAAGGCGGATGTATCATCCGTTACATTGTATTCATCGAGGTCAATGCCGTTATAAATTACGCTAACCTTCTTCTCATCAACATTAAAATAGTTGAGTACATCCGCTTTGGTTTCCTGCGATACGGCTATAACCGCATCGGCCATCTCGATAGCTGTCTTTTCAATCCAGCAGGAAGCGTCATACCCCCTCCCCAATTGTTCCCGCTTCCAGGGCCGGAGGGGTTCAAGTGAATGAGTGGTTACAATCAAAGGTGTGCCATAGCAGAGTTTTGATAAGATGCCTGCAAACTGGGCATACCAGGTATGGCAATGCACGATGTCGGCAGTCATCACCCCACTGTTCATTCGAATACAGGTATTCAAGGTTTTAAAGATGGGCGCCAATTCAGGTTTTGTATTGTTTAGAGGTAGTGGATCGGAATTGAATCCTAAAACTCGCAACTGTTCTGCTGCTTGATCCTGATCGCCAAAGCAGCGCACTTCCACTTCCATCAAGTGGGATAGTTCGCGTGCAAGGTATTCAACATGAACACCGGCTCCGCCATAAACATGAGGTGGATATTCACGTGTGTAAAAAAGTACTTTCATAATGCACGAGTTCAAGTAGGTAGATAATGAATAATTTATCTGATTCGATCCTTCTAAAATTCTTTTCCTGACCCAACCTTATATTTCGCTAAGTCTAGTCATTTCAAAAATAATATACAAGGACTATAGTCAGGTTCCAGACAGTCCAATATTTAGTATTTGAGCGTGGTGGATTCCTTTTTTATACCCTCAGCTCATCAAACTGATTATGAATTGCTAAGATAATTACGCCAAAAAGTACAGCCGCAATAATTAGGAGAATATTGAGTAGCCCTTCAACTCCGAAAGATAATTTGATAAGTATAGTAGAAATAATAAAACCAGAATTTCTGATTACTCTGTTAAATTTATCTGTGTGCAGGAACGAAATGAGCAGCAACAAAACATCTGTTAAGATTAAGATCGTAAAAAATGTGTCAAAAAAAATCTTGTTCACATCCTGAAGGGAAGCACCGCCAGAAGATGAAGCATGGAAATGGTCGATGATCCAATCACCGAGACTAAAGAAAGCGACTACAACAAAGACAGGCACCAAGCAAGTTGCAATCAATGTCTTCATCCTTATGAATTGCGTAATCTCTATGGGTAGTTGGGTACCTGGATCATAGTCGACATTTGATTTTTTGTTGAGCCTGTAAAAAAGCAGGATTAAAAAAAAGAGAAGCATAGTTGCCACTAAATCGTAGGTGAGTAAAAGATCGCTGGTGACTTTAAACCAATCTGGGGTCAATTCAAGTTGAGACAGGTCTTTAAAAATTCGTCTGATCACAATTAAGGTTATGATCTCATACTGTTTTCCAATATAGGTGCTTGTTGATTTTGGAAGGTAAAAGATAAGCAGGTATACTTCATAAATTAATATGAAGGAGAAAGGTGTATAAATAGCCGCAATGGGATTATTGAACAGCTCTTTGTACCCGTTGAATTCCAGCACCTTTATATCTACGAGAAAAATTAACAGGAGATGAAGCAAGAAGCTACTGATTGCAATAATAACAATTAGTACTTCACTCTTTTTCCTTGCCTCCTCAGAGAGTGTTTTAGTATAAAGTGCGTTAAGGAAAATGGTTGTTTTTGTCATCGATAACAAGTGGGTCGTATGGTGTTAACACTTACACAAGTCTTTATCTATTACTTTCATCACTTTTATTTATGATTGAGGATATATGTAAAAATGTAAAAGACTGGTACTAAGTCTATATCTTCATTGTCTTCATACCCGGTTTGGCATATCGGTACCTATCAATGAGCTGAGTAGTATAGTATCCATCAATTCCGTTACTGCACATGGATGCGGCTTTGTCTAGTTCCAGAAAACCATCCTGTAAAACTATATCCTCTTCCAGTTTCACTTGTTGTATTTTTCCAATCACCAGAAAGGTATCATTGAGTTTGATAGGGATGATATCTTCAAGCGTCAACGCATATTTTACCTTGCTTTCTTTGACAAAGGGAGCACTCATGTTATCAATGAATTCAGGAATTAACCCAACTTCATCAAACTCGCTTACTTCATCCGGATACTTAGCGCTGGTCTGATGAGCTTGTTCTAAAAAAAATGGATGGATGTGGTTGATTGTGTAAACACCAGTCGATTGAATGTTGGCAAGAGTATGAGATGATGCTTGTATTGGTCTATTAATATACCCAACCAGGGCAGGATCTGAACCAACATGAACCAAACTACTAAATACACCAAGATTGGGTCTTCCCTTTTGATTGATGGTGCCAATCAAACTAACTGATTTAAAGCCTGTAAGGCTGTTGACAAAATTGGCTCGGTAAAACCGTTCCCAACCCTGAATGGTCGATGATGAAATAATCTGCATCTCATACAAATGCACCAGACGAGAAACTGTTTATAAAAGAAGCTACAATTTTCATCAAAAGTGAAATTTATTTTAGTTCAAACTTTTTGTTGAAAAATTCATTTTCTATTAATCAATAAGTTCGGCAACAATCGAGTGAGATATTTTTTGTTTAATTTTTTCAAGCACAAATGAATAAAGTCTTGAATTTTTCCTAGGGCAAAAAAATTGCTTTTCTAATTCGACTAGTAGTCATAAACAAAGCTCTGAACATTGTGAATCCTCGCATGTTTGATTATTGTTATAAAACTTTAAACAAAACCAAAATATGTTCACTATCCTTTCTGATATCGTGGCCATCCCAGTGGATGATCCGATTGCATTTACATTCTTCACAGGCTACATGGCCATGTTGGCCGCTGCTGTTTTCTTCTTTGTAGAAAGAGGAAGTGTTGAAGGAAAATGGAAACTATCCTTATTGGTTTCCGGCTTAATTACAGGTATCGCTGCAGTACATTATTACTACATGCGCGATTATTATCTGGCAACTGGCCAAACCCCTACTGCATTGCGCTACATTGACTGGACCTTGACTGTGCCATTAATGTGCGTGGAGTTTTATTTATTAACGAAAGCAGCTGGTGCAAAGGTTTCCTTGCTATGGAAACTTATCATTGCATCCGTGTGGATGTTGGTGACTGGTTACATTGGCGAAGCCTTCACAGATGGATCTACCAGTCACAGTGTAATTTGGGGAGTACTTTCAACCATCGGTTATCTATACATTTTGTATGCAGCGTGGGTTGGCGAAGTAGCTCAATTAGCAAAAAGCTCTGGCGATCCTGTAGTGATCAGAGGTATCAAGACTCTCGCTTGGTTTGTATTGGTAGGATGGGCAGTTTATCCGATTGGATACATGTGTATGCCTGGCGGCTGGCTTAACGCAGGTCTGGGCTGGAGTGCTTCGAATGTAGACTTGTTCTATAACATTGCCGATGCCATCAATAAAATTGGCTTTGGATTAGTCGTTTACAGCATTGCTGTAACAAGTAAATCTACTGTAAAAGCATAATTGTCTGGTAATAAGTAAGAGGAGCTTTCCGGTTCCTCTTACTTAAATCCTTCAAACACTTGTTATTCTTAATCCAAATTGATCCGTGGCTGATTTTGAAAAGTTAAGAAAGTATTTACTGGGTTTCGGATTGTTGATAGCAATCAGCGCACACCTACTCCCCATACAGGAAGAATTCCAACTCTATTTTCTAATTTTTATCATTACGCTCACAGGTATTCCCCATGGTTCACTTGATTATTTTATAGAGAGGCAATCTTTTATCAACAGCAATAAAACAATTTCTATTCAAAAGTTTCTCGCCAAATACCTGCTTAGCATGATATGCTATGGTATTGCCTGGTGGTTATTCCCAACCTTATCTTTGATTGCATTCATTTTTATGGCCGCTTATCACTTTGGAGAAATCGATTGGCCTCTGCGAAGTGACTCAAAATTGGATGCCGCTCTCTACACTATTTACGGTTTTCTATTGATTGCCTTTATTCTAACAAGTCATATCAGTTCGGCTGCTCCTATTCTTGAAACGATCGTGCAAAATAAAGTTAGTGCTGCGTTTTGGCTGAAGTGGGGTACGGTGTTGTTTCCTTATAGTTGTTTGTTGCTTGGCTTAAACATACTTGTTCTCTTTTATATTCATTCCCGGCTGGGTTGGGAAAAGAAAGTGCTCTTTCAATTTTTCGCACAAAGCATTTTGTTAATCGCTATTATCTATTGGCTACCCCTCTATCTTAGTTTTGGATTTTATTTTGGCCTATGGCATTCCTTTATCTCTTTCAATTTAATCAGGAAGCAAATGAAACTGGCCAACGATTATGCAGGTTGGATTTATTTGGTGAAAAAGGCAATACCCTTTACAACAATCGCATTAATGGGAATATCCTTTTTAATATTTGTGTCCAGTGTGTCTGAAACAGAATGGCTGGTATTATCTAATTTATTTATTGGCATTGCTATCCTTACTCTTCCTCATTTACAGGTTTTTACAAAAATTAAATTAGGATGATACGGCTGGAAGGATTTGCGATTAATTGGTTACAATTACTCTCCGGTAACTGAATAACGCTGGCACACCATCATCCTTCACCTCACAAATAATATGCAGGCTCTCTCCGGCTTTTACCGCAGGCACCTCAAATTCAATTTCCTCCCGATCCGGATTTGATAGTGACAATGAACCTGTGTAGTAACCGGCTTCTTTATAGATGAACCATCTATAAGCAACTTTATTACCATCGGGATCCTTTGTTCCCTTTGCGGAAAGCTTAAGATTTTGGCCCGCAGCAATTTTGATATTAACTACATCTTTGGAAAGATTATTGTTAATCGCCACAGCAGGATTATGATTGGCATCCTGGTATTTGGAGGCGATACACCAATCCATGCGCGCAGCAAAGTCGTTTTGAAACGCCTCACGCCAACGCCAGATAGTTGCCGGATCTGAATAGTAAGTTTTGCCATCTACCGTAACCTCATCGATGGATCGAATGGAATTAGTCCAGATCTCCTTAACTTCAGCATACGATTTAAAATAATCATAGCGACCCGACCAGCCACCATAAGACGGACTTATTGCACTACCTAATCCATTATTTATTAAACCTATAAAAGAAGGTGTATCTCCTTCCATAATATATTCGAACTTCGGATACAGAGCACCTAAGGGTCCATGATTATTGATAATATTTTCCAGCAACCACGGGTTACTTACCATATCAAACTTATAGAGGGGACCATTTTTATAATGAAAGTCCCCAGAAATGCCTGTCCAGGTAGCCTTGTAATATTCCAACCAACTTTCGGAACTTGGAGACACGATGTAAAATAAATCCGGAAAATTATTTCTAATCCATCTGCCTGAGTCATCTTGATCGGAAATCGTATAGACCTTTAGTTTAGCAATGAATTTTCTTAATTCGTCACTACTCCGGGTATTTTTAACTTTCCACAGCGCCTGCGCAAGGCAATTGGCTCCTCCCCAAACGCTAATCCACACTGGACGGGCATCTGCTTTATCAACTGCATTGATTATTAAATCAGCACCGGGGCTATCATTCCCCTCGCCAACACCTTTCATACCATATAATGGTAAATGTGATTTTGTAACACTTAATAAATAAGATGCCGATGGAAACCCTGTAGCATGCTTTTCTAAGTTATCCCTCACCTGTCCATAAGCCTGAATACACTGTTCAATTTTATCCTGCCTTACCTTATCTTTCAGGTGAACTGAGGTAGTTGCAATAATTCCCTCAACATCATATTCATTAGCATATACTAAAAACCGAACGAGAGATTCCTGATCATCCGGCTCATTGGTTATATCGGTCAGCACAATTACCCGTTGCTTTTCCAGTTTATGAAAGTCAACACGTTGTGCGTAAATAGGAATACTCAGTTTTACACTGAACATCAGGATGCAAATAATCCGAATCATAAAATGATAATTTAAGATTGTTAAAATACGTTTTGGAGATGAGAAGTACTATACATGATGGTAAGTGTTACTCATAAAGCCTTTCAATAATTAATCTCCACCACCTTTTTGTTCTGAAGTTTTTGCATTTGTTTAGGTACTATCGAAAGGATTTCTTCTTTTAGGATTTGAAGGTGTTTGGTCTTAATGTGATCGCGGTGGGTAACGAGGCTTACTTCGCGTGCCGGGCTTGGCTCTTTTAGTCTCTTTACCAGTTTCATCTGCGTCTTGGTAAATTCCATTACAGCCAACTCTGGCAAAATGGTAATGCCATCACTTTTGTCCACCATGCGTTTGAGCGTTTCTATGTTTCCGGTTTCGTACTTAAAATGAAGATCTGAACTCTTTCGCAGCTCACACAAATTCAAAATCTGTGAGCGAAAACAATGTCCCTCCTCCAATAACCAAAGTTGGTCTGGTTTAATCTCGCTGGCCAGCACATACTTTTTATCGTAAAGAGCATTCTTTCGGGATACGTACACAAATAACTCTTCATAAAAGAGAACATCTTCTTTGATCGAAGTGTCTTGTAGAGGTGTAACTACTAAACCGCAATCGAGGCGATTGTTCTTTAGCTCGCTGACAACTTCTTCGGTAATCGTTTCTTTAATAATAAGATGAAGCTGTGGATATTTTTCGCGCATTTGCTTAAAGAGCGGAGGCAACAGGTAAGGCGCCAGGGTTGGGATGATGCCAATTCGAAGTTCCCCAGTCATCGTATCCGTTTGTTCATGGATCAGCTGCTTAATCATAGTTGCTTCCCGTAAAATAATTCTTGCCTGTGCGATCACCTTCGCTCCTACTTCGGTAGGTATTACGGGTTGCTTTGTCCTGTCAAATATCCTGATGCCCAACTCATCTTCCAGTTTTTGTATCTGCATGCTCAGGGTTGGCTGCGTAACAAAACATTTCTCTGAGGCTTGTACGAAATGGCGGCTTGTATCCAGGGCAACGATGTATTCTAACTGAGTTAAGGTCATAGGCAATGGCTATATCTTTATAAAGATAATCAATTTGATTTATTAGCCAGTCGGTAGTAAGATTGAACCTGTTTAGGCTTTAGTCACCCTGCAACATGACTTTCGTCATTGTGCCAGTCGTTAAAGGAGCCTATCATTAAGAAATCATGGATTCAGTTCAAACAATTATTTAATCGATAACCAATGGAAAAGAAAGATCCGAAAACAACCTTAGGAGACATGAATGAGGCGACCGTGCAATGCCCCTTTCATGGTGGTGCCCTGAAGCAAACTGCAGGCGGTGGTACAAGCAACCGCGATTGGTGGCCTAACCAACTGAAGTTGAACATTCTACGTCAACATTCTTCCCTGTCCAATCCTATGGACAAATCCTTTAATTATGCGGAGGAGTTTAAAAAACTAGACCTCAATGCAGTGAAGAAAGACATTTTCGAGTTGATGACTACTTCACAGCCTTGGTGGCCAGCCGATTATGGTCATTATGGTCCCTTTTTTATTCGGATGGCCTGGCATAGTGCCGGTACCTATAGAATCTCGGATGGTCGTGGTGGTGCAGGTGCTGGTCAACAACGCTTTGCCCCTCTTAACAGCTGGCCCGACAATGCCAGTCTTGATAAAGCCAGATTACTGATCTGGCCAATCAAAAAGAAATATGGAAATAAACTTTCCTGGGCCGACCTGATGATACTCACCGGCAACTGTGCCCTCGAATCGATGGGTTTCAAAACTTTTGGTTTCGCTGGCGGCCGTGAAGATGTTTGGGAACCGCAAGAAGATGTGTATTGGGGTTCCGAAACTACCTGGCTAGGCGACAAGCGCTATTCAGGTGATCGCGAACTTGAAAATCCACTGGGTGCAGTACAAATGGGGTTGATCTATGTAAACCCGGAAGGGCCTAATGGAAAACCTGATCCGCTTGCATCCGCACGCGATATTCGCGAGACCTTTGGCCGCATGGCAATGAATGATGAAGAAACCGTTGCACTTATTGCCGGAGGACATACGTTTGGCAAAACCCATGGTGCAGCCGATCCAAGCAAATATGTAGATCGTGAACCAGCCGCTGCCGGCCTTGAAATGCAAGGCCTCGGTTGGAAAAATACATTCGGTACCGGAGCTGGCGTTCATACTATAACCAGCGGTTTGGAAGGAGCCTGGACAACTACTCCAACCAAGTGGAGCAATAACTATTTTGAGAACCTTTTCGGTTTCGAATGGGAACTAACAAAGAGTCCTGCAGGTGCCCACCAATGGAAGCCAAAAGGTAATGCAGGTGCGGAAACAGTTCCAGATGCACACGACAAATCATTGCGTCATGCACCGATGATGTTGACGACTGACATTGCGTTGAGAGTAGACCCGATCTATGAGAAAATTTCAAGAAACTTCCTTGAGAATCCAGATAAATTCGCAGATGCATTTGCTCGTGCATGGTTTAAATTAACACACCGTGATATGGGGCCTATTGCTCGCTATCTGGGGCCCGAGGTTCCAAAAGAAGAGTTGATCTGGCAAGACCCAATCCCGGCAGTTACACATAAACTGATTGACAGTAATGATATAGTGACACTAAAAACAAAAATCCTTGCTGCAGGATTAAGTGTCTCGCAACTGGTATCAACAGCGTGGGCATCAGCTTCAACTTTCCGTGGCTCAGACAAACGCGGTGGCGCTAATGGAGCACGCATTCGTTTGGCTCCGCAAAAAAATTGGGAAGTAAACAATCCAGCTCAACTCGCTACTGTGTTGAACAAGCTTGAAAGCATTCAAAAAGATTTCAATACCGGTGTCAAGAATGTATCACTGGCTGACTTGATTGTATTGGCTGGATGTGTCGCTGTAGAACAAGCTGCAAAAAATACAGGACATGATGTGAAAGTTCCCTTCACACCCGGTCGTGCCGATGCAACCCAAGCCCAAACGGATGTAGAATCTTTTGCCGTGCTTGAACCGGCTGCCGATGGCTTCCGCAATTATTTTAAGCCGCGACACACAGTTACGGCAGAGGAATTGTTAGTCGACAAGGCGCAACTTTTAACCTTAACTGCACCTGAAATGACTGTGCTTGTTGGTGGCATGCGGGTGCTGAATACCAACTTCAATCAATCAAAGCATGGAGTTTTCACTAAAAAGCCTGAAGCACTGACCAACGATTTCTTCGTGAACCTGCTTGACTTTGCTACTACCTGGAATTCAACTGACGCTTCTCAAAATGTTTTTGAAGGTCGTGATCGTACAACCGGTAAAGTCCAGTGGACCGGAACGCGGGTTGATCTGATCTTTGGTTCAAATTCAGAGTTACGTGCGATTGCCGAAGTATATGGAAGCGCTGATGCCGAATCGAAGTTTGTGAAGGACTTTGTCGCAGCATGGAATAAGGTGATGAACCTGGATCGATTTGATCTACACGTCTGAGGCAGCTAGCAATTAAAAATGAAAAGGTGGTCTAATTCAAGACCACCTTTTTTTATATGAGTTGATGTATTTAAATTCTAACGTTGTTCAACCAGTTGATCGCGAAGATCTTTAATTTCATCATGGTCGGCTTTAATCATTTCAAATTGATCCTCGATCATATTTATTTGATCCTCGTCAAGATAGTCACTTTCATTTTCCAACGCTTCCTCATAAGTCGACAAAGCTGCATCTTCTCCATATTCACATGAGTCTAATATGGCTTTACGATCATCGCTAGCTAACGCAACTTTCTCATCCATCCAGGCACGGAAAAACTTACCAGTGATTCGGGTTCCTTCGATAGGAACTCCGCCTAATCGTATTACTTCGTTTGTAAGTTCTTGTCTGCATTTCGTACTGGTGTTAACCAGTCGCGAAAACAAAACTTGCAAATCATTTTCTTCCGTTTCTTTGGAGGCAGTCTCATAGCCTTCAATTCTGTCATTATTAATTTCGATTAGCGAATTTAATACATCTACTGTTTTTTCGTTATTCATAATAATACAAGTTTTAAACTATACTGACTAAGACCTTCTTAGTTCTTTTTAAAATCTTTTGCTCATCTGATAATGATTTTACTAGCCACATTGACCCAACACTACCCAGATCAGAATAAATACAACGATAGTCCCTAAACATCCACCGCCTAATTTCTTTGCACCGTAACCCGCAAGCAATCCTCTGAAAATATTATTCATAGTCTGTAATTTTTACATCGAAGAAGGCTCTTACACGCTATTAATACTTCAATTTCAATTTTTCTTATTTTTTATAGTGTCAGTAACTAAATACATTCTTCTATTTCTTGCATCTTCTTCTACCTGATCATTTGATTTGGTCATCGGTACCATCCTACCTGTGAGATCCATATGTTGGCCTTCCTGAAACATCTGTTTGGTTTCTCCCTTTCTTACATAATCACCCGTGGCCATAACTATGGTGCCGTTGGTTAAGGTAGTGTCATTTTTTAATAAGGTCATTTTCTGATCTTTCACACACATCATTTTACCGCCTTTCATCATGTAGCCATCTGGATGTTTCTGATTTGAATTTTGAACTTTCGTTGTATCGGAATTGATCGGAAGGTTAGAATCTGATTGTGCATTAGTACCCATTGCGATTACGAGTGCAGTCATTAGTAGGACAATTTTTTTCATTTTGTGTTGATGTTTATTATGATTGTTCATTTTTTCCGTTCACCCGCCTTAATATAGATGCTTTTATTTGTCTCCAATCTTATACCAAAAGCACCCATGGTCATGATCGCGATCAACATGAATATTCCAAAACTTACTCCCGCAAATCCTGACGCAACGGGTTGACAGGAAGAAAGTAAAAATGGAATCATGTATGCAATTACCAGGGAACGAAGACCCTTTCTATTCCAGTTTTTTATAATAACTGGAGGAGCGTTTTCTAATTTGGTTTGTGCCATCTGAATTTTCATTTAGACGTTAGAAGACTTGTTTAAGGATGGTGTAAAATAACAAAAGCGGCCTTGGCTAGCAGCTACACCTTTTTGCGTAAATGTTATCTATATCACAGATTTCATGCGTTCATAAAAAACCACCGAGTTAAATGGGTAGCAGAGGCAAGAGGATGATACAATAAAGGGAGAAGGTGACATTATCATCCTTCTTTATTAAAGAATAAATTAATTATTGATTGTCCCACAAACAAAGGTTGGGTAAGTAAGGAAACAAAACGGGGTAGGATTTCATCGCCTGTAATCAGATGAAGCACGCTTGCGTCATTTTTTAGATAACTACAATAAACTAAAAAAGACCAGTTTTATCTAAAGCGGTAAAAAAAGCTTCGCATGGAACACAAGCCATATTGAAAGCCATTTATTTTGGCAGGATTTTTATGCAGTTTGTATGATCCTAAGTTTGAAACCATATGACCGACAATAAAAATGACGCTACTCCAAAAATGAAAACACTCTCAGAAAGTGTTAATGAGGCAGTGGAAAATGGTTATACAGAGAATTATCAGGTAGGAACCAACGGGCTTACAACGGGGGAGGAAAATAATTCCTACGCTCCCATGTATATTGCAATCTCAAGTTTCTACCGATTTGAAGGTTACTCCGACCCCCAGGATAGTGCCATCTTATATTTGATCAAAACAAACGATGGAAAAAAAGGCACTTTGATTGACGCCTACGGTGCCCAGGCCGATGCAAAGATTTCTAAATTTATAAGAGACGTTGAAGATATTCAAAAGAAGAAGAATGGAGTATAATGCTCCACTTGTCCAGGGACAGATGATCCATCAGATTTTCAAAATAATATAATACAGACACGATAATAGAATCATGGACTTCTTTTCAACAGAGATTATCGTCAGTTTAATTACGCTTACATTTCTCGAAATAGTACTGGGTATTGATAACATTGTCTTTATCTCTATTGTCAGTGGTCGCCTACCTGCCTCGCAACAAAAGAAAGCCCGCATGGTTGGAATTTTGCTTGCCTTTTTAGGTCGTATTCTTTTGCTCATGGCCATTAACTGGATTATAGGATTGAATAAACCATTCTTTTATGTAGGCAATTTTGCGCTTAGTTACCGGGATTTAATACTTATCATAGGTGGTCTGTTTTTGATCGGCAAGAGTACCTCTGAAATTCATGCCCGTATTGAGGGCCATTCTGAAAGCACGAAGCAAGCAAAAAAACTAACCATGCGTTCTGCTATAACACAGATTATCATCCTCGATCTGGTCTTTTCATTAGATTATATAATCACTGCAATTGGTCTTGTGGATAATGTTATAGTCATTATTATTGCGATCGTGATTTCCCTGATTACCATGCTCATCTTTGCACGAAGAATCAGTGATTTTATCAACAAGCATCCGGCCATGAAAATACTGGCCATCTCCTTCCTGATCATGATTGGTACAGTGTTGGTGATTGAAGGGTTTCACGTTCATGTCCCTAAAGGTTACATCTATGTGTCGATGGCCTTTGCCCTGGGGATTGAGATCATTAATATACAGATCAATAAAAAAAGTAAGAGCAAGATAAAAGTGAACAAACCTAAAATTGAAATTGAGTCAACCTAAAAAGATTCAGCCACGGAAAAATAAAAGTATCCACCTTCGCGGCCCAGGGCGTAGTCGAACCGAATATTCAATCGTTCGGCAGGATTAACAGCCAGACGAAGCCCTGAGCCGACAGAATACTTTAGTGTAGCCGCAGTTACATCACTGAGGCTACTAAACACATCTCCTACCCCGGCAAAGGTTACCATCCCTATTCTCCAAAATAAGGGGAACCGGTATTCAAGTTGAGTTCCGAAAAAATGGTTATCTCGAAACCGATACTTAGGATACCCCCGCAACATATCATCCCCACCGGCAACGGAAAGGTCAAGAAAGGGTACTTCTCCATAACTCAATCGTAGCTTGGTTTGCAACGCCAGCGATTGTTTCTTCTTAATGGGCCAATGATGTTGATACAAACCATTTAGGCTAAAGAAAGAAAATGTACTGCCCAATACGGGTGTATAAACATAGGTAGATAATTCCATAAGTTTTCCCGTGCGAGCGTTTATGGCATTATCCCGACTGTCATAAATCCCCACTGCACCAATAGCCGACCCCACTCCTCCCTGATACCCGGTAATGTTTCCTTGTTCAAGTAACCCTCCTTCGCTAAACTTAAACCCATATTCATATTCAAAATGATAATCAACTCCAACAAAAAGGGAGGGCCTGATTTTTTTGAGCGTTAAACTTTTAATGCTCACCAAACTATACTCATATCGTTCTTCATTGGATGCGGGGGTATCATTGCCAATACCAAAGAAGCGATCCGGAAATTTGCGATAGCGAAGCTCTCCTTTAAACAGGTAATTTTCGTTACGGGTAAAAATATTCCATAAACTCCAGACATCAAGTTGTTTGTTCTGGGTGTAATCAGCCAGGAATTGGATATACGAGACCCGGGTTAATTTTTCGTAATCAAATTTTGGTGCCGTTTTAAAATAATAGACTCCTGCGCCTCCATAGGCCCACCGTGTATCCGGTGTATAATACAATAACGGCAATACAAATACACCCTGCTTTTCTACAGTAACGGTGTCGTCAAGTCTTCTAAACCCAAATAGCTTTTTTTTACTATCATGTGCATGATTCTGAGCAAGTGATGCCTGATGAAACACACTGATCAGTATAACACCGATAATCAAGACAACACGAACCCTATTTAAATTCATCATAGAACAGTAATCGAATTCAAATATTTAATCTACACTAAAATTTTTATTCAAAATCCGATTGCTAACTGGTCAATAACGAAGAATGGTGTCTCATTGTTATGAATACTTGTTTCTCTACAAGAATAACTTGTGGGTATTTTGTTGTATAGGGAATTCGAAGTTAACATTCATAATTGCTACTGCAATTTCAGATTGCCGTCAGTCTATCCGTATACAGATAACTTCATTTCAGAAAGAATGCAATCAACTAGTTGATCTAAATCCTGATTGATAGGAACAAAAATACCGTAGTCTGGTTTCTCATAGACATCCAATTGAGAACGCAACATGGTAGCAGTCATAAAATGATCTGATCGTTTGAGCATTCGCTCATGAATGAGATCATAGCTACCCTGCAAATGAACCCAGATCACCTGGGCTGAATCTATGTTAGCAGACAATATTTTTCTATAGGTTTCCTTCAGAGCTGAACAGGTGATAACAACTGTCTCAGACAATACTTTTTGCCTGATAAAATCATTAATTGCTTTAAGCCATGGGTATCGGTCCTCATCGGTAAGTGGAATTCCTGAACTCATTTTGGCTATGTTTGATTGGGGATGAAATGCGTCACCATCAAAAAAAGAAGCCTGTAATCTTTCAGCCAATGCTAAACCAACGGTGGTTTTTCCGCTACCCGAAACTCCGGTTATTATGATAACTCTATTTTTCATCTCGAAATAATCTAGTTATTATTTTGGCTTACTTTCTTAGGAGGTCTTCCTCTTGAAAACATATCCATCCAAACTCCACGTTCCCGGTCCCGTGAAGAAATAAAGCAGAGCAAATAAAACAAACATAAATGGATGCTGATCTTCATACCAGAAGCGTCCTTGTCCTACAAAGAAAGTAATATACCCTAATGTGCCCGCAGCAAGTAGGGCTCCCACGCGCGTAAACAAACCAAGTGTTAACAACACACCGGCAATCAATTCTGAACTTTTACCAGCATATACCATAAAGGCTGCTGAGTTGTCCTTCCAAGTATCCCAGGTCATGTAGGTCTGCATCAAGGCAGGATCAAATACCTCTTGACCATGATAAACGAGAAGCAGCCCAACTATAATTCGTACAGTTGCCAGCGCTTCCTTGAGTAATCTGGGATCTGGGGATAGTAATGCTTTCATTTTTTTGAGTTAGAAATTAATTCAAGATATGAAATTTTCGCCCGATGTTTCTAAGTACCTCGCTACCCACTATGATAAAAAGAATGGTTGGACTTACTCCCGGGATGTGCTTATCTTGTAAATCAAAACCGAAATCAATGAATAAAATATATTTATTGCTATCTATACCATTATTCTTCGCCTGTTCCCCGGCTCCTCAGTATGAGGTTGGGCAAATCAAAACTGACAAGGGTGAATTGCTAATCTGGCTATACGATGAAACACCCAACCACAAGGCCAGCTTCATTAAGTTGGCTACAGCCGGGTATTGGGACACACTTTCTCTTAATCGGGTTATCAAAGATTTTGTGGTACAGGGTGGATGCCCGGATACACCTGCAGGATTTACAGATTCTCCTTATTTATTAGCTCCAGAGTTTAATGGTTCCATTAAGCATGTGTATGGTTCATTTGCGGCCGGGCGCGATGACAATCCTCAAATGCTTTCTGCCGGATGCCAGTTTTACATCGTTCAAAATAAAAATGGATTACCCCGCCTTGATAATAAATATACTATCTATGGTCAGGTATTTCAGGGGATGGATGTAGTCGATACTATTGTATCGGTACCCACTGATTCAATTGACGAACCACTGAGTAAAATAATGATAGATGTGAATGTGATCAAGATGACGAAGAAGGAGATTGAGGCAAAAGGTTTTAGGTTACCGAATTAACTGGTTCATGCTTATGCGCAAAGAATTAGCTACCCGGGAAGGTGAACGAAAAAAATTCAGGGCGGTATTCAGTCGGGTTGGTAAAAAAACGAATTATAAGGGCTATCGTGAAGATACCATTTTGCTTAACGATGTGCGTGAAGTTGAAACCAACCAGCTCGTTGCCGACCATCTCTGGTTTAGTTATTCCAAAAGTTTTGAAAAGATTTTGCTTACGGAAGGCGCATTGATAGAGTTTGAAGCACGCGTGCAGGAATATACGAAAGGTCATGTAAACAAACGTTATCGTATTGATAAACGAACAACAGATTACAAACTAAGTCATCCTACAAAAATTAAAAGGGTTGGCGACAAAAGCGGAATATTACCGGTGCTATGAAATAGGCATTGTAGAAAATATGGCCTGCTTGAATTTCATTTATTTTAGGCTTACTTAAATTTACTACTTCAAGATCCTTCAAAATGGTAACCATAATAAAGGTTATTTCTTTTTTAATTTTTGAAGCAGATTCAGGATTTCTACAAAATTCGCTCCCCTAAAAAGGGGATTTTTAAAAAATCAACATACAACTCCATTTCAATGCGATTAAAACCAATTAAATTAGGACGGATTAACATAAAGCATTCATGTTTAAACCTATCCCTCAGTTTTTCTTCCGACTGATTGTTTTTATTGCTGGATTACTATTGACTGTAAATCTGGTGGCCCAACCCCTATCCGGGTCTTTTACTGTAGGCAGTGGCGGTACTTATACAACGTTACAAGCGGCTGTTACCGATGTTACTGCGCGAGGCGTGAATGGTCCATTAACATTCCGCCTACGAACTGGCACATTCAATGAACAAGTAATCATTGGTGGCATTTCGGGCGTTTCCTCTACCAACACCGTCACCTTCGAATCTGAATCGGGCAACGCAGCGAATGTTATCCTGAGATTCGCTTCCACTGCATCCGCTACAAACTATATAGTTCGGCTTGACAATGCCAACTTCATCCGTTTTAGAAACCTGACCTTTGAACCCACCGGAGCATCATTTAATCGTGCTATCCATGGAATCAATAATCTTAATGATATCACATTTGAAAACCTGATTTTTAATCTACCTGTTACAACATCATCGACCGAAGACCGCGGTGCCATCATCGCACGGCCTACCCTGTCTTCCAACCTGCGTTTTGTAAACAACACCTTTACGGGTGGTTCGTATGGTATACTACACATCGGCAATAGTACTAACCGATCGCCCGGAACAGTCTTCACTGGCAACTCTTTCAACAACGTGCATGCCTACCCCGCTTTCTTCGAATACATGCAGGGCGGTATTTTCAACGACAATACCATCACAAACGCTACCTACTTTTTTGCCTACGGATTAGGGCTTCAAAACATAAACGGCTATATCGAGGTACAACGCAACCGCATCACCAACATCGGTGGCTATGCATTGCTGATGCAAGGCTGTATCGGGGTGGAAACGCAGCCTTCCCTGGTGGCCAATAACTTTTTACATTCCACGCCCAGCTATGCTGCCCTGCAGTTTAGCTCTTCCGTCAGCCACACGCTGGTATACCACAACAGTGTGAACCAATCAGGAACAGCCCCGGCTTTTTACTTCAACCGCGGTGGCTCTATCGGCAACCGGATTGTGAATAATATCTTCCGGGCCAATACCAGTCAGGCCATCGCCTACGACAATGCTCAAGTCGTTAACTCGATTGTAGAAGCAAATCACAATAACTTGTTTACTTCCGGTTCCTTCATCGGGCGTATCGGTAGCACCAACTATGGCACGCTGGCAGAGTTTAGAACAGGCGCTGGCTTTGAAGCGAACTCCGTCTCCTTCGATCCTCAGTTTGTTTCAGATACAAACCTGACCGCCTCTGCACCTGGTATTGCTTCCGCTGGAAAGAATTTGTTGAGTGTAGTGCCCAACGATATTAACAATGATCCGCGAACCAGTACACCTAGTATCGGGGCCGATCAGTTTAGTGCAGCTGCCCTTACTCCATTGAACGGAACTTACACCGTAGGAACCGGACAAACCTACACTACCATCAATGCCGCCATTGAGGCAATGAAAGTAAATGGTATCTCCGGACCCGTTACCTTTCAACTGGCTACTCAAACTTTTACCGAACAGTTTATTCTGCCTTCCATCTCAGGATCTTCCGCCACCAACACCATCACCTTCCAATCACAGTCGGGCATTGCGGCTAATACCAGATTAAGGTTTAATGCCTCGGCCACCGCTACCAACTACATCGCCCAATTAAGTAATGCCAGCTTTGTTACGTTTAGAAACATGACATTTGAGCCACTCGGAACTTCCTTTAACCGGGCCATTCAAATTATCAACCGGGCTGATGATCTCCGATTTGAAAATCTGGTTTTCAATTTACTCGGTACAACATCATCGACCGAAGACCGCGGTGCCATCATCGCACGGCCTACACTGTCTTCCAACCTGCGTTTTGTAAACAACACCTTTACGGGTGGTTCGTATGGTGTACTACACATCGGCAATAGTACTAACCGATCGCCCGGAACAGTCTTCACCGGCAACTCCTTCAACAACGTGCATGCCTACCCCGCTTTCTTCGAATACATGCAGGGCGGTATTTTCAACGACAACACCATCACAAACGCTACCTACTTTTTTGCCTACGGATTAGGGCTTCAAAACATAAACGGCTATATCGAGGTGCAACGCAACCGCATCACTAACATCGGTGCCTATGCATTGCTGATGCAGGGCTGTATCGGGGTGGAAACACAACCTTCCCTGGTGGCCAATAACTTTTTACATTCCACGCCCAGCTATGCTGCCCTGCAGTTTAGCTCTTCCGTCAGCCACA
>JBGSTJ010000050.1:0-90950 GCA_041736555.1 Cyclobacteriaceae bacterium
TATTTTATATATCGTCCCTACAGGACTTGAAATGCATAATTTTTCATTTTCTATTACCAATATGTCGTCCCTAACGGGACTTGTTTTCGATATTTTGAACTTGTATTTAAAGTCCCTTTAGGGACGACATGTTGGTAATAACCTAATCAAAATAAGTATCAAATCCCTTTAGGGATGACATATAGTTTTCCCACTTCATCCGTTAATACTATCAACTCATTTCAATCTCATCCTTAAGTTAACGACTATGGTGATGACACGATCCCAGGCGGGGGTATATCAAAAGCACAGATAGAGCACATCAAAGGTAGGGATAGAGTACTAAATGTGCATTATGTTAAGTAAGACCGGGTTGCCTGTATTAAATTTTTACATGCCTACAGAGTTACCTGTTCCTTTGTTCGTTTACCCACTGCAGACACGAACATAGGAGGGAGCCTTATGGCCGAAAAAGAGCATATAAAGTCACGACTAAAATTCAATATCTTGCTTGACACTTTAAAGCCAATCTTCATGAAAAGAAGAACCTTTATTAAAAAATCTTCCCTGAACGCGTTAAGTATAAGTGCTTTTATTCAGGATAATCATAACTGAAGCCCCAAAAACCTCATATTAAATAAAGAACTAATGAACAAGCTTATTCTGGCATCACTTATCCTTTTTACTTTAGGTTGTTCCTCCACGAAGGAAGAAAATAAGGAGGTTGACCTTAACGGAATCTTTACTCAATTCTCCCGCGAGTATTATGCACTCAATCCTTTAGCAGCCACCCAAAATAATGTACATGACTACAACGATCAGCTCGCTATCGATATTAACGAAGCGTATCTGCAAAAAGCCATTGCGCTGAACAGACGCTATCTCGATACACTCAGTACGGTTAATTATGATAGTCTGACGGATTCTGAAAAACTGAGCGTTGATGTACTTAGATTTCAATTGTCAATAAATAATGAGCAACTGATCAATCGCTATGGATTTTACCGACCTGTTGATCAATTTGTATTTAGTTTTCCACAACGGTTTGCCGTGCTGGGGTCGGGCGCTGGCTATATTCCTTTTAAAGATGAACAGGATTACCGAAACTTCATCAGTCGGATGGAGTCGTTTCCGGAATGGATTGATCAGTCCATAAACAATATGCAAAGCGGATTGGAGTTGAATTATACAAACCCAAAGGCCAGCATGGAGAAAGTGCCGGCCCAGTTAAAGCCACTGTTTGAAACGGAAGTTGAGAACCATATTTTTTATAAGCCACTACAGAATTTACCAGAAACGATCGACAGTGCCGCCCGGGTAAAGCTTATTGCTGATTACACCGCTGCTCTTGAAACACATATTAAACCGGCTTACAAAAAACTGAATGATTTCCTGGTTGACACTTATATACCCAACACCCGCACCACCACCGGGTTGCTTGACAATAGCAATGGGAAAGCGGAGTATGCCTATTGGTTGAAGTATTATACCACAACGGACATTACAGCAGATGAGATTTTTGATTTAGGACTTCGTGAAGTGGCTCGTATTCGGAATGAAATGGATTCCATTAGAAAATCGACAGGTTTTAAAGGTGACTTGCCGGCATTCTTTCAATACATTAAAACCAACCCGAAATTTTTTCCCTTTAAAACGGAAGAACAAGTTTTGAACAGATTTCGAGGTTTTGAAGCGCGTATGGAGCCTCAGTTAAATCGTCTCTTCAATCTCCGACCCAAAGCATCCTTTGAAGTGAAAGCCACCGAAAAATTCAGAGAAGCAGGCTCCAATGCTCAATACATGCGTGCTTCGCGGGACGGGAAACGTCCTGGTATATTTTACGAAACGGTTCGTGATCCGTTGAAGTACAATTATTTTTCCATGGAAGGCTTGTTTATACACGAAGCCATACCGGGTCATCATTATCAGGTGGCCATCCAACAGGAAGCCGATATTCCTGAATTCAGAAAAGCATATGCATTAAGTGCTTTTGGTGAAGGCTGGGCATTGTATGCTGAAAGTTTGGGAACTGATTTAGGTATGTACACCGACCCTTATCAATACATGGGCAGATTAAATAATGAAATAGAGAGAGCTGTTCGTTTAGTGGTGGATGCCGGCATGCATCACAAAGGATGGACACGGGAGAAAGCCATAGCCTATGTGCTGGAGAATCAGCCCGTCTCGGAAGTTGAAGCCATACAGCGCATTGAGCGATACATGGTCACACCGGGTCAGGCTGTGAGCTACAAAGTGGGAGAATTAAAAATTCATGCATTACGAGAAAAAGCTAAGCAACAGTTGGGGGATAAATTTGACATCAGGGAGTTTCATGATCAGGTTTTAAAGAATGGATCCTTGCCCTTAACCATTTTAGAAAAACAAATTGATCAGTGGATTGCTGCTAAGAAAATATAATGCACCAGCGTGGCAAGCCATCAACAAACTTTCAGTACATTAAGTTAGATAATACAGAACGTACACATGTAATTGTCTTATGCTCAAAATCAGACTCCTGTTTATTGCATTGCTCTTCACCGCAGCGGTACATGCACAAAAAACATCAACACCAGAACAGATAACAGTACAGCAAACTATTGAAAACCTGTTTGCTGCTCTAACGAATGTCGATACTACGGCTATGAAAAATTTTACCACCAGCACGGTTCGCTTTTATGAATACGGTGAAGTGTGGCCGATGGACACCTTGATCAGTAAAGTAATGAAGAGTAAATCCATTCCTGATTTTAAGCGAACGAACCAATTTGAGTTTGTAAATGCTACCATTAACAAAAATACCGCATGGGCTACCTACTACCTGCAATCAATCTTCACCCGAAACGGAAAAGAGGAACTTGTAAAATGGATGGAAACCGTTGTGCTGATAAAAGATAAAAAGCAATGGAAAATAGACGTCTTGCATTCTACCAGACTACCCAAAAATTAAATAGACTTTCTATGAAACTACTCTTCTTTGCCTTATTCCTTGGCCTTTCAATGACAACCGCAGCACAAACAGCCATTGTATATGATGTTGTGTTGCAGGGCGGCCGTGTGATTGACCCAGAAACAAAATTAGATGCCATTAAAAACGTAGGCATCATCAATAACCGCATCGCCCAGATAAGTTCTGAACCGATGAAGGGAAAGAAGATAGTCAATGCCACCGGACTGGTTGTTGCTCCTGGCTTTATTGACTTGCATGTTCATGGAAGAAGTAATGTAGAGCAAGAATACCAATTGCATGATGGCGTGACAACTGCTTTGGAGCTTGAATGGGGAATAGAGAATTTAAAGGAATGGTATTCTTCGCGACAATCAAAGGCATTAATAAATTACGGAGCTAGTGTATGCTGGCCTTACGAGCGGTTTAAAGTTATAAATAAAGACGAAAATTTGTTGAATGAATTACGCAAGATGAGTAGCACCGGACAGGCTACTCTCGCCAGTATGCAAGACCGAATTCAGTACACCTACACTATGCCCATAGAAAGTGCCCAACTGAGTGCTGTTCTTGAAAATATCAAAACATCACTAGCGGAAGGCGGAATAGGGATAGGCGTGCCCATAGGATACTTGCCGAACACGAAACCTGAGGAAATGTACCAGGTATTTCAATTAGCAGGAGAAACTAATACGCTGATTTTTACGCATGTGAGACAACCCGATATCATTTCAATACAAGAAGTAATAGCCGATGCTATACTCACGCAAGCGCCTCTGCACATTGTTCATATCAACAGCATGTCGTTGGGAAGTATTCAAATGGCACTTGACATGGTACAGGGAGCACAGCAAAACAATTTTGACATCACCACAGAACTGTATTCCTATACGGCCGCTTCAACAAGGCTTCAAAGCGCCATGTTCAACGAAGGCTGGCAACAGAGACTGGGCATAAACTATGAGGACCTTCAATGGGTTGAGACTGGTGAGCGGCTTACAAAGGAAACCTTTGAGACCTATCGCAAGTCAGGTGGAATAGTGATCATCCACATGATGAAACCGGAATGGATTAAAACAGGCATTGCGGCACCCGGAGTGATTATAGGATCTGATGGAATGCCCTTCAGCAAACTTGCCCATCCCCGTACCGCAGGCACTTTTTCGAGAGTTTTGGGTAAATATGTGCGAGAAGATAAAGTAATTGACTTGAATACAGCCATCGAAAAAATGACGTTGCTTCCAGCAAAACGGTTGGAAAACATAGCGCCCATGATGCGCTTTAAAGGAAGGATACAAGTAGGTGCTGATGCAGACATCACTATCTTTAATCCCAACACCATCATTGACAAGGCAACCTTTGAAAAAGGCCTGGAGTTTTCAGCGGGTATTGAGTATGTGATGGTGAACGGAACCTTTGTGTTAATGAATGGAAAAACGGTAACCGGTGTAATGCCAGGGCAGCCTGTGTTTGGGAAGTTTAAAAAATAGCGATTAATCTTTCCAATGGACAAACTTTTTCTGCTTGCGGTGGGTGTTATCACTGCACCGTAGTAAATTGGTTAGTACACCAACCCTTGGCAGAAGGGAGGTTGGTTCGTAAGGACACGAACCAAGAAGTGGACCGATAACAGAAATCAATAGGACATTCAAACGGCCTAAACATCTAAACAAATACCAGAATGAGAAAACTAATATTCTTTATGCACACTTCACTGGATGGTTTTGTGGCAGGCCTTAAAGGAGAAATGAATTGGATAAAATTTGACGATGAATTATTTGACTTTGTTGATACGATGACTCCTAAGGCAGACACAGCCCTGTATGGCCGGGTAACGTATGAAATGATGCAGAATTATTGGCCTCATGCGGGTAAACAAGCCAACGCCTCAAAACACGAGAAAGAACATTCGGCCTGGTATGCCAAAGTTTCCAAAGTTGTTTTATCAAGAACCATGAGTGAGAAAGGTCTTGTCAATACCAAGGTCATTAGCGACCAACTTGCAGACAACATCAATGCAATAAAAAATCAAACAGGAAAGAATATTTTAATTTTTGGAAGTTCGTCCGCTTCTCATGCATTATTAAGTCAGGGCCTGATTGATGAGTTTTGGTTATTTGTTAATCCTGTGTTACTGGGAGCGGGCATTCCGTTATTTAAAGGAGTTACCGAAATGACAGCACTGAAACTTATCGAAACGAAAATATTTTCTTGTGGAGTAATTGCGCTTCACTACGAAACACAACGTGATTAATGCTATTATTTGCATGGAAGCGGTCGCTAGTATTAAACGTCAGTAGTTTAGATTGGTGAGCGCGCTCTACAATGTCAAAGAAAATTAAATTAACATGAGTATAACTATTAAAATGCTAACCTGGTTCCTATGGTTTCTTATCATCAGTTTATCGCTCTATTTTTTTTACGACAACGTTATTGCCTATTTCTATGGGTATAGAAGTGAATTATTTGGCACTACGTTTTTTCATAACCAACTGTGGGTATCGTTGCATATGGGAGGCGGGACGCTTATACTTTTACTTGGGCCTATTCAATTCTGGAATTGGTTTAGAGATAAATACCTTTCACTTCATCGCCTTTTTGGAAAAATATATTTGTTGGGTGCCGGTCTTGCTGGCTTCACAGCACTGGGAATCTCATTCATTAGCGCATGTCTGCCCTGTCGGATATCCTTATTTTTATTAGCATCCTTTATGATATTATCAAGTGGATTGGCTTGGTTATCCATAAAACAACATAACATCAAAGCGCATCGCCAGTTTATGATACGTAGTTATGTTTGCGCTTTAGCTTTTGTGACGGTGCGTATAGACGGGGTCTTCCCATTGGATTTTTTGTTTAGCAATATTGAAGACCCTACATTCAGGAGAACTGTCAATGAATATTTCTTTTCATTTGTGCCACTTATCATGGCGGAAATACTAATGACATGGTTACCAGTTATTAATAGAAAAAAATAATTTTTTTGAAAGCAGTCTATGTTATTACCTATCCGCAGTCGTGTGTGGGATAGAACACCACCAAATGGGAAGCGCACAGTAATTACTTAATGCAGGTTTTAAAAATTCGAACCTTGCCAATAAATTGAAATCACCTACAATTCCCGAAACGTGGTGCCAATGGCAAGTGCTGCAAAACCAATGAGCAACAATTCATAATTATATTCTGTAAGTACCTGAATTTGCGCAAAACGACCGATGATGCCGAGTAAGCCTACCACGAGGCCGATAATCCAGGTAATTTTTTTAGGTGCTGAAGGGGCTGCCATAAGCGGGGGGTTAATAGTTTTTAGTGCGCCCGCAAGATGATGACATTGCACTGCCCAGGAGTTGCAGAAGTAGTAGTATAAGTTGCAGATATTTCCGATCAGCAATAGTCTATATATTTGTAAATCATTCTTTCACGCTGTTCGCCTCTTTTAATCTCCGGTGGTAAAACACATACGATAGGGTCCCGAGGCCGAATGGTATAATCATCACCAGCATCAATGGATCAAATCCACCGGCTGCCAACCCTGAATATACAGCTCCGGCCAAATCAAAAAACAATCCGGCATAAGCCCATTCCTTCAGTCGCGGAAATCCGGGAACCACAATGGCAATCAAGCCTAACAATTTAGCTACACCCAAAAAGGGCAGCATGTAGGCCGGGTAACCCAGCTGCCTGAAAACTTCCAGCCATTCTTCAGTAGATAATATATTAGGAATGGTTGACATGAGCATGAAAGCAGTAAAAAGCCCGGTGGAAATCCAGAAAATAATAGAGTTTCGTTTGGAGGTTGTGGCCATGGAGAGTTGACGTTAAGGTTTAATATCCTGAAATAAAGATAAAAATAGTCATGTGATTTCTTTATTCCACGATAATGTTTTATGCGATACGTGATTATGAATTTGCATTCGTAGAGGATTTGCCGGAGGAGTTTGATGGATGATTTAAATTGATTCTTTTGGTCCTTGAAGAAACGAATCAATGCACACAGCATGTTGGTGAATATATTTATTTTGTTGTAAATTTTAAGCGCAGATTTAAGTTTATGCAACCCTTCAAAGAATTTCAAGTTGGTTGGTTATTGTTTGCGGTGGTAGTCCCCATTCATATTCTTATTATATACCTATCTGTAAATTCTCTTGGCGATAGGCCTATAACAAATACTGGATTTATCATTGTCAATTCAGTTTTCCTTGTGATTTACCTGTTATTCTATGGAATGAAGACAATAGTCAACTCCGATTGGATTGTAATTTCATTTGGGGTGGGTGTTCTCCGCAAAAGAATTCAAGTTGAAAAAATTGAATCTGTAAAAGTTGTTAAAAATCCCTGGTACTATGGCTTGGGCATTAGGTTTATTCCGGGTGGCACACTTTATAATATCAGGGGCGTTCATGCAGTCGAACTGAAATTTCACAACATGCAGGATGTGGTTAGAATTGGTACCAATAAACCGACTCAATTGATGCAGGAGATTATAGCACGGCTTCCGAAATCACAAGGAACTCAAAGTATTTAGTTGTTCCGATCAACTATTTCCGTTGGAATCTCCGCCTTAGATGTCAATTTTTTATTGTCGCATCGTTGAGAAGTTAATCTAAAGGTCACGATTTGTATAAGGTTAACTGTCTGATAAGTTTGCTATCTTCGTCAGAGTCATAACCGAATTTTATAAATATTAATATTCCGCAAGACTACTTTAAGCAGACAAATTAAATTCTATGATCAAGTATTCATTTTTATTACCTCTTATTTTGGTCGTAGTCAGTTGTAACCAACCCACGCAAAACAAGTTTGTACTCGCGCGCCAGGAAGGAGTGAAACCTCGTAATGTAATTTTCATTTTATCCGATGATCACCGCTACGACTTCATGGGTTTTACGGGCAAAGTGCCTTGGTTAAAAACACCTAACCTGGACCGACTGGCAACCGAAGGAGCTTATTTTGAAAATGCGTTTGTAACCACGGCTTTGTGCTCACCCAGTCGTGCTTCTATATTAACGGGCTTGTATTCACATACCCACACGGTAGTGGATAACGTGGCTCCAGATCCTGACAGTTTGATTTTTTTTCCACAATATTTACAACAAGCAGGATATCAAACAGCCTTCTTCGGAAAGTGGCACATGGGAGGAGATACCGATGCACCCCGACCAGGCTTTACACATTGGGAGAGTTTTAAAGGCCAGGGAGTTTATTACAATCCTACACTCAACATCAATGGCCAACAAATAGCCTATTCAGATTCTACCTACATCACGGACTTGTTGACTGAACATGCAGTGAACTGGCTTGAAAAGCGCGATTCCAACAAACCGTTTTTTTTGTATTTGTCACACAAAGCAGTTCATGCTGAGTTTGCGCCAGCCAAACGCCATCGTAATAAATATAAAGACGAACCTATCTCATTACCACCTTCATTTCGCACTTCGGATAGTCAGGTGAGCAGTAAACAATCAGTAAAGCGGGATATTGAGCAGGAGGGAAGGAATGAACCTCTAAAGGGTGATGAATATTATGGTGAAGGTCGCACACCTGATTGGCAAAAGATGCAGCGTGAAAGCTGGCACGGTGTGGATCATATGTATCATGGCGCCATTTCTTTTCCTGATTTTTACAGACGCTATTGCGAGACTTTATTAGGTGTTGACGAAAGTGTAGGCGCTGTGCTCGATTATCTTGACAAAAATGGTTTATCAGAATCTACGTTGATTATCTACATGGGCGACAATGGATTTTCATTTGGAGAACATGGGCTCATCGACAAACGCCACTTTTATGAAGAGTCAGTAAAAGTTCCCTTTCTCGTTCGTTGCCCGGAATTATTTAAAGGTAGCGCCCGACCTCAAGCCATGATTCAAAACATTGATGTGGCGCCAACCATTATGGCATCGGCCGGTCTTCATCCACCAGATCATTTTCAGGGTCAGTCCATCTTGCCACTGCTGCAAGAGCAGTCTGTAGTCTGGCGTGATAAAATATTTTACGAATATTATTGGGAATTTGATTTTCCACAAACGCCTACGATGCATGGCGTGCGCACCGACCGCTATAAACTGATTCGCTATCATGGCATTTGGGACACCAATGAGTTTTATGATTTAAAGGAAGACCCGCATGAGATGAATAATCTGATTGCCAGTAAGGAACACCAGGCGCTGATTGAAGAACTATCGGGTTCCATTTATGATTGGCTAGAGAATACAGGAGGCATGCAGATACCGCTAAAGCGAACCGTGAAAAAACGTTTTGGGGATCATCGCAACCAGGGTACTTATTAAAAATGTATCGGTAGGTTCTCTTGCTTTTGGTCGATCTTTTAATCTACTACACCATTTGCATTTCTTTTCCTGAATCGTATCAATCCTGCAACCATTGCAATAAGTCCCACTAATAACATTGCAACCAACCAGCCAAGTATTACTTCCTGGCTTGGTTTATTTATTTGTACAGCCACAGTTAACAATACGAATGTAACTCCAGCAATAGTCCACACAGGGTCGGTCATAAACTTATCTTTCGGCTGCTGCGTGAGATCTAGTTTGATGTGATGATCCTGGTAAAACAAAATAATCCATTTTTTGTAATCCCAGAGCAAAAGAAACAAGGTGCCTGATAACATCAGCGTAGTTATAACAGGCGTTCCGGATCCGAAATCAATAGAATTGGTGATCAGACAAACGTTGAGTATAACGGGAAAGAAAACAAAAGCCCCGATGGTTGAAAATCGCTGCGACATTAAAAGTGCACCACTTACGAATTGTGCCCAGCCTAAAAAATTCCAGTAAAATCCGGATTGATACATGGCTTCAAAGAAATAGCCAACCGGTTCCGTTGCCGGGATGCTGGTAAACCGTTCGCCTTTTATTTTAACAATGGAAGCAAAGACAAAAGCAAAACCGATCAGGTACCGAAGGTAGATCACAAACAGTTTGATAATCCATCGTTGCTTTAGGTAGTCAATAAGCTTCCACATATAGCCTAAGTCGATTAAGAGTAGTGTTTTGTTACAATGTATTTTATTTGCTGCCAGACCTCCAACTTTTTATGCTATCTTCGTTAACCATCCCGAAAAGTTAACCTACATAAAATGAATGACTTACGCCTGGCTGTGCTGATTGATGCCGATAATGTGCCGTATTCCCATATAAAGGAGATGCTGGAGGAAATCTCAAAGAATGGAACCCCCACCATCAAACGGATTTATGCCGACTGGACCAAGCCCACGGTGTCGGGCTGGAAGAACGTGTTATTGGAAAATGCCATTACACCGATTCAGCAATACAGCTACACTTCGGGTAAAAACTCCAGCGATAGCGCGTTGATCATTGATGCCATGGATATTTTGTATTCCGAAAAGGTAGATGGCTTTTGTATTGTTTCCTCCGACAGTGATTTCACCCGGCTGGCGACACGCTTGCGAGAAACCGGCATGAAAGTAATTGGCATCGGGGAGAAGAAAACTCCCATACCTTTTATTACCGCGTGTGATAAATTTATTTATCTGGAAATATTACGGGCAAAAACTCAACCACCACCTACAGAGGAAGAGAAGCAGGTTAAGGTGAAACCAAAAACAAGTCCATTAAATAAAGTAGACCATGCCTTAATCAAATTGTTAACAGAAAGTGTATCTGATCTGGCAGATGAAAGTGGCTGGACATTTTTAGGCGAGCTAGGAAGTTTTATTCTGAAAAAGAAAGCCGACTTCGATCCCCGAAATTATGGATTTACCAAATTGTTACCCTTGATAAAGAATACCGGAAAATTTGTGATAGACGAACGGGAGTCAGGAAATAAGAACATCCGACACATTTATGTGAAGGTGAAGTAGAGGGTTAACGTATTGAATTTACTAATCTTTTGTGGTCTGATCGAAAGACCTGACCGGCAGTATAAATTGGTTCATGATTGTAAAGATTATAAAGTTTTGTTTGGTGGGTGGGTCCGGCATGGTGCTGGATTTTGCACTCACTTATTTATTAAAGGAGAAAATTAAAATACACCGATATGTGGCTAGTGCCAGTGGTTTTATTTGTGCAGCCAGTTCTAACTTTGTTCTGAACCGCTATTGGACGTTTGAAAGTCATAACCCTCAGGTATATCAGCAGTTGGGTTCCTTCCTGATGTTTTCGGTAATCGGACTAGGCATCAATTCATTTTTCCTGTTCGTTTTCGAGAAGCAAAAATTTAATTTCTATTTGTCCAAATTTCTGGCCATCCTGCTTACAACTATTTGGAATTTTACGTCTAATTATTTCTTCACCTTTCATGGAGAATAAAAATTCCATCCGAATAATTTTTTATTTTCTGTGGGTGTCTACTCTTTTACTCCAATCATATTATGTAGAACTGCGGGGTGATGAGGCCTACTACTGGATGTATTCAAAACATCTGGCCTGGGGTTATTTTGATCATCCACCGGTTACCGCTTTGCTGGTCAAGGTCGGTTTTTTTATTTTTCAAAATGAATTAGGAGTACGGCTTTTATTCATCCTCTGTAGCACAGCCACAATTTGGGTCATGGAGAAAATGATCCAACCGGGTACTCTCAAATTGTTTTATGCTATCGTGGCGTCCATTGGCTTTCTTCAAATTGGAATGGTCTTTGGTGGTGGCATGTTTGCGATCCCCGACTTTCCTCTGCTGCTTTTTACTGCCTTATTTTTCTATCTTTATAAACAATACTTAGCGCAGTCATCCTGGCAGTTGGTTGTTCTTTTGTCGGTGGTGATTTGCGTGATGTTATTGAGTAAGTATCATGGGGTGCTCATTCTGGGCTTTACGTTATTGTCCAATCCTGCTCTGCTAAAACAAAAGTCATTTTGGTTGGTGGTGGGGTTAACCACGGCTTTGTTTATTCCTCATTTACGCTGGCAGGTTATTTTTGACTTTCCGTCTGTGAACTATCACTTCTTTGAACGAAGCACTAAGGCGTATTCATTTTCTTACACTTCGGAGTATTTATTTACCCAGCCTTTTGTTTTAGGTCCATTCATAGGTCTACTGCTCATCTATTTGGGTATTGTATTTAGGCCGGCCGATTTGTTTGAGCGCAGCCTCAAGTTTTTGATTATAGGTACCTACATTTTTTTCTTTCTAATGACCTTCAAGGGAAGGGTGGAAGGTAATTGGACGATCATCACACTGTTGCCTTTAGTCTACGTTGGGTATCGTTATATCGAAAGCAATGAGAAGATGAAGAAGATCACCTACTATTCTTTTGCTATTTCAATTGTACTTATTTTATCGGTTAGAATTCTGTTAATAGGTAATTTATTTCCAGAGTCGCTTGCTTTGACGCAATCGATGCAGGCAAAACGATGGACGAAAGAATTAAAAGAACTATCAAAAGAAAGACCGGTTGCGTTCATGAACTCCTATCAACGTGCTTCGCTCTATGAATTTTATTCGGGTGTGCCGGCTTTCTCGTTCAACAATGTTTGGGGTAGAAAAAATCAGTATACCATTTGGGATAAGGAAGCAGCGTTTCAGGGCGAGTCCGTGACCATGGTTGCCAATTATCCGAATGCTCAATATGATAGTATTCGCGTGGGTTCAGAATATTTTCCTTATAGCTTTATAGATAATTTTCGTTCTTCCTCTAATGTGATTATTCGATCTGATTTAGTATCACCAATAATCCTAAAGCCAGCCGATACGGTCCGAATCAATTTGACATTCAAATATCAGAATAATAACGTGCGTGATCTGGAGGCAAATTCGGATTACATTTCTCGTGTCGTTTATTCTTTTTTTCAATATGGCGATTGGGTTGATATGCAAACAACAGACATTACTATAAAAAATGATATGATAGGCACGGATGATACCTTTTCCCTGCTGATCACAACACCCACAAAGCCGGGTCGATACGATTTTTATCTTTCGATAGGCACTGGTTGGCTACCTCCTGGCATCAATGGTGAGAAGGTAAATTTTATCATTGAGTAGCTTCAATTTTCCATCCCTACCACCTCGATGGTTCGTATCCTCAAAGGTGCCTACTATAGCTTTTCACTAACCAAACGCCTGCACCAAACCATACACGGCCACCCATGCAATCGAGATAACACTGATCCAGAAAATGAGATAATAAAATTTACCAGACGGTAGCGTTTGGATGCGACCGTATTTAAAATACCAGCCGGCATACACAACCAATAGCAACATCACCGAACCAATGATCCCTCCGGATAGCACCATAAGCACAGGCAATTCAATGTAACAAAAAAGACAGGCCCAGATTAAGGGAAAGAGAAATGCCAACAGCGATACCAGGTTTTTTCTCTTCTTCAGGTTGGAAAAATTAAACCATCCCAACTGACCGAACAGATCCGTAAACACGCGTGTCCAATAGGCAAGCGTTGCATACACACTGGAAAACAAAACAAAGAATGCACCCACAAGATAAATCGTCCTTACACCAGGACCCAGCGATTGAGTATAGATCATCGCTAATGTTTCAATGACGACATTTCCGTTAGGTACACTTTCTCGACCATGCAAAATAGCGGCACCCAATAAGTAAAAGATGGTAGTAACCAGCGTATATACAATCATTGCAACTATCGCATCCAGATACATCACATTAATCCAACCGTGTGCACGCTGTTTCCACGCGGCCGAGCCATCGGGTATACCGGCATAGCGGGCATATCCTTTTTCCAGGCACCAATAATTATAGGCGAGGATTTCATCACTGGCAACTCCGGTGATCCCGAAGGCCCCAATCGCAATGGCAATTTCTTCTCCGGATAATGTAAATCGAAACCCATCAAATACTTCGCGAACCGAAAATCCAAATTCTGTGAACTGAAGTGAAACCAACGAAGCAACAGTAAAGAGGGTAAACATCGTGATCATGAAGAGCGAAACTTTTTCCACCCATCCATACTTACCATTAAAAATAAGTAGCGCAGCAACTATCGCAATGGCAAAGGCCCAAATATAGACGGACGCAACCGGGAATAACAAGTTCAATACCACAGCAGCTCCGCCCACAATACCACCAATCTGAACCACTTTAAGAAATTGTAACACCAATAAAATCCAGACGGCCCAGGTTGCTTTTTTTATTCGTGGACCAGGGAGTTTGTTTAAAGCCTGCACTGAAGTTTCTCCCGTAAGAATAGCATGCCGGCCAAACTCCAATTGCACGGCCACTTTCGCAAGGCAACTTACAATGATAATCCAGAGTGCAGCGTAACCTGCCCTGGCACCAAGCACGGTGGTGGCAATTAACTCGCCCGAACCAACAATAGAGGCGGAAAGGATAAACCCGGGCCCCAGAAACTTTAACCCACCCAACATGGATGACGGTGGTTGCTGGATGGCTTCATTATTAATACGGTACGGGTCTGTTAGGGGCATGGAAAAGGAAGGTAGTCATCCTTTCAGGAAATAGAAAATTCTTTTATACCATAAACTCAAAAGAGCGATAACCGATTTTGATTGTGAGTGCTTTTAACGAACTTGCTTTGAACTCTCGCTAACTCAGAGACCTGAAGTGGCATATTAAAATTATTCTCATGAAAAATATTGTAGCCTGTATTGTTTTAGTGTGGATGGCAGATAGCTACGCTGCACCGTTGCGCGTGGGTGTAGCAGGATTAACTCATACACATGTACATTGGATTTTAGGTCGGCCTGATCGCGGGGATATTCAGATTGTGGGCATTGCCGAATCTAACAAAGTGTTGGCGAAACGATTTCTGGAGCAACATGGGTTGCCGATGTCGTTGCTGTTTGATTCGTTGGAAGAAATGATAGAGAAAACCAAACCCGAAGCGGTAACAGCTTTTGGTTCTATCTATGAACATCTCGCGGTGGTGAAAGCTTGCGCACCAAGGGGGATTCATGTGATGGTCGAAAAACCATTGGCTGTGAGTCTGGATCATGCCCGGCAGATGCAAGCACTGGCTAAAAAACACAACATTCAGTTGCTTACTAACTATGAAACTACCTGGTATGCTACCAACCATAAAGCCCATGAAATGATTGAACAAAATCAATTGGGTAAACTGAGAAAAGTGGTAGTGCATGATGGCCACGAGGGTCCGAAGGAAATTGGTGTCAATTCAGAATTTCTGGAATGGCTTACCGATCCAAAACTAAACGGAGGTGGTGCCGTGATTGATTTTGGATGTTATGGTGCCAACCTTATTACATGGTTAACGAATGGACAACGACCTACTTCGGTGTTTGCCGTGCTGCAACAATTTAAACCCGATGTTTACCCGAACGTAGATGATGAGGCAACGATTGTCGTTGAATATCCCGGTATGCAAGGAATCATTCAGGCTTCGTGGAATTGGCCATTCAGTAGAAAAGATATGGAAGTATATGGAGCTACTGGTTATGTTTTGAGTGACAACCGTTCAAAACTGCGCATTCGCTTAAGGGGAGAAGCTGCAGAGCGAACCGAAATGCTGAGTGAACGTGAAAATCCATACGATGATCCGTTTGCCTTGTTGGCTGCTGTCGTACAAAAGAAGATTAGTTTGCCCGCCTATGATTTATCTTCACTGGAAAACAATCTAATCGTCATGGAGATTCTGGATGCAGCATTGCAAAGCGCACGCACCGGAAAAAAAGTGATTTTAAAGTAGGTTTTTGTCCGGCAACGGAACTTCTGATGAGTTTGATTTCATTGAAATTACGGGTAAAATTCGGGTTACCCGTCTGAGTTTTCCACTCTGTCTATTTTATAATCTTTCGTTTTCTACTTTGGCACAGGGGTTGCAATTATGCTAACGGTGCAAAGTTTTTGTTTAACCAAACACTCAGAAGATGAAAACTGTTGGAAAAATTCTGTTCACAGCAATGATTATTATATTGAGCAGGTGGCAAGGAAATAACCATGCTGATACTGAACGAAACTGGGAAAGCATGGATAAGTTTGTGTGCAGTGATAATGATCGAGATCAGTATGTACATAAACGAGCAAATACGGCCTTCAAACTTTATCCCTATCACAATCGTCTCAATAGACGACATGTTACATAGTTCTACTATTCATTTTGCATAGTAGCAGGTATTGTGATGTATTCATTTTGAAATCTGAATACTTTAACTTTTCAGCTTAGTTTCCGGTCTTCACTTCAACCAATTCACCTTGATTGTAGTATTCTGTACGAGTCAGAATTCCTGCTTCATTATAGAAGGGTTGCGAACCTTGTTTTATTCCATCCAAATACGTGGCGTTGGTTTCCAGCGTGCCATCCTGGTAGTACCACTTCCATTCACCATCGCGTTTATCCTCTTTCATATTACCTTCTGAATTTAGCTCTCCGGTTTCAAAGTATGACTCTTGCAAGCCATTTAATTTACCCTGTGTATAATTAGATTTTACTAGCGTAGTAGCGCTAACTATGGATAGTATTTCCCAGGGACCGTTTCGTAAACCTCCGGATATTTTACCAGTCTTCTGAACCGATCCATCTTCATAGTAGTTCTCAAAGATACCTTCGCCTTTAACTACCATGGTTTTACCGTCAAGATTCCATGTGTTGTTAATGAAGTAGAGTCCGTTTTTGTATTCTCCTTCCTCCAGCATCTGACCGTCTTGGTTAAACCTTTTCCATATTCCGGCACGGTCGCCATTAATCACCTTACCCGTTTCAAGTTTTTCACCAGTGGGATAGAAGGATGAGAAAATTCCGTTGCCATCTTTTATAAGTTGTTTTCCATTCAGGTCCCAAAGATTTATTATCCGAACCTGATTATTTTCTTTGTATTCTATTTCCTGGCTTTTGGTGCCGTCCTCATTCCAGATAACCCATAACCCAATAGGTTCCCTTTTAGAGAACATTCCTTTTGAACTTAGTTGTTTGTTTGGAAAATAGGCTTCCCAGTCGCCCTCTGGCTGATCAAGTTTATAAGAACCTTGCTGACTTAACGTGCCATCTTCGTAATAGAATTTCCATAGTCCGCTTTGCCTGCCCATTTCAAAGTTACCAATTCCACTTATTTGCCCGTTTGGATAATAATCAGCCCATTCACCTTGTTGTAAGCTTTCGCGAAACGATCCTTTACGATATAGTATTCCATCCTCATTGAAAAATTGCCAGAGGCTGTCTTGTTTTCCATTCTTAAAAAATCCGGATTGTTGTGGGTTGCCATTCTCCCACCAAAAATTCCAGCTCCCTTGTTCAATACCATAATCCATGGTGCCTTCCGACATTTTAGCGCCTGATGCATAGTAAAATGCTTTAGTTCCGACCGACCCTTTGTGAACAAAATAAAATCCTGTAGATAGTCCGACAAATAAAATAATTACAATAGGCAATCGTAGATTTGCATAGGGTAGAGGTTTAAGTTTTCCTAGTGAAATGGATTGTATAAGATCATCCGTCAAACCACGGAATGCGAATTTATATCCTTCGTATGCAGCGATACCATAAAAGACAACATCCATTCCGGAAAATGACTCTTCAAAAATGGAAATGATTATGGGGATGTTAAGCAGCGTTAGTACATCAAAGTAACCCATGGATTGTGCATCGGCAATAAAGGCTACCTGACTAAGTAAATTACCCAGACCGCATCCCACTAGCGCAAAGAACCCACCAATGAATCCAAAAATATAATCAATACCGGCACCAAAATAACGCACTGAAAAGCCGACTAAAAGTCCAACCCCAATAGCCATGTAGCTTATCTGGTAGTTGGTTGATACAGTAATCAACGCCCAAATTAATCCACCTACAATAGCTGCCGAAAGTCCTCCAACAACAGCATAGACCCAATCTTGCTGAGTACGAAGTCTGTCTTTTACATCAGTGGATAGATTACCTACGATTTCGTAGGCTGCCACCGGGGTTGCTTCTGCAGCTGGAGAAGGATCAGATTTTACAGTTTCATCTTGCTTGAAATTTTCGCAATTGCCTTCGAAGGCGGCAACCTTCCCGGTAAGCTTGCAAATGATTCCTTGTTGCGGGTCAAATTCGCGATGGGTACAACGCTTGCAGAATTCAAGATGTTGATCTCTTGTCATAAGAATAGTTAGGTAGTCAATTATAGCAAAAATATTTTGAAGAATCCAGGTCGAATACAATTAAAAAGAGTGCACCTAGCTTATTTATTGCATGATATTATCTTGTTTGAAGGGTGAGGGCAACCTCTTATATTTAACAGAATAATAAATTAGCTGGAATGAGTAAATTTTACTCCGAAGACAAACAATTCAGTGGTATTAACTTTACAGAAACTGATCTTGATAAAGGTGAATACGAACGATGCACTTTTCGGAATTGTAATTTTTCCGGACTGGATTTGAATGGCTTTGGTTTTTCAGAATGTGAGTTTGAAGGTTGTGATCTCAGTATGGCTAAACTGATGAACACATCGTTTAATAATGTGAAATTTAAGAATTGTAAGCTTTTGGGATTGCGTTTTGATGAGTGCAAAAAGTTATTGTTATCGTTCTCATTCCAAAGTTGTATCCTGAATTTCTCTTCTTTTTATAAGTTGAAATTGAAAGCCATAACGTTTCTGGATTGTAAACTACAGGAGGTAGAGTTTATGGAGGCAGATTTGACACAGGCAAAATTTGATAATTGTGACTTGAGCCGTGCTACGTTTGAAAGTACGATTTTAGAAGCCGCAGATCTGCGCACAGCCTACAACTATTCCATTAACCCCACTATGAACCGGATCGCTAAAGCTAAATTTTCATTACAGGGAGTAGTCGGTTTATTAGATACGTATAATATTATTATTGAATAGGTTTAAAAGCGACTTAGAAAAAACTCTTCTGGCTAAAGTCTGACCATGCAAGTTTAACTAGTTATCTTTGGCCATTAGAATAAATGTTTGACCGTCTCATTGCATTAATACTTATTTTCATCTTATCTAACAGCCAGTCGGGCCTTGCCCAAGCTGATTGGTTAGTGCTCGATGATGTCGATTCCGCCTTTATTAAAAAACCTGTATTGTCTAACGACCTGCGCTTGTTTTATGGTGGACAAGGAAACAATATCTCGCTGGGCTCCAGCCGGGAGAGTGAATCCGCACTGAGTGGAAACATCTACACCAACACCAATGATTATTTAGGCATCGGTATAACCTACAAATGGTTGGATGGTGATTTAAGTTATTCGCTGCCCGGCACTACCTACTTAAATGAAGAGCGTTCTAACCTCAAACAGGTTAAGCTTTCATTGAGTTACTCAACGCGAAAAGTTGCATTTCGGGGTTATTATTCGGATAATAAAGGTGTTGTTGTTACGGATGTAGATGATCAGTTTCAGTCCACACCTTCTTTACATGAAGTGAGATCAGGTGTACAGATTACCTATTTATTTAATTCATCCCGGTATTCTTATCGGGCTTCCATGTATCAATCCGAGTATCAACTTAAAACGGTAGGCTCATTTCTCCTAAGGCTCGAACCCTTTTATCGCAACCTGGGTGGCCAAGGCTCGAGCATGATTCCGGTTGTCTATGATGTGACTACCCGTTTCGGAGATCAGGTTGGGTTAGAGTATGTAAGAGCACCCGGCATCTTACTATTACCGGGGTATGGCATCAATGTAGTTATACCGAACTCAAGATTTTTTATATCACCCATGATTTTTGCAGGCCTTGGAGCCGCCATCAATACGTATCAATCACAGAATGGAAAGAAAAGCTATACTAACCCTGAGTATGCAGCCAGTTTCAATTTAAACATGGGTTACAATGGAAGCCGATACTATTCAAAAATTCTGTTTAACTGGAGCGCAGGCTATGCACCTCTCAATCCTTCTTACTTTACGTCAAATAATATTTCTGTCTCTCTTTGGGTTGGGATCCGTTTTCGGGATGTAGAGAAATTTATTCCAACTTCTATTTTTTAATGAGTGATTTTCTTTTGAGTGCTGATAATCCTCTGGAGTTTTCTTTTAATTAATTCTGCTTCTTGTGGCGAAGTTGTTTTTAGCAAGGCTTTCTCTAGCCACGTATGTGCGGCACTCCTGTTACCCAGAAGAAAATAAAAATTGCCAAGGACAGTTAAATAGAGTGGGTGGTCTTGAAGATCGGTAATCAGCAGCAACTCTTTAATTCCAGCTTCAAAGGATCGTGCATACCCGATTGCAATGGCTTTGTTGAGTAGCACCATGGGGCCGGGTTTTAATTCCAGCAGCGTTTCATAAAGTTCCAGTAGTTTATCCCAACGGGTTTCTTCAAAACTCCCAGCCAAAGCATGGACAGAAGCTATAGCCGCCTCCACATGATATTCGCTAAGCGAATTTCCGGCAGAAGCTCTCTCCAGAAAATTTAATCCTTGCCGGATCAGTGGTTGACTCCATTTGCTGCGATCCTGATCTTCGAGTAGGATGGTTTCACCCAGGGCACCCATGCGGGCATCAAAACGGGATGACTGCAAACACATGAGTGCAATAAGCGCATGTACCTTCGGTAGCGAGGTAGCTTGATGTTGTGCCAGCAGATAGGTGAGGCGCATGGCCTCCGCGCAAAGATCTTCGCGAATGAGGGAGTTGCTATGAATGGAATGATACCCTTCGTTGAAAAGCAAATACAAAATATGCAGCACGCTGTCCAGCCTGTAAGGCAGATCAAAGAGCCCGGGTGGATCGAGCTTAATGTTCTCTTGCTTTATTTTTTCTTTTGCCCGGTAGATACGTTTGGCAATGGTTTCTTCGGAGGTAAGAAAGGCGTTAGCAATTTCAGCAACACTTAATCCGCCCAATGTTTTTAAAGTTAATGCAATCTGAGATTCGATGGGGATCGTAGGATGACAGCAGGCAAACATCATGCGTAATACACTATCCTCAATTTCATCGGCACGAAATACATCTTCGCTGGGCGATGATACATGCAGCACAGAATTTATGATATCGACTTGAGTAGACAAAATTTTTGTTGTCCGCTGATTGGCGCGAACCCAGTCGATGGCTTTGTTGCGCGCCACTTTATACAACCAGGCTGAAGGGTTTTCGGGCACTCCGCGAAAGCGCCAGACTTCTATTGCTTTGAGCAACGTATCTTGCACAATGTCTTCAGCTGTATCGATATGTTGGGTGCCTAAAAGTCGGGTAAGCACAGCAGCCATCTTGCCCGCCTCGTGACGAAAAAGATGGCCCACCAGCTGGTGTACATTTTCTGTAGGCTGTGCCAAGGGGATTTTATATATCCAGTTTTTGAACTGGCCTTACCTGCACTTTTCCATTGAAGATAAAGTCCGGATAATCTGCGGTGAGGGCTACGGCTTCGTCAATATCTTTTGCACTGACAATAAAATAGCCACCTACCAGTTCTTTACTTTCGGCAAAGGGTCCATCAGTAACAACCCGTTTCGGGCCGCTCACAAATTTTCCACTGGGTTCAAGTGCCTCACCACCTTCATAGCGACCTTCCTTCCGCAGTTTCTCTACCCACGCAAACCACTTTTCCATGTGTTTTTGCATAGCTTCGGGGTTTTTCATTTCGGGTGCGATATCGCTGCCACCGTGAAAAATAAGCATAAATTTTTCCATACGATTTTAAATTTAAGTTAGTTAAAATTTCCTCTAGGACGAGCAGAGGACCCGAAATCGGACACGAGAATTTATATTTTTTTCGAAGTGTGAAGTTTTACTAGCGAGACAACCCGAGGGACTATCTGACACCCTCCATACTAATGTATCGGTTTTCACTCAATCTATTGTAGTGACCTTCTATTACATTAGAATATTGTTTCTAGCTACAATGGGTTCAGGCAGATTGTTTTCGTCCAGCATATCCCTTAGATCTATTTCAATGGTTCGGCTTAGGGCCGCCATGGGGATATCATTTGCCCCCCCTTCAAATGGATTTTCTGTGGCTTCACCTACTTTCTCCATGGAGGTAAACACCCACGCCACGATTACTGAAAAAGGAATGGTAAGCCAAACAAAATTACCGCCTAATTTTTGAAACTCATTGAGCATCCCAAACGGAAGCATTAATACAAATAGCCACGTGAAAAAAAGGTTAATACTAGCAAACTGTCGTGGATAAGGAAAGTTCTTGATACGTTCGCATTTGCCCTGATGATCGTATAACTCTGCCAGGCGCCTTTCCAACTCCACGTATTCATAATGTTCAATTTTGCCATTGGCTCTTAATTCCTTGAGGTGTTTGGATTGTAAGGTAATCAGTTGGGTAGCCCTGTTTTTTTTACTCAGTATATAATTGCAATCTCCTTCTGAGAGATATTTTTGCAATTCCTCTTCCAGGTTACCATCCCATTCGGGCACGCTGAAATAGTTTCGGTATTCAATGTTATACGGCTTATTGGCATTTTCCCAGGATTGAGGTTTGCGTAACTGAAATCGTAACGCTGTTAACCATGCACAATGTCGATAAATAAGTTTTTCTTTTTCTGATTTGTCTATATTGATAAAGTCCATACACATGATGCCCCACGTACGACTGGTATTGACAATGCCACCCCAAATTTGCCGGGCTTCCCAAAGCCGGTTATAAGTTTGAGTGTTTTTAAATCCTACAATAAAAGCAGCGGCAGTTCCGACCAACGCCACCGGAACCCACGGAATCGCGATCCATGTTAATTCCAAAATCTGAAATAGACAGGTTGGAATAGTGGCTAACAACACCAGGACATAAATATCACGTCTTGTCCATTGTAAAAATTCTTTGATTTTGTAATGACTTCCGGTGTGCATAAAACTTCAATTACTTTGGTTAGTTGTGTCTTCCGCTTTACCTGATTTGTCTTTGAAGATATTTTTATCCCAACCTCGATATTCATAATATTTGGATTTGGGTTCACCCGTCCAACCGTTTATTCCTTTTTTTGGCAACAACACAGCATGAATATAAATCACCGGGATAAAAGTTAATCCCAAAATTATGAATGCGATTACTCGCCCTAGAAAGATGGATAATGTGATTATGATCGCAACGGTTGCTACATATTTTAATAGTTTTCGCCATGCAGGACTCCTTTCTTCAAAGTGTCCTAAAAATATATGCCCCAGCAATATTAGCATACTTACTATTGCGATTTCAAACCATACGGTATTGGTATTCCACATACTTGTTTGTCAAGCTTGATAGCGGTCACTATTTAAGAGATTATTTTCCCATCTCTAAATATAATATTTTTGGCTACCAGAAATAAGGTAAGATTAAATTTCTACTGCCCGGCCACCTTCCCAGATTAAGCCAAACTTTGAGCCATATTTTTTTACCCAATCTTTTTCCGTAGCAAAATCAAATAATTCAAGGAGGCCTTTGGAGGCAAGTTGTTGTAGTTGTGTATCGGACAAACCAGTAACACTGATGTAGCCGCCATCGGCAAAACTGAATCGAATGCCAGCGGATGCCTTTCCATTCTCAAGCCAGGCTTTAAGTTTTTTCAGTCGGTCGGTTATTTTGTGATTAAGCTCAATCGCTTCTTTCAATGTGGCTTCAATATCCTTGATGTGACCATCATTGTTGAATTCATCACCACGTAACGTACGAATGGGATTGATGTGAATCTCTCCGGCATAACGGTTCACCATGTCTATCTAATTATTCTGGATCGCAAATATAAAGAATCTGGCTTTTGTTGGTGTCCTCTGTGCCTTTTCCGTACTCTCTGTGGTTAAAAAAATGCAATTACCTCGGAGGACACTGAGATTGCACAGAGAATTATTTATCTGTTAATTCAATATCCAGTTGCTGAATCAGCGCTTCCTTCTCGGGTGTGAGTGTAAAGAAAATTAACACGTTCTTTTTTTCACCCTCCAGCACAAAACTTCCCCGCAGTTGATTTTCGGGTTCCAGTACTTTTAAATTTTTAATGGCACCCGCTTCTTCGAATATTTTTCTGGTTGCTTCTCTTCTTTTTTCCAGCGACTCATCCGGAAAGAAATTCTCTGCAAAGATGTTGGTTTGTTCTTCTTTCCATTCCGGCAATAGTTTTACAATCTCTTCTTTGCGCTGATTTAAAATTTGCGAGGGTAACAGAACGCGTGGTTTTAATCCAGCCATCGCAATTAATGTATCTAGTACCACGGCATTGGGTGAACCCGGTGCGCCATAGGTGTGATTACTGAATGACACAACGCCAATTCCATAATCCGGGTAAATGCGCCACTCACTGCCAAAGCCTGGTAATCCGCCACTATGTGAGATACGAACATTGCCCTTACAATCTTTTCGCCACCCTAAGCCATAGCCATACCCGATGGCCACCGGACAAACTTCTCCGCTTCTGGTTTTGGCATCGGTAAATAAATTATTGAAACGCCAGGGCTGGTGCATTTCCCGAATAGAACTTCTGCGAATCGGCCCACTCTCCACTTCATTGCGTGCTGGCCATGCAGCCAGGTGCAGTGCTACATATTTACTAAAATCTTCGATCGAACAAATCAATCCGCCCATAGCACCATACGATCCATCGTGTAGCAGTGGAATCTCTGTCCATTGGTTATCGATCCATTGATAACCCAACGCCAGTTGTTCTTTCGGCACTTCATCGTATTCCCATTTGGAATCATTCATACCTATCGGCTTCATGATCGTATCGGTAATGTACTTTTGATAGGGCGTGCCCGAAATGTTGGTGATGATTTTTCCCAGCAAGGCAAAACCGAGGTTGCTGTACTCGAACGTAACCCCTGGCACATTGGCGAATGATATTCCTTCACTAATCTGTTTCAATAATTCTTCATCGGTATCGTCCAGCTGGCGATCGCCCCATGGGTTGTCTTCCGGAAACCCGGCCGACATGGTGAGCAGGTTTTGGATGGTAATCGCAGGTGCATCTTTGGTAAGGGCGCCTGCTTGATTCATTTCAGGAATGAATTTAGAAACCGGATCCGTTAAACTTAGTTTTCCCTCATCCCTTAGTTTCAGAATCGCCATGCCAGTAAAACTTTTACTCATGGAGGCTATGCGGAATAAACTCTTTGTTGTGGCAGGTGTATTGTTAGCCATATTGGCCTTGCCCACACTGCCCGCATACACTAATTGCCCTCCGGCAATCACACCGAAACTGAGGGCAGGAAAATGATTTTTCTCTGCGTAGTCGCGATAGAGTTTTTCAATCACGGGAAATGCCTTTTCCATGTTGCTGAAGGTGGTGGAGTCGGCAAAGTGAGGAATAGAATAATACTGAACAGAGTTCGTGTTAGCGGCTATTTCTGGTTTCTTTTCAGTACAACTGATCAGTGTGACGAAGAGAAGGGGCAGTAGATATTTCATTTTTGCGGAATTATATTTTGAAAGGTATGGAATCCTGAAGAGGCATGAAAGGCCAAATCTGAAGATCTAATGCAAGTTCCGTATACATTCGCTTAAGATTAGCATTCTCTTCTTCTAACTCCTTGACTCGCTTTAACTCGCTGGCAGTCATTCCACCGTAGCGCTGTCGCCATTTATAAAATGCCGCTTTGCTGATTCCATGTTCTCGGCAGAGATCCTCTGCCTTTTTGCCAGCATCAAACTCCTTGAGTATGGTGGTAATTTGATTGGGACTGAATTTGCTCTGTTTCATTTTTAGCCAATTTAAAAGTTTTCATTGTTATACTTTTAAACTGTACTATTTTCGGGGATACTTACAAGACTATTACTGTTGTTGCCGCAAGTGGTTTTGATTATACAACGGTTGAATTTAAAATCGATGGGAGGTAGCACACCTATCCTTCACTTACAACCCCAAACTTCTAAACAACGATTGATATTCTGGATTGTTGGGATCCAGGGTGCGCAAAACGCTCGCATGGACTTTTGCTTTTTGTGGCTGATTTTGGTTAACATATAAAAATGCCAGCGCATAATTAACGTTGATCGCTTGAGGATTCAACGAATATCCATTCAATAAAATCTGTTCTGCCTGCTTCAATTGTCCTTGCTGTTGCAGGAGAAGTCCATAATTGTAATACAACCCCGTATTTTCTGAGCCTAACTGAACCGCCATTTGAAAACTCTCCATCGCGGAAGGAATTTCGTCAAGTTCATAATATAGTAAGCCGAGATTATAATGAATTCTATCGTTTTTAGAATCGATAGCAACAGCCTCCTTCAGAGTTTTCAAGGCTTCATCATTTTTACTTATGCTATTGTAAGACGCTGCCAGGTTTAACCGGGCATAATTCATCAGGCTATCTTTCTTTAAACCACGCACATAGTGAATAATAGCATTAAGATGATCTCCTCCTTGCAGGTGATAATCGGCCACCATCACATTGCCTACAGCAAAATCAGTTTGATAGCTAAGATATTTTCTATTTTCAGCATCGGCTGAAGCATAGGCTTTGCGGGCGTGGGCAGGAATTGATTCTGTGGGAACGCCATGAAATAAATCAGCGGCCGCAATGCGAACGGCTCTTACTTTGTCACCTAATGCCAAGGCGGCTTTTTCTAGCCACCAGTCCGGTTGAAAATTTTGCAATGCACGTATTGCATGGTATCGTACCAGCGGCTTCTCGTCTGCAAGCACGTTCAATAACCCATTTACGCTGCCAGGAGTTTGGATATTGCCGAGATAATAGGCAGCGGTGGCGCGCGCGATTTCAGGCTGTGTAATGTCTGATAATAACTTTAACAGGTGAGATTCACTCTTGTCATTCAATGCACTGCCCGGCAACAAATCATCAGAGAAGTGATAGGCGCGTGTAGGGCCATACCATTTTTTAATGGCATCGGCAGCCCAGGTATTCGATTTTTCTTTATGACAACTGTTACACGTATTAGGCGTATCCCACACAATGGATTGATCCGGCCTTGGAATCCGAAAGCTATGATCTCTGCGATGGTCGTTGCCCATATACGTTTTCACCGGCATGTGACAACTGATGCATTGCGCGCCTTCAGTATTGATTTTATGGAAGTGATGTTGTTCTGTATTATACTTGGGTTCATGGCAACTCATGCATAAGCTATTTCCGGTCGCAATTAGTTTTCCGGAATGGGGATTATGACAATTACTGCATCGAACCTCATTATGGAACATTTTACTTTGTGTGAAGGAACCATATTCGTAGTCCTCGTCTTGGATTTGCCCATCGGCAAAATAAAATTCGTTACTGATGATTTGTGGAATCATGTTATCCAGGATTTCATCGGAAACAACAAATTGTTGTGCAATATCCGATTTACGGGCGTGGCAAGGTGCGCACGTGTTCAATTGCAATTGTGGGTTGATATTTTTGGCATATACAAGTCCCGAGTTTTTTTGACGTACTCCGCGTTTGTACTCGGCTGAGTTAATAAATTCTGTGTGCTTGCTTCCCGGACCATGACAGCTCTCACAGGTTACGTTAATTTCATCCCAGGTGGTGCTGTAAGAATCTGAGGTGAAGTCATAATTTTTCTGAAGGTTTGTGGAATGGCAGGAGGCACACATGGTATTCCAGTTCTGGCTATTGCCCGTCCAGTGTAGCCAATCTTTATGATGAATTTTCTGCCCCCCATACTGATGAAACCATTTCTTTTCGCGTGCGTCCCAACTTACGCGGGTGGACTGAAGTTTTCCACCGGGGAAGGCAATGAGGTATTGTTGCAAGGGAAAATATCCAAACACGTACTGTACTTCAAAATCCTGATTACTACCGTCTTCACCTTGTGTGTTGATAAAAAATTTTTCATCGCGTTTAAAGAACTTGCTGGTCACACCATCAGCTATAAAAGTAGTGTTGTTAAAATCTCCTACCACGGTCGAGTCATGCGCATGTTGCATAGCCATATAATGATCCGAAAGTTTCCAATCGGTATACTCTTTGGTATGGCAGGATTGACAGGTAGCTGATCCTACAAATGTAGCGGGGTTGCTTGCTTCAGGGAGGGTGGATTTTTCTTTCTCATTTGTACAACTATCAAAAAAGAATATCAGACCATAGATGCAAAGGCACATCACCACCCAGATAATTTTTCTTTCTTTTTTCATTTGATCAGGAAAAGACGATCACGGAATAGAGGAGGTTGTTTTAGAATAATTCCAGTAACTCAACAATTTTTTGATTGGGAACATCCATATTGATGAGTCCGCTGCGAGGCCTGTCCAGGTCGATAATCGTAAATACTGTGGCTGACAACATGATGGCAAATCCTATGACTACAATCCAGTCAAAATTATTTTTCCGATCATAGCCAAGCAGGAAGGCAGAACAAATGCAAAGAGTAAACAAAAAGTACATTATTGAATCAGGAATGGTTGCTTCACCGGCAGCTCTTCGGGTTGTAGTAATATCAATCATCGCATTCAGAGCCGGGATCAACTCAGAAGTTTTTGTGGTGATAGGATCAACCTTAGCATAGGTAGTTGCAACAGACCATATTTTGGTGCTAATCTCACCAGCCATAATATACGCCTCTACCGTTTTTTCCATATTCATGCCTGATTTATAGAATGTAATTCTATCGGTAACATATTCGTGAAGATAAGTTCTTAACAACTGACGTACACTGTCCGGGTACAAGTCTGTTCTCAGAATCACCGTTCCAATCGCATTTGCTTCTTCAATAACTAATTGTCTTCGGGTATCAAACCTTGCATTGGACATGCCAAATGTAAAGGCAAGTAATAAAGCCAACAATCCTAAGAGGGTTCCATTAATTGCACCCAGATCGTCCATCGAATTCCCGGGATTTCTTTTAAGAGTTTTCAGCCGAAGGCGGTAGCCGAGGATGTAGAATGTGATTAATAGTATGAAAAGAACACTAGCCACCAGAATAGTCGGAAGAGATTGAAGCAGGGAGAGTTTTATCATAGCTGATATTCAATACTTTAAATTAATCAAACCACACTATTTTATTTGAGAGAAACAAAAAAAGCTGGCCTAATGACCAGCTTTTTTTGTTTCAATGCTGTGGATAAGTTAGTTGCCAAACGTAAATCCGACATTCAGCGAGATGTAGGATTGGGCATTATCTAAGTCATTCCCGGCCTTAAAGCCGTAATTATATTTGGCACTTAGATGAAAGGTGGTTACATCATTCGCCATGATCAATACACCTACTGAAGGTTGTAGAGCAAAGTTCCAGGCTTCTTGCTTTAGGGTGTAAAGATTCATATCCGTATTACGGAGTGTATACATAGTTCCGATTCCCAATCCGACAAAGGGATTAATATTTTCACCTGGCTTGAGATAATAGGCTGTACTTAATAAAACTGGGACGTGATTACTGTAGCGCCATTGTTTACCGGAAAGTGTCACATTTTCAATCGTGTACGTATCATAGTCGAGGGCATCGTAGAAAACATTCCAACCTACACTCACACCTACACCGATATTAGGTTGAACCAATTTCTGAAAATCGAAGTTGATTCCTCTGAAACTGGAGGGCTGAATAAAATCTTTAAGATCACCGGTAGGAAGTCCGATTGAATACGTAACGGAGGTTATACTTTGTGCGTGCATCATACCAACAGTGCATACGCTCAGCAAGGCAATAATAATTAGCTTTTTCATATTCGTTTGCATTAGTTGGTTTTAAGATAGGGAGATTGTGAAAAGGCCTGATTGATTCCTTTTGTAACACGATTTACATCACCGTTGCCTGTTAACAGCCCATTCATGGCGCCAATCCAGATAGTAGGAGTTCTGTCAATAGCACTTTCAATATTTGGATCAGACATGGTAATGATCATCGATCCGGTTGTATAACTGCTAACTGAATAATAGGGCGGATAGTACCAACCATACCATCCTCCATAATACCCTCCATACCACCAGTCGTACCAATAACTGTAATAATAGGTAGTTGATGAAATAGCAGCGGGAGTCACAAGAATGTCAGGGTTGTTTATAAGATTTACTTTCGACCAACCCAGAGTAGACATGTTGGTTTCGATGGCTTGTAAAATTGGGGTGGCAAATACGTCTTTCATATAAACGTACGTGGTGTCGCCATTCTTTATTTCCACATCGGTTACAATCTTGTCAGGCATAGCATAAGTGCCCTTGCTTTGAAAGTCATACTCCTCATCAAAAGAACTGTAGACTACGTCCAAATCCTCAACGAATTCAGGGCCTGCGGGGTAGCAGCCCAATAGAAACACTCCTGCTACAACTGCCAGAAGTGCCTTACTTAACATTTTTTTCATCACTAGTTGAATTTTATTCGATGTAAATGTAAACAATGAGTTTGTGTGTAAAAAATGACATGTATCATAGAATCCATTAACCCATAGACGCAAACGTTTACACAGAAACTCTTTGTTTGGAAAAGTAAATATCAAATTTTCTACCATAATGGTTTATTGAATAGCTTTAGACTTTTACAAAAATGAAGTAGTCATGAAACATATTCTTCTCATTTTGATCTGGCTTACAGCAGGTTCATTAATTGCCCAATCAGATTGGCCGCGAACATTAAATACCCAAAAAGGGGGTATTATTATCATCTATCAACCTCAGCCTGAACGTTTACAGGAAGGTAAGTTGATTGGCAGGGCAGCTGTTTCGGTACGTGAAATTGCTGGTGACGAACCCCTGTTTGGTGCATTTTGGTATGAAACCAGTATGTTAACTGATCGTGATTCGCGCATGGCAACCATGGACGGTATAAAAATCACGGATGTTAAGCTACCCGGCATTGATGATAGCGACAAGTTGAACCGATTCAGGAAATTTTTGGAAATGGAAATACCAAAATGGAATCTGGAGATTTCCATGGATGCATTGGTTGCCACATTGGAAGAAACCAATGGAATCGTTTCTGATGCCCTGAAGAATGATCCGCCAGCAGTGATTTACGTTACGGTGTCAACCACATTGGTGCTTATTGAGGGCGAACCAAAACTTCAGTTAGATGAAAAGTTGAAAATGCAGCGTGTCATTAATACTCCCTTTTTGATTGTGCAAAGCCCTGAAGACAAGAAGTTCTATTTATTGGGAGGAAAATTATGGTATGTATCGTCCGCAATAAAGGAGGGTTGGAAAACCACCGCGCAACTTCCGGCCTCTATTAGGAAGTTGGACGACCAACTAAAGGAGCAAGAGAAAAAGAACACAGACACGATCAAGGAAGGAGAAGATAGTTCTCCCCGCGAAATACGAATCAGTACGGAAGCGGCTGAACTCATCCAGTCAAAAGGCGAGGGAGTTTTTGCATCCATAGCAGGAACAAGTCTTTTATATATGAACAATTCGGATGATGAAATTTTTATGGACATCAATACGCAACAATATTATGTATTGCTTTCAGGTCGATGGTATGTGGCCTCGGCCATGAAGGGACCCTGGGCCTATGTTGCTTCCGATAAACTTCCGGCCGATTTCCAGAAAATTCCGGAGGGTTCTGAAAAAGACAACGTACTATCCAGTGTTGCCGGAACAGATGCCGCCAAAGAAGCGGTATTGGATGCACAGATTCCTCAAACGGCCAAAGTAGATCGCAAAACCGCAACCTGCACGGTGAAGTATGATGGCGAGCCCCGGTTTGAAAAAATTGAGGGAACTTCCATGGAATTGGCGATGAATACCAGCAGTACAGTGATCAAGTCAAACACTAAATACTATTGTGTCGAGAATGCAGTATGGTTTGAGTCTGCCTCAGCCAGTGGTCCCTGGAAAGTTTCTACGGAACGTCCTAAAGAAGTTGAAAAGATTCCTGCCAGTTCACCCGCTTACAATGTGCAGTACGTTTATATTTATGATTCGACCCCTGATGTTGTGTATGTGGGTTATACGCCCGGCTATATGGGTTGTTATGTCTATGGGCCTACAGTTGTGTATGGAACCGGCTATTATTATAATCCCTGGTATGGTCCGTATTATTATCCACATCCTGTTACGTATGGATACAGCATGCATTACAATCCGTGGACGGGATGGAGCATGGGTTTCCATTACAGCGCTGGGTTTTTTCATATGAGTATGTATGGCGGAGGTGGGTATTGGGGCCCACCTATGTATCGGCCGCCCTATCATCCTCCTTACCATGGCGGTTATTACGGACGCAACAACATCAACCATTATGGTGACACCAATATAAATATTGATCGCAGCAATAATATTTACAATAACCGGAAGGATGTGAGTACACGCGATGTGCAACGCGGCAATGCCGGCACGAAGGCAAACCAACCCTCAGCCGGTACCCGGGATGTTCAGAACCGGGGACAAAACAAGGCCGGTCAACAACCCGCCACACGTGATGCAACACGCAATCCAAACAATGTTCTTGCTGATAAACAGGGCAACGTGTATCAAAAAAAGGATGATGGAAACTGGCAGCAGCGAGATAATAATCAGTGGCAGAACACCGATCGCAGTCAGCAATCTTCCATTAATCAGCAGCAGCAAATGCGGGACCGTGGTAATGCCAGAGATAATAGTTTTAACAATACCAATCAGGGAGGAAACATGGGTGGAAGTATGAACCGCGGAGGAGGCGGAGCGAGGCCCACGCCATCGCGGAGAAGATAGAATTCAATTACGAAATGAAAAAATAAAAAACCCACTCTTTCGAAGTGGGTTTTTTGTTGCATTCAGAAATTTTATTTCTTGGGTGGGTAATTAGTAAAAATTTGCTTTACGGCATAATTAATATTGGATTCTCGTTTGGAAGCACTCGCATCTTCATCAATAGTTTTGGTTCCCCGGCCCTGCCAGGCGATTTTTTCTGTCGATTTATCTACCATATTTATCAACAAGGTTCCATCAATGTATTCGTTGTAATCCACTGTGGTAGTTGAAAATCCACCTCCATAGCCATATCTTCCATATCGGCCATAACCTCCGGATGTATTGGCTACCGCCTCGGTTCGTTTTTTTGCTGTAATGTGTATATCCATAAGTACATCTGGGTTTTCAGATTTAGTAAAACCTTTTGCCGCTAATTCTGCTTCAACAGCATTGATAATTCGGTCGCGGTTTAGTTGGTCAATTCCAAGATTCATGGATTCAGGTGTAAAGGCATACGTTTTATAGTTGCTGAAATCAACTTGCTTATCATAGTCATAAGCTACTTTCACGGAACTGCAGGAGCTCAAAATAACAACTGCAAAAAAGATTAGTTTTTTCATAATAGGGTAATTGATAGTCTGGTTATACGCAAGCAATTTAGTCAGTTAATCACAGTAGTAAAATGATTTATGTCACTAAATAATCTCTCAATCCTCGCATAGAATTTGATTTTCAAGATTATTTGATGGGTTGTCCCCAAGGGTAGACGGAGACGTTTATTGAGGACTCACTTCATGAACTTAGAATGATCGTTTAAGACTATATAATTAGGAAATTGAATTTTAACTTTGAAGAAACATCCGGTATTCCCATGAAGAAGATAATAAGTGTTTTTCTCGTTGTGGCAGTGGCATGTAGCAGTGCAAAAATTAAAGGAGTTGAAAAAGCGGATGACTTTTTGATCTCTTCCTATAAAACCTTTAGTTTTTATGAGGTAAGTTCCAGCGGAGATGCGTTGGGTCCGAACTACCAAACTAATTTGAAACTACTTATGGAAGCCATTACCAAAGAAATGAATACGAAAGGAGTAACCTTGACTGGTGACAATCCTGATTTGTTTGTAAATATTGGTGTTGTGGTATCTGAGGAGGTTCAAACCCGCGAAACCAGTTTTACGAATCCGGGAGACCGTACCGCTTATATGGGACAACGAAATTATTCCTGGAAATCAAGTGAAGTGGAAGTGGGCAGGTATCGCGAAGGCACAGTAACGGTGCATCTGGTAGATCGAGTGGCAAATAAGTTGGTATGGAAAGGTTCGGCCGAGAGTGTACTGCCTGAAAAACAAAAGAATGTGCCGGCTTTGATTGAGGATGCAATGAAACAACTTTTTGAAAAAATCAAGTAAATAAAAAGAGGCTGTCTCACAAGGCAGACCGTCTTTGCGGGCCTGTCTGCACCGCCAACTGGCGGATTCGGCAAAGACAGGCCTTGACCCACAATCCCATATTAGAAAGGGTAGAATGAGATTCCGGCTCAAGGGCCGGAATCTCATTTCACTTTTAGATTGACATGTGAGACAGCCTCTTTTTTCGTTTTAGTATTCCTGCTCAGCGCACACTAATTCCAAATCCAACATTTAACGCATTGTACTGGCCCAGGGTATAATCACCATGAAATGTAAATACGGCTAACTTAAGCCGCATGCCCGCGGTTGCCCTAAAACCCGAAGTAGAAAAGTCAAGATTCACCGGGTCGGTAGCCTCGGGGGTTCCATCATCATCCAGATCGTAGGTTCCTTTCATGGCCAGGTTGGAAGAACCGAAATCATAACCTAATCCACCATAGAAAGTAAGTACAGAAATCTTTTTAGAGGCGAGTGCCTGAATGGTCGTGGAACTAAACTCGAGCACTCCTTTTTGATTGCTACCCGCGCTGGCATCAATACCTAATTCGGCTTTCATTTTGGTATACCCCACAAACATGGATAGATCAAAAGGGATTACTTTAATGCCTGGAATATATTGTTTAACATCATGCATGATACCAATCCCAAATAAATTGAATTGGAAATCCTGCATTTTCACAGTAGGTGCAAATCGTACTTTCAACTCGAAGCTTTTAGGAAGACCTATACCCAACTGATACATCGGTACGGGAAGGGCATCAGCAATTTTGATAGCATCTTTTAAACTCTGTCCTTCAGGACCCAAAAAGGTATCGCCTGTATCAACATATTCATAGGTAGGTGATTTGGATGGTCCAAAAATTGTAGGCACGTTTCCAGAGCCGGTAGGGCTTATCGTTTGTCCATCATAAGAGATTAGTTTAACATCGGTTAGCGTATTATTATCAACCTTATAAAACTGGTCCGAGCTGGGTAGGTACATCAGCGTGCCAGTTAAAGTCAAATCAAAACCAAGCGTCTTATGGGTTTTAGCTGTATTGTACCAGCCATGATTTAAACCGGCCCCCAAGGCCCGCATGGCCGGGCCAGCATATCCTTCAGCCAGAATATTGGCATCTTTTAAGCTACCTTTTAGTAAATCATCAAAATCATCCTGGGCACTTGCATGATTGGGGATAAAGATTATCCCCAGTAAAAATATTAAGACAACTGCGTTACAATTCTTCATAGGTAGGCACTTAAGGGTTTATTATTTCTCTTAATTCGAAATTAGGCATTTTGATAACCCTAATAAGTAAAAATTTTCAGAATTATTTAATGAATTGGGCCAGAAAAGCCCACACTAGCTTCTGCGCGCGTCTTAAAATTAAAAGAGCTTGAATTTATCAAGCTCTTTTTTATGTAATCCTAAATTCTAATGCGTTGTTCGGATATCTGCCTTGCCGATAATAATTCCTTTATTAATGTATGAAGTACCGGACACATTAACTTCAGGCTCACCAAAGGCATTGATCCTTACTTCATCACTGGCATGTACGGTCAATCTTCCTTCTCCATAGATGCTGGTTGATACGGATGCGCTGGCTAACAACCGGGTATCTATTTTATTCTCTCCATAGAGGCGATAGCGCTGGTGTGCAGCCTTTCCACCGTTGATTTTAATTCGATTCTCACCATAGACCACAGCTTTGAACTTTTGAGTATGCAACGAATCAAAGGTTATCTCTGACTGCCCATAAACTTTAAGTTTAAAGTTTTCGTTTTCCAACAATCCCCGGCAGGCGACTTCCTGTTCTCCGCGAACTTCAAGCGATTTAAGTTGTGTGTAAGTAACGTAAGCAGTTATTTCAACATCGCGATAGATGCTTGTTTTTGAATTATAGTCATCGTTCGTGCGTTCACGTTTATCTACAATACGGGCCTGATCAAGGTAGAGGTTCAATTTGTTACCTTCAACTTCTATGTTAATCTTACCCGGATTAATGTTTGAATAAATAATACGAATAGATTCCTGATCTCCTTTTTGTAAAATCAGATTGATCTTTGGCGACACGGTAATCCGGCTAAAGGAACTTAATTTCTTTTCAAACTCCTGTGCAAAGCTTGAGCTGCCACTCGTCACGAGGACAGCAAAAATCATGTATTGGGCTATTTTTTTCATGGTTTCTTTGTTTTGATAGTAAGACAACGCACTAACAAAATACCCCTATTCGCTCTGTAAACTTTCCACAGGATTGCGAAGGGCAGCTTTTATCGCCTGCGAGCTAACTGTTAGCCATGAAACCATAATACTCAGCATTCCGGTGCCGGCAAAAATCCACCAGGTTAATTCAGTTCGGTAAGTATAGTTGTGTAACCATTGGCTAAGCAAATACCAACCGATAGGTGTACCGATTGCAATAGCGATCAGCATAGGGCGTACAAAATCTTTTGAAAGCAAAAGAGTAATATTTTGTACCGATCCGCCAAGCACTTTGCGGATCCCGATTTCTTTGGTTCGCTGTTCGGCCACAAACGTGGCAAGACCAAATAAACCTAAGCAAGTGATGATGACTGACAGTACACAAAAGTGAAGCACAATGGATAATACCTGCTGTTCATTTCGATATTGCAGATTTATGCGTTCGTCAACAAAGCCATAATTCAGTGGGTTCTCAGTATCGAATTTCCCGTAAAGGGCAGGTAATTTATCGATAAGTGCAGCCACCTGATTAGCCTTTACTTTAACCATCATGTTAAAATAAAACTCCTTGGGCCGATGCCGCATAATAAATGGTTCAATGCCCATTGAAAGTGGGCGAAAGTTGAAATCTTTTACTATGCCTATAATGGAACCAGGTAAGCCCCAAAAAACAACGCGTTTGCCCAGTGCTTCACCTTGCTGAAATCCCATTTGCCGCGAAGCAGTTTCGTTAATAATGTAAGCTACGGTATCTGATTTTACGTCTTGTGAAAAGTTGCGGCCATAAACCATTTTCATGTCCATCAGCGGAATGACATGTGGGTTGGCATTCATCTGTGTTATAGTAATTTGCTGGCCGGGCAGTTGGCCTTCCCATTCTATGTTGCTGTAATTAGCGTTGTTCACAAAAATTGAAGTAGTGGCTGCGGCTTGTTCCACTTCCACTTGCTGCAATAGTTCTTCCCTGAAAATTTCACTTTTCTCTTTAAGTGGGCCGTTAAGGCTTATGAACATTACTTGTTCTTTGTCGAATCCTAATTCTTTGCCTTGTACGTATTCTACCTGACGATAGATCACCACGGCACCAACCATTAGCAAAAACGATAAGCAAAATTGTGCAACCACTAACGTTTCACGTAGAGACTTACCGCTTCGACCGATCATCAGTCCTTTAAGTGATTTTACAGGGTTCATGACTGACATTCGGGCTGCCGGATAAACGCTTGCCAGAAAACCAATGAGTAATGTAAAAGCAAGCAACGCAAATGAGAACATGTAGTTAATGGGTGAAAGGCTAATCTCCGTGCCGATTAGATTGCTAAAGTAGGGTAACAGGAGATCGATGAGACCACGCGAGATGAGGGCTGCGATCACCACAACGGCAATAGATTCGCCTAGAAACTGAACAAAGATTTGCTGGCGTGTTGCTCCAATAGTTTTCCGGATGCCCACTTCTTTCGATCGCTTGCCCGACTGTGCAGTGGCCAGGTTGATAAAGTTGAAACAGGCAATCAATAAAATGCCAATCCCTATGCCAGTGAAAATCCTGATATAAGTAATATTACCTTGCTGGGTCCAATAGTCATAGGCCAGTGGATGCAGGTACATATCTTTGATGGGCTGTGTTGCAACGGTAAAGCCAGCTTGCGGATCACGCTTTATCAATACATCCTTAATTTTTTTATTGAAGTCATCTATAGAATGCCCTGGTGCTAACTCTACAAACGTATTAAAGTTAAAGCTGCTCCAATTGTAACTCCAACGATCTGATACCAAATGCTCAAAAGAAAGCAGGAAGTCGAAATGCAGTGAGGACTGGGCGGGCTGATCTTTGAACACGCCTACGGCAATAAAATCAGTTTCATTGTTCAATCGAAAGGTGGTTCCCATAATATCCAACCGGGTTTGCCAGTCTTTGCCAAAATATTTATGCGCCATGCTTTCGCTTAGCAACAAGTGATTAGGTTGCGTGAGAACAGTCCAGGGATCACCACTTATCAAGGTAAAATCAAATAGTTGCAGTAATGAGTTGTCGGCAAAGAAGATATTGTTTTCAGAAAACAAGGCTTGGTTTGTTTTTAGTACACCGCTCCATTTTCCTAACCGTGCAGTATTGACTATCTCTGGAAACGTTGTTTTTAATTCGGGTGCCAATGGACCCGGGGTTACGGCTCCAACTTCATTTTTATCTTTTTGTTGCAGCGTAATTCGATATAGATTATCGGCTTTCGTATGATAATGATCTCGGGATACTTCGCGCCATGCGTAAACCAGTATAATGGTGCTGCAGGTAATTCCTAGTACTAATCCAATAATATTGATGGAAGAAAACAAAGGTGAGCGAAGTAAATTTCGCAGGCCGATAAGGAAATAATTTTTAAACATTTCTAATTAATTTTTTGAAGGTAGTATACCGTGTGGGCGTTAGATTATTCACTTCTAAGACTATCCACGGGATTACGGAAGGCAGCTTTTAACGCCTGAAAGCTAATGGTAAGCATGGCAATTGTTAGTGAGGCTACTCCTGCCAGCACGAAAACTCCGAACCCGATCTGAATACTGTATTGGAAATCTCCTAGCCACTTTTCCATAACAAAGTATGCCAGCCCACTGGCGAGCACGAAAGCAATTCCCACTAACAATACAAATTCGGATGAAAGTTTCACCAGGATGGTGCCATTGCTTGCACCCAATACTTTGCGAATGCCGATTTCTTTTTTGCGTTGCTCCGCAGTAAAGGCCGAGAGTGCGAACAGACCCAGTCCGGCAATAATAATGGCAAGCCCTGTAAAATGAGTAAACATGGAAGCGAAGGCTTGCTCATTACGATAGAGATTCGCAAACTGTTCGTCCAGAAAATCATATTCAAAGGTGGAGCCAGGATTCACTTTTTTCCAGCCTTCTTCAATGGCAGCGATGGCCTCGCTTGCATTCTCAGATTTGACCTTGATAGCCATCGAATTATTGTTTTGGTTGTAAAGCATAAACAAAGGCTCAAGTCGATGGCGGATCGTAGCGAAGTGAAAATCTTTCACAACACCTACAATAGTATATACAGTTAGATCCGTTGGGTTGGGTCCGCTTTGTAAACTAATTTTTCGACCCACCGCTTCATTCCATTTTAAGAGCCGCATCATTTCTTCATTGATGATCATGCTCAGGGAGTCATTGAAATCAAGTGAAAAATTCCTTCCCGCTACCATCGACATGTTCATCGTGGGCAAAAAGGATTCATCTACCGCCATAATACTGGTTATAATATTCGTTTCATTGCTTGCGCCTTCCGGATAGATCTGGGTGCGACCTAGTTGTTGTCCTAATCTTACGGTCGAGGTTCCCACGGCAACTATGTGCGGGTTTCTTAGCAATTCATTTTTTAAAGTTGTGGATCGACTTACCAGTTGCCCGGTTTGCTGGATGGTTAGTACCTGGTCCCGGTTATATCCCAAGTCAGTGGAATAAATGAATTTCATTTGCTGGTACACAATTCCGGTGCCCACCATCAAGGCTATTGAAATCGTGAATTGTAATACGACAAGCACCCTGCGAAGTTGAATACCACTCGTTGAATTTTTAAATGCACCTTTTAGTACTGCTACGGGCTTAAAGGAAGAAAGCACAAACGCAGGATAAAGACCTGCAAGAATGCCAACACTCAAGATGAACGCTGTGATCCAAATAAGATTTATTGAAGAAAGCAGTTCAAAAAAATCAGCATATCGGTGATAGGTACTGTTCAATACAGGCATGAATGCAAAGACTACGGTGATGGCAAGCAAGGCCGCAATAAAGGTGACCAGGATGGATTCAACGAGATGTTGGACAATGAGTTGATAACGTACCGCTCCAATAACTTTGCGCATACCTATTTCTTTCGCACGTCCGGTTGATTTTGCGGTCACCAGATTCATGAAATTGACGGCTGCTAAAATTAAGATTAATATGGCGATGGTGGATAGCACATATACATTCAAAATATCGGATTTGTTTGCATTGGTTTCGAAAAGTATTTCTTTTGAATGTAAGTGCACATCCTGTAAGGGTTGAATAACGGGTAGGAAGAATTCAACCGCATTGTTCTTTTTGCTGATCGCCTGAAGTTTGGTGTTGATGTCATTCACCTCTATCGGACGATCCAATAACAAGTAGGTGAACATGCTGATGCCTTGCCAGGTTTCCAGATACTGACGATACCCATCTTCATGTTGAGCGGGTGTCATTGACCGCAGCATATCGAATTGAATGTGTGAATTGCGAGGCAAGTCGGCAGCTACTGCAGTCACATGTAAATCGGTCGTCTGATTGAGTCTGATTGTTTTTCCAATTGGGTTTTCGGTCCCGAAGATGCGGTTCGCTAAGGATTGTGTGATCACGATCGAGTTGGGCTCATCCAACATCTTTTCAGTTTTCCCAGCGATAATCGGAAAGTCAAAAATCTCAAAGAGGGAAGATTCGGAACGGAAAAATGCATCACACTTCAGAGATTTGTCTTCATAACTTATATCCTGGCGGCTTCCCCCGGAAAGGCGCGCACTCTTTATTACTTCCGGGAGTTCAGCTTCGATGGCTGGCCCCAGGGGAGGTGGTGTAACGCCTACTAATTTGCTGCTTACACCTTCACCATTATCAATGGTAAGCAACCTGCCTATGCGATCATAATTATAATGCATGGTGTCGTATGATAGGTCTTCCTGAATAAATAAAAAGATGATTAAGCTGGCGGCCAAGCCGAAAGCCAATCCTGCAACTTTGATGACGGAATATCCTTTTTGTTTCAGAAGATTTCTAAATCCGATGATGAAAAAACTTTTTATCATGGTGCAGCTATTTTATTCAACGATGAATCAGTAAGTCATTTAGTTTAAGACCATAGTCACTCGCTTCGTAAACTCTGTGAGGGATTGGCCGTGGCAGCCCGCAAGGCCTGGGTACTTACAATTAAGATTGCAAATAATAACGCAAGAGTCCCGGCCACCAGTAAAACCCACCAGGGAAAATCAATATGGTAAGGATAGCGTTGCAGGAATTTGTCAAGCGCCCACCAGGCAGCAGGCGCAGCGATAATAAAAGAGACCATGACTAACCGTGAAAAATCTTTTGTCATTAAAAAGATAAGATTGGGAACAGTAGCGCCCATCACTTTCCGAATGCCAATTTCTTTGGTTCGTTGTTCAGCACTAAACGCTGCAAGGCCTAAAAGACCTAAACAGGCAATGAGAATCGCCAAGCCTGTGAAGATTATGAAAAGTTGCCCCATGCGTTGTTCGGATTTGAAGGTTGCATCAAAATTCGCATCCAGAAAACTGTATTCGAAGGGTGCATCAGGCGCATATTTTTTCCAAACACTTTCAACGATGGCCAGATTTTTTTGGGCATCACCCGATGCAAATCTAACGCCCATTTCAAAGTTTGGTTCACCTCCCAGGAAGATGATCATGGGACGGATTGTGCTTTTCAAGGTCTCAAAATTGAAATCTTTCAAAACCCCAATTACTTCTACCTCTCTTTCTTCCATGGTATTGAATCGGGACATAATTTTCTTTCCTTCAAAAGAATCCCAGCCAAATTGACGCAGGGCCGTTTCGTTTATTAAAATACGACTGGAGTCCGCAGGAAAGTCACGCGAAAAGAAACGACCTGCCACTACTTCATACCCCATCGTTTTAATAAGATCATGATCAACAGTATAAACTGTTAACAGATGTTCCTCCCCGGATTCCACAACCCGAAACGTAGAGTTCCAATCAATATAAGGCGGCATGCGGTTCGAATAGGTAGCTGCGGTAATCTCCGGATACTGAAGCAATTCGCTTTTAAAGGCTGCACTATTTTTCGTAAGATTCATCGTGTGCATCAAACAAAGAATATTGTCTTTGTTAAATCCTAGATTTTGTTGTTGAACGTATTTTAATTGTTGGAACACAATCAGGGTAGCTATGATGAGTGAGATGGAAATAAAAAATTGAAAAACGACCAGTCCATTTCTTACCCCGGAACTTTTCATGCCTGAGCGCACCTTTCCCTTTAACACTTCGGCTGGCTTGAACGCGGTAAGATAAAAAGCAGGATAACTTCCTGCTATCAGGCCAATCACCAAAGTAAATAGAACCAGGCCGATAATAAATGTTGGATTGAAAATATTGGTAAGTGTGATGTTCTTCGATGTTATTATATTGAAAGGATCCAATGCAAGAGACACCAGCACGAGACCTAATACTACTGCTACCACCGTATACAAATAAGACTCAACCATGAATTGACCGATCAGGCGATTGCGTAGTGCACCAATGGTTTTTCGTATGCCTACTTCTTTGGCCCGGTTAGCGGCACGGGCGGTACTTAAATTCATAAAGTTGATGCAGGCCAATAGAATAATCATGGCCGCGATAGTGCCAATCAAATACAGATATTCAAGATTACCATTGGGTTCCAGTTCATCGGAAAATTGAGAACGTAGGTGAATATCAAGAAGGGCTTGACTTTCAAATCCAACCATACTTCCGGAATTGTTAAACTGCTGCAAGTCCATTTTAAGGAACTGTTGAATCTCCTTCGCCACATACGTTTCTACAAAATAATTATACTTGTCATTAACACTTTCAATTTTACCTTCTGGATGGATTTTGAAGTATGTGACAACTGCACTATTCAGCCACATGGGATAATCCAACATTTGGGAAGTTGAGAGCGAAAGCAAAAAATCAAACTTGAGATGTGAATTGTGTGGTACATCGGCTGCAATTCCGGTAACTTCAGCTTTCGTTTCGCCCTGACTACCAATGGCGAATGTTTTTCCGATAGGGGATAGATCACCGGGCCCTGAGTATCCAAAATATTTTCTGGCAGTTGATTCTGTGATGACAATTTTGTTTGGTCCGTCAAGCACAGTTTTGGGATTTCCAACTAAAAGTTTGTACGCGTAGAATTCAAAAAAATTTGAATCGCTTAATAGAAAATTTCTTTCGGTAAATGTTTTGTCTTCGTAGCGTACTGGAATTGTATTCCATTTTGTAATACGCAAGGTTGATTCAACAGCCGGGATATCCTTGAGCAGGGCTTCTGCCATGGGTATCCCCGTAAAGACGGTAGCAATTTCTCTGTCCTGAAGTTTAGCTTTAAAAGTAGCCCGATATGTTCTGTTAGCATCCGGATGGAACTTGTCATAACTGAGTTCATCGGTTATATAAAGCATCAATAACAAAGTGCTGGTTATCCCAAGCGTAAGTCCTAAAATATTTATCGCAGAATAGGACTTTTGTCGCATCAATATGCGGAAAGCGGTAGTAAGGTAATTGCGAATCATGTTTTAGTATTTTAAAATACTTATAGAAATTTCTCAGTTTATGTAAGTCTTAATTTTTAAAATTTATTCACTTCTCAAACTTTGTGAAGGATTGGCTGTAGCCGCTCGCAAGGCCTGTGTGCTTACAATGATTAGGGCAAGTATCAGTGCTCCGGCACCCGCCAACGGCAGCACCCACCACATGACGGTAGTTCTGTATTCATACCGCTCAAGAAAATTGCTTAGGAACCACCATGCTATCGGGCCGGAGAAGAGGAAACCAACAATTACCAGTCGAGAAAAATCTTTGGAAATTAAAAATACCAAACTTGAAACCGAAGCGCCCATCACCTTGCGGATACCGACTTCTTTCGTTCGCTGTTCGGCTGTGAATGCGGCCAGACCAAAAAGCCCAAGGCAAGTAATGATGATAGCCAAGGTGGCAAATATAGTGGCGAGCCTGCTGATTAAATTAATGGTGGCAAACTTTTGTTCAAAATCAGCATCCGCAAATCTAAATTCGAACGGATAGGTTGGGTTAAGTTTTTTAAATATACTTTCAACCAGGTTAATTGATTCTGCCAGGTTTTCGGTTTTGTTCAATCGCAACGTGATCGTACTGCTCCAGGTCGGATCAAAAATTAATGTCATCGCTTCAACAGGCTGGTAAGGGGAAGCCATCACGACATTAGGCATCACCCCAATAATTTCAAGTTCCTGATCATTATAAAATATTTTCTGACCAATTGGATCTTCCATGGCCATCAAGTCAACCGCAGCTTGATTTACAATGACGGCCATCGAGTCACTTTTGAACTCCCTGGAAAAATCGCGGCCTTCCAGCATTTTTATGCCCATGGTTTCTGTGTAGTCATATTCGGTAGCGATGGTAGCGAAGGAGACCCTCTGCTCGGTGGGCATACCTTCCCATTTCACTTCGTTGTTTGAAAATATGGAGGTAATAGGACTGTTGCTCTTGCAAACTGATTTTACAACACCGGTACGAACCAGTTCTTCCCGTATAGTCTGGAAATTCGTTTCTAACTCTCCGTTGGTCCAGATTTGCATTAAGTTTTCACGATCATATCCCATGTCGCGATTTTTTACATGCATGATTTGCTGATAAATAACAATGGTGCCAATGATCAGAAAGATGGAGAAACCAAACTGAAGAGTTACCAATACCTTGCGTGGCGTGGTTGCGCCTTTGCCAACATTAATTTTCCCCTTTAATACTTTCACAGGCTGAAACGAAGAAAGATAAAAGGCCGGGTAACTGCCTGCAAAAATTCCGATCACAAATACCCATCCAAAGGCAATCGACCAAAGCCACGGATCCGTGTAATCAATTGAAATATTTTTATTTACCAATAGATTATACGAAGGCAATACCAGTTCCACAACTACAATAGCCAGCACCGAGGAAAGGAATGTTACCATCACTGACTCTCCGAGAAACTGAAAAATTAACTCCTTTCTTCGCGAACCCACACTTTTGCGAATTCCTACTTCCCGCGCCCGGCTTTCACTGCGGGCCGTGGCCAGGTTCATAAAGTTGATGCAGGCAATGACCAATACAAAAATGGCAATGGCCGTAAATAATTGAACATATTCAATCATACCGCCTGTGTTAACACCGTTTTCAAAATTGGAATAGAGTCTCCACTTACTCATGGGATGGAGAAAGAGTTTTGCCGTAGGAGCTTTTGGATTGTTATCCTTTAAAATACTTTCGATGCTGTTATTTACTTCAGCCGCGGTAGCACCAGGCTGAAGCAGCACATACATTTGAAAAGAGTTATTATTCCAATTGTCTTTGGAGTAGCGTACCCAACTTTGAGTTGCCTCGTAATAGGCAAAGGGCATTACATAATCAAATCTAAAAAATGACTGGTGGGGTACATCTTTTATTACACCCGTCACTTTCAGTTCCTGCCCATTATCGATTTTTATTGTTTGGTTAATAGGATCTTGTTGCTCAAAAAATGCTTTCGCTGTTGATTCAGTAATTACAATAGAAGTAGGATCAGACAAAGCCGTGTTGGGATCTCCTTTCACCATATCAAAGCTGAAAATTTTAAAGAAGTCTTCGCTGGCACTTAATCCCATTTTATTCAAACGCTTTTCACCCACTTGAAGCATATTGCCTTCGCCCCAGTTGGTCATCACTACATTTTTAATCTGGCTGGATTTATCCTTAATAACTTCTTTGAGCGGATAGGGCATAGCGGGTCCGGTTCCAATACCCTGTGCCCATTGCTGGCTTTGATAGAGTTTATAAACAGAGTCGTAATTCTTATGGAACCGATCATAAGAATATTCATCCGCCACCCATAATAAAATCAGAACAGAACTGGCTATACCGATAGAGAGGCCGGTAATATTGATAAACGAATAAACCGAGTTCTTAAAAAGACTGCGGATGGCGATTTTGAAATAGTTACGAAGCATTTCGATAGCGTTTGGCTATCGGATATTCCAATAAGGTGCCAGTATGAAAACCAGCCATTTGGTAAGATTAAGCAGCTTTTAAATTTTTGAGTCGCTCATTTACGAACGACACTGTCCGCAACCGACCATCTTAATGCCCGTGGTAGCGAGACTCTTTTTCGCGCTCACTTTCTTCTTTTTCGCGTTTGATGCGCACTTTGGCAGGTGGCCCCACCATGATTGGCACTCGTTCTACTTCTACGTTGGCTAGTTCCAGGCCATACATTGCTTCTGTTGATAAGCTGATTTTCTTAATGAGACGGTATCCCTGAATAATCAGGTTATCGAATGTTGAAATTTCACTGTCAACCGAAGCGAGAGAATGCAGGATAATAAATTTAAAATCTGCCGGCATACTGTGTTTCTGAAGCGCATCATAATGACTCGTCAAATCAATTTCGGCAGAGTCGGCCATATCGTGTAATATCTTATTAAAAAGTAGGTTAACACGATGATCTGATTTAAAGCCTAATTTAATCCGTATGAAAAAGCACTTTTTTGGAATGATTGTGTCTACGGAATATTTTGACGTATACGGACTATCCACGGTATCTACATGCACAAACCAATACACATCGGCCCGCTTAGGTCGTTTCTTGAAAATAGAATAAATAATATTCGAATCGATGTAACGCTTACTATTAGCGACTGCCATATACACAAGGTTTGTAGCCTCTTTCGGCACCGAGTTATCAGCCTGTAAGTCCTGAATTAATGGTACGTAATGTTTCAAATCGACAAACTCTGTATGCCGGTCCCTTAGAATCCGGGCACGTAATAAAACATACATCATTAGAAAGAATATAAACGCAATCGAAAAGGAGAACCAACCGCCATGAGTAAACTTGCTCAGGTTCGAGACCAGAAATGCTCCTTCGATAGAAAAGAACAAAAGCGCAAGCACGGAGGATCGAATGGTAGATTTTTTAGATGTGGTAAAATAATACACCAATAACGAAGTAGTCATAAGCATATCAAAGGTGATCGCCAACCCATACGCTGACTGCATGGCATCTGATTCTTTGAAATAGAGTACCACCAGGATACAACCAAACATTAAAATCCAGTTAATGGCGGGAATATAGATCTGACCTTTTAACTGACTTGGGTAACGAACTCGGGTAGCCGGCCAAAGTTTAAGCTTCATAGCTTCGTTGACCAAGGTAAACGTGCCGGAGATCAATGCCTGGCTGGCAATGATAGTAGCGAACGTGGCAATAATCACACCCACAAAAAGTAACGCCTGAGGCATGATTTCAAAAAAAGGAATTGCACCATCCAGTGTTGTTCCCTGGTGTTCCAACAACCAGGCGCCCTGGCCAAAATAGCTTAATAACAAGCAGAATTTTACAAACCACCATCCCGCCCGGATATTCGATTTTCCACAATGTCCCAGATCGGAATACATCGCTTCGGCCCCGGTGGTACATAAAAACACTGCCCCTAAAATCCAAAACCCGCCTGGATACTTTACCAGCAGCTCATAGGCATACACCGGGTTTATTGCTTTGAGCACAGACATATTTCCAACGAGGTGGAACATGCCGATGGAACCGATAAACAAGAACCAGATCAGCATAACCGGACCAAATGTTTTGCCTACCACACTGCTTCCAAATTGCTGGAAAATAAACAAGGCAAGCAAAATGGCAATTACGATAGTGATGATGGTCTGTTCTGTAATATCAGGATTCAATGAACGTAACCCTTCGATAGCGGAGGTAACGCTAATTGCCGGAGTAATAAAACCATCGGCAATAAGGGTACAACAACCAATAATAGCGGGAAAAATAACCCACCGGGCTTTGTATCTTCTTACTAACGCATAGAGTGCAAAAATTCCGCCTTCCCCTTTGTTATCGGCATTCAGTGCAAGGTAAACATATTTGATGGTGGTAATTAAGGTGAGGGTCCAAAAGACACAGGATAGACCACCAAAAATTAGTTCTTCGGTAATTACATTATTGCCAACAATAAAACGTAGGGTGTAAATTGGCGAGGTTCCGATATCACCATAAATAATACCCATGGCTACCAGTATTCCGGCAGCCGATGCTTTACTTAGTTTTGGATCTTTTCCTGAATCCATCAGCTTGTGTGCTTACTTAATTCTTCCTGATTTATTTTCTCCTCATTACGACCAATGATTAACCGATTACTGCGGTCGTAAGAAAAGTAATTCCACATCCAACTGAAAAAAGTAAACACTTTGTTGCGAAAACCAACGATCGACATGAGGTGAACGAACATCCATACATACCAGGCAAAAAATCCCTGGAAGCGAATGCCTTTCATATCGACAACGGCTTTATGCCTGCCTATCGTAGCCATCGATCCCTTGTCAAAATAGCGAAAAGGTTTTAAGGGTTTTTTCAGCATCAGATTCTTGATATTCCTGGCGACTAATCGCCCTTGTTGTTGCGCAGGGGGTGCCATCATCGGGTGGCCCTTCGGTGCTTTTACATCACCCTCCATCAGCGCTACATCTCCAATGGCAAAAATATTTTCGTGGCCTTTTACACGATTAAACTCGTCCACCATCAATCGGTTTCCCCGGCCTATAAGTTCAGGGTTCATTCCTTCAATGGGATTTCCTTTTACACCGGCCGCCCAAATCAATGAACGCGAAACAAGTTTTTCTCCGGTGCTGAGAACTACTTCATACCCATCGTAGGATTTTACGGCTGCATTCAAGTGCACCTTTACACCCATCTCGGTTAAGAACTCAAGTGCTTTTTGTCCTGCAATATCGGACATGCCATTTAACAATCGGGGCGATGCTTCAATCAAATGTATATCCATTTGTTGCATGTCCAATTCTTTGTAGTCTTTTGGGAATACATTCTTTTTTAATTCTGTCAGTGCGCCTGATAATTCTACACCAGTAGGTCCACCACCAACGATCACAAAATCCATCAGGCTATTCATTACCTCTTGGTCTTCCGTGAGTAATGCATACTCCAATTGCCGGATAATCTTATTTCTGAGCTTGGTAGCATCAACGATGTTTTTCATGGATGAAGAATACTTTTCTACTTCCGTCATTCCATAAAAGTTGGTAACGGCTCCGGTTGCAATTACAAGATAATCATACTTCACCCCGCCAATGGAAGTTTCAATGTAATTTTCTTCAGGTTTGATTTTCTTCACTTCGCCCAACCTGAAATAGAAGTCAGACTGACTTCCAAATAATTTTCGAAAAGGGGCAACAATCGAGTTGGTTTCTAAACCAGAAGTAGCTACCTGGTAAAGCAGCGGTTGGAATGTATGGTGATTGAACTTATCGAAAAGTACTACCTGAGCCTTAATGCTCTCTAGACCTTTAACTACTTCCAACCCTCCAAACCCACCGCCAATTACAATGATGCGGGGTTTGCCCAGGTCTGCAATACGCGTTCGCGTGGTTATCAATTTGGGCATTTAAAAGAGAAATATGACTCTAAAAACGGTGCAATTTACAGGTTGTCGAAGGATTTCACTGTGTTTGAATATTTTTTTTGTTCTTCTATCATGAACCAAAGTAAAGACTGTAATTTTACCATACTAAACTAACAACCGTTATGCTGAAGAAACTTTTATTCGTATGTTCAATCGGTACCGTCATGATAAGCTGTGGCGGTGAGGCCGAAAAACTCAAATCTCAAGTTGACTCTTTAAAAAACGAGCTGCAAACGAGTCAGCAATTTGCCACCACCCTACAAGAGGTTGGGGTATTGATGGATTCGATTGATGCAAGCCGTCAACTCCTACGTGTAAACATGGTGGAAGGCACTACCTATGATGATTACACTTCAAGAATGAAAGACATCAATAATTATGTAAAGGACACGGAAAACAAAATTGAAGATCTTGAGAAGTCTTTGAAGAAGTCAAAAGGAAATACGAATGCTTTGTCAGCAACCATTAAAAAACTGAAGGCTGATCTGGAGGAACGCAATAAAGAAATAGCAGCATTGAATGAACATGTGGATCAACTGCGCAATGAAAATCAGAATTTGATTACCACTGTGGGCTTACAAGAAGCAGAATTAAATGACAAAGAGTCGCAGATACTTGCCAAGCAGCAAGAGTTGGCACTAATTGAGGCAAAGATTCAGGAACTTATGATTTCCAGCAAGGTGAGTGAGGCCGATTCTTATTTTGCACGGGCACAAGCTGTAGAAGAAGCAGCGAACAGAACAAAGCTGGCGCCAAAAAAGAAAAAGGAAACGCTAATGGAAGCAGTTGAACTCTATAAGAAATCACTTTCCTTAGGAAAGGAAGAGGCACAAGCTAAGATTACTGAATTGGAGAAGAAGGTAAACTAAAGTCTCGTAACAATGATAAAAAGAGCCCTGCATGTCAGGGCTTTTTTGTTGGGTCATTTTCGCCAATAGATTGAGCCAATTGTCGCTGCGATCAATACCCCAATGGTATCCAATACCCAATCCCATACATCCGGTGTTCGGCCTGGCGTTAATCGTTGGTAATTTTCATCTAATGCGCCAAAAGTTGAACCAATCAGTAAGGTAATAATAAAAAGGGCGTAGGTATTTTGGATTGTGAATTCAAGATTAAGCCATCGGAAAATCAAAAGTCCTAAAATCAGATACTCAACACAGTGAATAAGCTTATCGGGCGTTAATTCAAATCCTTTAGGAATTTGATGGCTAGGTATGGATGAGCCTGCAAGGATTAACAGGCTATAGGCGACTAAGGCAATGCGGATAAGCGATCGTGAGGACATGGATTATTCCATCCCGATAAGATAAATTGTATACACGATGTAACCCGAAAGCAACAGGAAAGCTTCCCAACGATCAAGTTTGCGTGTATTCAGTGTAAACATAAATATCATAAGGACGATGGTAGCCGCTCCCAACACATACAAATCAAAATCCAAAGCAATGTCAAAGGGCAACGGGCGAATTAAGCCAGTGATACTAAGAATAAACAGAATGTTGAATATATTGGACCCAATCACATTGCCAATAGCGATATCCGTATTCTTCTTATAAGCGGCTACTGCGGATGTTGCAAGTTCGGGAAGCGAGGTACCAGCAGCGAGTATCGTAAGTCCAATTAATTTATCACTCAGCCCGTAATGTTGTGCAATAGCAATGGCGTTATCAACCACTAATGTTCCTCCGCCTACCAACATCATGATGCCTAAAACCATTAATCCCACGGCCATGGGGGTTGAATAGATTTTGATAGAATCACTGCCTGAATCAAGATCCGAAGAGGAACTCATGGTGCGGTAGATGTACATCATGAACAAACCAAAAAAGCCAAGCAGGATAAAACTATCAAGTCGACTTAATACATTGGTTTCACTTCCCCATATCAGCGTATCATTAACCAGTATATAGAGAACAAGGGCTGCCACCAACGAAAGGGGTACTTCATAGCGTATTGTGTTTCGAAGAACGACAAGTGGATAAATTAGTCCAGCTACACCAAGGATCAAAAGCAGGTTGAAATTATTACTACCAATCACATTTCCGAATGCTGCTGAATTATAACCTTTCAGGGAGGAGGTAATGCTTACCAGCAACTCTGGTGTTGATGTGCCAAAGGCTACTACGGTGAGGCCAATGGCAATATTGGAGATGTTAAATTTTTTGGCTACCGATGAAGAACCACTGACAAGAAAATCAGCACCTTTTATGAGAACAACAAAGCCTACGAGCAATAAAGTGATGGCCAATAACATGAAAGGTTGGTTTAGGGTATCCGAAAGATAAAATCTTTTTTCATTTTTGGCCGAAAAGGTACATCTAAAAAATTAACCTACTTAAAATGGGGTTTCTTCTTAAATTTGCGGTTTGATCAACCAATGGCCATAGATATCCTAATTACAGTCTCTCTCGTCCTTTTAAATGGCTTTTTTGTTGCAGCTGAATTTGCGATTGTAAAAGTTCGTTCTTCTCAAATTGCGCTCGAAAAGGGCACATTATCGAAAGATGCTGCCAAAATCATAGTTAATAACCTGGATGGTTTTCTGGCTGCCACCCAACTGGGGATTACGCTGGCCAGTTTGGGTCTGGGATGGGTAGGAGAAGATGTTGTTTCGCGGATTGTACTAAATACCATGAATTCGATGGGATTGGAGATGAGCGAAGCTACCGCCCACAGTATTGCTTTGCCGATAGCGTTCCTCATTCTTACGATCATGCACATTGTTTTTGGGGAGTTAGCCCCAAAGTCGATCGCTATTCGCTATCCTGCCAGCACCACATTACGGGTTTCCATTGCCTTGCGTGTATTTTATTTCATTTTCCGCCCCTTCATCTGGTTATTGAATGGATTTGCAAATCTGATCCTGAAGATATTTGGTATAAAGCCCATGAGTGAGATGGAGATTCATTCGGAAGAAGAATTAAAACTGATTATTGCTGAAAGTGAGGAGGGAGGTGCCATAGAGTCGAGCGAGCGCGAGTTGATTCAAAATGTATTTGACTTTGATAACCGCGTGGCCCGGCAAGTAATGGTGCCCCGGGTTAAAATGAGTATGATCAAAGCAGACACTTCTATTGCGGAAGCCATGAATATTGTGTTGAAAGAAGGCTATTCGCGGTATCCGATTTACGAGCAATCTAAAGATGAAGTAATTGGTGTGGTCCACTCAAAAGACATTGTATCCGTTTACATTCTTAACAATAATAAAAGCCTGAAAGACATCATGCGGGCGGTACACTTTATACCGGAAACAAAACCTATCGATGTATTGCTTCGGGATTTTCAACGAACCAAAGCCCAGATGGCATTTGTGGTGAGTGAGTTTGGTGGAATTATTGGCTTGGTTACGCTGGAGGATATTCTGGAAGAACTGGTGGGAGAAATTCAGGATGAACACGATCATGAACAGCAGATTGTAGTACCCATTGACCAGCTTACCTTTCAGATTGCCGCTCAATCTTCCCTGCATGATATAAACAAATTACTGGAAGTCCCCTTTCCGGAAGCGGAGGAATACGAAACGCTTGCTGGCTTGCTTACCTATGAACGCCCCATGTTGAAAGAAGGTGATGAATTTGAATTGTTTAACTATAAAATAAAGATTCAAAAAATTAATCAAACCTTACCTGAGACTGTAGAGGTTAAACTAATTACAACATCCTAAGTCAATACCTTCAGAACCACTTTTTGTGCCTGAAGTAGATGATCATAACAAAGAAAATCACACCCATGATGGCAAGCACACCAAAATAGCCATTCGTCCATTCCAGCTCAGGCATATTCCTGAAGTTCATACCGTAAACCCCGGCAATAAAGGTGAGGGGAATGAAGATGACAGTAATAATGGTCAGAAGTTTCATGACTTCATTCATCTTATAGTTGATGGTATTCATGTATAAATCCATGAGTGTAGAAGTAAGGTCTTTGTAGGTATCCAGCGAGTCAATCAGATGGATTACGTGATCATATACATCGGAATAGTATTTCACATTCCTATCTTCTATAAACCCGTCTTCATTTTTAACAACCTTATTTAGAGCTTCACGCAACGGGTAAACAACTTTGCGCAGGTAAATAAATTCCTTGCGTAACTTTTGTATGCGTTGAAAATCTTCTACCGTAGGATTATTCGAGATACTATCTTCAATTTCTTCAACCTGCCGGCCTATGTTTTCAAGTATCGAATAATAGCTATCCACGATGCTATCGACTAAACGATACAAAAGATAATCAGCACCTCTTTTTCGAATGATATTGGTGTCTTGTTTGATCCGGTTTCGAAGACTGTCAAAAATATCACCTTCTTTTTCCTGAAAAGACAAGACGTAATTTTTGCCCAACACAAAACTGATATGTTCGTAGTCGATGTTGTTTTGCCCATCAATACGGTACAACATCTTTAAAGTAAAGAACAGGTGATTCTCATATTCATCGGCCTTGGGTTGGTGGTCGGTATTTTGAATGTCTTCCAAAAGCAGGTAATGCAGATCAAATTTTTTGCTGATTTTTTTGATCAGTTCTCCATCTGATAAGCCATCGACATTGATCCAGTTTATTCGCTTTAGGTTACATTGCTCTAAAAGGTCATCAATAGCTATGTTATCTTTATAATCGTAGGAATTTTCATCGTACGAAATCAATTCGAGTATGACCTTATTATCTAAGGCAGTATGCTCATGTTCAGTTAAGTGTTCATTTAGCTGTTTGAGAACCGCTTTTCTTTTAGACTTGATTTGTTTCATTGATCAGGTATTTATCGGTTGATTGTCCGGATAGCCAACTAAATATTTTCTTTAATAGGGTGAGGGAAAAGGTTGATCCGGGTTTTAATTTTTGGACCGTATCGTAGATAAAAAGGTCCGCCAAAAACCAAAGCAACCGGGAGGCACGAAAAGCAATGGCCTGCACAATTAAGGCAAGTGCCGTTTGCTCCAGGTTCTTACTTCCTCCGTTCATGGCATCGAAATTAGCAATTAGTTGCCAGTTGCAGGTGGCCAACCCATTTTTTGAAAACATAACTATCCCTAACTATTTGATGTTTACTATTCCATTGATTGCTTATTATTGCATCTCATGACCAAAAATCTGGAAATTATAAAGGCCCCGGTGGCCCGGGAGATGGCCGAGTTTGAACAAAAGTTCAGGGCTTCCATGAAAACCAAGGTTCTCTTGTTGGATAAGATCATGAGCTACATCGTGAAGCGCAAAGGCAAACAGATGCGGCCTATGTTTATCTTTTTGAGTGCCGGTGCCTGTGGTCAGATCAATGAGTCAACGTATCGGGGCGCCTCCTTGATTGAGTTGGTTCATACAGCCAGCCTGGTGCATGATGACGTGGTGGATAACTCAAATTACCGCAGGGGTTTTTTTTCCGTAAATGCCCTGTGGAAAAACAAAATCGCAGTGTTGGTAGGAGACTTCCTGCTCACGCGAGGATTGTTTCTCGCCCTTGAGCACAAAGACTATGATCTGCTGTCTATCTGTACGGATGCAGTAAAAGAAATGAGCGAGGGAGAATTGATGCAAATGGAGAAAGCCCGACATCTGGATATCACCGAAGAAATCTACTATGAGATCATCCGACAAAAGACAGCCTCATTAATTGCATCGTGTTGCGCGGTAGGTGCCAGTTCGGTAGGGGCGTCTCCGGAGGTAATCAAAAACATGAAGACGTTCGGTGAGTTGGTCGGCATGGCCTTTCAAATAAAGGATGACTTATTTGATTATGGGGAGGATGAAATCGGTAAACCGTTGGGTATTGATATTAAAGAAAAGAAGATGACATTGCCACTTATCCATTCACTTTCCAAAGCGTCCTGGTTGGAGAAACGAAAGATCATTGGTATCGTCAAGAATGACAGCGAAAACTCAAAAAAGGTTAAATATGTAATTGACTTTGTAAAAACTTCGGGTGGCATTGAATATGCCAATACGAAGATGCGGGGCTATCACGCAGAAGCGTTACAAGTGCTTAATACTTTTCCTGCATCTGAATACAAGACTTCGCTGGAAGATCTTGTTCAGTTTACAATCGAACGAAAAAACTAGGATAGTCTTACCTTCTCTCTTCCTGCCTCAAGAATTGCGTATTCCTTCGAAAGTTTGTAAAGGGGCTCCTCTAAAATTTGAGATGCCGGGCCAATGTTGATAGGCGAGTAGGTACCTTCTGTCTCCCACCATTTCTTTGCATTTTCGCGAGCTTCAGTTTTATCTACTTCAAAATAGTTGATGATGGAATCAGAGATGATCCACGGCTTTGCCACGGTAGCATATTTTTCAAATATCATCGACCGCATCTGTGTACCGCTGGATTGATTTTTGAAATGAGAAAGGGTGTAGGACATGGTTTCAGGCTCAGTCATGATCATATCCCAATATCTTTTAGAAGTGACTATCTGAGCAGTAGTCAGTAAATAACCATATCCTTTTTCAATGGGCTCCTTAGTAATCTGGCAACTAGCCCTGAATTCCTTCTTCTTTTTGCCGAACAATGTGTCTAAAAGTGCCATTTGTTTGAATTTACTTTAATAGATACTTCGATTTGGGTAAATAGTTGCATGGCCTGACCATTTTTTTAATCAAACCCTCAAAAAACTGTCGTGAGTCGGGATTATAGGTTCAAGAATTTGTCAGGTTCCTTTCGCGGGAGCTGCCTTTTTGGCTTGAATGAATTTCTCGTGTTTGATAAAAAAATCTTCCAACTGCTTCACGGGTAACTTTTTACCAATGATTTTATGCTTATTATCAAGTATATAGAGTGATGGGGTAGTATCCGAGTGATACAACTTGGAGTAATGTTGAGGAATATAAGAGCGGGGCCCATTTACAGTAATCCAGGTTGTTTTCATTTCTTTAATGAAGTTTTTCATTTTTTGAATGGAGGTATCTGACGATACAGCATATACCTCTAAATCAAATTTCGCTCGGCTCTTGTTGTAGAACTCAACCAACTTAGGCGTTTCCTCTCGGCAATGGCCACAGTCAGGATCAAAAATCCACAGAATGGTGTATTTGTTTTTGATGTCATACATGGATCGGGGTTGCAGGTTTTGATCTTGCATGATCAGGTTGGCTCCGGTTTTCCCTACCAGACTTGGGCGCAGTTTTTCAGCATAATCCTTTAGGTTTTGCTTGATCTGGTCACTCACCCAAAAATTCATTTCACCAGAAGCAAAATATTTATCATACAATCGCACAAACACTTCATCCAGACCCATAATTTCAGGATTCTGATACATGAACACACAGTTCCAGACTAAGTATTTATAAGTTTCGGGATTCTTCCTTGCTTTGGCAACCATCTTATCAATCGCCATCATAATGGTGTCGGGCACCGGTGCATAAAGTTTATTCAGATACTCTTTGATTTTCTCCTGATAAATAGGCCGTGGTAATCGAAGCAATGCATCATCGGCAAGATCAAACTTGTCAAAGAAGTGTTCGCGGTAATACCGCAACTGAAATGTTGAGTCGATAGTACCATCGGTTTTTTTAGGTGCAGCAGGAGCATCTATAGGCTGAGTAGCTTTCAGTAAGCGGGCGGTGAGGGTTGTTGAATTTTTTTCAACCAATTCAGTTTGATGGCTGACAACCTGTTCATTGATTTTGTTAAAGGATTCTCTGGCTGATTTTTTTTGATCTTCGGTTAGCGAACTATCCTTAAGAATTTTAATAAATGGATCAGCCTCCTTGCCGCGCTCCATATTGAATCGCATATTCTCAAAGAAGAGTCGATTGTCTTCGTCTCCCTTTACAGAAACGGAATTAATAAAGTCTTCGGAATTCCCTTCGATGGTAAATCTCTGATTGGAGCCAACTACAAAATCAAAAATCTTTGATTTACCGAGTACAAGAAAATATACGCCTTGAGGCAAGGTTTGTGCATTATCAAACTTGAAAGCCCCCGCTACGGTGGAGCGCGCGGTATCTTTTAAATAGGTTTGTTCGCCATAGTAATGCCCCAGATAAACTGTTGTATCATTCCAGCCCTTTATTTTGAAGTCAATGGCATAACCAGTTTGGGCAGCAACCTGAAGCGAAGAAAAACCAAGTAATAAAACAATCAGCAACCTCATTTTTCGTTCAAGATTAATGTTTTGCAAATTTCTCAAATTCAAAGGTCTTTGCAAGAACAATTAATAGGCCAACATAACGGAAGGTAAGTCTGCCCCTCAATTTTCTTTACTAACCTTTCTACCTTATGCACTATCAACTTTTAAAATTACTTTTGCAGCGCTAAAAATGTCGCTATACGTATCCCATCTTACCAAAGTCTATGGTCAGCAAAAAGCTGTAAATGATATCTCATTTTCAATTGAGAAGGGTGAAATAGTTGGGTTTTTGGGCCCCAACGGGGCGGGTAAGTCTACCACCATGAAGATTGCAACTGGGTACCTGCCTCCAACATCAGGCTCAGTTCGCGTAAATGATCATGATGTTACATTGCAGTCGCTTCACGTTCGGAAAATGATCGGCTACCTGCCTGAACATAATCCTCTTTATCTGGATATGTATGTGCATGAGTACCTTCATTTTATTGGGAGGATTTTTGAAATTGCATCCTCCACGTTAAAAGTGCGGGTTCCTGAGATTATTTCCCTTTGTGGATTAAGGTTGGAGCAAAATAAAAAGATGGAGGCCTTGTCCAAAGGTTTTCGTCAACGCGTAGGGCTTGCTCAGGCACTGATACACAATCCGGAAGTATTGATATTGGATGAACCCACCACAGGACTTGATCCCAACCAGATTTTAGAAATCCGAAAGCTGATCAAAGATATTAGTCAGAATAAAACAGTGCTCTTCTCCACACACATCATGCAGGAAGTGCAGGCTATTTGCGATCGGGTAATTGTTATCAACCGGGGTGAAATTGTGGCAGATGATACTGTGAATAATTTATTAAAGCAGACGGGAAATGTAAATGTAGAAGTTGAGTTTGAAGGTGAAGTGAATGAAGATGATTTACGGATGTTGCCCGGAATTGAAAGAGTAATCCAACTGCGAAAAGGATGTTATCGTCTTTCTGCGAAAGAGGGTTTTGATTTGCGTCCGGAAGTATTTCGGTTTGCAGCCGACAAAAAACTTTCATTGATTGGATTGAAACAAGAAGAGAATACCCTAGAAGAAATTTTCAGGTCATTAACCTCAAAAGAAGCGGTATGATCCAGGTATTTGCCAAAGAGTTTAACAGCTTCCTGAATTCATTGATTGCCTATATCGTAATAGGATTTTTTCTTACCGGTATAGGTTTAATGATGTGGGTGTTTCCCGAAACATCGGTGTTGGATTATGGTTTCGCTGATCTTGACACGTTGTTCTCGATGGGACCTTATGTGTTTATCTTTCTAATTCCAGCCATCACCATGAAAAGTTTTGCCGAGGAGAAAAAGATGGGAACCCTGGAGTTACTGTTAACAAAACCCCTAAGCGACTGGCATGTGGTGGTGGGAAAATTTTTAGCCGCATGGGCATTGGTTTTTCTCGCGTTGATACCAACGGTTATTTACTATTTCACGATTTACCGGTTGGGTAACCCGGTTGGTAATATTGATACAGCTGGAGTGATTGGTTCCTATCTGGGCCTTGCCTTACTATCAATGGTATTCTGTTCTATTGGGTTATTGGCTTCATCCCTCACATCCAATCAGGTTGTGTCATTTATTTTAGCTGCGTTCTTATGTTTTATTATTTATATAGGATTTGATTCACTCTCTTCTTTGGGTGCAAATGCCGCATTGTTCGTTAAGCAAGCCGGCATATTGTATCATTATGAAGCACTCAGTAAAGGGTTGGTCGATAGCAGGGATGTGATTTATTTTCTAAGTGTAACCGGATTTATCTTACTCACCACCAAAGTGGTTATCAGCAGCAGGCAATGGTGAATTGGATGAAAAGCAAAAGAACGGGTGATCTATTATTGCTAGCCAATGGGTTGGTGTTGGTGATATTACTTAATACGCTTGCCTCATTTTATTTTTTTCGTCTTGATCTTACTGAGGAGAAACGTTATACAATTCAACCGCAGACTAAAGAGCTGTTGAATAATTTAGAAGATGATGTGTTTGTAGAAGTCTTTTTGGAGGGTGAGGATTTGAATCCCGAGTTCCGCAGACTTCAAAAATCCATTCGCGAAACACTGGAGGAATTTAAAATTTATTCGGGCAACCGGCTTCAATACATATTCACCAATCCGCTACAGGCGGCAAACGAAAAAGCCCGCAACGAATTTATTACTGAACTGAACTCAAAAGGTATTAGTCCTAAAAATGTAATAGAAACGCGCGATGGTCAGCGTGTGGAGAAATTTGTATTTCCGGGTGCCCTGGTTTCCTATGAAGGTTTTGAAGCCGGTGTAATGCTGTTAAAAGGAAGTCGTGCGCAAAATATCAATCAATCGCTGGAAGAAATTGAATTTGAGTTGGCAAATGCTATTCACAAGCTAAGCAATACTGATCGCAAACGTATTGGCTTGCTTACAGGCCATGGAGAGTTAGACAGTCTTGAATTTGCAAGCTTCAACAACGCCCTGTTGGATCAATATGATGTGTTTAAAGTTTCACTAGCAAACAAGACCGCTATAACTGGCTATGATTTATTGATCTCAGCCAAACCCACGCGCGAATATTCAGAACAGGATAAATATAAAATGGACCAGTTTCTGATGCGGGGTGGCAAGCTTCTCTTTTTGCTCGATCGCCTTGATGCGGATATGAAACGGGCCTCCGAAGAAGATTACTTTGCATTTCCATATGATCTTAATCTGGATGATCAATTATTCAAGTATGGCGTGCGGATCAATCCGGATCTTATTCAGGATGGAGTGTCTGGAAAATATCCCATTGTAGTGGGTGGCGACCGCAATCAGCCGCAGATTATGCAAATGGATTGGCCTTTCTTTCCGCTGGTTAATCAATATGCCAATCATCCCATCACCAGAAACCTGGATGCCTCTTTGTTGAAGTTTGTAAGTAGTATCGATACCGTAAAAGCGGTAGGCGTAACAAAGACACCCTTGTTGTTTTCATCGCAGTATTCAAGAAAAGTTACTGCTCCTGTCAAAGTGGGTGTAAACGATCTGCGCAAGCAAATGCAGGACGGCAATTTTGAGTCAGGCAAAATTCCGATTGCTTATTTGTTGGAAGGCGAGTTTACATCACTGTACAAAAATCGATTTGCCCCGGAAGGCGTTGACACAACCGGGTATAGAGATCAAAGTGAGTCGACCAAAATGATTGTTGTTGCCGATGGCGACCTGGCCCGCAATGATGTTAATCCCCGCGATGGCAATCCGCAGCAGTTAGGGTTAGATCCGTTTACTCAATATACCTTCTCTAATCAGGATTTGCTAATGAATATGGTTGCTTACCTCGTTGACGAGAATGGATTGATCAAGGCAAGAAATAAAGAAGTTCGGGTGCGACCACTCGACAAAGAAAAAATCCGTAAGGAAAGATCGTTCTGGCAGGTAATAAACCTGGTGGTTCCGGTTGTCATTCTTATTCTGTTTGGATTAGTAAGATCGTATGGGAGAAAAATGAAATATACACGATTCTGATGCAGGAGAAAAAGAACATGCGTTTGCTAATTTCCCTGGTAGTACTTATCGGGTTGTGTATTGTTTTTATATTTTTTGGAAGTAGTAGAAATTCTGTTGATGTAGACAAAGAACTTTTTCGGGTAGAGGATCAAACCGAGGTGAACAAAGTTGTGATGGAAAGTAAGCAAGGCAACATTGAACTTAGGTTTGATGGATCAAAATGGATGATCAATGGTTCTTTCGAAGCAGACCGACAGATGGTAAAAATATTTTTTGCTACGATTTTGCAGGCTGAACCTAAACGTCCGGTGGCAGACGGTATTCAGGATTCGGTTAGCAAGTATCTTGTTAATAACGGCATTCGTGTTACACTCTTCGAAGATGAAGCGCTCGTTAAAGATTTTTGGGTAAGTGGTAATGAACGCAGAACCGAAACTTATTTTCAGTTAGCGCAAACTAAGACTCCCTATCTGATCACCATACCTGGGTATCGGGTTTATGTGGCTTCTATTTTCGAATTGACCGCTTCCGAATGGCGCGATAAAAGAATTTTTAATTTCAACTGGCAGAACTTTAAAAGTTTGACCGCTCATTTACCACAGCAAGTAAATCAGGATTTTACAGTTTCATTTGCCAACCAACTTTTTGGTATAAATGAAGTGGCGGTGGCAGACACTACCAAATTGAGTAATTATTTGGAGTCGGTCTTTAATCTTCAGGCAGATCAGTTTCCTACTACTATTTCCGGGAAGTATGACAGCCTGCTCAAAACCTCTCCGGTTTATTCCATTACAATAATGGATATTGCCAACAGGGCATACCAGTTGGAGGTTTTTCCACCACTAAAAGGTGAGCAGGTTATTCTGGGCCGGGTTAATGCTGACTTACCTGCATTATTTAATCCACAACAAATTGCTCAAATCGCACGGAAAAGGAGCTATTTCGAGTTCTAAACCAACCCATTCATTCATTTTTCTGATTGGTTTTTCTTTATAACTTTACCGCCCTATACAACCACAAACCACTGATTTGCAATGAAGTTTATAGTTAATTCAAGCTACCTGCTTAAGCAGCTTTCTAATATCAACGGGGTAATCACCACCAACCCGGTAGTTCCGATCCTTGAGAACTTCCTGTTTGAAATTGATAAGAGTAGTCTGACTGTTACAGCCTCAGATTTGCAAACCTCCATGATTACAGAGATCTCGGTAGAGTCGAAAGAAAAAGGCAACATTGCTGTGCCCGCGCGGATTCTTTTGGACACTCTCAAAAACCTGCCGGATCAGCCTGTTACATTTTCAATAGACGAATCAACCTATAGCATCGAAATCAGTTCTGACAACGGTCGTTATAAATTGGCCGGTGAAAACGCAACCGACTTCCCAAAAGTACCCGCAGTATCCAATGATTTCTCAGCTTCTATCTCTTCAGAAGTATTAGCCAGAGCAATTAACAATACCATTTTTGCTACCAGCAGCGATGAACTTCGTCCTGCAATGACAGGCGTTTATGTAAACCTGGGCGAAAAGAATACAACCTTCGTAGCAACCGATGGTCACCGTCTGGTGCGTTACCGCAGATCGGATATCAAATCTGATAATGGTAATTCCATCATCATTCCGCGCAAAGCCCTGAATTTATTAAAGGCCACCTTGCCTACTGAGAATACGGATGTAAGTATTGACTTCAACATGTCGAATGCGTTTTTCAAGTTTGGACACATTCGTATGATCTGCCGGTTGATTGATGAACGTTTCCCGGATTATGAAAACGTAATCCCTTCACAGAATACAATCAAGATGACCATCAGCCGCACTGATTTGTTGGGATCGTTGAAACGTATTTCTATTTATGCAAACAAAACCACACACCAGGTACGGTTAAAAATTACCGGCAGCGAATTACAAGTCTCTGCAGAGGATTTGGATTTTTCCAATGAGGCGAACGAGCGACTTTCTTGTGAGCACGAAGGAGAGGATATTGAGATTGGCTTTAATGCTAAATTTCTGATCGAGATGTTAACGAACCTGGACACCGATCAGATTAAATTAAATATGTCGGCACCGAACAAAGCAGGTGTTATATTCCCATCAGAAAAAGAAAAAGGCGAAGATATTTTAATGCTCGTAATGCCCGTCATGCTGAACCAGTACGTATAATTAAATTTTACCTAATGAGTTGAAAGCCACGCCAATTGCGTGGCTTTATTTTTTTCAGGAGGTTACTTTTTGATATTGTAATTCATGAATTTCTGAATTAAATTATCAAAAATTATCTATGGAAGAGTTTGGTACCTGGTGGGAAGGGTTAAGTGTAATACTCAAAATATTCTGGGGTATTGCCGTTCCCTTTACACTGTTTTTTGTTCTGCAATTGATTTTATCATTTTTTGGAGCGGAATCTCCGGATGACCTACCTGATGCGGAAATTGACGCTGATCACGGTATTCCATTTCAGTTTCTCACCCTTAAAAACCTCATTGGTTTTTTCACCATATTTTCATGGACAGGGATTGCAAGTCTGGAGGCCGGATTATCAACTGCTCTAGCACTCCTGATTGCTACGATTGCTGGTCTGTTAATGGTCGGTTTGATGGCGGGCTTATTTTATCTGATGATGAAAACAGGGGCAGATGGAACCATGAAAATTAATGATGCCATTGGTCAGTCAGGCGAAGTGTATCTAACCATTCGCGCCAAGCGTGCAGGTATCGGAAAAATACAAGTTAAAGTGGGTGGCTCGCTAAGGACCTTGGATGCCATGACCGATGATGAAGAACCTTTACCAACAGGTCAACTTGCCCGTGTAACACAAATAATAAACGATAATGTCCTTTTAGTCTCTTCTAAATAATCTACTCAGTTATGCCTACTTTAATTATCCTGGCCATTGTTACCCTTTTTGTATTTATTATGATCACTTCGGTCTTGCGCAGGTATAAGCGCTGTCCCTCGGATCGAATCTTGGTTGTATATGGTAAAGTGGGCGGTGGAGGCTCTGCGAAATGTATTCATGGAGGCGCTGCCTTTATCTGGCCTGTATTTCAGGATTACTCCTTCATGGATCTTACGCCCATATCAATTGAAGTGAATCTTACGAATTCACTGAGTAAGCAGAATATTCGTGTAGATGTGCCATCCAAATTTACGGTGGGTATTTCTACCGAATCGGGAGTGATGGAGAATGCTGCAGAGCGTTTATTAGGTCTTCAGCGCCAGGATGTTCATTCATTGGCACACGATATTATTGTTGGGCAAATGCGTTTGGTGGTGGCCATGATGGATATTGAAGAAATCAATACCAACCGTGATAAGTTTTTACTGAACGTTTCACACAATGTGGAAGTCGAGTTGAAGAAGATTGGCTTGAAACTGATCAACGTTAATATTACCGACATTAAAGATGAGAGTGGATACATTGCCGCGCTGGGCAAAGAAGCCGCTGCGAAGGCCATCAATGAAGCGAAGATCCGGGTAGCCGATCAGGAGCGCATGGGTGACATTGGTAAAACTGAAGCTGAAAAGGAACGTGATATTAAGGTATCAGAAATGGTGCGTGACCGCGATACACAAGTTGCGGTAACAATTAAAGACAAAGAGGTTTTAATAGCAGGTGCCAAGCGCGATGAACAAATTGGAAAGGTTGAAGCAGAACGCGATACGCGTATAAAATCTGCGGAAGCTAATGCATTGGCAGTTACAGGTGAGAACCAATCGAAGATCGCGATAGCAAATTCGGACGCAGCAAGAAGAGAGCGTGAAGCGGAGGCCCTTAAAAAGGCGATGGCAGCTGAGAAGGTACAAGCTGCGAGGGCCCTTGAGGAAGCCTATCTCGCTGAACAAAAAGCTGAACAAGCTCGTGCAGAACGTGACCGTGCCACGCAAAATGCTACCATCGTTGTGGCTGCAGAGATCCAAAAGCAAAAAGCAATTATCGAAGCGCAAGCGGATGCGGAAAAATTAAGAGAGCGCGCAAAAGGTGAAGCCGATGCGATCTATGCAAAGTTGGAAGCGGAAGCCCGCGGTATGTATGAAATATTAACTAAGCAAGCTCAAGGTTTGCAACAGATTGTACAAGCCTCAGGGGACAATGCCCGTGATGCTGTATTACTGTTAATCGTGGATAAACTACCAGAACTGGTTCGCTTGCAAACAGAAGCCATTAAAAATATTAAGATCGATAAACTTACTGTGTGGGATGGGGGCAATGGGGGTGCGAATGGCGATGGAAAAACATCAACAGCTAATTTTATTTCGGGCCTTTACAAATCGGTGCCTCCTTTGCAGGAAGTCTTTAATATGGCGGGCATGGAACTACCGGAGTATTTAAAAGGGAAGACAGCGGAAGAGTTGCAAAAGATGGCGGATGAGGCAAAGGAAAAACAGAGCAAAGGACTGCCACAGGAAACAAAGCGTGACGATAAAAAGTAAAATAGCCATCAAACAAAGCGGCCTTTCAAAATGAAAGGCCGCTAAAATTTTTCTTAGGATGAAGCGTCTACTTCAAGTCCGAGAAATCAAACGAAGTTTCAAGAAACTTGGTAGTAAATTTTCCTGAGCGGAAGATAGCGTTATCCATCAGTTTCAGGTGGAACGGAATAGTTGTCTTTACTCCTTCAATAATAAATTCACTCAATGCGCGCTTCATGCGTGTGATTACTTCTTCGCGCGATTGTCCTGTTACTATCAGTTTGCCAATCATCGAATCGTAATTGGAAGGGATTGTATAGCCGGCATACACATGACTGTCTACACGCACACCATGACCCCCGGGCTTGTGGAGGTTAATGATCTTTCCTGGCGAGGGCCGGAACCCGTTTGCTGGATCTTCTGCATTGATACGGCATTCCATCGCAAATAAGTTAGGGTAATAGTTGGTGCCTGAAATAGGAACCCCGGCTGCAACTTTGATTTGCTCCTTGATCAGGTCGTAATTAGTCACCTCTTCGGTAATCGGGTGCTCCACCTGAATCCGGGTATTCATCTCCATGAAGTAAAAATCTCCATGCTTGTCAACCAAAAATTCAATGGTGCCGGCACCTTCGTAATTAATTGCCTTAGCCCCTTTGATGGCGGCTTCACCCATTCTATCACGCAACTCCTGGCTCACCACCGGTGACGGAGTTTCTTCGACTAATTTTTGATGTCTTCGTTGAATCGAGCAATCGCGCTCGGACAGATGGCATACTTTTCCGTATTGATCGCCTACCACCTGAATCTCGATATGACGAGGCTCTTCAACAAATTTTTCAAGATACAATCCGTCATTGCCAAAAGAGGCTCCGGCTTCACGTTTGGCATCGTCCCAGGCTTTTTTGAATTCGGATTCATCATTGATGATGCGCATGCCTTTGCCACCGCCACCAGCAGTAGCCTTTACGATCACCGGGTATTTAATTTCCTTGGCAATTTTCAGGCCTTGCTCCATGGATTCAAGAAGTCCCTCAGAGCCAGGAATACAAGGGACGCCCGCTTTTATCATGGTTGCTTTAGCGGTGGCCTTGTCGCCCATGGCGCGGATCATTTCAGGTGTGGGACCAATAAACTTGATACCATATTCATGACACACCGATGAGAACTCAGCATTTTCAGAGAGGAACCCATATCCTGGATGAATGGCATCGGCATTGGTAATCTCTGCCGCTGAAATAATACGGGGGATATTCAGATACGATTCCTTGCTGGGCGGAGCGCCAATACATACCGCCTCATCGGCAAATCGAACGTGAAGGCTTTCACGGTCAGCGGTTGAATAGACTGCCACCGTTTTGATATCCATTTCTTTGCAAGTACGAATAACCCGTAATGCGATTTCACCCCGGTTTGCAATTAATATTTTTTTAAACATAGATTTAATTCAAAGTTCAAAAGTTATAAGGCAAGATTGGTAACTCTACATACACACGATGTGAAATACGAATCTTGAAATTTGACTCCGTGCTTAGTCCAGCTCTACCACAAACAGTGGCTGATCATATTCAACCGGAGATGAGTTTTCAACCATCGCCTTGATGATGGTACCCGAAACTTCCGATTCAATTTCATTAAAGAGTTTCATGGCTTCAATGATGCATACCGTTTGACCTTTCGTGATTTTGTCACCCACAGAGGCAAACGAAGGAGAATCGGGGTTGGCAGATCGGTAGAACGTACCAATCATGGGGGATTTAATTTCTACCGTATTTTTTGACGCGGCTACCGGCTTTTCAATTTTTTCTGTTGCAGCGGGAGCTATCGGCACAATGGGTGCAGCAGAAACCGGTACGGGGGCACTTATCATCGGAGATGATTTGATCACCTTTTGATCGGGCTCACGTTTAACGTGTAGTTTTAATTCTTTTGTTTCAATATCAACTTCATTGAGGCCTGAATGCGCAATGAAGTCGATAAGGTCTCTGATTTCAGAAGTTTTCATTTCGGATTGAGTTTTAGAGTCAGAGGATCCGCTTGTGGCAGATGTTTTTCCATTTTCTTTAGAAGCGATAATTTTCTTTGCCATGATTTTTATTTAACGCGTTCTACATATTCACCAGTATCGGTTTTTATTTTGATGTTGTCGCCTGTATTGACAAACAGGGGTACTCTTATTTCAGCACCCGTATCAATAGTAGCGGCCTTTAATGTGCGGGTTGCCGTGTCGCCCTGAACGCCTGGTTCAGTATACGTTACATTTACAACCACTTGTGCAGGAGCTTCTGCCGTGATAGGGGTTACTCCGTTTTCAAACGCGATAAGTAGAGTAACTCCTTCTTTGATATATTTTACGGAATCACCGAGCAGAACTTTGTCAAGATAAATCTGTTCAAACGTATCATTATCCATGCAGACCAGACTTTCTCCATCCAGATATAAATATTGGTATTCTTTGGTTTCAACACGAAGTTGATCTACAGAGTCACCCGGACGAAAACGATTTTCAACAATTTTTCCTGTTCGTACACTTCTCATTTTTAATTGATAGAAGGCTCGCAGATTACCCGGTGTGCGGTGTTGTAATTCTTCAACTTGTACAACCTCACCGTTGTAGCGGATGTAGTTACCTTTGCTCAGGTCAGAAATAGTCGCCATAAAAAATCAGACTTTAATTTACAAATGAATTGAATAATAACAATTTAATAAACCCAGCAATCGCTTCTTACTTGCTGTCGTAGGCCCATTTTACATAAACGGCACCCCAGGTGAACCCGCCACCAAAAGCTGCCATCAGGAGGTTGTCACCTTTTTTAAGTTTCTTTTCAAAATCCCACAGTAGTAGCGGAATGGTGCCTGCCGTTGTATTTCCATAACGCTCTATATTCATGAGCACTTTATCTTCACTAATACCGATGCGACTTGCGGTTGCATCGATAATACGTTTGTTGGCTTGATGGGGCACCAGCCAGTCAATAGTTTTGGCGGTAAGATTATTTCGTTCTGCTACTTGCGCAGAAATATCAGCCATGTTGGTAACGGCAAACTTATATACAGCAGCGCCTTCCTGGTATACGTAATGCTGATGGGTGTCAACACTTTCGTGTGATGCAGGCATCCGGCTTCCACCCGCTTTCATGTGCAGATAGGCTTCACCATTTCCATCGCTCTTCAACATCCAATCCATTACGCCAACATCTTCTATTGTAGGCTCCAATAAAACACAACCGGCCCCATCTCCAAAAATGATGCAGGTGGTGCGATCGGTATAGTCAACAATAGCGGACATTTTATCACCACCCACCACTACTACTTTCTTATACACACCCGATTGAATAAAAGCTGCTCCTGTTGAAAGGGCATAAAGAAATCCTGAACAGGCTGCCCCCATATCGTAACTGAATGCATTGGTGGCGCCCACGGCTGAGGCTACAATGTTAGCGGTAGCCGGGAAAGTCATATCAGGCGTAACCGTTGCAAAAATTAATAAATCAATTTCTTTAGGGTCGATTTTGGTTTTGGCGAGCATTTCTTTTACCGCTGCAATTCCCATTACAGATACACCCTGATTCTCGCCTTTTAAAATTCTTCGTTCTTTAATGCCGGTTCGGGAGGTGATCCATTCGTCATTGGTTTCCACCATCGTCTCCAATTCTTTGTTAGTAAGAATGTAATCCGGAACATATCCGCCAACACCTGTAATTGCTGCTCTTATTTTATTCATACGTTGGGTTGGCATTTGAATTTTGCCATCTGCTTAAAAAAAACAAATGCCCGATTGATTTTTCAACCGGGCTCTGAAATGTATGTACGTCAACTCGTTTGTTTGTCGTAATGACAAGCAATACAAGAACAAATCTTTCGCTTAGTAGATACGATCATGGCGTATTAAGCCAGTACCTCCTTTTCCATCACCACGTTGCCTTTATAATAGAGCTTTCCTTCATGCCAGAAAGCGCGGTGAGGCAAGTGATTTTCACCAGTGGTTGGGCACACTGCCATTTGCTTGGCTGTAGCTTTGTAATGAGTTCTTCTTTTATCTCTGCGGGTCTTCGAGGTTTTTCTTTTCGGATTTGGCATAACCTATACTTTATTTATTTTAACTTTTTCAATTTTTCCCACCGTGGGTCTATGGTTTCAATTACTTCCTCATCTTCGGAAGTGCTGTAAACTATTTTTACTTCATTGTCATCACTTTCTTCATCCACCTGAAATTTTGGATGAAGCTTTTTGATTGGAATTGCTAACGCGATAAATTCATAGATATATTGTCCTATATCCAGGCTATCCTGATCGCGGGTAATAATCACAATTTCATCACTGACTTCCTGGGCTTCGTCACCGTATTTAAACAGGATCTTTTTAGCCACCTCAAGGGGGAAATCAAAGGGCTCTAAAGACCTGTCGCACTCGAGGCGCACCAAGCCGGAAATCTTAAAATCAACCTCAATGAACGTTTCCTTCTTGTCAAGTATTACGTGTGCATCTATCAGACCGCTGGAAACCACCTCTTTTCCATACTTTTCAAAAAATCCATCTTTTATTTGATAATCAAAAAGATGGGCTTTTTTGGTCAGCCCGATGATATTGACACTAAATTCTTTCAACCCGAAGGGTTTTTAAAATGAGCGGGCAAATTTATCAGTAATTATTGGAATTACGCCCCTGGAACTGCGAAATTTTGCGTTTCCTTCAATTTTTGGCCAAAATGAACCATTTTACTACCAATACTCGGCAAAGACCCAAGTTTTAACTTCCTCCAGCGGCTTTTTGTTGATATTTTCTACTAAATAATCAACCACATTTTTTTTAAAACCCAGTTTGATGGCAATGCTTTTGGTAAAGATAATCTCACTTTCAAAAACCTTTTGATCGGCAAAAATCAGATCTATGCAGTCAATTAAATAGCTGAATTTCTGGTCGTTGGAGAGTGCTCCCAGGGTATCGATGGGTTCCGGATTGCGGATAAGCTGATTTACTTCCTCTTCCGGAAACTTTCTGTCCTGTGCTATTTTCAAAATCATCTCACGTTCTGTCTTTGCAAAATGCTTGTCGGCTTCAGCGAGTTGAATCAAAATGTTAAGCTTTTTCTTGGTAACGATATCCATTAAAAATCTACAGTTTCACCAAATCTACCATTAATTGAGCGTATTACTGAGGTAAAAAGCTAAGAAGTTATTAAACCATGTAAGGTTCTCTATCTTTCTACCAATTGTGAACTGCGATTTTTAATAATATCACAGGCAACATACATGGCTTCACGCATGGATCCTTCATTAGCCAGATTTTTTCCTGCCAGATTATAGGCCGTTCCGTGATCGGGGGAGGTTCTAACATAGGGTAATCCAGCGGTGTAATTGATGCCTGACTCAAAGGAGAGAGTTTTGAACGCAACAAGTCCCTGATCGTGATACATGGCTACAATACCATCGTATTTTGAGTGCTGACCGGAAGCAAAAAATCCATCAGCGGGGTAGGGTCCGAAAATCAATTTTCCTTTCGTTTTCAAGTCCTGAATAACAGGGCGGATTACATCAATCTCTTCTTTACCCAACAGACCTTCATCTCCGGCATGTGGGTTTAGTCCCAGTACTGCAATTTTGGGTTTACTGATCAGAAAGTCTTTTTTTAATGTCAACTCCATTAAGCGGATCTTAAGTTCCACTCTTTCTCTGGTAATGAAAGATGAAATATCTTTAACGGGTATATGTTCTGTTACCAGTCCTACTTTCAAATCATGTCCCACCATCAACATCAAACTTTCACCGGCATTAAATTCCTGTGTCAGGTATTCTGTATGACCCTGAAAGGGGAACTCTTCACCATGAATGGTATTTTTGTCAATCGGCCCGGTTACAAATCCATCGATGAGACCTTCACGAACCTCTTCCACTGCTTTCTTCAGGCACAGCAACGCGGCCCGGGCTGTTTGGCGCGAGGGTTGCCCAGGATTGATTTCAATTACTTCATCCCAGCAGTTTACTACGTTAATGGCTTTTGGAAAAAATTGTCCTTTCGTCTTCACCTGACTATAATTGAATTCTTCCAGGTTCATCATCTTGCGATAAAACGAAAGTACTTTTGTAGAGCCGTAAACAACAGGTGTCATTAAATTTAACAACCTGTGGTCAGCAAGCGCTTTAATAATCACTTCCGGCCCAATTCCGTTAAGATCACCAAGTGTAATGCCGATGCGGGGTTTATCTACAGTATGAAGTTGAGTCATGAATCAAATAGTTGAAGTGTTCTACTCTGCAATTTAAAGGAATTTTCTTGTTTTGATTTTATACTTTGTAGTTTGCCTGAATTTAGAATTTGTAAATACCCGTTAACGTCCTCAATGAGATGGTTCGTCCTAAAAAACACCTTGGTCAGCATTTTTTGAAAGACAAAAATATTGCCTCACGCATTGTTGATTCATTGATAGTTGAGCCAGGGCACAACCAGGTAATAGAAATCGGACCGGGCACCGGAGTGCTCACTCAATTTTTGCAACTTAACTCAAATTTAGATTTGCGTCTGATTGAAATTGACCGGGAATCCATTGCCTATCTGAAAGAACATTTCCCAAAACTGAATACACAAATCGTGGAAGGCGACTTTCTGGCGCTTGACATAAGCAAAATATTTACGGGTGATATTCATATCATTGGCAATTTTCCCTACAATATTTCTTCACAGATTTTTTTCAAGGTACTGGATAACCGGACTCAGGTAAAGCAGGTGGTATGTATGTTACAAAAAGAAGTGGCGGATAGGATTGCAGAGAAGGCAGGTAGCAAGACCTATGGAATTCTCAGCGTGCTCCTACAGGCTTATTTTGATATAGAGTATTTATTTAAAGTTCCACCCGGAGTTTTTTTTCCGCCCCCCAAGGTAATGAGTGCTGTGATCCGTCTTACTCGTAACAAACGAATGAAGTTGGATTGTGATGAACAACTTTTTAAAGCAGTGGTGAAACAAGCTTTTCAAAACAGACGCAAGACCTTGCGCAACGCATTGAAAGTTCTAAATTTGCCTGCCTCGTTTTTGAGCCATCCTATATTGGATAAACGTGCTGAGCAATTGGAGGTAGATCAATTTATTTTTATAACCCAGCAATTAGAAATTTCCCGTGAAGCACGTTGAATTTGAGTTGAATAAGGAATTTCGTGACCGCTTTCAGGAGGCCCTGGATGCACGGGATGGTGATTTTATTCGTGACAGCCTCCAGGAAGTGAATCCGGCTGATATCACAGCCCTTCTTTATGAGTTTAATGGTGAAGAATCCAAATATGTTTTGGACTTACTTACGCTGGATGTTCGCGCGCGGATTATTAATGATCTTGATGCAGATACCCGTAAGAGTTTTTTGAGCAACTACACAACCGAAGAAATCACGGAAGTTGTAAATCTCCTCGACTCAGATGATGTAGCGGATATTCTGAACGAGTTACCCATCAAGACCAGCGAGGAAATTATCGCCCGGCTTGACGCTGACCTTATGTCGCAGGTAATTGACCTCTTGCGTTATGATGAGAACGTGGCAGGTGGTCTGATGGCCAAAGAATTAATAAAAGCACGGGATCATTGGACGGTGGTACAATGCGTAGAAGAAATAAGAAAGCAAGCAGAAAATGTTACCAAGTTCTATGCTGTTTACGTGGTTGATGATGCCGATAAATTGTTGGGTCGGGTATCCCTTCAAAAACTAATCTTGTCCGATCCTCGCACCATTGTAAAAGACATACTGGATGAAGATGTGGTTGCCGTAGAGACATACATGGAAGATCGGGAAGTGGCTGAGATTATGAGTAAGTATGATTTAGAATCAGTGCCCGTTGTGAATGTGCAGGGTCATTTGGTTGGCCGGATCACCATTGATGATGTGGTGGATGTAATCACGGAACAGGCAGAGGAAGAACGACAACTCATGTCGGGTATCACGGAGGATGTTGAAGAAGATGATAGTATCTGGAGAAACACGCGCGCACGCTTACCCTGGTTATTGATTGGTATATTGGGCGGTATGGTAAGTGCTCGTTTCATGGGCTTTTTCGAAATGGAAATAGCCCGGATAACGGCTATCGCTTTTTTTATACCACTTATTCAAGCGACTGGTGGCAATGTAGGCATCCAATCCTCATCCCTGGTGGTGCAGAGTTTGGCAAGCCCTGGTTTTGTTGAAGAAGGGCTTTGGAAAAGGTTGCTAAAGGTTTTTAGTGTAGCCATCCTAAATGGTATTTTTTTATCCGTGGTAGTGTTTGGAATAACATGGTTGGTATTTGGTTACGATTCACTCAATACAGTTGTATCGTTGGCGCTGTTCTTTGTAGTGGTGTTTGCATCTTTTATAGGCACGGTTACTCCCTTGATACTTAACCGGATGGGTTTTAATCCCGCCCTGGCATCGGGTCCATTCATTACAACCACCAACGACCTGTTAGGATTAGCAGTTTACTTTTTGACAATTCATATATTGTTGTAGAGTTTGGTTTATTTAATGTGGTTGTGTACAGAAGTAAGCATAATCTCCATTCAGAAGGTATTCAAATGTGATTCATTCTGCTTTTTTGTTTTTATTTGATGATATAACCAAAGGTATTGTTTACTTCAAAATGACTATTTTGAAGGCTTCTGCGGGTAATTATGTCGAGATTCAAAAAAATTAAAACGAGTATTCATGAAAAGTTCAATGTTATCATTGAGCGACCTATCCTTACCGCGTCCCTTGTATTAGCGGGGGTTTCAGTATTAGTTATCAGTTTAAGCATTAAATATTACATCACCGATTTTAGTAATTTCTGGCCTCAAATACTGGCAGAGGCGCATGGAATGATTTTCGACATTACGATTATTGGTATTCTCCTGTTTTGGTTAAACCAAAGCGGAGAAATCCGGCAACGGATCCGGTTCTATCGCGATGAAATTGATGATTTTCGTTTGTGGGAATCGGATGAAGCAGCTTTTAGAACTGTGGGTAACATCAAGCGATTAAACAGGCATAAGATTCAGGAAATTAATCTTGTTAACTGTTTCCTTGCCCGCACCAATTTGAATTATGTAAATCTGAAAGGCTCCAATTTAAACTCAGCAAACTTTTCGAGTTCTTCGCTCATCGAAACTAACCTTGAAAACACCCGACTCAATCAAACCAACTTTGAAAATTCTAACCTGAATCAAGCTATCCTAAAAGGTGCGTATGCCAGTGGCGCTAATTTCAAAGATGCCTTTTTGATTAAAGCACAGTTTGAAAACGCTTTCTTAATTAAGACTAATTTTAAGAATGCTTTTTTAATGGAGGCCAATTTATCCGGTAGCTATTTGATGGGTGCCGATTTTGAAAATGCCAGCTTGTATAAAGCAGATTTGAGAGGCGCAAAGGGGCTTACGTTGGAACAACTTACAAAAGCAAAAACATTATATCTCGCCAAATTTGACGATGAGATTCTGGAACAAGTGAAGACTACCATTCCTGAACTGGTGGGTTCCTGATTTTGAATTAGTGAATTAAAAAATTAGTTTTGTGGTATAATTAAACAACGGCTATAACCCCTAAGCCGTTGTTTCTTTTTTTGTCGGTGATGGATAGCAGAAAAGTTAAGAAGGGTGGACATGAATAAAAAGCAGTTATGAGCAAGAAAATTTCTTACTACACCAAGGAGGGTTTAGAAAGACTTACCAATGAATTGGCGACTTTAAAAAGTAAAGGGCGGTCGGATATTGCCAAACAAATAGCAGAGGCGCGTGATAAAGGCGACCTAAGTGAAAATGCTGAATACGATGCTGCCAAAGACGCACAAGGACATCTGGAAGCAAAAATTGCGCAGCTAGAAGATTTGTTAAGTGGAGCGCGATTACTCGATGAAACAAAAATTGATATATCATCAGTTTCAATATTGTCCAAAGTAACAATTAAGAATAAGAAGAATGGAGCTTCTGTTACTTACATGCTTGTGTCAGAGGAAGAAGCCGATCTGAAAGCCGGAAAAATTTCCACCCAGTCGCCCATCGGAAAAGGCTTACTGGGAAAAAAGAAAGGCGAAGTGGCCATGATTAAAACCCCGGCTGGTGAACTTGAATTTGAAATTCTGAATATTGGAGTTTAATAAGTTGTCATGGCGTCCATCTTCACAAAAATAATCAATCGCGAAATTCCGGGTTATATAGTTGCGGAAAATGATCGGTTCATTGCATTTTTAGATGTCATGCCATTAGTAGAGGGACACACACTTATTGTTCCCAAAAAGGAAATAGATTATATCTTTGATTTGGACGATACCATGCTGGCAGAGATGATGGTGTTTGCAAAGACTGTAGCGATTGCCATAAAGAAGGCGATACCTTGTAAGAGAATTGGAGTAGCCGTTATTGGTTTGGAAGTACCGCATACTCACATTCACCTCGTGCCTATGAACACCATGGGAGATATTAACTTTACAAAGCCAAAACTTTCGGTTGCACCGGAGCGAATGAAAACACTTGCAGAAAAGATTAGGAATGAAGTAGGGAAGTAAATCCTAAAGGAAATCGATATCCACATTCAGGGGATAACGCATTAAAAACTCCAGCGCCTCTTCAACAGTCATTCCTTCAAACAGGACTTTATAAAGCCGATCGGTTATCAATGCACGCACTTTGTAATGATCTGCACATTTTTTTGCAATCCTTACCGTATTGATACCTTCTGCTATTTCCGACATGTCGGCAAGAATATCATTCAGTTTTTCGCCCTTAGCCAATCTGTAACCCACCGTAAAGTTTCTACTCATAGGACTGTTGCAGGTTGTAACCAGATCGCCAATACCGGCAACGCCTAAAAATGCTTTCAAATCGCCCCCGAGCGCACGACCCAGATAAACCATTTCAACAGCTCCGCGACTTATCAACAAGCCTTTTGCATTTTCACCATAACCAAGTCCACTCAAGGCACCCGAAGCAATGGCAATAATATTTTTTAATACGCCCGCAATCTCTACCCCAACAATATCATTGTTCTCATAAACCTGAAACCTGTCGTTTCTCAAAAGTCGTTTGCCAACTTGTATGACTTCATTAAAATGGCTTGCAACTACAGTCGCTCCAGGCTGCCGTTGAGCCAGTTCTTTGGCTAGATTAGGTCCGGCAAGGCAACCAACACGAACCACCACACTCTCTTCCTGAATAACTTCACTCATGGTTTTTACCTGATGACGAGTGAGTTTCGGAATCTCTTCAATTGTTTGCCCGGGTGGAAGGGTAATATCAAATCCTTTTGTGCCGTGAATGAGAATGTGATAGGGGTGAAGGTAAGGTGATAGCTGACGCATCATGGTGCGGAAGTGGGCTGAAGGCACCATGGGAAAAATGATATCACAGGTTCTGGCCAGGTGCGCCAGGTCGTGAGTGGCTTCAACATTTTGATGAATCGGATAGCCCCGATTTTCTCGCTTGTCACGAATTTGAGACACTACCCGTTCATCCCGTGCATACAGTAATACCTTACTATGAATGGCAAGAATGTTGGCGATTACGGTTCCGAAGTTGCCTGCACCAATAACTCCAATCGGTTTTTCAGATATGCTGCTCAAGGTCATAGCCAACCAATCGGTTATGGTAGTAATAGAGCACAGTCAAATCTTTTGTGATGATATTACCTTTTTTGTTTAGAAGGAGTGGTCGGTTTAGATGAAAGATACCCACGTTTTCTATGCCTAGTTTAATAACCTTATCTGCCTTTCCTTTCAGGTGCGTAGCGTGGTAAACCCTTCCCTCATCTTTTAATTCATAGATCTTTTTTCGAACCCGTTTAAAGGTTTCCCGAAATTCTGCGTACTCAATTTCAAGGTCTTCTTCGGGTAAGCGTAGCAAACTAAACAGATCAAGTTTCGGGAATTTCTTTTGCCACATTTCAAACGCAACAAAGGCGGCTATATGGCTGGCAAATACCCGGTTAATCCGATGGTATTCTTTTACAATGCGATTGCTGAGCATGCGCGTGTACTCATCTTCCCGCTGCTTGTCAGTGGTTATAGTACTATTAGAAATGAAATAATCTTTGGTATTAATAATCCGACCGTGTGCGTCAACACTCTGGCCGTCTTCATTTACAAGATTGCCCAACACATCTAACCCCGGACCAATCGAAACAGAAATATTTGAGCCCTTCGTAAAGAACTTAAAGAGAAAGCGGATTAATTGCCAGCTGCCATACTTATCTTGTTCAGGAAAATATTTGTCCTTGCCTTTTACGTGCAGATAATCTTCAATCAGATCAGGGGCTTCCAAAACAAAATTGTAATTCAGTGTAACCGGCACAATGAATATTTTTCTAACCTCTTCATTCGGATTTTCCAGGTATAGATTACGCTGCGCTTCGATAGCCGTACTCAGAAGCCCTAATTTTAATTGCTTTTCGAGTAAGCCTGATCGTGAGCGTGTGCCGCCCGGAAAAAATAAACTATGTGCGCCTTTTTGAATGGCGATGTTCGAATACATTTTAAGTGTCTCCAGGTAGGGGAGATTTTTCTTTCTTCGGTCTACCTTATAGGCACCCAAACTATTCATGAAATAAGCAAAGATTTTAATGTTGAACAGGTTGAGTCCGGCTCCATAAATAAACGCGGGCAATCCACAAGAGTGAATGACCCACCCGATCAAGATGGAATCCAGGTTGCTGAAATGAGTAGGTACCATAACCACGGTACCTTGCTTGGCAAGTTTGCGAAGCATACCAACCTTTCCAACAATCTGAATTTTATCCCGCAAGGTGTATTGATTGCGGAAGAAAGCCCCGAATTTTTTTACGCGGGCTCCATTGAGTAATCGTTGAAAAAAGAATTTAATTACTTCTCGGGTAACACGGTAAGAGTTTGGTTTGAAGTTACCCGCTATTTCATTGGCATACCGACTTACAATACGCTCCAGAATTTCATCTTCTTTTGCACCGATCTCTTCCTGATTTTTTGAACTTAGTTCAACAAGATCATTTTTTATACCTGACCAAAACTTCGAGTCATCTTTGGGGTCTACGCGCCACCGGTTTCGTTTAATTCTATTCTGTTCCCGATAGGCCGTTGCCTCTATTTCATCGATAAGTTGCTTTCGGGTTGGACGTAATTGTTTAATCCTCTCCAACGACTTACGCGTTACAGTCTCAATAAATTCTTTACGGTTTTTACTTAGTTGATAAACGGGCCAATCGGGTATTCCCTCCAAAATAGGTTCATACGGCCTGTTCTTATTTTTCTTTTCTTCCAGTATTTCCATCCGCCAGGTATGCTTAAAGCAAGGGGCCAAAGTTAGTCGGTGAAAGGTCAAACACAAAAATGATATTATTGCTGACGCTGCAGCGCACTGTCCAGGCTGGTAGCCATTTCCTCAAACCGGTTGATGGCTTGTTTCAAAAAGTCCTCATCCAGCAGTGCAAGAACCTCACTTTCTGAATTAACATCCAACTCGCTCACCTTGAAAGTTTGTTCGAGCGTGCCCGACTCAAACTTGATCAGATAGCGGTTATTCCAGTGAAATAGGGTGATTTTAAAGTGGGGGTACGATATTTCTTTAACAACTCTCATAGGCTCGTGATGGGTTAAAATTAGAATAAATTTTAACTCCATGGTGAAGGCACATGATTTGTCAATCGGTTACCAAATATTTGGCGGAGTTGTGCGTTAAACTGTGAAAAAAGGCTTTCGTGGGCAGACTATTTGTCGTTACTTGTAACCTAATCTTATTTTTGCGTGTTGTATTTCTAAGTTTCACACGAATGGGTATTGAAAGATTGTTGAGGGTATGGAAAGTGTTGGGAGTAGCGATGCTGGTTCTTGCTTCTCATGTAAATGTTTTAGCTACTCACTTGCGCGCAGGCGAAATTACACTTGAGCGGGTAAGTTGTACGGATCTTACCTTTAGAATCACCATCACGGTGTATACCGATTTAGGCTCACCCATAAAATTTGGAGATGGTGAATTGAATTTTGGTGATGGCAGTGATCCTCATATTACACCACAAATTGATAATACCGTCCGACCCGATTTGGGCCCCGAAGTAGGCACGGTATCTTATACCATTACGCACACCTATCCGGGTCCGGGCAGGTACCTGATTACCTATCTGGAAGCCAATCGGAATGCCGGTATTCTCAATATGACTAATTCGGTAGATACACGTTTTTTTGTGGAGACCGAAATTCGGATTGATCCTTTTCTGGGATGTAGTAATACTCCACGACTATTAGTGCCTCCGATAGACAAAGGTTGTACGGGTGCAACATTTTTTCATAATGCCGGTGCTTTTGATCCGGATGGAGATAGTCTTTCCTATGAACTCACCATTCCCAAAAGAGATCGGGATGCTAATGTTTTAGGGTATCTGGATCCTAACAACCAAAAGTTTTATGATGCTATCGGCTTAAACTATGGAACGGCCAACGAAGATGGTGATGGCCCTCCTGAATTTTTTATAGACCCGGCAACGGGCACGCTGGAGTGGGATGCACCGGGTGCGCCAGGTGAATATAATGTGGCTTTTAAAATTATTGAGTGGCGAGAAATTAATGGCATCTGGGTGCCCTTGGGATATGTGGTTCGTGATATGCAGATCATCATCGAAGATTGTCTTAATCAACGCCCGGAATTGTTAGTGCCTCCGGATATCTGCGTGGAAGCAGGAGAGTCAATTTCAATTGATGTATTCGGAACCGATCCTGATTTTGATAGTGTTAAGATAGAAGCGTTTTCCCAGGTATTTAGTATCAATCCTTCACCGGCAAGTTACACTCCATTTCCAGTGATTCTTCAAAAAACCGGCCCCGGGCAGGATGCTAAACTTACCTTTACATGGAATACGGTCTGCGCACATGTTAAAGATCAACCCTACCAGGTTGTTTTTAAAATCAGTGACAAATCAAGCAACGGACCCACACTCGTTCAGTTTAAAACCTGGAATGTAAGAGTTGTAGGACCAGCACCGATTTGGGAGCCACCTCAGGTTGATTTAAGTACGCGCTCAGCAACGTTGACGTGGGAAGATTATGCGTGCAAATCTAACGCAGTCACGATGCAGGTATGGCGCAGGGTAGATCAGTATACTTTTACGCCACCCGAATGTGTTACCGGCATGCCAGATTTCCTTGGCTATTCCCTTATCACAGAAGTGCCGATCAATACAACCATATTTATTGACACCAACAATGGCAAAGGATTGGCGGTTGGTGCGCAATATTGTTATCGGTTAGTGGCGATCTTTCCACAGCCAGGGGGTGGAGAAAGCTATGTTTCGCAGGAAGTTTGTTTACCACCTATACTCGCAGATGCACCGGTGATCACCAACGTAACCGTTGATATTACCAGTACGGCTACCAATGGTATAAGTAATAATAATGGCCAGGTAACGGTAAGGTGGAGGCCACCTTTTGATGCTGATCCCGGACAATTTCCGCCACCGTATTCTTATGAGGTGCATCGGGCCGAAGGATTTTCTGGTGATATAAGATTATCGCCAGCATTTCCGGGCAGACGACCAGATACCGTGTGGGTAGACACAGGTCTTAACACCCGCGATCTCATCTATAACTATCGGGTAACCGCATTTGCAAGCGATGGCACCCGGATAGATGTCTCACCCACTGCGTCAACCGTTCGATTAGAAACAAGTCCGCAGTTTTTGCGGATTGCGTTATCGTGGAATGCGGATGTGCCGTGGGCAAATCAAACGCAAGACTACCCGTGGCATTTGATTTATCGTGGTCCTGCCAATGCTACAGAAGGTGAGTTGGTTTTGATTGACAGCGTAGATGTAAATCAATTTCAATTCAACTATATTGATTCTGGTCAATATCAAAACACTGCCCTAAAAGAAACCGATGTTTATTGTTACCGGGTGATGACACGGGGTGCTTACGGTAATCCGAGAATCGATGAACCGCTAATTAATTTCTCGCAGATAATATGCGATCAGCCGAACGATGATGAACCACCTTGCACACCGGTGCTTGCCATTGAAGGTCGCGATTGCGAAGAATACCTTCAAACGTCATCCTGTGGGATAAATTTGTATAGCAATACAATCACGTGGAATCGTCCCACCGATCAAAAATGCCGCGATGATGTGCGTAGCTATAATATTTATAAATCAAAGCGAACAGATGATACTACGTTTACATTCGTTGCCAATGTGGTGGATACATTTTATGTGGATTCCAACCTGCCTTCATTTGCCGCATGTTATAAGGTTACATCCGTTGATAGAGCCGGAAATGAAAGCCAATTAAGTGAGAGTGAACAATTCTGTTTTGATAATTGCCCGTACTATGAGTTACCCAATGTATTTACTCCTAATGGAGATGAGTGCAATGATTTATTCAGCGCCTACAGCGATCGCATCGCCAATGAAGTAGGAGAGGATGGTATCACACCCTGCGGACAAGACCTGATCGATTTAAGAAAACGATGTGCACGGTTTGTTTTGAGTGTTGATTTTACGGTGTACAATCGTTGGGGAAAAGAAGTATATAGTTATCAATCCGGTGGTGAACGATCCATTTATATTGACTGGAATGGTCAGGATAACAGCGGCAAAGAACTTTCTACGGGCATCTACTATTATAGTGCTGAAGTTACTTTTGATGTAGTTGATCCTGCCCAGCAAAAACAAACGATTAAGGGATGGATGCAACTAATCCGGTAATTCTCTTTGATGGTGTTTGTAACCTTTGCAACAGCTCCGTTTTATTTATTGTAAAAAGAGATCCAAAAGCAAATTTTAAGTTTGCCTCCTTGCAATCCGAATTCGGAAAATCGCATCTCGAAAAGTATGGCTTGCCCGTCACGGAGTTGAATAGTGTATTGTTGATTAAAGAAGGAAAGCTTTTTCAAAAAAGTAATGCGGCTTTAGAAATAGCCAAACAACTGGGTGGAGGCTGGCCGGTTTTTTATATTTTTAAACTTGTACCGGAATTTCTTCGCGATGGTATTTATAATTGGATAGCACGAAACCGCTATCGTTGGTTTGGGAAAAAGGATGCATGCATGATTCCAACTCCTGACTTGAAGTCTCGCTTTCTGGCATAATTTCTATTCTGAATTTTGTTCTTATCGTTCCATCGTGTAAAATCGAATCTGAATTTATTAACGGATGAAAGCATTTATTTTTCCCGGTCAAGGCGCCCAGTTTACCGGCATGGGCAAAGAGCTATACACAACCCATGCTATTGCCAAAACCTTATTTGACAAGGCTGATGAAATACTCGGTTTCAAAATAAGTGAAACCATGTTTACGGGCACGGCCGATGAATTAAAACAAACCAGGGTTACGCAGCCTGCCGTTTTTATTCATTCAGTAATTGTTGCCTTGTCACAAGATGCGATTCAGCCGCAGATGGTAGCTGGTCACTCGCTGGGTGAGTTTTCGGCTTTGGTTGCCAACAAAGCGTTATCGTTTGAAGATGGATTGAAATTGGTGTTCAAACGGGCGATGGCAATGCAGCGGGCATGCGAAATAAATCCGTCCACCATGGCGGCAATCTTAGGATTGGAGGATGGAGTGGTTGAAGAAATTTGTGCTTCTATTAAAGATGAAATTGTAGTAGCCGCTAATTACAATTGTCCGGGACAATTAGTGATCTCCGGATCAATGAAAGGAATTGAAATTGCCTGCGAGAAAATGAAAGCAGCCGGTGCTAAACGCGCGTTGCCGTTGCAGGTAGGTGGAGCGTTTCATTCTCCGTTAATGGAACCAGCGCGTGAAGAACTGGCAGCTGCCATTGCATCAACACAATTTTCAACACCGGTTTGTCCGGTATATCAAAATGTAAATGCCTTGCCTTCTACTGATGTATTGGTAATTAAAAAGAACCTGATCGATCAGCTCACGGCTCCTGTACGGTGGACCCAGTTGGTACAAAACATGGTAAAGGACGGTGGCACTTCTTTTATTGAATGTGGACCCGGCAAAGTGCTGCAGGGCTTGGTAAAGAAAATTGCTCCACAGGTGGAGGTAGCAAGCCTTTAGATTTTTTTAACTAACAACATGTCCCTGCATACCTCAAGAAGTTGTCGGTTGGTCTTCTTTAATGCCGGATGCACGAAGTCAGGTGCAATTTCAACCAGGGGTTGTAAAACGAAACGTCTATCGGGGATGCCAGGATGTGGCAGGCTGAGTTTATCTGAATCGATTATACGGTCTTCTGCGTACAGCAAATCAATATCAATAAGGCGGGCACCCCATTTTTCGCCTCGCTTGCGACCCAGATCTTGCTCAATTTTCTGAACACGATCTAATACACTTTCAATGGGTAGATTCGACTCTACCAACGCTACCTGATTGATAAAATCAGGTTGATCACTTTTGCCCCAGGGTTTGGTTTCGTAGAGCGATGATCTTTTTTTAATCACGCCTACGCTCTTTTCGATCCCCAAAGCTGCTTTTTCCAGATTCGCTTTGCGGTTGTTAAGGTTGCTTCCCAATAATATGAATATAGAATACGATTTCATTCCTTGTGAAAGATAGGCCAGTGGTTTCCTTTCCGAAAGGCCTTTGAGTATTTTTGCGTCTAATTTTTTCATCAACATGAATTTCTTTAAAACATTTCTGGCTTCTTGTCTCGGCTCTATAGTGGCCATCGGGGTGCTGATCATCATCATGGTTTTATTCATCACCGCCCTTATTTCCGGGCTATCGAATGACGATGCACTGACCCTCATAAAAGATAAATCTGTTCTGCATCTTAAACTGGATGTACCCATCACCGAAAACGATCTGGAAGATCCGTTTGAAGGATTGCCAATACCCGGAGCAGTGTCCTCCATCGGTTTATTGCCTTTAAAGCGCACGATTGAACATGCCAAGACGGATCCGAAAATTGAAGGAATTTATCTCGACTTAAGCATGTACATGGGCGGTTACGGGGTAGCCCGTGAAATCCGGCAGGCGTTATTGGATTTTAAAAGTTCGGGAAAGTGGATTGTTGCATATGGTGAGTTTTATACTGAGGCTGCCTATTACATTGTGTCCGCGGCCGATCAGGTTCTGCTAAACCCCGAGGGCGAAATTGAATTTAATGGTTTGGCCATTGAAGTTTCCTTTTTCAAAAAGTTGTTCGATAAGTTAGAGATCAAACCGCAGATCTTTCGGGTAGGCGATTTTAAAAGTGCCGTAGAGCCCTTTATGCTCGATCGCATGAGTACTGAAAACAAACTTCAGTTGAATGAATTGATTACAGACCTTCATGCATCCATGCTTTCGGATATTGCGGAAAGCAGAAATATTGAACTTACTCAGCTCCGCAAAATTTCGGATCAGATGCAAGTGACCAATACCCAATCTGCGTTGGCCGCGGGTCTTGTAGATTCATTGGTTTACTTTGATCAGGTGCAAAATAATCTGCGCGGCAGGTTGGGATTGGAAAAGGATAGTCCCATCAATTTTGTTAAGTATGGAAAGTATAAGAAAAGTTTTTCAGCGTATTCGAAATCAAAAAATGAAATTGCCGTGATCGTGGCAGATGGAGATATCCTGCCTGGAAAAGCAAGTGCTGGTACGATTGGGTCTGATACATTTGCGGAAGAAATTCGCAAGGCGCGAACCAACGATCGGGTGAAAGCTATTGTCATTCGGATCAATTCTCCGGGTGGCAGTGCGCTGGCATCGGATGTCATGTGGCGCGAGATTAAATTGGCAACAGAAGTAAAACCAGTAATCGCCTCTATGTCGGATTATGCAGCATCCGGAGGATATTACCTGGCGATGGCCTGCGATACCATTGTCGCGCAGCCAACTACCATTACGGGTTCTATCGGAGTATTCAGTGTGCTATTTGACCTCAGCAGTTTTCTGGATAATAAAATCGGCATCACGTTCGAAGAAGTAAAAACCGGCAATGTAGGTGAGTTAGTCACCGTGACAAGGCCGTTGACGGAACCCGAAAAAGCAATCTGGCAAAAACGAACCAATGAGATTTACGAATCTTTTACAAGCAAGGCCGCAGAAGGAAGAGACATGTCAGTAACGGAGTTGAAGAAAATTGCTTCGGGCCGGGTATGGACGGGAGCGCAGGCACAGGAGCGGGGTCTTGTTGATGTGTTGGGAAATTTTGAAGATGCGGTAGACATTGCTGCAGCTAAAGCAGGCGTACAGGATGATTATAAGCTTCGTTATTACCCGGTGCAAAAATCATTTATCCAGGAATGGCTTTCGGAAATGGAAGAGAATGCTGAAACAAGGGCGTTGACCCGCGAACTTGGAGAGCATTATAGAACCTATGAGCAGCTCAAAAAACTGAAAGAATATCAGGGTAGCCAGGCGCGGATGCCCTTCGAATTAATGATCCGATAAATTGAGTAATCCCCTGATTTTCAGGTGTAAGGTTTGAGGTAGGAATTGTAGATTTTTGTAATTTTTTAACAAAAGCAGTGTGCTTCTGACTTGCCTGTTCGATTCATTCATCGACCAAAAGTCCGACTTATCGGAATATTAAGACTGTTTTGCTCGCATTGTTGCGGACTACATGCAAAGAATACGCATGCGCAACATGCCAGCTTAAATAGAATATAACTACCTGGTTACATCCTATTTTTGAATGCGGGTTTAGCTGCGGATTTTGATCAGCGGATTATTTCCACTGGTCTTGATCCTTCAAAGCAAAGCCACCATTGTTGGATGTGGTAGTTTCTTCTTTAGCTATGGCGTTCTTTTCTGTCTTGTGAGTGGTGAAAGCCAATGTAGTAGATAGTATAACAACAGCCGCACTAATGAAGATTATTGTTTTGGTTCTCATAGTAGTAGTGATTTGGTTGATAGAAATTATTCTTTAATTGGGCTTCCGCCACCGTTATTGGTTTCAGTTTGAGGTTTTACCTCTTCTTCTGTACACGCAGAGAAAGTTGAAGCGGTGAGAGATGTGAAAAGTATGATGTATAGTAACTTTTTCATGGTTTGAAATTTTGAGGTTATAGATTTAAATTGATTATTCTTTAATTGGGCTTCCGCCACCGTTATTGGTTTCAGTTTGAGGCTTCACTTCTTCTTCTGTACATGCAGTGAAAGTTGAAGCCGTAAGGGCTGCAAATAAGATGATGTAGAATAGCTTTTTCATGGTTTTATATTTTGGGGGTATAGTTTGAAATTGATTATTCTTTAATTGGGCTCCCGCCTCCGTTGTTAGTTTCTGTTTGCGGTTTTACATCCTCCTCTGTGCAGGATGTGATAGCAGCACATGTAACAGTTAGGAACATAAGCGAAAAGATAAATTTTTTCATAGATTTAAGTGGTTATGGGTTTTAAAATTGCTTTGTTTACATTTAAATTGATGCACAAATATAATATCCATTAATTAGTTTACTACGTCTAAATTTTAGTAGAACTTGCCTAAGTGCCATAACCTGTTAAAAAGATTAATTTTTGCGATCTCATTGATCAGCTTGCTTCTATCATACCCCGCATATTCGCAAAAAAATAGTAGGGTTGATTCGCTAACCTCCTTACTAAGTTCTGCGAGAGACACAACACGTTTTAGAATACTCAGTGATCTTTTTCGAGCAACTAATCAGTCTGATTATGAGGAGTCATTAAAGTATGCTCAGTTAGCGTACAATCAAGCCGCTGCATTGGGTGATAGTGCCAAAATTGTGGAAGGTGGGCGAATGATAGCGTATTCTTTAGATGATCTTGGAAGAAATGATGAGGTAATTGAAATTCTTAACAAGGTGATTGGAATTGCAATGCGCAATCAAGAAAGGTATCCAGAACTCAAGTCAAGGATTAAGTTTCTGTTAAACAACGCAGCTATTGCTTACATGCACCGGGGCAACTATGATTCGAGTTTAAGTTATCATTTCAAGTCGCTGGAGATACGGGAAGCTGAAGGAGATAAGAAATCTATTGGAACAGCTCAAAACAATATTGGTCTTGTATATTTTAAATTAAGAAACCACGAGAAGGCATTGGAGTATTATAGTCAATCTCTCGCTATTAAAAGAGAATTGAATGATCAGGTTGATGTAGATAAGATTTTAATCAATATTGGTTTATGTTATAATGAATTGGGACAATCTAAGGAGGCAATCAGCTCCTTGAGCGAAGCGTTAAATAACTGTAAAGAAAATTGCACAGAGTCTGTTTTAAAGGAGGCAAATTTTGGGTTAGGAGTAGCCTATTTGTCTAACGAAAATTTCAACCTGGCTAAGGAAAAATATTTAATATCTCTTCAGATATCAAAAAAACAAAATGATACTCGCTATTGGATTGAAAATCTTATTGGTCTGGGAAGGATTGAACGTCAATTAGGAAATTATCAGGAGAGTTTAAAATATTTGAATGAAGCAAATGGATTAGCGCAGGGGGCTGAATATACCGAGTCGTTGATTAATGTTTATAAAGAATCATTCAAAACTTACAATTTAACTTCTGATTTTAAAAATGCCGCTGTTTTTCAAGACCTCTATATTCAATTAAAGGATAGTATTTACAGCTCAGATCTAATCAAAAACCTCGCTCGGATTCAAACCAATTATGAAAACCGCGAGAACTTAAAAACCATCAGACTTATCAATGAAAATATAAAACTCAAGGACGAACAACTTCAGCGTCAACGATTGCAATACATATTTTTTGTCCTTGTTACGATACTCATTATTTTATTGGCAACTGTATTAATCTGGGCTAACAGACGGCAACACCGTCACAACGCAGCCCTTAGCGAAGCCAAGCGTGTAATCGAAGATCAAAACAAAGAACTTACCAAAAGTAATGAAGAGTTGGATCGCAGGGTGCAACAGAAAACCCGTGATCTATTCCTCACCAACGAATCCCTCAGCCAGGTGAATGAAGAACTCGATAATTTTATCTATCGCACCTCCCATGATATCCGTGGACCATTGGTTACGCTGAAAGGTGTATGTAACGTTGCCCTTCTTGATGTAAAGGATACCCTCGCTATCGATTATCTAAATAGACTGGACTTAACAGCGGAAAAGTTGAATTCCATTCTTACCCGCCTGTTGATCGTTAACCAGATTAATCACTCTGACCTCGAAGCCTCGACAATCGACCTTAAGGAAATGATCGATAGCATTCTTGTGTCAGAAAGGAAAAATGGGTTGCCACCTAATTTATCGATTGAATACCAGATTGATCCTTCTGTAAAATTAATTTCTGATCTTGCCATGATCAGGATCGTTTTGGAAAACTTGATTGATAATTCAATAAAATTTTACAATACATCCGAACGCATAAAACCTTATGTGAAAATTAAGGTGGATCGTGGTAATGCTGATAAAATCAGAATCCGGGTGGAGGATAATGGTATCGGTATCAATCCTCGCGATAAAGATCATATCTTCCATTTGTTTGTACGCGCCTCGGAGCGTTCTGAAACCGGAGGCATCGGGCTATACCTTTCCAAACTCTCAACACACCGCCTGGGCGGTGAAATAATATTAGCGGATACCTCTGAACGTGGCACAACCTTTTTGGTGCTGATTCCTGCTGACCTGCGCCCTATTTTAGAAAAGCGGAGAGAAGAAGAGGAACTGCGCAAAAAGGACAAAGCATTACGCGAAAAGGAAATGCAAGCTGCACGGGAAAAGACAGGAGATTTAGAAGCGATAAAGGGCATTTCCTCCAAACAAAACAATCTGCTCACCTCCTGATATTGCCTTCCATTTCGCATCTTTGCAGTCTGTTTTTGTGAACAGATTCTCTATGAGCGACAAAACTTTTAATCGATATACAGTGACGGCCGCATTGCCGTATGCCAATGGTCCTAAACACATTGGTCACCTGGCAGGCGCCTATATTCCATCCGATGTGTATGTACGCTATCTGCGCCTCTGTGGCAAGGATGTGATCTATGTTTGTGGCAGTGATGAGCACGGTACGGCTATCCCCAATCAGGCCCTGAAAGAAAATACTACTTCGCAGGCCATCGTGGATAAATACGATGCGTTGCTTCGTGCCTGCTTTCTGAAATTGGGAATATCCTTCGATGTTTATCATCGCACCACCGAGCCTATTCATCATCAGACTTCACAAGAGATTTTTCTCAATCTTTATAATAAGGGATTGCTCACGGAAGAAACTTCCGAGCAATATTATGATGAGGAGGCTAACTTGTTTCTGGCTGATCGCTACATCGTGGGCACGTGCCCTAAGTGCAGTCACCCCAATGCGTATGGCGATCAATGCGAAAAGTGCGGCTCTACGTTAAGTCCGCGCGAGTTGCTTAATCCCCGCTCCACGGTAAGTGGAAAGCCTCCGGTACTCAAGCTAACCAAACATTGGTATCTGCCACTCGAGAACTATGAGCCCTGGTTGCGCGAATGGATTTTGAAATCGCACCAGGATGATTGGAAGCCGAATGTATACGGCCAATGCAAGTCGTGGATTGAAGCGGGGCTGCAACCGCGTGCCATGACGCGTGATCTTGACTGGGGCATCAAAGTGCCGCTACCGGATGCCGATGGAAAAGTTTTGTACGTGTGGTTTGATGCACCGATTGGATACATCTCTGCTACGCGTGCCTTGTTTGATGAACTTCAATCCGGCAACCTGAAGTTTGCTACTCCACGCAGAGATTTTGCCGGAGCAAAAAAAGACGATTGGAAAAAATACTGGCAAGCCGAAGACACGCGGCTCATACACTTTATCGGAAAAGATAACATCGTATTTCATTGTATTATTTTTCCGGTGATGCTGCATGCCACGGGTGAATACATTGTGCCAGACAACGTACCGGCCAATGAGTTCATGAACCTCGAGGGCGACAAGATGTCTACCAGCCGTGGGTGGTCTATTGAAATGCATGAATTTCTAAATGACTTTCCTGATAAACCCGATGAGTTGCGTTATGCGTTGCTAACCAATCTGCCAGAAGCAAAAGACAGTGAGTTTACGTGGAAAGATTTTCAGGCGAAGAACAACAACGAGTTGGTAGCTATCCTTGGAAATTTTGTGAACCGCGCAGTGGTGCTTACGCAGAAGTATTTTGAAAACAAAGTTCCGGCACAAGGCACGTTGACTGATCTTGATAAAAAAGCGTTGGACGATTTGAAAACTGCTCCGGCAAAGATTGCGGCTTCCATTGAAGTGTTTCGTTTTCGCGAAGCAACGGCAAATCTGATGGATCTGGCGCGTGTGGGTAATAAATACCTGGCGGAAACCGAACCCTGGAAGCTGGCCAAGACAGACCTTTCTCGGGTGGGCACCATTTTAAATGTATCGCTGCAAATTGCGGCCACCCTTTCTGTCGTGGCAGAACCGTTTCTTCCGTTTACTTCCAGAAAACTGAAAGACATGTTGGGGGTGGGTGCGTTGACCTGGCAACAAGCCGGTCTTCAGGACCTTGTAAAAGCAGGAGCGCCTCTCACCGATGCCCCGTTGCTGTTTGAAAAAATTGAGGATGCCGTAATCGAAGCGCAAATAAAAAAGTTGATGGATACAAAGAATGCTATTGAATTAGCGAATCAGCCTGTAACTCCTGCCAAAGCAGAAGTTTCGTTTGACGACTTTTCCAAAATGGATATTCGCATCGGCAAAATTCTGAAAGCCGAACGAGTGGAGAAATCCAAAAAACTATTGAAGCTTCAAGTGGATACCGGCATGGATACCCGCACCGTAATGAGCGGCATTGCAGAACATTTCACGCCTGAAGAAATAATTGGGAAGCAGGTAACGATTTTAGTAAACCTCGCACCCCGAAAAATTATGGGTGTGGAATCGCAGGGCATGATTTTAATGGCCTCGGATAAAGATGGCTCTTTGAAATTACTGAGTCCTTCCGGGGAGGTGGCACCGGGGGCGCAAGTGAGTTAGAAAAAGTCATATACATTTGCGCTCCGCCATTGATTATGCATTTTGTGCATGTTGCACGACTACTTTATAAATATAGTGATGAAAATTATCTTTGCATATGCAAGGACGAAAAGCTTTTGAAGAAAAACTCTTCACCCACTTTCAGTTATCAGATCGCGTGCCGCCTGATAACTTC
>JBGSTJ010000051.1:0-75847 GCA_041736555.1 Cyclobacteriaceae bacterium
TATTTTATATATCGTCCCTACAGGACTTGAAATGCATAATTTTTCATTTTCTATTACCAATATGTCGTCCCTAACGGGACTTGTTTTCGATATTTTGAACTTGTATTTAAAGTCCCTTTAGGGACGACATGTTGGTAATAAACTGATCGAAATAAGTATCAAATCCCTTTAGGGATGACATATAGTTTTCCCACTTCAAAGCGTTAACACTAACAACTCATTTCTATCTCATCCTTAAGTTAACGACTATGGTGTCCCCACAAACCAACATTCTTTAATCCCCCCGCCATTGCCGGTTTTCTTCACCGGCAACTTCGAAGTACATGATTGGTTTTAGGGTGCATGGAACACCAACATGGGCGAAGTGCGTTTGAATTGATAGAAACGTTTTAAATGGGAAAGAGGCTTTCTCAAAAGTCAATTAATATTGGAATGTCATTCCGGCCTTTGAGCCGGAATCTCATTCTATATCTCAAATCAGGGATCGTCAGGCCTGAGGCTTGACGATGACTGAATGACTTTTGAGAAGCCTCTTTCTGTTTCAACAACCCCCGAGTAGTACACCCGTCACGCTGTAAACAGGCAGGTTCTTTTAGAGCCTCTAAGATCGAGTGCTTCGTTGGTTGTCTTTTTGGTTGCCACGATACTAATGAACTGCAATTTCCTTTCTGGGTGGCACCTTGGTAATAACTTTTTTACCAAGTTGTAACTTCAGAAGTCCATTTTCATAGTTAGCAACAATTTTCTCATCACTTACATTTTCAGGAAGTGTAAAGGATCTTGTGAAAGTCTGATAGTTGAACTCCCTGCGCGTGAAATCTTTTTCTTTTTCTTCCTGTTCAACTTTGTGTTCTGCGGAAATATTCAGCACTCCGTTTTCTACAGCAATCAAAAAATCTTTTTTGTCCATTCCGGGAGCAGCCATTTCAACCACAAATTCTTTCTCAGCTTCGATAATGTTTACGGGTGGCAGCATGGGCACGGATGTTGGCTTCAACAAGTCACTGTCAAAGAAAAAACGATCCGTATCAAAGAAGTCGGTCATCCACCGTTCATTCAGCAACGATGGGAAATTAGATTTTTTCATCAGTTTCATATAACCCCCTTTTTTAATAGGTATGTAAATGTACTGCAATCATTTCCCCGAAATCCATGATAATCATCCACCTGTCAGTATGATTTTTGTCAATCTTGAAAAGAGAGTTTTACACACATCTCTGCGGTGTGTCATTGCGGCCGAGTACTTGTGCCTGAATATACTTTTGAATCAGTAGCGAGAGCCGCAATCCCGTTATTGCGAAGACCAGCGTTCCAAATACTGTCAAGTATTTTGACATGATGATACCCCCCGCCTTGGTTCGTGTCCCCACGAACCAAATTCTTCAAACCTTTTTGCAAGTAGTCGGTGTCATCACCGAACCTCGCTAATCCCACACCCATACTCCAAAAACTCTAATACTTTTTCGCACGTGGTCGGTGTTATCACCGAACCACACTTATCTCCACTACAAATCTAATAGTTTCCGGTCTTCCGGCCTGACTGATCAAGAGCTTAAAATATTTATCTTTGCTTCGGTTCAAAATGAATAAATAATGATAAGTGAGGGTGTGACAAAAAGAAAGGCTGATGTTGTGGAACACAATCTGTTGTTCAGGGCCTATGAGCTAATGCTAAAAGCAAAGGCGATGGCAGATACCTACGAAGAGAATCGAGAAGTGTGCAGTAAATATGTTCACAGTACTTCCCGCGGCCACGAAGCCATTCAATTGGCTGCTGGGTTGCAATTGAAAGAATATGATTATGCCTCCCTATACTACCGCGATGAATCCATGTTGCTGGGCATGGGGCTCGAACCGTATGAATTAATGCTTCAATTGATGGCCAAACGGGACGACCCTTTTTCCGGAGGCCGTACCTACTACGGACATCCGGCTTTAAAACGAAAAGGATTTCCTACCATACCCCATCAAAGTTCGGCTACAGGCATGCAGGCTATTCCCGCTACGGGCATGGCGCACGGTATCGCTTATCTGGAATCACAACAGCTGAATAAGCATGGTCAAAAACCAATCGTGTTGTGTTCCCTCGGTGACGGGTCTGTAACCGAAGGCGAAGTAGCTGAAGCTTTTCAAATGGCTGTATTAAAAAAACTTCCTATTCTGTATTTGGTGCAGGACAATGAATGGGGTATTTCTGCTTCGGGAGTGGAGATGCGCGCCATGGATGCCTATGAGTACGCAGCAGGCTTTAAAGGATTGGAGCGCAGGCGCGTGGATGGCTCCGATTTTATCAGGAGTTATGAAGCACTCACGGAAGCGATTGATTTTGTTCGCACAAACAGAGCGCCTATACTGGTGCATGCAACGTGTCCGTTACTCGGCCATCATACTTCGGGAGTACGCAGGGAGTGGTATCGGGGCACAGATTTAGAAGAGCATCAGAAGCGTGATCCGCTGATGGTTTTAGAAAAAGAGTTGCGCAACAACGGGGCTACAGAAAATGAGTTGGAGAAAATCAAAGCGCGTGCAGTACAGAAAGTACAGGCAGACTATGAACGGGCTCTCTCTTCACCGGATCCGGATGTGCTGGATTTTGATTCACACGAGTTTACTCCAACTCCAATCACCGAAGAGAAAGGCGTTCGTTCACCAAAGAAAGGCGAAAAGGTGTTGATGGTAGATGCTGCACTGCATGCCGTGGATGAAATTTTAAAACAGCATCCTGAGGCATTGTTTTATGGTCAGGATGTTGGGGGCCGGTTGGGCGGTGTTTTTCGCGAAGCAGCAACGCTCGCACAAAAATATGGTGATCATCGCGTTTTTAATACACCCATTCAGGAAGCTTACATAGTTGGATCCACCGCGGGTATGTCCGCAGTAGGGGCCAGGCCTATCGTAGAAATTCAATTCGCAGATTATATCTGGCCTGCGATGAATCAACTGGTGGAAGAATTATCCAAGAGTTGTTATCTATCGAAAGGACAATTTCCCATTCAGTCCTTGATCCGCGTACCCATTGGAGCTTATGGTGGTGGTGGACCGTATCATTCAGGAAGCATTGAATCAACCTTGCTTACCATTCGGGGAATTAAAGTTGTATATCCATCCAATGCGGCTGATATGAAAGGCTTAATGAAAGCTGCATACTACGATCCCAATCCGGTAATCATGCTTGAACACAAAGGTCTCTATTGGAGCAAAGTGCCGGGTACGAATGAAGCCAAGACCATTGAGCCGGATGCGGACTATGTGCTTCCATTCGGGAAAGCAAGGGTAGTAAAAGCAGCCGATGCAGAAAAAATTACTGCGGCCGATTCTGCTGTAATCATTACCTATGGTATGGGGGTGTATTGGGCGCTGGAAGCATCAAAGAGTTTCCAAGGCCAGGTCGAAATTGTAGACCTGCGCACCCTCAATCCCATTGACTGGCCGATGATTGTGGAGGCTGTAAAAAAACATGGTCGCGCGATGGTGTTAACGGAAGAACCTTTACTGAATTCCTTTGCTGAATCGTTGGCCGGAAGAATCTCACAATCATGTTTTCAATTCCTCGATGCTCCGGTGTGGACGGTAGGTGCGGCAAACCTGCCCGCTATTCCATTAAATGTTGATTTGGAAAAGATGGTATTACCGGATTCCGAAAAGGTAAAGACAGAAATTGAGAAACTGCTACGATTTTAATTAATCATAGAATCAATTTCCTTTCTGGGCTTGAGCTTTTTCCTATCCTGTTTCGTGCTCTTCCCTTTCTTCTTTTCTTTTAAGTCGTGGGTAAAGGTATAACCAAATGATAAGGAGATTACTTGTTCAGTTGCTTTCAGACTATCACTGAACCCAGGTGTAGAATTGTAAGCACTGTTTCTTTTGCCGTACGGAATGAACCCATAGGAATATCGTAACTCAACAAGAATGTCGTGGGTTTTGAGAACGGGTGCATCGATTCCAATCCCAACATCAATAGCCAAGAGCCAGCGGTTGGTGTTTTTCAAATACATTTTATCAGGTTCAATACGAGGTACCTCACTCAACGGACCAAATACAACGCTATAGTCAAAGGGTTGCACTCCGGTTACATTTCCTTTTCCGCTTAGCCAATGACTAATGCGTGTACCGGCATTCAAAAACCAGTTTCCAGGGATATGTTCGCCCCATTTTACCGGAAAAGATTTTCGACCTAAAAACCCCATCTCAAGGTATTGATAAGAAGACGTATTGACAGAGCTATCATAGTTGAACTTAGTGATGCGGCCTCGTTGTGAAAATCCAAGTTCGCTTTGCAGGGAGTAATTATTCTTAAAGGGAAAATTGATTAATCCGGCAGCTGAAAACCCAATTTTCGCATTGCTGGAGAATTCATCCCGGTCAACCTGATCAACAAAGGAGTTGATGGATACGGTGCCTCCTGACTTTATGCCCCACGAGAATTTTTGCGCACAGGAAATCAGCTCGCAAAGAACCAAAAGGGAAGTAAAGATTATCGGTTTTATATTCACGTAATAAGTTTCAGGCATTCGCTTCGAATATCAAAATATCAGAACGGATATCCAATCCCAACATTAAAAATCACAGGCTCCTTATCAATACCAAAAGGTTTGAAAAATTTTGTATTTCGCAGCACAAATCGATCTCCTGCTTCACGACCGGGATCGTAAACTTTCATCCCCACATCAAACCGCAACACCAGAAAGGAAAAATCAAAACGAAGTCCGAAGCCGGTACCAATACCTAATTGTTTATAGAATTCCTTGCTAAAGGTAGAAGTGCCCGTCCAGGTTGCTTTGTTTGGACCTTCCTGCGAAACTTGTATAGGTCGAAACGACCATACATTACCAGCATCCACAAACACGGCACCATTCACAAATCCAAATAATTTTTTTCGAAGTTCTATACTACCTTCCAATAAAATTTCGCCCGGCTTTTCAAAACTATAATCAAATAAACCATCCTTCGCAGGATCTTCGGCCAGGTTCGGAGGCAATGTGCCAATACCAAGTCTTCGGGGCAACCACGCACGCACACTGTTACTTCCTCCGGCAAAAAAATATTTTTCATAAGGTAACACTTCGTTGGAGCTATAAGCATATCCCAACCCGGTATTGAATCGATAGGCAAGTATGGTATTCTTATTCAACACTTTACTTCTTCGGGCGTCTAAACTGAAGCGCACATATTGATAGAGTTCCAGACCTCGGTCAGTAATGTAGCCGGGCTCAGCAAAATTGAAGAGCGTGCCGCCCGACTCCGCCTGCATCCTCAAAAAGTAAGAACTCTTTTCGGTATTGCCATAGTTGTTTGGATTCCATGTTACCGAGAAGATCATGCTGCTTACAAATGATGGGTTGAAAGAGTTTTTGAGATTGTTTCCCTGATTCTCCTGCAAATCGGTAAGCAATGCATTAAACGCGCTATCAAGTGTAGATTGGATTACGTTTAAGTTAATGAGAGTAAAAGAATACTGTGTGGTTTGTTTGTTCTGCCACGTATAGGTGTCCGACAAGTTTACAAGACTCCGGGTATATTCGGGTCGGTTGGTGTAGGTATAACCCGCCAGCAATCGGGTGCGTGGATTATAATGAGCCAGTTTAAAAGCAGTCTTTTCCTTAAAGGGAAAAAGAAACTGTGGAAACGTGATACTCCCACTCAAGCTTGCTTCTGTACTTTTATAAAAATTAGTTTGGTCCGTGGCCGAGGCCACACCTTCAAAACCAAAGCGACCACTGATTTCTGCAATCTCCAGTCCGCCAAAAAGATTTCTTTTCTTAAGGTTGGTACTAATGTAGGGTCCCGGAAAACCCTGTGTCATCGTAAGCCCGGCTTCATTTGACCATGAGTAACGATCCAGTGGACTACAGAAAATGTTGCCAATAAATTTTCCTCCGGATGAATCGTAATTAACATTAATGAACTTGAAGATATCGAGATTGGCTAATTGGCGTTGACTATCAAAAGTGTTGCTTCGGCTATACAGACTGTCCCGATGAATGAAGACGCGTTGAGCCAGAATTTTTTTACTGTATTCGCTTTTGAAATAATTGAAGGTGATACCATATTTGTCTACCGACTGTCGCTTCAAGGTATCGTTCGTGTTGACGGCAGCATCTGTTCTGAACGTGATGGAGTCCACATAAAATATTTTGTGTGCCTCGCGTTGAGAAGGATTTTTGATTTCAAGTTGCAATGCCACCTGATAGGCATCCTGGAAAGCTGTATCAACAGCAAAACTCACATACTGACGTGTGAAATCATAGTACCCCAAATCTTTTAATTGCAGATCAATACGCTCACGTTCTTTATTTAAAATATTCTGATCATACCGATTATTTTTCTGAATCAGACTCTTTTGTTGCGTGGACTGAATAATAGAATCAATTTTTGGATCTTGAATCTGATAAAAAATGGTGTCATATAAATAAGGGCGGCCTGGTTCAATCAGATACGTGGCACTCACCCGTTTTTTATATTCCTGGGTTCGATAGCTTACGGTGTTCCGAAAATATCCCCGGTTAAAAAGGAAGTCACTAATTTTTTCTTGTGTGGCCACTAAACTGGCTGTATCAAAAACAGCAGCCGGTTCACCCCATTGCATAAAGAGATTGCCATTCTCAATTTTGCCATTCAAAGATTCTACCTTGCGTTGCTTGCGATACTGGTACGAGGTGATTTTCTTTTGACTTTTAGTAGCGGCAATTTTTTTATCGAACTTGGCCTCTATCTTTGTTTTCTTATCAATAAACTTTTGTTGATCGTACCGGATCTCGCCCTCATGATGCATCCACACAAGTGAGTTGATGGGTAACCCGAGTAATCTTCGGTTTACTTTTTTTACGTATAAGTCAGAGATTCCTTCTTTATTAAATCCTTTTGGAGCCTCAATCGTTTGGCGGTACAATAACTTTTGATTTTCTTGGAGATAGCGGGTACCGAGACAACCACTCAGTAGCCAGGGAAGAAAAATTAATACAAGTCGTTTTAGTCTAGTCACTATGATCTCTAAAGCCAAAATTAAGCAAATCAAAGCCCTGCAAGTAAAAAAATACCGAAAACAGGAGCAATGCTTTGTGATAGAAGGTACCAAAAGCGTGCAGGAGTTACTCGAATCTGATTTTGATGTGCTGTGGCTGGCAGGCACCGATCGCTTTCTTGTTCAGAATGAACATAGCCTGAATCGCAGCATAGAAGTAGTGTCCGCCTCAGCGGAGGAACTGGGTGCAGCGGGTAGTTTTCAAACAAACGATGGGGCACTGGCATTGGCCCGCATGAAACCCAATGTTGCTTTTTCATTGACTGAAGATGAATTCGCGCTGGTGCTGGATGATATCCGGGATCCGGGCAACCTGGGTACTATCATCCGCACGGCCGATTGGTATGGAGTTGTCCACATCATTGCTTCGGATCAGACCGCTGACTTTTATAACCCCAAAGTGTTAAGCGCCACAATGGGTTCGTTTTGCCGGGTTAAGATCTATTATACAGACCTCGTTCCATATCTGGTAGCAGCCCGCAAGCCCATTTATGGAGCCTTTCTGGATGGCACCGATATCCATCAATTGAAATTCAATGGTGGTGGATTGATTGTTATCGGTAATGAGGCAAATGGGATCTCCCAGACTATTGAGAAAATCGTTACACAAAAGATAACCATTCCCCGCTATGGTAAAGCCGAATCTTTGAATGCAGCCATCGCTACCGGAATTATACTGGATGCTGTAAGGTCAAAGAAATGATTGACTTCCGGCCGCAGCTTCAGCAGAAATTTTTTCTGCATTCTCCTTGCCCAGATAGCGGTCGATGAGATAATGGCCGAGGTAAATGAGCGGAGTAAGCAAAATCGCGACAGAAAATTTATAGATGTAATTGGTTAAACCGATGGCAATTATCTGCTGATTGGAAAAGATCCCATAGAAAGCAATAAACAGAACCACAAAGCTATCCAGTAATTGCGATACGAGTGTGGAGCCAGTAGCCCGGAGCCATAACATTTTTTGTCCGGTAAGTTTTCGGAGTTTTTGAAATACAAATACGTCTACCAACTGGCCTAAAAGAAAAGCTGCCAGCGAGCCAATGATTATCCGCTGGCCTTGCCCCAATATTTTATTGAAGGCAAAATCCATATCAAAGTAATTACCCGCACCATCCTGGCTGTTGGCATCTAACCACCATTGCGCGGGGGGTAGTTGAATAGTCATGAAAATAACGATGAACGAATAAGTAATAAAAAAAGCTGCGAGGTAACTGATTCGTTTCACTCCGGGCTTTCCAAAATATTCATTGATCAAATCGGACGTGATGAAAACAATGGGCCAGATGATTGCACCTGCCGTCAGGTTAAAATCCATCACAAACCCCAGTATATTTATTCCGGCCGGTTGAAAACCGAGCGTAGATTCTCCGGAAAAAATTTTCACGCCTATTATTTCGGCAAGGATGGCATTGGTTAAAAAGATGCCTGCCAGCGCAATGAATAATCTATTTTTCTTTTGTTCAAGAAGCTGGCTCATAGGGAAATTCAAAGGTGGTTCCTTCAATGGCTAGTTGGGTATTAGTAAAAATCTCTCTGGCTTCGTTGAGCAGTGGTTCCAGTTCTTTATAGCGAGCTGAGAAATGGCCGATCAGTAGTTGTTGTGCCTCACAACGTTGGGCTATCCAGGCAGCCTCCCGGGCTGTACTGTGTTTGGTTTCATGGGCCTTATCTTTTTCTTCTTCCATAAAAGTAGCTTCATGATATAAAAGGTTTATTCCGCGAATTTGTTCAACCATTTTTTCGTTCAAAGCAGTATCAGAACAAAATGCATAGGAATAGGAGGGTGCTGGTGGTAACGTATAGTCAAGGTTCTTGTAGAGTAGTTCACCGGCTTCATTGTAAACATCGGCACCTGTTTTTAAAGTAGCGATATGCTGCAAGAGCAAGCCCGGAAAAAGTTTTTCTTTGTTGAGCTTTACGGGTTTGATCTTTTCGCGAAATAAAAAGCCGGCACAGGGTATCTTATGGATGAGCGGAATTGTTTCGACCGTGAGCACCGCGTCTTCATGAAGTCGAATCACTTCACCCGGATGATACGGATGAAAGTGAATTTCATAATTGAGCACAGACTTGGAATATTTCAGGTGCAGTAAAATGATTTCATCTAATCCTTTCGGACTATAAATATGAAGGTCGTTTGCCCTCCGTTGCAGGTGCATGGAAAACAAGAGCCCCATCAAGCCGAGGTAATGATCGCCATGCAAATGACTAATGAAGATATGATCAATCTTATGGAATGGAATCTGGTAGCGCATCAATTGCATCTGCACGCCTTCACCACAGTCAATAAGAAAGTGCCGGTTTTGAATAACCAGGTACTGCGAGGTAGGAAACCGACCATAGGCTGGCAAAGCACCGCTCGATCCTAATATGGTTAGTTTAATGCTCAAGTGTGCATTTGTTTGGTTGTCCCAATGACATCGATCGGTAACAAGTAACGAAGAATTATTTTTACTCAGAAACAAAAACAGCCTGAAAAGATTCAGGCTGGAAGTGAGGCTGTCTCAAAAGTCGTCCGGTCATCGTCAAGCCTCAGGCATGACGATCCCAGATTTTAGAGATAGATTGGGATTCCGGCTCAAAAGGCCGGAATGAAATTTTAATTTTAATTGACTTTTGAGACAGCCTCATTTAGCCTGCCTGCAGAACGAAAGTTCTTTCGGTAGGCAGGGGTGAGGTGGAAGATATATTAATCTTCGTCTTTCATATCTTTTTCAATCTCGTGCATAAATACTGCATCGATGCCTTCTTCTACCGTTGGCAGAATATGTAGCACACTATCCAGTTGCGAGATTTTTATAAGTTTCAAAGTATGATCAGACAACTTGGTAAGAATAAAAATTCCATTGTCTTCCTGTAAAATCCGGTTTCCAACAAGGAGGGCACTTAAGCCGGAGGAGTCGGTATATTTTACTTCCGAGAGATCGAGAATTACATTGCGAATGCCTTCAGCGTGCAAAGTGACCATTTCTGATTTTAACTGTGGGGCAATGTTGGAATCCAGTTTCTCTTCGTTGAGGCGTAACAGGGTGTATTTCTCTTGTTTGTCGATCGAATACTTCATAAAGGTTCTTTAGCGGCCTAAAATTAAGTTAATTTATGTAATTAACGATACTCTTCTCAATTCGTTCGGCCAGGGTTTCATAATTAACAGGCGCAAGGGTTTCACCCGTCATTTGGTGGTATAATTCCTGGTAACGTTCGGAAATGGAGCGCACGATTTCCTCCGTCATTTCCGGAACCTTTTGTCCGTCTTTTCCCTGGAATCCGTTTTCGATTAACCACTGCCTTACAAATTCTTTAGAGAGTTGTTTTTGTGGTTCTCCTTTTTGTTGCCGGTCTTCATATCCCTCCTTGTAAAAGTAGCGGGAAGAGTCTGGGGTATGGACTTCATCAATCAGGTAAATGGTGCCACCTGTCCCGCTTTTTGCGGGATTGTGTTTTCCGAATTCATATTTGGTATCCACCAGGATCAACCCGCGGGCCGCAGCCATTTCAGTCCCCTTTTGGTAAAGTTTATAGGTGTAATCTTCAAGTTGTTTATAGTCCGCTTCACTCACGATGCTGCGACTTAAAATTTGTTCACGTGAAATATCTTCATCATGGCCCACGATGGCTTTTGTAGTCGGTGTTATGATAGGTTTTGGAAGTCTGTCATTCTCTTTCAAACCTTCTGGTAGGGGTACCCCACAGAGAGTTCTTTTTCCGAGTTTGTATTCACGAGCCGCATGACCAGCCAGGTAGCCGCGCACCACCATCTCTACAGCAAAAGGTTCGCACTTAAATCCGATTGTTACGTTCGGATCGGGTGTTTGAATCACCCAGTTGGGAACCAAAGTTTTGGTTGCCTCGAGATTGCGGGCCGCAATTTGATTTAACACCCTTCCCTTATCAGGAATAGCTTTGGGTAACACCACATCAAAGGCCGAAATGCGGTCGGTGGCAACCATCGCCATGGTATCACCAAAATAATATACATCGCGAACTTTGCCCCGGTAAAATCCGGTCTGTGATTTAAATTGAAAGTGGGTTTCTTTGATGGCTTGCATGAAAACGGGAAAATGTTTTGTTATAGATTCCAGGGGTCAATCATCTTTAGGTTAGCGATTTTCTCAAAGTCGTGGCTATTCCTTGTAAGAAGAGTGAGGTTTGAGACTATTGCTGTAGCAGCAATTATTGCATCGGGTAACTTCAATCGGGTGCTCTTTCTGATTTCTGCGGCTTTTAATTTTATCGGTGCTTCAAGTTCGATCACGAAGGCATCATGAATGAAGTTTTTTAGCAAGATAATATCGGATTCATTCTCTGTTTTCCAGCATAATAATTCAATCTCGGTAATAACTGAGATAGCTGGTAAGGATGTAGTTAGCAAGTCATCTACAAAACTTTCAGTGGCGGGTGGAAATTGATGCTGCAAGTAATAGATAACTATGTTGGTGTCCCATAGATGAGTTATTCCCATGCTGATCGTAAGCTGTTTAATTGACTATCAATCTCAGCGAGGGATTGTTTTTTCATCTGGCCTTTATACAAAGTACTCCAATTTATATCGCCTGATGATTCAACCTTTTCTTTTCTTACGCGAATAAGTTTTAATGACTCAAGTTCCTGTAAAAGCTTAATGGCTTTTTCGTTAATAATATCAATCGTTAAGGTTTTCATAGCACAACCGAATTGAGTTTAGTTGAAAGTTACGAAAATGGCTTAAAGTGCACATCAAATTTCACAGCTATTATTTCTCCTCCATCAAAATACCTGCCCTGAACACCAGTGTTTTGGTTACGTTGCCCAACTCATCAAACTCTTTCCATTCCTTATGTTTTTTATTAGCCACATATTCGCCTTGCTCTTTTATTTTTCCGGAAGGGTAATATTGGGTGTATAATCCGTGCTGGCGACTGGCACGATAGGCGCACTCGGAAAGTAATTCTCCGTCCTCATAAAAATTCTTCACCGTACCAGTGATCAGGTTAAACTTCCATGTTTCCTCAGTAGATTTTTCGCCATTGGTATGGTACGTGGTTCGAAGGCCATGCAGTTGACCACCTTCATACGTTTCTTTCAGGGTTAACGTCTTGCCATCCGCACTATAAAAAAGCCAGGTGCCGTGGGGCTTGCCTTCTCTGAATGATTTTTCAAACACAACCTTTTCTTCAAGGGAGTATTCCGTTAGTTTACTGTCTTTGCCATTAAAGGCGAACTGTTCTTTGGCTCTGATTTTTCCATTTGGATAATAATCAAGATTGGTACCGAACTTACCACCTTCTTTAAATTGATATTTGTGACGCAACGTGCCATCCGGATAATAACCCATGTTATCGCCATGCAATCGGGCATTCATAAAGTGACCTTCCAAAAGTTTATGACCTTCCTGGTCATAATGTAAAAAGTCGCCTACTTTTTCACCGTCTTTAATGGTATACACCAATTCGAGTTGTGAATTCGGATAGAAGAGTTTGTAAAATCCGGAAATAAATCCATCGCTGTAGTTGGCTTCACTTTCCAGTACGCCACTTTCATAAAATGTTTTTGTGATTCCGTTTGGCCGTTGATTTTTATACGTGATTTCTTTTTGAATTTTGCCGGAAGGATAATATTCTTTCACCAGTCCATCGGGCTTTCCTTTTACAAAATTTCCTTCTTGTTTGATAATGCCGGTAGGGTAGAAGGATTTAATACTATCTACCAGTTTGTTATTCTGATAAAATGCCTGTTGAATCGATCGGCCTTGTTCATCATACACTTCCACCGAACCATGGCGCAATCCATCTTCATAATCTATTTTTCGGATCAGGGTTCCGTTAGGATGATATTCGTAAAAGGTGCCCCACCGAACTCCGTTTTTAAAATTTCCCTCAATAGCAATCTTGCCGGTTGAAAAATACCTGCGATATTTTCCTTCCATCGTTTGTCCATCGGCCGAAGCCACAGTGTACTCTTCTTCCACCTGCATCTGCATAGGATCGTACCACGTCTTTACCACTTTTTGGGCACCCGCTTCAAGACTTGCTAAAAGACAAATCAAAATTGCAACTCGATTCATGCTGAAGTTTTGTTTAAACTAAGCGGTCCGACCGCTGAAGACATTCGCGACATGCGGTCCGACCGCTCTGTCATTAGTACCCATTCGAAATCCGTGATACTAAAATTAGTATGACTCAGGGATTTTGTCAATAGTAAGATGATCATTCGTTATTCTGATAGGATTTGAAAACGATCAACTTTAACGGATGTTGTGTTATAACTTTTCGATAACGATAGCTGAAGCACCACCACCGCCATTACAAATACCCGCCACACCGATAGAAGCATTGTTTTGCTTGAGTATGTTGGCAAGTGTAATTGTAATGCGGGCACCGGAAGCCCCCAACGGATGACCCAGTGCCACCGCACCACCGTTTACATTAACTTTTGTGGGATCAAGTTCCAGTTTGATATTGTTTGCTAGTGCAACGGCAGAAAACGCTTCATTGATTTCATAAAAACCAATATCTTTTTTGTCGACACCGGCCAATTTCATGGCTTTGGGAATTGCCAGCGAGGGCGTTGTAGTAAACCACATCGGATCCTGTGCCGCATCCGCAAAGCTTAGAATTTTTGCGATTGGCGTAATCCCTAATTCTTTTGCTTTCTCTTTACTCATCAGGATAACGGCAGCAGCGCCATCATTAATGGTAGATGAGTTGGCTGCAGTGGCAGTGCCTTCCTTGGTGAACACTGGCTTAAGTCCCGGAATCTTATCAAAGTTTACATTCTTATATTCTTCGTCTTCTGCAAAGAGCGTAACCTCACCTTTGCGTCCGGTAATCTCAACAGGAATTACTTCATCCTTAAATTTTCCGGCAGCCCATGCGGCCGCTGCGCGCTTATACGAATTGATAGCATAGGCATCCTGATCCTGCCTGCTGATATTCATTTCTTTGGCAGTGTTATCCGCACACACACCCATCGCACATTTATTATAGACATCGGTGAGGCCATCGTAGGTGAGGCCATCCAATAATTCTCCGTTACCATATTTATACCCATAGCGGGCTTTCGTGAGGAAGTAGGGGATATTACTCATACTCTCGGCACCGGCTGCAACCACAACATCATTATGGCCCAGCATAATAGATTGTGCTCCTACCATAATCGCCTTCATCCCAGAGGCACAAACTTTATTTACCAGTGTACACGGGATGTTATAACCCAGCCCGGCACCCACCGCTACTTGTGTGGCAGGTGCTTGCCCCAGTCCGGAAGAAATTACATTTCCAAAAAATACTTCCTGAATTTGTTTGGGATCAAGTCCGATTTTATCGATCGCACCTTTTACAGCCAGGGCACCTAGATGTGTTGCTGATAAACCTGCCAGGGTTCCACCAAAACTTCCAAGGGGTGTGCGAACAGCAGAAACGATATAGACTTCTTTCATAACTTTTATAATTAATTATCAATCTACAGACCACAGTCAACTGTTAACCGTAGACTTTCACTTTAAGCTTTCCACTTTAAGCTTTCCGCTTTAAACTTTCCACTTTAAGCTTTCAACTTCCTTACCAATCCGGTTTCCCCTTATCCTTGGGCTTCGTAGCCTTGCGTTTATTTTGTTGCAGATACTGAATCTCCTGATTCTTCATCGCTTCTAAAATCATCTGAGCTTTTTCTTCACTCATTTCCATTTGCTTCAGTTTTTCAGATACAGAAGGGGGAAGATCTTTTTTCTCTTTGCTGTCTTTCTGCTCTTGCTCTTTTTGATCCTGCTGCTGCTGTTCTTTCTTTTCTTTTTCCTCTTTCTCTTGCTGCTCTTTTTGTTCTTTATTCTGTTCGTCTTGCTTTTCTTTATCTTGCTGATCTTGCTTTTCTTTCTGATCTTGTTTCTGATCCTTGTTCTGTTCTTTATTTTGATCTTGCTGATCCTTGTTTTTTTCTTCCTGATTAGGATCGTTTTTCTTCTGTTCTTCCTCTTTTTTCTTCTGCTCTTCTAATTTCTTTTTTACCATTTCATAATTGTACCGGGCATCGTCATTGGTAGGATCTGCTTTCAATGCTTGCTTGAAGTTAGCGAGCGCTTCTTCGTACTTGTTATCCCGGTTTGATAAAACGCCTAATTGCTGATGGGCAACCGAGCGAATTCGTGGGTTGGTACTTTGTGTTAACGGTTGATAGGTGTTAGCAGTATACGTGGTATCATTCGCCTCAAAATAGGCGTTGGCCAGGTTGAGCTTCACCTCATCCTCATTCACGTTAAGCGAATCAACCAGGTACCGGTATTTGGAGATAGCTGTCTTGAAGTCACCTTTCTTATAGGCATCTTTGGCTTCTGACTTCAGCGAATTGATTTTTCCGATCTTACCCGGATCAATTAACAACACCATTAAAATCAAAATCACAACTTTCATTTTCTTTTTAGGCTAAATCCTGTTACTGGTTTCTGGTTACTGGCTACTGATTTCTGACCAATCTACTCAAACTGATTTACTGTATACTGATTACTGACCACCTAATACCTAATTCCCAATGCCTAAAATTAAATCCGTACCGTCCTCACACTCACCAACACATCCAGCACCAACAAAACCAAGGCGGCCATCAAAAAGTAAAAATAGCGATTCGCAGACACATCTACCAGACGCGCATCGCGTACCTGCCCCTCAATCTTATTGATGGCGTTAATGAGTTTATTAACATCGTTACGTGATTCATTGATTTCAAAATACTGGCCATCGGTTTTGCTCGCCAGATTTTTTAAGGAAGCGGGATTCAGCTTGGTGACAACAATATTACCTTGTGGGTCCGACTTAAATCCTCCACGTGGAGTGGTTATCTGACTGCCTGCTTCCGTGCCAACACCCAACGTAAACAGACGGATGTCCTGATCCTCTACTTCTTTGGCTATTTCATCAGTTTCTTCTCCAAAATCTTCACCATCACTGATCAGCACAATCACTTTCGATTTTTGCTGATTACTGGGGGTCTCTTGATCCTCCAATTTGGATAAAGCCATTTTAATGGGCGGACCAAAATCTGTACCACTGGCTGGCACCAGATTCGTATTCATCGTTTCAATGAATAAATTCAACGCATTCTGATCGTAAGTAAGCGGACATTGCATAAACGACTCCGATGAAAAGATGATCACGCCCAGCCGGTCGGAATTAAAAGCAGCCACGATCTTCTTCATTTCAAATTTTATCTTCTCCAGGCGCGTGGGTTGCACATCAAACGCATCCATCGACTTGGAAAGATCCACGCAAAACATAATGTCCTTACCAACCGATTTAATTTCCCGTTTGGAGTCACCAAAGGTGGGCCCCAGAATGGAAACAATAAGTAGAAACAGAATGATGCTTCTCAATCCTAATTTAATGAAAACAGTGGAGTAAGGTGTATGCAACGACCTGCTGATTCGGATAATACGAACCAGGTATAAACCATAGGCAACGAGGAACAGTACAATAAATAAACCCTCAACCCATCCAAAATCCCGAAACATCGTCATAGAAAAAGTAGCGCAAAGTTATAAAACGATTTACAATGTAAGGTGTTGCCCATACCTTGCGAAAGGTAATGATAACGGGTATGAACGCAATTGGAATTGATTTGGGTGGCACGAATGTGAAAGTTATAAAAATCACCGCGCAAGGCACATTGCTGGTCAGCAAGACAAATCCAATAAGGGAAGGTGATTGGCAACAAGCCGTGAGGAAAGCAATTATGGAAGTTAAACAACTCGACACAACACCTGTGTTCTGCACAGGATTAGCAGCCCCGGGTCTGCCGGATGCTAACAACCGCCATATCAACTACATGCCCGGCCGGTTGCCCGGACTGGAACGATTTAATTGGAGCGATTTTTTGAGCGAACCGGTGCATGTCCTCAACGATGCCCACGCAGCCCTCCTGGCTGAAGTAAATTTTGGAGTGGCTAAAGGACATAAAAATGTATTTATGTTAACCCTCGGCACGGGAGTAGGGGGTGCGATTCTGATAGATGGAAAACTTTATCAGGGCAGATTGCAACGGGCTGGCAGCATGGGTGATATCTCATTGAATTCCGATAGCGGGGAGATTGGTTTTTTGCAGGTACCCGGTACGCTGGAAGACGCCATGGGAAATGAAACGGTGCCGCGGAGAAGTAATAATAAGTTTCACTCAACACGCGAGTTGGTGGCTGCTTACGAGGCGGGAGATGTTTATGCGAAAGAAGTGTGGGTGCGCTCAGTCAAAAAATTAGCGGTAGCGGTATGCTCCTTAATCAATGTATTGGCTCCTGAAAAAATTGTGTTGGGTGGTGGCATCGCGCAGGCTGGAGATTCATTGTTTATACCGTTGTCATTATTTATGGATCAGTATGAATGGCGACCGGATGGCAACGCAACACCTATTGTAAAAGCCCATTTCAACGAATATGCCGGAGCCATTGGTGCTGCCTGTTTTGCCATTGACCGATCAAGAGCCGCCAAATGAACACCTAAATCCCAATTCCCAATTCCCAATTCCCAATACCCAATACCCAATACCCAATACCCAATTCCTAATACCCAATACCCAATACCCAATACCCAATTCCTAATTCCTAATACCCACTATTCACGTCTTTATAAGCTGAGCAGCTTCCTGATCCAGCATCACAAAACCTTGCGGGATAAGATGCACGACACTCAATGGAATTTCTTCGGTTGATTTACCTTGAAGACCCTTCGCTATGATAGCAGCTTTCTTCTCACCGCTGGCCATCACAATGGGCAACTTGCTCTCACGTAGATGCTTAAGCCCCAGCGTAATTCCTTGCGATAGGGAAGTAGCTTGTTGAAAATATTTTTGTCCCACGGTTTTTGTTTCTTCGGCCAGTTCGCTTACATGTGCATACGAGTCAAACGAAGTGCCGGGTTCATTCATGCCGATGTGGCCATTGGTGCCTACACCGACCAGCATGATGTCCAATCCGCCACGGGATTCAATCAGTGTATTGATCCGATTACATTCCTGCTGCATATCCTTAGCCACTACATTAAAGAATTTAATCTGATGATCCCGGATGCCGAGGGGAACGAAACAATCTTTCTGCAACATGGAAAGACAAGAGCCCGGATCGGTAGGGTTAATGTGGAGCCACTCATCCAGAATTAAAAACGTGCAGGCAGTTAAATCAACTTCTTTTGATTGCACCGCTTTGGTTAGTTCTTCAAATACTCCAATGGGAGTGTGTCCGGAGGCGAGGCAGATGAGTGCTGATGGCTTTCTTTTTATATAATCAATGATAAGATTTGCGGTAGCTTTGCTTAATGCCGAATAGTCTGCATGAATTTCGAGTGTCATGATCAATAGATTGAACAGGCAAAAAAAAGGTAAAAGGAGGCGGATTACTATCTTTCTGCCATTATATTTGCAATCCTTTTTTAGGGAATAATCTTTCCGTTCAAACAGGAGATAGGATACCAGGAGAGGTGGGTGAGAGGCTTAAACCAGCAGTTTGCTAAACTGTCGTACGGGTTAAACCGTACCGGGGGTTCGAATCCCCCCCCCTCCGCTCTGGGTTTTTAACCCGGTTCTTTGACATGATGGTCTCGTAGCTCAACTGGATAGAGCAGCTGCCTTTGACGTAATGGAGCCTTTGTTCAAAAAGAAAAATGAACAAAGTGGATGATGCTGTATCGGTGAAACCTTCGCTGGATTTCCAGCATGGCAATACCGAGGAAATTTTCGGTCTATTCTTTTCATTTGTAGGATGAAATTACATCATACAAAAAATAAAGGTGACCTAGGAGTATTGAAGGCGCAGGCAGATTTATGCGCAAAAGGGTTCTTGGTGTGTATTCCGCTTTCGGAACATGCACCCTTTGATTTAGTAATCTTAAAAAATGGAATTTTTAGGAAAGTACAAGTCAAGGCAAGAACGCTTACGAAAGGTAAATTAACCGTGCGGTTTGCGCATAGTTATTCAGATAGACTTGGAGTTCATACTCGCAAAGTAGATCTGACTTCCTTTGATCTTTATTGTATTTATTGTTTAGATAATGACGTGTGTTATTATTTTGAGTCAAGTAAATTCAACAAAAGAAGCACACTCAGCCTGCGGGTAAATGCCTCGAAGAATAATCAGGAACAACATATTAGTTGGGCCGATGATTATCGGGAAGTTCCGTAGAGACTATACGCATCACACCTGAAATGGTGAAGATATAGTCCAGACCCCAAATCTCGCTCAGGCGGGAGCGATGAAAATCGTAGTGGTAAGCTAAGCAGCAGGTTGCTGGTTCGAATCCAGCCGGGATCACATTGTTTTAGTTGGTAGTTGAAGATGTTTTTATATCTTCGCGCCTCATTAAATAGTTCGGGGCGTAGCGTAGCCCGGTATCGCGTGGCGCTTAGGCGCCAAGATCGTCAGAAATGAAACTGAACGGAGGTTTTTTGAATGTATTGAGATGTAAACAATTCGGGGCGTAGCGTAGCCCGGTATCGCGCTTGGTTTGGGACCAAGAGATCGTCAGTTCGAATCTGGCCGCCCCGACAAAATAGCCTCACATTAGTGGGGCATTTTTGTTTATGAGCCACTTTGTATACATACTCTATAGTAAGTCTTGTGACAAGTTCTATACCGGCCACACACAAGATCTGAACAACAGACTTCTCGAGCATAATGAAGGCGAAACGAAATCAATCAAATCATGTATTCCGTGGACTTTAACCTGGAAAATGGAACTAAACACCCGGTCAGAAGCCATGCGCCTTGAAAGGAAAATTAAATCTCGGGGCGCATCACGTTTCCTGGCTGATGTTGGAATTAACTTTACTTGAACAGTATCGCGTGGCGCTTAGGCGCCAAGATCGTCAGTTCGAATCTGGCCGCCCCGACTAAAAGCCTTTTAGAGAAATCTGAAAGGCTTTTTTTTAGGTCACCCAGTCCTTATTTTGAAAGTTCCATTTGTTTGGTTGAGGTATGGAACTTAATCCCCTCCAGAACTCCCTTTGAAAGAGGTGTTTCAGAAAAATAGACGGATTTAATTTTTTTCAATTCGGCTAATTCAGGACTGTAATTAGCCACTACAATACCACGGCATTTTCCCTTTAACATGTCCAGATCATTACCACTATTGCCGGCAGTAATGATATTTTGGAGCGGCATTTTCCACTTGTAGCTGAGGTACCGCACCGCGCTGCCTTTGCTGGCTCTAAAGGGCAGCAAATCGAGATAGCGGTTTTCGGTGAGCAGTATTTTTGCCCGAAGTTTTCTGTCATCTAAAAATTTATGAAGATTAGCTAAATCATCTTTGTTAAATGTATTGTATACATAATAGCTTAGCTTAAATCGCCATTGGGCATCCGGCTCTTGCAATCGGATGCCAGGAAATTTCGTAAGGGCTTCTTGCAATTCTTGCTTTTTCCATTGAAAGTCAATATGGCTTTCCCAGCCATTATCAGGAATAAATTTATCGGTATAATAAATCTCCGACCCGGCTGAACAAATTATAATCTCCGGAGTGGGTAAATCATAGTCAAGCAAAGCCTGGCGCGTTATTTCTTTATTTCTTCCGGTGGCCATGCCAAATACGATCTGTTGGTTATTGTTTTCTATCCAGGCCTTCAAATCGGCAAGTCCGTTTACATCATTGCCATTCACCAACGTTCCATCCAGATCCGAGATTACAAAAGTCTCAGCTTTAACAAGTCGTTTACCATAGGCAGTTTTTTTTGCAAACGCTTGCTGTTCGGTGCCCTTGCGCGTGAAGAGCCCTTGAATAACTTCCATGTAATGATTGGCATGCGTAGTCCATGAATACAACTGGTTAGCATTTTGTATTCCACGAGCCGAATATTTTTCCCAGACAGTCTGATCAGAAATTATTTTTTTCAATGCATCGGCAATGGCCGCGGGATCCTCCACATCAACCAGCAATCCGTTTTTACAATGGTTAAGAATTTCTTTTGGTCCACCCGTAGGCGATGCGATTACAGGCAAACCACAGGCAGCTGCCTCGACTAAGGTTAACCCAAAGTTTTCACCGGGCGTTGCATTGACAAACACTCCCTTTTTTCGGGCCGCCACGCGGTATATTTCTGGAACCTCGCGATTGGGGTCATTCTTTTTAGGAATAGCCATCTTTCCATACAAGTCGAATTTATCGAGTAGCAACAACAGGTTGGTGAGAAGTTCTTGCTCTTCGGTTGGCATCTGCGTAATATCTTTTCTTACTCCGGCAAAAATCGCCAGGTTAGCCATCGCCTGTAGTTCCTTGTCCTGTCCATACGCTTGAATGATGGTTTCGAAATTTTTTCGCTTGTCAGCCCGGCCAATGGAAAGGATCAAAGGTTTTTGTGGATTGAACAGAAACCGCTCAATCTCTGAGTTCACCCGATACAAGGCTTGTTCTTGCTCAACAGTCATTTTAAAAGCGGGCATATCCTGCCGGTAGAACGGATAAAATAACTCTGTATTTACTCCGGGGGGAATTACTTTGAAGTTACCCTTGTTGGTTGCTTCGTAAAAACCATATTGCGTATCAATTTCATGTTGTGTACTCACGATGATGGCATCGGCTGTTTCGAGTACCTTTTCTTCTACTGCAATGCGTTTGTTCATCATGAATTTTTCGTTGATCTTATCAATCGAAACTCCTTGATTCAAAAGTAAAGCTTGTTTGTTGCGCCCGAGCGAATGACCGGTGGCCAGAAAAGGAATTCCAAATACTTCGCTCAGTTGGCTGGCCAGGTAATTGCCATCGGCATAGTGGCCGTGCACGACATCCGGAAAATCATCCTGTCGCTCGATAAAGCGAATGGTTTTATCCACAAACTCATCGAGGTAATCCCACAATTGTTCCTTTTGACGATAGAGATTGCCGCCACAGGGAATTCTAACAATGCGGGCTTTGTCATTGACTACATCACATTCTTGTTCGTAGGAAATGGAAACGCGTTTGTCCGTGATCTTTCGTGTAAAGAGATCAACCTTTCGCACGTTTGGATGTTGCGACAAGATCTCTAACAATTCTAATACATATTTAACTTGTCCGCCCGTATCTTTGTCGCGACCTATTTCAGGGTGTGGATACCGGATAAGTCCATGCGGACTGAACAAGATAATATAATATCCCTCCATAAGATGTCATTTCGTTAACTCACAGGATATTTGTAAAATTAACCAATTCATTCACACTATAACGACTTAATTGGCTTATGTATTCAGGATCGGGTTTTAGTGATTGGGAGATTGGTGATATAACGGTTATCATTCACAAAGGTGTTTATCACTTGTTTCACCTTATTATTCCCAATCATGATTACATAGCACATGCTGTATCGCGCGATGGTATTTCATGGAGACGTGTGAATAATGCATTGTTTGTTGGCCACCCGGGTGAGTGGGATGACGACATGTTATGGACCATGCATGTGTGCGAAGTGAAAGGTACATTCGAAATGTATTACACCGGCCTGCAACGTAAAGATCGAGGTGTTATTTCCAAAGTGGGTCTTGCCATCTCCGATGACTTGATAACCTGGAAAAAAATCAAGAAGAATAATTACCCGATTGAACCAAAGGGAGTTTTCTACGAAGCTGCTAATTCCAATCCCCGAAAGTGGTTAAGCTTCCGCGATCCGTTTCGCTTTGAATATAAAGATGATGTGTATCTGCTGATCTGCGCACGTACCGTGCAAGGGCCCGTTAGTCGAAGAGGATGTATTGGTGTTGTCAAAATCACGAATGATGTGGTGGAGCGGCTGCCACCACTCTTGCACCCCATGGTGTATGATGATATTGAATGTCCCTGTGTGTTTAAACTGAATGACCGGTATTACGTCATCGGTTCTATTCGGGAAGATATCAAGGTACGTTATTGGTTTGCACCGGATTTTTTTGGCGAATATCATTCGTTTCACGATGATGTTTTATTACCACAAGGAAATTATGCTGCCCGAACGGAACAAGATGGTGAACATCTTTTAGTCTTTAATTTTTTCTATGCCTATGGCAAAATTGATGCACTGCGCGTATTGCCACCACCCAAAGAATTAGCGACTGACGAGCAGGGCAAACTTGTACTAAAGAGTTATTACCGGTGGGATAAGATGGTGCAGAAGACAATTCAGCAATCCGAAATTGGACCCGTTAGTCAATTGTTTTTCAATACAACCGCTCATGCTCAGCTGGAAGCGGATAAGTGGTTGATGGGTTCGCGAAGCGGTTATGAAATATTTTTCTTCCAACGGCCTTCACAAGGATTTATTTGGGAAGGTGTGCTTACCGTAGAGGGTATGGGCAAACTTGGACTGGTTTCCGATATGGACATAGATGGCAATGGATACTTTATTTCATTCGATGTGGTAAATGGCATTGTGCAAATTCGCGCGTGGGGATATAATGAATTAAACAATAAGCAAAATTTTATTTTCAATAACATTCAGTCCGGTATATTCCCTGTCAAGCGCTCATTTGAGTTCAGGCTTATCCGGCACGGCCACTATATTGAATTATCTATTGACGGCTCGGTTAAACTTACGCTGATGGACTATACCTATTCAGGTCCTGGCATAGGCTTGTACTCAGCTTCTTCACAAATTTCTTTGCAACGTTCAGTACTAAAAATTTTGCCTGATCCTGAAGAAGAATACGCCAGCCAGGAGGAGGCACAAACGTTACCCGATTAATTTCATTATCTCCGATCTCTGATCAGGGAACCTGTCAGCGAAGCAAATCCACCTACGAGTCCCCCGACAATCAATGTGGCAACAAAGGCATTGAGCGGAAGTAATCGATTGATCTTTTCCGTAAGAATAGAGTGGGTGAGTGCATCAATATAAAACGCCATCCCTAACCACAAAATAGCTACGCCTATAAAGCCGGCAACAAAAGCCGGAAATCCTTTATTGCCAACCAGGTAGGCAACCGTAAAGGCGCCTACAGCCATCGTCCACCACGGCAAAAAAGATTGCAGAACAAAACACACTACAATCGTACCCAGAAGTTGTATGATAAATTTCATTTGGTGGCAGGTTTTAAGGTGATGGAAGAAATCACAGATTTTATTTTATTCGCTTCGGGCTCAAATTGAAATTGATAATGCTCTCCGGTAGCCCAGGTGTTTAGCATACTGTTATAAAACGGACTTCCAGGATTTCCGGATTGCCCACCCGGATAAACACCCCACGCCCGCACTTTTGTTTTTTCTAAACTGACTACCATCCGCCAGCTCGGTCCGCTTCTTCCGTTGGATGCATTAACTATATCATGATTGCCACCATGCTGAACATGATAACTGAAGGCCGGTAAACCTTGTAAAAGATGTGCGATAAAGGTGTCTTTATAATCTGCCCAATGTGGCTCTTTCTTTTTTTCTATTTTCCAGGTTTCAACTTTCTCTACGCCTTTTATAAAGGCTTGATGGACAAGTTCGCGCGCAGTTTCTTTTTCCGGAGTCTCCACTATATCAAAAAAAGAAAGCTCAGGTTTTTCTTTTAGCAGTTTAATGGTCTGGTAAGCTGTAGGGTAGTCCAGTGCTACTTTTGAATTTTTAATTTCATCCCACACGAGTGGGAACAACGAATCCCACCAGGCTTCATAGTAGGAGGCAGCTTCAGATTCAATAGAATTTTCATAATCCCAGGCACTCAGTATCCGGTAGGCATTTCGTTGCGGTTGAGAAAACGTGGTGGTATCCACATAACTTAAAAACGCGGGCAGACTTTCAGCTGCTTTCAGATTGAAATTATCCAATTGCATCTCCATCATATCCCGGGGGGTGATATCACTCATCTCGGTTAGGAGTTTGTTGATTCTCCGGTTGCGATAGGCCTCATAACTGGTAGCGGTGATATAATAGGGGTAGGTAGGATCGGTAGGATATTGATTGGCAGAACTCACAAATCCACGGGCCGGATTTTTATACATCACGTTCTGATCATTCGGTATATACGCTTGCCATTCGGTAGCGGTCTTTGTGCCATCCAATACATACTTCCCTTCATCTTTTCTGCGCACTGGAAATTTTCCCTGGATGCGCATGGCGATGTCGCCACTCGTACTGGCAAACACAAAGTTTTGTGCAGGCGATGTATAGTGATTCAACGCCTCCATATAATCATCATGATTTTTTCCGCGATTGAGTTTATAAAACGTAAGAATCTCTTCGGAGGGATCATGGGCGATCCAGCGGAATGCATACGACTTCAATTCATTGTCGCCATGAAAACTTTCATCAAACGTCACTGGACCGTGATGTGTATAGGTGATCGTATCATAAAAAGGATCGCTTCCTTTTATGGAAAATTTTTCAATCATTTTGCGGGCTGCTTTCCATTGGCCATCACTCATGTATTCACTTTTGCTCTTGTCCTTGAATTCAATTTTGAACCAATCCACCAGATCGCGTTGCGCATTGGTAACGCCCCACGCTATCGAATCATTAAAACCACTGATCACAGCGGGTGATCCTGGCAAGGAAGCACCCATGACATTGACACCGGGTGCCTGCAAATGAATAACATACCAGATGGAAGGCAAGGTGAGGTTGAGGTGTGGATCGTTAGAAAGAATGGGAGAGCCTGTATGCGTTTTACTTCCACTCACAGCCCAGTTATTGCTACCCACATCCTTGGATGGTTTTTCGAGGGGTGTAATTGTTATCAATTCATCGGGCAAGGCAAGCGGCAAACTATCTAGGGTAACAGGTTCAAACTTCCAGTTGCCGGTGTTATCTACGATGGGGTCAGTCACTACTTCATCATCAGGCCATAACAATTCAATTACATCTTTGCCAAAGAGTTTGAGTGCGTTGGTCATCTCCAGGTCTTTGTCGCCAATGTTGAGCGTGAGTGCCATGTTCTTTAATAAGAGTCCACACTTCAGGTTGGTCCAGGGTTCTGGGCTATAATTAAGGAGCTTGTACTCGAGCGGCAGATCTTTATAACTCAGCGATTCGATGTGGAGATTGATGCCCCGGGTATAATTGTCCACCATCGCTTTGGCAACGGGATCGCCTTCCATGGATTTCAAAGAATTTTCGGCAGCGAACACCATCCCGCGTCTTCGTTGGGTACGGTCATAATCCAAAGCAGCTGCACCTATGATTTCAGAGATGCGTCCTGCAGCAGCATGAGTTTGAAACTCCATTTGCCACAGTCTGTTTTTGGCGGTGACATAACCTTGCGCCAGGTAGAGGTCTTCATCGTTGTTGGCAAACACATGGGGAATCAAGAGACTATCGTAATGGATAATTACTTCATCGGTAAGTCCTTCTAGTAAAAGTGTTTCATTTTCTCTTTCCTTCACTTCTGCATTCTGCCAAAACCCACCAAACGGGTCAAGGAACTTTCCCAGAGGCGGAATGGGTTTCCCAAAATTCCAACTGCGATTCAAAAAATAAACCAACGCCACCGTTATAACCAGCGACAAACCAATCTTAACAAACTTCATAACTCAATCCTTTTACTTTAGACTTTTTACTCTCCGCTTTATACTTTCAGCTTTTAAGCTTTTCGCTTTCAGCTTTAAACTTTTCGCTTTCAGCTTTTAAACTTTCTACTTTAAGCTTTCTACTCTCACATCTCACATCTCTATTTTCCATCATTCATTGTCAATTGTCCATTGTCAATTAACAGTTACATTTGCCTACTGCCCAGTTTTAACTTTCTATTTACCGCTCTCACATCTCTATTTTTCATTGTCCATTATCAACTATCAATTATCCATTATTTTTCCCTAATTTTAGCCTTTTATTGAGAATTTTCGCAGCAAATGCCCGTAAAAGAAGTCCTCAGCAAGTACACAAAAGACCAAATTAAGAAAGCGGCCCAGATCAAGGCCATTTTTTTTGATGTAGATGGGGTACTCACCAACGGGGGCATTATCTATGACGACACCGGCCGCGAGATCAAACAGTTCAATGTGAAGGACGGGTATATTATCAGTCATTTAAAAAAGGCCGGAATTATTGTAGGTATCATCACCGGCCGCGAATCAAAGATTGTGAGCAACCGCGCAGCTGAATTGAAACTTGACTTTTGTCACCAGGGCATCATGGACAAATATGCAGTCTTTGAAAAACTGGTTCAGTTTCACAAACTCAAGAAGAAACAGGTGGCCTATATTGGGGATGATATCAACGACTTGAAAGTATTACAAAACTGTGGCCTCTCTGCTTGCCCGGCTGATGCCATGGACTATGTTAAAACCAGGGTGGATGTAATCACAAAATCAAATGGAGGCGAAGGTGTGGCACGCGAAGTCAGTGATTTAATATTAGCTGCCAAAGGAGTCCTCGACAAAATCCTGAAACCCTAACCCAATACCTAATTCCCAATTCCTAATACCTAATTTCCCGTGGATCTATACAAAGAAAAAGTCAAACTAACAGACCAAATAACCCTCGGTGGCAATCGCATGGTCTTGTTCGCAGGACCCTGTGCGGCTGAGAGTTACGACATCTGTATGGAAACCGGTTCAACGGTAAAGAAAATCTGTGCCGAGTTAGGTATTGATTACGTATTCAAAGCTTCCTTCGATAAAGCAAATCGTACTTCATCAGGTTCATACCGCGGTCCGTCCATCGATATGGGACTTGAAATTCTTTCCATGGTGCGAAGCGATTTGAAAGTGCCTGTTGTTACGGATGTGCACGAGTCCTATCAATGTGCTGAAGTAGCTACTGTGGTGGATGTACTCCAGATCCCGGCTTTCTTATGTCGGCAAACAGATTTATTGATTGCAGCTGCTAAAACCGGTAAGCCTATAAAAGTGAAGAAGGGTCAATTTATGGCACCCGAAGATATGCAGTATGCCCTCGACAAAGTGCGGGGTGAAGGCAACAAAAATGTATTCTTAACTGAGCGTGGTTCCAGCTTTGGATATCATAACCTGGTGGTGGACATGCGGTCACTTCCCATTATGCGTCAGTATGCACCCGTGGTATTTGATGTTACTCACAGCATCCAACGTCCGGGTGGTTTGGGCGGCAAGAGCGGTGGCGACCGCCAGTTTGCACCCTACCTCGCGAAAGCAGCAGCAGCCGTAGGTGTCGATGGATTTTTTATTGAAACCCATCCACACCCGGAAAAGGCGTTGAGCGATGGACCGAATATGGTACCGCTGGGGGAGATGAAACAGTTTTTAACAATTATCAAAAAGTTCTGGGATCTAAATAGAGTGCCTTTGAAGTAAAATTATCTTACCGCAAAGTCGCAGAGACGCAAAGTTTTAATCATCAAATCCTTGCCCTGACGCCTACTGCTTACCGCCTGCTGCCTACTGCCTACTGATTACCGCCCACTGCCTACTTCTCAAATACCCAAAACCCACTATCAACCTTGCGCCTTTGCGCATCCGCGGTTCAATCCTTCCAATCTTCAATCATTAACCTAAACCCCAATACCCAATGCCCAACACCGATCCAACCTTTGCGCCTCAGCGCCTTAGCGGTAAAAGTTTTTTAATCTTCAATCATTAAACCTAAACCCCAATTCCCAATTCCTTATCTTTGTCTACCACCACAATAGTTCGCGATGATATGAAGCCCATCACCGACATTGGTCAATTGGATTTAACAAAAAGCTATACCTATGCCGATTACCTCACCTGGCAGTTTACTGATCGGGTTGAGTTAATTATGGGTAAAATTTTCAAAATGTCACCCGCTCCAACCAGCAGTCATCAACATGCGGTATCCGTCCTTCATGGAACCATATTTCAGTTTTTGAAAGGCAAGCCGTGCAAAGTATTTCCGGCACCCTTCGATGTGTCTTTGCCGGATGTTTCGGGTATAAGTCAAACAGTAGTTCAACCTGATATCACAGTAATTTGTAATCCCTCCAGAATTACAGAACAAGGTTGCAATGGAGCAGCTGATATGGTAGTAGAGGTGATCTCCAAATCCTCTGTTAAGAAAGATCTTCACGAGAAATATGGAATCTATGAAAAGGCAGGTGTTAAAGAATATTGGATTGTTCAACCCCAGGATCGTTCATTAATTATTTTTACCCTTACCGAAGCGGGCTACCAGCCGTCAAAGCCGCTCACTAAAGGGGATCTAGCAACCAGCCAGGTATTGCCCGGATTGGCGATTGACCTCGATGAACTTTTTATCGATGTAGTGGAAGAGCCAAAAGCATTATATCCGCTGGACGTTAAAAGAATTTAAATTTGTTCTCAAATCTTTTATCCTTACGTCTCGTAATTACTAAGTCCTAATGCCTAATACCTTAACTCCTACTAAAACTATAATTTACCTTTGCGCCTTAGCGTCTTTGCGGTTAAGATTTTAAAATGGCCATCACATCGAAAAACTGGTTAGTCTTCTATACCAAAAGTCGTCAGGAGAAAAAAGTAAATGATTTACTAACCCGAAGAGGCTTCGAAGTATTTCTTCCCATACAAAAAGTAATGCGACAGTGGAGCGATCGCAAAAAGAAAGTAGAGGTGCCTCTCTTCAACTCATACATTTTTGTTAGTACAACAGAAGACAAGATTGCCTCGATTCTTCAAACCCCCGGAGTCGCCTGGAATATCCGACACAATAATAAACCAGCTGTCCTTCAGGCGCGTGAACTTGAAACGATAAAACGCTTTTTGGAATCGGGTCTCTTATTGGAAAGTCAACAACTTGAAAACCTGCAGGCGGGCGACCCTGTAGAGGTAATTGATGGCCCCCTCAAAGGCATGGTGGGCAACCTCATCAAAACGCACGAAGGCGATAAGTTTACGGTAGCCTTAGAGTCGATTGGTCAATCTCTGTTGGTTAGACTAACCCCGGAGCTACTTCGTAAAAAGCGTTGAATTTGATCAGGTTGACCATAATTATCGAGTAAAAATATTACTCATTCCATTTTTTGATGTAATTTTAGCGCGTGTTAGAAACCCTGATTACCTCCAAAACACGCCTGAAGATGCTGCTCAAGTTTTTCACGAACAGCGCCTCTTCTGCCTACCTGCGCGGGCTGGCGGAAGAGTTCGGAGAATCTACCAATGCGATCCGCCACGAACTCAACAACCTGTCTAAAGCTGGCTACCTGGTTTCCGTGGAAGATGGTCGCACCATTCGCTACCGGGCCAATACAACCCATCCGCTTTATAACGAAGTTAAAAACCTGATTCATAAATACCTGGGCCTTGATAAGATCATTGAGAACATCGTAGCCAAGCTGGGTGATTTAAAAGCGGCCTACATTATTGGCGACTATGCGAAAGGAAAAGATACGGGTACAATTGAACTCTTGTTGATTGGGGATCTTGACGAAGTGTATTTAAATAAACTGGTGCTAAAGGCTAAAACCCTTATTCACCGCGATATGAAAGTAACTCACATGAAGGCGCACGAATTCCAGGAAGTACTTTATAAGGATGCGCTTTTATTGTGGATGGAGACTTAAGACCCAAAGCCCAATGCCTAACACCTTGGTGCGCTGGTAGTCTAGGGTATGTCTTACATAAGGTATTTTAAAAACTCACTGGGACTGAGGAGGCGGAGCTACGGAAACACGATTCGAATTTTAAATGGAATGTTCAAAATTTCACTACCCGCATTTCTTGCTCCAGTTGACTTTGCCTTGAATTTTAGATTTTAGATTTTAAATTAGATATTGCACGAATGCCCATAAAGCTACTTACCATCCGGTTTATCCAGTTCACCCTCGTTGTTCTCATGATGTCTTCGTGTGTTACCAACAAGAAGTACATGTATTTACAAAACGATGACGTCAACGTGCAAGATTTGCCCAAAGATACCATTGTGCGTACCTACGATCTTCAATCTTATGAATACAAGATTCAACCGGAAGATAATATCTCCGTGCGCTTTGAAAGTCTCACCCCCCAGGAGTTTGACATATTTAGCCGTGGGGGTGGTATGCAAAACCAGAATATGAACATGAATGTGGGTAATGCCATTATGATTGGAGAGTTGGTAGATCCTCAGGGTGAAATTGTGTATCCCGTAATCGGCAAAGTGAAAGTGGCAGGATTGACAGTTTTTGAAGTTCAGGATAAATTGCAAAAAATTGCTGATGAATACCTGGAGTCTCCCGTAGTTAAAGTACGTTTAATCAATTTCAGGTTTACGATTTTGGGAGAGGCGCGAAAGGAGGGTACGGTGATCCTGCCCAATAACCGAGTAAATTTTATTGAGGCGCTTGGCCTGGCCGGTGGTTTAACAGATTTTGCCGATAAGCGCAACATTAAACTCATACGCCAGAAAGATGGCAAGGCGTCTGTTCAATATCTTAATTTATTGGATGAAGATTTCATTCATTCACCTGAATATTTTGTCCATCAAAACGATATCATCATTGTGCCGGCCCTGCGGCAACGACCTTACCAGACTTATTTTGGTAAAAATCTCTCTTTAGTAATCTCATCTCTTTCATTGCTTTTGATTACAATCACGCTTATCAATTCCACCTCAAATTAAAATGGCCGATACTTTTTTTGATCAGGAAGAAAAAAGCCAACCGCAGGGATTTACCCTGGATTTTAAACGGGTACTGGCGCGGGCCATTAGGTTTTGGTATGTGATTGTTATTTCCCTCGGTATTGCCTTGTTGATTGCGGCCTACAAAAACAGGTATACCCCCAAAGTATATCCGGTCACCGCCTCCATATTAATCCGTGAGACCCAGGAAATGGGCGGAGCTGAACTTCTGTATAAAAATTCTCTCATTGATCCTTATCGCAACTACCTGAATGAACCTTTTATTCTGCGATCCTATCCATTGATTGAAAAAGTAGTCCGCGACCTTAATTTTCACATCTCCTTTTTGCAGGAAGGCTATATCTTAACCAGCGAAGCCTATGGAAAAATGCCGGTGAAGGCATCCTGGTGTGGCCCGTATCTGGTAACAACAGGCCGCCTTCTCTTTACGCTACTCGATGAAAACCGCTACACCCTCAGTCAGGGCACAGAGTCAAAAACATTTTCCCTGGGCGATTCAATTACCTTTCAGAAATACAAGCTGTGCATCAACAGAATCGAAGGACTACCGATTAACTCCTATGTTGGAGAACCTTTTATTTTATCTATTGAAAATCCCACCTCGGTGGCACGTTCCTACATCGGCCGCTTACAAGCTGAATGGGCCATGGTCGGTTCCGGCATCATGACTCTGAGCATTACCGGTACCAATACGGACAAAGAGAATGATTTTTTGCAGGCCCTTATTGTTGCCTACCGCGACCGCGACCTGGAAATTAAAAATGAAGCCGCTACCCGAATTATTAAGTTCATTGATTATCAATTGTTGGAAATAAAAGACTCGCTGCGCACCATACAATTCCAACTCGAGCGGTTTGGTAAGAAAGGCCGCGTGAATGACATGAGTGGCGAAGCTCAACGGTTGCTTATTAAATTTGAAACCTTCGAGGCGCAAAAGACAGAACTGCTCATCCGGAAAAACTATTTCAAGTACCTGGATACATATCTGGCTGAAGGTGGTAGCCGCCTCGACCAGGTAATCCTGCCGTCTTCCATGGGATTGACCGACCCTATTCTGACCACCTTGTTGGGTAAAATGGTAGACCTGCAACTGGAAATGAAATCAGATATCGATCCGGAGCGGTTGAAAAATCCCATAGTTACCTATAACCGGTCCATTGCCGCCAGTCGAATCAACGAAATCAAAAAAGACATTGAGGAAGCCTTGCGCACGTTGCGGTCAACCGATAAAATAAAAATGGATTTTATTGATAAGCAGCAGCAGTTGATTGAGAATCAGCAGGAATTATTGCCGGCCTCGGAGCGTCAACTTATTGCTATTCAGCGAAATTATTCCTTGCTGGAAAACCTCCATGTATTCCTCATGCAGAAATCATCCGAGGCTAAGATTTCCCGGGCCGCAAATACCTCTGATATAATGCCGGTAAATCCGCCTATGAAGGGTGGCTTGATTTCACCGAAACCTGGTCAAAACTATACGATTGCTACATTCGCGGGGCTTGCATTTCCCTTGTTGATTTTTGTTTTGTTCGAGTTGATGAATAAGAAGATTCAATCGCGGGAAGATATTGATAAAATGAGTACGATACCGTTTGTTGGTGGTGTAGGACATAATACGTCTGGCAGTAATCTCATCGTGCGCGACCGGCCCAAGTCGGGGGTGGCCGAATCGTTCCGTGCCATCCGGTCGAATCTAAATTACTTTACCAGCAACAAAGTAAATCAGGTCTTTATGGTTAGTAGTTCCATTAGCGGGGAAGGAAAAACCTTTACGACCATAAATCTGGCTACTGTTTTTTCGCTTTCGGGCAAGCGCACGCTCATTGTGGGTGCCGATATGCGCAGGCCTAAAATTTTTGAAGACTTCAACCTGAGCAATGATACAGGTTTGAGCACTTACTTATCGGGCATTTCTTCATTCAGCCAGGTAGTGCAACAAACAGCCATCGAAAATCTTTTTCTAATCTCCGGTGGCCCGGTGCCGCCCAACCCGTCTGAACTGTTGTTGAACGTACGCTTTGAAGAATTTATAAAAACTGCTTTGGCGGAATTTGATTTTGTGATCATAGATACGCCCCCGTTGGCGCTGGTTACCGATGCCTTTGTGATTTCGAAGTTTGTCGATCACACTATTTTTGTGATGCGTCAGAATTATTCACCCAAAGAGTTTGTGAACAGTATTGATGAGTATTATCGGTCGGGCAAGTTGAAAAGCATCAGCATTTTGCTCAACGACATTTATAAATCGGGTCTCGGCTACGGCTATGGGCAGGGCTATGCCTACAATTATGGGTATAGCTATGGCTATGGCCTCGGTGGCAAAAAGAAGAATGACCACGGCTATTACGAGGACTAGGCCCATGGGCGAGTTGCCCGAATCGACTGATTAAAGAATACATTCTACAACTGATCTTCAGGATAACGAGTAGAACCCGATCAGGCAGGCTATTCTAACCTTTTTTTTATCGAATCTTTAATTTTCCTGATACCATGAATGAAAAAGAAAGGGCTGGTGTTGATCATGAGGCGTGGGACATGGTGATCACCGGCAAGAAGAAGTTGTTAACTTTTCAATTGGCTGACATCTGGCGCTACCGCGATTTGATGATTTTGTTTGTGAGGCGCGATTTTGTGGCCCAGTATAAACAAACTATCCTCGGGCCACTGTGGTACCTGATACAACCGGTGTTAACTACTATCATGTTTCTGATTCTGTTTAACGGGGTGGCACGCATCCCTACCGATGGTGTGCATCCTATTGTTTTTTATATGACGGGCATCACGATCTGGACGTATTTCTCCACCGCGCTAACGGCCACCTCCAATACTTTTGTTGCCAATGCGGCCATCTTTGGCAAAGTGTATTTTCCGCGCATGGTTACACCCATCTCCATTGTCATCTCAAACCTCATCCGGTTTGGAATTCAGTTTTTTTTATTGCTGGCCACCATGATCTGGTTCTCCTTTCAAGGCTATCCGATCGCTTTTTCTTTTACCTGGTTATTTCTCCCACTCTTGTTGGCCGTGTTTGCGGGCATGAGCCTCGGCCTCGGCATTATCATTTCATCGCTCACTACCAAGTACCGCGACTTTGCCGTGCTGGTAACATTTAGTATCCAACTGTTGATGTATGCCACACCCATTGCCTATCCGTTGTCTTATTTGCAGGAAACCGGCTATGCCTGGATCATCGAATGGAACCCGCTCTCGCCTTTGGTGGAAGCCTTCCGATATGTGTTGTTGGGCAAGGGCACCTTTACCATCGGAACGTTGCTTTATAGTGCAGGCTTTACATTGATCGTATTGATTTTTGGTATGGCCCTGTTCAACCGCGTGGAGAAAACGTTTATGGATACGGTGTGAAAAACTGGTTCCTCGTCACTGGCTACTAGCTACTAGAGACCAGCGACCAGTTACTAGCAACCAGCAACAAACAGTAAGTGAGTTATAAGAAACTTGAAATATGGCAAGAGGCACGGGAGGTATCGATTATGATTCATGAAATGACACTGACCCTGCCACGGTTTGAGCAATTTGAGGAAGCACAGCAGATCAGGCGGTCCAGTAAATCGGTACGGTCAAATATTGTGGTTATGGCAGGCGCAGGTATCGTCAGGACTACATCCGTTTTCTGGTGATTGCCCAGGCATCCAATGATGAAACAATCGATCACCTCGAGACTTTGTGGGAAACGAAATCGCTGAAGGATGAAGGAAAGTACCAGGATATTAACGGAAGATTACAACAGCTTGGTAGAAAAATAAACAATTTTATCAAAGCCGTTGAACGTGACAAAGAGGGGGGAGTAAATGAACTGGGGGAGAATTATGGAGCGGAGTGAATGGCTGCTGGTCACTGGTCACTGGCAACTAGCAACCAGAGACTAGCGACCAGAGACCAGTAACTAGCGACCAGTAACCAGAGACCAGCAATGAGTAATGTAGTAATAAAAGTAGAATCCGTCTCTAAACAATACCGGCTGGGCAAAATCGGCACCGGCACTTTTACCCATGATGTTAACCGCTGGTGGCACACGGTGCGTGGCAAGGAAGATCCTTATTTGAAAATTGGCGATGTTAATAATCGGAGCAAAAGCGGTGGTAGCGAATACGTGTGGGCGTTAAATGATATTAACTTCGATGTGAAACAGGGTGATGTGTTAGGCATTATTGGTAAGAATGGTGCCGGTAAAAGCACGCTCTTGAAAATACTAAGCCGCACCACGCTGCCTACCACCGGTAATATAAAAATTAAAGGCCGTGTGGCCAGTTTGCTGGAAGTAGGCACGGGCTTTCACCCGGAACTTACCGGCCGCGAAAATATTTTTTTAAATGGCGCCATCCTCGGCATGCGCAAGTGGGAAATCAAAAAGAAGTTTGATGAAATAGTGGACTTTAGTGGTGTTGAAAAATACATTGATACCCCTGTGAAGCGATACAGCAGTGGTATGTATGTTCGTTTAGCCTTTGCCGTGGCCGCGCATCTGGAACCAGAAATTCTTATTGTTGATGAAGTGCTGGCAGTGGGAGATGCTGAGTTTCAAAAGAAGGCGTTGGGGAAGATGAAAGATGTTAGCCAGGGAGAAGGCAGAACAGTATTATTTGTTAGCCACAATATGGCAAGTATTAAAGAGCTATGTTCAAAATGCATCTTACTTAAGAACGGTGGTGTTGACAAAATTGATGAAACAAACATAGTTGTGCGCAGTTACCTCGAAAATCCAATTTCTATACGCACAGAAAATGATTTTTTAAATGACTACAGCAGCCGAAGAGGTAATGGACAATTAAGGTTTACCGAGATTCAAATTAATAATGGTGAAATATACCAGGATCCCCAAAACGATATAATCATTAAATTAACTTCTAAGGTTATGGAAGACGTTGATAATGCCTATATCGCTATGATTATCAAAGGGCCTGAAAATTCTGAACCTATAACCAGTTCCGGGTTAATGTGTTTGAGCGACAAACCTTTAAAGAAGGATACGGTCATTACCTGCACTATTTCGATACCCGGTAATACGTTTAGGACCGGTCTTTTTCCACTTTATTTTTGGCTGGGTAAGCCCAAGGGAATTGTAGGCGATCATTATCCATATGACGTTGTGGATTCAGTTTATTACCTGAACCTGGCAAGTGACAAGTCTGAGCGTGAATTGGGTTATAACTCAGTCAGACCGATTGGATATTTCAATCTTAATAAGCAGCTATCTAATATAAATATTGTAACTAATGTTGAGTAATAAGTCTTTATTAATTACTGGCGGTACGGGATCACTTGGAAAAACATTAACGGCCTATATCCTGAAGAAATACCCTGATATAAAACGTCTGGTCATTTTTTCACGCGATGAACAGAAGCAGTATCACATGGCCCAGGAATATCCAATTGAGAAATTTCCTCAAATCCGATTTTTTATTGGTGATGTTCGGGACTTTGAGCGACTCAAACGCGCTATGCGCGACATTGATTATGTGATCCACACGGCCGCCATGAAGCACGTGCCGATTGCGGAATACAACCCCATGGAGTGTGTGAAAACCAACATAATGGGAGCCGAAAATGTAATCAATGCTTGTCTCGAAACAGCGGTTTCAAAAGTGGTAGCGCTTTCCACCGATAAAGCAGCGGCACCGGTTAACCTTTATGGAGCCACCAAACTGGCTTCGGATAAACTATTCGTTGCTGCTAATAATATTCGGGGCTGGAACCCCATTGTGTTTTCGGTAGTTCGTTATGGAAATGTAATGGGTTCCAACGGCTCTGTGATTCCATTCTTTATGAATAAGAAAAAGGAAGGCATACTGCCCATTACCGATCCTAACATGACCCGTTTTAATATCACTTTGCAGGGAGGTGTTGACATGGTGCTTCACGCCCTGGAGCATGCCTGGGGTGGTGAGATATTTGTACCTAAAATTCCTAGTTACCGGATTACCGATGTGGCAGAAGCCATCGGCCCGGAATGTAAAAAACCAAATGTTGGCATCCGGCCCGGTGAAAAAGTGCATGAAGAAATGATCACCGAATCGGATTCGTATTATACGTATGACCTCGGGAAGTACTTTACGATTTTACCGAGTATCCACAAATGGAAATTAGAGGAGTTCATCGCACATTTTAATGCTAAAAAAGTAAAGGAGGGATTCAAATATAATTCAGGAGAGAACACCCAGTGGGAGACCGTTGAAAGTCTCAGGAGACTGATCAGAGAGCATGTGGATCCGGAGTTTGTAGTGGAGGGTGAACAGTAAATAGTAAACGGTTAACGGTGAACAGTAAATAGTTAGAAGCAAAGTTTAATTTGTAGTATGGAGAATAGTGCGAGCCCGCATAAAAATCTGGAAGCCTGGAAAAAATCGATGGATTTGGTGGAGGCTATCTATGCGGTTACTTTGAATTTTCCTGCTGAAGAAAAATTTGGTTTGACATCACAGATGAGACGCGCTGCCGTATCTGTCCCATCCAATATTGCAGAAGGGGCAGGAAGAAGAACAGACAAAGAATTTATTAATTATTTATCCATAGCCATTGGATCATTGTGCGAGCTGGATACGCAACTGGAACTTTCAAAACGACTCAATTATCTGAATGATAATAGTTTTGAAAAGCTTATAGTACAGGTAGATCAATGTAAGGCCCTTGCCTTCGGATTAAGGAAATCTATACTGAACAAAATGCATGGATAAGAACGAGAATTCTGCTCACGGTTCACCGTTAACTGCTCACCCGCCAATTCCCTACGGCCGACAACATATAACCGATGAAGATATTAAGGCGGTGGTTAATACCCTGCAATCTGATTATCTTACACAAGGCCCTAAAATCAAAGAGTTTGAAGAAGCATTTGCAAACTACATAGGCAGTGCCTATGCCGTGGCAGTTTCCAATGGCACGGCTGCGTTACACCTGTGTGCCTTAGCGCTCGATGTTAAGCCAGGTCAAAAAGTAATCATAACCCCCATTACGTTCGCTGCCTCTGCGAATTGCGTGCGGTACTGCGGGGGTGAAGTCGTATTTGCAGATATCGATCCTGCCACTTACTTGCTCGACCTTAACAAGGTAAGAGCTTTGCTTCAGGCATCACCTAAGGGGAGTTATGCAGGCATTATTCCGGTAGACTTTGCAGGCAGGGCGGTAGACCTTGAGGCTTATAAGGAATTAGCCAATGAATACGGTTTGTGGATGATTGAAGATGCCTGTCACGCTCCAGGTGGATATTTCACTGACCGAAAGGGACAACAACAGAAATGTGGCAATGGCAACTTTGCTGAATTGGCAATTTTTTCTTTTCACCCCGTTAAACACATTGCCTGCGGTGAGGGCGGCATGATCACCACCAATAACGAGCAATTATATAAAAAACTTTTAATGCTTCGCACTCACGGAATCACCAGAGATCCAACCCTTTTTAAAAATGATCTTGATTTCGCCAATGGTGTGGTAAACAGTGAGCAGCCACCTGTTAACAGTAAGGATACGGTTCACCGTTCACCGCTAACCGCTCTCAGTTCACGGCATTCTGCTTACCCTCAGTGGTATATGGAAATGCAGGAACTTGGTTTTAATTATCGTCTTACTGATTTTCAGGCTGCGCTGGGTGTAAGTCAACTTAAGCGTGCAGAGGAAGGATTACTGAGAAGAAATGAAATTGCAGTAAAGTATTTTGATTCCTTCCGGGGTAAAAAATTTATTAAAGGACAATCCGGAATAGTAGAGGGCCACGCCTATCATCTGTATGTGGTAGAGGTGGAAGACAGATTGGGCTTGTATAATTATTTACGCGCGAAGAATATTTTTGCGCAGATACATTATATACCCACTCATTTAATGCCTTACTATCAACAATTAGGATGGACAGAAGGTACTATGCCTCAAGCGGAGCAATATTATAAAAATTGTATTAGCCTGCCTATGTATCCTACGTTGAGTAACGAAGAACTAAGCTTCGTTATCAATGAGGTGATCAATTATTATAAATAAGAATTGACATTTAATTCATTGATAAGAAAAAATGTTGATCCATTAGTTCGCAAACTGGCCCTTGGGACTGTCCAATTCGGATTGGATTATGGAATTTCCAATAGAAACGGAATAACAAGTCCGGAGGAGGTAAGGAGAATTTTATATTTCTGTGACGATATTGGTATTGATACCCTTGATACCGCGTATGGTTATGGAGAAAGCGAAACTGTGTTGGGTCAAAATAATCTGAAGAGTTTTCGGGTTATTACAAAATTTCTATCAACCGATATGGAAATACCAAATTTTGAAATTCAAATCAAAGAGTCTTTAAGGAGATTAAATTTGAAGTCTACGTATGGTATTTTGGCTCACAGACCGATGGATATTCTAATGAATCCCGAAAAATGGGATTATCTTCAATTAATGAAAAGAAATGGAGTTGTTGACAAAATTGGTTTTTCCTTTAATGATCCTTCTGAAGTCAGTTTAGTAATTGAAAAAGGTTTTATTCCGGATTTAGTACAAGCCCCATTTAATTTTTTTGATAATCGATTCAGTAAGTACCTGATGTTACTGAAGGAAAAACATCGTACAGAGATACACACACGCTCAACCTTTTTACAAGGATTATTCTTCATGAATCCTATCCACTTGTCTCATTTTTTTGATCCTATAAAAGATGAACTGACACAATTGCAAGGAAATTGTAAATCTCTTTCAGGCTCTTTGTTGAAATATGTATTGAATCAATCATTTGTTGACAAAGTAGTGATGGGTATAAATTCCTTAGATCAACTCGATTCGAATATTAAAAGCCTGGAGATCGCTGAGCCCTTAGATTCTTCAAACCTTATAAAATACCCGGAAGAAATTTTGACTCCATCCAAATGGCCACAACTACCAAGAAATTGAAATTTGGCGTTATCGGTATGAGTGAAGGGAATGGGCATCCATACTCATGGTCGGCAATATGCAATGGTTATGATATGGATTATATGAGTCATTGCCCTTTTCCTGTTATTCCAGAATATTTGTCTAAGGAAAAATATCCCGATAACTATTTGTCCGATTTAGCGGAAGTTACGCATGTGTGGACCCAGGATATTAATGTTTCAACGCACATTGCTCAATCTTCCAAAATAAAGTTTGTGGCAAAACAAATGGAAGACATGCTAGGTGAAGTGGATGCTGTTTTGCTTGCCAGGGATGATGGTGAAAATCATTTAACTATGGCGTTGCCATTCTTAAAGGCTGGATTACCAATATTTATAGACAAACCATTGGCATTGTCTGTAAAGGAAGCCAATAGATTATTTGAAAGTCAATTATTTGAAGGGCAACTATTTAGTTGTTCTTCATTGCGATATGCCGATGAGTTGACCTTTTCTATTGATGATTATAAGCAAGTAGGTGAAGTTCAATACATTGAGGCAACTATTCCAAAATCATGGGAGAAATACGCGATTCACTTAATAGAGCCCATTGTTTCATCCATACCGCAAAGAGGTGAATTGATTAATGTAACTGCCCAAAAACACGGTGAAATAATAAAAGCCAATATTAGTTGGAAATATCTGAGTGCTACAATAACCACCTACGGAAAGTATGACGTGCCTTTGCAAATTGCTTATTTTGCTAAAAAGGGGAGGATAGTAAAACAGCTGACAAATACCTTTAATGCATTTAAAAAATCGCTAGCGATTTTTATTGAGCAAATTGAGACAAGAAAAAATTTGATTCCAAAAGAACAAACATTAGAGATTATTAAAATAATTGAATTAGGAAATAATGCGTAAGGTTTTGCTAACGGGAGGTACAGGATTAATTGGTTTTACTTTGGTTAAATCAATGCTTACCGATGGGCATTCTGTTGTTTTTACTACCAGAGATAAAGTTAAAGCCGAACAGCTTTTAAAAAGTGAAGAGTTATATTCGGACAGGGTTTTAATTATCGAGGTCGATTTTAATTCAACGGATGCGATTGAAAAAATACTGACTGAAATTCCTCGCGATGTGGACTTGGTCATTTATAATGCGAGGTCGGTAGATAATTTAAAATTAGATCAACAGGGACGCATAAGTGAGAGTCAATTCCAGAACGAACTATACATGGCAATTACTTTTCCTTACCTGCTCACCAATGCAATAATCAATAAAACCGAATTGTTAAGGGATATTGTATTTATAAGTTCAATGTATGGAGCAGTTGCTCCAAATCCGTCTTTGTATGACGATTTTGAACGCCAGTCGCCTATTAATTATGGTGTTGCCAAAGCAGCGCAAATTCATTTGGCAAAAGAGTTGGCTGTCCGGTTAGCCAATAGAAATATCAGGTGCAATTGTATTTCTTATGGAGGTGTTGAAGGGCGGGCGGACGAAGCGTTTAAACAAAGGTATGCTGCTCTTAATCCGATGGGACGTATGTTGAAGCAAAGTGATCTGTTTCCACCGTTAAAGTATATATTGGATAATAAGGATTTACTTATTACGGGTGAAAACCTGAAGGTTGATGGCGGGTGGACGCTATGGTAAAGACTAAACGCGTTGCTATTATTCCTGCACGGGGCGGATCAAAAAGAGTCCCCGGCAAAAACATAATCGACTTCGCAGGAAAGCCCATGATTGCCTGGTCCATAGAGGCAGCCAGGGATTCTGGTCTATTCGATAAGATAGTAGTCTCTACGGATTCAGAAGAGATTGCATCAGTTGCAAAACGTTTTGGAGCGGAAGTTCCTGTTCTACGAAAAACTGCTGCAGACGATTTTAGCCCGGTTAGTGATGCAACGTTGCATACTATTTTACAATTGGAAGAAAATGGTTTTTGCTTTGATGAGGTCGTTCAATTATTTGCTGTTTGTCCTTTGCGCAATTCCATAGATATCCAAAATGCTTATCAATTTTTTATTGACAAGAAGGCACCCTTTTTAATTTCTTGTTATCGATATGTTTGGATGAACCCCTGGTGGGCAGTTACTTTAAATGCGGAAAACAAACCCACATGGATCTTTGATGATCAAATGAAACGCTCACAGGATTTACCACCGTTATATAGCCCGACAGGGGCTATATGGATTGCAAAAGTTGAGTCCTTGAAGAGAGATAAAACCTTTTACGGGAAAGGTCATATTTTTTGGGAAATGGATTGGAAGCGTGCGTTGGATATAGATACTAAGGAAGATATTAGTTTGGGACTGGCATTGAAAAATCTGGATTTAGATGAAAGTTAAAAATCAATACCACGTTCTGAATAAGCAAGTTTTTTCCAATCGCGAGTATTCACTCGTGCCTATCAGATATGAAGATCGGCACAAAATTATGCAATGGCGAAATGAACAGATTTATCACTTACGCCAAAATAAACCACTTACGATTGAAGACCAGGATAAGTATTTTTCTGAAGTAGTGTCCGGCTTATACCAACAAGAGCAACCTGAACAGATTTTATTTTCTTACTTGGAAAATGATGTGTGCATTGGTTATGGTGGGTTGGTTCATATTAACTGGATTGACAAAAATGCAGAGATATCTTTTATCATCGACACCACCAGGGAAAAAGAAGAGTTTAGTAAACACTGGTCTGTTTATCTTGACCTTATTGAAGAAGTTGCCTTTAAAGAATTGTTATTACACAAGGTGTATACGCACGCGTTTGATTTAAGACCACATCTTTATGAGATTCTTGAGAAGAACAATTATTTCCGTGATGCTGTGCTAAAGGAGCATTGTATTTTTTTGGGTTTATTTAAAGACGTTGTTATTCATTCAAAAATTAATACCGATTGAAACTTGGCGTATTATGTAGTGGAAATCTTGGTTATTCCCTTTTACTGTATTTAAAGGAAAAATGGGATGTTGACTTTGTTTGTACGGATTTGAATTCAATAACTATCATTAAATATTGTGAAGAAAACAATATTAAATTGTTCGTAGGTAATCCAAGAAATGGCAAAATATCATCCTTTATAAATGATAAAGATATTGATGTTATTATATCAGTAAATTATTTGTTTATAGTAGATTTAGATTTAATCCGGCTTCCTAAATTAATGGCATTTAATGTGCACGGATCCTTGTTGCCGAAGTACAGAGGCAGGACTCCGCACGTTTGGGCGATCATTAATAATGAAAAGGTGACCGGAATAACGGCCCATTTAATAGATGAGGGATGCGATACCGGTGATATTATTGATCAGGTAATAATACCGATTACGAATGATGATACGGGAGCAACGCTACTTCAAAAATACGAAGTTGCCTATATTCCATTAATACATTCGGTATTAGAAAAAATAGAATCGAAGACGCTTTCTGTCAGACCACAAGAGCATTTAAATGCAACTTTTTACGGTAAAAGGACCCCGGAGGATGGATTAATAAATTGGAGTTGGCAGAAAGAACGAATAAGTAATTGGATCAGAGCACTTTCAAACCCATATCCCGGAGCATTTTCATTTTATGGTGATCGGAAAATAATAATTGATGAGATCTGTGATTCTGATTTTGGCTATAATTTCAATATGGATAATGGGACGATCTTATGCATTAATCCACTGATTGTTAAAACACCAAATGGGGCAATCGAAATCGTACGATTGCGTGATTGTGAAATTAATTTTGTTTTAGAGACTAAATTTGTTGACACGTTGCTATGAGGATTTTAGATTTCGATCTTTCCAGAGATTCACCATGTTTTATCATTGCAGAACTCTCTGCAAATCATAACGGCAGTTTAGAAACTGCTTTGGCTACGATTAAGGCGGCAAAAAGAGCCGGTGCCAATGCTATAAAATTTCAAACTTACACAGCCGATACGTTAACTATCGCTTGCGATAAACCTGATTTCATCATAAAATCCGGTTCAATTTGGGATGGCAAAACATATTATGATTTATATAAAGAAGCCTTTACCCCTTGGGAATGGCATGCGGCTTTATTTAAAGCGGCAAAAGATGAAGGACTGATTTGTTTTTCTTCTCCTTTTGATCCTACTGCCGTTGATTTTTTAGAAAGCTTAAACACTCCCGCCTATAAAATCGCCAGTTTTGAAATTACCGATATTCCTTTGATTGAATATGTGGCTTCCAAGCGTAAGCCGGTTATTATTTCTACTGGTATCGCAACAGATGATGATATACAACTCGCAATAGATGCCTGTAAGAGAATGGGTAACGAGCAAATTGCTTTGTTGAAGTGTACTTCCAGTTATCCCGCACCCATTGAAGAGGCTAATATGGTGATGGTAAAAGATATGGCTGAGCGCTTTGGAGTAATCACGGGTCTTTCAGATCATACCATGGGAAATATTGTGCCTATTGTTGCAACATGTTTTGGAGCCAAAATTATCGAAAAGCATTTTATTTTAGATCGGTCCATTGGTGGACCCGATGCATCCTTTTCAATGACCGAGGAAGAATTTGCACAAATGGTAAAACTCGTGCGTGAGGCGGAAAAGGCGATTGGTATTGTAGACTATAATCTAACGGACAAACAGATCAAGGGGCGCGAGTTTTCAAGATCACTTTACGTAGTAAAGGATATTCAAGCTGGTGAAGTATTTACTAAGGAAAACGTAAGATCAATAAGGCCTGGATATGGCTTACATCCCAAATATTACAAAGAAGTTCTTGGGCAAAAGGCTACGCGTGATTTTATGCGTGGGGAACCTTTGATCAAATAAAAATTTAAGTTCAGGAACATCAAAAGCCAATGAAGGTATTACTTCAATACGATAATTTTATCAGGGACTATCGCGGGTTGTTGCTTTTAAAAGCGCTATTAGATGAGATGGGTCATAAAGTTTGGCTGCGAGCCACCTGGAATAAACCTTTAAAATTTGCAGAGTTAATTGATATAGATGTATTGGTGGTAGGGCAGATAGCCGAGAATGCAACTTTTCGTGCCGGTGAGTTTGCCAAAATGAACAATGTCAGATTGGTTATTAATTCAACTGAGAACGTGACCGTGCCTGAGAAGTTTGAGTTGTTTATCACGTATAATACAACACAATTAAATGATGAGATAATTGATTTTCAGACTATAGCTACCAAAGATTTATACCAATACATTGTAGAGCACCCTAAAATTAAAACTGAAAATAAGGGGAAGTATAAATACTTAGGATTTCCAAGACTGGACCTGACCTTGACAAAGTCTTTGCGGAGTATTGAGCACAATATTTTCAGAAAAAAATATAAACTCCCTGAAGGTGGAAGGGTGTTCTTGTTTATATCATCGTTTTTGTTGGAAGGTGCCTTTAAGGGAGTGCCCCAGAAAGATCTTGATAAATGGAATTATTCTGAGTTTATAACACGCACGGACGAATTACTTCAATTGACTACTCAGATATTAAAGAGGCTGGTCAATGAAACATTCAAAGAAGGGGATGTCTTGTTAATTAAAAAACATCCTTGGGACTGTTCAGATTATTTTGATATCACATTTAATTCCTTCAACTGTAAAGTATTAAGTAATGCTGATTATATATTGTCTTGCATTACGAATTCGGACTTCATTTTACATACCTATAGCACGGCAGCCATTGAAGCCTGGATTTTGGGGAAAGCAACCATTTCAATAAATTCTGAAAAGTATAAGGATAGTTATTTATTAAATCATATGGTTAATGAATTGACCATTTCAAGTTATGAGGAGCTTGATAGGTTAATTAAGAATTATCCTGAAACGAATCCATCGGTTGCTTCATTGGATATTTTTAACCCTCATCTCGATGGATTAGCAACATTTAGATTGGCGAGTGAAATACATAATCTTAAACCACATCCTGATAAAAGGGTATTTAATTATAGGTTAAGAAGTAAATGGAAGGCCCGTTTCAAATATTGGTTATATGATAAGGGGTTCATGAAATTTGAAATGGATAAAGTTCAAAGGAACACTAAAAGTTACGATTTCTATCAATGGGAAAATGAAAGGTCATCTGTGAACAAAATCTATACACCCTATTTTAGAGAATATGCAAGAAAAATACTTAGCAAAAAATTGTTGTGATAGAAAATAAAATAGGAAGATGATTTCTGTTGGATGAATACTAGAGAGCAACTGTCCATCACCTGTAAAAGGGTATACCGGGTAAGTTTGAATTCGAAAAACATATGACTATTAGAAGTATTAAGCGCGAATTGAAATTTATTTACCAGGCGTTTTTAGTAAAGAATGAATATTCACGATACCTCAATCGATTTACTTACTACAAAATTTTACGAACAAAAAGGCGCACACAATCAGTATCGAAAATCTTCGGTGTGAATATTGAGTACCCGGATTCCTTTTGGCTATTGTATAGTATCCGGGAGCTATTCATAGAGGAAGTTTATAAGTTCATACCAGCTGGAGGTAACCCTACTATAATTGATTGTGGATCAAATATCGGTCTGAGTATTTATTACTTCAAAAGAAATAATCCAGCCGCCAGGATTATTGCTTTTGAGCCTGACCCTATACTTTATAAGCAATCCGTTGATAATATTAAAGCGCTTAAGATTGATGATAATGTTGAACTAATCAACCGGGCTGTCTGGATAACGGATGGGGAAATATCATTTTTCGCTGAAGGCACCCTGGGCGGAGCAATTATTGAGGAGACACAAATTTCAAAGGAAGTGATAAAACTCCCTTGCGTTAATTTGAATAATTATTTGGATGGAAAAATTGATTTTTTGAAAGTTGATATTGAAGGGGCAGAGCTTCAGGTTCTTGAAAATTGCCAGGAAAAATTGAAGAATGTTGCCTATATGTTTGTGGAATATCACGGATTTATAAACAAGGAACAACGGTTAGCTGAATTACTAAATATAATATCGGATGCTGGCTTTAGATATTATATCAAAGAATCCTTTGAGAATCTGGTACATCCCTTTGTAGAGAAAATACCGAAGAAAACAAATTATGATATTTTACTAAATATCTTTTGTTATAGGATTGATCCGGTAAAACACTGATGATAGATTTTGTTTTATAAGAGTATAATAGTAAAGATGATAGACAAATTAATAAGGCATAGTAAAGACCCGGTTGGAACCGCGAGAAAGATCCTTAAACGACTAAGTATTAAATTTAAAACATATCCGTCTAATAGGGGATATTGCCTGATATGTGAATCCAATACTAATTTTATAGAATTTGGACCTTGGTTGCGCGATCAGTATCGATGTAAAACCTGTAAATCAATACCAAGACAACGAGCGTTGATCAGTGTTTTAAATCAGAGTTTTCCTCAATGGCGTGACTTGATGATTCATGAATCTTCCCCAGGAGGACGTTCATCTGATTATATAAGGAGATTATGTCAGCAATACAGTGCGTCTCAATTTTACACTGACAAGCCATTGGGTACAAAAGTTGAAGATTTTACATGTCAGGATTTAAGCAAGCTTACGTTTGAGTCGAATAGCTTTGATGTACTCATCACGCAGGATGTTTTTGAACATGTCCTACATCCTGAACCTGCCTTCTCTGAAATAGCAAGAGTACTTAAGCCAGGGGGGGCGCATATTTTTACAATGCCCTGGTATCCGGAACTTAAAACGACTAGAGTAAGAGCAATAGAACAAGATGGTACAGTAATTCCATTGGAAGAACCCATGTATCATCGTAATCCAATAAGTGAAGAAGGATCATTGGTTACACGCGATTGGGGTCTCGATTTTACTGATATCATTTTAAAGTCCAGTGGTTTATTCACCACCATTCACCTGATCAGAGACCGCCACCTCGGCATTGACGGTAAATTTCTAGAGGTATTTGTTAGCAGGAAAAGTGAGCAATGAAATTACGACCCATTGCTATTCATCTTCCCCAGTTTCATCCCATCCCGGAGAACGATCAACATTGGGGTAAAGGATTTACAGAATGGACCAATGTAACAAAGGCAAAACCTTTATTTGAAGGACACTATCAACCACATCTTCCAGCAGACATGGGATTTTATGATTTGCGAATGCCAGAGGCAAGACAAGCGCAGGCAGATCTCGCCAGGGAATATGGCATCTATGGATTCTGTTACTATCATTATTGGTTTAGCGGTCAGAAAGTATTAGAGCGACCCGTGGAAGAAATTCTGCGATTTGGTAAACCTGATTTTCCATTTATGTTATGCTGGGCCAATGAGAACTGGACCCGCAAGTGGGATGGAGGTAATAACGAAATCATATTCAAGCAGAATTACTCATTGCAAGATGATATTGCGCACATTCAGTATCTGATCCCGTTTTTTAAAGACCCTCGTTACATTCGTATAAATGATAAACCTGTTTTTTGTATTTATCGAAGCACGCTAATTCCTGACATGGAGGCAACCATTAAAATATGGCGCGAAGAATGCGCTAAGGAAAATATCGATTTGTATTTGTGCCGGTTTGAAACATTTGGTGATTTCGGAGAAGGCTTCATCAAAAATGGTTTTGATGCCGGCATAGAGTTCAACCCATTTTCGGCTATAATGAAGGAATTTCAAAATCATCTTTCTGTTCAACTAAGCAAAAACATTAACTATAGAGTAAAGAATCGAATCAATAAACTGCTTAAACGCGATGAACAAAATAGTAAGATCAGAAATCAGGCATTACGCTGGATTGATTACAACGATTTTCTGAATTTCCTAATGGATAAATATAAAAGGCAAGGTGATTACACCTTTTATCCATGCATTACCCCATCGTGGGATAACACTGCACGAAATTCAATTAATCCTTTCATGTTTTTAAATTCAAATCCAGCGAAGTTCAAGAAGTGGTTTGAGTTTCACTTGCATAATTTTGCCCCACCCACGCAGGAAGAAAATTTTATTTTCATCAATGCATGGAATGAGTGGGCTGAAGGAAATCACATGGAGCCGTGCCAGAAATGGGGCTTACAATATTTACAAACTATTAAAGATTCTCTTAACGATTAGTATAACCAACGTGGTTGATCCGACTACAACGTATTCGTGCATGAGGTTGCAATCAAGTGGAATTGTTATAAACTAGGAGACTTGATAATTTATATAGTGCAAATATGATAATAAAGTAGTGGCCGCAGTCTCAATAATCGTTCCTTGTTACAATCATGCGCCATTTCTTCAGCAGCGACTGGATTCTATCCTAAATCAAACCTTTCAGGATTATGAAATCATTTTGCTGGACGACCACTCCACGGATGGGAGTGCTGAAATTCTTCAACAATATTCGAATCACCCTAGAGTGAGTCATTTTGTGGTGAACAAAAAAAACGGAGGCAACCCCTTTTTGCAATGGCAAAAAGGTATCGACCTCGCAAAAGGACAGTTTGTATGGATTGCTGAGTCAGATGATACATCAGATATTCACTTCTTGGAAATGCTTGCTGCTAAGTTGATAGCGGATGAACGTATTGGTTTAGCCTATTGCCGCTCCCAAGTAATTGATGCAGATGGAAACAGAGTAGAGAACAAATCGGGATTAACAGATAATCTGGATATCTCTTTATGGAAAAATGATTTCATTCTTGAATCGCGTAGGCAAATAGATAATAATCTGTTTTTGAGAAATTTCATTGCAAATGCAAGTGCTGTTCTTTTTCGTAAGAACATCCTAACGCAATCTGAATGGAATGCAGGAACCTTTCGATATGTTGGCGATTGGTGGGCCTGGTATGCTATACTGCGATCAAGCTCATTATTTTATTTTGCACAAGCCTATAATTCTCACAGAAACCATCTTCAAACAACAAGAACAAAAAAAAATACGCTTCCTTATATTATAGAGAAAATTATCTTATACAAAATGATTTTAGATACCTCCGTGATAGATAGAAAAAACAAAGAGATTGTTTTTAATCGGTTGGCAAATCGGTTAGTGAGTACGCACGGTGTTTCATTTTTATTGCTGTCACGAGTTGGCTTGACACTAAGTTGTAGGATTACTAAAATGGATTACCTTTTTGTATTTCGGGTAATTAGAAGAGGCATTTCAAAAAGGGTGTAAAGAAGGCACTGTTAAATTGTGGTTATTTTAGGATCGTCAGCGGTATTTTATAAAACATGGAATGGCATTTAATGACACTATTATCGAATGCCAAATAAAGGTTTAGTATCGGTAGTAATGCCAGTTTTCAATGGTGCCCAGTATTTAAAAGATGCCATCTATAGTATTCAACAACAAACCTATTCGCATTGGGAACTCATTGTAGTAGATGATGGCTCCAAAGATGAAACTAAAAATATACTTCATTCGCTCGCGCAATATGACCAACGGATGAGGCTTTATGGCCATGATTCAAACAGAGGTTTGCCAGCCTCTTTAAATACCGGTTTGCAGCATGCACGCGGGGAATGGATTGCAAGGATGGATTCAGATGATTTGGCAGCGCCAGAGCGATTTGAAACTCAAATTGATTTTCTCATAAAAAACCCCGAGTATGGCTTGGCAGGCTCACAAGGTTGGTTGATAGATGAGCGGGGCGGGAAACAACAGGAAAGTAAATTTCCAACAGAACATCAGGCATGTATTGATGCGATTGTAAAGGGCGAAAGCCCTTTTTTTCACAGCAGTTGGATGTTAACATACAGGTGCTTTGAAAAAGTAGGATTTTATAACTCCTGGTTATTTTCGGGGGAAGACAAAGATTATTGGTTGCGGGTATCGGAGCAGTGTAAGGTGGGTAACTTGAATCAAAATTTGCTTCAATACAGAATTCACAACGCAGCATTTACTACCCGCACAATAAGTCAACGCAAATTTTACCGAAAGTTGATCATTGATCTTTATAATCAGAGAAAGGAAAAGGGTAGAGATTTTTTGAATGGGCATTGGGGCAGTAAACTGACTAACAATACGGAGCCATCAGTAAAAACTAACCTTATTATGCAATCCATGGTAAACGCTAATGCGCTGGTTGGTACATCCAAAGTGGGTTCTTTTCTGCGGCAGATTTTATCAGGATTGAAAGCCGGTTGGAGTAAAGGATATACGTGGAATTTATCTTTTTCACTTATTGGATTTTACCTGTTCTATGTTTTCAAATATGGACGTAAATTATTTTTCAAATAACGGTGAAAAAGAAAAGAATAGGATGATCATAACACTCACCGGTTTCTGATGTGCGGCTTTCTTTTTGAGTTTTCTGCAAAGCAACCCTTACCGCGCGAGACCTTTCAGGGAATCCTGAGCCGCTCCAAAAAACGCGGACCAGACCATACCGGATATTGGTCGAACAACACAACTGTGCAACTCGGCTTCAACCGCCTGGCGATACTGGAACTTACCGAGGCTGGCAATCAGCCCATGCTCAGTCCGCAAGGTCGTTACGCCATCGTATTCAATGGCGAAATCTATAATCACCTTGAGCTTCGTCAACAACTCGCGTTTAAAAACTTCAAGGGGCATAGCGACACCGAAACCATTTGTGTTTGCCTGGATGAATGGGGCATAGAAAAGACAGTGAACCAACTGGATGGCATGTTTGCCATTGCGGTATATGATCAGCAGGAAAAGGCAACTACCCTTATCCGCGACTTCGCGGGAATCAAGCCGTTGTTCTATGGTTGGGATGGCGCCACGCTGGTGGCAGCCAGTCAATATGACCAGGTGGTAAAACATCCTGCTTTTGCAAACCAACGGATTGATGAACAAGTACTCAAGCTTTACCTGCAGCAGCATTTTCTTCCGGCTCCATTCGGCATGCTTAAAAATACTTTTCAGGTGGAACCGGGTGAAATCGTACACCTTTCATCTTCCGGCAAGATTGAAAAAAAACGCTACTGGACTTTTCCTGACTATGAGCAGCCATCCGTAAGAGAGCATTCCGATGCGCTGGAATGTATTCATCACGCTCTTTACATTGCGGTTAAGCAGCAGTTACTAAGTGATGTGCCGCTCGGTGCATTTTTGTCGGGCGGAATTGATTCGCCCCTCATTTGTTATTACGCTACCAGGCATCAGCAACACTTAAAGACCTTTACGATTGGGTCCGATAGTAAAATCCATGATGAATCTTCATGGGCCGCTCAGTATGCGAAGTTGTTGGGCACCAACCACACTACTTCCATGATGAACGATGCGTCCGGCAAAGATATTCTGGAAGAGGTGCTGGCGTGTATGCACGAACCGCTTGCCGACTTTAGTCTGATACCCACGTACCTGGTGTCGAAGTTGGCGCGTCAACACGTTACCATTTCGCTTTCGGGCGATGGCGGTGACGAATTATTTTTTGGGTATGAACGCTTCTGGAGCATTGCTAAAAATGTTCGGTATCAGCAGTTGCCCTGGATCATAAAAGCTGGATTATATAAATCCGATCAATGGTTAACTGGCAACAAGCGGATCAACAGCGTGGTGTTGAGCAACCGGCAAGGGTTGGCGCACGAGCATTTGCATTCGCGATTTCCAGATCTGTGGTTGAATAAATTATTTCCTCACCTCCGTGAGGTTACCATACCTGAGCAATACAACACGTATGGATATCCCAATACACATGCTGATGTAACGTTAATCCAACACATGCGCAAGGCTGAGTTTTACGGCATGATGCAAAAGACATTGCGCAAAGTAGACCTGGCGAGCATGGGCAATTCATTGGAAGTACGTGTACCCTTTCTGCAGAAATCGTTTATCGAGGCCAGCTTAAAAGTAGATCCCATGCTGAGCTACGGGGCAGCAAAGAAAAAGCAATTGCTCCGCGATTTGCTTCGCAACAATTTACCGGGAAGTCCTATGGACGAAGTAAAGCGTGGATTTACCGTACCCCTGGGGCAGTGGATTCGCAAGGAGATGAAAGATCAGTTTAATGATCACCTTACGCGTCCATCGTTTTTGTCTTCGTATGGTCTGTCGCAAAAGGAGGTGACCGATGTATTGCAACATCACCAGCAAGGGCAGGATTTGAAGTGGCCGATTTTTACGTTAATGGCATTGAGCGCATGGCAGCACCAGGTAAGCGCATAAAAGTTTTATATACCATTCCGAATTTCGACACGGCTGGTTCGGGTAAGGCCTTGTTGAACATTGCCATCCGCCTGGATAAAAATAAGTTTGAGCCGCACATTATGTGTATGCATGATCGTGGCGAATTTTTTCAGGTAGTGAAACAAAGTGGTATGCCAGTGCATATACTCCAATACACTTCTACGATGAAACCGTACTGGAAAGGATTGTGGAATTGCTGGAAGATTTCCCGCGCATTCAAATTGTTTGCTCCAAATATCATCCATTCCTTTCATTATGCTGCTGATTATTCGGAAGCCTTGGCTGCCCGCCTGGCAGGGATCAAGTGGGTGTACACCAAGAAAAATATGAATTGGGGTGGAGGATCAAAAAATGGGTGGCGTCTTCGTACGTACCTCGCCTCGCATATCGTGGCGCAGAATACGGATATGCTCAAGGAGTTTTTTCCGAAAAGCAAAAAGGTGACACTCGTTCCGCGGGGTGTAAATGCTGAACAATTTGCTCCCGGCCCGGCCGATCAGGCACTGCGAAAAAAATATAGTGTGGCGGAGGGAGAACATATTATCATTTGTGTAGCGAATCTGGTTCCGGTGAAAGGCGTGGAAGTGTTAATCAATGCTTTTGCTATGTTGAAAAAGGATTTCCCGAGCTGGAAAGTCTGGGTGGTGGGCGATGATCAGAATGAGTATGGTGAGCGGCTGAAGGCAAGAGTACACGAACTTTTATTGGATCAACAAATTATTTTCACGGGTAAACAGATGCAGGTAAAACCTTTTCTCGATCAGGCCAGAATTTTTGTTCTGCCTACGTTGAACAAAGGGCGTATGGAAGGTTCTCCGGTTTCGCTGCTGGAGGCGATGGCGAATGGAAAAGTAATTCTGGCCAGTGCCATACCGGGTATTCGTGATCAATTGATTGGATTTGAAAATTATCTCTTTCAGCCTGCTGATGAAAATGATCTGTGTGGTAAGCTCAGAAATCTGATGCACTCGGATTCGTTAGTTGAATTGGGAAGTCAGTTCAGGAAGCATTGCGCTACGAATTTCTCTATTGAATTGGAGGTGGAGAGACATGCGGGTGTCTATAGGGCAATGATATCTTGAGTAAACAAAAAATTTATTTGAAAACCTGGATGGCCTTCGATCGGTTGCATTCTTAATGGTTTTCTTTAGTCACATCTGGCGAAATTTACATTTTCGATTCGAAAGCGAGGATTTGAATACTGTGTTTGGAAAGGTATTGGATGTGGGGCAACTGGGTGTCAATCTTTTTTTTGTACTCAGTGGCTTCTTAATCACCTATCTGCTGATTGTTGAAGTGAGAGAAACGGGCAGCATCAATATTAAAAACTTTTACCTGCGCAGAGTGCTCCGGATATGGCCGGTGTATTATGTGGTCGTTTTAATATTTGTTTTTTTGATTCCATCCTTCATCGGTTCACTAGCGAAGGAATACGCTGAGATTGGACCACGGAATATCATTAACTACTTATTCTTCCTGGTTAATTTTGATCATATCAACTATGGTATAAATTTTCGATGGTCAACCGTTTTGTGGTCGGTATCGGTAGAGGAACAATTCTACCTGTTATGGCCTTTGGCTCTTTCCATCTTACCCATCAGGCGCCTGCCGCTTTTCTTAGGTTTTCTGATCGTCTTTTCGCTGATCTTTCGAGGTGTTTACTTTGATAGTTACCGAATGGTGCATTATCACACCTTGTCAGTACTGGGTGATTTGTCCATTGGTGCGCTGGGTGCCTGGCTTGCCTTGAATAAATCTGATTTCGTTTCCAAATGCGTGCGCGTGGCGCCAGGATGGAAAGTTATCGTGTATATAACGGGATTGGTCGTATTGATTTTCCGGTACGATATTTTTGAAGGAATGTATTTAACACCACTGATTGGTTTGGTGGGTTCGGTATATTTTCTTTTCATCATTTTGGAGCAAACCTATTCTTCCACTTCATTTTTTAAAATGAAAAATTTCTCCTTACTGACGCAGTATGGAAAATATACGTACGGATTGTACAGCTACCACTTCATTGCCATTTTTATGCTCAGCGGCTTTCGGACTTATTTTAACATTGATCCCCGGAATATGGTATTTTTTTGCTTCGCGGTTATTGCCTCCCTGGGGCTGAGTATTGTTGGTGCCCGGTTAAGCTATGCGTACATGGAGGAACCCCTGCTCAAACTCAAGTCAAAGTTCAGCTATGTTGAAAAGTAACTCAGGAGTTTTGAAGACCAACATCATACCGCTTAAGTCAATTTATACAGGCACGCAGGATGAACTGAATCTGGAAGCTATTTGTGTCTTTGCAGCATTAGGGTTTTTTTTGGATGACGATACGTATTACAATGATCAGAAGGTTTTAAAGCCGGGATATAATTATCAACTCGATGAAACATTGGGCACCGTCTTGTCAGCAACACCCTGGTTTCAATGGCACTACACACCCGCAGCGATATCGTTAAAGGAAACTGTTGAGATGTTTGCAGATTTATTTCAAACGATAATGGGTGAACAGGTAGCGAACGGCACCGTAATCTTACCGTTGTCGGGTGGCCTTGATAGTCGCACGCAGGCAGCGGGTTTGAAAGCGCTTGGAAAAGATGTGCATGCGTATAGTTATTCTTTCGAAGGCGGCCACGATGAAGCAGCCTATGGTAAAGAAATAGCGAAAGTGTGTGGTTATAATTTTCAATCCTGGCAAGTTCCATCCGGTTATTTATGGAATAGTGTGGAGCGCCTCGCTAACATCAATGGGTGTTATTCGGAATTTACACATCCACGGCAGATGGCTTTTGTAGATCGATACGCTGGCTTAGGCGATATTTTCAGCCTCGGCCATTGGGGTGATGTGCTGTTTGATGATATGGGCGTGCCGGATGATTTACCCGTTGAAAAGCAGCTTGAAGTAGTGATGAAAAAGATTGTAAAGAAAGGTGGAATTGAACTGGGAACCGCGTTATGGCAGGCCTGGGGGCTCACTGGAATTTTCCAGGAGTACCTCACTGAGCGGGTTAGAAAATTGCTGTTGGATATTGACATCCCCAACTCGGCTAATGCTCGTATCCGTGCGTTTAAAAGTTTGTATTGGGCGCCCCGCTGGACATCGGTGAACCTGAGTATTTTTGAATCGGTTCGCCCGATCTCAGTGCCTTACTTTGATAACAGAATGTGTGAATTTATTTGCACCGTGCCTGAGCAGTATCTTTATAAACGACAAATTCAAATTGAATATATAAAGTTAAGATCACCTGAACTGGCGCGCATTGCATGGCAAGAAAAGAGACCTTTTAACTTATACAGTTATCATTGGGATAAAGCACCGTATAACTGGCCTTATCGCGCAGCGAAGAAACTCATGCGGTCGGTGAGCAACCAGAAATTGATTCAGCGGAATTGGGAGTTGCAATTTTTGGGGGAAAAGAATGAGATCCAACTTCGGCATTATTTGTTCGACAATCCCGCGTTTTCACAACTGGTGCCCAGCGCGGTAACGAAAAAGTTTTATGATGACTTTCGGCAAGTCAATCCCGTTCACTTCAGTCATAGTGTAAGCATGCTGCTCACGTTGGCACTACATGCGAAGCTGCACACTGCAAAATGAAACGCATCAAAGTAGCTATATATTCCGGAGCCATCCCTTCCACCACATTCATTGAGCGTCTCATTGAAGGATTGGCGGAGCAGGGCTTTGAAGTAATCTTGTTTGGACGAGTGAAACAGCCGATCAACTACACATCTCCGCATATCAAGTTGGTAGGCAACCATAGTGGTAGCAGAGGTTTTCTGGAAAGCACTATACGCTTCGCCAGACTTCGGGTGACCGCGCCAGGTAAGTATAAAAAATTAATGCAGCATATAGGGGGTGGACCTTTATCAGGAATGAGTGCTTTCCGGAGCTGGCAAGTTTATGCACCCGTGGTATTGCATCTGCCGGATATCTTTCATGCACAATGGGCAAAGTCAGTCAGTGATTGGATTTTTTTGAAAGAAAAATTTGGAGTGAAGTTGGTATTGAGTTTACGCGGCACACACGTCAATATTTCTCCTTTGGCCAATGCGGCACTGGCCGCCACGTACCAGAAGTCTTTTAAACACTATGACGCTTTTCATAGCGTTTCGAATAGTATGGTGAAACAAGCTGCAAAATACGGTATCGATGAAAACAAGGCCCAGGTTATTTATAGTGGTCTGCCATACCAGCCTTTACCGTTAGAAAGTCCTGAGCGATCCGAAACCTTACGCATTCTTGCTGTAGGTCGCTTTCATTGGTTAAAAGGATACCACTACTTATTGGATGCGCTGGCCATACTGAAAAGGAAAAATATTAGTTTGAAATTGACGCTGATCGCACAAGGCGATTTGCCAGAGGAGATTATGTACCAATTGCATGATCTTAATCTTGAGACCGAAGTTACCTGGATTCCGGGCTTGCCTTACCAGCAGGTGGAAGCGCACATGTTGGCTCATGATGTGTTGGTGCTGCCCAGTGTAGAAGAAGGTATTGCTAATGTTGTGCTCGAGTCGATGCAACTCGGCTTGCCGGTGGTGAGTACCAATTGTGGTGGTATGGATGAGGCGATTGTGAACGGACAGAATGGTTTTTTAATACCGGTACGTAATCCGGAGGCTTTGGCCGAATTAATTATGGCTGTTAAGGAGCTTTCTCCCGAGGCAAAGAATCTACTTCGGCAAAAGGCTCATCAAACTATTACGGAGAACTTTAATCTGGAAAAGAATATTCAACAGTTTGTTACGATGTACGAACGGATAAAGTCATGCGCATAGGGTTGGTTTTACCGGCAGTTCCAGCTTACTCCGAAACTTTTTTTCGGAATAAGATCAGGTTTCTGCAGGAAGCACCAGGCTTTGAAGTAGTGTTGTTTGCCGATCGGTATTCGGCTGACACGTTTGATCTTTGTCCGGTTCATTATGCAGTTCAGTTTTCATCTCATCCGATAATCGCGTTGTTTCAATATCTCGGGTACTTCATTTTTATTGGGTTCCGAAGTCCCGGTAAAATTTTTCAGTTGTGGCGGTTAAATGACAAGGCAGGATATGGGTTAAAGAAAAATCTTGCTTCGGTAGCTATGTCGGCCCATATCTTTAAACAGGAAGTTGACTGGCTTCATTTTGGTTTCGGTACCATGGCATTGGGTCGGGAGCATGTAGCCAGGGTGGTGGGTGCAAAAATGGCGGTTAGTTTCAGAGGGTTTGATATAGCTATATATCCATTAAAGCATAAGAATTGTTATTCCTTGCTATGGGAAACGGTTGATACAGTTCACGTAATTTCTGATGATCTGTTGCAGCTTGTACACAAACAGGGTTATCCAAATAAAAAGCCTGCCATAAAGATCACCCCGGCAATTGATATAAATAAGTTTAAAAGAGCACATAAAGCAAATGTAGGTTCGAATGTTTTGCAATTTATCACGGTTGCCCGTCTGCATTGGAAAAAAGGATTGGAATACACACTAGAGGCATTGGCACAAGTAAGGAATTTGGGGATTGATTTTCACTATACAATTATAGGAGAGGGTGAGGAGCGTGAGCGGCTTATTTTTGCGGTGCATCAATTGGGGTTGAAAGACCAGGTAACCTTTACCGGTCGGTTGGGGCAAGCGGAAATAATTGAAATGTTACACCATTCGGATCTCTATCTTCAATACAGCATTCAGGAAGGATTTTGTAACGCTGTCCTGGAGGCTCAGGCCATGGGGTTGTTGTGTGTTGTAAGTGATGCCGAAGGTCTTGCCGAAAATGTATTGCATGAACAGACCGGGTGGGTGGTTCCAAAGCGAAGACCGGACATGTTAGCAGCTAAAATTGAGGAAGTGGTCAGGCTGGATGAAGTTGCACGCACTGCTGTACAAAACAGAGCGATCCAACGAGTTAAGGATAACTTTAACCTGGAAAAACAGGGTACCGGATTTTGCACATTTTATTTACAAACCGGACAAGCATGAAAGACCTACTGTTAAAACTATTGGCCCGAAAGATATTGCAACCTTTTTTTCAAGGGCTGCACTGGGTTGCATTAAAGGGAATGAATTATGGCTCTGCAAACAGTCCGTTGGTATCCGGTGAGACTGAGTTGTTAAGGGAACTTGAAAAGGAGCTTCCGGATTCACCAGTAATATTTGATGTTGGTGCCAACACCGGGCAATATGCCCGTCTGGTGATTGAGCTACTAAGTAAAATACAACCTGTGCTGCATCTTTTTGAACCCGACCCAAAAGCATATGAAAAGTTGGTGACACAATTTTCTGGTTATGAGAAAATAATAATCAATAACATGGCAATAGGCGAGGAGGAAGGTGAATTGAATCTTTATACTGACAACACGGGGGCGGTTGATGCCAGTTTGGTAAAGATTCCCGGTGATATTCGACCTGCACAACCAGTAAAAGTTAGCACCCTCGACAGCTATTGCCGAAAGTTGGATATTCAAAAGATTGATTTTTTAAAGATTGATACCGAGGGCTATGAAATTGCTGTTTTACGGGGTGCGAAAAGAATGCTGGAACACAGCGGCATCGAACGAATTCAGCTTGAGCATGGTAGCCTGAACTCTATTGTAATGAACGCAAGCTTATATCACTACCATCAGTTGTTACCGGGATTTAATTTATACCACCTTAAGCAGGATGGAGTTTATCCTTTGCGGTATGAACCACGATTTGAGATTTACTATAATTCTAATTATTACTTCAAGCTAAAGGAGCGCAAGTAACCCATGTACTACAAAAATTTTATTCACCGATTCTTACTCAGAAAGAATCTTTTTAAGAGGATCGGGATGCGTTTAGGAATCGTAAAACGTAAACTGACTAAGAATGAATTTGATGACCTTGTTTTTTTATATCGGTTAGTCGGTGAAAAGCCTTCTGCAATTTTTGATTGTGGTGCCAACGTAGGTTTTGTTTCGTACCAGTTTTATAAATGCTTTCCGGAGGCTTTCATTTATGCCTTTGAACCTAATCCGGATGTGTTTAAAAAGCTATCTACTAACCTGGAAAAAGAGAATCTTCGGATCATACCCGTTCAGGCCGGTATCGGAGACCAGCAGGATACAATAACTTTTTACAAAAATAATAATACGGGCACCTCTTCATTCCTTAAACCTACTGAATTCCACATGGCCCACATGGCCAAAAAATATTCGCCCATCTCAGTGCCGGTAATCACAATTCAATCGTACTGCGCAGAGAAAGGGATTCCAAAGATTTCAATCCTAAAATTGGACATAGAAGGATTTGAAATCCGGGCGCTCGAGGGATGCAAGTCGTTATTGGAACAGCAAAGCATTGATTTTCTTTTCATCGAAGTAAGTATGATCCCGTTCTACATAAATCAACCGTTGCTGGAGGATGTAATTATTTATTTGCGAAAACTGAACTATGTACCGTACAATTTTTATGGCAACAACGAAACGGAACTGCGGGAGTCATTAATCACCAACATCTTATTTATGTCTCAAAAGATGGCGCGTAAAATTTCTTCTATCAAAGGAGATAATTCAGTGTACGTGCCCATGTAGAAAACTACCTGTCAGCAATGACAATTTTTATACCTACTAATCTTTCAGTTGAAGTTCGGGAGCGTGAGTTGTTTATATTGGTTCGTCCATTCAAAGGACAACAGGGTTGGTGTAATAGAGAAGAGCAATTTAAAAAGTGGGGTTTGTTAAATGCTGGAATTCAGTATACAGATAGCCCGGCACTCGCCACCGTTTTACTGTTGCCATATTCTATAAATACCTATTGTGCGACAAATAATGTGAGTCGATTGCAGGAATATGATACGCTTTGTCAGCAACATGGCATGAAAGGATATGGCTATATTAGTGGCGACTGGGGATTGAAATTCCCCGAGTTTAAAAACTTAATCTATTTCCGTATGGGCGGATTTCGCTCACAACTGAGTCAAAGCAACCAGGGTTTTCCAGTGTCGCTTTCAGACCAATTGGTCAGGATTTTTGGTACAACTCAACCGTCAGTTCGGGAAAAACAAAGCAAACCAATTATAGGTTTTTGTGGTCATGCATCCCGATCAATTATAAAGTGGGCTAAAGAAAATCTCAAGGTTTTAAAAGTAAATGCAAGCCGGGCCTTTCATAATCCTTTTCGTAAGGATTGGGAGTCTTTGTTTCCATCAGCCTGGCACAGGTCCCGATTGTTGAAGAGGTTGGATCAGTCAGCAAAGGTAACAACCAATTTTATTTGCCGCGAGCACTACCGCGCAGGGGCCACTACAGGTAAACTACGTGAAGAAACCACCCTGGAGTATTATAACAATATCCAGCAATCGGATTATGTGTTGTGCTTGCGAGGAGGTGGAAATTTTTCGGTACGGTTGTATGAAACACTGATGATGGGTCGAATACCGGTTTTTATAAACACCGATTGTCTTTTGCCCTTTGAAGACACCATCCCCTGGAAAGAGCATGTGGTGTGGGTTGAATGGAAGGATCGAAATAAAATTGACACCCTTATTTCAACCTATCATCAACGCTTGAGTGCGGATCAGTTTCGCGACCTGCAATTAAAGAACAGGGAACTTTGGCTCAACACATTAAGTATAAAAGGAATGCTTGAGATGTTGAACGTTAAGCACAGAAAATCGTAATTTGATTGATGGTAAACTAACGACATGATGCGAAAACAAATTGAGTTTGTACAGCAAAGGATTGTAAGTAAGCTTCAGGAACGAGGATGGTACAGGCATACGAAAGAAAGAACTACATTTTTTGGCGTAACCGATGGTGTTGAATATCCTGAGTATCTAAAAAATGTGCCTGAGCATTCGACTTTAACTTCTCTTGGTTTATAATAGCAGTGCCGTGATTTTTCAATTTTTAAAATATATTGCACCAACGCGGTACTATAATCTACGACCGAAAATAGATCATGGCTATTTTCCTTCTCCAGAGCAATTGCAGCAGGAGGGTTGTACCGTAACGCTGGATGCTGGCTATATAAGTGAACATGGACAGAAATTAGATGTGGCTTGGAATGCATTTCATGCAGGGTACATCAGCCATCAGTCAGCTTGCAAGGGTATTGACGTTTGGACTTCAGTGGCCATTCCTGTTCAGGACGAATATCGTTTCATCAGGAAAAATTTCAGTTCATTTTGGAGTTGGTATGTGTTGTTTTTTCGTTTGATTACATTTCATTCACCCCTGGAAGAAATCAGAGGCTTTTGGAAGGCACGAAAAGTGGCTCGCATCGATCATTCAAGAAATCAGTTTAAGCATGCGGGCTACGAAAAATTTGAAAGCCCGCTCATTAAACGTAATCCGTTGGTTAGTATCATTATCCCCACGCTCAATAGATATTCCTATCTCAAAGATGTATTACGCGATATTGGAAATCAAACCTATACGAATTTTGAAGTAATCGTGGTAGATCAGTCTGAACCTTATCAGGAATCCTTTTTTCAGGGATGGAACTTTCCCTTGCAGCATTGGTTTCAGGAAGAGAAAGCTTTATGGAAAGCTCGAAACTCAGCGATTCAAGCGGCTAAGGGAAATTACATTTTGTTATACGATGATGACTCCTTGGTAGAAAACGATTGGGTGGAACAACATTTAAAAACATTGGATTTTTTTAAGGCCGACTTGTCTTCAGGGGTATCGATCAGCGTCCTGGGTGCGAAAGTCCCGGAACACTATGCATACTTCCGCTGGAGTGATCAATTGGATACCGGGAATGTTCTCGTTAAGCGAGAAGTTTTCGAGGCGATTGGTTTATTTGACCGACAGTTCGAAAAGCAACGCATGGGGGATGGTGAATATGGGCTGCGCGCTTACTTAGCTGGATTTAGAAATATCAGTAATCCATTTGCTAAGCGAGTGCATCTCAAAGTACAATCCGGGGGGTTACGTCAGATGGGCAGTTGGGATGCCTGGCGTCCAAGGAACCTTTTTGCACCCCGGCCTATACCAAGCGTACTCTACTTTTATCGCAGATACTTCGGTCGCAAGGATGCCCTCCGAACCATGCTGATTTCACTCCTTCCATCATTGATTCCGTATAAGTTTAAAAGCAAGCCTTACCTGGTTTGGATTCCGCTTTTAATGTTTCCAATCGTTGTTCCAATCGTGTTGTTGCAAGCCCTTGTTTCATGGAAACTGGCAGACCAAAAACTGAAAATGGGTCCCTTAATAGATAACCTGGAGTAATATGATCGAGATAATACCCTACGGTCCTCAATGGGAAACTGCACACGCAGTTTTCGCTTCCAGGTATTGGACAAAACGAAGACGTAAAGAATCACGCTATATCTATTGGAAATTCAGAGGTCGATCCACGGACGAAATGGAATCCTTTCTATTGGCAGTAGAAAATGGTATTGTTATTGGTCAATTAGGGTTGGTTCCTTGTCAATTGAAAATTGGTGAAATAGTTGTTTCTGCTCAGTGGGCGTGTGATTTAATGGTCGACACATCCCTTCGTGGCAAAGGAATCGCTGCAGCTTTATATAAACGTGCCTATCAAAATACAACCGTAACCTTGGGAAGTGACCCAAGTCCTGCAGCCACTATTTCTATGATGAGGGCAGGATTTCAACAGGTGCGTGGTCCCTGGAAATTTGTCTTTCCGTTGCAAGCAAGTGCGATGGGTAAAATTAAGCGGGTGAACTTAGGCCTGTTAGGCTTCATTCCTCATCCAATGACTTACCTAATATTAGGATGGCGTAGAGTTAGAAAGGTGTCGGCAAGAATTACTCAAATTGATGATCAAGCCTATTCTCAATTGCGCGAACGTTATTTAGATAACTCCTGCAATCATATAGTGCACGATGAAACTTTTGTGAAATGGCGCTTAAGTTCATTGGAAAAATATTATCCTGGCTTTCAACTTTATAAAGTGGCAGAGGGTTTTTTTTCAATCGCAACTTTTGGGGATAAAATAGTAGTAGGTGATTGGGGGGCTGACCGTTGGTTAACGTATTTGGATTTAGTAAGTGAGATCGTACATCAAACCCGAAACTCAGGAGTCAATCAAGTGCGGATATTGTCCAATAATACCAGGCAAACCGTAGTGTTGCGATGTTTAGGTTGGTTGCGTTTTAGAACTCGCACCTCGATAATTCATTACACACCAGATTCCAAACTTTCATCTCAGATGGAAAAAGGTACTTTTTGGTATTCACAGCTTGATTCAGATGAGAACATTTAAAGCTCAATGAAGAAGAAAATATTTCTGATCTGGGATCTGGATGGAGGTATCGGCCAGATTAATTCCACCTTTCCTTACAATTATAATTTTCAAAATTTGTATCGAGAACTGGAGGGAGTTGAAAGGACGTTGGATCTATTATCACCGCACAAAATAAAATGTACGTTTGCGGTTACTGGTTTTTCCGGTGAAGAGGGAATTTATCCTTACACATTTCCGGATCTGATCCGTAAAATTGCAGAGGAGGGTCATGAAGTAGCCTCGCACAGTTGGCGGCACGAATGGATCCCTTTGTTTAAGAAAGAACAGATCCAACGAAGTCTCGCAAGAAGTAAGCAAACCTTGGAAAGAGTAATTTCAAAACCTGTTGTTGGTTTTGTTCCACCTCATAATCGCCCTATGTCTTGGCTATCACGGGGTGCCTATAGTCTGGGCGACCGAGGGCTATACCCGTTCTTCACCATGGGCGATATGGATCCGGTTATCAAGTTAACTCAGCAAACAGGATATGAATGGATACGTATTGTACATCACCCGCTTTGGAGTCGTAAAATCTTAAAAACCGGCCGCATCTATTCCTACTCTGGATTGAAAATACTGGAAAACCATTATACAGGTTTTGACACGAAAGTCATTGACTATATTTTGAATTCTAAGGATGAAACACATACCATCAGTGCTCATCCACTAATGCTTTCTTTGAAAGAAAAGAAGGAATCATGGTCGACTTTTGAATACTTCATTGCACAATTGATTCAGGAAGATATTCAATTTTGTCTACCCGGCTCCAGTACAAATGAGTAACCCAATCTTGTTGGTCGTTTGGGAGTTTCCGCCAGGTCCGGGCGGTATCGGTCAACATGCCTATTCATTAGCCAGGGCTATTCAGGCAAAGGGAGGAAAGGTAATAGTGGTTACATCGGCAGATTACCTGCTTGCCAGTGAAATTGAAAAGTTTGATGCGAAGCATTTGGATTGGAAGATTTTCAGGGTAACCACAAGGATTCCTTTAATCAAGCAATTCATACGCGCCTTTCGGGTAATACAAACGGCCCGTAAATTTCATGCTTCAAAAGCCTTCTTTAGCGGCAAGGGTGCGCTCTGGTTAATTCCTTGGGTTCGTATCTTTATGCGGAGCGGATCCCTTTCAGCTATTCTACACGGGTCAGAAATTAATTTATCAAACCGGGTATTAAGAAGGTATACACATTACTGTTTGGGCAAAGCACACAACTTGTTTCCTGTATCAACATTTACCCGATCACTTTTGCCAGCCCGCTTGCGTGAAAGTAATAAGGTTCATGTTGTACCAAATGGGATTAATCGTTCAGAGTTGGAAAACATCAACCAATTGGATACCATTCTGAAAGGCCAACCTGCATTGTTAACGGTGGGTCAAATCACCAGACGCAAAGGTCAGCATAATGTAGTTAAGGCGCTTCCATGGCTTGTAAAGCGATGGCCTGCACTTCATTATCACATAGTGGGATTGCCAACGTTGGGAGAACAACTCATGGACAAGGCGCGCCACTTGGGAGTTGCCAATTATATAACAATTCATGGTTTTCAATCCCGCCAGGATGTACTACAGTTCTATAAAGCCTCCGACATTTTTGTCATGTTAAGTGAAACTCAAGACAACGGGGATGTCGAAGGATTTGGCATCGCCATTTTAGAAGCGAACTTTTTTGCTAAACCAGCGATTGGCTCAAGGGGTTGCGGCATAGAAGATGCAATAAACAATGGAGAGACCGGGTATCTGGTGGATAACCATAATCCAGACCAACTTCTACAAGCGATCGATTGCATCCTCAAGGACTATAAACTGTTTTCAAAACAGGCGCACAGTTGGTCTATGAAGTTTGAATGGAATGAATTGGTGGATCGAATTATATTTCCTTGAAAAGGACATTGCTCATCATCTCGCACACTGAACACTTCCGGAATCCACAAGGTAATCTGGTAGGTTGGTCTTCGACTGTGAAAGAGGTTGATCAATTGGCAACGTTGTTCGATGAAGTTATTCACGTAGCTTGTTTTTATCAGAATACACCCCCAGCGGGGATGGCTTCTTACCAGCAGAAAAATGTACGGTATTCCGAACTTCCTGCATATGGCGGGAAAGGCCTATTAAAACTATCCGTGCTTTGGACAGCACCGGTAATTATTTATCGTGTTGTTAGGCTATTAAAACATTCGACACACTTTCAATTTCGTGCCCCTACTACCATGGGAGTTTACATCATTCCATTATTATCGTTATACAAGAAAAAGGTAGGTTGGTTCAAGTACGCGGGTAATTGGATTCAAAGGAAACCACCAGCAAGTTATCGATGGCAACGATTTTGGTTAACCAACATGCAAAAGCGATTGGTAACGGTCAATGGAAATTGGCCTTCCCTGCCAATTCATGTTAAAGCTTTTGAAAATCCATGCTTGCACAAAAATGAAGTGCTGGAATTGAGCGAATCGGCTAAGAAAAAAAAATTCATAAAACCTTTCAATCTGACCTTTATAGGTCGCCTTGATAAGCATAAGGGAATCGACATTCTGTTATCGGCTATAGTGCAGGCACGACATTCCGTTCAACAATTACTTATCATTGGCGATGGACCTGAAATCAATCAACTTCAAGACTATGCAAAGCGATACGATTTGCCCGCAGAATTTCTTGGGTATAGAAGCAGGCCTGAGATCTTAACAATTCTGGCCAAATCCGATTTTCTGGTGTTACCTTCACGGTCAGAGGGGTTTCCGAAAGTGGTGGCTGAAGCGTGGAGCCAAGGCTGTCTGCCCGTGGTAACCAATGTTTCAGCTATTTCTCAATATGTGCAAGAGGGTATCAATGGATATTTAATTGAAGAGGAACATCGTAACACCAAGGGTTTAGCAACAATTTTAACTAGCCTGGGTGAAGTCTCACCGCATACGCTGAAAACAATGGCCATCAATGGCTTTCAACAAGCGAAAAGATTTACATTTGAGAACTACTTGAGTCATTTACAAAAAGAACTTTTTTAAATAATAATGCTCGTATCTTTTCTTAGAGCAAAACACCGTGCTATTCCTGCACTTGTAGTATCGGTAGGGCTAGGTGTGGTGGTAACATACATACCTCAATTGTTAGCGGGTTGGATTTTTTTACTCGTGTTAACTGCTGCTTTCGAGTTGATAACAAGTGGAAATACAAATGGCAATATCCACTATTTTTTAGGGTATTACCTGGGTATGGAAATACTGGCGCGGATTGCCAAGTTGTCGCCTTGGGTTCCCTATGAGTCCGGTAAATACTTGCTTTTTGTCTTTTTGATTTTGGGAATTCTCATTTCTAGAAAAGTAATAACAAACCGTGGTTCTATTGGGCTGATAATAATCTTACTTTTGATTCCTTCATTTTTTCTGCTGACTGCGGATATTGAATATAAAGATATTGTTTTCAATAGCCTGGGCATTATTAACCTGGCGTTGGGCATTATCTATTTTTCTAGAGTTTACTTGAAGGCTTCCGAAATTCCTTCGCTCTTGAGAATAATAGTTCTGGGAATTATTCCGGTATTGGTCAGTGTGATCTTGAAAACACCCGATTTTGATGATCTCAAATTTACGCTATCAGCGAATTTCGATACCTCAGCAGGCTTTGGTTCCAATCAAGTTTCAACCTTGCTGAGCCTTGGATTTCTAATATTGGCTCTCAGTCTGCTATTATCAATTCCACTTTTTCAACAACGTTGGATAACCATTGTGCTAATGTTACTGTTTTTTTTCAGGGCTTTACTTACATTTTCCAGAGGTGGATTGGTGGGTGCTGTTATCGTACTGGTGTTGGTATGGCTTGTTGCCTATTTATCTGTTTCTTATGCTTTGCCAAAAGGTCTTACTTTCATTCGGGTAGCATCGGGGTTAATGGTTTTGAGTGCTATTTTCTTTTACACTAACCGACTTACATCGAATACCCTCTTATTACGCTATCAAGGTGAAACAGAGACTACTCTGGCCGGTACCCGTGAAAAAGATATCTCGCTGTTAACATCAAACCGGTTAGATATTGTAATAAGTGATTTAACCATCTGGTCTCAGAATTTTATGCTCGGCATTGGTCCGGGCATGTCAAAGTATAGTCGATCCGGACTATTAGCAACCGGTGTGGCTGCACATATTGAATTTACCCGCCTCTTGGCCGAACACGGAATGTTTGGCCTCGTGATATGTCTCATTTTATTGATATACCCTGCTATTCTCGTTATCCGGGAACGGATTGGATTAATCAAATTGCTTCAACTGGGATTATTCGGGTATGCGTTATTTACTATGGTCCATTCAGCCATGCGTACGAACGTAACCCCTTACTTGTTTGCATTAGCTACTATTTCGATTCTGATTCCCTCAAAAAAAATACGTGATAAAAATCGTTTATCTCGGCAACCGCTTGCAGCAGCGGGGGCTTAATCCAACTACCATAGATTTATTGTTACCCCGGTTTCAAGAAATGGGCATTTCGTGTACGGTGGCTTCAACAAAAAGTAACCCCATATTACGCTTGTTCGATATGGTTCGGGTGCTAAGCAGAAACTCAAGGGATGCAACGTTGGTCTTAATTGATACCTATAGTACTATGGCATTTTATTATGCCTGGATTACTGGTTTTTGGTCTTACTTGCTTAAGGTCCCGTATGTACTCTACCTGCATGGGGGTAATCTCCCAAAACGTTTGAAAGGCAGGTGGAACCGGTTGGTTTTTGATCATGCCTCTGCTTTGATTTCACCATCGGGTTTCTTAAAGGAAATATTTGACAAAGCTGGCTACAAGGTTCAAATTATTCCAAATTTTATTGACATCCATCAATATCCATTCGATAAGCACCCAATCGATTGCCCTCGCTTACTCTATGTCCGTTCATTTGACAAAATCTATAATCCCATCATGGCGGTGGAGGTAATAAGCTATATTTTAAAGCACTACCCCCAAGCCGTATTGTGCATGGTGGGCCCCGATAAAGATGGCTCAATGCAACTGGTGAAAAAGCGATTGGTAGAATTAGGACTTGTAGAACGTGTACGCCTTACTGGTAAGCTTACCAAGCCAGAATGGATACAACTTTCAAGAGAATATAATGTATTCATAAATACCACAAACGTAGATAACATGCCGGTTTCAATTGTAGAGGCAATGGCGTTGGGGTTAGCCGTTGTTTCTACGAGTGTAGGAGGAATCCCGTATTTGATTCAACATGGGATCAATGGTTTATTATGCAAACCCGGTAATCCCGAAGAGATGGCCAATCAAATTTTGACTTTGTTTGGATCTTCTGATTTATATTCCAAAATAACACGACAGGCTCTTTCAACAGCTCATAGCTTGGATTGGCCAGGTGTTCAGAAGAAATGGGAAGAGTTCTTTGAGTATTTTCAACCACCACCAAATGGCTAACATCTCTGCACCCATGCGCAAAAGTTGGTATTGGTTATGCCGGTATGTATTATACTATGTGCCTCCGAGCGTGTTTACGAATCTGGTTTTCCTGATCAACTGCGTTCGTCTTCAACGGCCCTATTATTGGATTAACTTACGCAATCCCAAAACCTTTACTGAAAAACTAAATTGGTTAAAATACCTTCATCAGGATAATCGCTATTCACGATGTGCAGATAAGTATGCAGTTCGCGAGTATGTTAGTACTCAGGTCGGTGCAGAATACCTGATTCCCCTCCTCGGTGTTTTTAGTGATCCTGAGCAAATTCAGGTTGCAGATTTGCCAGATTCGTTTGTGCTAAAGGCAACCCACGGCAGCGGTTGGAACATTCTTATAAACGACAAGAGTAAAATCGATTTGGATGATATCAAAAACAAATTTCACTATTGGCTCAACTTAAATCCATATTACCTCAGTCGCGAATGGCAATACAAGGACATTAAACCGCGTATAATCTGTGAGCAATACTTGGGCAATAATATGCCGGACTACAAATTCTTTTGTTTCCAGGGCTCTGTAAAATTTATTCAGGTGGATGTAGACCGCTTCAAAGATCATAAACGCAACTTTTTTGACGTGGACTGGAACCTGTTAAATTTCGAAATGACATACCCTCGGTCAGTCCAGGCTATAACTAGACCGGAAGGATTAGAACGGATGATACAGGTATGTAAAAAATTGGCAGCAGAATTTATATTTATTCGGGTTGATTTATATTACCACGATCAAAAAATCTTTTTTGGAGAATTAACCTTCTTTCCGGAAGGTGGAGTAGGCCCCTTTGATTCCTATAATTCCGATCTTCAAATGGGTGCAAATCTTATGCTTAGTCAACCCATAAGGTAAGATGCATGTGGTAATAGTATATCAATACTTTGGCACCCCGCAGGGAAGTTGGAGTACGCGTGTTTATGAATTGTGCAGGCGTTGGGTATTGGCTGGTCACAAGGTAACCGTTATAACCTCGCCCTACGAAAAATCGGACATTCGTACTTCGCGTTTTGTTGAAACACAAATAGTGGAAGGCATTGAATTAAAAATTATTGACACAGCAGATTCTAACCGGCTGTCCTTGATGAGTCGTGGATGGCGGGCTCTTGTCTTTGCATGTTTCTCAGTCTACTACGCAGCTATATTAAAATACGATGTAATCATTTGTTCCTCAGGGCCAATCACGGTTGGATGGCCCGGTATTTGGGCGAGCTATATGCGGGGTAAACCGTTCATTTTTGAAGTGCGTGATCTATGGCCGGCCGGAGGTATCGAAATGAAGAAAATCAAATCTCCCTGGCTGATCAGATTGGCACTTGGGTTTGAAGCCCAGTGCTATCGGGCAGCCCAGTGTGTTGTCACTGCTTCAGTAGGTCAGCAAGCCCACATCCAAAAGCGGTTTCCTGAGTTGATGCTCGAAGTGATTCCCAATGCGAGTGACCTGGAGTTGTTTGGTACACCACAATCGCTTTACCGACCCGTCTGGTCAATAGACAAGAAGATTTTCACCCACATTGGTTCACTCGGATTTATTCATAATGTGGGCTTGTTAATACAGTCGATGCACGAACTTGAAAGACTTGGTCATACCGGTATAATCTTGGTGTTAATAGGCGAAGGCGCAGACCGAAAAAAGTTGGAAAAACAATCAGCATCCCTCTTAAACAAAACTATTTTCTTTTTAGGATTGATGCCAAAGAAGGATTTACCAGCTTGGGTACAACAAAGTGTAGCAACGTTGTTTACCACCTTAAATAATCCGGTTCAGAATACTAGCTCACCAAACAAAGTCTTTGATTCCTTAGCGGCAGGCACCCCGGTAATCCAAACTACAACGGGTTGGTTGAATAAACTTTTTGAAAAGGAACAATGCGGTCTGAATGTGCCTCCGGATGATCCGCAATCATTTGCTGCTGCCATGCTCCGGCTGGCCACAGAGGATAAACTCCGCGCTGAGTTGGCGATAAATGCAAAAAGAGTTGCGCAAACTCAATTTAACCGTGATCTTTTGGCCACCCGGTATCTAGCTCTTTTACAGAAAGTACATGCAGGGTAAGATACTCTTGACGGGTGCCTCCGGATTTTTTGGTAGAGTTATCCAACAGGAATTACATGATACCCGTGTCATTACATTGGGCCGTTCGGCTGGCAATCAGGTGGTCGTAGACCTTTCGAAGAATATTCCTTCAATACCTCAAGCTGAAGGGGTGATTCATGCAGCGGGTCTTGCTCACATTGTGCCGCGGTCAACGGAAGTCTCGCAAAGATTTTTTGAAGTAAATGTTTTAGGAACGCATAACCTGCTCCGGGCAATAGAGCAAATGGATCTAGTCCCCGCAACATTTGTATTCGTTTCATCGGTCGCAGTGTATGGTTATGAATCCGGAATGGGAATAACAGAAACTGTTCCACTAGCCGGAACTTCACCCTATGCAAAAAGCAAAATTGAAGCTGAAGAAATTGTTAGCGAATGGTGCAATCAACATAATGTGGTGCTAACAATCTTACGCCTTCCCTTAGTGGTGGGCAACAACCCGCCAGGAAATCTGGGCATGATGATAAAATGGATGAAAAGGGGACTGTATGTGGGAATAGGATCTGGTCAAACCCGCAAGAGTATGGTACTAGCAGACGATGTAGCTCGTTTTATTCCGATAATTCAAAAGGTAGGAGGCATCTACAACCTCACAGATGGAATTCATCCGTCTATGATGGCACTTGAAAATGCAATTGCGCAGGCATTGGGAAAAAGAAAACCCTTACGTTTTCCGGAAAGTTGTTTGCGGGGTCTTGCAAAAGTTGGAGATGTTATGGGAGATAGTGCCCCATTAAATACCAACAGGCTTGCTAAATTAACGGCAACGCTCACCTTTTCGGATAGTAAAGCTCGCCAAGAAGGCTGGAGTCCCCGGTCGGTATTGGATTATATAACTACATCATGGAGCCGGTAATTTTATATTATGGTTTGATGACGGCTGCTTTGGTGAATATGGAATTGATTTATTTCAAGATCGCAACAAAGGTTGGTATTGTAGACCGACCCAATCAACGAAGTTCACACACAACGCCTACGATTCGGGGGGGTGGAATAATTTTTTTTCTCGCAACGTTGCTTTGGTTTCTATATAATGGATTTCAATGGCCATGGATGCTGATGGGCATCATGGCTGTGGCACTAATAAGCTTTCTGGATGATCTAAAGCCGCGTCCGGCATACCTTCGTTTTTTTATTCACCTGATTGCAGTGCTGTTGATATTCTTCCAAACCGGAATCTATGACTGGTCATGGATACTTGTATTGCTGGCGTTGATCATCTGTATTGGTGCATTAAATGCTTTTAATTTTATGGACGGCATTAATGGCATGACCGGCCTGTATGCATGGGTAAACCTATCCTGTTTTTATTTAATTCATCAGATTGTACCGTTTTCAGATCCGCTGTTATTGGGCACGTTGATAGTATCCGTCTTCGTGTTTTTATTCTTTAATTTCAGAACTCGGGCAACCTGTTTTGCAGGTGATGTGGGTAGTATAACGATCGCCTTGCTGCAGATTTTTTTATTGCTGCAACTCATCATCGTCACGGATAATTTTCTATGGGTAATTATGTTTTGGGTATATGGTATTGATTCGGTAGTAACAATAGTGTATCGCTTGAAACGCAGGGAAAATATTTTCAAACCACATCGAACCCACCTCTACCAATACCTGGCAAACGAGATGAAGTGGCCACACCGCTGGGTTTCGCTGATGTATGCCTTGCTGCAGGGTGTACTCAATATCATAGTAATTTATTCTTATGGGATTTCCTCCCAGTTGATTCCGATAACTGCCGCGACCGTTTTCCTGATGATTTATCTTAGGGTTCGAATCAAAATTCATAACCAGATTTTGTCTAAATAATGCCCGTCAAACTCGCCCTGAATTTGAAGTACCTCCAATCACAATCCTTCTGGGGCGATCTCGTAATTATCCTCCGCACCTTGGTTTCCATCTTTAGGTAAGTACATACTTCGGGCCGATCCGCTTAGAATGGGCTACAGTTTATTTGGGGTAGGTGTTGAAACTCCTAAAAAAAATAAACCCAATCCTGAGCAGGGGTAGCGTTATGGTTGGGTGCAGCCCGTCCGCCCTTTGGCGGAAAGGATCCCCCTAATCCGAAGTCCTTATAACATCTTCGATCGAAGAGATTCATCGCTCGCTCAGTCTACTTTGCAATCATCCATACCTACTGAGGTTGTTTAACTTCCCAAGGTGGATCGTACCGCTCTCACTTGATTCAATACTAATGATTAGTCAATTCGTTTTTCGATTTAGACTTTAAGCTTTTAACTTCAAGCTTTCAACTTTAAGCTTTCCGCTTTCAACTCGTACTTAATATAAAAATGAGTCCTTCAAACTTCCATCATCTTGATAGAAACATCCGCAAAATATTTTTCATTTTTCTTAGCACAAATTTTATTAACCTCACGTTAATGCATGTATAATGAAACAGTATGTATCGGCTCACCATTTATCCCAAAGATATCCAGCGGATCACCGGCCGAAGTGATCGCTATGGCCGCATGCTGTTAAATAAAATCAAAACCCACTTCCATAAACTCGATCACCAGTTTGTCACCATCGAAGAGTTTTGTCTTTACACCGGACTGAAAGCAGAAGACGTCAAACGACTTCTTTAATCTCTTTCTAATAAGTAACCAAACTCCACTACATGTTTGTCTGGCTCTCGAATTCAAACCGATTATTTTCGGGAAGACTACAGATTAAGTTAATGATTGAACAGCGTTAACTACATAGATATACTAACTCACTATGAAATGTTGTCTTTGACTGCGGGAATTTCGGTCTGCCGGTATACAACTGTCTTATTTGTAACCAGGTAGGATGGAGAGCAGGGTTGGAATTAACTTTAAACTTTTCACTTTTCACTTTTCACTTTAAAACTTTTCACTTTAGAACTTTTCACTTTAGAACTTTTCACTAAAAAAGTCACCCCCTCAATACCAACCTCTTTTTTTGTTTTCTGGATATCCTCCGAAGATAAGTTGGACTGAGAAGGTGACTTAGCATTACCCCGTCATACGGTAGCGGTATCAACGCCTACCAATGCCAGGGCATTAAACGTTCCGTTTCGCAACGGATAGTATGTTCCATTCACCTCTTGCGAGAACACAATACCAAAGGCGAGGAACATCGGGTGGGTACTGTTCGGGAGATTGATTTCCAATACCTGACTGGCTGTCGGAATCGTGTCGATCTTATGTTCGCCACTGTCCGCATACCCGTTGGTAAAGGTTCCTGCTCCGAAATCAATCGCTGCGCCTCCGGCCACCAGTTTGAAATGGGTGGAGCCTTGCGGCACGGCAATCAGATTGGCGGCAATGAACTCCGGGATGGTAATGGTCATCACCCCGGTAACCCGGTCAATCGTCCAACTGTACGGTGCCAGCAAGGTTTTATCCAGGCGCCCGTTTTCATTGAATTCAAAACCGATCAGTAGTTCTGGTTCTCCGTCACTCACTGTACGCTCGCCCCGTGCATGGGTAACATCGGCTTGAACCACCTTCATCATATATTGACTGAGTCGGCTGGTCATCCTGCCATCAGCCACATTCATGATGAGGGTTCTAAAGGCTGTGCGGAGAAGTTTGTTTGCACTTCCGGCTCGCCCGAATTCAGCCAGATTTTCCCGTGTCCGCGAAAAGGCCGGATCGTTTTTGATCCGATCCCCCTGACTCGTCCTGAAAAAAGTTTACACTTTTTGGTTAGAAGTCCTGATTCAAATTTACACTTTTTAGTTAGTCCTGAAATCGCTTTACATTTGATTACCGGATGAAGCGGAAGCGGGCAATGCTGAGGAGCAACCCGCCA
>JBGSTJ010000021.1:0-1800 GCA_041736555.1 Cyclobacteriaceae bacterium
CCCGCCGGGATGGAACCGACACAGGAAGAATGGTTAGCGGAATAAGATTAATTTGAAAACAGGTCCGTTCGCTAAAGTGCCTGTTGCACGACTATCAAATTCCATTTGCACTAGTTTTTCGTTCCTGTACGGTTTTACCTATTGGATTTAGGTTCTTGGCGAATCTAATTCGGTGAAAACCGGTTAAGAACTAAAAGCACTTCAAATTCCTTGTAAAAAAGCATTTCAAGACGTTTTAGTGATTTGAAAGCTAGCATAGATTGCTCCAATGCAATGGTTTCTGTTGTTCTGCGAACGAACTTCATGTATTTTTTCAGGTTGTAACACAGGGCTGCCATTAACACATGCTTGGACGCCTGTTTGATTCCCCTGGAATTGACCCGTTTCATGTTCATATAGTTAATCAGTGTCCCCAAAACCGGTTCAACCGTACTTTTGCGAATCTTGCTTAGTTTCTTGGCATACCGGGTTTGCATTTTTTCATGCATCTGGTCGTAATAGGATTTGTCAAGGGTATCCGTAATTTTTTTGCTACTGTTTTTCCCGATACAAACTGACCTTAATGTACATGAACTGCAATTGGCGGCACTACTTCGGTACTCTTTCCTGAAATGCCCATTTTTATCAGCAGTAATAGTCTTGAACAGTAAGATCGCCTTATTGCCTTGGGTACAAAGATACCTGTCATTTCCAGGGTCGTATTCAAATCCTTCCCGTGTTGGTTTATATCTTCCAGTATTGGGAATGTAGGCATTGATATTGTTCTGATGGCAAAATCGCAATGCTTCTGCGCTGCTATATCCGGTGTCGGCAACAATTTGATCGATCAAAATCTCATTTCCCTTCAAATTTTCAATCGTTTGTCCCAAAATCCCCGGTAAACACTGGCTGTCTCGTTTGTCTGCAAAGTCGGCCATCGCTCCGGTAATCACATGATGGGAATCGTCAACGGCAATCTGTCCAAAAAAATTGAGATGAGTTGCCTTGCCTGGTTTTACACTTATGCGGGCATCCGGATCGGTGGGAGAATAATGAATACTGTTAAGGGTGGTTCTCGGCTTGTTCTCTTGTTTTTTCTCTTGTTTACTTAGCGTAAGCTTGTATTCCGACCCTTCATTTAGTTCGTCACAATAAGCTTTAACATCTTCAATAACTTCTTTTTCAATAAGAGAATCCAGACTGGCATTTGCTTTTACAAAGGCTGAATCTATCGCTTGGCGTTTACCTCGTATCATACCTTTTTCAACACATAAACTCAATATCTTTCTAAATAAGTTCAGAAAAATTTCTTCCCCGAAAAGCTGCCGGGTGCGGCTGATAGTACTGTGCCACGGCAAGGACTCATCAATGTCGTATCGCATGAATAATCTTACGTCTAAACAGTTAGAGCAATATTCAATTAATCTGCGGTCGGAGTTGATGTTGTTTAAATAGCCAACCATGCACATTTTAAAGAATACCACCGGATCAATAGATTCCTGACCTTCTGTCCCATAATATGGTGCAGTTTCTTTATACAGAAAACTCATGTCAAGAACCTGATCCAACTTCCTGTAAAAGTTGTCTTGTGGCACCAGATTATCCAAATGAACCTGGTACATCAGTTTGGGAGTATATGTTTTCTTTCCTTGCATGAACTCAAAATACTAAATTAAGCCTAGTTGTGCAACAGGCACTGAAGCCAACGGCAAAGGATACTTTACTGAAGAAGAGAGTTTCATGTCAGAATATTATCCATTGCCGTCACATTCATGTGACGGATGTAATGACAAGAAATAGAAAATGCCCGACTTGCGGGCA
>JBGSTJ010000017.1:0-41138 GCA_041736555.1 Cyclobacteriaceae bacterium
CCATTGCGCAACGAATCATTTCAAGCTGGAAAGATTCATGAACAACTTGATGATCAGGCAAGAATATTCATCAACGATCCGAAAAGAAATACGATCACAGAACACGACCTGTCTCTTTCACAAATATTCAATTGGTTTACAAGAGACTTTACAAAAGGAAGCAGCTTGATTGAATTTTTGAACCAGTATTCAGACATCAAAATAAATGAACAGGCCTCAATTGAATTCCGTGATTATGACTGGTCACTGAATGAATAAGGAATTTTTACCTAAGCAATATCTACACTACCCGCTTTACATCATGAAAAAACTAACACGGTTGATCTTTATTTTGTCTCTCTTGATTGGAGGCATACAAACAGTAACGGCCCAATGCACCAAGCCGATGCCTACGAATAGAATATTAATGAATACATCCGGCTCAGGCAATGTGATCATTCATGAATATGATGTGGTTGATTATGTAGTATCCAATAGGCCGGTAAAGGGTCAGACTACCCAATCTGTTTATTTTAACAATGCCGTTTATCGTTTTAGCACCTATGCGAACAAAGAGTTCTTCAAAAGGGAACCAGCCAAATATGCACCAGGCTTTGGGGGATATTGCCCGGTAGCCGCTTCCATGGGTGATGTAGAGGATATCGAGAATGATCAATTTGAAGTTTACCAGGGCAAGCTCTATCTCTTTATGAATAAGAAGGCGAAAGAAATGTGGGTGAAGGATAAGGTAAACATATTAGCAAAAGCCACCGCCAACTGGCCATGCCTCACCATCGATAAAGGAAGAAAAATCAAGTAACCTATGCAGCGTTACGAGGAGGCAAAAAGTATTATTCTATTTGGAGTCGTAGGATTACTGGCATCCCTTCTCGTTGGTGCAGGTGAGTTTTTGGTACATTATTCAGCAGCTGGTTATGAAGGCGCTTCGGACTTTTCATGGCTCCACCAAAGTAATTACGGTGTTGTCATCATTGGGCATTATCTGATGCTGATTGGTTTACCCCTATATATTTTTGGCTACTACCATTTTTATCTCGCCATCCGGCAAGGCAGCGAAAATCTGGCTCGGACTATACTTGTATTGGGCATTATAGCATTTACTGTTGGTGGTGTGTGGGCCGGATCGCGCGCGTTGCTCACTGAAATTGTGAAATCAGAAAACGTAGTATTGGTTGATTACTATAAATCACATTACGAAGTGCTGGTAAATGTTTTGCGATTCCTCATACTTCAAATCTCCATCGTTTGGGTTGTCGCTATTCTATTCAGAAATACAAGATATCCGAAGTGGCTCGCATGGTTTAGTCCGGTGGTCATATTGGTACTTGTCTTTCTTACTTATTTTATATTTCCTTCCTTAGGAAAATATCTCGTGCCTACGGCCATGAATGTCACTCATATGGTTGTGTTTACACTTTCACTTATCACTCAATTTCAATACAAGAAATGAAAACCGGAATCAAAATTTTGTTATTCGCAGCAGTTGTATTAGTTGCTGCATTGGGGTTTATCGGCTACTATTTTTATGAGGATACTCAGGATCCTTATGTGCAAGCCTGTGATTATTCTGTGCCTGCCGAGGTAATTCCAACGTTCACAGAGGCCAAGGTAAATTTTACACATCAGTTTGATGATACCAAATCATTACCGATGATGGCCGCAGCGTTGGTTGACATAAACAATGATGGCGTTGATGAACTATTTATTGGTGGAGGAAACAATCAACCGGATGCACTTTTTCAATACACGAAAGGATCATTCAATAACATTGCAGCTGATGCATTTACAGATACCAAAGGCGATGATGCCTCTCTTGGTGCGGCCAGTGCGGATATGGATAATGATGGCCTTACCGACCTTATTGTCTGTAGGACCTCAGGCGTTTCCCTGTACACTAACAAGGGAACATCATTCATATCAACTAAACTTTCGATTCCCCTCAATGAAAAATCTACTGCGGTATCCATTTCATTAGGTGATGTTAATAAAGACGGCTGGCTGGATATGTTTGTAGCGGGTTACGTTAAGCTGGATAAGATGGAAGGCCAAACCATTTTCAATGATCCCAATTATGGAGCAACCAGTTTGTTGATGCTCAATAACCGTGATAATACGTTCACCGACATCACGGACGCATCGGGCTTAAACTATATCCACAATACGTTTCAGGGAATTCTGGTTGATGTTGATCGCGATGGCTGGCTCGATCTGGTAGTAGCCCACGATACCGGTGAAGTACGCACCTATAAGAATAACAGCGGAACCACTTTTGAACAAAGGGAAAACCCTCTTACCGGTAAGTTTGCCTACCCCATGGGGATTGCCGCCAGTGATTATAATCAGGATGGCTTAATCGACTTCTTCTTTTCCAACACGGGATCATCGGTGCCCGAATTTATGGCACGTGGTGATCTTCGGGATGACCAGACATTCATTAAAGACTGGATTTTATTTCGCAATGATGGCGACTTTAAATTTACTGATGTGGCATCCGAATCGAAGCTCGCCAACTTTGAATTTTCATGGGGCGCTATCTTCGAAGACTTCAACCTCGATGGCTTGCAAGATCTAGCCGTAGCAGAAAATTATATCGACTTTCCACCGCAGAAGGCTTTTAAATTGCCATGTCGTTTACTTATTCAACAAGAGGGAGGGCGCTTCGCAGCGGTGGAAGAGCAGGCTCATGCCGAAAATAAAAACTATGCCATCGCTCCACTGAGCACGGATTTTAATGAGGATGGTTATCCCGACCTTATTTACAGTAATCTTAACGGACCATTGAAGATATTCATGAGCCAGGGTGGTGGCAACAAATTCCTCAAAGTAAGATTTCAAAAGAATGCCAGCAACCTAGGGGCCATTGTTTCAGTTACGGCATCTGGAAAAACACTTACCGACTTCCTGTATAGCGGTGAAGGATTATCCAGTGATCAGGGTGGCACGCTGATATTTGGTCTTGGAGACTTGAATCCGGAAATTGAGCAGTTGACAATTAATTATCTTGCGGGTAAGGTAGATACAGTGAGAAACATCAGTTCCAACTCCGTGATTGAAATAAGGTAGCAAGTTTCATCTTATTGATTAACAGGTCATTGACCTGTACTTAATTGGGTCCTTAAAAATAAGGATCAGATCAAGTATCTTTGTTTTCTAATTCTAAAATGGAAAACAAGATCTGGTATTTAAAACAAATCAATATTCTGAAAAGCCTTTCGGAAAAGGAGTTGATGGCGTTGGGTGGACAATGTTCGATGGTGTTATACAAAAGAGGCGAGCAAGTCTTTATACAGGAAGGCGATTCCAACATCTATTTTATAAAATCAGGTAGTATTAAAGTAGTGGTGCTTACCGAACAGGGCAGCGAACAAATTAAAGAGATTATAGAGGCAGGTGAAATTTTTGGGAGGTTCATTGATGCTATCAGCGATCAGCAGGAGCAAGTTGTTGCCGTTGAAGATTGTATGGTGTGTTATTTACCCTTCACAAACTGGCAGAATTTCATTAAAGAAAACTCAGCATTAAGTTATAGTTTTATTAAATGGATTGGTTTGCGCATCAAAAAGATGGAGCGTAAAATGGATTCCTTGTATTTTAAAAATTCTCGCCAGCGCATAGCGGAATCATTACTGGATATTATTCAGCGTTTTGGTAAACCCGCTGCGGAAGGAAATACGATTCTCAACCTGAATTTGACACACGATGAAATAGCACAACTTGCGGGAACGAGCCGTCAAAGTGTGAATGTGTTTATGAATGAATTGAGAGATAAGGGGTGGATTGACTACAGACGAAATAGGCTGATCGTGAAACCTACATTTCCAATAAAAGATATTGCTGCGTTAGCGTAGGGTGTTAATGTCACGGATAAGAATTCTCTTGCGATCGAAATAAATCAGGTTTTCATTTTTAAGATCATTTAGAATTGTTGTTACACTTTGCCGCGATAAACCTACCAGTTTAGCAATGTCCTGGTGCGTCAACGGAGTCATCAACAAAGTCTCATCACCCACTTTTTTCCCCTTCCATTCAGCGGCATCTTTTAAAAATTCAACCACCCGGGTGCGTGTATCCTTAAAGACCAGCAAATCAAACTTGCGCTGTAATTTAAAAAGTCTTAATCCGAGCAGTTTGATCAGGCTAAAGCTGAGCTCTTTATTATCTAGCATCAGATGCTTGATGTCCTCCAGCTTCCACGCGCAAATCATCGTGTCATTATCCATAGCCTGGGCAAAGTCGGATCGCTTTTCTTCATCCGCCAGCGCCAGCTCTCCAAATATTTCTCCACTGGATAAAATGGACTTCACTACTTCCTGATTTTTATCCGAGTTATAAAAGATCTTCACCCTGCCTTTGGCAACAAAAAATATGGTATCTGCAGCTTGGTTTTCAAAATAGATGAAATCGTCCTTTTTAAAATGCATAAAGGCGTGCTGGCCTTCGTCAGCTTTTAACTTTACCGGGCATAATGACTTATAAAGGTTTACGCTCTCGAAATACCAGATGGCTGCAGGTTTCATGACCCTAAAAGTAATTTTGTTTTAAAGTAGTTCCAATAGCTGTGAATTTCGATACTGGTACCTCGCAACTGCCATATAAGTGTCTTTTGGTTGACACAATCCCACTAAACGCAAAAACAGGCAACTAATCAACACCTTCTTGCGGTTAAAGATGAAACGAAACTAAACACATTATGAAAAAAGTAACAACAGCATTTCTCTCCCTCATTCTGGTAGGTGTTCTTTCAGCTTTTGCCCCGGCAGAAGGCACCTACACCGTAGTAACCAACGCAAGCCAGCTTAAGTGGACAGGTTACCACTTGGCAAAGTCGTATGAGCACAATGGAAATGTAAAAATCAAGTCAGGTAGTTTGTCGATAGCGGAAGGAAAAATCAATTCAGGAGAATTTATCATCGATATGAACACCATTACGAACAACGACCTCACAGATACAAAGGATAATGCCAAATTAGTGAATCACTTGAAATCTGATGACTTCTTTTATGCCAAGAAATTTCCTGAAGCGAAGGTGATTATAAAAAAGAGCGAACCAACTGGTTCTGGTCTTAGAGTAACAGCCGATCTGACTATTCGTGGCATTACTAAAACTATTGAGTTTGATGCAACACTCAAAGACCAGGATGCCAACACGATCGAAGCTACTGCAGATTTAAAAATAAAGCGTACTGATTTTCAGGTGATGTATGGATGGAAAATTGAAAATGCCATGCTCTCTGATGAGTTTAGAATGGAAGTTAAGTTAGTGGCAAAGAAGTAACCAAAAGGAGTCCAAAAGACTCCTTTTTTCTTTTCACCATTAAAATCAAGGCGAATAATATCTTTCACCAAAGATGTTCAACGAAAGAAAAATTATTGGCATGGGGCTATTTTCATCAATCACAGCATCCATGTGTTGCATAACTCCAGTACTGGCACTACTTGCTGGTACAAGTAGTATGGCTGCTTCCTTTTCTTGGCTTGAGCCGTTCAGGCCATATTTTATTGGAATCACAATATTGATGTTGGGCTTTGCGTGGTTTAAAAAGATAAGGCCATCAAAAGCTGTTTCATGTGCCTGTGATACGAATGCCACAAAGAAGTTTATTGAAACAAAGACGTCTTTAGCTTTGATTTCTGTGTTTGCCATTATGATGGTTCTGTTTCCATCATACGCAGATGTATTTTATCCTGGTTCGAATAAAGAGGTAGTTATCATTAGAGAGTGTAATATTAAAACGGCACAATTTGAAATAGAAGGGATGACGTGTAACAGTTGTGCAGAACATGTGAAATTCGAGGTGAATAAATTGGAAGGAGTAATTAATGCTTCTGCATCTTATGAAAACAAGAATGCAATTGTTCAATTTGATAACTCAAAAGCAACACTATCGCAGATTGAAAATGCTATCAACGGTACAGGTTACAAAGTAATTAGTTCAAACGCTGACCAGAAATGAAAGTTATACAAGAATCAATCCTAACATGTCCTGCCTGCGGTCATCAAAAGGAGGAAGTGATGCCAACTGATGCCTGCCAGTATTTCTATGAATGTGAGCACTGTAAAACGATATTGAAACCGAAGCCCGGGGACTGCTGTGTTTTTTGTAGCTATGGTACCGTGAAGTGTCCGCCAATTCAAGTAGGTTTCAGTTGTTGCTGAAAGTCATTGATAAGGCTCTTTTTTTTGGATCTAATCAAAATTTAGACCCTGAACACTTAGAAAGTAGTTAGTTCAAGAGTCGAATTTTTAGACTTGTATGCAACTTAATTTTGCCAAATCCTTTAAAAACAAGTTCGAAAATTGTGCAGTGAGGACGACAAACAATCAAACGCCTTTTGCGATTAGCAGAAGGCGTTTGATTTTGCAGCGAGCCAAGCGCCTCGCTTGCGTGAGCTGAGAAATAATAAACCAGAAGTGAGCGCAGCGAACGAAAGTTTGATTGTTTTGTACTACCCCCAAAAAGGATCACTGAAGGTAATCCTCATCTCGACAAAAAGCTGCTCACTAGAGCGGCTTTTTTGTTTATGTACTTCGCATACATAATTGAATCACCATCAACTCAGAAATGGTACTACGGATCAACCGTAGATCTTGAGCGAAGACTGGATGGTCATAATAAAGGTTTAAATGTTTCCACAAGAAACAGAGGGCCATGGAAATTTATTTTTGTCCGACCTTTTGAAACCGAAAAGGAGGCAAGAGCTTTTGAATTATACCTTAAGAAATCGAGGAATAAAGATTTTGTTAGACGACAATTTTCAGAATATTTTAAGTGAGATCCGAGATGTACCCCGACAAGTCGGGGCCGGTTAGCGCATCACGTTAGGGACGTGGAGGCAGCCCCGATGCATCGGGGGAATCCTCTCATCTCGAAAAAAATCTGCTCACCAGAGCTGCTTTTTTTTTAGCCTATAAAATTGAATGACAATCATCTCAGAAATGTGATACGGATCAAATGGTGAACCTACGTTATTCAATAATCCAATGGAGATAAGTATCTTGTTTCGATATGATGAATTGCACGCTTTGCGGGAGTGTCGATTTAGTGGTTATCGAAGTTAGCGGGGACACCCGTTACTACCACCACTACCAAACCTGCAACCTGATTTTCATGGATCCTCGGTTTCAACTTTCAAAGGAAATGGAACGATCGCGATACCTGTTTCATGATAACGGTCTTGAGAATTCAGGATATGTTGATTTTTTAAACCGAGCTATTCATCCTTGTCTTCCTCTGCTTAATGCAAACATGATTGGGTTGGATTATGGTTGTGGACCCGTACCCACGCTTTCCAAATTGCTTGCTTTGCAAGGCATCAGATGCTATGACTATGATCCCTTATTTAACTTTAGCCACCCACATACTTCCTACGATTTTATTTTTGCAACTGAATCTGTAGAACACTTTTACAATCCCCACAAGGAGTTTTTAGCAATAACCAATCTGCTTAAGCAAGGTGGATACCTCACCATTATGACAGACCAATGGGACAGGATAGATCAATTTAAGACCTGGTATTACAGGCGCGACCAAACCCATGTTGCCTTCTTCCATAAGACTACATTTTTCTATCTGTGCGAGCAGTATGGGTATGAAGCAACGTATTCTGACGGAAACAGAGTTCTGATATTGCGGAAGAAATAGCGTAATTATAGGAATGTGACTTTTGTCGGGCTCTCGAATTGCAGGGAATAAATTCTGATTGTTATGAGTTACCTGAGAAAATTGGGCTCGGCTGAAGTCAGCTCGGGCTCTATGGCCGACATTGCTTTCTTACTGCTTACTTTTTTTCTAATGACCACGGTTTTAGAAAATGAAAGAGGAATTATACTTATGCTTCCTACCTGGTCCGAAAACCTTCCGGTTTCGGATGTACACGAACGTAATATCTTTACCGTTCATGTCAACGCTGAGGATAGGTATTTAATTGAAGGTATATGGCGGCATGACTTACAAGGAGTGAAGGCGGAGATCAAACAATTTATTTTGAATGATGGACGTGAGAAACATTTATCTGAAAATCCGGGTAAAGCCGTGGTATCTTTTAAAACAGATCGTGAAACAAGCTACAAGGCGTTTATAAATGTACTGGATGAAATACAAGGCGCCTATTTTGAAATTTATGCTGAACGTACAAAACTTAGTGTCAAGGAATTCAGAGAGCTTGATTTAAATAATCCTGCTCATAAAAAATTGTATGATCAAGCCCGAAAGGGTATACCCATGAATATTTCAATGGCCGACCCCACCAAAAACAAAAAGCCCTGATTACTCATTGTCTTTTTTAGGAAAATCAAAAAAGTCCAGCGCACCACAACCAAATCGCACATCTTTCCAATGATCTATAGTCAGGGTGGCCGCAACTACTCCCGTGGTTGGAATGTTGTCGATGGTTTCATTAAGAAGCGAATTGGCAAATTCTGTTAAGCCTGGATTATGTCCAAACAGCATCACAATTTCTTCGCTATCACGTGGCGAGTCTTTTAATTCCTTAATCACTTTTAAAATCTGATCTTCATTGGCATGATAGAGTCTTCTGTCAGTTATTATTTTTTCTTCCCCAAAACCCAATACCCTGGCGATCTCTTTGCATGTCACCAAGGCTCGCTCAGCTGGACTTGTAATCATTATATCTGGAGTCACTCTTTTTTCCTTCAGCCGTTTACCCATGCGTGGAGCATCTTTTTGGCCACGCTTATTTAAAGGTCGGTCAAAGTCACTTAGCTCAGGGTCATCCCAACTTGACTTGGCATGTCGGATCAGGTATAAGGTTTTCATGTAGTAAGTTTGAAGTTAAATTTACCAAAGCTACGTGTATCTTTGCAATCAAGTATGGAAAACCGACCACTTAAGAAACGCATTAAGTATTCCTCACTTTACTTCTTTATCCGGTTTCTGATTTTTTTCTCGAATCTTTTGCCGCGCAAAGTATGGTTGGCTTTCTGTGGCTGGTTGGGAAGGATTGCCTATGCGGTTTCACCCAAACCCAGGGAACGCACCATTCGCCATTTGGGTTTGGCATTGGGAAAAGAAATGTCCCCTCGGGAAATTGTGAATTTAAGTAAGCAGGTTTTTATCATGCTGGGTAAAAATGCGGGTGATATTCTGCGTTCACTGAATGTGAGATCACTGGAAGATCTGAATAAATTTCTGGTGACGCATGGACTTGAGAACTACGAGAAGGCTCACGCGAAAGGAAAAGGCGTTATGTTCCTTACCTCTCATCTCGGTGCATTTGATCTGCAAATCACGAACATGGCGTTGCGTGGATTGAATCCAAACATTGTGGGTACTGCCTTAAAAGACGAGCGCCTAAATGAGTTGTTGTGGCAGTATCGCAATGCCTATGGAGCAGTCGCGATTGAGCGTGGCAAGGAGAGTGTCCGACTTTTTAAAGCGTTGAAGTCAGGCGGATCCATTGCGATTTTGATTGATCAGGATACAAAAGTTAAAAGCCGCTTTGTTGATTTTTTTGGAATGCCAGCTGCAACACCCATTGGCGCAACCGTGCTTGCTTTACGCACGGGAGCAGCGGTAGTACCTACCTATGTTTATTTAGATAAAGACGGGAAGCAACATATGCACATCCTTCCTGAGATACCTTTGGTTTTTTCAGGCGATGAAGAAAAGGATTTACTCATAAACACACAGAACTTCACAACCTTCACCGAACAAATCGTGCGCGAACATCCCGACCAATGGGTGTGGATGCATGAGCGGTGGAAAACAAGACCCGGGGAGGAAGTAGTTTAAATCAGACTTAGAAGACAACAATTAACGATTTCTATGAAACGATTACTTTTAATTACGTGCCTTGCCAGTTTATCCTTTCACGGTCAGGCTCAGATTTCAAAAATAGAAGCGAAGATTGCGGGGTATGTGGATGCTAATAATAATAGTGCTTTGCAGTTGCTCGAAGAAGCCGTGAACATCAACAGCGGGTCCATGAACTTTGAGGGAGTGTATAAAGTTGGACAGCTTTTTAAAGACAGACTAGATGCATTGGGTTTTGAAACCCGTTGGGTAGATGGAAAACCATTTGGTCGTGCGGGTCATTTGGTAGGATATCATACCGGAAAAGGCACCGGAAAAACTCTTTTGCTGATAGGTCATTTGGACACCGTGTTTGAACCCTCTACAACATTTCAAAAATTTACGATGATAAATGATTCTACAGCAACAGGTCCTGGCATCAGCGATATGAAGGGCGGGGATGTAATGATCATCTATTCTTTGGAAGCGCTCCGACAAGCAGGTTTATTAAAGAATATGAACGTCATCGTTGTGATGACGGGTGATGAAGAACTTAGCGGTCGACCCTTGGAACTAGCACGCAAAGATTTAATTGAAGCCGCCAAGATTGCCGACATTGCATTGGGTATGGAAGATGGAGACAGCGATCCAACCACAGGTGTTATCTCAAGAAGAAGTTCATCCAGTTGGGAATTGAATGTGACCGGAGTTCCTGCGCACTCATCACAAATTTTTACCTCTGCCATTGGTGCCGGTGCTATTTATGAAGCCTCACGCATACTTACGGAATTTTATGAAAACTTATCAACCGAGAAAGATCTTACCTTCAATCCGGGTATGATTCTCGGTGGTTCGGATATCCAACGTGACAAAGTGTTGGATGGGGGCGTTGCCTTTGGAAAAGGAAATATAGTGGCCAAGCAAGCTGTGGTAACAGGCGACATCCGGGCGATTTCTTTCGAACAATTAAAAAGGGCCCAAGACAAAATGCAAGAGGTGGTAGCAAAACATCTTCCCCAAACAAATGCAACGTTGGTGTTTGATGATGGGTATCCACCGTTGGCTCCTACCGATGGAAATAAAAAATTATTGGAGCACTACACCAAAGTAAGTGAAGATCTTGGTCTTGGCAGTGTCACTGCTGTTAACCCCCGCAATGCGGGAGCGGCTGATATTTCTTTTACCGCGGGTTATGTCGATATGGCCATTGATGGGCTCGGATTGTTTGGCGGCTATGGACACACCGATAAAGAATTTGCCAACCTGAATTGGTTGCCACGTCAAACCAAGCGAATAGCTCTTCTCATGTATCGCCTTACACAAAACCCGGTTGGCAATAAGAAATGATTACTTTTTAAAGACGAAGTATACTGCCAGAATCAGAAAAATAAATCCAACCAGATGATTCCATCGAAAGGTTTCTGTTTTGAAGAAGAGCAGTGAGAAAAGAACAAAAACGACTAACGTAATTACTTCCTGAATAACTTTTAATTCTACCAATGAAAATGGCCCGCCATAATTTTTAAATCCGATCCGGTTGGCAGGTACTTGCAAAATGTATTCAAACAAGGCTATCCCCCAGCTGATTAAGATAATGGTTATCAGGGGTAGACTTGCACTCCACTTCATATCTTTAAACTTCAGATGACCATACCAGGCAAAGGTCATGAAGGTGTTGGATAGTACGAGCAGCAGTATGGTGTAGAAGGCACGCATAGCTTAATCGTAGATGTCTTTACGATCGCCAATCTTGAGAATCTCAATAATGAGGAACTTGTGGTGTATTGAATAGATAACGCGATAATCTCCAACTCTTACCCTATACAAATCCTTAAAGCCTTTTAGTTTTTTATACCCATTAGGATAAGGATTTAGGGATAGTGCTTTTATCTTTTCCTGTAAGAGAAGAATAACTTTAAGTGGGAGTTTTTCCAGCTCTTTTACGGCTGATTTTTTTATCCTTATGCTGTACACCTACTCGCGATTTTGCCGATTTTGTTTTTATGATTTTGGCTATTGTTCTTTCAAAGTTAACACTTGGTTCTTCTGCCCTTGAAGCACCCTCCAGACCATCAATAAAATCCAAAACCTCTTCTTTGTATTTTTTGAAATCAATTACAACAGCGGTCTTCTCGCCCTTATTATTCGTTAGGAAGTTTACACCTTTCATAAGTTAAAATTATAAAGTAGGCCACTCAATGTCAAACTGTATATTATTTAACAAGTTTCTTATACCTGATCCGATGTGGCTGATCATCGCCCACGCGCTTTTTCCGGTTCTCTTCGTATTCGCTGAAGGTTCCTTCATACCAGAATACCTGAGAGTCGCCTTCAAAGGCCAAAATATGTGTGCAGACACGATCCAAAAACCAACGGTCGTGAGAGATAATAACGGCACAACCACCGAAATTTTCCAACGCTTCTTCCAATGCGCGCAGTGTGTTTACATCAAGATCATTGGTAGGTTCATCAAGTAGAAGCAAGTTTCCCCCTTGTTTCAACGCAATCGCCAGATGGGCACGGTTGCGCATACCGCCCGAAAGTTCTTTTACTTTTTTCTGCTGATCGGTTCCACTGAAATTGAACTTGCTTACATAGGCACGGGAGTTAGTTTCTTTGCCTCCGATAAGAATTAATTCTTGTCCTCCGGTTATTGCTTGCCAAACCGTGTCTTCAGGTTTCAGATCATCATGCTCCTGATCTACGTATGCAATTTTCACAGTCTCTCCAACGGAGAAGGTGCCACTATCGGGTTTTTCCTTTCCGGTAATCATCTTGAAAAGGGTTGTCTTTCCCGCACCATTGGGGCCTATGATGCCCACAATGCCAGCCGGGGGAAGGGTAAATGTGAGGTTCTCATACAACAACTTATCGCCATACGCTTTTGAAACTCCGTTCGCTTCAATAACCTTATTGCCAAGTCGTGGCCCAGGCGGAATAAAAATCTCAAGCTTGTCTTCCTTCTCGCGGTTCTCCTGGCTAATCAGTTTCTCGTAAGCACCCAAGCGGGCTTTTCCTTTTGCATGGCGGCCTTTCGGACTCATGCGCACCCATTCTAATTCACGCTCAAGCGACTTTTGCCTCTTGGACTCTGTTTTTTCTTCTTGTGCTAAACGCTTCTGTTTTTGATCGAGCCAGCTAGAATAATTTCCTTTCCAGGGAATTCCTTCACCACGATCCAATTCCAGAATCCAACCCGCTACATTATCCAAAAAGTACCTGTCGTGCGTTACCGCGATGATGGTTCCCTTGTATTGACGAAGATGCTCCTCAAGCCACTGCACGGATTCTGCATCGAGGTGGTTGGTGGGTTCATCCAGCAAAAGCACATCCGGGGTTTGTAATAACAGACGACATAAAGCCACACGTCTTTTTTCACCACCTGAGAGGTACTCAACTTTCGCCTCTGGAGGAGGACAACGCAAAGCGTCCATAGCGCGATCCAGTTTATGGTCAAGTTCCCAGGCATTTACGGCATCTAATTTTTCTTGCACTTCCCCCTGGCGGGCAATAAGTTTATCCATCGCATCCGGATCTTCTAATACTGACGGATCGCCAAACTTTTCGTTGATTGCTTCAAATTCCTTTAAAAGAGCAACAACATCTTTTACGCCCTCTTCAACAATTTCTCTTACTGTTTTGGTTTTATCCAGTTGAGGTTCCTGCTCCAGATAACCAACCGAATAGCCGAGGTCAGAAACTACCTCGCCCTGAAATTCTTTATCAATACCGGCAATTATCCTTAAAAGCGAAGATTTACCTGAGCCGTTTAAACCCAACACTCCGATTTTGGCTCCATAAAAGAAGGACAAGTAAATGTTCTTCAGTACTTGCTTTTGAGGCGGGTAAATCTTGTTGACACCCGTCATTGAGAAAATTATTTTTTCGTCTGCCATGGAGATGTGAGTTAAATAAGATCGCAAATATGGCTTTTTTGAGTCAATAGTCCACAGATATAGGCATGCCAGAATGCAAAGGAAATGGGCTACTTTTTTAATTCCTGAACTATCGATCAGTGCCTATTGACTATGGGTGATTTAATTCTATTTTTGCGGAAAATTAAAGGGAGGATAAATCTATGTATTGGACATTGGAATTAGCATCGTACCTCGAGGATGCGCCCTGGCCGGCCACCAAAGATGAATTGATTGATTTCTCAATTCGCTCAGGCGCCCCTCTGGAAGTTGTGGAGAATTTGCAGGAGTTAGAGGATGACGGACAACCGTATGAAAGCATTGAGGAAATCTGGCCGGATTATCCGACCAAAGAGGATTTTTTCTTTAACGAAGACGAATATTAAATTGACTATGACTAAAGCTGAAAATGGCTGCACAATGTGTGGCCATTTCTTTTTTAAGCTTTAGATCTTGAATTAAGAAGTGCCTCGGCAACAATTAAATCTTCGGCCGTAGTTATCTTAATATTCTCATAACTCCCTTCGAAGAGTGAAATAACATGTCCCGATTTCTCAGCTACACTGGCATCATCCGTCATGCTGGTATCTTCTTTTATTTGATATGCTTGCTTAATGAGATTTAAATCAAAAGTTTGCGGTGTTTGAATTAACCGAAACCGTGAACGATCCATGGCCTTCGTATTGTCCTGGTCTGTCATGCGAATAGATTCTTTCAGACGCACTGCAGCTACAGCTGATTGATGGACAGCCGCTAACCGAAAGGAAGCGCCAATAATATCTTCGCTTACCAAGGGGCGCACACCATCATGAATGGCTACCAGACCATCGCCCTCAATTTTTTCTAAGCCATTCTTCACAGATTGAAATCGGCTTTCTCCTCCTTTTTGTACAATGATGGGTTTGTTGAAATTATATTTTTTACAAATTTCTTTCCAGATTGTGAAGTCGTCTTCCGGTAGCACAATCACAATATTTATTTGCTCTGAGTACCTGTAGAATGCTTCGAGCGTGTGCAGTAAAACTGGTTTACCAGTCAGTTCTAAAAATTGTTTTGGTAGCTTGCTTTTAATGCGCGTGCCTTTACCCCCGGCAACAATAAGAGCATATTCTTTATAATGCATAGATTTGTAAAAATACCGTTTTTGATTGTATGATACTTATTCGCATTTTTCTTCTCGCCTTTAATGTAGCTGTAATCACTTACCTGGTGTACCGGCTACTTCAAATTTACAGATCAAATTCTCCTAATAAGAATTGGATAATAGGCATTGGCATTTTTCTTTTACTCATACCGGTAACCATGCTGATGGGATTTCTTAAACCGTCACCGGTTTATCTCTTTATTTACCCGGTTGCCATTTCGCTTCATTTATACCTGATCAGAAATTCTTAGGTAAAAAAATACCCTCATTGTAAGGTGAGGGCATTTTAATGTATTCAATAAGAATTTAAATAATCAGCATCGCATCACCGTAGGTGAGGAATTTGTATTTCTCTTTCTTGGCAGTCTCATAGGCCTTCATAACCAAATCAAAACCACCAAAGGCACACGCCATCATAAGCAATGTTGATTCAGGCTGATGAAAATTAGTTACCATCGCACTGCATATTTTAAACTCGTAGGGTGGAAATATAAATTTATCTGTCCATCCTTCGCGTTCTTTTAACCGGTTGTTGGCCGACACAGCAGTTTCCAAAGCCCGCATAGTAGTAGTACCAATAGCACATACTTTTTTCTTATCGTCAATCGCGCGGTTTACAATATTAACAGCCTCTGTACCAACAATAAAATTTTCAGAATCCATTTTATGCTTTGTCAGATCTTCCACGTCAACTGCGCGGAAAGTGCCTAAGCCGATGTGTAAGGTGACAAAGGCCATATCAATGCCTTTAATTTGCAAACGCTTAGCCAACTGGCGAGTAAAATGCATGCCAGCAGTAGGAGCTGAAACGGCACCCTTATTTTTCGCAAAGATCGTTTGAAACCTTTCCTTGTCAGCTGGTTCAACTTTACGCTTTATATATTTAGGAAGAGGAGTCTCACCCAAAGTCTCAACAATTTTATCAAAGGCTGCTGAATCACCATCAAATAAAAAACGAATAGTTCGGCCCCGTGATGTTGTATTATCAATAACCTCAGCTACCAGGTCGCCATCACCAAAATATAATTTATTACCTACGCGGATTTTGCGGGCTGGATCAACCAACACATCCCATAAATGCATTTCTGCATTTAATTCACGAAGAAGAAATACTTCAATCTTTGCACCGGTTTTTTCTTTGCGACCATAAAGACGCGCAGGAAATACCATGGTGTCGTTACCCACCATCACATCACCTTCTTCAAAATAATTTACTATGTCTTTAAAAATCTTGTGTTCGATTTTTCCCGTGTCGCGATGGATAACCATCATCCGCGCATCATCGCGATTCTCGGCAGGGTGTGAGGCAATTAAACTGTTGGGGATTTCAAATTTAAACTCTGAAAGTTTCATAAGCTTACGGGCTTTTATACCCCGCGAAGGGGGCGTTTTTTTATAAGGACGCAAAAATAGGATATGTTTTCTGGCTAAAAGAAATTTCCTGAATAGTTTTTGGAAACATTTTAAGCTTTCTACCGTCTGGAAAGTACTTCTTTTGTAAAGAGTTTGGCCATTCAACCTCAAAACTTGAGATATTGAGTAAAAAACAATGTTTATTGCAACCTGAAATTCCTTTTTCCGCGTTTAACCACACATGCTAACATTACGCTTAATTTTCGAAAGTCTGGGATTTGCCTGGCGAGCACTTAAATCAAACATTCTCCGCACTGTGCTATCCTTGCTTGGAGTTACCATCGGTATCTTTTCAATCATTGCCGTATTAACCTTGGTTGACTCTCTCGAAAAAAACATCCGCGACAGTCTCAATTTTTTAGGTAGTGACGTAATTTATGTTGGCAAGTGGCCATTTATACGTAATGGAGGTCGCGATTCCTGGAAAGAATTCATTACCCGACCCAATGTTAGTTATGCCGAGTATAAGTTTTTGCGAGCTAACATGAAGGATGCTAAGACAGTAGCCATTTTTGCCGATAGAGGAGGAATAACAGTTAAAGGTGATAATAATGGAATCAGTGAGATAACACTTAAGGGAGCTGATTTAGATTACGACAAAATCTTTGAAATTGATATTACTTCTGGTCGTTATCTTACTAACGATGAAATTGAAGGTGGCCGTAATGTGGTAATTATTGGTTTTGAAGTTGCCAAAGCTTTGTTCCCAAACGAGGATTCACCCAAGGGCATGCAAGTGAAAATCAGAAACCTCAAATTTACTGTGATAGGTGTTATAAAGCGGGAAGGAGAAAGTTTTTTGGGAACGCCCAGTAATGACTACAGTGTGATTATTCCCTATGATGCTTTTCGGAAATTATTTCAAACCGGTACAGGACGTTGGTATGAAATAGGATCTAACATTGGATTAAAAGGCTTTGATACCGATATTGGTTTGGTAGAATTAGAGAATGAATCTCGCGGATTAATGCGAGTAAAGCGTGGATTAAAACCGATTCAAAAGGACAATTTTGCTTTGAATCGTCCAGAAGCAATTGGAAATGCTATTAGTGGTGTGTTTGACGTATTAAGTGTTGCAGGCTGGATCATTGGTGGGTTCTCTATGTTGGTGGGCGGGTTTGGTATTGCCAACATCATGTTTGTTTCTGTTAAAGAACGAACCAGTGTAATAGGGCTTCAGAAGTCATTGGGCGCTAAAAACTATTTTATTTTGTTTCAATTTTTGTTTGAATCTGTATTTCTTAGCCTCATTGGCGGGTTATCCGGGTTATTCCTTGTATGGCTAATGACGCTGGCTCCGTTTGGAAGTTTGCAAGTTGTACTTTCTATAAAAAATATAGTACTCGGCCTGGGCGTTTCTTCTGTGATTGGTTTAGTGGCCGGTATCGTGCCCGCAGCTATGGCTTCACGCTTGGATCCTGTTATCGCTATTCGAGCTAACTAAAAAAACAAGGCCTGGAGAATTTACTCCAGGCCTTTTTCTCTGTTCTATCAAATAAATTTATTCCTTCTCTTCTTTGAGTGCAGTTCCGCTGCTAATCTTTTCCTTGATCTTTTTTTCCAGTTCGTCCATCAACTCTGGATTATCTTCAATCAGTTGCTTAACCGCATCGCGGCCTTGACCTAACTTATTACCGCTGTATGAAAACCAGGAGCCAGCTTTTTGAATCACATTAAGTTCAACGCCCAGATCTACAATCTCACCAGATTTAGAAATTCCTCGTCCGTACATGATGTCAAACTCAACAACTTTAAAAGGAGGTGCAACTTTGTTTTTCACCACCTTCACTTTTACCCTGTTACCGGTAATATCATCGGCAGATTCTTTGATCTGCCCGATTCTGCGAATATCGAGACGCACGGATGCATAGAATTTCAATGCATTACCTCCGGTAGTTGTTTCAGGATTTCCGAACATGATACCGATCTTTTCGCGAAGCTGGTTGATGAAGATACAAGCACAACCGGTTTTGCTAATCGTGCCGGTAAGTTTTCTCAGAGCCTGAGACATCAAACGTGCCTGCAAACCCATTTTACTTTCACCCATTTCACCTTCTAATTCGGCCTTCGGCACAAGGGCTGCAACCGAGTCGATAACAATAATATCGATAGCACCAGAGCGAATCAGATGCTCAGCTATTTCCAGGGCTTGTTCGCCATTGTCGGGTTGAGAAATCAGTAAGTTCTCGGTATCGATACCTAACTTTTCGGCATAGGTCTTGTCAAAAGCGTGCTCGGCATCTATAAAGGCTGCAAGACCACCCTTCTTTTGGGCTTCTGCAATGCAATGCATGGTTAATGTAGTCTTACCCGATGATTCAGGTCCGTATATTTCAGTTACGCGTCCACGCGGAATACCCCCGATGCCAAGTGCAATGTCTAATCCCAAAGAACCGGTTGAAATGGCTGGAACATCCATCACCTTGGTATCGTTAAGCATCATTACTGTGCCCTTGCCATATGACTTTTCCAGTTTATCGATCGTTAATTGCAGGGCTTTTAGTTTTTCTTTTGCGTCACTCATATAATTCAGTCGTTAATTTTGGGTTTGTATTATTTAAAGGCTTGAAATTACTATTATTTATAGTATTGGCAAGTAAAAATGATTCAAAAAAGCTAATAAATTTAGTATAACTAGTTTTCTGGTATATTTTCAAAGCAATAAACGGATAAAGATCGGGAGATTTAATTTGCGCTTTCACCATGCTAAGAAAGATATTCTTTGGTTTTCTGATAGGACTGCTAGCCCTGATTTTATGGAACTGGGAGTTAGTTGCCTATGGCGCTCGCCAGGGTTATGGACAAGTAAAAATTGTTTGGAAGGCAAAACCTATCGAGGTATTTATAAACGACCCTCAATTTCCAGATTCACTCAAAAATAAATTGAGGTTGATCGAGGAGATAAGAAAGTATGCCATCGATTCGCTGGGCCTGAAGGATACCAAAAACTATAAAACAATCTACGATCAACAGGGTGAAGAAATTATGTGGGTAGTGCAGGCCTGCGAACCCTTTGAGCTAAAGCATAAGGTTTGGGATTTTCCTGTAGTGGGAGCGATGCCTTACAAAGGTTTTTTTGAAAAACAAAAAGCCATTGATTTGCGCACCCAGTTGGAAGCCGAAGGATTAGATGTAAGCATTCGAAATCCCGGGGGTTGGTCAACGTTGGGCTGGTTTACGGACCCCATTCTTAGCAATATGCTTAAACGCAATGAAGGCGACCTGGCCAGCCTGATTATTCACGAGATGGTTCATGCAACTGTCTTTGTGAAGGACTATGTAGACTTTAATGAAAACCTGGCCTCCTTTGTAGGGGATACTGCAGCTTATTATTTCCTCGCTTCCCGTTACGGAAAAGATTCCGAACAATTTGTTCAATATGTGCAGGAAGATCAGGATTACAGAAAGTATAGCCGCCACATTTTAAATGGCACTCGATTGCTTGATAGCTTATACAAGAGCCTTCGGCCGGATGAATCTATAGAAAGTAAAAAGCAAAAGAAGGAATGGATGATTTCCAAAATCATGAATTCAGCAGACACACTTTCACTTTTCAGGCCACGAAAAGCCAACCCGAAGAGTCGACTCCCTAATAATACTTACTTTATGTCTTACCATCTTTACCAGGCTACTCAGGATAACTTTAAAGATGAACTGGATGATAATTTTGGAGGTGATCTAAAGCAATATATAAAGCATCTCTCTAAGAAGCACCCCTTCCTCTAATATTAAGCCAGGAGAATCGAGCCATTAAGGAATTGTTAAGGTGTTAACACGGGTTTTTAATTGGCTTAATTTGTCTCTACTTTTATTCCCGATTAAACTACAAAAAAAGTATGGGTAGCAAACCAACGCAAAAGGTGCTGGTAGTAGATGACGAAGAGCCCATTTTAGAACTGCTGAAATATAATCTGGAGAAGCAAGGCTACGATGTAAGAACAGCCATTGATGGTCAGGTGGCCGTAGATATTGCCCGGAAGTTTCATCCTGATCTCGTATTACTTGATATCATGATGCCCAAAATGGATGGGGTGGAAGCATGCCGCCAGATTCGGGCTATGCCTGAATTGGTAAATACCTTTATCGTTTTTCTCACCGCCCGGGCTGAGGAATACTCGGAAGTTGCTGCTTTCGATGTGGGTGCCGATGATTATATATTAAAACCCATCAAACCACGCGCGCTTATGAGCAGGATCAGCGCGCTTTTCCGAAGAGATTCCAAAAAGAAAAATACTTCAAGTCAGATTAAAATTGGTGATTTACTGATTGACAGAACAAGTTATACGGCTCACGTAAAAGGCAAAGAGATAAGTTTGCCCAAAAAGGAATTCGAATTATTATTTTTTCTAGCTCAAAACCCCAATAAAGTCTTCAGTCGAGATGATTTATTGCAAAATATCTGGGGTTCGGATGTTTACGTTTTGGCTCGCACGGTAGATGTGCACATTCGTAAAGTGCGCGAAAAGATAGGAGATGATTATATTTCCACCGTAAAAGGGGTGGGGTATAAGTTCAATCTCAGTTAGTGCATGGTATATAGTGCCCGTACGTTGTCTCTCCTGTTGGCAGCATCCATTGCCCTGGTTACTTCTTTATTTCTTTCGCTGATTGAAAGTGTGGACCGGCAAGCGTTGGTTGTTGCTGCAGTCATAAGTTTTTCGGCTTCCTATCTGCTCATTTTTGTGGTGATGGAGTTTCTCGTGTTTCGGGAGATTAACAAGATTTATAAAATGATGGAGAAACTTCGGAAAAAAGAGCTCTCCAATATTTCTAAACAAAAGTCAGGTGCCCTCAATCCATTACAAAAAATTAATGACGAAATTTTTTCTTTTGCCACCCTTAAACAAAAGGAGATAGATGAATTAAAAAAGCTGGAAGCCTTCCGCAAAGAATTTATTGCCGATGTTTCGCATGAATTGAAAACTCCCATTTTTGCCGCTCAGGGATTTGTACACACCCTGTTGGATGGTGCAGTGAATGATAAAAATGTGCGCAATAAATTTCTGAAAAAAGCTGCCAAGAGCTTAGATGGGTTAGATATTCTTGTTCAGGATTTACTCACGCTTTCGCAGATCGAAACCGGAGATATTAAAATGCGATTTGAACATATCGATTTATATAAATTATGTGCCGAGGTGGTTGATCAGTTTGAAGAGAAAGCAGAAAAGAAAAATATCAAACTGAAATTATTGGGCGATCATCACAAGATCAATGTTTATGCAGATTGGCAACGGATCTCTCAAGTAATGACTAACCTGATCTCCAATGCAATCAATTACACACCCGAAGATGGAGAGGTAACAATAACGTTTGATGTGGGAAAAAAAAATGTTGTCACCTTGATTTCTGATACAGGCGCAGGAATTCCAGAGCAACACATTAATCGCATTTTTGAACGCTTCTACCGCGTGGATAAGAGCCGGAGCCGGGAGAAGGGCGGCACGGGTCTTGGATTAGCTATTGTAAAACACATTTTGGAGGGCCACAACAGTAAAGCCGAGGTAGAAAGCAAAGAAGGCAAAGGCTCGGTATTCAGTTTTAAACTTCCCCGATCGCGGCATGATAGTTCAGAATCAGGTGAGGCGTAGTAATTTGCATGCGTGAAAATTCCTAAGTTTAATTTTGAGGCAGCCATCCTTTATCAGGATGATGATTTCATTCTGATCAACAAACCACCATTTATTTCAACCCTTGAGGATCGTAATGATAGTCAGAATATTCTGGCACTTGCCAGAGATTATGAACCCAGTGCACAGGTAGGCCATCGGTTGGATAAAGAAACTTCGGGAGTTTTGGTAATTGCAAGGCATCCTGATGCTTACCGACACATTAGTATGCAGTTTGAAAATCGGCAGGTGACTAAAGTCTACCACGCTATTGTGGATGGAATCCATAGTTTCACCAACCAGGTAGTTGATGTGCCGATCTTAAAGCAAAATGATGGCACTGCAAAAATCTCTCGCAGCGGCAAGGACGCTCAAACCTCTTTTACCACCCTGCAACCCTATAAACATCATACTTTAGTGGACTGCCGGCCCGTAACAGGCCGTATGCATCAAATCCGGGTACATCTGGCATTTCTTAAGGCTCCCATTACAGGCGATGAAATGTATGGCGGTAAACCTTTTTATGTTTCTTCTGTAAAACGAGGTTTTAATTTAAAGAAAATGACCGATGAAGAGCCACTTATGAAACGAATGGCCCTACATGCGTATTCTTTGGAGTTTGCCTTAATGGATGGTACAAAAGCGATAACCGAGGCACCCTACCCAAAAGATTTTCAGGCCCTTATCCGTCAATTATCTGAAAATAAGCGTTGAAGGAGGTTTTAAGGTAATTGAATAATCTGGCTAAATGTGCAGTCCGGCTTGCATATTCAGTTTCTTGAATCTACTTTTGTGTCCCTTTTTAAGGGGGTAAGTGTAATTAATTAGGTTTTAAAAGCTAAAAAAGTGGATCATAACAGCTACAAAACAATCAATGCCAATAAAGCAAGTGTAGAGAAGGCTTGGGTATTGGTGGATGCAAAAGATCAGGTATTAGGCCGTGTAGCCAGCCAGATTGCAAGAGTATTGCGTGGAAAGCATAAGCCAAGCTATACGCCAAACGTAGATACAGGCGACCATGTGGTGGTTATTAATGCCGATAAAATAAAAATGACAGGCAAAAAGTGGACAGATCGCGTTTATTTCACCTATTCCGGATATCCCGGTGGCCAGCGCGTGCTAACACCTAAGATGATTGGAACCGGAAAGCATCCACAGCGCCTTATTGAGCATTCAGTACGTGGTATGTTGCCTAAAAATAGCATGGGCCGCGAGGTGTTTAGAAGTTTGCATGTTTATGCCGGCACCGAGCATCCTCACACAGCACAACAACCAAAAGAAATAAAATTCTGATATGGAGATTATTAATACCATCGGTAGGAGAAAGACCTCAATTGCCCGCGTTTACGTAAAACCTGGCAAAGGTCAGATCATCATTAATGACAGAGAGTTGAATGATTATTTCAAATCCGAAATTCTTCAAACTACAGTAAAGCAGGCCCTCACGGTAGTGAAAGCCAACGAGCAATACGATGTAACAGTGAATGTTGAAGGTGGTGGAAACAAAGGCCAGGCTGAAGCAATTCGTTTGGGTATTGCCCGTGCCCTTGTAACAATCAATAATGAAAATCGCCCTCCTCTTAAAAAGGAAGGATTATTAACACGTGACTCACGCATGGTGGAAAGAAAGAAACCAGGTCGTGCGAAGGCAAGAAAGAAATTCCAGTTCAGTAAGCGTTAATCGATACAGCATGGCAGAGAAATTGACAACAGAAGTTTTAATGGATGCAGGTGTTCACTTCGGACACCTTACCCGCAAGTGGAACCCAAAGATGGCTGAGTACATCTTTATGGAGAACAACGGGATCCATATTATCGATTTGAACAAAACACTGAAGTGTTTGGAAGAGGCAACTTATGCTCTTAAGAACATTGTTCGCTCGGGTCGCAAGATCATGTTTGTTGCTACAAAGAAGCAGGCTAAAGATATTATCAATGCCGAAGCAACCCGTCTTAACATGCCGTTCGTTACAGAACGCTGGTTGGGTGGTATGCTTACTAACTTCGCTACGATCCGCAAGTCGTTGAAAAAACTGGCTCAGATCGACAAGCTGATGAAAGATGAGGCATTCAACAACCTGGCAAAGCGCGAGCGTCTGATGATCACCCGTGAGAAAGCCAAATTAGAAAAATTGTTAGGTGGTATTACTGACCTTAACCGTCTTCCGGCTGCTCTTTTTGTAATTGATGTAAAACGCGAACACATTGCTGTTTCAGAAGCATTGAAATTGAATATCCCCGTATTCGCTATGGTGGATACCAATTCAGATCCTTCCAACATTGACTTCCCGATTCCTGCAAATGACGATGCTTTCAAGTCAATCTCATTGATTACGAACCATGTGGGACGTGCTATTGAAGAAGCCTTGATGGAGCGTAAGAAAGACAAAGAAGAGGCTGGGCATAAGAAAGATGAAGAAGAGAAGCGTAAGGTAGACGAAGCCGTAGAACATTAAAATCAGTTGACCACGCGCTTCGCGTGGCCGATTTAGAATTTAGATAAACATCGGCCTAAACAGTCGATGTTTTCTTTTTATAAACATTGAATTTATAAACTATACAATATGTCAGCAATAACCGCACAAGATGTAAATAAACTCCGCACCATGACAGGTGCCGGTATGATGGACTGTAAGAAAGCACTTACAGAAGCCGAAGGTGATTTTGAAAAAGCCATTGAGATTTTAAGAAAGAAGGGCCAGAAAGTTTCTGCTAGCCGTTCGGATAGAGATGCCAAAGAAGGATCGGTGTTTGTAAAGACTTCGGATGACAAAAAAGAAGCTGTGTTAATCGCATTGAATTGCGAAACAGACTTCGTGGCGAAGAATGAAGAATTTTTGAATTTGGGTAAGTTGATTGTGGAGACTGCCTTCTCAACAAAGTCTTCAGATAAAGATGCCTTGCTAGCCACAAAAGCAGGCGACTTAACCATTAATGAGCGCATTACTGAATTAGTGGGAAAGATTGGTGAGAAGATTGAAGTAAGTACGTTCGTTCACATGAAAGGGGAGGCTGTTGTTCCCTATATCCATGCAGGTAGCAAGTTAGGCGTATTGGTTTCTTTGAAGGGTGTGAATGGCAAGGATGTAACGGATGCCGGTAAAGATGTGGGCATGCAGATTGCCGCTATGAATCCGGTTGCTGTAGATGAGAAAGGGGTAGATAAAGCGTTGATTGAGAAAGAAATTGAAATTGCCAAAGCCCAGATTATTGCAGAAGGCAAGCCTGAGAACATGGTAGATAAAATCGCCCAGGGCAAACTCAATAAATTCTTCAAAGAGAATACCTTGTTGCCACAAATTTTTGTGAAGGACAATTCAAAAACGATTGCACAATACCTGGATAGCGTAACCAAAGGATTAACCGTGGCTGAATTCAAGCGCGTGTCGATCGGATAATTGAAATCATTAAGTAATGAAAAGGGGAGCGGTGGGCTCCCCTTTTTTATTTTTTGATGGAATACTTGCATCGGCTCTATTAATTATTTGAATAAAGTTTTGAGCCGGTGCAACTAAATTCCATTTTTTCCGTGATATTGAGTCTCTGAAATAAACGCACTATGATCTTTGTATTTTAATTCAACTGTGCAGACGTCCTCTTTTTAGGGATACAGTTGAGTTTTTGGTTACGTTCCAAATGTCTTTAGCCCTTTACGGCAAATACAGGTCATTTCATTAACTTTATTTTCTTTATTCATGAAAGCAGCTTTAACTAAAACCGCTTCATTATTCCGTTTATTCAAAGAAGCCCTGCGGGGATCTGAACAGGATTTCACAACCGGTAATATTAACAAAGCAATTTTTTTATTGGCAATTCCGATGATTGTTGAGATGGGTATGGAATCCATTTTTGCTGTCGTGGATATTTTTTTTGTAAGTCAACTCAGCAATAGTCATGCGGTAGCAGCGGTTGGTTATACAGAATCAGTGCTAAGCATTTTGTATTCCCTGGCTATGGGATTGGGTATGGGTGCTACCGCGATAGTTGCCCGCAGGGTAGGTGAGCATGACAAAGAAGGTGCAAGCCGGGCAGCCGTGCAAGCCATTTATCTTGGGTTGATTATTTCTTTTGTAATCAGCATGGTGGGTATTTTTTATTATAAAGAAATACTGCAGTTAATGGGTGCTTCACAGGATGTAATCACATCCAGTTCTTCTTATGCATTCTGGATGTTTGCCGGTAACTTCACCATTACCCTACTTTTTCTAATCAATGCTATATTTCGTGGTGCCGGCAATGCAGCCATTGCTATGCGGGCATTACTATTAGCCAATGGTCTTAATATTATTTTGGATCCAATCTTCATTTTTGGATGGGGACCAATACCAGCCATGGGTGTGGAGGGAGCCGCTATTGCTACCAATATGGGGCGGGGTATTGGTGTTCTGTTTCAATTGTATTACCTCTTCAAGGGGCTAAGTATAATTGAGATCAGATGGAATAACCTTGCCGTCCGGGCTGCCATCATTTTCAATGTGATTAAAGTCTCGGGTGGCAGTATTCTTCAGTTCATTATCGGCTCTGCCAGTTGGATTTTTTTGATGAAGCTGATGTCTTCTTTTGGAGACAATGCCGTGGCCGGATATACAATTGCGATCAGGGTATTTATTTTTACGCTATTACCCTCGTGGGGATTAGCCAATGCAGGCGCGACTTTAGTAGGACAGAACCTGGGAGCAAAACAACCCGAACGCGCTGAGACTTCGGTGTGGCGGGCAGCATATTTGAATGCTTTTTTGATGGCCTTTGTTATGATTTTATTTCTCACTATTGCGCCATCCATCATAGGCATCTTTACAAAGCAACCTGAAGTATTATACTATGGAGCTCAGGCGTTGCGCTATGTAAGTTTAGGCTATATTTTCTATGGCTATGGCATGGTGGTGGTTCAAGGACTTAATGGTGCCGGAGATACCTACACCCCTACCATCTTAAATGTATTTGGCTTTTGGGTGTTTCAAATACCTTTTGCCTATTTCGTAACGATGCAATTGGATTGGGGCCCCAAAGGAGTATTTATTGCTATCGTTCTGGCTGAAACACTGATGGCCATTGCAGCCATTCTTATTTTCCGGAGAGGAAAGTGGAAAGCTGTTAAAATATAAGGGATTTGGTTGCCTGATGAGGTTACCCGGTAAAAGGTTTCCGGCATCAGGCAACTATCCTTAATTTTCTTTTTTCTTAAATGCCGTTTTAAAAGCATTCTCCAGTTCGCTCCCTGCTTTCTTGAGCGAGTTTTCTACTTCTTTCCAACGCTCTTTGTTCTCTGCTTCCTTTTTTAATTTTTCAGCAGCCACCTTTAGCTCCTCATATTTGCTCTGCATGTCTGCTTCCACACGTGTGCCTGCATCTTTCAGTTCAACCAGAAACTGATCCATTTTCTTTCCGAAATCTTTCAAAAACTTTTCCGCTTTTCCTTCTTCATTTGTTTCCATAACCAATTTATTTTTTCAACTTACTTTCTCTTGTTACACAGATGTATTGCAACAAAGTCACAAAGAACATTTAAAATCAGGCAATTCTGAGCGTAAAATCTTTGTGCCTTTGAGTCCTTGTGGCGCTTTTATGTTGCAAATGCTAAACTAAAGTTTTTACTATGAACAACCAACCTGATCCGCTTGAACATATTCAGCGTCTGCTAGAAAGTAAATCAACAGCAAAACAGATTACGTATAAAAATCTACTGGCAGCTTTTGAAATACTATCAAAAGAATCAAAGCGCATTGTGGACGAACTTAAGAAAAAAGTGAGGCCGGGCGATGAAGATGTAACACTTGACTTTAGAATTATAAACGAACATGAATTTCATGTAAAGTTGGCGGGCGATCTGCTGATCTTCGTCCTGCATACCAATGTGGTAACCTTCGATGATGAACATGCCGTAATGAAATCAACGTATATGAAAGAAAAGGAAGTGAACCGGTATTTCGGCCAACTTATGATTTATAATTTTATGTCTGATTCCATTAAGTATAACCGATTGAATGACCCGGGCTATCTGATCGCCCGGATCGTAATCAATCACGAAAGTCGCTTTTTGGTAGAGGGAGAGCGGCAATTGGGATTCTTATTTAATACGATTTCAGAAAAGCCCATTAGCGAAACGGATTTAAATACAATTGTTAAATTGTCTTTGACCACAGCCATAGAAAATGATCTTATGGCACCTCCGTTCCCGCAAGTGCAGTTTATCACCTTGTTTCAAAAGACTGAGAAGACCCAGGAATTAGGCGCTGGCCAAAAAATTGGTTTCAAAATGAGTTATCACGGAAATTAGACTTGTTATTTATCGAAAAGTATTTTGGCTCACCGAAGTCATACTCTATTTTTGATCAACTGATTTATTGTGAGGATTAAACTTTTAATGTGGTTGTTACTTGTGTTTTTGATGGCCTGCGCCAGCAATCAGCGAGGCACGTATAAACCCAAGTATAAAAAACCAGATCCCAACAAACCTTTGCCATGTCCGCTTAAAGACTGCTAACCATGAGAAAGATTATCATTGCAATCGATGGATATTCAGCTTGTGGAAAAAGCACAACGGCCCGTGAGGTAGCGAAAGAGCTTAATTACAGGTATATCGACTCAGGAGCCATGTACCGGGCAGTCACATTTTATTTTCTGGAACATCATGTAGCTATTACTAATCCAAAGGAAGTTGACAAAGCGTTGCGTGAAATCCGGATTACGTTTATGCTTAACTCAAAGGGAGTAACGGAGACCTTTCTAAACGGAATTAATGTAGAAAAGGCCATACGTAAAATGCGCATCTCGGAGCATGTAAGCCATGTTAGTGCCATCAAGGCTGTGCGGGTTGCCATGGTTGAGCAACAACGCAAGCTTGGCAAAGACAGGGGTATTGTGATGGACGGCAGGGATATAGGTACGGTGGTATTTACGGAAGCGGAATTGAAGATATTTCTCACGGCAGACATTCTCGTACGCGCTTTTCGAAGACAACGGGAACTTTTAGAGCGTGAGGATCTGGTCGACATCGATTCTATTATCGAAAACCTGCAGCAGCGCGATTCCATTGACAGCAACAGAACAGAAAGCCCACTAGTAAAAGCAGTCGATGCTGTGGGCATAGACACCACCCACATCACCATTGAAGAGCAGGTTGACGAGGTTATCCGGATGGCTTTGACTAAGATGATCCAGCCTCGAAAACACAAGGCTTAGACAATCCTAAAAACCTGCTTTTTTCTAACAAATTCTTTGTTTCTACAAGTCTTTGTCGGTAGGATTTAATTCTTAATTTTGCCACGATCTAAACTAATTTTATTGCCGTTTACTCATGGGCAAATTCATCCGACTCAAAAAAGGTTTCACCATCAATCTGCAAGGAAAAGCAGCTCCCAAAGTGGTGGATACAGACCAACCTGAAACATTTGTAATCAAGCCTACCGATTTTCAAGGCTTGTATATTCCAAAGCCGGTGGTTAACGTGGGCGATACCGTAAAGGCAGGGTCTCCGCTTTTTCACGATAAAAAGCATGAGAATGTGATGTATACCGCACCGGTAAGTGGCGAAGTGGTGGAGGTGAAACGTGGTGAGAAGAGAAAATTACTGGAGATTAAAATTCTTGCCGACAAAAAGATTGAACACGAAGCCTTTAAGAAATATTCGGTTTCAGAAATCGCTAACCTTTCTGCTGCCGACATTAAAACGCAGTTGTTAACATCTGGTGTATGGCCTTCCTTGATTCAGCGCCCCTTTGGCGTTGTGGCTGATCCTGCTGCAACACCCAAAGCAATTCATATTTCAGCATTCGATACTCATCCCCTGGCTCCCGATTATAATATTTTGTTTAAGGGACAGGATCAGTTCTTTCAAGCTGGTGTGGATATTCTCAAGAAACTAACTTCGGGTGGAGTTCATGTTAACACCCATTCGACTACCGAAATATCCACTGTTTTTTCCCAGATAAAGGGCGCAGAGGTTAATAAATTTTCAGGGCCACATCCTGCGGGCTGTGTGGGTGTTCAGATTCATCATTTGGATCCGATAAACAAAGGCGACATTGTTTGGACCATTAATCCCTTGGGCGTTACTCAAATAGGTAAACTTTTTCTGCAGGGAATTTACGATACCTCGCGTGTTGTGGCTCTTACGGGATCAGAAGTAAAAAATCCTCAATATTATAAAACCTATACGGGAGCTTCTGTTAAGAAATTTATTGATGGCAATCTGACCAACGATCATGTGCGTGTAATTTCTGGTAATCCCTTAACAGGAACAGCAATTGGCAAAGATGGACATGTTGGTTTTTTTGACCATCAGATTTCTGTTTTACCGGAGGGCGATTACGCAGAGTTCATTGGCTGGATAACACCGGGTGCAAGGAAATTAAGTTTTCACCGATCGCTTGGTTTATTCTCCTTCCTTTCACCAGGTAAGGAGCGGGTTGTAGATACTAATACGCATGGCGAGCCACGCGCATTTGTACAGTCCGGGGTTTTTGAGCAGGTTACACCCATGGACATTTTACCTACGCATTTGTTAAAGAGTATACTCGCTGAAGACATTGATGAAATGGAAGCATTAGGCATCTATGAAGTAATTGAAGAGGACCTGGCGCTTTGTGAATTTGTAGATGTATCGAAGCATAAAGTGCAGGAGATTTTACGCGAAGGATTGGATTTGGTTCAACATAGTTAATTGATTGTTCGATGGATTTTTTAAAACATCAGATTGAAAAAATTAAGCCTCACTTTGAAAAAGGTGGGAAATGGGAGAGGCATTATTATTCTTTCGAAGCCTTAGAAACATTTTTGTTTGCTCCCGCCACTACGAATGGCATTAAAGGATCACAAATCCGGGATGCCATTGATCTGAAGCGATTGATGATGACGGTAATCATTTCGATGGTTCCATGTTTATTGTTTGGAATCTGGAATGTAGGCCATCAGCACTTTATGGCGATTGGCCAGGTAAGTGCAACATTGGGAGAAAAATTTTTAGTAGGTGCTATACAAGTACTACCGGTTGTTGTGGTTTCCTACGGAGTAGGTCTGGGGGTTGAGTTTATTTTTGCAACATTTCGCAGACATCCCGTAAACGAAGGATTTCTGGTAACAGGAATGTTGATTCCCCTTGTCATGCCACCTGATATTCCACTTTGGCAGGTGGCCGTAGCTACGGTTTTTGCTGTAATCATTGGTAAAGAGGCTTTTGGTGGAACGGGGATGAATGTGGTAAACATTGCACTCACCGCACGTGCTTTCTTATACTTCGCCTATCCAACTGATATTTCGGGTGATGTATGGACGTATATTGGAGATGCGCAGACGGTAGCTGGATATTCAGGCGCCACACCGCTTTCTTTAGCAGGTGATGCAGCAACTACCGGAACCAATGTTATTCAATCCTTCAATTCTTTTGGCGCAGGTTGGAACGAAGGCGTGTTTACACTATCCAACCTGTTTATGGGTATCAGACCCGGATCAATAGGAGAAACATCAACCCTCATGTGTTTGATTGGTGCTATAATTTTGATTGCCACAGGTGCAGGGAGCTGGAAAATTATTGTAAGTGTATTTGGCGGTGCATATGCCATGGGGTTGTTCTTGAATTTGGTAGGCGGAAATGCGTATGTAGAAATGCCCGCGCATTATCATCTGGTGATTGGTGGTCTTGCGTTTGGCGCGGTGTTTATGGCCACTGATCCGGTAACTGCTTCGCAAACAGAAACAGGTAAATGGGTATATGGTTTATTAATAGGAATGTTTACTGTTCTGATTCGGGTGTTTAACCCGGCTTATCCGGAAGGTATTATGTTGGCGATTTTGTTGATGAACGTATTCGCCCCGCTGATAGATTATTTTGTAGTTAGTGCAAACAAAAAACGGAGATTACAACGTGCGACAGTCTAACCTTTATATCATTTTATATGCAGCCGCCATTACTGTGGTGTGTGGTGGCTTGCTCGCATTTGCTTCGCAAGCTTTGAAGCCCCTGCAAGATGCCAACGTAGAGCTTGAGCGCAAACAAAATATTCTAACTACGGTTATGCCGCTCACGAAGGGAGATGATATAAATGCACTTTATGCTGCCAAGGTTAAAGAAAGCGTAATCGACTTTCAGGGAAATGTGAAAGAAGGCATGAAGGCAACCGATGTGGATATTGCCAAGGAGTATAAAAAAGCACCTCAAGAGCGTTTGCTTCCTTTATATGAATTCAGAGATGAAGCAGATCCATCAAAAGTTAACAACGTGGTGTTGCCCGTATATGGATTTGGTTTGTGGAATGATATCTGGGGCTTTGTAGCATTGCAATCCGATTTGAATACTATTCAGGGTGTTTCCTTCGCTCACAAAGGCGAGACACCGGGATTAGGAGCCCGGATTGCAAGCGAAGAAATACAGGATCGTTATAAAGGAAAATCAATTTTTGATGCCGATGGGCTTGAGTCTGTCGTGATGCAGAAAGGCGAGGGAAATGATTATTCGAATGATCCCCATAAAGTAGATGGAATGTCGGGAGCAACCCTTACAGCAAAAGGAGTAAACAATATGTTCGCTGATTACTTCACCTGCTACAAAAATTATTTAAAGAAAAGTTCGCAAAACGTATCACAAAACTTATGAGTACAGCCGTAGCCGAAGTTGTTGAGAAAAAATCAGAGCCGCTTTTCTCTAAGAAAAATAAAAAGCTGATCACAAATCCGTTGGATATTGATAATCCAATTACCGTTCAGGTGTTGGGCATTTGTTCGGCACTTGCTGTTACAACACAAATGAAACCTTCGTTGGTTATGGCTATCGCTTTGTTGGTAGTTACAACCAGTTCGAACGGTATCATCTCGTTGTTGCGCAACACAATTCCCAGTCGAATTCGAATCATTGTGCAATTAGCAATTGTTTCCTTGTGGGTAATTATGGTCGATCAACTCTTAAAAGCCTACGTCTATGAAGTTTGGAAGCAACTATCAGTGTTTGTTGGATTAATTATCACCAATTGTATTGTTATGGGCCGGTTGGAGGCCTTTGCCATGGGTAATAAGCCCGGTCCATCATTACTTGATGGGTTAGGCAACGGATTTGGCTACGGATTGATTTTATTGATCGTAGGTTTTTTTAGAGAATTGCTGGGAGGAGGTTCCATTTTTGGTTTTAAAGTTTTTGAGGCCATGGGTATTCATTATCAAGGCAATGGACTGATGTTGTTACCTGCTGGGGCTTGTGTAATTGTTGGTCTGATTATTTGGGTGCAGCGAAGCCTCAATGGACATAGAGAGACTCATTAAGAAAATATAGAATATGGAAAATCTCGTTAGCATTGCCGTACGATCAATTTTTGTAGAGAATATGATCTTTGCATACTTTCTGGGTATGTGTTCGTATCTCGCAGTATCCAAAAAAGTATCTACAGCATTTGGACTTGGGCTTGCAGTAATCTTTGTATTAGGAGTGACCATCCCTATTAATTGGTTAATTCAAAACTATATATTAACGCAAGGTGCATTAGCATGGGTTAGCCCTGAATTTGCTACTGTAGACCTTACCTTTTTACAATTTATTATCTTCATTGCTGTAATCGCGGCCATGGTTCAGCTTACTGAAATGGCTGTGGAAAAATTCTCTCCGGCTTTGTATGGCTCTTTAGGTATTTTCCTTCCCTTGATTGCTGTGAACTGTGCCATCTTGGGTGGTTCGTTGTTTATGGTGGGTCGTCCATACAATTTAGCGGAGGCAACTGTCTATGGATTTGGATCTGGGATTGGTTGGATGCTTGCCATTGTTGCTTTAGCAGGATTGCGCGAAAAGATGAAATACTCAAATGTACCCGGTCCGTTAAGAGGCCTGGGAATTACATTTATTCTCGTAGGACTGATGTCACTCGGCTTTCTGAGTTTCCTCGGCTTCTCGATTTAAAATTTGATACAATGATAATCGAAAGGCCTCCGAACTAAACGGAGGCCTTTTTACTTTTACAGATATGAAATGAGCATAAACCAGATTATACCCAACGCGATGTTAATACCATACCAGATATTAAAGGGCAAGTCTTAAAATGCGAATTCCATGTGACCTTTAAAAAGTAATTATTAACACATGAAAAATACCCTGCGCACCATAGCCCGCTATTTTTTTAGCGGCACCTTATTTATAGTGCCCCTGGTAGCAACGGGCTATTTTATTTTCTGGTCGTTCGCACAACTGGATGGACTACTCAACTTGCCTTACCCAGGCCTGGGATTTTTAATCATCTTTGGTGTGATCACCTTGTTTGGTTACCTGACCTCCAATTTTGCCGTGCGAACTGCCACGGATTGGTTCGATCACCTGATGAATAGAATCCCCTTTGTTAAATTGATTTATTCATCGCTTAAAGATTTGATTGGTGCTTTTGTGGGAGACAAACGAAAATTCAATAAACCCGTTCTCGTTTCCATAAATAAAGACAACAACTTGAATCAGATTGGTTTTGTAACGCAGGAAGATTTGAGTAGCCTCGGCTTGACCGATATGGTGGCCGTGTACTTTCCACACTCGTATGCAATTTCAGGAAATCACTTTCTGGTACCTAAAACGAGTATCAAGCCACTTAATATTTCAGGTCCTGTAGCGATGAAGTTTATTGTTTCTGGAGGCATTTCCGGATTAAAGGAGCAATAATCAATTGATCACACCGGATCCGATCAGTTCTTCATTTTCATACCACGCAACAAACTGACCGGGTGTTACACCGCGTTGCGAACGATCGAAAATAATATAAAGCCCTTCTTTCTTCTTATGAAGTGTACAAAGCTCTAACGGTTGACGATACCGAATCCGGGCCTGGTAATTTTTTGATTCACCGACAGTCAATTTTAAATCTTCGCGAATCCAATGTTCATCGGTTTGCGGCACAAACAAACCTTTTCTATAAAGCCCGGGATGATCGTCACCACTACCGGTATAAATCACATTGAGATCGGTGTCTGTGCCAATAACGAAGAGTGGTTTTTCGTAGCCACCAATATTTAATCCTCTGCGTTGGCCAATGGTATAGTAGTGTGCACCCTTGTGTTCGCCAACTTCTTCACCCAGTTGAGGATTTAGTTCATAAGGTTTGGTAAGATTCAATAAGTCATCAGCATCAAAGCCATTGATGAAGGCGGGTGAATTGCCGGGCACTTCAATTACTTTTCCTTTTTTTGGTTCCAGCCGTTGTTGTAAAAAATCAGGCAGGTGTACTTTGCCAACAAAGCATAATCCTTGCGAATCTTTTTTATCGGCTGTTGCAATCCCGGCTTTTTTGGCAATAGCCCGCACTTCCGGTTTTAGTAAATCACCAATGGGAAACAAAGCTTTGGATAATTGTCCTTGCGTAAGCTGACAAAGAAAATAGCTTTGATCTTTGTTGGGATCTTTGCCAGCCAATAATTGGTAAATGGTTTTTCCTTCTTTTTGAATTTCTTCTTTGCGGCAATAATGACCCGTGGCTACATAGTCGGCACCAAGTTTCATGGCGGCATCCAGAAATACATCAAATTTTATTTCACGATTACACAGGATGTCTGGGTTGGGCGTGCGTCCACGTTGATATTCGCCAAACATATAATCAACAATACGTTCTTTGTACTCCTTACTGAGATCAATCGCCTGAAAAGGAATGCCTAGTTGTTGAGCAACAATCATGGCATCGTTGCTGTCATCAAGCCAGGGACATTCGTTGCTGATGGTGACAGTGTCGTCATGCCAGTTTTTCCTAAACATACCAATGACTTCGTACCCTTGTTCTTTCAAAAGATACGCTGTTACACTGGAGTCCACACCCCCCGATAAACCGACTACAACCCGTTTCATTGTTTTACTAAAGCCAAATTCTCAGCTAAAAGTTCACTAACCAATTCATTAAATCGCTCTTTAAATTGTTCGAAATAAATTCCTGTTCCCGGTCCAGAAAAACCAGTGTGAATATATTTTACCTTACCATCTTTCCCGATAAAAATGGTGGTTGGAAAAGCCAGCACCCGGTTTAGTGCGGGCAGTGTTTCAGAGGCTTGTTCTTTGTCGTACGTACCCGCAATCACAAATTCATAGTTCACATTAAGTTTTTCTTTCATTTTTTTAACCCGGTTGCTGGCGTACTCAAAATCATCTTTTCGTTCGTAAGCCAATCCTAAAATTTCAACGCCACGATCCTTATTTTGATCATACCATTGCGTTAGGAATTTAGTTTCGTCCATACAATTGGGGCACCACGTTCCAAAGATCTGTAGAATCAGTACTTTGTTTTTGAATCGTTCATCCGATGCGCTGACGAGATTTTTATTTACATCTGGAAAACTAAATTCTAATTTTTCAAAACCCGGTTTTAAATACGTAAGAGATTCAGCATTGGGCATGGTTGCATTTTCATTTTTAATTCCTTTCCAGGATTCCGTATAACTTTTGCCTGAATAATACATTCCTTTAATTGAGTCGCCTTGCATTTGTGCAGTGAAAACAAAAGCGTGATTTCCATCAAAGGTGCTTAGTAACAATTGATCATCCACTACGTTTCCTTGCAGGAAACGATAGTCTCCGGTAGGAGTTAGAAATGTGCCTGTTACAGAATTGCCTGTCTGTTCAAAAACTCCTACGGATACATAAGTTTCCGTTGGTGATTTAAATTGTAGGGCATACTTGCCCGAATAGTCTACGGAGGCAATTTCAGATGACCCTATGTACCGATAGGCTTCATTGAATGTTGCAGCAAAAGGAAGGCGCGAAGTTGAATCGTAATTTTTAATAAAAAAACCTGACAACGAAGTCTCACCGATTTTTGCACGGAGTTCTGAATCAAAAATATGCATCACAATCCTTACAGAGTCGTCTGTTACTGAAACTTCCGGAAGCTCAATTTTTTCACCTGCATTAATCACAGCAGCCGAGTAGGTAGTTCCCGTTTTTTTAATCTCTAATCCGAATGGAAGTTTTTGACCTTGCATTTCGAGTACGCCCCGCCAGATTCCTGATTTTAATTCAACAGGTTTGTTTGAGCAAGAAAACAGCAGACTAACGAACGCGACAACAATCAGTATTCTCATATTTTAAATATTCAATCGAAACGTAAAAATGCGATAAATGATTCTATTTTCGTTGTCGGGTGGTTGACTAATTAACAGCTATTTAGCCTCATGTTTAGCAAATTAAAAGTTCTAGAGTTAGCCTCGGTATTGGCAGGCCCCAGTGTAGGCCAGTTTTTTGCGGAATTAGGCGCAGAGGTAATTAAGGTTGAAAACCTGAGCACGGGTGGTGATGTTACCCGCACCTGGAAGGGAAGTGGGGAGCAAACTGATGATCGATCCGCATATTTCTGTTCTGTCAATTGGGGTAAGAAGTCCATCGCGCTAGATCTGGGTTCCCCGGAAGGAAAAGAGCTGGTTCATAAACTTGCTGTAAAGAGTGATGTGGTCATCGCCAGTTATAAACCCGGTGATGCTGAAAAGTTAGGGGTTTCGCATCAACAACTTAGTGCTGTTAACAAACAACTGATTTATGGACAAATTACAGGGTATGGTTCTGAAAATGATCGGGTAGGGTATGATGCAGTGATTCAGGCCGAGAGTGGTTTTATGGATTTGAATGGTGAACGTAATGGGCCGCCTACCAAGATGCCGGTAGCATTAATTGATGTGTTAGCCGCACATCAACTGAAAGAAGGACTTTTACTTGCATTGTTGAAACGTGAACGAACGGGTGAAGGTAGTTTAGTGGAAGTATCGTTGATACAGACAGCTATTGCATCGCTGGTTAATCAGGCTAGTAATTGGCTCGTTGCAAACAAACAACCCGCTCGCCAGGGCTCTGCACATCCCAATATTGCACCGTATGGAGATTCGTTTCTCACACAAGATGGTAAACGTATTCTTTTGGCGGTTGGCACCGATCGTCAGTTTCTGAATTTGATGTCATTACTAGAGATCCCACAATCATCGATATTCGAAAAGTATGGCACTAATTTGTTACGGGTTGAAAACCGGGAGGAATTGAATATACTCTTGGCAAAAGCGATTAGTCAGATGGACTCTGAAAAATTAGTAACGAAGATTCATCAACATAAAATTCCGGCTGGCATTATTCAAAATGTAAAAGAAGTATTTGAAATGCCCGAAGCCCGTGAGTTGCTGATTACAGCAAACGGCTTGACCGGTGTAAAGAGTTTCATCGCAAAAAATACAACCTCCGAACAATCGCAATTTGAATTATTTCCTCCACCACATTTCGGAGAACATACAAGCGAAATCGTTTCTCGTTTAGTGTAATGTGAATCAACCGCAAACAAAGTTATTATACCTGCACTGGAAAAAATCTTCACGCCATTTAAATTTCATTTATCTTAAGTCTTTATAGAACCTTCAACCCATTGATTATGATAAAACTTAAACATTTGATTTTAGTTGCTCTTTTGTTCTCCAGTGGAATCTCATATGCTCAACTCAAAGACCCTCTTGTAGATGCTATTGTTAAAGAAGCAACTGAAAATTCACAACTCGAAAAATTGGCTCACGAAATGGTTGACCAGATTGGTCCACGTCTGGTAGGCTCACCAAAAATGCAGCAGGCTCACGATTGGGCGGTTGCAACCTATACTGCATGGAATATTCCGGCACGAAATGAAAAGTGGGGTGAATGGCGTGGTTGGGAACGAGGCATTTCACATATAGACATGATTGCTCCGTGGGTTAAATCTTTGGAAGGAATGCAGCTTGCCTGGAGCCCGGGTACGGGTGGAAAAACAGTAACCGCAGATGTTATTATTGTTCCTGATCTGGCAGACTCGCTTGCGTTTCAAAGCTGGCTTCCCAATGCTAAAGGAAAATTTGTTTTAATTTCGATGCATCAACCTACAGGTCGTCCTGATTATAACTGGGATGAATTTGGCACGAAAGAATCCGTAGAGAAAATGAAAGCGGCACGCACAGCTCAAACCGAAGCGTGGAATAGCCGTATCAAAAAAACCGGATATACTACGCGCACCTTGCCTGTTGCTTTAGAGAAGGCAGGCGCTGTGGGTATTGTAATGTCGAATTGGTCGCGCGGGTTTGGTGTGAACAAAATTTTTAGTGCTTACACAAAAAAGATTCCTACCATAGATGTTGCCCTGGAAGACTATGGATTGTTATATCGGCTTGCGGAATCCGGCAAACAACCTAAGATAAGTGTGCGGGCAGATTCAAAAGAAAAAGGTGTTGTACCTACCTACAATACCGTAGCCGAGATTAAAGGCACGAACCCCAATGAATACGTGATGCTCTCGGCACATTTCGATTCGTGGGATGGCGGCACGGGCGCAACGGACAATGCAACGGGTACCCTTGTGATGATGGAAGCGATGCGCATATTGAAAAAGATTTACCCTAATCCAAAGCGCACAATTTTAGTGGGCCATTGGGGCAGTGAAGAACAAGGGCTCAATGGTTCTCGTGCGTTTGTAGAAGATCATCCCGAGATTGTTGCCAACCTGCAAGCGTTATTCAATCAGGATAATGGAACAGGACGCGTTGTAAATATTACCGGACAGGGATTTTTGCATTCCTATGATTTTATCACACGATGGTTAGCTAAAGTGCCGGAAGATTATAAGAAAGGATTGGAGACCCGCTTCCCCGGAACACCAGGGGGAGGGGGTTCAGACTTCGCTTCGTTTGTAGCTGCCGGTGCACCGGGCTTTTCGTTGAGCTCCTTGAATTGGTCGTATGGAACTTACACCTGGCATACAAACCGGGATACCTATGATAAGATTGTATTTGATGATGTGCGCAACAATGCCATTCTCACCGCCATATTGGTATACATGGCGTGTGAAGATCCTGAGAAAACTTCGCGGGAGAAGAGTGTGCTGCCCGTGAATACCCGAACCGGAGAACAAATCAAATGGCCGGAGCAGAGAAAGGCTACCCGTAAGGGTGGATTAGATTAAATTAAATTTGGTTTTTAGAAATCAGAAACGCAAGGGTGTAGGCCCTTGCGTTTTTTTATTTTTCGAAGGTGTATAATCCCTGCTCCTATCGGGGGCTATGTGCACTTTTGTGTATTTTCCGATAAAGAAAATATCAACAATTGCATATATTCGGATGTTATGCACAAGCGCAGGACACCTCCACCGCGCAAATTTATCTGATATGATTTTTCATCTGTGAGAAAGCAGATCATCAAGCTTTTAAATTGTACGAGGTGACTCCAGCCGCACATACTTAATCTAAATACTTTATCACATAGAGCAGGGAACCGGTATCTAGAAGCATCGTTGTGCGTTTTGCGCCAGTGCATAACAGTATGTATGTGGCCATTGCGGGGTGAAGAGATTATTTGTAGCTTAGTTCTCGATCAACGTTTCGGTTTCGTGGGATAGTTTCGGAGTAGTCGGGCAAATCAGTCGTACCTCCTTCATTTGCCCTCCTATACCCGCAACGTCACATACACCAACGTTGGGCGTCATGCCTTTTTTGGAGAAATACGACCTTCGAATTGAGGCAAAAAATGAGTAAATTGTGGGGTGAAAAAGAGACGAGCTAGGCACATTAATTTAGAGATTGATAAGCTGACAAATTCGGTTGAGAACTCCTTAACTGGAGAAGTATTTAATACCGAAATAACGCGAGTCAGTAAAGTTGATTTAAAAGCAATTAGGAAATCTGACTGGGTTTTTGACTGGAAACTTGAGTTTCGGACACCGAAAAATGAGGTTTACAAACTAACCACAGTTAATAATACGACCATTATTCAAGGACTCCTGAGTATTGAAGATAAAGACGACCACATCTTCATGCATTTAATTGAAAGTGCAAAATTCAATAAGGGGAAAGATAAAATCTATTTAGGAGTTCCAGGAAACCTTGTTGCCTTTGCCTGTAAAGTTTCGCTTGACAAAGGATACGATGGTTATGTTGCGTTCGACAGCAAGACTGTTCTAATTGAACACTACAAGCAGATATTGGGAGCGACTCATTTGATAAGACAAAGAATGTTCGTTGACCCAATTGCAGCACATAAACTAATTTTGAGATATTTTAAAGATTAAGACTATGGGACTGATTAGAGAACCAAAAAATGTTGATTTCATTATTAAGTCTGAACCGTGGACAAAAGAAGAATTAAAACAATTCAGAGAGATAATGAAGAAACAGCGTGAGAGAAAAGCAAAGTTAAAATTACGAGCGACAAAAAAGAGTGTGTCAAAGGCACGAACGCCCAACAAAAGTAGCTGTTGCACAACATCTCGATAGAAATGAATTTCAAAAAGTTTTGATGCCACGCGCTGCATTGTGAATAACTCTGTGGATAAGCAGTTCTGAAGTCTGAAATTTTACTTACCTGATAGTTAACCTCAAC
>JBGSTJ010000025.1:0-206055 GCA_041736555.1 Cyclobacteriaceae bacterium
ATTAGCGGTTGTAGCATTTAGGAATAGAACACCGCTGAGCACGCCACCACACTTTGATATTGGGAAACGATATTCTGTTTCACCGTACACGAAATTATTTCCGCGAAAGCGACCTTGGGTATAGCCCCGTGCACTGCGGCCACGCTGGTCATATGCGGTAGCTGGTAAATTCATGTAGGGGAAATCGCCCTCGGCTGAAAAATTTCCCATCAACCAAAATGCAACCAGATGTGCCGGATTTTTTTTTGAAACACCATGAAAACTTCGCCACTCTACTTGAAAGATATTGTCAGTCGTTCGGTTGCCTGTTAATTTACTTGCTCCCCGCCAGCCAATCGAAGCAAAGTATCCTTTGTAGGCATTAATCATGTTATCGCGTGTATCGAAGATAAGACTTACATTGAGGGCAGAGGAGAAATAACTATCCAGATCAAAACCATATTTTGTATTGTACGCATAGTGGCTGGTGATCACTGAGTCGCCCGGATTAAGCCGTAACTTTTCATCAATAATTTTACTAAAACCATCGAATTGATAGCCTAACCCCAGATAAATTCCTTCCCGTATCTTAAACCCGATCGATTGATGTAGCCGTGCAAAATTAAATTTCATGGGTTGGGTGAGAGAATCAGAAGAGGTTTCAAGTCCGCCCAGATTATATTGATACTCCAGGATGCCTCCCTCCGGAGCGTTGGTGCCTAATCCATAGGTGGATTGCGAGTAAATCAGGTACCGCCAGTCACCCGAATAAAATAATCGTTGCTTTCTGGAATAGATGCTGTTCTTGAGCATGAAAATATACTGGCTTTTTGTTGTGACTTGCGCACTACCAGAAATAAGCGAGTAGAGTTTACTCTCTGGCATTTTAAAAGCATACTGCCCCCCAACACCAAAGACAAAACCAGTGGCCGGATTCGAGCCAATGACTGGAATGAGAAGTAAAGACCCAGCCGATTCCTCCTTTACTTTGAGTGGTTTGTTCATGGCACTCCGGATGACATCGGGTAAATCGCGCGGAACGCAGATAGTATCTTGTGATACTACTGATACATCCTGAGCCATAACAAAATGCACGCTCAACAACCCTATCAGAATGAAGATGACAACAGATTTTGCTCTCCAGTATGAGTATGCTGAGTAAAATTCGGATGCTCGCTTCAAGGTGTAGTTTATTTAAGGGTGCGAATTACCTTGATGTTGCTGTCAACATCCGATTTGTGTTGTGCACAACCATAGGTCGATTTTTAATGAGAATAACGAAGTAAGACTGATGATCCCATAAAAAATTTCCGTTGTTGAGAGCAGGATTTTCATGGGAAGGAAGGTCAGCTTTATTTCACTCGCTGTGAGTAATCCTGGTTCTTTGCATCAATTTTCATTTTCTGTGCGGGCATATTCAACACGGTGGTTGAACCATGATTAACACCGGAACTGAATTTTTCATAATTGATCTGCCCGTCAATGGCATCTTTACCAAGTAAACTGGAAAATACTTTTTTGGTATACAAGTTCGTTTTCTTGTCAACCCAAACGGTAAGCTTGTCACCCTGTACATAAATGTTTTCACCCGTGGCTTCAATCACTCCATCCTTTTCGGTGACAGTTGCTTTTGAAAAGAAATCCATCAGTTGACCTTTGGTCATGAAGGTGTAGGCAAGCGACAATTCAAGGGCCTTCCCTACATAGTCCATCTTATCTTCTGCAGCATTTTGCTGCATCTTCCCGCGCACGCCCGGCTTTTGTTTCACACTACTTTCGGCATCCACCATCTTTGCCTGCAGTTTACCCTGGTCGTCAAAGCTGAATTCTGTGATGGTAGTGAGTTTGTGTTCTCCGCCAATAGAAACATCCGACTTTCTTTTCCAGATGTAGGCTTTGAGTTTTTCAGTATTGGCTTCATCAGCCGCACTGATCGCGAGAGCAAGTTTGTCCTTATCGGTTTGTGGAAAAACGGAACTAAAACAGAGGAGAAGCAATATGGTGGTGTTGATTATTTTTTTCATAGTAGGATTGGATTTAAGAACTGACCTTAATATTAAATTTTATCACTTTTTCTGTTCGATGAATACCTTATGTAGCGTGCCATTGAATTTGTTTGAAGCTCCATAGTCCGCCACCTGTGTGCCTTCGTCTAATCCTATATCCGCAAGATCATCTACAGAGAAGATACCCGGCTGGGTGCGGTTGATACGACCTTCAGCTACTTTGTTTCCGTTTACGCTGATGGTTCCAACACCACCTTTCCCAGGCCCACCTCCATCATAGTTGAAGTCATAAATCACTGTGTATTTACCAGGCTTCAATACCTGTGAGGAAGAAATGGTTGTAGCTTCAAGACCAAGAAAGTTGTAGGTAAAAGACGGCTTGCCATTTTTTACATAGAATGATAATCCACCAAAGCGACCGCCCTGCGCTACAAGAACCCCATTACCATTGGCACCTACTTCGACATCCGCAGTCATGGTATAAGCGGTATTGCGCAAATCGATAAATACATCCACGGCTAATCCTTTCATACCTTCGAAGTACGTAGCCGATGTGCGACCCTCCATGATGGAAGGGCGGCCCATAGCTGTTGCACTCATACGTTCGAAGGTGCGATCGTCCAACGGCAGCACATGATATTTCTCGCCTTCGCTCATGAAGAGATCTTGCAATGCCTTGAGCTGGTCAGGATTTTCCTTTGCCAGATCTTTCGTTAGACTAAAATCTTCTTTGGTGTTATACAATTCCCATACATCCTCTTGAAACGTGTTATAGGCTTTGGGTAGATAAGGTGCTTTATGTATGGTGCGTGCATACCAGCCATCTTGATAGATGGCGCGGTTGCCAAACATTTCAAAGTACTGCACGGTATGCTGCTCCGGTGCGCTTGCATCATTGAATGAATACGCTAAACTGGTACCTTCAATCGGATCTTGCGTGATGCCATTCACTGTTTTAGGCGCAGGTATACCTGACACTTCATACACAGTGGGTGCGATATCAATTACATGACCAAATTGATTTCGGATCTCACCTTTGGCTTTGATCCCGTTAGGCCAGTGAATGACCATGCCATTGCGTGTGCCACCAAAGTCGGAAGCCACTTGTTTGGTCCACGTAAAAGGTGCATCCGTGGCTACTGCCCAACCTGCAGACATGTGGGGATAGGTGCTTTCAGAACCCCACTCGTCATAATGTTTGAGCATATCAGGAACGGTTTCTGGAATTTGGTTGAAATAAGTCATCTCGCTGAACATGCCATTCATTTGTCCTTCAGCGCTGGAGCCATTATCGCCCGCAATGAATACAATCAGTGTATTATCCAGTTCACCCATCTCTTCGATGGCTGCCACCAGCCGCCCGATTTCATAATCCGTATGTTCGGCAAAGCCAGCATACACTTCCATTTGACGAGCAAATAATTTCTTCTCATCAGCAGAAAGCGTCTCCCAGTCTTTAATCTCCTTTGGTTTAGGTGCCAGCTGGGTGCCTTCAGGAATAACACCCATTTTAATTTGTCGGGCTACAATTTCTTCACGCAACTTATCCCAACCGCCATCAAATTTTCCTTTATACTTTTCAATGTATTCTTTCGGTGCATGATGCGGAGCGTGCGTAGCCCCTGGTGCATAATACATAAAGAAAGGTTTATCGGGTTGTAAGGATTGTTGTTGACGCACCCAGGATATCGCCTGATTGGTCATATCAGTGGTAAAGTGATAATTCGGATCATGCGGAGTCTCAATCATTGTAACCCCATCATAAATGAGTGGAGCCCACTGGTTGGTTTCACCGCCCAGGAAGCCATAAAATTTCTCAAAGCCAGAACGAGTGGGCCACCGATCCTGTGGGCCGTTATTTGAAATCTCCCACGGTGGTACCTCGTGGCATTTACCAAACTGAGCTGTGTTGTAGCCATTCAGGCGTAACACTTCTGCCATGGGAGTTATACTTTGCGGACGAACTGCTGTGTAACCCGGATAGGTAGAAGCCAATTCTGTGATTACACCCATGTTATTGGAATGATGATTGTACCCGGTAAGCAGTGCCGTGCGGGTAGGGGCACACAAGGCGGTAGTATGAAAGCGATTGTAACGAATACCTCCTTGTGCAAGTTTATCCATAGTGGGCATTTGTGCAGGGCCACCAAAAGATTCCGACACTCCAAAGCCCATGTCATCAATCAAAACGACAACAACATTGGGCGCTTCTTTGGGCGCTTTTACTTCAAAACGTGGCGGGGGAGTCGCATTACGCACATCTAACTCTTTGGAGGTCGGACGAGCCGGTTCTCTTATTGGGAGTGAGGTTCGATCAATACCACCAGTATTACTGTCGAGAGTAGCAGGTTCTGGTTTTTTGGTTTCACAGGCCATAAAGGCCATAAAACCGACCAGCATTAAAATCTTAAAGACATCTTTTTTCATAGGGTTCAGAGTTATTTGTAATGCAAAAGTTGGTAGTAAGTTTACAGTTTTGTTTAGAATTTGTAATACAAAACGATTTAGGGAATCTCAAATATCCATAAAAGACGAGCAACGAAGTAGACGATTTCGTCTATGTCTAGGGTTGATTAGAGTCCATTTTAATAGCTTCCTGAACCAACCCCTTTGCATCATAAATAAGATTATGCAAAAAATCGTGATTCATGTTCTTCAAGGTGATGCGTGAATAAAACATGTCGCGAATCTGTTCAAAATACTTGAGTGCAAACTCGTGATTATGCGGAGTGCCAATAAATTGTGCCCACCTTGGAAGTATCGCTCGGTCAACAAATTCATTCACCTGGTTATAGACATCGTTTAGAAATTTATCTTGGCGGTTCCTTACCAGTTGCATGTGCACAATTATGGGAAAAGGATATTTCAACAACACCTGGACAAAATCGGGATCAAAATTTTTTATTTGCCGCATATCATTGGCCAGATTTTCTGCTAGTGAGATATGATAATTCATTAGCTGTCCTAAAAAACTATCACGATCTCCAAAGTAATGGTAATACCCTGATTTGTTTAGGCCGGTGATTCTTGCAAGGCGTTCCACCTGTATGCCTTCAAGTCCTTCAGCAGCAAATTGTTCGTACCCTGTCTTAATCCAGATATTGATAGAGTTATTCCTGCTCATGAGGCCGAAGTTATTTTTTGGCTAAAGTACTAAACTGATCCGTCTAGTACCAATGTGTAAATACGCTTTTTATCGAGGTTTAAGATGTTTTGCCCAAATTTTAACAAACCTATCACAGAAAAGTTTCTGGCCTGCTGAATGGTGGAGGATGTCGAGGAGGGATTTAATACTGAAACTTAGGGTAATCCATTTCTCAGATCACTTTGATTAAAATAAAAGTCAGATAATAGGTTCTCAATCTCAAGCGAAGAGAGTCAAATGATAGCCTAAAGATTAAAATAGTGGTTCACTGTTAATGGACGATCGCGTTTAAAACATTTTGACACCCCATCTTAAGTTTACGGTTCAAAAAAAAGTCCATAATAGGGATCTGCGTAATCGTGTAATTTAAAATCCGAAAGAAATAATTTTAATGAAAACAATCATTATCGTACTTCTTCTCGCAGTCAGTGCCAATAGCAGTTTAGCCCAGCAAAATATTCTGGATAAGAAATGGAAATTTCTGATCGAACCGTATATGATGTTTCCTTCTATGTCAGGTGAAACCGGAATTCGTAATTTACCCAGCGTAGATGTAGATGCCAATGCCGGAGATATTTTTAGCAAACTTCAGTTTGGAGCGATGCTATACCTGGAAGCGCAAAATGACAAGTGGGCAATCACGTCAGATTTGTTGTACATGAATCTGAAACAAGATGCGACTCCTTCAACCATTATCAATTCCGGAAAAGTAACTGCAAAACAACTTGGTTATGAATTGGCAGGACTTTATCGCATTGCTCCCTTTTTAGAATCCGGCATGGCCCTCAGGCTCAACAACATCAGCTCGGAAATGGATATTATCAGAAACACTTTAAACGGAACAGAATCGTTGAACGCATCGCTTTCTAAAACCTGGGTTGATCCCGTTATTGTTACACGTCTCACAGCAGACATTAATGACAAATGGCTCTTTGTATTTCGCGGGGACTTTGGTGGGTTTGGTGTCGGCTCAACATTTACCTGGCAGCTTCAGGGATATGCGGGCTACCGTTTTTCAAATCTATTTCAAACCACTATTGGCTATCGTATTATCGGAATAGATTATGATAAGGGCACCGGTGAGGACCGCTTCCGTTATGACATGAATACCTTTGGGCCCAATATCCGGTTTGGGTTTAATCTATAAACAGGAAACTAAAATCAATCACTTAATATAACCCTATGAAAAAAATAATTTTAATTACAGTCTGTTCTTTCTTTTCCATATCAGTATGGAGTCAGGAAAACAGTTTCACTTTAAGTGGTGGCTATAGTTTTGCCACAATAGAAGACACCGATGTAAAAGCAACAGGTTGGCGTGTCAACGGTGTATATGAATACACTCCTACCGGAACTAAATTTGCTCATGGAGTATCGGTTGGTTATGTGAAGCTTTCGGGGGAAACTGAAGGAACTTCTTTAGGTACAAATTATGACATTGGGGCTTGGCCCGTTTACTATGCTCCGAAATTCTTATTTGGTAGCGATAAAGCAAAGGGCTTTATTAAAGGCGCAATCGGTTGGCAGTTTTCTCATTTGGAAAGAGGTGGCAATCTTGGCAGTATTGAGGTTAATGATAGTGGTTTTACTGGCGGTGGCGGTGCAGGCCTCATGTATCTTTTGAATGAAAAACTTTTCTTAAGTGCAGAGTATGAATTATTATGGATGTCAAATAGCTATTACAAAGATGGCTGGTTGAATACGGCATCATTAGGGTTGGGTATTAGGTTTTAATCAACTGGTGTCAATTGGCTAGTGTTAGGTGTCCTACGTTTTTTAGTAGGACACCAACCTAAGATGCTGAAGCGGCTACTTTAATTTTTCCACTGTTTGCTGCATGTACCAAAGCTTGATAATCTTTTTCAGTTTGATCCGCATAGGCAAACGCAAAATGAACCATCGCATCATCGAGGTCATCATTTTTTCCCACATACCCTGCAATCAGGGCCGGGTCTCCTGATTTGGCATGTGCCAGTGCCATGGACCACGCGCATAACCCAGCGTATTGAGGGAGGTTTTCGATTTTTACTTTTTCCGGATCGAATTCCACACCGCCTTTCATGTCGCGTAATTGTCTTACATAATATTGCATGCCACCTTGCTCACCCCATCCAAGGAAAATATCAGGCGCGCCTTGTATCAACCGCTGGCCTGCTACTACACGCTGGCCATGATTACTATATTTTGACTTCCCGATATACGGTTCCATCACCGATGGTTGTGCTTCTTTTAATTGAAGAAACAGTGGATCTTCGTCATGGTTTCCTTTGAGAAAAATTACCCAGCACCGGGTGCCCACGCTCCCCACGCCCACTACCTTGCGGACCACATCCACAATGCGGTATTGCGAAAGTAAATATCTGCGATCGTCAGCGAGAGATGCTGTGTACGACTGAAGAAACAACTCCAATGCTTCATTAATTGTTTTACCTGTTTCCGTATGTGTTACATGAATAATGAAAGGAGAATCATCGCGGAGGCGGTATTTATCATCCACCAGGTCGGTAAGTTTGTCGAGCACCTGCATGTGTGTGCGTTCACGTGCTTTACCGGTAATTTTTCTTAAGCCTTCCTGGGCGGTGCCTTTAAGGTTCCTTCTGATATCATCTTCGTTGATAGTGGAATACCACAATTCCATATTCCCCATACACGCATACTGACGCATTCGTTTACGATAAGAGCTTACGGCTGATCGAACAGATTCTTCACACAATGTTTTTGTTGCGCCAAGAAATCTTCCGCCCGCTACGATGCTTGCCACCAAACGTTTCAAATCCCATTCCCACGGACCCGGCAAGGTTTCATCAAAATCATTGATGCCAAAAATAAGGTTCCTTTCCGCAGAAGCGAAGATGCCAAAGTTAGCAAGGTGCATATCGCCACAGGCCTGAACCTTCAATCCGGTTGTTTTACCATTTGCTGCAAGATCGGCTGCCATTATTGCGGCACCCCCGCGAAGAAAGGCGAAGGGTGAGGTGAGCATGCGCGCATAGCGGATGGGGACTAATTCAGGAACCCGGGTCTTTCCCTGTGCCTCTAAAATAGCAATAGGATCGGTCCGTTTTTTTGATGGTTTATACTCGCCTTGTTTAAGGCGTGGAAATTTAGAACGCAATTTCTTGCCTTTCTCCATGCGCTCTTCTACACTCCGTTGTTTCGACTGGAAGTGTTTCAATAGTTTCCTGGCCATATAAGTTTCTGGTTAGAATTTAAGCTCCCTGTAAGTCCGGGAACCATAATTTAATAGCAAATGTGATCAATGAAGGGGGAATAAAATATGACTATTGTCATGGGTACGATCAAGTTTCTACTGTTAATTGACGATTCAATCATGAATTTGTTTATCAACTTGTATATGAGCTGGTAGCTCGACATGGCCTAAGAGATATTCTTCTTGATAGCAGTTAGTAAATCGGAGTTAAACGCACTCGTTTAATAAATTAATTAAATATAATGCTCAGGCATTTTATTGATTTTATTTTTACCTCACATATCGGTTTTATTTCTTCAAGATATTCTGTTTTAGATTTGCATAACAATGAAATTCAAATGAATTTCGCGGTAACTTAATTCGCTATATAATTTACTACTATGAAAAAGCTAGGAATTCTTTTATCAGCCCTTATACTTACATACGCTGTTCGTGCACAAGATCAAAAAGTATACACCACCAGTTCTATTGAATACTTGTTCAGTTGGTCGGATGCAAGCAACAACGGGCAGGACCTCACAGGCCCAGTGCGGTTTGCCCCCGTATTTAATTTTCAGAATGCAGTGAACAAAGACTTTTCTGAAAAAGCCGGATTATTCCTTGGGTTATCATTAAGTAATGTGGGCTTTATCTATGACGTGGATGAATTCACCCGTAAAAAAGTCCGTTCTTATAACTTGGGTATCCCAGTGGGTATTAAAATTGGTAACATGAATGGTGCTTATTTTTTTGGAGGCTATGCGGTTGAGTTTCCATTAAACTATAAGGAGAAGACTTTTTTAAATGAGGAGAAAACAAAATTTAGCACCTGGTTTTCTGATAGAACTCCCATACAGCAATATGTAATGGCAGGTATTCAGTTGCCTTATGGTGCCAACATAAAATTCAGGTATTATTTAACAGACTTCTATAAGAAAGGCTATTCAGATTCTACCGGGCAGCCCTATCAAAATTTCAGTGGCAACGCTATGGTATTGTCAATAGGGGCTACCTTATTTAAGGGTACTGAGTTTACCTACGAATAGAGGAAGCTGGATACAGGTAGATTTTGCTGAATAATAAACAACTTTAGACAAGTTGTACAAAAGTGAAACAAGCTAACTACCCATCCTTATATCAAATCAACACCCGGGTTTGGCTCACTGAACTTTCGGAAGAACTTGGCCGTTCGGCCACATTTGATGATATTCCTGACCAAGAACTGGACCGCCTGGCTGAAATGGGCTTTGATTGGATCTGGTTCTTAAGCGTTTGGACTACGGGTGAGAAAGGACGAAAAGTTTCGCTTGAAAACCCAGAGTGGCGGCACGAGTTCGAACAAACATTGTATGATCTGAAGGAGAAGGACATAGGAGGTTCAGGGTTTGCCATTGCTGATTACCATGTGCATCCTAACCTGGGTGGTGATGCCGCCTTACAGCGTCTTCGCGAAAAATTGAAAAATCGGGGACTTAAGCTAATGCTCGATTTTGTTCCCAATCACATGGGCCCCGATCATTCGTGGGTTACTTCGCATCCGGAATATTTTGTTTCCGGAACGGAAGACAACCTCGCACAAACTCCGCAGAATTACTCCCGATTAAAAAATAACATAGGTGAGTTGATTCTCGCTTATGGCCGCGACCCATACTTTTCCGGCTGGCCCGATACGGTACAATTGGATTATAGCAACCCGGCCACAGTAAATGCCATGATGAAAGAACTCGTGCGCATCTCGGGCCAATGTGATGGCGTGCGATGTGATATGGCCATGCTCATCCTCCCCGAAATTTTTGAAAGAACGTGGGGTCGTAAAGCACAATCATTCTGGCCTGAATCCATCAAGGCAGTTCGCGATAAACATCCTCAATTTTGTTTCCTGGCCGAAGTGTATTGGGATCTGGAATGGACGCTTCAGCAACAAGGCTTTGACTATACCTATGATAAAAGATTATATGATCGCTTGCAGGAAGGCCATGTTCCATTTATTCGTGGTCATCTTCATGCCGCACTTGATTTTCAGAATAAACTGGCCCATTTTCTCGAAAACCATGATGAACCGCGGGCAGCTGTAACCTTCGGAACGGATCAACATAAGTCTGCGGCAGTGGTTACATTTTTATCACCGGGCCTGCGATTCTTTCATCAAGGACAATTGGAAGGTAGAACGAAAAGAATTTCACCGCATCTGGTACGCGCACCGCATGAGCCGCTCAATCCAGATCTGCAAAATTTTTATGCATCGCTGCTTTCAGTAGTAAAGGCACCCCTGCTTCGGGGTGGTGAGTGGAAACTTCTTGGATGCACTCCTGCCTGGGAAGGTAATGGTTCCTATGATTCATTCATTTCATTCGGCTGGAGTAGCACGGAGGGTGAAAAGTTGGTGGTAGTAGTAAACTACAAACCGCATTCCTCACAATGCTATCTGCAACTACCCTTCACCGATCTCACCAGGGCGTCCTGGACTCTTCAGGATTCATTGAGTGAAGCCTCTTACGATCGTGATGGCGATGACTTGCAGGAGGGTGGACTGTATCTGGATATGAAGCCCTGGCAGTACCATGTTTTTGAAATGAGAAAGACAGGTATCATCCAAACCGATAATCCTGATTTTAAAAACTTTATTCCCAAAAATTGAAAAAAGTAAGGGACACCACTTGCATAGGTGCAAAGAATAACTTGCATTAAATTTCTTTTTCAGTTTTTGGAATCAGTTTGAATAACTCTCCTGGTGGGATCAGAACTCCCATCCCAATGTGGTCTGAAAAACATAGTCTTGCTGTGCGCCATCATTGGGTGGTTTGCTGTCATAGTTGAGTGTGTATCCCACTTTAATAAAAAAGTCAAGGGGAAAATCATACTTGACGTCCGAAGAAAAATTTACACGGTGACGATTTTTTTCTGTGAAACTTGGGTAATAGCCTATCTTGGCAAGGAAGCTCAGATCGCCAATATCATACGCGTTAAATTCAGCGCCCATAAACCCTTCTTGTGTATTTATTATTTCGGATTCATTATAATAGTTTTCCCGGTTGAAGGTAATTCCAGCGCTCCCTGAAAGATATAATTTATTATTTCTCACCAGCAGGTTTCCAATGGCAAGGGTTTGAGTACTTCGTAATTTAATCTGTTGTTCGGTGTTGCTTAGAAAATCGTAATGAAATGCCGCAAACCAATTATCATAGAAAAGGTAATTGAAATTAACGCTTCCATCCGTTCGCCTGATGGGCTCCACGTTGTCTTGCTCACTTCGGGTATCATTAATATTACCACTCAATTGCCAGTTTTTGGTATGATACGATGCCTTTGCCCGTGACGAAAATTGCCTGGCATTGTTGGCTTTCGTCAAGGTTAAGCCTGCACTGATACTGGCCTTGAACCGATCAGCAAACGAATCTTTGATTGGATCTATGATTACAATTTCATTCAGGTTTACTGTGCGAATACCTCCACCCTCAAGCGCCAAAGCAACAACTCCGACCGTTGTTGAATCCCTGAAGGAGGCGTAAATTTTTTCTCTTGAACTTAAAAAAATATTGAACTTTTGAGTACTGCTGATTTCCGTAACATCTTTCCATTCGATTTTAAAGTCAGCATCGGAATAATCGGTTTCAAAAGTCAGCACACTTTTGTTGAGTGATTTTATTTCGCCATGAAGTTGGTCACCATTGCTGAGCTTAAGGGTATCCTGTGCGTGTCCATACGTAATGAATAAAAGAACAAGCATAGTAATTATAATCGGTTCGTAGTGCTTCCTCATGATTTATATCTTCTTTAAAGGATCGAGTACCATCTACATTTTTAAAGATCTTATATTCAAATCTAACTTCAACTATTTCCTGTATCCTGAGTTAGAAAGGATACCCGATTGCAATATTGATGGCAGGTTTCCAGAAATTAAAATCTGTGATCCATCGTTCTCCAGCAGGTAAGTACGGTGTGCGCACCGTATAGGCAAAGTCTAGGCGGGCCACCAGAAAAGTGAAATCCCAGCGTAAACCCCATCCGGAACTAATAGCAATCTCATCCACGAAAGTGCTGAAACGAAAGGTTCCATTCGGTCGCGAAGCGTCTTCCTGATAGAGCCAGATATTTCCCGCATCCACGAATAAAGCACCTTTTAGTTTAGTGGAAATATCAAACCGGTATTCCAGGTTGCCTTCAATACGGATGTCACCCGTCAGGTCATTATATCCATCTGGTGGCACTTCACTTCCCGGACCGACTGATCGTGCGATAAAGGAACGCAAACTGTTGGTGCCGCCCACATAGAATTGTTTTATGTAGGGAAGTATTTTTGAATTACCTAAGGGTATACCGACTCCGGTGCTAAACCGGCTAACGAGTTTTGACCGATTGAAATTGAAACTATATCGTACATCAATTCGCGTTCGCACATATTGTGAAAAGGGAACGCCTAACAGCGTGTATCTTCCCAATGAATCTTTGTCTGCATCGGTGGCAGAATAAAAACCATTCAAGATATTACCCGCTAAATCAATTCCGCCTCGAAAGAAGAAGTCATTTCGACTAGCGGCTACGGGTTGAAAGGTAAATTCGTAGCCCGTGCCAACAATAAATTGCTCATCAAAGCTTCGCTGCACCCCAGGATTCTCTTGTAGATAATCGTTAAATTCTGCTGACTTCGAAGATTCAGGTATCTGTGTAAAAATGATTTCAATCGGATTGAAAGAATGACTGATACGGTCCGTCTTGCCCCACCGGTAACCAAAGTTTGTATAGAGTGAGTTCAGCCGGTAAAGATCCAATCGGTTGAACAGATTGTAACCTACCGTGATGTTTGTTTTGGGTAAACTTTTTTTGGCTGTGTTAAATAAAAAGGAAGGATAGAACTTTGGTAACCGGTAGTTTACTTCAAGACCCAGTTCATAGGCAGGATTGATTTCGCCATCAACAATCTGCATTTCAAATCTTCCTCGCAGATTTATTTTCAACATTTCCGAACCTTTGTTCCTGTTTCGGTCAGTGTAACTGAATATCATACCCGGGCCAAAATAATTAGTTGACCTGAATATGGCATTGAATTCTGCGGAGTAGGCAAATCTTTTTCGTTGCGATAAGTAGAGGATCACATCCAATGAGTCGGTATTTCCATGGGGAGAAAACTTGATGCTTGCATTTCTGATGATGGGGAGTTCGTTCATATAACGAATCGTTTGCTGGTAATTAGAACTGGCATAAAGTTCTCCTGGCTTCAGAAATATTCCTTGCTGAAGTGCCGGGAAGCGAAGTGCTTTATGTTGAGAGATCAGATAATAATTTTCGAACTGAAGCGTGTCAGCCAGGGCGTTATCAAGCACATGGTCGTCATGGATAAAGATTTTTCTTAGGGTATATTGCTTTTTTGATTCGGGTGGTGTTTCTGGTTTTACCGTTACCTCTGCATGGATCTGATGATTACCGGTTACGGTATCTGCCTTTACAGAAATAAATTCCGGATTAAAATAAATGTAGCCATGTTCCTTTAAGTTTCTGTCAATTCTGATCCGCTCATTCTTGACTGATTCCAACGAGTAGATGTCACCTTTTTTTAATACCGATTCTGTTTGGTAATCAGTTATCTTTTGAGTGAGAGCATGGGTTGGTTTTGGAAACACGATGGACTCAAATCGATACGGTTCATGCAGGGTAATGGTGTATTCATATTTCGCCTTTCGTCCACCAACACGAATAGTATCATAGGTTACTGTATTGTGAAAATATCCGCGGTGGAAAATTCTGTTTTGAATAGCAGCAGAAACCTGCATGGGATTAGTTTGTGAAAGTAAAACTGGCTCCGAAATTTTATTCTTCCAGAATTTCTTCTGTTTAGCTCTATCGGTGAGCGTATTGTTTCTGGCCAACGCAGGTCGCATCCACAACAACGTAGCATTAGGTTTTGGTTTTAGTACGCCACTAATGATTGGAGTTAATTTTTTATGTGTGGCATTAGATGTAGAATAATTTATTTCGTGCCCAATATAAAGCGGATCCGTGGAAGAAATATTTTTCAACCCTGTGCAACCTGTCAATGCCAGGCCCCAAATGAATAACAAGCGGTATGTAATCGACTTGATCATTTAGGCTCGCTTTTATTCTTCGATTTGCTGTCAAACTCACGAATGAAGATTAAGGAGATACCTGTATTCCGTATTTCCTGATAGATAATGTCATACGTTTCATTGTTAAATAATTTGAGTTGCTTATCGCCTTTACCCGTGAGATCATAAATGATGGCGATATCGCCCCGGTAATTTTTAGTACCCGTGTTGGCTCCGGACTGGTCCTGATTGATGTCGAAATCACCTCCGATTTCAAAAGACAACCTGTCATTCATGATACTCTTCGATACACGGAAGTCCATGGCCGTTTGGGTTTTACCTCCGGGTGTCGAGTAGTCACTGAAGGATTGAATACCCACATCGATGTTTACGCCTTTCACATATTGACTCGCAAACCTATTTAGCTGACTGGCCAATAAATTATTAACACTATTTGATAAAGCAGTGGTCGCAATCACATTGGAATTAACGTCCGCGCTGGACTCGGGCAAAAATCCACCGAGCACCAAAAGTCCAAAAACCTGTTTGTTCAATTCGGATGCATATTCAGGCTGCCGCAGGCGGTCCAGCTTATTTGCTAACACCGGATAATTCACCTTTTCATTTTGCGGAAGATCTAAAGAAAAGGAAATGATAGGATTCTCAAGGGTACCACTGATATTGATCCCCACCTGATAATCGAGTGATCTCTTGTAAATCGATTTTTCATTTTCACCAATCTCATGTCCGATCAATCCGATGGAATTGGATTCTACCGTATGCACAGCTTTAATATTCAGATCTCCATTTTTAGGGTTACCACTCCAGTTAATGGAGGAACCAGCAACCAATGCGAAGTCCTTTTTAACCAGATCATAAAACGACAAACGATAAACTCCTTTCTTGATCGTATAATCTCCGGTAAGATGAAGATTACCCGTGCGGTCATAGCCCAGATCCAGATTAGCGCTACCCGAAGCTTCAATGTAATCTCCGGATTGTTCATCAATCAGCACCCGCAGCACAGCCTTATCTTCAAGGGTGATTGTGGAACTCAGATTGAAAGATGGTAAACTTGAAATCAAGGAGTCATAAAAATTAATGGAAGACTCTAAGAGTACTGAGTCGAGGAGGGCCGGATCAATGAATTCAACAATTCCATCTGCTTTCAGCATTTCAATATCATCACTTGAATTTACGAATGTAAGATTGGTAGCATCTTTAATATTGAGTTTAGCCTTAACAAATCTATCCTTTTCTGTACCCTTCAATTTTATATCACTATCAATCACGAGTTGACCACGTAATTTTCCACTTACAGAATCAGGATTATTGATGAGTGTATATTGTTCACTTTTTATTTGTAAATCGTACTCGAAGGATTGGTAATCTTTTGAGATTATGCTTCCGTCAATGGTGAGAGGATTATGATTTGTGTCGTAAATGGTAAAATCCTTGAACATCAGGCTAGAATTATCCAGTTCAATGCGATCATCTTCAATGTTAAAAGTTAATCTCGGAGTAGCAGTAGTAACGCCCACATCTGCAAAACGTATGTGTCCCTTTACATCCGGTTTTTCTATGGGCCCATGAATCACTGCTTCACCTTGAATGACTCCATTCATTTTTTCAATTACTCCGGAAACCAAAAACTGAAATAGTTCCAGATTATTGACGTTCATCAGAATGGTGGCATCGACTTCTCTTTTGTCTGAAAAGTAGTTGCCTTTTAGCTCAATCTTATTGGATGTGTTCGTCAGTAGAAATTCAAAGGGCACCTGGTTTCCATTACTCAGAGCGGTCGCATCTATCATCAAGGGGCTGGAATTGTAAAGTATCAAACTATCAAGATGTGCCGTGAGATCTAGTTCTTGATTGCGTGAGTAAGAGATGTTTCCACTAAGACGACCTTTATCAATGAGAGTTGTATCAGGTGACAGCAGAAGGTTGAGTGCGGTAAGGTCCACATTCTTTACGGATACATCAAAGTAGTTCAAATCACCATCCAGATTAACTAGCATCACATCGCGATTAATGTGAAAGTCAGTAAACACTAAGTTATTGTTTCCTATATGCACAGGATTTTTTGAATCAATGAAATAATCCTTATTAAAAGCACGCAGTTTATCAGGGTAAACAAATGCTCCACTGTCTGTGCGTATAATTCGGGTTTGTAAACCCAGGAGTGTAAGAGAATCTTTTGACAATAGGAGCGTTGAGATAGCTGAGTCTCCGAGTTTTTTTACATGTAAATCGAGATTGCCCAGTCGAATAGAATCATAAAGTATATGCTCTGCATTCATGCTGACACTAGTACTATCCCGGTTGATTACCAGGTTCATGTACAAGGTATCCAGTGAAATTCCATAGCCTTTAAATTTTCCTGATGAAGCCTGTGCGGTTGCCGTTTGTTTTTGTTCATCGAATGCACCTTTCAATTTTACAGACGATAAGTTATCGACCTCAATACCGAAAAGGTTAATGAAGTTTGCGTTTTCCAGATCGATGTTAACTTGGGCGGTCCTGTTTCTTGTTGTGTGGATGGTTGTATCAATATCTTTTAAAATATTTCCAGACCATTGCTCGAATACTTCTGGGAGATCCCGGATATCAAAGTTGGCTACCAAATTGGCCTTCGCATTATCTGAGAAATAATCAATGTCACTCCTGGTGGATGAAAGAAAGGCGTGGAAAGCAAGCGTATCCATGGAATATCCTGCAGTTTGTTTGTGAAATAACATTCGGGTACCTGCTAACGTACCCTCCAAAGAAGATGAGTTAATGGTTACTTTAGATTTAGTGTTGCCAGCGATTAATAAAGTACTGTCCGTGCGAAGCAGTTGCCCCAGTTTGAAATTATCGAATTGAATAGTGTTGGTGAACACCCATGGGTCGGTGAACAAAATCTCTGAAAGAATCTCTGAGCTATAATTAGAGTCAGCAATTGAAATAGAGACCGCTGCGCTATCTGTATTGGTCGTGCCCTGAAATGAAATGTTATGGATGGATTGATCCAGCACATGTATGTTGTCAATCAGTCCGCTTATTTTAAGATGTTGATCCTCGCCAATAATTCCGGTAGCAGCAGCCTTAATTTCTGTAGGTCCTAACCAGGAAAGATTCATCCATTTTCCGAGGTCGACTTTTGCACCATTCAGATTTAGATTGATTGCTACGTTGTTCACTTGCCGGCTAACCTGGCCTTCAATATCAACTTCACCCCATAGCGAAATGGCTTTTACATGGGCCACCAGGTTGCTTGTATTTCCTGAACTCGTCAGTTGGAGTTGTATGTCGGGTGGTAGATAGATAGTTGGAAGGCGAGGGGACACTATTTTTTTGAAGTCAGGGCCGATAGTTGCGTTAACTACCAGATCTTTCCAAGCGATACTTTTGAGATTGAATACATCGCTCACCATGCCATTGCCAAAAATGTGACTGTTCCCTGTTTTTATTTTCAATGTCTTTATTTCGCCTTTCCCAAGGGTATAGGTGCCTGCTGTGGCGAACTCAGTAGGTCCCCAGCTATTGAATTGTTTTATTAGCGAGTCATTGAAAAAATAAACAAAATCGGTAGGATCAACCCGACCTTGTGCATCGATTTGGAGTTTGTCATGCGTTTTTTCTTTGGCAAATTGCAAGTTATTCGGAACTGTGAAATTGGCATGAAGTTCATTCGTGCCAGAAGTAAGTTCAAGGTTCGAAATAACCAATTGACTCGGATTTATATGAATATTAGCGAGGGCATCTGTTACTTTAAACCCGGGAAGTTGAGTGGAGAATGATTGCAATGTTGCAGCTAATGAGTCTTTGTCGATTAAAATATCGGACAGACTTAACTCTATACTATTTAATGTTAGGTGAGCAGGATCAAATTTCGAAGTTTCCTTAACCTGATCTTTGTGAAAATAAAAATGATCCTCTTTCAACACAAGATCTTTGATCTCGAATATGATACCAGTGCCAAAATCTGGACTTAGGAGGGTTGTGTTTGTTGACGGATGACTGTCTTTTTCAACCTCAGGCTGTTGTAGAGACAACATTTTTACAAAAGTCTGTTGGATTATAATCTGATCGGCTTTGAGGGTAGTCGGATTCGTGGAAAACTCAGCTTGCTGACTCGTAAACTCACCCAGATCAAGATCAACGGATATGCCACTTAGTGTGGACGTAAATTCAAATGCAACGTTTTGTAATTGAATATTTTTAAACTGAAGTGTTGTTGGTGCTGATGTAGCAGAAGATTGTTTTTCTTTCGGCTTAAAGGCATCTACAATAAATTGAATATTCAAACCGTCTTGATCTTGAACCAGACTACATGCTGCACCTTCAAGATGAACCTGATCAAAGATGTAGTCGCCAGTAGCTAAATTGTAAATACTCGATGTAACTTCTGCTTTATGAATTGAAATAATCAGATTGTTCTCTGGGTCCCAAACGGACAGATTATCTAGGGTTATGGTCCCCAGTAGAGAAAATGTGATTCTTTGGATTTCAACTTTCGCCTCAATTTTAGACGACAAATAGGTTGACAAGTTGCGGGTGATTTGCTTCTGTACAGGTGGTAAATGAATGAGGATCAAAACCAGGAGAAAAATCAGCAAAAGACCCAGTATTGTTCGCCCAAGGATTTTGGCTACTCGTACGAATATTTTTGAGACTTGCATGATCACATTTCTATCCTTGGTTACGCTATTTTTCTACATTTTGCGCAACCCGGAATCGTGCCTTTATTTAAATACTCTCAAAAATACACTTAAACAGCTGCCAGAATAAGAACTTCTCGCAGAATAAAAGAGGATAAGAATAGAATGGAGTACACGTAGAAACATGGATGGTTCCGGCCAGGGCAGTGTAGTGCATTACTTTGAAAAGTTGATCGCCACACGGTTAACCAGCCAAGTAGCTTTGGCTGCCAGTAGGATTCGTTTTACTCCAACTAAACCCGGATGAACCAACCATGGGAATGAATTCTGCTTTGTCTGCCTGCTGGCGGATACGCAGAGGTTCCTTTTTTGATACTACTTACGCATAAACTCCACATCAAAGTTAGTCCCTTCAACAGCCTGGTAGTAATTACCTTGCATCCGATCTCCACCAGGCAACAAGTTTAAGGTATAGGTCGAGCCTGGATAATTTACATCTTGCAGCTCAACAACAATCATCAGGCTACCATTTTTCTGTTGCCATTCGCTTCGGCCTACATGAATGGGATTGGGATTGAAGTAACCGGCATCGAGTTTGCCATCCGCAGCGACACTTTTAATTTCTATGAGATAAGCGCCATCACTATCCGTACGTACCCACCGGCCGACTAATTGATTCTGATCTGCTTTGGTTTGCGCCTGCGTGGGTGGGGCAGATGTTGACTTACTTAATTGACTACCCTCTCTGTTCATCCAATAGATAAGGCCAACTATTGCAGCAAGCAAAACGATCCCAACAATCGACCATTGGCGTTTGCTATTTGTGGTTGTGTTTAGTTGCTGCTTATGTGGTTTTGATTTATTTTTCATTGGTAAGATCGTATTGATCAGGTGTCCTACACCTAAACTTCAAAATTGATAACCTGATAAGACTCTTCATAGAGTTTGTCAAAATTAATATTCAGTCTTTCTTTGACTAAATTTTGGCTGGGCCTTTATTATTGCGAGTTTCATTAACGAGCACGTACACGTAATACATCGATATGAATTTACCTCTTTAAAAACAAATAGAGGTTGCTTTTTGGAAGCAACCTCTATAGTACCTCAAAAGGTCCAGATATCGAACCGTTTCCTTGAGGGATTTAGCTCGATTTGAAGATTTTAATTTCTAAGCAGGTACGGTTGATTTTTCAGGGATTCTGATTTTCCATTAAATCCGTCAGATTACCATGTTGGCTATTTCAATAATAACGTTGGAAATGCATACAACTTAGGATTGGCCTCGTTCAAAAACTGTGTACTACAATAAGTTAAATTTAATGTTGATAGTTCAACCTACTTCTTTTTCAAGTCTTAGGTTTGATAGGTTTCGACATTACACGCATTATATTATTGTAACTATTTACTAAGTTCCTTTTGAGCCTTTAATTATTTTTTAGTTTTGACGCATGATAAAGCATTTGAAGAATTTGTTGCTTTCCTCACCTCTTGGGATTGATATTTACGATTGTTTGATCTCAATTTGGTTTTTCATACGAACTCGATTCAAGCGGAAGTTGAGTGTTAGTGGGCAGCATTTAGAAAGAGACGGTCAAAATATTCTTATCTTAGTTCCCCATTTTGATGACGAAATATTGGGCGCTTATTTTTTTCTACAGCAAGAGAGTCCACGCAATCGGATTGATCTACTATATATAACAGATGGCAGTAATTGTCAAACCAACCAATTTTACCCCGACATCCAATACTCTCGAAAACAAGAATCATTGATGGCATTACGTGGATTAATTTTGGGAAGTATTAAATACCTATCGCTCAAAGATGGATCGCTAGAGAATTATACTGGAGTTTTGGATAGTTCTCTGTTGATTGAAATTAAAACCCAAAACTATAATCTGGTTCTTTCGCCAGCACCCAATGATAGAACACCCGACCATCACGTGCTAGCCCTTTCTGCTGTGAAAGCCACTGAGGGAAATGAGAACTGCAGACTACTTTTTTACCGAAGCACATGGCAAACTTTTCCACTAAACATGTCAAAATATTTATACACAGGCGATTTAAAGGAAAAATCGAAAGCAATTCGGTTCTTCAGATCACAACGAAATATTCCACTCCTTAATACATTATTGTTTTCAACTAATGAATGGAAAGGGGCCGCACCAGCAGAGGGATTTATTGACTACACCAGTTGGAAAAAAGTCGCCCCCCAACATGTGGTAACGAATATGCTTAGATTCAAGTGATGCGGGTATTACTTATAAATAATTTCCATTATCTCCGGGGTGGTGCCGACAAGGTCTACCTTGATACTGGCAAACTTTTGGAACAAAACGGACATCAGGTAGCCTATTTTAGCTCTTTGGACAACCGAAATGAAAGAACTCAATACGCAGAATTTTTTGTTGAAGGTACTGATTTACAGGCTGAAACAGGTTATCTGAATAAAGCTCAAAAGGCATTACGATTCATTTATAACCCTTCAGCTGCAGACCAATTGGATCGATTAATCAATCACTTTCGACCTGATGTTGTACATCTTCATATTTTCCAAAGCCGGTTAACATCGGCCATCCTTCCGGTTTTAAGAAGGTATAAACTCCCAGTGGTGATGACCGTGCATGAATATAAATTATTGTGTCCGGTGTATTCTATGATGGATACCCAAGGAAAAAGCTGTGAACTTTGTTCGCAACGAAACAAAATGTATTCAATTGTTAAAAGATGTAATCGGAATTCTCTACTACTCAGTTCGGTTTCGTTCCTGGAGGCCACATTGCGCGACACTTTTTTCTTTTATGAAGATTACGTTGACCGATTTCTGTGCGTAAGCGACTTTGTGGTGAATAAGCATCTTGAATATCGAAATAGAATGAAAGGGAAGATTTTTCGGCTTTACAATTTTCTTGACCTTTCAAAGTACGGACCCGATTCGGTTAAGTCTGATTATTTTATATACGTAGGTAGATTGTCCCATGAAAAGGGAGTGCAGTTTCTTCTGGAAGCCTGGAAGTATCTACAAAATTTTCGACTTTTTATCGTGGGCGATGGGCCGGATAAAGCGTTGCTTATTAATTTCATTAAGGAAAATAATCTGACAAACGTCTCGCTTTTAGGCTACCAAACGCCCGATAAACTAATCCCTTTGATACAACATGCACGCTACCTGGTGTCGCCATCATTAACCTATGAAACCTTTGGCCTTACCTTGATTGAAGCCATGGCCTGTGGCACACCCCCAATTGCAGCCAGAATTGGGGGAATGAAGGAGTTAATAACTCATTCCGAAAATGGTTTTTTGTTCGATAGCGGGAATCAACACGATTTCATTAGCGTTATTCAGCACGCAAACCAACTGTCTGATGAGGATTACAACCGCATAATTTCATCAGGGATGGCCCATGTAAATGAAAATTTTGGTGCGAATTATCACTACCATCAGTTGATGGCTCATTATGAGGCTGTTAGTATAAGCAAGCGTAATTTTTTTCGATAAGCCATTCACACAATCAAGTTCTGTAACGTAAAATTGAGTTAACAATAACTTTACAAAGGAGGATGACTCGCCTGCTCTATCATCCTTACATTTGCTTTTTAAGATTGTTAACTTTATTATGAAACACTCGAGCTTATTGATCTTTCTGGCAGTAATTTTGAATTTCGTAATATCTTGCCAGAAAGATGATAATGAGATAACCATTTATCAGCCAATAATAACCGAAATAATCCCAACCGAAGGTCCGGTCAATTCAATTGTGGCTATCATCGGCAAACGTTTTAGCGTAGACCCAAAGATAAATGTTGTTCAATGCGATGATATTAATCTTAAAATTTTAGAAGTAAAGCCAGACACCATCTGGGTTCGTATACCTCAAGGGGCAAAATCAGGAAAGATTTCAGTTGTTGTAAGCGATGTAGAAGAGTCCAATCCTGCTGTCAGTCCGATTGAATTCACCGTTTTGCAACCCGCCATTAGCCAATATATTCCTTCTTCGGGTATACCTGGCGATACCATTCAAGTTAAAGGAAAATTCTTTAACCCAGGGTCCAGTGATTTTGCTTTAACTATCAACGGCATGACATTCGGTCAGATTTTGGAAAAATCTGACACTTCTTTAACAATTCGAGTAGGCCAAAAAATAACCACGGGCCGTTTGTCATTAAAAACATTTGGACAATCGGTTACGGGTCCGGTATTTGTTATTCGGCCTAATATTACTTCTTTCAATCCTCAAACCATACCCGAGCAATCTAGTTTGACCGTGCGTGGAACCAATTTTTCACTCACACCCAGAGTTCGGATAGGCGGTGTGCTGGCGCCTAACCAATTAGTAAGTGACACCTTAATAAAGGTCACAGTGCCGAAATTATTGAAGGAAGACGAAACTGAAAAAATAACAGATGTTGTAGTTATTGCTGATGGAAATGAATCAAACCCGATAACAGTTAAGGTGCTGGTAAGTGATGCACCCGTAATTTATTCTTTGAGCCCCGATACAGGAGATACAGGACAAGAAGTAGTAATAGAAGGTGATAATTTTGGAACCCAACCTGCGAATTTGTCGGTCGAGTTCACCGGAACAGGTGCCAGTCGTGTGCCGGCCACCGTTTTAGAGGTCACCGATACTCAATTAAAGGTTAAAGTACCTGCTGGTGTTAACAGTGGTTTTATTTACTTAACTTTAAATGGTAGTACGGCCATTGGCGGACCATTTACTGTACCATTTAACTACACCACTATTCTTCCAAGCATTATCTGGGAAGGTAGTATTATCACTGTGGTGGGGAGTCGTTTTCCCTTTACCGCAAGTGAGATAACTATTTCGTTTACCTTAAATGAAGCTAATGGTGGTGGAAATATAGAAGTGCCAGCCCTATCAGTTAACGCTACCCAAGATCGCTTTACTACGCAGGTCCCCAAGGGAACCAAAAACAATTCACCGATAAAAGTAATCATCAACGGAATTGAACTTTCAAAAGAAGACATTCGAATCACCATTACGAAACCCTCTCCCCAAACTGTGACTCCAAGTGTAGCGCCTATTGGTAGTGTAGTGGCGATCGAGGGGTTTGGGTTTAGTAACGTGGATGTAGATAATAAGGTATTCTTTTCTGGTTCCGGTGGTATTCTTATTCCCGCCATCGTACAAAGCGGTGCACAGTATGGTAGAATGCAGGTTGAAGTACCTTTAGGAGCGACTGAAGGAAATATATACGTAAAAGTACTTGAGAGCACCCAGATTAAAGGTCCCGTTTTCAAAGTTGGTACACCGCCACCTACAATTTACCTCGCAGGTCCTTCGCAGGGATTAATGAGAGTCACCTTTAATGCGGAAGATAAACCCGTTGTGGATAAGATTTTTACTGAAAAAGCAGTTGAGGTACTTGTCCATGAAGGTGAGAATAAAATTTTTGCACGGACAAGTGACAACAAACTTTGGATGGCAGATATTGTTTCGGGCAACACATTCACTTGGAAACAGATCTACAAAAATGCCACCACTGTTACGAAAAATATGACATCACTGGCAGTTTCGGGAACCAACTTGTATTGGATATCGCGAACCACGCCCTCAGGTGTTATTGTTCGTGGAAACACGTCCGGTACGGGCACACCGCAAATTGTATATAATCAGGCCACTGGATTTATTATGGACAATCCTGCTTTTACCGCCAAGGTTAGCGTATTTAATGAATCTGATCTCATCTGGATTTCCATAGGAACAGATGAAAACATCATGAGATCCAATGGAGCTTATGATATTACCCTTGGTGCGGCAGCCGGTGAGGTTGCTTCTGTGGAGGTACTATATGAACCTGAAGAACTCCTAACAGCAGCACGATTTGGTCAACTTGCTCCCGATGATCCTGATGTTACCAGTGCAAGTAGCCTAGTAAACGAACTTGACGTTGACATTAATGGTGATATTTATTATTGTCATGGTATTCCTGTTCCTAATCCAAGTTCTACACAAACATTCCCCAAAATTTTCAGAGGCAATGTAAATGGTACAAGCCCCTTAGTAGAAATAAAAAATGATCAAATCGCAGACAAAGCGGCAATTAGAAGTATTGAAATTGTTGGTAATAAAATATTTGGAATTATGGAGGGCAGACTTATCGATGCAGGAGGATCAGAAGATGATGTTGTATTTAGCATGAATAAAGATGGGTCAAATTTTATTGTTCTCTATCGAATTCCTAATAATGCGAATATTTATCAGTCGATTGCAATTGATGAACCTTGATACAGGCAACTAAAGTTGAGTAGTTTACCGTGAATAGGATTTACAATTAATACATGTCTCACAAGTAAAATCGAAGAGTTAAATACAAGAAAATTATGCGACAGTGTTTTTTTTGGGCGATTGTTACCATGATTGTGTTTGCGTATAAATCAGGAGCGTCTCAGGCAGATCCCTATTCACAAGACCTAAATTGCAAGACATTCACTCGTATAAGTACGACTGACATTTTGGGAGATTCGTTAGAGAATTTTGGAATTGAGTGTTGCGTCTATTCTGGCGAAGCGAATTTTAAAGGTCGGGTCTTCTCCGGTCAGTCGGTCTTTATAAAATCTCTCTTTAACCCAAAAACAGATTTTTCGAATTCAGTTTTTTTGGGACCTGTCTATTTCCACGATGTCAATTTTTTCTCACGAACGGATTTCTCACGAATACATGCCATCAAGCAAGGTGGATTTCAACGATCAAGGTTTGTTTCGGTTGCAAATTTTTCTCATGCGCAATTCGATACGGTGGGCAACTTCTTCTATGCACGATTTGATTCCCTAGTAACATTTGCCAATGCCGCGTTTTTAATTCAGGCAAGCTTTGTGGGCACTCGATTTCATGACGTGAACTTTTCAAATGCCGACTTAGGTACGCGTACTTATTTTTTAAACGCTGATTTCAAAGGAAATGCAGTATTTCACAAAGCAAAAATGGATTCAATTGCTGTTTTTAAAAATGCAAGCATTGAGCAAACCCTGGATTTGAGTGACGCCACATTGGGTCAATGGGCCGATTGGACTCATTTAAAAGTTAATGGGAATCTTGTATTAAATAACACCCACTTGCCGGATACGTTACTACTCATCGGTATAAAGGACGTTGCTGGGCTAATTGATTTCACAACATGTGCCTATAATAATAAAAATAATCACAGAATCGATTTATTTAATTCCGATTTGTCAAAATTCAAGTTTGATTATTCTCACTTTAATTTATACTTCTCTGAATCCTATGAAATTACGGATGAAGAAAAAATAGGCCTGATGGAGGAATTGTTACAGGTGCAACAGAATTACGGTTTCGTTAATGGATTTAAAAAGTTAGATATTGAGTACAAAGAATTTAACAATTTGGTCGAGAAGAAATATATTAAGAATTGGTTCGAGAAACACTGGCTTGGGTATGGCTATAATACGTTGTTTCTCATACTTAGAAATCTAATGATTATTGTGATCATCGGGTTTGGCTTATGGAAAGTTGTAGGATTGATCCGTAGAAAATCTCACCGAGATACTGTGTCAATCAGTTAAATCGGAATCATGCAGCCCGAAGATGACAAAGTTTCCATTGCTATTCTGCAATCCAGTGTAGATTTATTAATACTAAACATCTCCTTTTTTGTAGCCTACGCAATTAAAATTCCAGTCAGTCCAATCGTTCATTTTGGAGATCATTATCTGTTTCTTCTCGTCTTCTTTAATTTGATTTGGGTTTTGATTACCCTGGGCCTGAAAACCTATGAATTGCCAGGGTTTTTGGGTATGGAATCAATTTGGAAGAAATCATTCCAAACTATTTTATTGCACCTGGCGGTTATTATTGTATTTATTTTTATTGTAAAGGGATTTTATTATTCCCGGGGGTTAGTTGGGCTTGCTTATTTTTTCTTAGTCATCGGGATAACGGTTTGGAGGACTTTTTTCATTTACCTTGTTAAACGAAACCGGAAATCAGGTCACAATTTAAAACGTGTTATAATTGTAGGGTCAGGTACTATTGGGAATCAATTGTATAATTATTTCACATCAAGTCTATCGCTTGGATATAAATTCGAGGGTTTTTTTCACAATCATCCTGAACAATGTATGCCGGTAACCATGGTTAAGGGATCCTTAAAGGATGTTGAGCATTATATTAATGAGAACCCAATTGATGAAATATTCTGCACTTTCCGTTTAAATCAGTCTAGATCGATTCGGTGGCTTCGTGACCTTGCTGATAACCACCTGATTAGGTTTAAGCTTGTTCCTGACTTTAAAGGTTTTTTGAATCGTAACGTTTCCCTAAACTATTATTATGATACCCCCGTTTTAACTTTCCGAAAGGAACCCTTAGAGCGAACGGTCAATAGTATTGTAAAACGATTGTTTGACGTGATTTTCTCATCCCTGGTGATTATTTTACTTTCCCCTCTTGGATTGATCATCACCCTATTAATCAAAGTATCATCCCCAGGTTCGGTTTTATTTGCTCAAAAGCGATCTGGCCGAAACAAAGAGATCTTTACTTGCTACAAGTTTAGAAGTATGGTAATAAACGAAGTATCCGATAAGCACCAAGCCAAGCCCAACGATCCGCGTGTAACACCCATCGGAAAATTTTTACGGAAAACCAATCTGGATGAATTGCCACAGTTTTTTAATGTGCTTAAAGGAGAAATGTCTGTGGTTGGACCACGTCCCCACATGTTAGCTCATACACAAGAGTATGCCAAACTGATAAACCGCTTCCATGTTCGCCATTTTGTAAAGCCAGGTATTACAGGGTGGGCTCAGGTAAATGGATTACGAGGGCCACTGTCGAAACGGAATATGTACATGCGGGTAAGGTTCGATGTTTGGTATGTTGAGAATTGGAGTCTGCTGCTGGATATTAAAATAATCCTTCGAACCATATTAAACATGTTCGCAGGGGAAAGAAACGCTTTTTAAGATGAACTATAATAAGAATAGGCACATTTTTATTGTTGGTAACAGCCGAAGTGGCACCACCATGATGGGGCGAATTCTGGGATCCCAAGAAAGCGTCTTTACCTTTCATGAGCTGCATTTCTTTGAGCAATTATGGACAGCATCCGATGCAGGGAAAAATATATCTTTCGAAGTAGGAGTTGACATATACGCGAAACTACTAAAAGCACAACGATCAGGGATCTTAAAATACAAGGATTATCGCTTCTACTGTGAGGAGGCAAGTACTGTATTGAAATCACTTGTTGCGGACCTCACGAGGGAATCAATATTCGCACACTTTCTGGTTACGGAGGCAAAAGAAAACGGAAAGTTAATTCCATGTGAGCAGACCCCCAGAAACCTATTATACCTGGACGAAATCCTAACCATCTTTCCGGATGCGAAAATTATAGCAATGGTTCGTGATCCTCGGGATGTATTACTTTCGCAAAAGCGAAAATGGAAACGAAGACTCTTGGGCGGATCAGAGATTCCTTGGACAGAAAGTTTCCGATCATGGGTAAACTATCATCCCATTACAATTTCGAAATTATGGAATACAAACTACCAACACATTGAGAAGTGGAGAAGTCATTCTTCAGTTATCGTGGTACAATTTGAGAAGTTAATACATTGTCCGGAAGTCGAGCTTAAACGTATTTGTGATTTCCTGGACCTTCCTTTTCAGGAAAATCTTCTTCAAATACCTATAATAGGTTCATCCAATTTTAGCGATACACACCAAACAGGAATCATGAAATCCGCTCTTGGTAATTGGAAGTCAGATGGTCTGTCACAAACTGAGATTTTTTTCTGCCAAAGAATTTGCAAAACAGGTATGGTGAATGCAGGTTATGAAATTGCCTTCATAAAGCCTGCTGTATTTGGCCTAATCATGTCATTTCTGAGCTTTCCGTTGAAGATAAGCGGTGCCTTATTATTAAACCTTAAAAGGATGAGAAATATTAAAGACTCCCTGAAGAGAAGATTTATGATTTCCCGATAACTATGATTGCTCAACTTGATAAAGATTATATAATGATCCGCCCTCAAAAGGTAATAGATCGACTGGTAAGTTATTCATTCTTTGAAGGGCGACCACTAACAACGCAAGGCCGATGGATAAATCCATTGATTTTTCAAATGTTATCCCTGCAAAAAAGATTGCCCCAAATGCGTCCTGTTAAGCAACCTATATTTCTGTTGGGAACAGGCCGGAGCGGCACTACGCTAACAGGCATGTTGTTGTCTATGCATAAGGATGTGGCCTACTTAAACGAACCCAAGGCCATCTGGCACTCGGTCTATCCCTATGAAGATATTGTCGGCAATTACTCAGATGCGAAGGCATTTTACCGATTAAATAAGGCTCAGGTTCAACAAGCACAAGTTACTAATCTTCATAAAATTTATGGATTTTATCTGACCATTCTACGAAAACAGCGTTTGCTTGATAAATATCCTGAACTCATATTCCGTGTTGATTTTGTTAAACAAATTTTTCCAGATGCTAAATTTCTAGTCATGGTTAGAAATGGCTGGGATACTGCTTCATCAATAGAAGCCTGGTCGCATCAAAAAGGTAGAACGGTGAAAGGGGATGTAGAAAATTGGTGGGGAAAAAATGACCGGAAGTGGAGCCTGTTGTTGGATGAAATAGTCTTGCAGGATACTATAATGAGTAAATACTACGACCACCTGAAATTGATGACCTGCGAAAAAAACAAAGGGCTAATTGAATGGATACTAGCCATGAAGGAAGCGATAAGCGTTCAAGAAAGATACCCCACGGATGTGCAGCTTATCCACTATGAAGATTTAGTGGAAAATCCTCAATCAATTCTTCGTGAGGTATTTGAATTCCATCAACTCCGGTATGACAATTCCGTGATAAAATATGCCGATCGTGTTGTTAGAAAATCTAATAAAGTTTCTCGCTTTGATATCGACAAAGAAATTTTTCCACATTTTGATCACATTATGTCCAAGTTGGGTTATTCTTCAGGTTAATCGATAGGATTTAATTTTTAGGTAATGGTAAAATAATCATTAAGGGGTCTTCTATCAGTTCAGACTAGCTAATTTGAGTTTCTTATTGTTTTACCGTATTTATGAAGATTTGCATATTAGGTACACGCGGAATTCCAAACAATCATGGTGGGTTTGAGCAGTTTGCAGAGTATTTATCTGTTGGACTAGTCAAAATGGGCCATGATGTTTCAGTCTACAACTCGCATAATCACCCCTTTCAAAACTCTTTTTTTAAGGGTGTTAATATAATACACCAATTTGACCCGGAAAATAAATTAGGTACTGCGGGGCAATTTTTATATGATTTAAATTGCATTCTTGACACCAGGAAACGAAACTTTGATCTTATTCTTCAATTAGGGTATACGAGTAGCTCCATTTGGTATTGGTTGTTACCAAAAAATTCCTGCATTGTCACAAACATGGATGGCTTAGAATGGAAGCGATCCAAATATTCAGGTCTCGTAAGAAATTTTCTTAAATATGCCGAAAGATGGGCAGCATTAAACAGCGATCATTTAATTGCTGATTCAGTGGGTATTCAAAAGTACTTGTATAAGAAGTATAAACGTGCTGCAACCTTTATCCCATATGGTGCCCACTTGTTTTGCAAACCCGAGGAGTCGGTAGTTAAAAACCTGGGACTAAAACCCTATACCTATGATATGTTAATTGCCAGGTTAGAGCCCGAGAATAATATTGAAACCATACTTGAAGGTTTTTCAGAATCACGTGTAAATCGAAAGTTTATAGTGGTAGGGAACTATTTCACAGAATATGGTCAGTATATCCGCAATAAATTTATTGATGACCGTATATGTTTTCTAGGAAAGGTATTTAACATCGATATTCTTAACAACCTAAGACACTTCTCAAATCTTTATTTCCATGGCCATTCTGTGGGAGGAACAAATCCTTCATTATTGGAAGCCATGGCCTCAAACGCCTTTATTTGTGCCCACGATAATATTTTCAATAAGGCGATTTTAGGTCGAGATGGCCTCTACTTTAGAGACTCGCATCAGGTGTGCGATTTGGTTAATGATTTTAAGAAATCTGAATATGAACACTTTCTACTTCACAATCGGGAAAAGATTTCAATCCAATACAATTGGGATAGAATTATTAAGACTACAGAGATATTTTTACGTGAAACATTGAGCGAGAACGTAATCTCTCATGTTACCGAAGAGCAGAGTAAGATAGAAGCTGAATTGATTTCAAGTAAACAAAGTGTTTTATTAGTCGAATAAATTCAATATTGGTGCAAAGTCTTCCAGGTAGATTTCAAAATTGATTCAAACGCATTGTTTGGTGTACCAGCAACCTTCTTGCTTGGCAAAATGACATCGTCATGCCACACTTCCAGCCAAGAAGCTCCATCATCAATTCCCAGAGCAAGTGTATTTTCAAGGCTATTAATCAGCTTTTCACTTGATTTAAATTTATTATTCCGGTGAACAGAATATACCAACTGATACCCAAAACTGTGACCATTTTCTTTGGCATGCTTGAGCAAGTTGCGTAAATCCTTTGAACCTGAACTAGTTTTGAACCAGGTATCATTCAAATTCACGGAAATGAAATGAATCTTTTTGTGTTGCTTTTGAATAATGTAATCAACCAATGCCCTTGATAAAGACAAATCCGAAGACCCGGGGCGTAATGGCCCAAGGGCAAGAACTAGTTCATTATTGCTGAATTGGGAGGAAAAATGGTCGATCAAATCTTTCCAGGCGGCCTCATGTTTCTCGAAGGTATATCCTGCGTTAATCAAACTGGCCCAGTCATCATCGTAACGTATAATTGTGCCTGTGGTGTAATCCTTTGGTGTGGCGCCCGTAATGACCACATATCCCAAGGAAGGGTGTTTACTGATTTGGTTGGATAGTTCAGAAACAAGCTTTTTCCACCAAGTAAGGTATTGTTCATTCCAGAAAACAGGGGACTTTTCAACAGTATGCTCCGCTTTCTCTTGTTGTGCTTGATCTTCCTTTAATCTTCTTCTCCATTCAAGTGTAGGTATTCCACGTGTGTAAATCCATTGCGGAGATCGACTCCCGGCATACAACACAACATTGATCTTTTTTCTATTTTTTTTTGCCCACTCCAGTTCAGCAAGGACAATACTAAAATCATAAGTACCTTGAAGGGGTTCAAGATCTTGCCAATTTACTGCAATTGTCATCCCATCTATATAGTCAAGTTTTAAAGAAGTTGACTCACGAAAGTTCTTAGCAAGTCCATAGGTATACAAACCGCGAATAGAATCGTTTTTTTTAGATTCCTTCATGTCACCGAAAAAATAGCCTATGGCTATGATTAAGGATAAAATATCCGGCACAATATTCATGATGTCATGCTTCGATTAGGTTGGAAAAATATTTCGCGTTCGATTAAAATACCTAGCAGGATGGTCCAAAACCAAAACTGAGTAAGATGAACCATTTTTAAGCCTATACCGGATTGTATGCCACCGGCCATACCAAATAAAAAAGTGAGATATGTTGATATCCTTAAGAAACTGGGGTACCGTTGAAAAGCTACATAGGAAAAACCTAACAAAATTCCCAACAACATCAACACCCAAAACACCCCTTTAGAACCGAAATTCATATAAGCTTCTCCTGCGACACTAGGTGTGACTCCTGCAATATCGGGCATAGAATCAGCATTGGGGAAGATAGCATATTTTAAATCAACATTCGCATTGACTTGTAGTCCTGGCAGAAACCGCTTGAAATCATTGTAATATAATGATCCATTGAAAAAACTGTTCTGGTCAAAGTTGCGAACTATCGATTCAAACAAGGCTGGTCTGGCTTGCACCACAATGGCAAGCTCATTCCAGGCACCATCCAGACCTTGGTTGCCCCTGCGATAAGAACCAATAAACGCCAGAAATAACAAGGCACCTAGTAAGGCACCCACTGTCCACCGAAAAGGAATTGTTTTTCGATGTAAAATTAAAAATAAGGCCGCATACTCTCCAAGCGAAATCAAGGTGGTGGATCGATAACCTGCCGCTAACATGATTAGAATCGTTATAAAACAATACACATGCGGAATCAATAAAGACTGTTGTTGCTTATAATGCACATAAAGCAAGGCCATTGCAAAAACGGGGAGACCTTTGAAAAATAAATTAAATATACCATTTCCAACAAGAAACCTGACTTTAGCCTCGTTTGGATTTGCCGCCAGAATAGGTATTCCTTTAAAGCTTATGAAAAGGTATAGGCTGGAGAGTAAACCAACCAAGGCAAAGAGATAAATTGTAGTTGTGTTTTTGGTATGCACTCTAGGTTTCAGTTGGACAGCAGGCAACTGAAAACGTGTTCCCAGAAAGATCCCCCCCATAAGCCCTACAAACCCCACACCCACAAGGTTAAATACTTCCGCTAGTACCATTCTGTTATGCAACAACGGAAAAGTAATAGAGCCAACGACCAATATTAACACGTAGCTTGAACCAATAATTACAAGGGGATGATACAGAATGCCTTCTCGAATAGTTAAGATAATGGCGGTGATACCAATACAATAGCATACCAGCCATAGTGTATAAAATGAATCGTTGCGAAGATGAGAAAAATATAGATAAAAAAGAGCGAAGATCAGGATTATCAATGTTCCCAATAATTTCAATATCGACAGCGATTTGATGTAGGTTGGTACTATCACGGGTTCTTTAAAATCGTCAAATATCGATTTGAATAATGTTCTAGTTCCTGCTCATAATATGATCTTATTTTTTCTATCGTGACTTGTGGCATATCCGATTCATTTTTTTTAGCCTGATTAACTTTCAGATAAATTGGTTGAAGCACCTTTTTCACCAGCTTTAGAAGAGAGTGAATCGGTTTAATCGAATGAGTATGCCTACGCAGCAAATAACTTAAACGTGTATATTGTTTATGAATTCTATGATTTTTAACTGGGAAGGTTGGGTTATGAATCTTAAAATCATAGGTAGAATAATAAGTAGGATCAATCTTTGCAAATTCACAAATGCTAGTCATGAACCGATGTGGGTTCGCTTCTAAATCTTCTAAGAAGCAGACATGAATATTGTTGCCGCCAAAAATTTTTAAATAACGGAGCAGGTATATTGAGTACAGCCCTTGTTGAAGAACCATTTGATGCTGTACCAGCCGGCTATCAAAATTTTGAATGGAAAGAAAATCACCAAGTGTGTCTTGTTGTGAGATTAAGCCCCTTTGCTTACTGAATTTAAACCATGAGATAAATCGTTCTACAGGATTTCGGAGTATAAAAATTAATTGAACCTGCTGCAGGGCTTTATTGATCATGTGGGGCGTAGCTTCACCGTAGAGGTAATCAGGTGTAGCTTCCATCAGTACATTTTTGTTACCGCGATGGCTGAAATAATCGAAATACTGAGAAGTATCGGAGGTGTACCGATGGGCAGATACCAAAGGATAATCTAAATCAAGGAAATATCTGGTTTCTTTCATGGATGAGCCGCAAACCTGTGGATGATCTGCCAGGTATTGATATAAAGATGTCGTTCCTGATTTCGTTGTACCACCAATAATGAGATGTGTTATCATTTGTTCCAGTGTGTAAGGTTCCGATTGATCAATATGCTAAGTTCTTCATTGAAGGGTTTGAAATGTTCAATCAGTTTTTGACGTGTTTGGGGATTCATGGAAGGAGGGTCATAACTTACTTCGTTCCATTTTCTGATGCTAGATTTGATTTTACGAGCTAAGGCTATTGGCATCAGTTCGCGAAGGTGCTGTTTAATAGGATTGGCATCTGTTAACATCATGTTAATTGTGGCAAAACGTGGACGGGCAGAGCGGTTATGCTTTTCAATCGCAACGAGCCTGATATCTTCACTATAGCCAAACTGCTTCATAATGGCATTGCAGGTTTGCTCTGTTTTAGACCTTAGATCTTCTGCTAAAACAAAAGCAATCTGATCAGTTGAATAGTACCGCAATACATTTTTTATGTGAGTAATGTACTCACCCCGTTTTAGGTATTCACAAAAACGATTTCCAATCCAATGCACATGATTTCCCTCATTCTCCAAACCTTCTTCAAATGTTTTTGCTTTTTCCCACCCCATTTTTTTTGCATACCAAAAGGCAGAATAGGCTCGATCCACAGGATTTCGTAACGTAATAATTATTTTGGATGCTGCATTGTGTGCGTATAAACGTGATAAAGCTTCTGGCAAATAAATAATACCCACACTTTTGGCAATTATTTTTTTATAATCGCCCGTGCGAAAGTGCTCTGCAAAAATCTCATCAAATCCGCGCGCATACTCTTCATCATTCACAAAATAGGTAAACTCTAAAGTTTGGTGTGTCTTAAATTCGGGGTGAGAAGCCAGGTACTGATTGATAGCAGAAGTGCCTGACTTCTGGGTGCCAATAATCATGATATCAATCTGGTTCATGCTGATTTGGGTTTTAATAGAAGGGCCAGATCAATTAGCGGATTATAAATTGTATTGATTCCAAGAAGCTTCTTACTATAATATACATATAAGAGATTACGAATCACCAAACAACACATGTTAGCAAATGCAGCCCCTGTTACACCATAGGAAGGAATCAGTAGCAGACTTAAGACAATACTAACGAGGAAAGAGAACGTTGTGACATTTCGGTTTATTCGCTGGTTCCCTGTCATGGTCAACAATTGACCCCCAGAGCCACAAAAAGAGTTGATGATTTGACCAATGCATAAAAAGATAAAAGCTACAATGAAATCCATAGGATCAAATGTATCGGTAAGCAGATTGATGACGGGAACATAGGTGATCAACAATAGGATCAATGTTGGAATTGAAAGTACCACAATTAGTTTGGTCGACTTCGTCACGTACCGTTGCAATCCTTTAAAATCGTTAGATTGATTTAATCGGGCAAATTGGGGAGCCGATATTGAATTGACTGCAAAGAGTATCACATTTAAGATAGCGGCTGCTTTTAAAAGCACATGGAAACTTCCCACGGCCTCTTGTGTGGAAAGCATTCCTAGCAAAAGCGTATCTGCCCATCCGTTGATAATATTAATAGCCCCTGTCCAAAGCATCGGAGTCGAGATGTTTATCAATTCTTTGGTAGTTAGGCCGCTTGACTCAATTGTAGTTTTTGAATTTTGGTGCTTTCGCCAAAGTATAAAGCTTATTACTGAGAGTAATAAAGATCCAATAGTATAGGATATTACCAACCTGAAATCACTTATAGTTAAAAGGAAGGAGGCGACCAAGACAATAACGGCCATGATATAATTAGAATTGATCAAACCTGCATAGGCTGCAATACGCCTCAATCCCCGTAAAGCACCGGCATTGTAATAGATGAAAACTGTAGGTATGATAGCGAATGCAGATAAGCGAAAAGGTTGACGCAAAGATGAATTATGAAAAATGTAATCGGCAAGGAAAGGAGCGAGTAAGGCAATTGCAAGTGAACACAAAAGTCCTGCAATTGTAACAACTTTCAATCCTTTATAATAAACATCGTTGATCTTTCCGGTAGCGCTTTGGGCAGTCAATTCTGAGACATGCTTCACAATAGAGACATCAAAACCCAGGCGACCAAAAATTGCCCCAATTTGTATAATGGCCAGACACAACGAAAATGCACCAAATTCTTCCAGACCAACGGTGTGTAAGGCAAGGGCAACGAAAACATAACCTGACAACATACCCACCATTTTGAGAACAAATGCAATGGCACTTTTTCCCAATATTTCGTTGCCTGTGAATTTTTTCAGGTATTTGCTTAACATAACTTAAGTATTGCTGCAATTATACACGATAAAGCTTCTACACATTTCAACTTCTTCGAGGTATAATTTGCTAAAGTCAGCAGGACTGTGGTCTTTTCGAACCACGATTATATTTAAATCCGAGAACTGCTTTATCGATTGAAAATCCGCACTTCGTTTCACATCGGAGCAATCTATAAGGACGTAATCAAATCGGTGTGAAAGATCTTTTAATAAATGTTCAAGATTTTGTTTGGAAAAAAAGTAGTCGATTGTATTGGCATCATTCATTGAAGGAAAAGCTAATGTTACATGGGGTATTGCGGAAGTATCAAATGTAAGTTCGCCAACAGCATTTTCTTGGCCAGCCACGGGCTTATGGTTGGTACTATCCAGGCTGAGTAATGCTACCGTTTGTTTATCACGGGCTAAGCTCATAGCAAGCTTGGTTGCACAAAAGGTTTTGCCATCTTTTTCTCTGAGGGAGGTTATGCAAATGATTCCGTTTTGAATCTTCTTCATCACCTTATGCTTTAACGATCGGAATGACTGGTAAGTGGGATCGTCAGTGAAAATGGGAGAACTTTTCTTTTTGCTAGGAGATCGCGGGATATTTTCAAGAATAAGTAAGGAAGGTGCAAGTGATTTAATATCTAAGGCGCTGCGTATTTTTTTCACTATTAGATCTCGACCAAAAATAAAACCGAGCGGAATGAATAAACCGGCAACCAAGAAGACCAACAGCATTTTCTTTTTGTTCGGGGTTACGGCTTCTTGTCCTATCTGCCGGGCCTTGTCAACTACCACATCTACAGTGGTATTGGATTCCTTAAAGATCGCAGCTTCACTTTTCCGTTGGAGATAATAAGTGTAAATATTATCATTAAAATCAAATTTACGTTGCGCATTAACCATGACCCGCTCGTTTTCTGGTAGTGCATCAATACCTTTTTTAATCTGTGCCGATTTCTGTTTGAGGTCATTGAGCCGGATACGGGATGATATCTTGATATTATTCACATTTTCCAGAATAGCTTTTCTTGTGTTTTCAATGTTTTTCAACAGGATTGCATACCGGGGATTCTTTTCCTTGGCACTGAAATAGATGGTTGTCATTTCAGTGGTGTACTGTGTGAGTGTATTGATCAGGTTGTTCAACGTTGGGTCCTGTATTCCCATGACAGAGGGTGCTATAATGTCATTAAAATTGTCGGCATTGGTTATGTAATCAATAAGGTATTCGTAGTATTTGTATTTGATTTGTTCATCAGAGAGAAGCCGTTCTACATCATTAAACTCTTCGTATAAGTTATTCGAAGAGATTGTCAGATCACTATTTATCCGTAGATCTTTTAGTTCGAGTTCTGCGTTTTGTAATGAATCTGAAATGCCAAGAAGTTGCCGATCAATGAATTCAATGATTTGGTCAGCCACACGATTTCTGCTATCGAACTGGCGTTTTGTATATAAACTCACTAAGTAATTGATAAAATCGATGTCCTTTGCAGGAACTGTACTCTGAATCTCTATTTCTATAATAGAAGCTTCTTTATTTATGGTTTCTATGCTAAGTTTTTTTTGATATTCTTCAGCCAAAAAATTGGGATTCTGTAGAAGTACCGAAAAGCTTGTATTGGAGGACAAAACGTTGCCATGTGGATTAAGAAGTGTGAAGGATAGAAAATCAGTTGAAAAATGATCTCCCACCTTCAAGGTGTCAGTGTAGTCAAGACTTTCTAAAGAAGATTCAACTTGTAAGTCGTATGTAAAATTGAATATTTCTGGTTTTTTAGATGATTCAATATGAATGGTGTAGGTATTTGAGGAAAGAAAAGAAATTTCTATGGGTATGTTTATTATTTGATTTTCAACAAGGTCAATATGGAATTGGAAAGGTCTATCATGGTAAAGTTCATGGTCGCTGAAGGTGAAAGGTTGAAAATAAAACTTATAAAGTTCCATATCCAAACACACTTGTTTTACCAGATCGAAGGATTTCAACAATACAATCTCATCTGCTATCGTACTCTTTTCTTCAATCAGGTTTACATTGTCTATAAGACTCTCAACAACATGTGTTGATGCTTTATTGTCTACTTTTAAACTGGCAGCCACCCGGTAAGCCGGTGGAATAGACCGAATCATGAAGTAAGCCAGAATTAATGAGCAACTCAATGAAAAAAATATGATCATCCAATTATTCCTGATCCGGGAAATGAAATAGCCTAAGTCAATGGCTGAATCTGAAGGCATGTGATTAATTAATTGCGTTAAGAAACAAAATGGCTAATCCCGCAGCGGATAATAACACAGTGACACCTTTAAGATTCATTTCAAAAGACCTGTATCGACTAGGATTCACATAAATTACATCATGAGGATAAATAGTGTATGCCTCAGAATTGAAAGAAGCGTTGTTTGTAAGATCTATGTCAATTTGTTTAATTCCTTCCGGAGTAACCCGCAAAACAGTTACGCTTTTCTTTTTTCCATATCGGGTAATGTCTCCTGCTAAACCCAAGGCATCCAGAATCGAAAGTGGCTCTGGTCGATAAACAAAATACTGTCCAGGGTTTTGAACCTCTCCTAAAACGGTGACTTGGAAGCTTGTAAGTTTTACATATACGCTAACTTCCCGCAGGTGCTCGGAAAGACTGTTTTTTATTTTTTGGGTAATCTCAGGAATCGTCAAACCTACCACCGATAGAGTTCCGATATTAGGTAAGTCAATATTGCCTTGCGGATCAACAGCAAAACTGTTGATAAATAAAAATGGTAGGTTGTATGAATTTGATTTAATCTCATTTCCAAGGTTGTAATAGGACGATGTACTCGGATCCGGACTTTTTATGTCTACGTTCAGGTTGTCACCTATTTGTATGGCATAGGGTTGTATTGTACGCTTTTCCACTGCGAATTTTCCCTTTTGCAAATAGCTCAGATTTTTCTGTGTTACACAGGATGAGACAAGAATCAATAATACAAAGCAACTGAGGACCCTTAATGGCTTAAGACAATCTGCCTGCATGTCAATAATATTGAGGTCACGAATTAAATCTTTTCAATTTCATGATACTTACTTGCCAATCCGCTAATTTTAATATCTATAGATACGCCTCTTTGCCTCGCCTTGGTTGTTCGTCCAAGAAACCAGAAAGCCATATGCATTGCAATTTTCTTGCAGATTGCCATCGTCATTTACACCGTAGATGTTTGTTCTGGGACTACGCTTTCCATAGCGTACCTTTTCTCCACTTGTCAGAATCCAACGCTGCCCACAAAATGTCTTTACGATAGGTTTGGTAATGGTGGTAAAGAATTCATCATCATACCCATTTGTCCCCCATTCAGTAACATTGATAAGATCATTTACAGTTGTATCTGCACTTGATACCTGCTTTGCTACTCCGCCTTCATTGATAAACTCTTTTATAAGATTTTTATTATAAAATCTTCTTCCATTCAAGTTTTCATTGTACTCTACACTTAGATTAGTGGACAATATCCTTCTTTTTAGTCGAGAAGTTTTACCGCTGAAAAACTCATTGATGTCACCACCACTGATATTAATCATTGTCTCAACCCCATTCAGTGTCGTTTCCTTTACTGTCCTCTTGAGGCTGTCAGTTTTCTGTGGATCTTTTTTAGCGCTAAAATTGAGATACCGAACTTCCAGGATTGCACCTTCTTCCTTCCATTCTTTTCCATTCACTTTTGTGATGTGAATTTCCCCAAATTGTTTAACCGAAGAAGAACAATCGGATCCATCAAAATAGATTGTATATCCGGAGGGCTCAATGTCCACATTTTTTATGTCGCAAGGATAAGTGCCTGCCAGGAATAGCTCTATGGGAAGCATCATATCATTGCTCTGTTCGATCTGTTCGGCAACCTCATCATCGATAGGCGAAATCTCTATATCTGGATCACAACCGAATAGCCCAAGGATCAATAAGAATACTAATCTTGAAAGTAGCTTCATAAAGCGTGAAGGTAAAAAAAAAGAATCTTCTTAAAGAAGATTCTTATAGAATTCATAATATGGTAATATTAGGTTGATTAATAGTATGGAATTACATTAGCTATTGAATCTCCTTTTGAGTTAAAGTAATAGACTAATTTTCCGTAAGCAAGGCAATTTGGAAACTCCGTACCATTTTGCTTTACACCAAATATAGTTGTTGTTTCCCTTCCATGAATCACTTTTCTCACCTTAGTTCCTTCCGTATACTTGCAAAAGCGAAAGCAACTTTGGTAAACGATTGGCTCTTCAATGATGTTAAAAAATTGCTTCCCATTTGGCAGTGTGCCCCAATCCGCAACTTTAGTTTGCCCGGCTACAGTAGTATCCGGTAAAACATACATACTGTAGTTATTAAAAATCATTTTGTAGAAAACCTTGACTTTTGCTGTGTTGCGGATCAATTCGCTTCCGTTGTCGTAAGTTACCCTGAAGTTTGAGGAGCGTACGCGCTGTATTAGGCGACAGTCGCAATTGTCATTTGCATAACCATGACCATCGTGCCCCTCATCATTGTGAAGATAATCAGCAATTTGATCCAAATAATTTCCGTGGCAATGACCCAAATTCTTAAGTTTTCCGCCACTTAGATTCGTAATAATCTTCTCACCGTTATAAGTAATAGATTTTCCTGTAGACAACTCTGTAACCTTAAAATTAATAAAAGTGAATTTTGAGACTGAGTTCTTTTCACCAATGTTATTCCCTTCCAACATCTCATAAGTTATCCGACCTTCACGCAAGACACTTCCAGGAACCTCACATCGAAAGCTGTTAAAGGTTACCGTTATCTTGGGTAAATTAGATGTTTTGGTTCGGCCTCCCGTCTGAGGTTGCTCTTCAAGTTCATACCCCAAGCCACAAACCTCAAGGCTATCAGTAACTACCGAATCAGCACTGTTTATACCTCCCAAACGCCCGCCAATACTTCCATTTTCAGCAACTTGGTCCCACAACTGCTGTACCGCATTCATGGCCTGATGTTCGAACAGTTCGGTATCCGAGGTATCAGTATCTACTGTTTGTTCCGGTTGATCTTCAAACATTGAACAAGAACCGCTCAGAACCAGAAGGGCGATTGTTATTAAGAAGTTAGTAGGGGATAATTTCATAAAATTTATTTCTTTTTTCCAAAGGTAAGTACACGATGTTAAAATTGAATGAATTACTGTTTTACCGAAACGTTATGTCAGATAGAATTCCAGTTAATTAATCATTTAGTAATAGATGAATATTTGAAAGTTAAGATTGATCACTTATTATCGAAGCGGCTACTGTTTCCTTCGAATTTGGATCAATTAGCAACAAACTGCCGGTTACCCGGTTCTTCCAATGTGGATCGAAATAGATTGCTCTATCAAATTCAATTCGAATACTAGCCAAATCGCCTTGAAAGATTGGTTCTGGGCTTGTTATTTTTTCAAAAGTTATTTTATCAATCTTAAAATGAATACTCACTAAAACGCCTTTTATCTGGCGGGTATAGTGGTGTATGTTTAACAATAGTCCTATTTGACCAGCCTTCAAACTGAACCAACATACGGTCACGTCCACGCTTGAACTTTCACTCGGAAGATTAGTTCGTTTGGCGAGTAAGTCTCCTCGCTTGATAGATAGATAGTTACTTAATTGAACGACAACAGGTATTGGCGCATACGCTTCTTCAATTTCAAAATCACCACATATTATCTTTCGGATAGTGGCATTCATCCCACTAGGTAGTACAATAATCCGGTCGCCAAGCCGGAATGTTCCACTCCCCACATATCCAGCCAAAAACCGGGTTGACTCTGAGCCATCACTCTCGATTAATGGAAATTGAACCGGAAGCCGTGGGTCAATAAAGTTAAAGAAGCTTTGAAGTTGAATGGATTCCAAAAGTTGTTGGAGAACGGGTCCGTTATACCAGGACATATGTATAGACCTTACAGTAATGTTTTGGGCAAGTTTTGCACTGATTGGTATAAATTGAATATCGTAAAGGTCAAGTCTTAAGCAGATTCTCCTGAACGCACCTGAAATGTTATTGAATACCGATTCATCATAACCAACCAGATCCATTTTGTTTAAACACACAATGATGTGCGAAATTCTAAGGGTTGAACATAACAGAAGTTGTTCTTTAATTTCATTGTTAATACCCTGTTCTACATCAATGACTAACAATGCCAGGTTCGAAATTGATGCGCCATGGACAAGATGTGTTATTTCAGTCTTGGTATGAGGTGCATCATAAAAAATAAACTTGCGCTTGACGGTACTTAAAAACCGATGTGTCCAATTACTATTCTTAATTGAAGGTAATCCACCATCCGCAACTGTAGCGTCCTCGTTAAGCTCTAATCCACCATCGTCAATCTTATCTGTGGCATCGTGTATCAACCGCTTGATAGTTGTGGATTTACCGCCTTTACTATTCCCTGCTGTAATGATCCTTACTATCTGATTGGAAGAGTATTGCTTAATTAGTTCGCTAACGGCAAATGTGCGAGGTCGTGTCATGGAATTTTTTTACTACCGGATCAATCAGGTAAGATTAAATCATCTTTTCTTTTAAACTGATTATTCCGTTTTCGATAGAAATTCTTCCTCCTTGTGAAGATAAGTTGGCGGACAGCATAATATTCTCCCTATATAAGTATAAACAAACATCAAGTTCGGTCCAGTTTGATAAGGGATAGATATTACAAAGATTTTGCTGATCGTAGGCCTGAATCATATTCCATACTTCAGGCTTGAGGCTGTATGATTCGTTCCTATGTGTGCTCACAAAACCAGGCTGCCCTAGCGGTTGTGAAGCACGAAGGGAACATTCGAATATCGTGGTAAAGTTATGACCTGCTATCAGTGTGTTTAACATTTCACCAGGCGTTGCTGATGTCTCCTCTTTCTTACTTTTGCCCAAAATAAGAGTAGCTCCCAACTTGGCTGGCCATACATTTCGGAATGTTATATCTTCTGGATGATGGGTTCCAGTATTTATGGAAATGAAGGGAAAGGGGATATTTTGGGGAAAAAATGCCTTTCGAATGAGATGACTCAGAACAATTGAATTGCGGGTATTCCAAAGCACCATACAGGCTTTATCGGCCAATATATACGCCTCACGAATAATGTAGATTGTCTCTGTTTCAAGTTCCTTCAGACTTGGCAGGCTGCGTATGCTGCTCCGAATCATAACATATGTAATTGAGTTGGTTCAGGGATTGACTTTTTTTTAGATCCAGAAAGTAGCGGATCATTCGAGACCGCAAAATCATCGCATGATGTTCATTGCATGAAATTCTTGCCCTCTTGCATTCATGATTTCATATTTTAATAATCTTTCGGGCAATTACACCAAACCTCGATTCTAACAACAGCATGTAAAGTCCGGGGACTACTCCCTCTAGGGAAATTTGTCCTTTGATAATTCTCGCATTTTCTATTGTAAAGACTTGTTGTCGGGCTCCTTTCATCGAGACTAAACTACAAGTTACCGTGGAGGGACCATCCAGTGTAGCTTCAATGGTTAGCTGCTCTGATGTTGGATTCGGATAAATGAACAATGGTGAAATGTCTGCCCTCCTGTCACCATCCAACGATCTGAATATATTGATTCTTCCAAATCCATGAAACGGATCCCAACCTTCCTTATCTTCTTCCGGTATACCTACCTCATCGTCACTAGTCATGAAAATCAAGTCCCTGATCTCGGCCGGTGTTCTCAAAGAGTTTTGGGCAAGTAGTAAGGATGCCAGACCAGATACCATGGGGGCAGAAAGCGAAGTGCCACCAAAAAGAGACCTATAATTGTCTGTGTTAAAATTATTGAGGCCATAAATAAAGTTACCGGGAGCCACAACATCAATGTGATTACCGAAACTGCTTCCTCCGATTGCGTTTATAAACGACTGACTTCGACTATCATCGGGATTAGTTGCTCCTACGGCTATCACTGGATCATAAGCAGCTGGATAATAGGGTTTGTCGGAGTTGAAATTCTGCATACTAGCCACTACTACAACACCTTGGGCTTCCGCATATTCAACAGCCTCGCGAAGTAAATCAGAGTAGGATTCACCCCCCAATGACATGTTAATAACATTTGCACCGTTGTCTACAGCATAGTATATAGCCTCAATAAAATCGCTGTAAAAGCCGCTCAAATTTTCATCCAGTACTTTACAGACCATGATTTTACAGTTCCAATCAATTCCTGCGTAGCCAATGGAATTATTTCCGGTTGCAGCCAGAACTCCGGCAACATGGGTTCCATGTCGATTGTCATCGTTAACAATATTCGAATCATCAATAAAATTCCAGCCATGTATATCATCGATATAACCATTTGAGTCGTCATCCAATGCATTTTTTTCCGCTTCGCCTGGATTCGACCAAATTCGACCTTCAAATTCTGGGTGGCTTAGCTTCACGCCCGAATCAAGTGATGCAACAACAATGGATGGGTCACCGGTTTCAATATTCCAGGCCTCTTGAAGCTTTAAGTCAGCCCCCGGCTTAGGGCTGCCGAAAGGAAATGAGCCATCATTCCTTACATACCATTGCCGGTTAACAAAGGCATCGTTGGGTTCGACAAATGTTTGCCATACACCAGCACCCATTCCAATGTGATCGGATTCTACGAATTCAAACAAACTCGTTGACCGTAATCTAACTAATAGATCAGACTCGTCACTGCTCTTTCGAAACTTAAGCCGAAACAGAGTAGGCTGAGCCGATGCGCGAGCAATTGTGCCCTGGTTAACTCGTACAATGTTCTCCACTTGATCTATGTTGAATGACCTAGCTTTCAATTCATTATAAAGCTGATTATAGGAAATTCTACCCGCAGCCTGTGACGTAACGACTTTGGCTAATATAAAATGGTGGTCTTCATTTACTTGACCGAGTACAATTGATTTTCCAGAGCACAGCAGTAAAATCACAAAAAAAACTAATTTAAAAGGGGTCATGCAAACTATTAAAGGACGAATTAAGAAAGGGATTAAGATTAGACAATTGCACAAGACAAGACAACGGAACAAGATTAATATTTTAAGAACTCAGTATTATCTTTTGTAGAAGACGAATATCTTATTATTAAACCGTGAAGCGCCCCGCAATACGATGTATGGGAAAACTTACATTGCAGATTAGTTTTAAATTTTATAATAGTATGCTGGTAACATTCGCTGGGCAAATTCAGTCCACCTTCAAGGTGATTGTCAAATGTCTCTTGTTCACGATTATGTTAATGCCCTTCACCCATGTTGTCGATGCGGCTGTCTGGATTGCCGGGGGGACAATTAAAGGCGTTGTTACGGATGCACTGACTGGTGAAACATTGATTGGGGTTAACGTTCAAATTACAGGCACAAGCAAAGGAGGTTCCACCGACATTGACGGACGTTTTACGATACCTAACCTTGAGCCAGGTACGTATTCGATTTCTGCTTCCATGATAAGTTTTGAAACCCAGGTTATTGAAAATATTTTGGTTAAAGAAGGAGAAACCACTACTGTAAATATCTCGCTTACCGAATCAAGTACTCAATTGGAAGAATTGGTTGTTGTTGGAGATCCGGTATTCGGTTCTTCCAGAGTTATTCATACTGATGAAATGTCAATGATTTCTAAAATTAAGGACTCAGATTTAAATATTACTGGTATTTCTACCCAACAAATAATCCGTAGTGTGGATAACAATGCTGCCGACCTTGTGAAAAGGGCAGCATCCGTATCTGTGATCGATGACTTTGTTACTATCCGGGGGCTGTATGAGCGATATAATTTTACATTCATCAATGGCATGCAGGCTCCCAGTAGTAAGCCTGATGGCCGCGCATTTTCTTTTGATCTTATTCCCAGCAGCATGATTGATAATATCGTGGTATACCGTAGCCCTGCACCCGAATTACCCGCTGATTTTGCTGGTGGTGTGGTAGATATCTCTACGCGCCAATCTCTTCCCGAAAAGCAACTTGAGTTTTCAGGTTCTGCTCACTATCGGCAAGGAACAACGTTCGACCCACATTATTTTACAAACTACGGCAGTAAAACTGACAAATTGGGATTTGATGATGGTTCACGCGCGCTTCCGGGTGGATTCCCAGATCAATTACGTTTGATTACAAACAACCGCTCAACTACGCCCCGCATAAGGCAATTAAACGGAATTGCTGCAACGGAAGCATTGCTGCCACAAACTGTTTATTCAGGATCTGCCAAACCTGACTACCGGTTTGGGATGAACTACTACGATTCATGGCGGATTGGAAACATGAGATTAAGCACAGCCACCTCGTTAAATTATACATCCACCACGGCAGTGCGAACTCAAAAAACAAACATAGCATTTCGCACAGAAGTGCAGCCCGATAATTCCGCTATAGTTGAATTAGGTGAATCCTATAATGACACAATTGCAACCATTAACCATCGCTTAAGTGGCTTTCAAAGTTTCAACCTCAGAATTAATCCAAATAATACCATTCTATTGAATGTATTTGCAAATCAGGACGGAACTGATCAAACGGTTGTCCGGTCTGGTTACAATTTTAATACTGTTTCGGCTAAGGATTTTTGGCCTACTGACTATATTCATCAGGTTAACTACAAGTACAATAGTCGAACTGTTATCTCTACTTTCTTAAAGGGAATTCACAAACTCCCTAGCGGAAAAGATGAACTAACCTGGTTGGGTGGGTATAGTTATAGCCTGGACGATCTTCCGGCCGAAAGAAGAATGGTTTATTTTTCAGACAGCTCACGGTCGCAATACACTGTTTTATTAGATGCCAACGACTTTAGAGTAGGTGTTTCATCAAGGTACGCCCGCAAGATTGAAGAGGGGGTTTTAACAGCCCGAGCGGATTATAAAAGAGTGTTTCAAGAATCGTTTTATCTTAAGACCGGCATTTATTCAGAAGCGCGTAATAGAACTTTTGACTCTCGTTTCTTTTTTTTGGATGCTGTACTTAATGCAGATACCCAAATTCCAGGCGTAGCTAATTATTCATTTCCCATTCGCAATAAAGCAGACTCCCTGTTGAATATCTGGGTTAAGGAGGATGGGACGGGGATGAGTCTGCAGCCTCAATTTCTTTATACCATTAAATTTAATTCTCAAACAAATCTGGTGGCTGGATATGCCGGTGTCAACATTCCACTTTTAAATAAGAAATTAACTATTTATACCGGACTCAGGTATGAACTTTTTGATCAACAAATTGTACCCGTTGGTGTTGATAGTACTTTTACCGAGACAAGGAAAAATTTTATCGCCCCCGATACAAGGACCACCAATATTTTACCTTCTGTTAATATTGCATTTTCGATCAAGGAAAGTCTTAAACTTCGGGGATCATTCGGTACAACCATCAACAGGCCACACGAACGCGAAATTTCAGGAGTATCAACCTTTGATTTTTTGCAGGGATATTCCCTGAAAGGTAGTCCTAACGTTGTGCAGGCGGTTATTCAAAATGCCGATCTACGGTTGGAGTCTTATGGAGGGTCTGGAGAAATCATTGCGTTTGGAGTTTTCTATAAACATTTCGATAAACCCATCGAACTTCAGGCTGAGAACCTCCCCAAGGATCCACTCAATGGCGATCTATTTCCGGAATCCTATATTACATCCAATACAAAATCTGCAAGAAATTATGGCGTAGAACTGGAGGCTCGAAAAAATTTAGCGTTCATCCATCCAAAACTCGAGCCCTTTTCTGTAATCTTAAACGGGTCATTATTGAAAAGTGAAATTGTGCTTTCAGACTCTTTATATATACCCCGCTTCGAAATTCAATACGATAGTGTTGTGTATAGTGCTCAGGCCAACGCAAAAGGCGTTAAGCGCTCACTTACAGGAACTTCACCTTATTTGTTGAATGCAAGCCTCTATTATGATAATAAAAAGACCGGAACCACCATTGCCATTCAGTATAATTTGTTTGGCCCACGGATTATTATTCCTCCAGTAATCCAGGTGTTAAATGCCCAGGTGCCCGGAGCTCCACCCGGAGAATTTGCAGTTCAGGAATTTTTTTCACCCGGCATTTATGAAGACCAGCGTCATTTAGTCGATTTAACCATTCGACAAAAAATTACCAGCCACATTGGATTTAAATTTGGAATTCAAAATTTATTGAATGCACCCGTGCGGATGTTTGCCGACATGAACAGAGACGAGAAATACACACAGGCAAGCAAAGAACTTTCCAACCCTAGCGAAGTACTGACGCAGGATATCGAACGCATGAAATACTATGACGGCCGGTATATTACCTGTGGATTAAGTTTTCTGTTTTAACAGCAAATTTATACTGGGGATACAACCGAGCCTATAGAATTGTGCTATTTAGCGTGCCGTAAAGATCGCTCAAGGTCTAAAGCTATTTTGAAACTATTGTTCTCTGTTTATAACCGGTTACTTAAAAACAAAACCTATCTAAAAAAATGAAAAAAAACTTAACACTTCGCTTTTCTCTTTTCGCTCTTGCTCTCGTTTGGTTGGTTTCTGCCTGTAATGAACCAACTGTTGCTCCTGATTTAGCAACTGGTTCTGCTGCATTCCTTGGAGAATCTTGTGGTTGCGCTCCTGTTAATTCACGTCCTGAAAAAAGAATTGGTAACGTGCAAGGTGGTGCTTTCTACATTGATAATGACAGAACCCTTTCTTGCGACACAACATACAAGTTGGTAGGTCGTGTGCGTGTAAGAAATGGTGCAACACTTACCATTCCACCCGGAACCATCATCAAAGGTAATGCTCCGAATGACCTTGTTGCAAACCGCGATAAGGTTGGTTACATGGTAGTTGAAAAGACTGGTGCTATTAATGCAGCAGGTACTTGCGATTGCCCTATTGTATTTACATCCAGCAAGCCTAAGAACTTTCGCGCGGCTGGCGACTGGGGTGGGGTATTATTGGCAGGTAATGGTTTAATCACCATCTCTAGCGGTGCTCCTACCAATAACATCGAAGGTTTCTTTCTTACTGAAGAGCCTCTTGTATATGGTGGTGATAACTCCATCGTTGCGGATCCTTCTGTAATGCAATTCGTTCGCATTGAGTTTTCAGGTATCGACATCAGTGGTGGTGCCGGAAACGAAACCAATAGCTTAACAACAGGCGGTCTTCAGCAATCTCTTTGGACTATGGACCACATTCAGGTAACTGAAGGTGGTGATGATGGTTTTGAATTTTTTGGTGGAAACCAGGACGCTAAGTACTTGTATTCTTTCAAAACGGTCGATGACGACTTTGATTTTGACCAGGGTTATGCTGGTCGCGTACAATTTGGTGTAGCCTGGAGAGGTCCTTCTATTGCTGATGGATCAGGTTCAAATGGTTTGGAAGCTGATGGTATCTTATCAAGCGGTCCTTGTACATTGCCTCAGGGTGCAACTACTACCGTTAAAATGAGTAATCTTACTTTCATTGGTGCTAACAATTCAAAGGTAGTAGCCCCAAGATTCTTTGAAGGTGCTGTTCGTGCACGTGAAGGGTTCAACGGCCAGGTTCGCAACTCATTGTTTGGTTCATTCCCACGCAGCTTAGGTTTAACAGACAAGCCAACTTGGGATAACTATGAAACAACTGATCAAATGTTCCGTCAGAACCTTTGGGTTTCTATCCTCCGCTCTGCTACAGGTGGATGCCAGACTGGTGTTGGTACTTATACATTGCCTAATTTGGAAGCTCAGCTTACAGCTACTAAAAACGGATTTATCTCTGTTGGTGGTCGTGGTGGTGTATTAACCTGGTTAGGTTTAGGCCCAGACGCGGTGAACGGTGCTCTTCCAGAATTGGTTCCTGTTTCTTATAAAACTCAAGTTGAATTTGGTGGTGCTTTCGCCTCGTTCTTCACTCCTGTAAATTACCGTGGTGCTTTCGGTCCTAACGATATTAACACAGGTTGGTGCACAGATTGCGAAAACGGTAATCCTAAGTGGTTGGAGTTCAAGCCTAATACTGTAGATTATTAATTAGCATTTCATCCGGTAAACAGAACAATCATAGTTTGTAAATTTTAGAGGGTCTTCATTCGAAGACCCTCTTCTATTTGGATGGTTGGTATAATAACATTATAACTCGGATTCTATTGCAGTGTAGTTCAAAATAATTCTTTGAGGGCGAATACCTGCATCGTAATTGTTATTTACTTGTATCACTTATAACAAGATTTGTCCACTTTTTTCGGATGTACTAATTGATTCCTTTATTTCAGGTCATTAGCATTATTAGTAAATTGTTTTAGTACAGCAAAATGGCTACTGTTTCTTATCAATAACATAATCTGACATTGTCGATAGTAAAATTCGGAATACTAATTTTGAGCTTTGAAGATGACACCCTCCGAATACTATCTTCCTTTCACAAGAATAAGCAGAACCTCTTTGCTATTGGTATGGTGTTCCCTCAGATAATAACGTTGCTGGTTGTTCTGTTTCTCATACTCTCCTTATACAAAGAGTGGTTTAATCCTTCGCTTTCCTTCTTTATCAGTGCCATGGTTTTAATGTTGGCAAATGTTATTACCCCGCAGGAATTATTGAAGGGATTATCCAATCAACAGATTATAATTATTTTTTTACTAGTGCTTGTTACGGCTGGTATACGCACTATTTATGGATCTGAGCTGTTTTCAAAATTATTCAATCCAAACCTTTCACAAAAGGCTTTTCTATTCAGGATGATGGTAACGGTTTCGTCCATCTCTGCTTTCTTGAACAACACACCCATTGTAGCCTTTATGATTCCGTATGTAAAAGACTGGGCCGACCGAACTGGAAATTCGGCTTCAAAATTCTTAATTCCCCTTTCGTTTGCAACAATATTAGGTGGGATGATTACAGTAATTGGTACCTCCACCAATCTTGTGTTAAATGGATTGGTACAGCAGTACAATTTGCCCTTACTTGAATTCAAAGATTTCTTATTTCTTGGGATTATCGTTACTCTGGTAGGATGGGCATACTTGTATTTTATTGGATTCAGACTGCTTCCAAACAATCCCAATAAGATTGATGCGCTTCGTCAAAACCTTAAGGAATACATTGTCGAGACCGAGGTTTTTACCGGATCAAAACTCATTGGCAAATCGGTTTTGGCTGCTGGGCTTCGCAATTTAGAGGATGTGTTTTTGGTTGAGATTATCCGTGACGAGAAGGTAATTTCACCAGTCTCTCCCGAAATAGAAATGGAAGGAGGCGATTTTCTTTTCTTCTCCGGGAATACACAATCCATTTATAATCTGATCAAAGAGGACAATGGACTTCGCATACCCAAACAGGACTCCCTCGAGAGAGATGGACAATTTCATTTTGTGGAGGCAGTGATTCCTGCAAGTTCTGATCTGATTGGTGTGCGAATTAAAGATTCTGACTTCCGGAGAAAATTCAACGCCTCCATTATTGCGATCCACCGAAATGGTAGACAGATTTCTGGTAAAGTAGGCGAGATGATCTTATCTGGCGGAGACTTTCTCTTATTACTTGCGGGTGAAGAGCAATTCAATGAAGAGTTTGAAAAGGATTTATTCTTTGTATCGGTTCCTAAAAAATTGGCCACAAAAAAATCACCTTGGTTAACTTGGGTGGGCGTTGGATGCTTTGCCTTATTGCTCACTGGTGTTATCGGATTTCTCCCGTTGTTCACAATCTCATTAGTAATTCTTTCCGTGTTCGTGCTGTTAGGGGTATTGAATATTACCGAAATCAAACGCCAGCTAGATCTTGGGTTGCTGATGGTGTTAGTCTGTTCGTTGGCCATTGGTATTGCACTGGAGAAGTCTGGAACGGCCACTATTGTTGCTGCAGGTCTCATTGGTATTGGAAAACAACTAGGTCCTGTGGCCGTACTTACCTCATTGTTTATCGTAACCATTTTTCTCACGGCACTCATTACCAATGCTGCGGCTGTCTCCATTGTGTTCCCCATTGCGATGGCCATGGCAGAGCAGATGAGTCTACCGTACACTCCTTTTTTCGTGGCCATTGCCTTTGCAGCTTCCGGGGATTTCATGACACCTATCGGCTATCAAACGAATCTCATGGTGTATGGTCCAGGTGGGTATTCGTTTCGTGATTTTTTCAGAGTGGGTGCCCCATTGACTATAGTTTATACAGCAATTTGCATTACGTTTATATCTATCTATTACAACATCTATTAACTTTTAGTCGTGAATAATTTATTTCCTTTCGAATCGAAAATCACTGAAGTTGCCCGCTTGCGGCTACTTAGTCAGAAGCCAAAGGTTATTTGGTTTACAGGCCTGTCTGGCTCTGGAAAATCCACCCTGGCCACTCATCTTGAGTTTCAATTATATTCACAGAATTTCAAAACCTATTTGTTGGATGGTGATAACGTGCGCGTGGGATTGAATAAAGACCTTGATTTTTCCGATGATTCCCGGAAAGAAAATATCAGGCGTATCGGTGAGGTATCTAAACTTTTCTTAGACGCTGGCCTCGTAGTTTTATCTGCTTTTATCTCTCCCTTCGAAGAGGACCGCAACCAGGTGAAAACTATTGTAGGCCCTCAAAATTTTCTCGAGATATTTGTTGATTGCCCACTGGAAATATGTGAGCAAAGGGATGTAAAAGGTTTGTATAAAAGGGCCAGGCTGGGAGAAGTAAAGAATTTTACTGGCATATCCTCACCCTACGAACGCCCACTAAATCCTGATATTACCGTAAACACACAGGTTCAAAGTTTAAATGAATCATTAATTTTACTGATTGATTATATTATTCCAAGGATTTCATATTCATGAACCAATATTATTTAAGTCATTTAAAAGAACTGGAGTCGGAAGCTATCTACGTCATCAGGGAAGTAGTGGCGCAATTCGAAAGACCTGCTTTGCTATTTTCTGGCGGCAAAGACTCCATTGTATTGGCATACCTGTCACGTAAAGCATTTTATCCTGCTCGTATTCCATTCCCTCTGGTTCACATTGATACAGGCCATAACTTTCCTGAAACTATGGAATACCGAGATTGGCTGGTGAATGAACTGGGCGTGCGACTTGTAGTAGGCTTTGTTCAGGAAAGTATAGACAAAGGTCGTGCTAAAGAGGAAACAGGTATCAACGCCAGTCGCAATGCGTTGCAAACCGTCACCCTGCTGGATACCATAGAACAAAATAAATTTGATGCCGCCATGGGTGGAGCGCGTAGAGATGAAGAAAAAGCACGCGCCAAAGAACGTTTTTTCTCACACCGGGATGAGTTTGGCCAATGGGATCCAAAAAACCAACGCCCTGAACTTTGGAACATTTTCAATGGTCGTAAAAATCAAGGGGAGCATTTCCGGGTATTTCCAATCTCGAACTGGACGGAAATGGATGTATGGCAATACATCTACACCGAAAATATTCCGATCCCGAAACTTTATTTTTCGCATGAGCGTGAAGTGATTGAACGCGATGGTGCGATACTATCTACATCACCCTGGTTGAAGCTAAGGGCAAACGAAATTCCTGTAAAAAAAGTAGTTCGCTTCCGCACCTGTGGCGATATGCCGATTACTGGGGCAGTTGAATCGGATGCTGACACCTTAGAAAAAATTATTGAAGAAGTAGCGGCCTCCCGCACAACGGAGCGTGGGACGAGAGCTGATGATAAGCGTTCGGAAACTGCAATGGAAGATAGAAAGAAGAATGGATACTTCTAAACTAAGAATATTCATTTTCTTACTCGCACTTGTTGGTGTCAGAGAAGTCAATGGGCAAACAGGGGATCAAAACGGAGCATTTGAGTTTTGGAGTAGAATGGACATTCGCTGGGTGACCAAAAAATCAATTCAACACGACTTTGAATTTCAGTACCGGAATCAGCAGCGTGTGGCCACACTTCAGGAGCGTTTCCAGTTGTATACGTTTCGTTGGTATATCCTGAAACGGTGGGATAAATTTTATATGCAAAGTTCCCCCGTCACCTTTTTTGAGAGAAGAACAAATGAGGGAACCGTCATTAGCGAGTACCGTCTGACACAAAACGTGGGTTGGTTTTTAATGGAGGATAAATTTCAAATACGTTCGGGATTGGAGGGAAGATTTTTCTGGTCGGAGGGTAATCACTTTGAAGAGGTCCGCTGGCGGACGCGATTGCTCTATTCCATACCGGTGAGCGATAAACTCAAAATTCAGCTTTCGGATGAAATCTTTTTCCATGAACGAACTTCAGGAATAGAATCTCCATTCTTTGACCGAAATCGCACTTCTATAGGTGTTCACTACAAGGTCACCACGCAGTGGGCTGTTGATTCGGGATATCAATTTCATATTAGGTCATTTACACAAGATCATACCGATAATTTTAATGTGTTTTATTTTTACCTCACGTATCAGATATGAGTAGTCAAAATCAATTATTACGCTTCACCACAGCAGGCAGTGTAGACGATGGCAAGAGCACATTGATCGGACGATTGTTGTACGACAGCAAATCTATTTTTGAAGATCAGCTCGAAGCCGTTCAGGCATCCAGCACAAAAAAGGGGTTTGACTATGTGGATTTATCGTTGCTTACTGATGGATTGAAGTCCGAACGCGAACAAGGAATCACCATTGACGTAGCATACCGTTATTTTGCAACCCCCAAACGTAAATTCATTATTGCTGACACACCCGGGCATATTCAGTATACTCGAAATATGGTAACGGGTGCTTCAACGGCTAACCTTGCCCTTATCCTAATCGATGCCCGAAAAGGATTGATCGAACAAACCTATCGGCATTCCTTCCTGGCTTCCCTGCTTAAGATTCCACACATCATTGTATGCGTAAACAAGATGGATCTTGTTGATTATAAGGAAGAGGTTTACCAGGAAATCGTTGAAAACTACAAGGCCTTTTCTTCCAAGTTGGAAGTTCATGACATTCAATTTGTACCGATCAGTGCTTTACTTGGCGATAATGTTGTTAACCGATCTGAAAAAATGGATTGGTACCAAGGCGCCACGCTTCTTCACATGCTGGAGACCGTGCACATCGAAAGCGATTACAATCATATAGACAGTCGTTTCCCGGTTCAATACGTAGTGCGACCACAAACCCGCGAACATCAGGATTTCCGTGGATATGCAGGACGGGTTGCTGGTGGAATTTTCAGAGTGGGAGAAGATATAGTGGTATTACCTTCAGGTTTTATCTCAAAGATTAAAACAATAGAATTCGGTAGTGAACAATTGAAGGAAGCCTTTGCTCCTATGTCGGTTACCATCACACTAGAGGATGACATTGATATTAGCCGTGGCGATATTATTGCCAAACCGACAAACCAACCGGAAAGCAACCAGGATATTGAACTCATGTTGTGTTGGATGAACCAGCGACCATTGACTTTAAATACAAAATTTTACTTACGCCATACCACACGAGAAACAAAAGCTGTATTGAAGGAAATTACTTACAAATTAGATATCAGTTCGGCTAAGCGAGTGGAAGGAATTGAACAATTAATGATGAATGATATTGCCCGAGTTAAAATTCGCACCGCCCAATCTTTAGAATTTGACAGCTATCGGAAAAACAGAATAACAGGCAGTCTCATTCTTGTTGATGAAGGCACCAACGAAACGGTAGCAGCGGGAATGATAATCTAGACATTAGCAAAATGGATGAACTCTTACAACTAGCAACCCAGGCTGCGGAAGCTGCATGCAAAGAAATAACTGATGTCTATAACTCAGGTGATTTTCAAACTGAAGCAAAAGGTGACAACTCTCCACTAACTCTGGCTGACAAACGGGCTCACATTGCCATCGTTTCCATATTACGTTCTTCCAACCTTCCGGTCTTAAGTGAAGAAGGAAAGTACATCCCCTACGAAGAAAGAAAACATTGGAAAAGATTCTGGTTGGTTGATCCGCTTGATGGCACCAAGGAATTCTTAAAACGCAATGGGGAATTTACTGTAAACATTGCCCTGATAGAGAATCAAAAACCGATAGTAGGTGTAGTGGCTATTCCCGTTAATGGTGATGTATTCTACGCTCAACAAGGGATGGGTGCGTTTGTAAAACGAAACGGACGTATAATTGTCTTACCTAAACGATCTCCAATTGATCGAAAGAAATCTAGGATAAGAGTGGTTGCTTCACGATCTCATATGAATGAAGAGACACAAACCTTTATTCAATCTCTTTCAGAGCCGACCCTTGTATCACAGGGTAGCAGTCTTAAATTTATGTTGCTGGCCGAAGGTAAAGCGGATGTTTATCCCCGCTTCGCACCAACTATGGAATGGGATACTGCCGCAGCCCATGCCATTGTTAATGAGGCAGGTATTTCGGTGTTCCAAAAAGATACCGCCATCCCATTACTTTACAACAAGCAAGACTTGTTGAACCCCTATTTCATCTGTATTTAAGATCCTGTCGGAAATATTAATTCAAATTCCGAACTGGAAATCTCGCAAAATAGTAATCTCAATGCGCTTGCACCCATTAGTGTGAATGAATCATTTTATTCTGAATGTTCTACAAAGTGTGCCTTCAATGTATATGGAAGGTAAGCCTGTTGGGCTTTGGTATCAGATTGTGAAAGGGAAGAAGGTGCACGAGCGTTATTAAAATTCTTTTTTCAGGTGGAAGAAGAATCCTTGTGTTTTCTCTCGGGTAAAAGTGTATTCAAATCGCATAACAGCATCATAGGCTGTTACAATATCCAGACCGGCACCCGCACCAGTTAAAAGCCGGTTTGATAACCGGGTATTTAACTCTAGATCTTGATAGTACGGATAGTTTTCCACATAGCCTAGATCGACATAACTTTTAAGATAGATGGTGAGCGGGAAGTAACGAAATTGTTCGACCGGTATTTGATCTAGATCAAACGTGCGTGAAAAAATCCGTTTTCGAAATGTCGTTTTGTTAAGAAAAAACTTGGGTCCTTCGATAACATAAACTTCATACCCTTTTACAAGTTGTCTTCGATAACCTAGTGCGCTGAATAAGGAGTAAGGCTGCTCGGAAGGTGTACTCACATACGCGGAACTAAAGTTGGAGAGATAGAAAAATTTTGTAAGGTCGAAAAACTGGGCATAGGTAAGGTTAACCTCCCACTGATTAACATTTCCCGTACCAAACCCCAGACCAGATTTCTGGGCTACCACTGTTATCTGATATCCTTTCAAGGGGTAAGCAACAACATCGCGATGCTCTGAATTAAAAGTATATGTTAAAGCACCAAAAATTTGCCGGACCCCGCCATTGCCATAATAATTTAGATTTAATACAGCAATGGTATCGACTATTTGATTGTTTTGATATGTGTAGTTGAACGAATGCGTTTCATAAAAGGATTTCCGAAACGTGTAAGTAATACCAAATCCATTTCTCGTTTTTAATGTATTGCTACCTTCTTTAAAAACGAGTTTATGATTGTTAGTAAAATAGGCAAGATTTTTTGGCTCTCTGTAATTAAAGTCCACAATTAGACCATGCTTCTGTTTGCGATCAATATTGGGAATGCGATAACTTAATTCAAATTGTCGGGTAAAACCAAATTGTGCGGTGAAGCGTAGTGTTTCGTTGCGCCCCCGAAAATTGTACTGGTATAAACGAAGTCCGTAATTAACCCGTCTGAAATCGTGATCATAATTTTGCCACCATTCATTGAAGTTACGATCCGAGAGTTCAAAAATGGGAGCCGGGAATGTGTACCAACGCTCGTTAACTTCAATCAGAAGGTCTACACGTTGGCTGGTAAACTCCTGCCAACGAACAGTTACCGCATTAAACAACCGAAGGTTGTAGATTTTTTGCTGGTCCAATTTAAGTACTTCATTAATTCGTTTAACACTGATCGTATCACCTGGATTCAGGCTCAACTCGCGAGAAATGATCCGTTCGCGGGTAATTTTGTTGCCAATGATTATTACTCGGTTTATAGATAATAAACGATTGGTTAGTGTATCAGTACTGGCCCCAATAAGCGTATCACCCGTAAAGGGTTGAGTTGCAAAACCCAGAATGCCAATGATCAATGCCCACATACACATTCGCACAAGTTATTCATTGTAATTCTGTATCAGTAGTGTTTGTGGTTTGTTGTTGGTTACTGTAAGACCAAGTCAAAATAACGACACCTACAAGGAACAAGGGGATACTTAATATCAGTCCCATATTGAGGGGTAGATCATTTTCGAAGTCAACCTGATTTTTCTTTAAGAATTCATAGGCAAATCGAAGGCATTTCTGTTGTCTTTATTTTTGTATTAAGCTTTCCATCAATGATGAATTCCTTTTTCTCAGCCTGCTTTTTAAAGTCAGCAGGTGTTTTTCCAGTCTTGGTTTTGATATTATTAACGTATGATTGAAACGACATAATATTTTGATTTTAGTTTTTTATCTTACCAAACAGTTCACTTCATTTTCACTTAAATACCATTCGATACAATATCCTTGAGGGTCAATGTCGGGTTTCGGAAGAAGTTTTTGAAATGCAACGTCACTATTATTTTCTGGTCGTGATAACCAAAATATTTTCGTTCAGTCGAAAACGGAACTAGGGAATATAACTTTTGGTGTGATTCCATAATTTCATCCGGATAAGATTTATCGGTTACATAAAATATTTTTAATGTCCTTTTCCAGTCTTGTTGTTTCTATTATTTATTAACTTCTGTTTAATTATCTGCTTTGGATTTCGTTACCAGACCGCTAAAGTTGGCGTATGTGGCGTTGCGTTTTTCGAAGCCTTATCCCGACCACGAGGGCAAACGCTGAACGAAAGATAAATCAATATCAACACATCTCAGCATGGCTTTTAGGCAAATAATGTTACGGCTAATAGATAGATCTATCTATTCAATTCTCTTAACACAAACATAATAAATTGATAAATGTCACAAGAATTCAACCTCGGCTATTTATGAGTTGAAGGATGTTCTCACCATCATTTTAAGTCTATTTTAAATTTTAACCATTTTTCCTCTTGCCATTTTTATTTTCCCCATCCCCAGTTTGTGAGGGCTGTGGAAAAGAAAAATATTATTGAAACTGAGCAGGTCTCACACTTTGATAGTCTTGTTCATATGTAATCACCGACTTGGGAATTTCATGCTACTGGACAACTTTCGAGGAAGCAAAAAATGAGTGATTAAGTGCAATCCGTATTGAAATATGCTAAAGCGGAAAAATATCTCGATGCGGATGATTACTACCTCATTTTGCATGGGCTATGAAAATTACATGCTTGCTAAGTCTAAGACGCACACAAGAAACGTCCATTGACAAAATCCGAGCTCATCAAAGTAGGTAAGTTTGATGGGTTTACTTCAGACGCTCAGAATGAAGCTGTAATCGCCTTCTTGGCTTCCTTTTACTTTAATGGAGCCAACGCAGAAGATTCCCTCCGGTTTAAATACTCGAGTATTCAGGTGAATTTTTGATTTTTTATAGAGAGAAGATTAGAAATTCAAGGAAGCATGATATGAAGCTGATAAAAATTTCTATGTCGGTTGAAGTAAAACGTTTTTTAAAAGTCAATGGATTTTCACCGGTCAGTCCTAACAAGTATTTTTTTGATGTACTACGCCCTGGTATGAGCCAGGATCAGTAATATGAAGCTATTATAAAATTTAATCAAATGGCGACCAAGAGTTTGAAGATCATTCAAAGTAGATTGAATCTGGACAAGAACCTAACCATGATCTTGAAGACCTCGATAACCCTATTCACAAACGAATAATGAGGAAGGCTATCACCTAAGGGATCTAGTATTTGTTCCGCAAATTGATCTGCAAATTTTATAGGCATATAAAAACGAAAAAGTCAGGCGTCTGCATAAACACCTGACTTTCATTACGTACCTAAGGCCGGAATCGAACCGGCACGCCCGAAGGCACACGATTTTGAGTCGTGCGCGTCTACCAGTTCCGCCACTCAGGCTCGTTTACCTGATCCGCATTACGAACGGGTTGCAAAGATGTATAAAACTTAGTTTTCGCCAAAATTCAAAGCTCAATAAATTTCTCGAGCGAAAAAGCCTGTGTCCGCTCTGAGAACAGCGTTTTCACCCGACCCCACACCGTACTAAATAATTCAGACTTGCGATAATTCTCAAGACTTAGTGACCCATCCCAATGGCTCAAGGTTGTATAACAGTTAGCGTCCTCAGCATCTTTCAATAACTGGAGATGCAAACACCCCGGAAAATTTCTAATTGCCTCCTTGTTCCGATTGAAGATTTCTAAAAATTCCTCTACTCCGGCTTCCGTAAAATGCATGCGTACGATTCTGATAATCATAAAAAAGTATTGAGATGTGAGTATCGAGATCTATGAGTCAGATGTGAAATATTGTCTTCTCAATACTCACGTCTCAAATCTCTTTGCTAATTATTCGTCAAAAGTAACATTTACAGGACTATCGTATTGTAAACCCAGGAGTTCGCTTGCGTTGCCTTTGTATATACCTATTTCTAATAACCCCAAACTATTAAAAATCAGAAAACATTCCCCTTGCTCGGTTTGAAAGTAGTTGGTGTGAATGCGTCTGAATTTTTCTCCGCCAAACTGAATGGTATAAGCTCTCCCTTTTGTGAGAATATCAAAATCTTGTTTCCCGATATTGGTAATCAGGTTTCCGTAATTATCCACGCGCATCACATGTCCGGCAATAATGCGTCTCGTTGCCTTTACTTGCCGGTTCATCATTTTACGGAAATCAGGAAGGGATTTTCCTAATGTGTTGATGGAGACTCCACTGGCCAACCGGGCTGCGGCCGGAGCCAGAATATCTTTTTCCGCAAACGTGGTTTGAATGGGGTTGATGGAATTAATATCTATCACATTTTGATGATGCTGATCACTGATCAGTCCAAACAAACCATTATCAACGCCCAAAAAAAAATGATCTTCCAATTGCAGCGCGAGATAGGCATCATCGCGATTACCGGAAGAGTCAACGCCCACCAGATGCACTGTGCCTTTCGGAAAATCCCGAAAAACAGATTTCAATACGTAGGCACCATGAGCAATATCGCTGGCGGCAATTTTATGACTTATGTCGATCAGATTGAGTTCCGGATTTATGCTAAGAATTCTGGCTTTTATCGCGGCCACGTAATGATCGCTTTCTCCACTGTCGGTAAGAAGGGTAATGATGGCCATTCGCGAACGTTAAACCGCGCCCTGGTGTTTTTGCTTGGACGGGATTTGTTTACTTTTATGCATCAAAATTAATTGATTTCAACCACATTACTTCATTGATAGAAAAAACCATCACACTCGAGAATATTCCACTCACTGACTTTCTGGGCGTGGAGAATAAAAACATCCTTGAACTTGCAGCTGCTTTTCCGAAAAGTAAAATCATTTCGCGCGGCAATGAAATTCTAATGAAGGGCGAAGCTCCCGACATTCTGCAGATTACGGATATCCTGACTTCGCTGATGGATCACTTCCATCAGTTTGGCCAGGTGACTGAAGAAAATGTCCGGGGCTACATTACGCAAGAGCGGCAGGAATTTGTTCCGGAAGATTCTCCGGATGGCATCATCCTCTATGGTACAAAAGGGGCTGCGATCAAGGCAAAAACAGTCAATCAGCAGAAGCTGGTGAAGGCAGTTAAAGACCATGATCTGGTTTTTGCTTTGGGCCCTGCCGGAACTGGTAAAACGTTTGTTTCGGTGGCCATATCAATCAAGGCCTTAAAAAATAAGCAGGTTAAAAAACTCATCATTACCCGCCCGGCTGTGGAAGCAGGGGAGAATCTGGGTTTCTTACCGGGAGATTTGAAAGAGAAGATTGATCCATATTTGAGGCCGATCTACGATGCGCTTAACGATATGGTGCCCTTTGAAAAGCTGAAATATTATATGGAGCGTGAGATCATTGAAATTGCGCCCCTTGCCTATATGCGTGGCCGCACCCTTAACAATGCTTTCATTTTGCTGGATGAAGCGCAGAATACTACGCCCATGCAAATGAAGATGTTTCTTACCCGCATGGGTCCTGACTCTAAAATGATTGTCACCGGTGATACTTCGCAGATAGATTTGCCCCACAATCAACGATCTGGACTAAAAGAAGCAGTGCGTATTTTAAACGAAGTGAAGGGGATTGGTTTTGTGGAACTGAACGAACGCGATGTAGTGCGACATCGATTGGTACGAGATATTATTGAAGCTTATGGAAAAGTAGATCCTTCCGGACAAACCAAACTATAAATCATCATGCCTGCTTATATCATCGTTGAAGTTACGGTTCACAATCCAACAGAATATGAAGATTACAAAAAACTCACCCCGGGTTCTTTAAAAAACTATCAAGGTAAGTTTATTGTGCGGGGTGGGAAGTCGGAGACACTCGAAGGCGAATGGAACCCACAGCGGATTGTGGTGCTTGAGTTCCCCTCTTTAGAGTTAGCAAATGCGTGGTGGGCCTCCGAAGAATATGCACCAGCCAAAGCGCTGCGTCAGCGTACCGCCTATTCCCGGATGATTTTGGTACAGGGGTTTGAAGGGTAAAAATCCAATTTCATTCTAATGATGGAAAGGAGGGTAAGTTGAAAAAAATCATCAACTTCAAGGGTTTTCAATTCACTTCATGAACTGGTTTCAGATTTCGGCACAAGAAGCACTTGAGAAGGCTGGCACTTCTCTTCAAGGCCTGGATGATGCTGAAGTAAAGCAGCGAATACTCAAGCATGGAAAAAATGAACTTAAAACACAAGGACGAAGATCACCTTGGCTAATTCTCTTTGGTCAGTTCAGGGAGATTATGATTTTGATTTTACTTGCAGCTGCCATTGTCTCGTATTTTATTGGAGATGCTAAAGATGCAATTATCATTTTGATAATTGTTGCACTTAACGCACTGGTTGGGTTTGTACAAGAATACAATGCCGAGAAGGCAATGGACGAACTAAAGAAGCTGGCTGCCACATTAGCGCACGTAGTCCGAAACGGGGAAGTAAAGAATATTCCTTCGGCAGAACTTGTACCCGGTGACATCATTCGCCTGGAAGCGGGAGATAGTGTGCCGGCTGATGTTCGATTGGTGGAAACGCATGCACTGAAAATTGAAGAAGCTTCCTTAACGGGAGAGTCCTATCCAGTAGAAAAAAGTACTGATATAATCACCAATGGAAAAGCCTCTGTTGGGGATCGCCTGAACATGGCATTTAAATCAACGCTGGTCAGCCATGGTCGGGCAGTAGCAGTGGTGGTCGCTACCGGCATGGAAACTGAGATTGGAAAAATTGCTTCCATGTTGCAGGAAGACGAGACCAAGACTCCCCTTCAGATCAGAATGACTGACTTCAGCAAAAAGCTGTCGATCATCATCGTGTTGATTTGTTTGGTTATTTATGGTGTGGGATTGCTGCGAGGCGAAGAACATATGCTTATGTTAATGACAGCAATTTCGGTAGCGGTGGCCGCCATTCCGGAAGCATTACCTGCCGTGATTACAGTAGCGTTGGCATTAGGTGCGCGCAGAATGGTTAAGAAGAATGCATTGATCCGAAAGTTGCCCGCTGTCGAAACGTTGGGTTCGGTAAATTATATCTGCACAGATAAAACAGGAACACTAACGGAAAATAAAATGTCGGTGCGTGAAGCCTGGTGCGAACAGGATGATGCACCTATGATTGGGATGAATGCAAAAGAGGCTTTGTTGCTGGCCATGAGTCTCAATCAGGACACCCAACAAAGTGGGGCAGAACTCGTTGGCGATTCTACCGAACTAGCAGCAGTACATTTTGCTATTGAAAATAATCAGAAGCTCGGTCTGGCAACAACAACCTTTCCCCGGGTAGAAGAAATTCCATTTGATAGTGAGCGAAGAATGATGACAACCGTTCATCAATTCAATGATCAATATCTTGTAATCACCAAAGGAGCCGTTGAATCAGTGCTTATTATTTGCAAACAAATTGATAAAGATCAAATTCTTCGCAAAGCCGACTCGATCGCTGAAAATGGAATGCGAACGTTGGCGTATGCAGCAAAAGTAATTGGTAAAGTGGAATTAGATTCTACCAATCTTCAGTTGCTGGAACAGGAACTGCAGTTTATTGGAATAATAGGGATGATCGACCCACCGCGGCCAGAAGTAATTGAAGCAGTAAAAGAATGCAGGGAAGCTGGTATTACACCGGTTATGATTACGGGCGATCATCCCAAAACAGCCGTAACCATTGCCCGGGAAGTTGGGATTATGCAAGAGCAGGATGAGGTCTTGGCAGGATCGGAAATGGCAGAATTGAGTTTCGAGCAATTGAGGGCAAAGGTAGAACAGGTTCGGGTTTATGCTCGTGTTAGTGCCGGGCAAAAATTAAGCATTGTAAAAGCGTTACAGGCACAAGGACATTATGTTGCCATGACAGGCGATGGTGTAAACGATGCGCCTTCACTCAAGATGGCAAACATTGGCGTAGCCATGGGCATCACGGGCACCGATGTTTCCAAACAGGCTGCACACATGGTGTTATTGGATGATAACTTTTCAACCATCGTTAAAGCAGTGCGAGAAGGCCGAAGAATTTTTGATAACATTCGTAAGTTCATCCGCTATATAATGACTGGCAATGCGGGCGAGATCTGGACTATATTTCTCGCACCGCTGGTTGGCCTACCTATTCCCTTACTACCGATTCATATTTTATGGATCAATCTGGTTACGGACGGATTGCCTAGTCTCGCGTTGGCCAATGAACCGGCAGAATCCACCATCATGAAGCGTCCACCTCGCAGTGCAGGTACAAATGTATTTTCAGATGGCGTAGGCATTCATATCCTATGGGTGGGCTTGTTGATCGGGGCTTTGTGTTTAGTAATTCAGGCAGTAGCCATCAAGCAAGGCATTGATCATTGGCAAACACTCGTATTCACCACATTGTCTCTTTGTCAGTTAGCGCATGTAATCGCCATTAGGAGTGCTGACACATTTATCTATAAACATGGATTTTTCAGAAATAAGATCTTGCTGGTAACGGTACTTGTTACTGTGGCCTTGCAATTGGCTATTGTTTATATTCCTTTCTTGCAGAATATTTTTAATACCTCGGCACTCACGGTAAATGAATTATTGATTTGTTTTGGGGCTGCAGCCATCGTGTTTCATCTGGTGGAGCTTGAAAAGTGGTTGCGGCATTTCAAAAAGCAATAAGACCATCCTGTTGTTTTACTAAAAATCACTGGGTAAATTCACTCATGATTAGTTGGGTGCCTTTTGCTATGGTACGTATCACTTTATTCCTTACGGGCGGAATACTGTTAGCTATCTATATGCCCGGGCTGATTTCCGAACAAATTACTTTTTACATTTTATTTGCTCTGGTTTGTATTTACCTGATTTCTGCTTTCACCCTGCGTTTATGGCGGTGGTCAAAAATATTCAATGGCTTTATAGGGTTGTTGGCTATTTTCTTTTTTGGGTATCTTCATTTATTAATCAATACCAGTAGCCGGCAAAGTGATCATTTGCTTAATGAAAAGAATCAAGTGGTGGCTTATGAAGCAGTTGTGCGAAGTGCACCAGAGTCGAAAGCAAAGTCGTGGAAACTTCAGGTAGAAGTACTTCGGGTAAAAACAGACGACTGGAGAGAAAGGAGTGGCCATGTGATGCTCTATGTTTCAAAAAAGACGATGCAGCAAATTCCCTGGGTGTATGGAGATAGACTTTTGATAAAAGGAACTCCGAATAAGTTACAACCACCCGCCAACCCAAATGAGTTTGACTTCAAGCGGTTTCTGAGCTTCCGGAATATTTATCACCAGCAGTTTGTAATGAGTGATCAGATTCGATTTATTGATCATACCGAAAGGAAAGGTTTCATTTATTATTCGCATTGGGTGCGAGCCAGGGCCACCGATGTAATCAGAAAAAATATACCGGGTCAACAAGAACAGGCGATTGCTATGGCGTTGGTCTTAGGTGTTACGGAGGGCATTGATACCGATTTACAAAGTGCGTATGCGGCAAGCGGTGCTATGCATGTGCTGGCAGTGTCAGGTTTGCATGTGGGTATTATTTATGGAATTATTTTACTGTTGCTCCGTCCGTTGAATAGGTATGCATGGAGCCGCTGGGTTGTGGCTGGAATCAGCATACTTTTACTTTGGTCGTTTGCTTTCGTAACGGGTTTATCGCCTTCTGTTTTACGGGCGGTCACGATGTTTTCTTTCATTGCGCTGGCAAGGCCGTTAGGATGGCACTCTAACATTTACAATACGTTGGCTGCTTCAGCTTTTGTGCTAATGATTTACAACCCTTATTTAATTATGTCAGTAGGATTTCAGCTATCTTATCTGGCAGTAATAGGCATCGTCTATTTACAACGACCCATTTATAATTTGTGGGAAATTGACAATCGTGTTGGCGATTGGGTGTGGCAGATTACATGTGTTTCCATTGCCGCACAAATTGCAACGTTTGCTCTCGGTATGTTATATTTTCACCAGTTCCCCGTTTACTTTTTAGTCTCTAATCTATTTGTTATCCCCTTGTCAACATTGGTTTTAATAAGTGGTATTGTGCTTTTAGTGGTTATTACATGGTCTGCTTTGGCTGGTATAGTTGGTGCGGGACTTCAACAATTAATTAAATTGCTTAACTGGCTTGTTTTCCAAACAGAGGAGATGCCGTTCAGTCTGATCAGTGATATATATCTTACAACTTTTCAATGTTGGTTGCTGATTGGCGGCTTGTGTGCGCTGACTTTTATGATTCAGTATCGCTCCCTAAGATGGATGTACACTGGAGTTTTTAGTGCCATTGTTTTTGTTGGAACTCAATACCTTCACCTGCACCAATGGGTTAATCATGAACAATTTGTTGTCTATAGTGTTTCTGGCTATTCAGCTTTGGAGTGGATTGACCATGGAGTTAGTTATTTTAAAGCAGACTCTGCCTTACAGAAAGATCAGGAGCGGATGCGATTTCATATCCGACCCAATCGATTAAAACGAGGGGTTTCATTGGTTAACACCAAGATACCTTTTTCAAAAATTCTGCCTCAGGGGATTGAAGCAGTTTATTGGAAAGATAATAAGATTCTTCTAGCGCAGAATAAGGAAGCACAATTACCTCTATTAGCAGAAATCGATTACCTTGTTGTTGCTCGTAATGCAGTGGCACCGGAAGCGCTGAATGGCCTTTCTGCAAAGAAGATTATTTTGGATGGTAGTAATTCGCGCAGCTATGTTAACAGATTGAAAAAAGTAATCGATAAAGCCCGTTTACATGTAGTTTTAGAAGATGGAGCTTTTGTTTTAACCCATTAATATGAGTGTAGTTATTTATTCAGTGAAAGACAGGATTGGGTATATTACCTTAAACCGACCCGATAAAAGAAATGCATTAAGTCCCGAATTGGTGAGTGAGTTGATGGAGGCTTTTTCAAAGGCTGAAGTTGATCCGAATGTAAAAGTAGTTATCCTTAAAGCAAACGGTGAAGCATTTTGTGCCGGGGCAGATCTTGCTTATCTCCAGCAATTACAAAATTTTTCTTTTGAGGAAAATCTGGCAGACTCAAATCATTTGAAAGATCTTTTTCTAAAAATTTATTCGCTTAAGAAAATTGTTATTACCCAGGTGCAAGGTCATGCGCTTGCAGGTGGCTGCGGGCTGGCTACTGTATGCGATTTTACTTTTGCTATTCCGGAAGCCAAGTTTGGTTACACCGAAGTAAAGATTGGATTTATACCGGCTATGGTAGCCGTGTTTTTAGTGAGAAAGATTGGCGAACAAAAAGCACGACACTTATTACTTACTGGTGAAATACTCAAAGCGAATGAGGCCTTAAATAAGGGACTGATTACTGCGGTTGTAGATCGCAATGATTTGGAGTCTACAGTATACCAATTTGCTCAGACCCTCATTAATTCAAATTCCGAGCAGTCCCTGCAATTGACCAAGCAGTTGATTCAGGATGTACACACGATGCCATTAAAGGAGGCATTGGACCTGGCGGCCACCATGAATGCACATGCCCGTGCTACTGAAGATTGTAAAAAAGGAATCTCCGCTTTTGTGAATAAGCAAGAGCTTCGCTGGTAAAGCAAACGTCATACTGCTTATGATTATCGGTCTGAAGCCTTGAAGGACCAGTTTTTAGACCCATGCTTAATTCCTATTTTTGATCGTGAGCTCTCTTGAAATACTTAAGCAATATTGGGGATACACACACTTTCGCCCACCGCAGGATCAAATCATTAAGGCGGTGATTGAGAAGCGTGATGTGTTGGCGATTCTACCTACAGGAGGCGGGAAGTCCATTTGTTTTCAGGTACCAGCTATGATGCAAGAAGGAGTTTGTCTTGTGATCACACCTCTTATTGCGCTCATGCAAGATCAGGTAAAGCAACTCAAGCAACGTGGCATTGCAGCGGTAGCGGTGCATGCCGGTATGCATCCACGCGAGATCGACATCACACTCGATAATTGTGTTTATGGGAAACAAAAATTTTTATACGTTTCGCCCGAGCGATTACAAACCGATTTGTTCAAAGAAAGGGTTAAGCGGATGAATGTGTGTCTCGTAGCGATTGACGAAGCGCATTGTATCTCGCAATGGGGTTATGATTTCAGACCTCCGTATTTGCAAATAGCAGAACTCAGGGAGGTAAAACCGGATGTGCCGTTTATTGCACTAACGGCAACCGCTACTACCCTTGTCAAAGAAGATATCATAGCTAAGTTGAATCTTATTAAGCCAGCACTTTTTCAAAAGAGTTTTGCGCGCGAAAATCTTTCTTTTGTGGTACGCAAAACAGAGACGAAGGAAAAGAAATTGTTAGAGGTTCTTCGCAAAGTTCCGGGCTCAGCGATTGTATATGTACGTTCCAGAAAATCTACAGCTGCACTGGCTGAGTTTTTAAATAAGAATAAAATTTCTTCAACATTTTACCATGCCGGTTTAACACACCTGGAACGGATGTCTCGACAAGAGGAGTGGATCACCAACCAACGCAGGGTGATGGTGGCTACCAATGCCTTTGGCATGGGCATCGATAAGCCCGATGTGCGGGTGGTAGTGCACATGGATTTACCCGAGAACCTTGAATCTTATTATCAGGAAGCCGGACGGGCTGGGCGCGATGGAAACAGATCCTATGCCGCTATTATTTTTCATGAGGTGGATGTGCAGGCTCTTGAGAAAAAGGTGATACAATCTCAACCTGAGTTTGACGTTCTGAAAAAAATCTACCAGGCAATAGCCAATCATTTTCAGGTAGCAGAAGGGAGTAGCCAGGGGGAGAGTTATGATTTTGATCTGGATGGATTCTGTAAAAAATTCTCATTTAAGGCCACGGATGTTTATCCGGCCTTAAAAAAATTGGAAGAATTTGGGCTGCTGGAATTCAACGAGAGTTTTTATCGCCCTTCGTTGCTTCATTTCACTTTTGATAAAAAGAAGCTGTATGAATTTCAGATTGCACATGAACGATTTGATTTACTAATTAAAGCCTTACTCAGACTCTATGGTGGAGAGTTGTATTCAGATTTTACCCCCATAGCTGAAAATCAGATTGCCTTAATGATGAAACAGTCAGTTTCTACTATTAAATTGGAGTTGGGGCAATTGCACAATCTTCAGGTATTGGTTTATGAGCCGGTAAATGAAAATCCAAAAATTACGTTTGTATTAGCCCGCCAGGATGCCAACAGATTACCCATCGATCGTAAAGAATTTGATCGCAGGCGAGAACTTCATTTGGCTAAAATGGAGGCGATGAAAAATTATGTTGAACAGGATCATCGATGCCGGATGCAAGTGATTCAGGAATATTTTGATGAAGAAACGTATTCAGTTTGCGGCATGTGTGATATCTGTATCAGTAAGCGAAAAACTGAGAATCTGGCTATGCTCAAGGATTATGAAGATCAGATCCTTTATTTACTAAAACAAAAACCTATGACTGTCGAGGATCTCGAGACAGCAGTTGACCCGAAAGAAAAGGAATTATTTATTGACGTAGTGCGCGAGATGGTGGACTCGGCACAAATTGCGTATGATGAGTTTTGGGTGTTAAGGCTAGGTCGACCCAACTAATAAGGATCATGTAGAGTCGGAGAACTAATTTTACTTTTGTAGTCTGCGCTTTCGTCTACGCACCCATAAAAATACCACACCTGCAATACCGATAACAAACGGCCATAGATTTACCAGAAAGATCAGGAACGATAGTAGATTATCCCAGCCACCTTTCAAGGATTCAACAAATTTTGACGCAAAGCCAAAGTCAGTTCCAATAACTTCGTAATAAGAAACATGGAGGGTACTAAACGAAACCTGGTTTTGAAGATACTTCAGTCTACCCTCCATCGATTCAATCTCACCGCGCACATTGGCAATCTGACTTTCTATTGAGACAATTTCCTCAACAGTTTTGGCTTGTTTCAAAATTTCTCGAAATCGTGCCTCCAACTCTTTCTTGGTTGTGAGGCGAGCTTCTACGTCAATAAATTCCTCCGATACATCCTGGGTGTTTATGCTCCTGTTTTCAACCTTCTCAGCAAGCAGCTCAATTCGATTAAGTAGGTTATCAAACTGATCGGCAGGCACCCGAATGATTTGGGTGTACTGTAATCGGTCACCATAATTATTTTCATTTTCACCAGCGATGTAAGCATTTAAATCTTTGCTGATTTTTTCAATTTCTGATTTGGTTGATTTTACGTTTTTGGTTTTAAAATCAAGTTGGCCGTTGCGGATTAGTTTGCGCTCGGTTAAATTACTTTCCTGTTTGTCTGAATCTTCATTGCGTGGGCTAAACGAAGCCATCTTTGCTACGTCCTCATTCTGCGATTCTGCTAACTTCAGTGAGCTCCCATTCTCATTGCATGAAAGCAAGATAATTAGTAGCGATAGATAGGAAACAATTTTTAAATTCATACTGTATGAGTTTGAATAGTGGAAAGCTATAAGGTAATAAAAAAGTCAGACCTTGTGGACCTGACTTTAACGTGTAATGTTATTAAATATTATTCCAGCGCGGCTACGCCCGGCAAAACTTTTCCCTCAAAGTATTCCAACAGGGCTCCACCGCCAGTTGATACATAGCTTACCTTTTCTTCAAACCCGAATTTGGCAACAGCGGCTGCTGAATCACCGCCACCAATTAGCGAAAAGGCACCTTTTTCAGTGGCCCGTACAACAGCTTCAGCTACTGCCTTGGTTCCTTTTTCAAACTTCTCCATTTCAAAAACTCCCATGGGGCCGTTCCACAAAATAGTTTTTGATTCTTCAATCACCTTCGCGAAAACCTGTGTTGCCTGCGGGCCGATATCTAATCCCATCCAACCATCAGGAATTGAATTGTTATTAACGGTTTGTGTATTCGCATTAGCGTCAAATTTATCACCTGCAACGGAGTCGAGAGGCAGATGGAGTTCTACACCTTTTGCTTTTGCTTTTTGTATGAGTTCTTTGGCAAGATCCAGTTTATCTAATTCTACCAACGAATTACCAATCGTTCCGCCCAGCGCTTTAAAGAATGTATACGACATGCCACCACCAATAATCAGATGGTTTACTTTATCGAGAAGTTTTTCGATAAGTAAAATTTTATCAGAAATTTTGGCGCCACCCATGATCGCTGTAAAAGGTTTTACGGAGTTCTCCAAAACTTTTTTTGCATTCTCTAACTCGGCAGCCATTACATCTCCGGCACATTTTTCTTTAAAGAATTGAGCCACAATGGTTGTAGAGGCGTGTGCGCGGTGTGCCGTACCAAATGCATCGTTCACATAAATATCGCCATGCTTCGCTAGTTTTTCCGCGAAAGCGACATCACCTTTTTCTTCTTGTTTATAGAAACGTAGGTTTTCAAGCAGCAACACTTCGCCTGATTTTAAAGCACCCGATAGTTTAAATCCTTCTTCACCAATACAATCCGGAGCAAACTTAACCGATACGCCCAAAAGTGCTTCAGTAGTTTTGATCGTGTGCTTCAGCGAAAACTTATCTTCTGGTCCATCTTTTGGACGGCCCAGGTGCGACATCAAAATGCAACTTCCGCCATCCTTGAGAATTTTTTTAATGGTTGGAATAGTAGCCCGGATTCGATTATCATCGGTTACTTCAAAGCTTTTATTAAGCGGCACATTAAAATCTACCCGAATGAGGGCGCGTTTACCGTTGAAATTAATATCATGAATGGTTTTCATACATCACCTTTTTTTTGGTGGTCGAAGGTACAAAATCCTATGGTGGGTAGCGTGATTAACGCCTTCTATTTTTCAGCAAACGATTGAAGGTTCCTCTACAGAAACAGGAAGAATTTCTCTCCACTTATCAGTTTCTGCATATTGTTTTATGGTTTCGTTTCGCTGTTCGAGCAGTTTGGTCAGGTACCTTTTTACAAAGATAAAATCTGCAGCTTCGCCAATAAGACCCAGGGGTGATTCAAAATAAAAATGATCAATCATCACGGTGTCCTCATTCATCGAATAGAAGAAGTGATCGTGAATCATGGTTTTAAAAATGCCACTTACCATCTCATCTGTAAAGAAGAAAGGTCGTGTGAATTTTACGATTTGAGTTTCCAGCGTTTGCCGAAATCCCAGGTGAGTGGCTTGCCACAAAACTTTTTGGTTTGGTCCAATAAGTCCACGTGTAACACCCCCCACAGCTTCTTCCTGAGTATGCTGCACAGAGATTTTATGTAAGTCGATGCTTCGTGCCAGATCAAAGCATAACTCAATGGGAGCCTCAATAAGCGTGGTAAGTTCGATTTTATTCATTCGTGCCTGTTTAATCTCCAAAGGTTATTCCCAATCCTTTTGCTGCCTGCACCAGGTAAGAATCTTCCTGAAGCGTGTTATATTCTTTAGTGGCTTCTTCCAATGAAACGGAAGTGATGGTATTATTTTTTAACGCCACCATGCGTCCAAAATTTTTTTCTAGGGCGAGCTCAAAGGCTTTTACACCAAAGAGTGAGGCCAGCACACGATCAAACGCAATAGGAGTGCCGCCACGTTGCACATGGCCTAATACCGTTTCTCGAATTTCGGCCTGACACCCTGCCTCTTTGAGTTGGCGCGATAACTGATAAGCCACTCCGCCCAACCGAACATGTTCAGAGCCCTTCTCTCCGGCTGATGCCGTGATTGTGCCCTGTTTAGGTTTCGCGCCTTCCGCCACTACGATGTTAACGAACCCGCGACCCTTTTTATAGCGATTGTCAATTTTGCGAACGAGTTTATTGATGTCGTAAGGGATTTCGGGAATCAGGCAAATTTCTGCTCCACCTGCAATTGCGGTATGCAAGGCAATCCAGCCGGCATCGCGTCCCATCACTTCCATAATCATCGTGCGATGATGACTTTCTGCTGTAGTTACAAGTTTATCAAAGCTATCTGTAGCGATTTGAACCGCTGTTTGAAAACCAAAGGTGAGGTCTGTGGCTGACAGATCATTATCAATGGTTTTAGGAACACCAATCATAGGCATACCTTTATCGAAAAGCGTCTTGGAAATTTTCTGTGAACCGTCACCCCCGATGTTGATAATTGCATCGAAGTTTAATTCCTTCAATTTCTTAACCAGTTCATCCGAACGATCTGTAAACCGAACAGTGCCATCGGGTTGTGGAACCGGAAACTGGATGGGGTTCCCTTTGTTTGTTGTTTTAAGGATGGTGCCACCTTTTACATGAATACCTGCGGTTCGTTTGCTGGTGAGCTTTACAATCTCTTGCGGATTGCTCAAAACACCATTAAATGCCTCAATACTACCATACACTTCCCATTCTTCTTTGGTGCCTGATACACCTTCTCTGCGGGCACGTTTGCACACCCCACGTATTACTGCATTAAGCCCAGGGGCATCGCCACCACCGGTGAGTATGAGAATCTTCTTTGTCATTTTCTAATCGGGTTCTAATAAGTATAGATCTTGCCTTAAGGTCTATAGGAAATATGAATATCTTAATAAGGAATTAAAACGAAAGGGATTAGGTAGGATTTTTTTTATTCCGCTGCCGCCCTACGCAAGCGGTCGTTAATTGCTTTGCCCAAGCCTATGTCGGGCATTACTTCTGCCAGAATTATGTCGATATCTTTTTTGTCTAACTCCCTTAGACTTCCAAACAGATGTTTGGCGGCTTCTTCCAAACTACCGGTTGGGGATAATACCAATTGGCTTTCCAGTTCAACCCCGTCAACCTGAGCCTTGAAAGCAAGCACGCCAATCTTTAGGGCTGAGTAGCGCTCCACTAATTCTGCCAGTACACCCCAGACAACTTTCTTGCGTGGCGAATAATGACTCTTCAATTGACCGGGTGATTTTGGATCAGACGATGTATTAAGTTGTAACTCAACGGGACCAATTGTTTTCTCTATGTCTTCAACGCTTAGGCCCCCAAGACGAAAGATGGTGGGGATTTCATTTTCGAATCCGATAATGGTCGATTCAATACCCACACGACATGCTCCGCCATCCAGAATATATTTGATTCTATCACCAAGCTGGGCATTGACGTGATCGGGATGAGTAGGGCTTACATAGCCAAACGGATTTGCACTTGGCGCTGCCAAAGGAAAGGAAAGTGATTGGAGCAGGGCTTGGGTTAATGCATGATCCGGACACCGTATCCCCACTGTGTCCATACCGGAAGTTACCAGATCCGGAATTACGTCCTTCTTTTTCATAAGGAAGGTTACCGGGCCGGGCCAAAATTGTGTGGCCAGTTTTTCAGCTTTGTCAGGGAAAGATTCTACAAGCTGACGGGCTTGTGCAAGGTTGGCAACATGAACGATCAAAGGGTCAAACCGCGGCCTGTCTTTAACCGTAAAGATTTTCACCACAGCATTTTCATCCAACGCGTTGCCGGCAAGACCATATACTGTTTCCGTGGGTATACCCACAAGTTCACCTTGCTCCAGTAGTTTTTTTGCTTTGGTAATATCTTTTCCAATCTCAGCCATCAATCCGCAAAGCTAAAATTAATCCCAAAATTGTCATTAGCACTTAAGATGAGACTGAAAAATGACGATTGCTGTCGGTAACCTCCGCAATGTCAGGATTAACCCTGACATTGAAAATGAAGGAACACTTACTTCAGAATCACATTTCAACTCCTTCATTTTCAATCGTCAGCACGTAGTGCAAAAAAGTCTAAAGACTTTTTTGGGTTAATTTGTGAGGATGTGATAAAGGCTGTAAGTTGGTATTAAAATGAAAAAATCATGAGTAACAAAACCCGCTCCATTCTAAAGGCCATTGCAGTAATTTTTGTATTGCTTGCGGTGCTTATGGAACTGAAGATCATTATCATTCCTGCCATAGCTGTTTACAAGTTCTGGATCGTGGTGATTGGGTTTGGATTAATGCTGATCAGTTCGAAGTAGTTTATCACGCATTCGTAACACCGATCGCTCCCGGGTAAAATTTTCGAGTGCATGGAGTGGGATCCAGGTAACAGCATGGGATTCTTCACTCACTAAAATGGGTTCCTCCAGGGAAGCTTCAAAAAGAAATCGAATGTCATAATGGAAATGTTCTGGAAAGTCAGATCGTTGTGGAATAGTATGAATGTCCACATCAAAAGGAGCTCGGGTTACGATCGTTAGATTTTTTAATCCAGTTTCTTCTTCGGCTTCGCGCAGCGCCACCCCCAAAATATTTTCATCTCCATCAGCATGGCCTCCGGGCTGTACCCATTTATTTAATTTGGCATGATGTACTAACAAAGCCTGAGTTCGCTCGGGGTTAACAATCCAGGCTGAGCCTGTAATGTGACCCGGCAAATGGGTTCGCCCAAAACAGGAAGCCTGAATTAGCAAGCCAAGAAATTGAGGAACAAAAACTTCTTCTTCGGGATCTATGGGTTTATAATGTTCGAAGAATTGAACTAATGAAATTCTATCCATTCAACTATTGGATAACGATAGTTGCTTTGTTGAATTTTCCCTCCTCGAGTTTGCCAATAATTTCGCCACCACCCGAGTTGTCTTTGTCTGCCTTACGTACGATAACGTAATAAGAAATGCCTTCCAGCTTTTTAAGTTTTACCAGACCTTTTGCATCTGAAGTTGCTTCCATGACAATATTTTCTTCTTTCAGGTAATCTTGCTCATTTTTAAACAACTTTACTTCTGCGTCACTCACTGTGTTCCCCACTTCATCACGCACGGTAATAGTCAAAGAAGTATTAAAAATTTGTGTGGGTTGACTAACAAATGAAAATGAAGTTGTCGCAACAAAAAGTATGAATAGTAATGATTTCATAAGTTCGATTAGTTTGATTATGGAATAGTGATACATAGTTACGCAAAGTCATGAAAAAAAAGAAGAGGCTGTCTCAAAAGTCATCCAGTCATCGTCAAGCCTCAGGCCTGACGATCCCAGATTTGAGAATGTAGAATGAGATTCCGGCTCAAGCCTGCCTGCTCCGCCAACTGGCGGATTCGGCATAGGCAGGGCCGGAATGACATTTCAATTTTAATTGACTTTTGAGACAGACTCTTAGATTTCTATCAATCCCTTTAATTACCGGATCAGGGCAACACCACCACGTTTTTCCTGAATGCCTTTATCGGGGCGGAAGGAGCTAACATACTTCACAATATAAGCATATGTACCCACGGGCAAAGGTTGACCGGGATTGTTGTTGTAGCCACCATTCCATTTAAAGTTTCTGTCAGCTGATTGGTATACCAACTCACCCCACCGGTTATAGATCAATACCTGGAAGTTATCGGTGATAAAATAACTGTATACAAAAAAATCTTTGTTTGTGGGTACCGAACTGCTGGGTCTGAAAGCAGTGGGGGCTACAATTTTCGGAACGCAATCATTTAATACTTCCGTTTGATCGCGGGCAATACAACCAAAAGAATTGGTGATATCGACTTCGTAAAGTCCTTCGCTATCCGCGGTAAGAACTTGTGTAGTGTAATTGAGCGTAAGTTGATTTTTAAACCAGTTGTACGTAACGAATGCTCCGGGATCCAGCTCCACACTTGCTGTACTAGGGTCGTTGTTGTCCGGATCATTGCAGATAATTACCCGATCAGGAAGTTCACCTTGAGGCAGGGGCGCTTTAATCACTTGTATTTGTGTAGGTGTGGTACAACTTCCTTTACTTACCTCTACACGATAAATGCCAGCTTCCGTCTGGTTGGTGGTTGCTGTTGTCACTCCACTAATCAAAATATCATCTCTAAACCAGGCAAAGGTTGCTCCGGTTGCATTGGTGGTCGCGGTAAGTGTGAAGGGTTGATTATCATCGCAAGCTTGTGTGCCGGTAAGGGCAGCCGTAACCTGACCAATGACTTCAACAGTTTGAGGTGTTGATCGAATTACACAGCCTGAAACGGTGCTTACCACTTCAACTTCATAAGTAGCACCATTATCAAGGATGCCTAACGAGATCTGTTGACCAAGCCCTTGTTGCACACCGTTTCTAAACCATCGGTAGGTAAAATTACCGGAAGGTTGTGCATTTAATATGACAAAATCCGCGCATGCATCACTTTGTGTAAAGGTAGGTGTAACAGTTCCGGGCACATCAATCGTAGTACTTACCGTAGAAGGACATCCTGCACCAGTGGCTGTTACGGTATACGTTACGGTTCCTGCACCCGCTAATAATTGTATGGTCGCGCCATTGGTGGCTCCGACAATACTTCCGGGTACGTTCGTTGTCCATGAATAGGCTGTTCCACCGGATGCGCTGAGAGTAGGAGTTGCCACACATAGGTTAGGTGTAAATGAAACATTAACTGGTGCAGCAGGTGTTACCGCAAAATTGTTGATGTTAAATATGCAACCGGTGTTATCCCGTACTTCAATGGTGTAGGTGCCGGCAGGTAAGCCTGGAGCTATATCAAATACAGCCGTTGCCGTACTTGTTGGGCCAGTTATTTGACCGGTACCATTATTCGTAACGGTATATTGCAGCGGCAAGGTAAAGCCACCTACTGTTGTTACCCGCACGGTAACCGGATCGCAATTAGGTGCTTGTGCTAATGCAGTTGCTGTGAATGTAGCATCTGTTAAACCAAATGAACTTGAAATGGTACAGCCGGAAATCTGATCAGTTACAATTGCAGAGAATGTTCCGGCAGTTTGTCCTCCTATCGGACCAATGGTGGATGGCGCTACCTGATCTATACCTTGTTGATTAAAACTATTAGGACCGTTAAGAAAATAAGAGTACGGACCTGCTGGTGGAGCAGAAGTGTTTAACTGCACAGTAATGGAACCTGTAGCAGTCCCGCATCCCACAGGATTTGTGCCCGATAAAACAAACGAAGGAGAAACATTGATAGTAAATACTTTGTCGTCTGTGATGGTACAGGTTGTTACCGGATCAGTTACAGTAACTTCGTAGGTAAACACACCCGGTAAAGAAGTATCTACTGCTTGTGTCTGGATCGTACTTGCATTAACACCATCGATTCGCCAAAGAATATTCGCTCCCGGGTTTTGTGCATCCAGGGTTGGGGTTGCATTATCTTCACAAATAGTTAAGTCGGGACCCAGATCAACTTGCGGTCGGTTATCCGCGACTATAGTTTGTGCAAAAGAAGTACAGCCATTAACATCGGTATTGGTAACCGATACAAAAGATTGTTGATCAATCGTAATGGTTTGAGTGGTTTCTCCGCTCGACCATAAATGAGTAAGCCCGGGTGTATTTGTTGTATTTGCATCAAGGGTTACAGGTCCGGTACACAATACGGCAGCACCAGGTATAGTGGGCAGTGCCGGTGGACTAAAAATTCTTACTTGTTGAACAATGGTTGTATCGAGACTGCATCGGTTAGTGAGTCGCATGGATACTGTATACAAACCCGGTGCGGTATAAAAATGGACGGGTGCTGCTTCCGCGCTTGAGGCTCCATCTCCAAACGACCATTGAAATTCATCAATAGCATCGGTGGCTGTACCGGCAAAGCGTGTCGAATCACCGAAGCAAATACCTGCGACCGAAAACCCCGGCCCACCAAAGGCATTACTTTGTATCTGAACAAAATTTGGTAAGCCCAGCCGGCTGTTAGTTCCACCCAATAGATTGAACCCTGATGGATTGTAGGCGGATAATTGCGTGGTATCATCAGTGGCCTGAATGGTTCCTAATACACCACTGCCATTGATGGCAACGTAGATCTGACCATCCGGGCCAAGTTGAATGGCGCCAAGTTCAGTAGCTTGCTGAATGCGTTGTTTAAAGAAAGGCCGCTCCAGCGAATCGAGGAAATATTCAAAAATCTGAGAGGGAGATGGTGTTCCTTTCACCGTGGCAAATACTTTGTTTCCACCTGGAGAAAATTCAATTCCATAAACCTGCCCATTGGGTTCATTCAAATTGATCTGGCGGAAATTATCCAGACGACCTGTACTGTCATTTAAAGTGAATAACTCAACGAGGTTGCTGGTGCCCGGTGTTGAAAGGGCTACTGCCACATTGTTTCGGGGACCAATCTTCATATAGCCTTCCCCATTCTGCTGGGTTTTGAAAGAGTGATCCGAACCTGTTTCGGAATAAACGGGTTGACCGATTCCATCCTGAGTTATCGGATAGGAGCGAAAGATATTGTTACCATATTCATGCACAATTACCCAGCGACCGTTGGAGGTTACGCGTTCCGTACTTTTTGAAAATAATAAAACACTCTTCTCAACCAGTGCCCCATTGCCGGAATTCAATTTTAAATCAAACAAAGAATAACGAACTTCATACGGAGCTGTACCATTAATAGCCTGTGTCGTGAAAATATAATACAAGGTTTCATCCCCAGGCACGGGAACGATAATGGAAGACTGGGAAGCAGCCGGATCACCACCAATACCGGCATCAATTTCCGTATCCGTTTTATCATACACTTTATCACCATCCGTATAGAAGATCACATCTCCGTTTCGATCACAAACAATAGCACAACCCTCCGGTGCGTCCATCGCGCTGTTATCCAATGGTACAGGTGGTTGTTCGTTAAAGTCTATACCTGCCGTATTTCCGAAATGCCAGACATTAAACCGCTGATCTTGTAATCCGTATTCTTTCACGTTCACACCAGCATAGGCTGAACATCCCGATGCATCGGTGACTACTACATAATAATACCCTGCTGAATCCGGAGTAAGTGTGTCGCCTAAATCGCCATTCGACCAAACAATGGATGCCGGTGTTCCACCTTGTATGTTTACTGTTACCGAAAACTGGGTAGGTGATGATGTACCGCGTGGCGGAGGGAATTCATCTTTACACGCAGTGGTGTCTTGTACCAGTTGTAGTTCCAGTGCAAATGGATTAATAGTTACAGGTAATGTAGTTGATTGTGTTTGGCCCCGATAAAAAGCATTCAGTGTTACATTATAGGCTCCGGGTGCGCCATACGTATAAATCGGACTCCAGTTTCCGGAACCGCTTCCATCTCCAAAATCCCAACGTAAACTATCGGCATTGGGCGTAACAACAGGAAAGAAACTGGTGGGCGAATTCTGACAAATACCATCGAACGCAAAATCTACGTCCAGCACAACACTATCTTTGGGCTTGAAGGCAGGGAACTGAGAACTAGTAAAATCGGCCGCGGTAAAAAGTGCTTGCGCATTAATCACCTCACTGGCAACCGTGTCGGTATTAGTAAACCTGCCTAATAAAAATGGTCCGCCCGATGCTACCTGATACAAATGATAGATAGCGCTGTCAGGTGCAATCTGTAATCCATAACTTCTAAAGACTGGTGCTGATAAAACTGGCGCTAGCGTGATAGAAGGATTCAGATAGTCGTATTGAAGTACATTGGCGGTGATGCCAGTATCACCATGACGGGAAAGGTATAAGTACCTGCCTTGGGTGTCCCATTCAATATCATAGATAGATTGATTGTTGATTGCCGTGGTGGCCGAGTTAAAAATAAAACGATCGAATGTGATTAGCCCGGTTGCATTATCGAAGTTTAGTATCAATGCATCGGTGTTGGCATCTTGTGGTGATACTGCAATCTTGCCGGTATGGACATGATAAGAAAAATTAGCGACCGATGTGGGAAATCCGATACCAGAGGAAACTATTGTTGAGAATGTAGCCGTAGCATCAATCAAGGAAGCTGCATAGTTCTGAGACCCATTCTGATGTGAAATCAACCAAAAGTCAATCTGATTTGCATGTGGTACTACAATCATTCCTTCTGAACGATTTGATAATCCTGGTATGGCAACGTTTTTTGCTGCTTCAACAACTCCCAATGCGGGTGCCGGAAATACGGCATTTCCAAATTGGTTCAGGTCTACGATACTGTGAGTGATGGAACCTCCCGTTGTGAAGTTGGCTGAGTTAGTGAAAATATAATGGCGATTGGTTTGGCCGGGTATCGGTGCTATGGCAACCGGTTGATTTGCATCGGGTTGTCCATTCAAGCCAGTGCCATTGGGCATAGGTAAGTGACAGGCATCATAAACACGAACCCCATCGGTATAAAAAAGTAAGTTGGCAGTTGCCGGATCGGTGGCTACAGCCGAGCCGCCCCGAGAAAAGGGGAGAGCCTGATTGGCAACAGATTGTGCAACATTCGTTCCCCGATTAAATCGGATGCCGTTGATTGAATTACCAAAATACCAGTTGTGTTGTGAAAGATCCTGCGCGAAAAGTGGATTCAAAGAGGCTATAAAAATCAAAACCCCGAGTATTTTTATCCCCGCTATGTTTCGTTCTTGCTGCTTACCAAACACCCTCATATTCGATTGCCTTTGTTGATTCTGTTTTCAAGACTAAATTAAAACGTCAAATAACACTAAAGTAATACAATTTGATCGAAAATATCGTTAAGCAGACGAAAGCCCTCTATTTGTCGGCAAATGTTTTTTTTAATGTTCTGAAAGAATTTAATTTGCTTTGATAGAGTGAGGTCTAAACTTGAATTAATGCATCGGATTGTCGTTTTTGTTTGTGCATGTATGCTGTTGGTTGTGGGGTCGGTAACTGCACAGGACCCGCAGTATTCTCAATTTTATGCTGCCCCGCTTTATTTAAATCCAGCCTTTGCCGGTTCCACCAATCAAAGCCGGGTGGGTATCAATTACCGCAATCAATGGCCGGCTATCGATGCAAACTTTAACACAATCTCGGCTTTTTACGACACGTACATTGAAGATAAGAATAGTGGCATCGGGGTTTTATTAACACGCGATCGCGAAGGGATCCTGGGATTGCAATCCATCAGTCTTGCTGTTCAGTATTCATACGACCTTAAAATCGTGGAGGGTTTGTCCTTTCGCCCCGGATTTCAAGCTGCCATTTATAATCGCTCCATCAATTTTGATAAACTTACCTTTGGTGATCAGTTCGATCCTCTTACCGGTGAGGTCATCAATCCGCAATCTGCCGAAGGATTAAATACTGGTCAGTCTAAATTTTTTCCTGATATCTCATTTGGTGGATTGTTTTACAGCAAGCGGGCGTGGTTAGGGTTTGCAGCCCATCATTTAACAGAACCTAATCAATCATTAATAGGCGAGGAGAGCAGGTTGCCAAGAAAACTTTCCGGTCATGCCGGATTGAAATTTTATTTTAAACCGGGCGAAATGGGTGATGGGTTTTACGCAAAACCCCGTGAGCGAAGTGTTGCACCCGCTATTCAATACCGTCATCAGGGTGAGTTCGATCAGATGGATGTTGGATTTTATTTCACGTTTGAGCCGCTGATTATTGGTACCTGGTATCGTGGCGTACCCTTTAAACCGGTGAATGGATCTTCTAATAATGAATCGATTGTATTACTGGTAGGGTTTACAAAGAAAGGCCAGAAAGATATTATGAACATTGGTTATAGTTATGACTACACCATTTCGCAACTTGGGCCGGGCAGTGGCGGTGCACACGAATTTAGTTTAGTGTATTCGTGGTCCACACGCAATCCGCGTAAGCCACCGAAGGATAAGTTAATGATTCCGTGCCCGGATTTTTAGGGCTGGTTGCTTATCACGAGTCTCTAGTTTCTCACCTCTGGTCACTGGCTATTGGCGACTGCTTTAGTAATCTTGTTCAACTTTCTTCTTAGGAGCTGTAATCGTTCGTGAATGTCATTATAAAAATTTCTATTTTATAATTAAGCTCAATCCAGCCAGTAACCAGCAACCACTTACTCCTCTCCACTGCCATCTATCTTGCAAAGATTATCCATGCCAATGTGCATCAAAGCATCTCCTGCATTAACCACCGGATGATTGTTGAGTCCCACCACATAACCGGTGGAGGGAGATTTTATTTCTTCCTTGAATTCGCCAAAGGGATCGGTAATTGTTCCAATAATTTGATGCTTATGCACCAGGTCGCCACATCGGATGATGGATTGAAATAAGCCCGCATGATGTGCCCGCGCCCAAGATGAATTCCAGATAATTTTATTTTCTTCCTTAGGTTCCGGAGCCCAGTCAATCATGTTAAGATGTTTCATTAAACGAAGGGTTCCGTTAACACCTTCTTCAATGGCATGCTGATCGAAGCGCAATGATTCCCCACCTTCGTATACAATAATATTTTTTCCATGTTTGGCTGCGGTTTGCCGGATGGAATGTGGCCGAAACGGAGCGTCAATGGTAAAAGGTGCATGGAAGGCATTTGCCAACTCAACATTCTTTTCATCTGACATTACGCATCGGATCTGCGGATAGTTTGTGCGCATGGCCCCACCGGTGTGAAAGTCTATGCCATAATCAATAAAAGGGATTACATCATGTGTGAGATGATAAGCAACTCGTGAAGCAAGTGACCCATTTTTACTTCCCGGAAAAGAACGATTGACATCTTTGCCATCTGGCACCTCGCGTGAATAATTCAAAAAGCCATAGATATTAATGATGGGCATACAGATAACCGTACCACGCTTCACGCGATTATGACCAACATCCAGAATTCTCCGCACGATCTCCATGCCATTGATTTCATCACCGTGCATACCTGCTGTAAGTGCCAGTACAGGGCCATCTTCTAATCCACGATAGGCATAAATTGGAGTATCAATTTGTGTGCGCGAGGGGAGGCGAGCGATATTGATAATGATCTCTTTAAATTCTCCGGGGCGGAGGTGATGCTCACCAATTTTTACTTCTTTCATTTAAATTGGGTATTGGGCATTAGGCATTGGGATTTAGGCATCGGGGTTATTCGGGCCAAGAGTATTAATATAGGCATTAAGTCTTTTTCCTAGAAATTCAAGTTCACTCATGAGGTCTTGATATTGTTGCTGGCTAATCAGATCTCGTTGAAATGCTTTCGTTAACCACGTTTTTGTTTCGAAAAGAGAACCTCTTGCGTAGTAAGAGAAATTCTTGGTTTCCTTGAAATGATAGCGTCCTAATCCTTCGGATAGGTTTGCCCCGATGGAATCAACTGACCTGACAAGCTGTTTACCAATAGTATCCCTTTCAAAATATTTCCATGAATTCACTAAACTCCAAACCTGATCGGCCAATACCATTGCCTGCTTGTAGATACTAAACTCCTCAAGTGTAGTTATCATGGTTGAAAAATTTAATGGTAATACCCACTACCTATTTCCCAATGCCTATTTCCTAATTCCCAATACCCAAAATCACGCGTTAATTTTATCCTTTTGTATTTTCTTGGTTCCGGCATTCTTTTCAATGTATTGAAAAATCTTACCGGCAATATCTACTTTGGTGGCGCCTTCAATTCCTTCCAGGCCGGGAGAAGAGTTTACTTCAATAATGAGCGGACCGCGTTTCGAATTGAGCATATCTACACCCGCAACGCCAAGTCCCATTTTTTTGGCAGCTTCAATGGCTGCATGTTTTTCGTGACGATCGAGTTTAACTACCGTAGCAATACCACCCCGATGCAGATTAGATCGGAATTCTCCTTCACGCGTTGCTTGTCTCCGCATGGAGCCCACCACCTCACCATTAACGACAAACGCCCGGATATCGGAACCTTTTGCTTCCTTGATAAACTCTTGCACAATGATTCTTGTCTTCACGCCATGAAAGGCTTCGATTACAGATTGGGCAGCTTTTTTGTTTTCAGCAAGCACCACACCCAATCCCTGAGTTCCTTCCAACAACTTAATCACCACCGGGGCGCCACCCACGGCTTCGATGATTCCTTCGGTATCGCGGGAGTAATCCATGAAAATGGTTTTGGGTAAGCCGAGTCCGGCACGCGAAAGTATCTGAAGGCTGCGCAACTTATCACGCGAGCGAATGAGTGCCTGAGATTCGACTGCCGAAAAAACTTTCATCATCTCAAATTGACGAACCACAGCAGCACCATAAAAAGTAACGGAGGCACCAATACGCGGAATGATCGCATCGAAGTAATCCAGCCTTCGCCCGTTATACCACACCATCGGGTTTTTCTTTTCAATCAGCAACACACATTTCATGTGGTCGATGATTTCTACCTTATGACCACGTTTTTCGCCAGCTTCTTTCAGACGCTTAGTGGAGTATAATTTAGGATCTCGCGAAAGTATGGCGATATTCATGCGCCTGTTTGTTTGTGTTCGAAAGATAAATCTTTTTTAGTCACGTCTATCAGAAACCGATCGCGTAAGATTTTGCGACCCAACAGTACCGGAAATGTAAGGTTTCCGCGATTACTCAAAGAGAATTCGGCCCGTATTAAATAATCGTAAATTTTGATGGTGGTTTTAATAACATAGCGCAGTTCAGCTTCACCAAAAGAATTTCTTATTTCTCTGCGATCAAATTTTTTAAAGACGAATTTCATACCAGTGAATTCAGGATGCTCTTCATCCAGTAAAACAAACTCTAATTTACCGTCAACAATTTCAGCTCGTGAGCAATGGAGACTACAATTGTACGCACCTGTATCAATTTTGGCATGAATGTTCGTGAGCCCAAGTCCGGGTAAGTCAACACGATCGGATCGTCCAAGAGTTTGCATAATATTGAGAGTTTGTCAAGCTACCTCAATTTTTTAAAAATAAACCCAAAAAAGTCCTTAGACTTTTTTGCACTCCGTGCTGACGATTGAAAATGAATGAATTGGTCTTCTCATTGCAGTGATTCCTCATTCATTTTCAATGTCAGGGTTAATCCTGATATACTGAGGGTACCATCAGCATCATCGGCTGATAAGACAAAATTGAACAATTTTGGGATAAAAAAGAGGCTGTCACAAAGTACAGCCTCTTCGTATGAGTATGGATGAATGATTACTTCGTTACTTTAAAAGCAACAGCAGTATTTTCCCACTTTAATACAACATTATTTTTTTCAACGGTAATAGTGAATATTTCAACAAAAGCATCGGCTTTGCCCGGCTTAACATTAACTCTTAGAGCATCTTTTTTATCGGAATAATCAAAAGGACTTCCGGAATTCTGCTTACTGAAAATGATAACCCATTCTTTTTCTCCTGGAATTGTAAATAACCCGTATTTTCCTTTCGGCAACGCTTTGCCCTCTACTTTTACATCTGAACCAAATTCGATGGCACTAACAGCATTAGCTCCGGTGCGCCACACCTCTCCAAAGGGAACAAGTTCGCCCATAATTTTACGTCCTTTGGCGGAGGGCTGTGCATAATCCACAGTAACTTTTACTCCATCAATTGAACCTTCTGCTTTGGCAGGGGGGCTAGCTGGTTTTTGTGCCCATGCACTTATCGAAAATACTAGTGCTACAAGGGTGATCAACATGCTTACTTGTTTTTTCATATAGTTTTTTGTTTAGTTAAAAATCGATTATAAATGTCACTTATCGTGCCAAAAGAGAAAAGTGTTCTTAGTACTTTAAGGGAACTTTCACCATCGTGTTCTCCCAGGCAATTACCATAGCGGCCGTTGCATCTTTGCCATCAAACATGATCGTAAATGCTTCAACTTCTGATTCCGATTTTCCTGCTGGAACTTTTACTCTTGCAACATCTTTTGATTCATCATATTCATAGGCACCCCAGGTATCCAACTTGGAATTGAAAACGATAGTCCATTCGGTTTTATCGGGAATAGCATAAACAGAATAGGTACCGGCCTTAAGTGATTTGTCACCAAAAGTTACATCCTGATAAAGTTTAATCTCAGTTGTTTCATTTGCGCCAAGGCGCCAGATTTTTCCATATGCTTCTGAACCTCCCAGCATAGTTCGGCCCTTTTTCATAGGTCTACCATAAACTACTTTAGCCACGGGTGTGGTGCCTCGGCCATTAGGACGGAAGTAGGCAATATCTGCCGGACTAGGATCAACAGCTGGCAATTTTTGGGCAAAAGAAAATTGACTTACTGTTGTAATCAACAAAATGATGAATGTGATCAGTTTTAAATTTTTCATTGCATGAAGGTTTTGTGATGAGTTTCGAAATCAGAGATTAAATATAGGAACGATCTGACGCTGAGAAAAACGAAATCCGGCCCTGAAATGTTCATCAGGAACCGGATTTGCCTTGTTTATTTGATAAATGGTAGTGGTGTTAAAGCAGTTGCTCGATCTGCCGCTTTAAAAATTCTGATTGAACCACCCCTGATTGACGCCATTTGGGTTCTCCGTTCTGGAAGATTATTAACGTAGGAACACCCTGAACCCGAAAGGTTTGGGCAAGTGATGGATTCTTATCAACATCAATCTTAACCACTTTTGCCTTGTCGCCTACTTTTAGTTTAAGGTCTTCCAAAATTGGCTTCATCATTTTGCACGGACCACACCATTCAGCCGAGAAATCGACCAGCGTGGGCACATCGCTTTTGATTAATTCAAAAAAATCTCCTTTGGCCATTTTTAATTAACTGTAGTTTCCAATTCAGCCACGATAATTTTAGGGATCATCGTCACTTTTGATTTGATCGAATTCGAAATCAGGCAGGCGGCTTCAGCCTTTGTAAGCACACGCTCGGCCCGCTCCCGATCTTTTTCATGTGGTATTGTAACAGTGGGTTCTAAAATAACTTCCGTCATCATAAACTTTCCCTCTACCTGATCCAATTTTCCCTTAGAGTCGCAATGAAACTTCGTGAATTCTAACTTTGAGTTTTCGGCAATGGCTAAAAAGGTTGTCATCAAACAACTACTTACGGACGCAGTAAACAAATGCTCGGGTGACCAGATGCCCGGGATTCCTTTTGGGAATTCGGGCGGTGTAGCTACTTCAATACAACCTCCACCCTGTGTAGGAGCATTGAGTTCAGGTGAACACATAACACCTTTACGGTCTTTGTTCCACTCGATTTGAACATTATAAAAATGTGCGTCCATGATGGTTACAATTTATTTTTCAAACTCATCCAACCGCCACCGTTATACACTTGTGTGTAACCCTTGGCTGTCAAAATTCTCTTTGCCATGCCACTCCGATTACCGGAAACACAACAAGTGATAATCACTTTATTTTTATCCGATAGGCGATTGGTATTATTATTAAGTTGATCGACTGGTATATTGACTGATCCACGGATATGGCCTGCTGCATATTCGCTCTTTGAGCGTACATCTAAAACAACCGCTCCTTTCTTTACCAATTCGGAATAATCCACCTTAGGACCGAATCCCAACAGACTTTTCAAGGCCTCTATCATAATACGCTAACAGATTGGTTCTTCAAATAATTCACGGAAAGCCACGAACCTCCGTCATAACACGCGATACCCTGTTGTTTCAGTAAATGAGCTGCCATAGCGCTACGGCCGCCTGATGCACAACACAATACTAAAGGAGATTTTAAATTTTTTAACTCTTCTATTCTTTGCGAAAGCTCATTGACAGGAATATTAATTGATCCGGCAACATGGCCACCCTGAAATTCAGCGTGAGTCCTTACATCTACAATGGTGCCTTCCTGATTTTGGATAATTTGATTTACGCTCATAGCTAATTATTGATTTAATTTATTTTTTTCTTTTTGAAACATGGAAAAGAGGAGTCCACCCATAAGTGCTCCATAAAGGGATGAATTAACAGGATTGGATGTAATCGGGCACGTACCTGATAAACAACCTATCTGCTGCCAGTATAAATAACCTGCCCCCAGGCCCACTATGATACCTATTAAAGGGAGCCAGTACTTTCTAAGAATTGTCATGGTCATCTGCATTTGTGAATGCAAAATTACCAGACACGTATAAGATGTTTTGTGATAAGGGTTACAGAAGTGTTATTTTATTCCTCGAAAGCTGAACCAGACCTTCGTTCTCCATTTGTTTCATCACCCGCGAAACTGCCTCCCTGGCTGTACCCAATTCGTCAGCTAATTGTTGGTGGGTGACTTTAATTTCTTTCGATTGATACAACTCTGACTTTTGTTTTAAAAGCTGGAGCAGACGCGTGTCCAGTTTTTGAAATGCAATGGCGTTGACAGCGGTAAGTAATTCCTCAAAACGTTTGTGATAGAGTCTGAAAATAAAATCAGACCACTCCGGAAACTTCTTCACCCACTCGCTGGCTTTTTCTACCGGGATAAACAGAATCTCTGCATCTTCTTCCACAATTGCTTTCACCTTGCTGGTCTCGTTGTGAATCCCACCGAGAAAGGACATGATACAACTTTCTCCGGGTGTTATGTAATACAGAAGGATTTCATGCCCATCCGCATCGGTGCGCATGACTTTCAGACTTCCATTTAATACCAGCGGTATTGCCTTGATATAGCTGTCTTCTTGCTGGATTACTGAACCTGCAGTAAATTTTTTCAGCTGTCCGAAGTTTGAGACTTCATCTTTTAATAAAGATTGAAAAAGGGAATCGGTAGCCGACATAATGGTTTGTTAAGAAAGTAAAAACAGAAAGATTAATGGAAAGATAAGACCTATCAACGCCAACTTCCAGCCTCGGCCCCAGAAACTATTTTCACCCTTTTGAATGAACATGCCTGTAAAAGCAATTACCAACATGGCAACACCAAAAACATCGGAATAATAAATCCACCATTTGCTTGTATCTACGTGCAGGATAGTCATTTGCCCCAGCACCGGAGTGATTTTATACGATTCTATTTTGCCTTTTCCTGTGGCAAGGTCTACCTGAACATCATTGTTTGCATAAGAGATTCGCAGGTTGTTTCCATCTACCGCGAAACGCCTTAAATTATCTTTGATTTTAAATTCGTCTGTAAAAGCTGCAATAAACCGATCGTTCACAGAGTCTTTCACTATTTGTGTTTTGAGTTGTATCTCCTGCGAATTGTAGGTGTATCTTCTTGGGTGCCAGTCCTGGCGGTGGTTTAGAAAAATCCCTGAAAAGGAAAAAGCGATAATAAGACCGAGGTAGAAATAAGCAATATCCCGGTGGGTGTTGCGGGCCGTGAGTTTCATAATGAGGGTTTAAGGTTGTAAAGATAATCAGGATAACTTTTGAACAGAGACGACCTAGATCATTGCTTTTATCTTCTGGAACAGAAATCTCAACTTATAGAATCAAATCGAGTAATTACCTTCCGAAAGGATTTAATGCATTGAGGGCTCGTTTGCCACCACCCATTTTATTCATGGTCTTCATCAATTTGCGCATGTCTTCAAACTGCTTCAGCAACTGATTTACCTGTTGAACATTGGTGCCGCTACCTTTGGCAATTCTGTTTTTGCGGCTTGGGTTTATTTTATCCGGATTTTCTCGTTCTTCAATCGTCATAGACCGAATAATCGCTTCAATGGGCTTAAACGAATTATCATCGATGTCTACACCTTTCATGGCCTTACCCATGCCGGGGATCATGCCTAAAAGATCTTTCATATTACCCATCTTCTTGATTTGCTCGAGCTGTGAGAGAAAATCGTTGAAGTCGAACTGGTTCTTACGCATTTTGGCGTTGAGTCTTTTCGCTTCGTCTTCATCAAAAGTTTGCTGCGCTTTTTCTACCAAACTCACTACATCACCCATGCCCAGGATCCTGCTCGCCATCCGATCCGGATAGAAACGATCAATCGCTTCCATTTTTTCACCCGAGCTGATAAACTTAATCGGTTTGTCAACTATTCTGCGAATGGAAAGAGCTGCACCACCACGAGTATCACCATCAAGTTTGGTTAGTACAACCCCATTAAAATTCAATCGGTCATTGAATGCTTTCGCAGTATTCACCGCATCCTGGCCTGTCATTGCATCTACCACAAACAGTGTTTCGGAAGGCTTGAGAGCCTCTTTCAACCGCGCAATCTCATCCATCATCGCTTCGTCAACAGCAAGACGACCGGCTGTATCCACAATCACAATCCGGAAATTATTTTTCTTTGCATGTTCAATAGCCGCTTTGGCAATCTTCACAGCATCTTTGTTGTCGGGCTCGGCATAGACTTCGACACCAATCTGCCCACCCAATACTTGTAATTGATTAATGGCAGCCGGCCGATAAATATCGCAGGCGGTTAACAATACTTGTCTTCCCTGACGCTTCAGGTAACTGGCTAGTTTGCCCGAGAAGGTGGTTTTACCGGAACCCTGCAAACCGGCAATCAGGATAATAGCAGGGTTTCCTTCAATTGAAATATCTTCACTTTCACCACCCATTAACTGGGTGAGTTCATCATTAGTGATTTTGGTAAGTAATTGACCTGGCGAAACAGCGGTGAGCACATTTTGGCCCATCGCTTTTTCTTTGATTTCGTCTGTTACTTCTTTGGCTACCTTATAGTTTACGTCCGCATCGATCAGGGCCTTGCGAATTTCCTTTACGGTGGTGGCAACGTTAATTTCTGTAATCCTTCCCTGGCCTTTCAGCGTTTGAAAGGCTTTTTCCAACTTAATACTTAAACTATCGAACATTTGAGATTAATTTAATTACGGGGCAGCAAATTTAGCCTTGTGGCAACCCCTGTGCAAATGGGGGTAGAGTTTTCTTAACGGGTAGCTAAATTGATAGAATTGGAACAATTACTGAAAATCATTTGTCGTTTTTCCAGGCCTGGAATCCCAGCAAGGTTAACTCAACCACTACCAGGTTCTTATTAAAGTTCGAGTAGAGCAGCTTCACCAGGTCTTTGTTCTGAAGGTTATTAGCGAACTCAAATGCTATATCGAAATCGGCAGTACGGTAGTTCAGAAATTCCATCACATTTCCGGTGCCGCCCGCAATTGAAAGTTTTTGCAATACAAGCAGTTCGTTAGTAGAAAGCGACATTCTTATTTTGAATTTTGAGGCATCCCGTGCAACTTACATAAAATAACCTTATGAGAATTCTGATCCTTGTGCTGCTCTTTTCTCAAGTTGCTTTTTCGCAGCCTGAATCAGTTCAACAAAAATTGAAAGATCTTACCTGGCTGGAAGGCACCTGGAATCGCACCAACGTAAAGCCTGGCCGCACGGCTCACGAACGATGGATAAGAACCGAAAATAATGACTTGCAGGGTTGGGGAATTTCTATGAATGGATCGGATACCTCGTTTGTTGAAAAGATCAGAATCGTGTTAAAGAACAATGAACTTAATTATGTTGCCGATGTGCCTGAGAACAAAGAACCGATCTATTTTAAGTTTACCGAGCTAACGGCCACCGGGTTTGTTTGCGAAAACCCAACGCATGATTTTCCCAAGAAGATTTCTTACCAACTGGATGGTAAAAATTTAAAAGCCACTATTTCGGGTGATGGAAAGTCTATGGATTATCTTTTTGTAAAGAAGGACTGATCGTCTTTCAGATTCTCGTAAACGCGGTTCGAAATTAACTCAGAGGCATTGGCTATAGCTTGTGAAGCTGTCGTATTCTCGTTCACGAGTACAATAACTTTTTGCAAGCCAAACGCCTGAATATTTTCATCTGATAATTCATTCATCCCCGTAAGAGCTATTGTAGGTTTGTGATGTTTACTAGCGAGTTGTGTTACACCCATCACTACTTTACCGGATAATGTTTGTTCGTCCATTTTGCCTTCTCCGGTGATTACAAGGTCAGCCCGCTTAATTTCATCTTCTAACTTCAGTACGTTCAATAAGTATTCAACGCCTCGGAAAAAAGTTGCCTTTAGAAATACTTTTGCCCCGGCTCCTATTCCTCCGGCTGCTCCGGCTCCAGGAAAGTCAGGGTTTAAATTCATTTGTGAATTGACAACACTGGCAAAATTTCTAAGACCCGAATCAAGAAGCCGAATAGCGCGGTCATCTGCTCCTTTCTGCGGACCGTAAACATAAGCTGCACCTTGGGCACCAAATAGTTCGTTGTCTACATCACAAAGCACAATTACTTCAATAGGCTTTTGTTTTAATAAGAAGTTGTCATCAATTATGGAATGAAGATGAATCAGATTTTCACCAATCGGGTTAAGTGGTTGCCGATGCTTGTCAAAAAATTTCATACCCAACGCAGCGACCATGCCTATGCCCGCATCATTGGTAGCACTGCCACCAATAGCAAGTACAATTTTTTTTACACCTTGTTTAATGGCATCCACGATCAGTTCACCCGTACCATAGGTTGTGGTGTTGAGTGGATTGCGTTCTTCCGGCTTTAGCAACTGCAAACCCGAAGCACTTGCCATTTCAATAAAGGCGGTGGAGCCATCGCCTGAGATACCATACGAGGCATTGATTTTTCGGAACAATGGATCGGAAACGCGACAAGTAACAATCGTACCTTTTGAATGCGTGGTTAGTAATTCGCAGGTGCCTTCACCGCCATCGGCCATGGGCCTTGAAATAATTGTGATCGAAGGGTTAATACGTTGTAGTCCACGTTCAATGGCAAGACATACTTCGAATGCCGAAAGCGACCCTTTAAATTTATCCGGTGCCACTAGTATTGTCACAGTACAATGAATAATAAAATGGAAACAATTAAGGCTGTTAACCCTTGAGCGAGTGTTACCAGCGTATAACTTCGATAGGCATCGCGTTCGCTAATGCCACTGAATTGTGATACAACCCAGAAGTAAGAGTCATTGGCATGCGATACCGTCATGGCGCCACCACCTATTGCAAGAATTAAGATTGAAATATCAACAGGAGATACGAATCCTGCCGAGGCCGTGAGCGGAACGAGTAATGAACTGGTTATGATAATGGCTGACGTTGATGAGCCCTGTGCTGTTTTTAGAATCGCTGCAAGCACAAACCCGATTAGTAAAAAGATAATTCCACCAGACTCTGAAGTTGCTATATACTCTTTCAGAATCACATCTACCCCGCTGGATTTTATGACTCCACCAAAGGCACCACCAGCCCCGGTGATCAGCAGAATAATTCCAGCATCTTTCAACGCTTCAGAAATCCAACCGGGCCATTCGGTTTTTTGATTTTTCGAAATCAGTAACGTAGAAAATAGTAAGCCAACTAAAAGTGCAATAGAAGGATTGCCAATAATTTGAAGAAAGTTGAGACCGGATGTGAGTTTTGGAATAAGATTAGTCAGCGAACCAGAGGCAATCAATATGATGGGCAAAACCAACGGTAAAATTGTCAATAGAAAGGAATGTTTGCCTCGTTGTATTTCAGTTTGGGAGGATTGTGTAGTAGTAATATTGGCGCCAAGTCTCTTTGAAAAGAAATACGAAACCAGCACTACCGGAATAGAACCCATCAATCCAATTAAAATTACGATGCCCAGGCTGGAAGAAATACCAAGATTGGCGGCAGCCGCTAAAGGACCGGGTGTAGGTGCAACCAAGGTATGTGATGTATAGAGTCCTGAAGAAAGGGCAAGTGAAAGTTGGGCCGGATTGACACCCGATGCAGATAGGGCTGGTATCAAACGCGAGAGAATTATAAATCCGGAATCACAAAATACTGGAATACCCACCAGCACTCCGATCATCGACATGGCTAATACTGTTTTCTTAGGGCCGAAGGCGAAGATGATTTTGTTTCCGATGGTTGTCATAGCGCCTGTTCGTTCCAGTACAATCCCTAAACACGAACCGATGGCCACCAGAAAGCCAATCTGCTGTAGCAACGATCCAAACCCCGCTTGCATGGAAGTGAAAATTTCGAGTATCGGTTTGCCCATCAGGATGCCAAAGAGAAGAGATGCCAGTATTAATGAGAAGAAAGGATGTAGTTTCAAAAACCGGGAAGCAGTAATGAGTGCGGTTATTGAAACTATCAGCGCGGTAATGATTAGAAGCATTCCCCTTATTTAATTTCGGAAAGAATAATAATCGAAGGCCTGACCCGCTTTAAACTCCGATGCTTCAGCAGGCAGCTCAATAAAACCGGTGACTTCTTTCAGGTTCGCAAAATCTCCTGAGCCACCTCCGGCTTTTGGATAAGCTTTCAATTGTCCGCGTTCATTTTCAACCTGCACCTGTAGAAAGTAAGTGAGCGGTGGCTTGAAAGAAAAATTGGCTGCCAGTACAACTTGCTTTTGTTCAAGCGTTCCATACAAACTTTTCATCAGCCAGGGTTTTATATACCGGTAAAAACACATGTAGGTGGAAACCGGATTCCCCGGAAGTGCAAAGACTACATGCTTACGGGAGGTGCCAAACCAAAGTGGCTTGCCCGGTTTTTGACTCACCTCGTGAAATCGTTTCTGAATTCCATTTCGCTCGAGGGTTTGAGGAACAAAATCAAACTTTCCTTTCGATACTCCCCCTGAAAAAATAATCAGTTGATAGTGCTCCAGAATTTTCCGCACCTCAGTTTCAAGAATTTCTTGCTGATCAGGAATATGAAACTGATCAGCCGGGCAACCTATTTCCAGAAAGGCAGCTTGTAAGGCATAACTGTTTGATCTTCGAATTTGATAGGGCAGCGGAATGAGATCAACAGGAACCAATTCATCGCCCGTGGAAATGATGGCCGTTTTTGGAAAAGAAGAGACCGATACTTTTTTCATCCCCACGGAGGCCATCAAGGCAACTTCGGCTGGCGAAATTTTTATTCCGGGTGCAAGCAGAACGTCATTGTGTTTGGCATCCTGACTTTGTTTGTGAATGTTATCACCCGTTTGAATTTCATGGATCAACACGGTAGCTATTTGCGCTTTTATTTCCAGGTCTTCGTATCGGATAACGGTGTCCGTACCGAGTGGAAGCATGGCGCCTGTCATCACTTCCATACAAGATTCTGATTTACTTAATCGCAATTGCTGTTTTCCGGCTGCCTGAATGTTTTCGATGGGAAATTTTCGGATTCCATTTTTCCAGGCTTCCGAATCGATTGCAATGCCATCCATGGCTACGCGGTTGAAAGGCGGAAAGTCGCGATCGGCCCGCACTTCTTCGCGCAAAATGCGACCACAAGATTCCTGAATGGAAATTTCTTCGACACCGGTATCAATTGAGTGCGAGAGAATTATTGATGAAGCCTCTGAAACGCTGATCATGAATTGTTACCTTTGATTTACTTGCATGCTCGAATACAATGAAGAAACAATTTACACATATTGACGCCTCCGGCAACCCCCAAATGGTAGATGTATCCGGGAAAAAGCCCACCAGACGAATCGCCAAGGCACAAGCCATCGTGTTTTTGGGCAAAGAAATTCTCTCGAAAATGAGAGGCGATGAGCTGATCACTAAAAAAGGTCCTGTGTTTCAGACGGCCATCATTGCTGGAGTGATGGCAGCCAAAAGAACCCATGATCTTATTCCATTTTGTCATCCGTTAAGTCTTGAAGATTGCCAGATTCATATTTCTGTTAAGAAGCAAAGAGCGATCATTCATACAGAAACAATCATAACATCGAAAACCGGAGTTGAAATGGAAGCCTTGACAGCTGCATCGGTAGCTGCACTTACTATTTATGATATGTGTAAAGCGCTTTCGCATGACATCGTTATTGAGGAGATAGTACTGATGGAAAAGCGAGGCGGAAAAAAGGATTTTTTGAGGAAGACTAAATAGCAATACCGAAACGCCCTCAATCCTACTAAAAGGATAATTTTTATAAAATTTCCGTAAGTGACAATTTATTAATCTGTTACGGGGTGTTTTCTTAACTGATTTTGCAAGTAAATTTTACCGCAAACGAATGAAATAAAAACTTACATTTTTGATTTGTGTTCTGTTGAACTTTTTACAAGCCGAAATGTTTAACTTTGCATGTCTAAAAATGTTGGCTATGAAATCAATGGGAAGAAATCTATTGCAAAATTCGATTAATCGGGATTTGCTGATTGTGATCTCATCGGGGATGTTGATTGCAGTTGCAATCATTACACTCCTGGTGATGATTGTAAGTCAAATTTAAATTAGGGGTAAAACCCAAAGTAAAAAGCGTCAGACTTGTCTGACGCTTTTTTTTATTTCAACTAGCGCAAGAATATAATTAAGGATGCGCTGAAACCCATTGATCCCCATCTTCAAAAAACTCCTTTTTCCAGATGGGAACAGTCTGTTTTAAACTGTCGATGATAAACTGACAGGCGGCAAATGAATCTTTTCTGTGCGGGGTTGAAACAGCCACAACGACCGCAATCTCTCCAGGTAACATGGTGCCAATGCGATGGCTTATCGCCCAACCGGTTAGCGGCCATTGTAGAGTAGCCCGATCAATTATTTTTTGAATCTCTGCAATTGCCATTGGTTCATAGGCTTCATATTCCAACCGAATTACTCTTTTACCTGAAGTGTGATTGCGAACAGTACCTATAAACGTATTGATAGCACCAGCTTCTTTTAATGAAGCCGCTTCAATAACTTTTTGTACCTCAATGAGCTGTTCGGTAATCTCAATCATAAAAATTTTGAATCTTAAATCAGAACATTAACCTCCGCTAACCGGAGGGATCAATGCAATCTCATCCGTTGCGGAAAGCACTTTTTCGTCCGGAGCATATTCCTGATTAACGGCAATAAAAAGTGAATTCAATTTGTCCAGGGCCGGAAACTGTTTTGATAGCGACTTGCGCAAGTCACCGACAGAAGTTCCGGTTAGCTCCATACTTACTTCGCGGCCCCCGAGGATATCGCGTGAGATGCCAAACGTTTTGATTTTTACGATCATTTAACAAATATACATACTCCAATCATTCGTATAATTACATCGTTCATATCTATCTTGCGTTTCGGATGCAACCTTCGCAACTATATGATAATCACGGCCGGCCACTCAACTACCTGCGACTGGCGGTAACAGACCGGTGTAACCTGCGTTGTTTTTATTGCATGCCTGAGGAGGGAATCAAGTACCTGCCTAAAAAACAATTATTAACCTTCGAAGAAATTGAGCGGCTCATTACTTTGCTCGCCAGCATGGGCATTTCCAAAGTGAGACTGACAGGAGGTGAGCCTTTTGTGCGAACAGATCTGATGAGTTTGATTCGGAGAATCGTAGGCATTGAAGGCATTAACGATGTCCATCTCACCACCAATGGCATTCTTACCGGCCCGCACATACCTGAACTTAAATCATTAGGTATTGCCTCCGTGAATTTAAGTCTGGACACGTTGGATCGGGAGCGGTTCAAAATGATTACCCGCAGGGATGAATTCGAGAAAACATGGGAAACGCTACAACAACTTCTGCACGCTCAGATTCCCGTAAAGATCAATGCCGTGGTGATGGATGGAAAAAATATTGATGATATTCTTCCGTTGGTTGAATTAACCCGTCACCATCTGGTTTCGGTTCGTTTCATTGAAGAGATGCCATTTAATGGCGAAGGAAATCATTACACTTCCTTGCCATGGACGTACAAGAAAATTCTTGAGCTGATTCGCGGTCATTATCCTATGTCGGAACGATTACCCGACCCGCCACATTCGACTTCGACCAATTACAAAATTCCGGGTCACGCAGGTGACATCGGAATTATCGCAGCGTTTAGTCGTACGTTTTGTGGTACCTGTAACCGGATTCGGGTAACTGCGCAGGGTGTATTAAAAACCTGTTTGTATGATGAAGGTGTGTTGAATATTAAAAACCTGATGCGAGAGGGTAGAAGTGATGATGAAATAAAAGTAGAGTTACTGAAGGCATTCAACAGCCGACCGAAAGATGGGTTCGAGGCAGAAGAAAGAAGAAGGGGAACCCCAGCCATAGAGTCGATGTCAACAATTGGAGGCTAAAATTTGAATTTATGAAAATAAGAGGTCTATTTCTCTGCGCCTTAATAAGTTTCGCAGGATTCAGTCAGAAAGACCCAGGACGAACAACCTCTTTTGTTATTTCAGGAGAAGTAAAATCTCCGGTAACAATTATGCTGACAGATTTAACCAAGTATGCAGAAATTACGATTGGTGACGTTACCATAACAAATCACCTGGGGGAAAAGAAAAGCGAGCAAAAAGCCCTAAAAGGTGTGTTGTTAAAAGAAGTCTTACAAAAGATTGAGATCAATGCGGATAGCCCTAAGGTTTTAAGTGAATTCTATTTTCAATGTAAAGCTGCGGATGGATACCTTGTTGTTTTTTCATGGAACGAACTTTTTAATTCACCCACCGGTGAATCCGTGTTTTTAATTACGTCTAAAAATGCAATAAAAATTAATGATCTTGATGAATCCATTCTCATGGTTTCATCGAAGGATTACAAGACGGGTAGGAGATACGTTAAAGCTTTAACTTCCATTGAAGTTAAACGAGCCCGGTAAACATGGAGCTATACATTCTGTTGATTTGCTTTTTCTTCGTGGCCCTGATTTATTCCTCGGTCGGCTTTGGTGGTGGCTCCAGTTACCTTGCGCTCATGGCTCAACCTTTCTTTGGATTGCTTCCGGAAACTATTCGACCTGCGGCATTGCTGTGTAACATTGTTGTGGTGACTGGGGGAGTGATTATTTTTTATCGGGATGGAAAGTTATCATGGAAAGAAATCTGGCCCTTTCTGGTGGCGAGTGTTCCTATGGCAATGCTAGGTGGTTTTTGGAAATTAAGTGATAATACATTTTTTATCCTGTTAGGATTTACACTTTTGATGGCTGCAATTTTTCTTTGGATTAAACCGGCTGCTGGAAATGGAAAGTCGATGAATATAACCAGTCAGGTCACCGTGGGTGGTGGCATTGGTTTGCTTTCGGGATTGGTGAGCATTGGTGGAGGTATTTTTTTATCACCGGTTTTGCACCTGATCAATTGGGCAGAAGCAAAAAAAATCTCTGCTTTGGCAAGTGCTTTCATTCTTGTAAATTCAATTGGTGGATTGGTGGGTCAGGTGGTAGCCGGAACACACACCCTTAATTGGGTCTTTATTTTTCCATTATTGCTGGCAGTTTTGGTGGGCGGACAAATTGGGTCGCGTCTTGGTTCGAAAACATTTAACTCGATTTATATCAGAAGGATTACCGCAGTTCTTATTTTCGCAGCAGCTTTGAATATTTTAAAAGATCATTTATGAAATTCGTTCTTTCAGTTTTCCTTTTTTGCGTATCGTTAAGCGCAGTATCACAAAATCGGGTTAATCCGGTTGTTAAAAACTTTGGCGGCATTTTTGAAATTCCCTATGCGGAAGAGAAGCCTGACCCAACACTTGATTACAAGATTATTGTTGAAGTTGTTTCCAATACTGAAAAATACGATTCGATTAACTGGCCACTCTTTAATGTTGCGCGCATGATTAATCTGCACGTGATGGGTGGAGTGCCGAAAGAAAAAATTCAGGTAGTGGTGGTAATTCATGGAAGCGCTGCTTTTACGGTATGGAATAATGAAACGTACAAGGCGAAGTATGGCGTGGATAATCCTAATTTGAAATTGTATCAGGAATTGCATCAGGCAGGTGTAAAAATGTTTGTGTGTGGTCAGTCGTTAATTGCGCGTAAAATTGATCGGTTTAAGATGGTGCCTGAGGTGAAAGTAGCAACGTCCGCCCTCACAACTCTTACTACACATCAGTTAAAAGGCTACGCGGTTCTGAGATTCTAGTAGAATACTAAAACCGTTGTTACGTTGAGTTTATCGAAACGTAAATCATTTTGAAAAAAGTGACCTTGGGTGGCTTGCATTTCACTAATGCACCAATGGTTTCGCTATACAAAATCGGTAAATCACAAGCCTTATTTGCCTAATCCTTCCTATTTTGCGCATCTTTATTTTGCAAGCGCGATGAAAAAAATCCAATTCTCTGACCATATACTTCCACACCTGATTGCGGGTATAGTTTTCCTCGTGGTAACAGTACTCTTTTTTAATCCGGTCTTCTTTGATAACAAATCTATTTCGCAGGGCGACATTGAACAATGGAGCGGTTCATCCAAAGAACTTCGTGATTATCGGGATCAAATGGGCGAGGAGGGACTGTGGGCAGGATCGATGTTTTCTGGCATGCCAGCCTATTTGGTTAACATAAGTTGGAGTGACGGAGTTGTGTTGGGGATGAAGAAAGTATTGGCTGTTTTTCTCCCACATCCCGTTTCAAATATCTTTCTGGCTTTCGTATGCTATTATATTTTGCTGCTTTCGTTCCGCGTACGGCCGTGGTTTGCAATTGCGGGTGCGTTGGCTTTTGGTTTATCGTCCTATATGATCATCGGGCTCTCGGCCGGACACAACGCGCGCATTGGTGCCATTGCCTTTATGCCGCTGGTGTTTGCCGGTATTCATCTCGCCTTTTCAGGAAAACGAATCCTGGGTTTTGGAGTCACCGCAGCTGGCCTTGCACTTCACTTGCGTGAGAACCATTTGCAGATAACCTATTACCTGATGTTGATTGTGCTGGTATACGGTCTTATTCAATTGATTATTGCGCTTCGCGAAAAACAACTTGCCGGGTTTTTTAAGACGATTGTAATTTTAGTGCCTGCTGTGATAATTGCCGCTGGAACATTCTTTGGACAGTTTTGGGCGATCAGTGAGTTCACCCGGTATTCCATACGTGGACCCTCTGAAATTGCAACTCCCAATACAGAGCAAGATGCTGCGGGTCTTTCCAAGTCGTATGCCTTTCAATACAAGTATGGTATCTGGGAACCCATGACTTTATTTATACCAAATTTTTATGGGGGCAGCAGTCGAACTTTTTTTGTTCAAGATCAGAATAGTGAATCGTATAAGGTACTTACCCAATCTGGCGACAATGAAACGGCCAACCAATTGGCGAACTATACTTCCGCTTATTGGGGGCCACAGGATTTCACAATAGGAGCGTATTATGCAGGCGTAATTGTTTGTTTTCTTTTCATGATCGGGATTGTTTTTGCGGAGCGAAAATATGTGTGGTGGTTAGTGTCGTTAAGTGTATTAAGCATCATGCTAAGTTGGGGGGATAGTTTTTCTACATTCAACTATTTCATGTTCGATTATTTCCCGGGCTATAATAAATTCAGATCTGTCAATTTTGCTCTGGTGATCATTCTCTTCTCCATGCCTTTATTGGGGATGTTGGGATTAGAGAATTTATTGAAGCAAGGGTGGAATAAACAAACCCAACAAAAGTTACTCTGGCCATTTTCAATCACGGTAGGATTAATATTTTTCTTTCTTCTGGTAGGGAGCTTTGGAAGTTTCTTACGACCCGAAGAAGTTCAATTACCAGCCTGGTTCAGGAATGCTTTACAAAAAGATCGCGTGGCCTTAATCCGGTCCGATGCCTGGCGCGCACTTTGGTTGGTGCTGCTTTTTAGCGCAGGCATTTTTGCTTTGCTAAAGAATTATCTGAAACCAATGATTATTTACCCGGTATTGATTGCCCTGGTATGGTTTGATCTTGGCTTTGTTGATAGCCGTTACTTCACCAAGGATAACTACAAACGTAAACGCGAAAATACATTTGCAGTAGCCACGGCTGCCGATCAGGAAATTTTAAAAGACAAAAGTTATTACCGGGTATATAACTTGCAAAGTCCCTTTACGGAAGCCCGAACTTCTTACTTTCATAATTCAGTAGGAGGTTATCATGGAGCCAAGTTAAGACGCTATCAGGATTTGTATGACTCTTGTATTTCTAACGATACGCGCAAATTGATTGAGGATTTTCAGCAAGGAGATCCTGACTTTGAATCGTATTCAAGCCTGAATATGCTCAATGCCAAATATATTGTGTATGGACCGGATAAAGAAAATGTGATTCTCAACCCTGCTGCACTAGGGCCTGCATGGTTTGTAAAAGACGTAGTGAAAGTGAATACTCCTGCAGAGGAGCTTGCAAAAACCGGAACAGTGAATACGCGTGAAGTAGCTGTGATCAATCAGTCATCAGTTGGCAGTCAACAGTCGACTGATAGCACTGCCAGGGTAACTCTTATTGAACATAAACCACCGTATTTGAAGTACGAATCTGAATCAACCAATAATGGGGTTGCGGTATTCTCTGAAATCTACTATCCGAAAGGTTGGCATGCATTCATTGACGGAAACGAAGTTCCTATTCTCCGCGCAAACTATGTCTTGCGTGCATTGGAGGTTCCCGCTGGCAAACACCAGATTGAATTCAGGTTTGAACCTAAACCGTTTGTGGTTGGTAATAAAATAACGATGGCCTCGGGTTGGCTTTTGCTTTTGCTAACACTGGGTTGCTTTGGATGGAGTTTGAAAAACGATTGAGATTATTCATCTTTTAACACATCCACAGGATTGGTAAGTGCAGCCTTCATGGAATGATAGCCTGTGATAAGTATGGCAATTACTAGCGTGCCAACTCCCACTAAACTGTAGATCCATAAAGAAGGGGTAATACGATATGCAAAATCCTGTAGCCATTGTTGCATGATCCAATAGGAAAGAGGGGCACCGAAAATAAAGGCAACTAAAATTAGTTGAGTATACCCTCTCGAGATAAGAGTAAGTATATCCAATACACTTGCACCAGATACTTTTCTGATACCAATTTCTTTGGTCCGTTGTTCGAGTGTATAGATAATCATCCCCAATAATCCGAGCGCAGCAATTAGAATAGCCAGGGTTGCCATTACGGTGAGCGTTTTTCCAAATTGTTGTTGTGTTTTAAATGTATCAGCAAAAGCCTGATCCATAAATTCATATTGCAAAGGTGAGTCTCCCGCATGGATTTTCCACAGGACACTAAGTTCGGTTAGCGTATTTTTCCAGGACTCGCTATTTTGTGATGCGATGCGAAGGGCTACATACTGTTTGTCACCCACTCCAAATAGGTTTTTAGAATTGATGTGAAAAATGGCCATCGGTTCAATGGGATTCTCCAGTGACCAGTAGTTGAAGTCCTCCACAATTCCAATAACTTCAAATTTGATCTCACCGCCCGGTGATTTTATCTTTTTTCCAACTACAGATTCATCTACTTTCCAGCCAATTCGTTCTATTGCAGCCTTATTTAGAATTACACGCTCCTCATCTCCGGGCATATCTTTGGAAAAATTTCTTCCGTATTTGAGTTTGATATCCAGTGTAGGAATAAATCGTTCATCTGCGGATGTGTAATTGAGTGCAAATGTTTCGTTGTTCATTCCTTCTGCACTGAATTTATCGCCACCATAAACGCGTGGCGGAATGGATGAACACCAGGCCGCATTAGCCACACCTGCAACATGAAGGGTAGCCTCCGTCAAACTTTCTGCATTCTTTACGTGTTCGACATGATTCAGAATGAGAACATTGTTTTTGTCAAACCCTAGATCCTTTTCAGATACATAGGTCAATTGTTGAAAAACAATTGCTGTACACACAATAAGAACGATCGATACACTGAATTGAAACACAACCAATCCATTTCGAAAAAATTTTCCTTTGGTGCCTACCTTTAATCTTCCTTTTACCCCCTCCACCGGATGGAAACCTGTCAGAAAAAAAGTAGGATAGCTACAGGCGATAAGAGCCATTAGTACAATTAAGGCAAGTAAGGAAACTACCAGGCCCGGATCACCGAATAAATTAAGTTGAAGTGTGGTCGTGCTGAGCAGATTAAAAGCGGGTAACAACAACTGCGCAAGTGCCAACGTCAAAACAAGTGCGATCACGCAGAACAAGAGCGCTTCCATAAAATAATTTAAACTCAGTTCTTTTCGTCCCAGGCCCATGATTTTTCGGATGCTAACTTCTTTTACTCTCCGCGAAAATTGAGCGGTTGATAAATTCATAAAGTTGATACAGGAGAGCAGCAGGATGAACACGGCAATGCCCATCAGGGAATAAACAATCTTCTGGTTGCCGGCATCGTTTATTCGGTTGTAAACTACCTGGTCTGGCAAGTGTATGTCTGACATGGGCTGTAGAAACAGTTCCCATTTTTTTCCTGACTTAATATACTCTTCATAGGAAACATTCATTATCCGTTGCAGGGTTTCTTCGGCATACTTGCGTGGAATAGTTGCCAGTTTCGACTTTGTATTTTCTATATTGGTATTCTCATTAAGCCGGATAAAGGTCTCGAGTTGTGTCCATACCCAACTCCAATGAAGCCTTTCCACAGCAGGAATGCTGCTCATGGAAATCAGTGCATTGAATTTGATATACGAGTTTTCGGGAGTGTCTTGAACAATGCCAGTTACTTCATAGGTTTGTTGTTTCTCAGCCGTGCCGAGTCTAACCAGTTTACCCAGCGGGTCCTCATCACCAAAATATTTTTTTGCCGTTGATTCAGTAAACACCAGGGTATTTGCTTGTTTCAAGGCAGAGGCAGCATTTCCTTTAATCAAAGGAAAATGGAACATCTTAAAAAAATTTGTGTCGGCAGCCAGAATTTCGTCCTGGTCAAAGGTGGTAACCTCACCCCATGGATGAGTATAAGAAATAATAAAATTGCCAGGGGTATGAATGCTTGTGATAAGTTCTGCCTCAGCTAATTCTTCGCGCAAGGCGGTGGCCACACCTGGCCCGGTAGATGCAAATTGGTGGTTATCTCGTTCACCCCAAATAAAGGTCTGGTTTACTCTATAGATGCGATCAACATTCGGATGAAACCGATCGTAACTAAATTCATGACGCACATACAGATAGATTAACAGCGTGCTCGCTATACTTACCGTGAGCCCGAGTAAATTAATTATTGAGAACAGTTTCTGTCTCTTCAGGTTTCTGATAAAGAGAAGGAAATAGTTTTTCAGCATGGTCGATGGGTTTTACTGGGGTGTTCAAAACATGTACCAACCAGGATAGTGTCAATTCTAGCGCTATTAAGCGCATTTGTTTTCATGTATTGTGCGAATCTGAAGCTGAGCGTACGATTACGGGCGGCACCCATTGCCCTTCAGGTAATAAGCCAACAGGTTATTCTTACTGGAATAGTTGAGTATCCTCTATAAAAGTCAACGCCAATTTTTCTTTTTCCAGGCTTCGAGATTTCAGATATCTACTCAAATTTTAACATTCATAGGCAACTTAATTGTATTTAGGTCTTAGGTTATGTAAACGAGATGTAAACACGTATAAGCAGTAACCATGGGCATTGAAAAAAAATACTTTAAAGTCACCCAAGTGCAGGCAACAATCACCAGGTGTGCATGTCAGATTTTACGAGCATATAATGAACGCAATTTGCCAGAGATGTTTTTAAGCACTCTGGCCAATGAGACTTCTCGGCAAGCGAATCATCACTGGTTTTGGAAAATACCGTTTGAGAAATATTCAAGAAAGTCGCGGAGAAATATGTTGCTACTTTCAAAAAAGAACCTGACTTTTATTGGTAACACAAAAAGAAATTGTTCATTTGGATTCTTAAGTATTACTAAATCAGGCTTGTTTACCTTACCTTACCTTAGCTATTTCTAAACTTTCTACCTATGAGTTTATCAGGATTAGACATTGTTGTATTTACTGCCTATTGCGTATTGATTCTAGGCATTGGCCTTTGGGTTTCGCGCGATAAAGAAGGACACGAGAAAAATGCGGAAGACTATTTTTTGGCCAGTAAATCATTACCCTGGTGGGCCATTGGTGCTTCGTTGATTGCAGCCAATATTTCTGCTGAGCAATTTATTGGTATGTCGGGTTCTGGTTTTGCTATGGGCCTAGCCATTGCAAGTTATGAGTGGATGGCCGCCATTACGTTACTGGTTGTCGGTAAATTCTTTCTGCCCATTTTTATTAACAAAGGTATTTACACGATACCGGGTTTTGTGGAGAAGCGATTTAGTACCAACCTCAAAACTATTTTAGCCGTGTTTTGGATCGCGTTGTTTGTATTTGTTAACCTGACTACGGTTCTCTACCTAGGTGCGCGCGCCATGGATACGGTAATAGGAACTGGTGATGGAAGTTTAATGATTTATAGTATAATTGGGCTTGGGCTTTTTGCGGCTGCCTATTCACTTTGGGGTGGTCTCTCGGCCGTTGCCTGGACCGATGTAGTACAGGTTGTTTTGCTCGTATTCGGGGGGTTGATCACAACCTATATTGCCTTGGGTCATGTTTTGCCTAGTGGAAATGTGATTGATGGAATGATTCATGTTTTTAATACAGTTCCTGAAAAGTTTTCTATGATTCTCTCGAAAGGAGAAATTATAACTCCCGATGGAAAGGATGCCTGGTGGGATTTGCCGGGTTTGTCTGTTTTAATTGGTGGTATGTGGATTGCTAATATTTATTACTGGGGTTTTAACCAATACATTATTCAGCGCACGTTGGCTGCCAAGAGTTTACCGGAAGCGCAAAAAGGAATTGTGTTTGCAGCATTTTTAAAATTGATCATTCCATTGATTGTGGTAATTCCGGGTATCGTTGCTTTTGTTATGAATTCGGATGCCGGAAAATTAACAACTGAATCGTTGGATCCCAGTTTCATCAATGCACAAGGAACAGTGATTAATGATAATGCATTGCCGTGGTTAATTAAAAGTTTTGTTCCATCGGGCATCAAAGGATTAGTGATGGCTGCCCTGGCAGCGGCAATCGTGTCATCGTTAGCGTCCATGCTCAATTCTACATCCACTATCTTTACCATGGATATTTATCTTCCTTACATTAACAAAAAGGCCACGGATAAACAAACTGTTTCTATTGGAAGAATTAGTGGAGCGGTTGCCTTAGTTATAGCAATGTTCTTAGCGCCAGCTCTTGGGAGCCTTCCGCAAGCGTTTATTTTCATTCAAGAGTGGACGGGGGTTGTTAGCCCGGGTATCCTTGCTGTTTTCTTAACCGGTCTATTTTGGAAACGTGCTACCAATAATGCGGCAATCTGGGGTGTAATTCTATCCATACCGATTGCAATGTATTTCAAAGTGGGTCCTAAGGAATGGTCTGATGCTGCCATATTTGTTACGATACCGTTTATGAATCAAATGATGATTACAGCGGTGGCATCAATCGCCATCATACTATTCATTAGCTACCTGGAAGGCAAAGGAAAAATAAATGAGAAGGGAATTAATTTGACTTCGGAGTTATTTAAAACAACCCCCGCATTTAATATTGGAGCAATAACAATTTTGATTATCTGCACATTACTTTATGCGATTTTCTGGTAAGGGGATTCTATTTATCTAAAAAAGTGGAACAATTAATGAGGATGTCTCAAAAGTCAATTAAAATTGAAATGTCATTCCGACCCTGCCTTTGCCGAATCCGCCAGTTGGCGGAGCAGGCAGGCTTGAGCCGGAATCCCATCATCCCTTGACAAAACTGGATCGCGGGTCAATGCCCGCGATGACCGAATGACTTTTGAGACAGCCGCTTATTATTTTTGATTCATGAACCGCATCGATCGCCTTACTGCTATCCTCATCCACTTGCAAACCAAGCGGGTGGTTAAGGCCGAAGAAATTGCAGATCGATTTGGCATGAGCCAACGCACCGTTTACCGGGATGTGAAAGCACTGATGGAAGCAGGTGTGCCCATTGGTTCGGAGGCCGGCAAAGGATATTTTATTGTGGATGGCTTTCATTTGCCACCAGTTATGTTTACCCAGGATGAAGCCAACTCGATGATGCTGGCGGGAAAGCTGGTTGAAAAGATTGCAGATAAATCTGTTCGTATAGCTTTTGATTCGGCTCTTTATAAAATCAAGTCAGTGCTAAACGATACCTATAAGGACAGTCTCGAAACCCTCGATTCTAACATCGAGGTTTACTTTCGGGGCCGCAAGGATGGCGAGGACGAATCTTTTCCAAATCATTTCATGACGGAGATTCAACGGGCAGTGGCCCAAAAACGGGTTGTTAAAATTGACTATTGCAGTAGTTCGGGCGAAGTATCCTCCCGGTTGGTTGAGCCAGCAGGTATATTCTATTACAGCTTGGCCTGGCATCTGATTGGGTGGTGCAGGCTGCGTAATGGCTATCGCGATTTTAGAGCCGACCGGATTAAAAATCTGGTTACTACAGATGAAAAATTTGAAGGTCGCAGTACGGTTTCGTTAAAGGAATATTTTCAGGCGATGTATCATTCCAATCAAAATCTGGTGCAGGCTGTGGTTGTCTTTGATAAAAAGGTTTTGAAAGAAAGAACACTCAGCTCAACTACGACACAAACAGATTTGGGAGATCGCATTCGGGCTGAATTTATGATGGATAGTGTCGACTTCATTGCCCGCTGGTTGCTGATGTATGGAAGTGGGGTAGAAGTAGAAAGCCCGGACATTCTGCGGGAACGAGTGACACAACTCTCCGAAGAATTATTCCTCCACCATTCCCGCATACCTAAGGAAGCAACTAAATCCTAGTCGCGTCCCCAATTCCTAGTGCCCAATACATTCCTCCTGACATAGGGCTGTCAGTACTTTAGGGAAAAATCATTTTTATTTTTTTTCTATTGACATAGGGTTGTCATACACTGACCGTTGATTAGCAAAAAAATAAAATGATATGGAACCAACAACAGAATCAATTCCTGAACTTCGTAAAGTAAAACCCATTAATTTTCTGTTTTACCGAACCGAAACTACGGTAGGGGAGTTGAATAAACTTTTTTGGGTAGCGCCTGAGTTATTTAAGGAAGCGGTAATCAACAATCTCACGATTACCGGTCCCATTCATTGGCACTACATCGGCTTTATGGGCGATGTAACAAAGCCATTCATACTTGAAATTTCTTTACCGGTGGCCCAGGTGCTTGCAGATTACGATGGCAAATTTCATTTTAAGCGGACCGAAGAATTTAAGTGCATTAGTATACGACATGAGGGCAACTGGCTTGAAATTCCTGCGAGCTATGAAAAACTAATGAAGTATATTCAGAAAAAATCTTTACTGCCGGTTGGTGTAAATAGGGAAATCTACATTAATGCCGACTTTAATTTTCTTGACGCTAATTCAACGGAAATACAATTGGGTGTAGCATGAGTCGCACCAGGTTAATGATATTGGTTGTAGGATTACTGATCGCTTGTTTAACAACATGTATAATTCTTTTTACGTATGGAAGTATTGGTTTTTAAGACATCGGTACAGAATTATGAAAGCGTGAATCAACTAGCACCTTTGTTAAATAGATTGGCAGGACAAGGGCAATGGAATTTTGCACTCGATGATTGCGACCGTATCCTTCGCATAGTTTCCGCTTCGGTGCAACCACAGCAGGCAATTCAGTTGTTGTCTTATCAGGGATTTATTTGTGAGGAGCTGAATTAATTTAAATCCTTCAGACCGCTTAGAGCGGTCAGACGCCTGGAAAATTTTAAATAATACGATTATGAGAAAAATTATTCTTGGTCTTGCGGTAAGCCTGGATGGATTTATTGAAGGACCGAACGGAGAATACGATTGGTGCTTTACCGATCAGGATTATGGTCTGAATGAATTTTCGAAACGGATAGACGGATTGGTGATGGGCCGTAAATCCTACGAAATAATGAAGGGTTATGACGGTACAACTCCATGGAGTCATGCGAAAACGTATGTGTTCTCCCACACCTTGCCCGTTACACCGGGCATAGAGTTGCTGAAGGGAGATGTGGAAGAAATAATCAAACAGCTCAAACAACAAGAAGGTAAAGACATATGGCTTTTTGGTGGAGCCGATCTTACCACACAGTTCATTAATCTCAACCTGATTGATGAGTATTGGCTTTCGATACACCCGATTTTACTGGGTTCAGGTAAGCCTCTGTTTCATGATATTTCTACGCGAAAGAAACTTAAACTTGTAGAAAGTAAAACGTACGAAACTGGTCTTGTGTCATTGAAGTATCAGCCAGATTTGCTGAACTGATTTTTTTCTATATTCACAAAACAGAAGATGAAGACGAAAAGTAAGACCAATCCGGTAAAGGACACCAAGAAGAAAATTGCCAGCAAGAAATCGTGGATTGATAAAATGAAGCAAGATCATTCGGTAGTGAAAGTATTGGATAAAGATTTTGCTGATATGAAGGCGGGAAGTATCATGTACATCTCAAACCCCCGAACAATAGATTCTTATATACGGAGTATTCCGAAAGGAAAATCGGTGGATATTAAAACGATGCGCAAGGATCTGGCCATTGAACATGATGCAGAGGTAACGTGTCCAGTAACAACTGGAATCTTTCTAAGAATTGTAGCCGAAGCAGCGAATGAACAACTTCAACAAGGCAAATCCTTGAATAAAATCACTCCTATTTGGCGGGTCATCAATCCAAAAATGACCATCTCTAAGAAATTAACCTTTGGAACGAAATTGATTGCTGAGCAACGAAAGAAGGAAAAACTTGATTCGGTTGTTTGAATCTTACCTTGCCGACCGGAAGATAATGGTAAGTCTGTAATCCATCATTTGCGCAAAACTTGAGTACACATACCCAACATGATGTTTATGAATAACCTGGGTTTGGGTATTTATAAATTCAGCTTCTAAATCGCTGGCTCTGTTAGGGGGTGTGGTCATATGATGCGAATCCGGGGCATCGGTATTCATATAGTTAACCGTACCGCCCTGGGTATAGTAAGCGCTTATATTCAAAGACATCCGGTCTTTGGCAAGTTTCATAAAAATGGATGACAGATCGTATCGTAAACCACCACCGATTGAATAAATCCACGTGCCGTCTTTCTGTAATAAATCTGTTTCAACAGGTGCGCAATTATCGAGATCATTGGGATCGTAAATATTCAGATCTGTTCGAAACCATGAGTAACCTGCTTTTGCTCCCACATAGGGAGTGATTGTTTTTCCAGTTATCAGATTATATCGCCCCGAAGCCATTAGGTTCATAAATGAATTGGAAACATTAATGTCCATGTCTGCGGTAGTGCCATCCGGAAACATATACTGTTGGCGCGACTGATCGTAGCCGTAAATAGAATAATTTAAGTCGACACCCAGTGAATATTTATCGCTTGGTGCGACCATGTGAAAATCCATTGCAAATCCGTGGCCTTGATTTATGTTTTGTTTCATTTTACCAGTAGGGTTGGCAAATGCATAACCCATTGACCATTCCCGGCTCCATTGCGAATAGCTGGTGTGCATACAGGCAAGCATGAATAGAACTAATGATATCTTTTTCATGGGATTTTGGATTTCGTTAGTGAAAATACGAAAAAAAGTACGTTAGGTTTTAAGTGGCATAACTACTTGAATGCTACTCGTGATGGGAATGTGTATTTTTGCGCGATGCAATTGGATGAAAAAGTAGCGGCCGTACAACAGGTATTTGAAAATCTGGATCAACAGATTACTCATTTTCAATCGGCAACTACCCTTCATTGCAAATTTGGGTGTGGCAAGTGCTGCTTCAAAGCCGACCTTGAAGCTACTGTGCTTGAATTTCTTCCGTTTGCCCTACATCTTTATCAGCAAAACCAGGCTGAAGAATGGCTGGAAAAAATTAATCAGTCGGACTCAACCATTTGCCTGATTCTAAACCCTACACAATCCGGGGCCGGACTTTGCACGGAATATTCACACCGCGGTTTAATCTGTCGATTATTTGGCTACTCAGCCCGCACCAACAAGTATGGAAAGAAAGAATTGGTTACCTGCCAGATTATAAAGACAGAACAAAGCGAAGCGTATGAGCAGGCCGTTGTTAACATTGAAGGTGGAACGGGAGTGCCGGTGATGAATCAGTTTTACATGCAACTACATGCTATTGATTTTGAGTTAACAAAGAATTTTTATCCGGTTAACGAAGCAATAAGGCGTGCGATAGAAACAGTGCTCCAGTATTATGTATATCGTACGTAATCTGTATTATCTGTTAAAAAAACTCTGACCAATTTTTTGAATAATAACAGTGGGTGAAGGTGCCGAATTGATGAGGGATGGAAGCTTCAGATTGACTTCACCCTGTGTTAGATTAGATTCCACGATTAGCGTAGTAAGGGCTATAATTACCGCTACCACAATTCCGGCCAACAGGAGAAAATCTTTATGGGTGAGTTTGAGTCGCACGGTTTCCATCTTTCCAAAACCGATGCCAACACTGGAATCTTGCGAATTCATATCATTTTGCTGGTTTATGCTAGTTCTCATGTTCAGTTTCGTACAACCTTAGAGCATATATTCGAACAGTTTGCCCGGTTACTCCGGCCTGCCGTTTGCTTATTTAGCTTCGGATTGAACTTCTTTTCTTTATAACTTTGTTACATCTGCAGTCAATGAATTACAGTAAAATGAAAAAATATTTTCTTATAGCTTTTTTAGGATGGTTTAGCCAAGTCAATGCCCAGGTTAAAGTTGCGGAGGCCTCGCCAGTAAAATGGTTGACTTTTGAGGAGGCAGTTGAAAAATCTAAAACTGAAAAGCGCAAAATCTTTATTGATGTATACACCGATTGGTGCGGGTGGTGTAAGGTGATGGATAAAAATACCTTTACGGATCCGAAAATCGCCAAGCTTCTCAACGAGCAATTTTATCCGGTTAAGTTCGATGCCGAACAAACTGGCAATGTTGAATTCAGAGGCACCACATTCAAGTTTGTTCCCTACGGCAATAAAGGTTCGCATCAATTAGCGATGGCTTTATTAAATAATCAGATGAGCTATCCGAATTTTGTTTTTCTGGATGAAGAGTTTCGAATTGTTCCCATTATAGAAGGCTACACATCTTTACCTGGCTACCGCAAGCCCGAAGAATTCCACATTTTCGTCAGTTTTGTGAGTGGTGATTTTTATAAAAAATTAGCTTTTCAGGATTATCAAAAAGAATATAAATCTCCTTACAGTCAGGTAACCCCGTCTTCGGGGTCGCCCGGTGGTAAATAAATTCGCAGATAAAAAGAAAGCCTCCTGCTTGATTAGCGGGAGGCTTTTTATTTTGGTTTAGGTAATGCTAATCTTCCTTGCTTTGATTCTTGGTGGTCTTCCGGTGATCGAGGTATCCCAGTGCGGACACAAACCCAATGATAACAGCCACAATGATCACGAATAAATTGGCGCCATCTGCTACATTTTGCTCGAACATAATTTTTCTGTGTTTAAGGTGTTCAAAGGTAATAGTTTCCGCCAAATCCCCGCAAGCGGGAGCATGAAATTCAAGTTAAATTCCAAGTTCCTGATGGTTTTTCTTTAATACTTCTATGATGAATGTGATGTGTTGGGTCAGGTCAACGCCCATCAATTCTATGCCTTTGTATACTTCATCGCGTTCTACTTTGGCGGCAAAGCCTTTGTCTTTCAATTTCTTAATCACCGATTTAGGTTCCAGGGCAGCGATGCCATCCGGCCGCACTTGGCAACAGGCAACGATGAAACCTGTGAGTTCATCGCATGCTAACAGGGCTTTATCCAGCAAGGTTTCATACGGAACATTCCACTTGGTGTAATGGGCCGAAATTGCGTGTGCGATCTTCTCCTCGTTAAGCGATTTTAGTTTCTCAACAATCACCTGCGGATGTTTCTCGGGAAAGGCTTCATAATCTGCATCATGGAGCAAGCCTGCAATGGCCCATTCTTCTTTATCTTCTCCTAATTTTTCTGCGTATGCCTCCATCACCAATTCGAGGGTACGCATATGGCGAAGCAGACTTGGATTTTTTGTAAGACTTAAGAGCAGTTCTTTAGCCTGGACGCGTGTAATCATTTTCTTTTAATACCCTTACGTTTTGAATAGACCAGGTTAAAACCTCCTAAAACGAGCCCGATTGCTAGGATGGTTATCGTGATAATCATTCGGGTCTTTTGCAACTCCAGCGCGTTTATTTCACTTTCACTTTTCAAAAGTTCCATTTCTTTTTCTTTCTCTTGCAGATCGAGGGCAATCTCCATCTGGGCAATTTTCCGGCTACTTTCCTCACCATAAATTTTTTCTTTCGCTATATCATACCGCACCATCAACTCATAAGCTTCTTTCATCTTTTCCTGCTTCGAATAATTAAGGGCCATGCTTTTCAAAATATTGGGCTCGAAAATGAAAGCCTGCATCTCGCCACTCATGGTCAAAGCGCTGTCCAGGTAAGCCTGCGCATTTTTGAACTGTCCTGCCCGGGCATATACTTCGCCCATGCTGGTGAGAACGTTTAACACCACCAACTGATCATTTTCCTGCCGGGCTAATGCAAGGGCGCGATTATAATATTCTACAGCGCGCTGGTAATTACCTTGTTTGAAATAAAGATTGCCAATGTTGTTGAGCGGATCTGCGTACACTTTTCCACTTTGTTGACTAAGTTGATAGGATTCGGAATAGTATTTAAGGGCTTGTTCATAAAGTTGTAAATCATTATGAAGATTTCCGAGGTTGTTCATAGAACCAATAATTTTTTCCTTATCGTTCAATTCCATAAACTGGGTATGCGACTCTTCAAAGTACTTCATGGCCTGACCATAATCTTTTTTGAAGGAATAGATATTTCCAATATTATTTTTTGTAGTGGCAATACCATCTTTGTTATCCAATGTTTCATAGATCTGTAGTGAAATCAGATAATACTCGAGCGATTTATCGAGTGCCCCCTGATTGCGGTAAGCAACCCCAAGGTTATTATATGATGCCGCCATTCCTTTTTTATCATCAATATCAGTAGCCAGTGCAAGAGCCTCGCGTGTGTAGGCAATCGCTTTTACAGGATCAGAGCTTAGGTGAGCCCGGAAGAGTTCATTCAATGTTTTCACTTTTAAGTCACCCTTGGCGGTGATCAGAACATTTTCCAGACTGTCAACTTTAGGTTGAGCAAAGGAAGGGGTACAAGTTAGAAACAGAATGAGAACAAGGTAAACGGGCTTCATAGGTCGATTTTATCGGTGGCAAATTTAAGATATTATTTGCGAACCCTGAATTCTACAATTCTTATACCTTCGGTAGGTCATTTTATCTTAATTTTCAATCTTGTATACAATTTGCTTAGTGTTTATGAAGAAATTACTTTTTGTGTTTGCGCTGATATTATCCTTCCCTTCAAATGCACAACAGGATGCTGAAGGCATGGCCATCATGCAACCGATCGTCCGCCTTTTTACAGGAATGAATCTGGGCGACAGCGCAATGGTGCGAAGTGCTTTTGCGAAGGAAGTTAACATGGCAACAGTCTCAAAGGACAAGGCGGGAAATCAGGTTGTGCGAAGAGAATCTTCCCTGGCGGGATTCCTGAAGGCAGTAGGCACACCTCATCCCGAGCCCTGGAGCGAACCCATCTGGGATGCCCACATTGAGGTAGATGGAACATTCGCGCAGGTCTGGACCCGGTATGCGTTTTACATCGGAAAGAAATTCAGTCATTGTGGGATTGATGCCTTTCACTTGGTTAAGTATGACAACGAATGGAAGATCATTCATTTGGCTGATACCCGCCAGACCATAGGGTGCGAAATACCCACCACGGTGAGTGATCAGTTTAAATAAGCAGCAAATCAGGAAACCCACAATCCGACTATGAAATATCTAATCACACTTCTACTTTTCAGCACGCTCTCATTGGTCAACGCTCAGACAACGACTACTTTTATTTTAGTGCGCCATGCAGAAAAAGGAGACGATGGCACCAAAGATCCTGATTTGACAGAAACTGGTAACGCACGGGCGAAGCGTTTGGCTTTCCTGCTTGGCAAGACTCAGGTAGATGCTATTTATTCAACAACCTACAAACGCACGCGCCATACAGTTGCTCCACTGGCTACTTCTAAAGGAATCAGTGTTACCGAATATGACGCATTTAAAGCTGAAGCAATAGACAAGATGCTAAATAAACATCATGGAGGCACTGTGGTAATCTCGGGTCATTCCAATAACATTCCGTGGATTGCCAACTACCTTACGGGAGAGCAAACCTATAAAGACTTTGCAGATACCGAATATGAAAATGTGTTGATCGTTACGGTTATTGAAAAAGGAAAGAATACGAAAGTAGTGTGGTTGAGTTATTAAGGCCGATCAAAAAGTCAACCTGTCATTCACTCATAGTTATGATCAAGAAAATAAGTTTCTACATCTTATCTGGATTTTTGGTATTCGCTGGGATCAATCACTTTATAAATCCAGCATTTTATTTGCCGCTCATACCACCTTATTTTCCGGCTCCCGAATTAATAAATTGGGTAAGTGGTGTTGCCGAGATTGTGTTAGGAGTTTTGCTTTTAATACCAAAGACAAGAGGTTATGCAGTAATCGGATTAATCATTTTAATGATCGCTTTTATTCCTGCACATGTGCATCATATTCAGAGGGGCGGTTGTCTGGATTCTGTTTGTGTGCCTGTGTGGGTAACCTGGGTTCGGCTTTTGATTGTGCATCCTGCATTGCTGTTATGGATTTTCTGGCATAGAAAGTAAGGGGTGGGTTTTATTTCCTGTCTGAGTTGAGTAAATTCGTTGAAGACTTCTCGTGTTGACATGCGGCTGCAGACAATCATTCTATGCTTTACTTCATGGGTATCCTATGCTCAAACCGGGCAGGATGAACTGCGCAAAAGCATTTATTTCAATGGCGGCAGTTATTACATCGATGAAGATCAGGTGTCCATGCTTTCGGATTGGCTTGATTCTATTCCCAACCTGCTCGACAAATATCAGATTCAATTAATTAGTCATACCGATCCCATTGGTGGTAAAGAATTCAATGAGTGGCTATCAAAAATGAGAAGTCAATCGGTATTCGATGTATTGATGATGAAAGACATTCCGGAAAGGTTTATAAGCATTAAGGATTGGGGCCTCGAGAATCCCGTGTATCAAAACAACAGTCGCAGCGGCATGCGCATGAATAGGCGTGTGGACGTTATTTTACATCCTCTGGTATTCTGACTTCATGCGGATATTTTAATAAATTATAAATATATCCGCTTTCGGACACCTTTTTTCACTTACGGACGAGTTCACGTGAAACTAATCCCCTTTTTGCACGTCTAATCACTTATTCCGTCTTGGCATGTAATTAGCCAACTGAAAGGCAAATTGGCAAGACGGCTCAATTTTTAAAGCCATTTTCATGATCAGTTTAAAAAACATTGATAAGTACATCGATTCCCGTTTTCAGCGCACTTTTATTTTGAAAGGAATTGATCTTGAAGTTGCTCAGGGTGAATTCGTGACTATCATGGGTCCAAGCGGTTCAGGTAAATCCACCCTCATGAATATTGTGGGAATGTTGGATGAGCAATCGGCCGGAGAGTATTACTTCTTTGATGAGCCTGTGCATAAAATGAAGGAGAAGCAGAAAAGTGAGATGCACAAAAATTACATTGGTTTTATCTTCCAGGCGTATCATTTGATTGATGAATTAACGGTTTACGAAAATATTGAAACTCCACTGTTGTATAAGGGCGTGAGTAGTGGTCAGCGAAAAAGTATGGTGGCCGAAATGTTAGATCGTTTTAACATGGTAGCCAAAAAGGATTTATTTCCAGAACAACTTTCGGGTGGACAACAGCAGTTAGTGGGCATTGCCCGGGCTATTGTCGGTCAACCTAAATTATTATTAGCCGATGAGCCCACTGGCAATCTCCACTCTGAGCAAGGCAAGAACATCATGGATATTTTTCAGAAACTTAATGAGGAGGGGATAACCATTATTCAAGTGACCCATTCCGAAGAAAATGCACAACGCAGTAAGCGGGTTGTGCGAATCGCGGATGGAGCTATTGAATCTGACAGTAAAGTGAATTAAGCAAATCAACGAATCCGTATGAAGCAGTTTGTATTACTAGCCTTAATTTTAATTGCTAATCCTTCGGTAGGGCAGGATGTTGCCGACCCTATGAAACTCACCTTTGAGGAGGCCGTGAAAATTGCCTTGAAAAATAATATCACGTTAGGTCAGCAAAGAAATCAATTGGAAGCGAGTCAAATGCAAAAGACAGCAAGTTTTATGGCTGCTGTGCCATCCGTCAACATCAATGGATTTGCTCAACAGTTTAATGGTAACTCGTTTAACCAACAGCAGGGTGGTGTTGTAAATGGTGTTCGGGATGCTCTAAATGGTTCCCTCGATGTTTCCATGCCTATCTTCAACGGTTTTAATGTGGTTAATACCATAAGGCAGTCAAGTAGCCAATTAGATGCACAAGCATACTTTGTAAAAAGAACCACTGAGGATGTCATCAATACAGTTTCAAGCCAATACTTGCAGGTACTATTGGATATAGAGTTATTAAAAATTGCCAACGAAAATTTCGAAGCGTTAAAGGTTCAGCTTGAGCAGATTACTGAACAAGTCAATGTTGGAAGCCGTTCACCAGTGGATCAATACAATCAGGAAGGTCAGGTAAAAGGAGCGGAGTTACGAATGTTACAAGCTGAAATAAATCTTATTAACGACCGGGCGACACTAACACAGTCTTTGCTTTTAGATCCTTTCATTGAAATTGAAATTGAGAAACCTAATTGGACAATTTCAGAGATGGAGAAAATTGATCCAAAAGTTGATGATATGTATTCGATAGCCCAGGTAAACAGAGGAGACCTTCAAAGAGCCGTTAAAAACGAAGAGGCAGCCCGCTATGGATTGTTGGCAACGCGCGGTTTAATGGCACCTTCAATCGGAGCATTTTTTAGTTACGGTTCTGCTTATAACTATCTGTATGATGTGCCTGATTCGGTGCTAGCCCAGAACCCTGAAATCAATCGTTCTTTTAAAGATCAGTTCAGGAGTGACAACGTTTACAAAAGCTACGGTCTTCAAATGAACATTCCGATACTAAATGGGTTTCAAACACGCAACCGTACTGCGCAACAGAAAATGGCATACAGAAATACCCAGCTTGTAAAAGACAATGCACAGATACAGGTAAAAACGGACGTTCTTAGGGCGGCTAAAAATTTCCAGGTAGGCAAGAAAGCATATACGGTAAGCGCAGCGCAATTGGATGCGGCAAAAATGGCTTTTCAACTGGAATCGGAAAGATATTCATTAGGGGTAACTAATTTTGTAGACTTCGCTCAGGCCAACCGTACCTTAGTGCTAGCCCAGACGGAAAAAGCTCAGGCCGAATTCAGACTAATTTTCCAGAAAGTGTTGTTAGAATACGCCACTGGAACCCTCAAAATAGAAGGCATTCAATATTGACCTGAGGATCGGGAAATAATCAAATTTTACTACATTTGCAGCCCTGCTAAGTAAGCGGGGCTTGTTTTTGGTTAAAAACGAGCTTAATAAACAAAATTTGTCGCGGTCAGCCCGTCCGTGGCATGTAAACAGGGCAGATCAATTATGGCGAAAGTCCAAAAAGAAAAATCCGAAGAACCAAAGTTAAAAAGCAAACCTGTTGTTGACGATGCTCCGGTAAAGAAAGCCGTTAAAGGCGCAGCCGCTGAAGAACTCTTTGAAAAAGACGAGCTCACGGAATTTAAGCAAGCTAAAAAGGCAGAAGAAGAAGAAGGCATCAGTCGCATGATTCGCGATGTAACCGCACGCATAGCGGCTACCGACTCAACAGTTACAACAGAAAATTTTGATTGGGATGCTTACGATCGCAAAGGTTTTGGCGAAGGATACTCCACTAAAGACCGCGATGCATTGTTGAAGCAATATGAGGGAACGGTTACTTCTGTTAATGAAAGCGAACTTGTTGTTGGCACAGTGGTAGGAATCAACAATCGTGATGTGATCCTCAATATCGGATTCAAGTCAGATGGACTTGTGCCATTGGCTGAATTCAAAGACCAACCAACACTGAAGATTGGCGATATCGTAGACCTCTTTATTGAAGAGCGTGAAAATGCGATGGGTCAGTTAGTACTTTCCCGTAGAAAGGCCAAGTTGTTGAAGGGCTGGGAGAATGTGCAGAAAGCACTTGATAAAGATGAAGTGATTGAAGGTTTTGTGAAGCGCAGAACAAAAGGTGGTTTGATCGTTGATGTATTCGGCATCGAAGCATTCTTGCCAGGTTCACAAATTGATGTGAAACCAATCCGTGACTTTGATATTTATGTAAACAAGAATATTGAGGTGAAGGTGGTGAAAATCAACTACACCAACGACAACGTAGTCGTATCGCATAAAGTGTTGATCGAGAAAGATCTTGAACAACAAAAGGCAGTAATCCTTACCAACCTCGAGAAAGGACAAGTATTGGAAGGTGTGATCAAGAACATGACCAACTTCGGTGTATTCATCGACTTAGGGGGTGTAGATGGGTTACTTCATATCACTGATATTTCATGGGGTCGCATCAGCCATCCAGACGAATTACTGAAACTCGATCAGGTGGTGAAAGTAGTGGTGTTAGACTTCGATGAAGATAAGAAGAGAATTTCATTAGGTATGAAGCAATTAACGCCTCACCCTTGGGAATCGTTGGTTGCAGATATTGCTGTTGGCTCTAAAGTGAAAGGCAAGATTGTAAACGTAGCTGACTACGGTGCATTCCTTGAACTGCAACCAGGTGTCGAAGGTTTGATCCACGTTTCAGAAATGAGCTGGTCACAACACCTGCGTAATCCACAGGATTTCATAAAAGTAGGAGATGAGTTGGAAGCTGTTGTACTGACCATCGATCGCGATGAGCGCAAGATGTCATTGGGCATTAAGCAACTCACTGAAGATCCATGGACACGACAAGATGTTTTGGCTAAGTATGCCGTGGGTACCCGTCATAAAGGTATCGTGCGTAACCTTACCAACTTCGGCTTGTTTATCGAATTGGAAGAAGGCATCGATGGGTTGGTTCACGTGTCAGATTTGAGCTGGACGAAAAAAATCAAACATCCTTCTGAGTTTATTAAAGTAGGAGAGTCTTTGGACGTTCAGGTATTGGAATTGGATGGCACCAACCGAAGATTGGCGTTAAGCCACAAGCATCTGGAGGAGAACCCTTGGGATACTTTCGAAACCATTTTTACTGCAGGATCTTTGCATAAGAGTACCATCATCAGTAAGAACGACAAGGGCGCTGTGCTTGAGTTACCCTATGGAATCGAAGGTTTCTGTTCAACCAAGAATTTGGTGAAGGAAGACGAAAGCAAACCGGAGGTAGGCGAAGCTTACGACTTTAAGGTGCTTGAGTTTTCTAAAGATGAAAGACGCATTGTGTTGAGTCTGAAAGCTACTTGGTCTGCGGAAGAAGAAAAAGCAGCTCAACCTGCACAACAGCCAGCACAACCTAAGAAAAAGGTTGCTGCAAAAGGCAAAGGCATCGACAAGGTAAACCAGGAGTCAGAGAAATCTACTTTGGGCGATATCGAAGCATTGAGCGCGTTGAAAGAGAAGATGAGTGCCGCAAAGGCAAAGCCATCTGACGAAGCGAAATAATTTTCGTTTCTGAAATATAAAAGAAGGTGGCTACTGTCACCTTCTTTTTTAATTCGTTATTACGAGTTGATTTTTTTAGTTTTGTAACAATAAAGGTTTGCCCGCCAACTGGCGGATGGACTGAACTCTTAAAGTTTAAGAGAATAAAATAAAAAGGTTCCGTGTCCGCCAGTTGGCGGATAGGCTGAGCTCAAATAGCTTAGTAGAAAAAAACAATAAGGTTCCGTGGCCGAGTGGCTAGGCTGAGCTCTGCAAAAGCTCCTACAGCGGTTCGAATCCGCTCGGAACCTCAACAGAAAAAGCATCTTTACCGGATGCTTTTTTTCATTTAAAACTAAGCTCAGTTATTTAGGCTAATAAGATTTGATGTTTTCTTGCTAAGGGGCTAGTCTTAACGCTTTCGTAAGCTGGTGTATCTACAGCGGTTCCCTGCCTGACTAAGCGGCTCACTGGCAGGGAATCCGCTCGGAACCTCCGACAAAAAAGCACTTCTAAAGAGGTATTTTTTTGCTTGTGATATCTTGGGAAGAGAGTTTACGCCATTAATTTATCACCTCTTCCTTTGCTTTTTTGAGCGAGTCTTTCACATTGCCTCCGGTAAAATGCACGTAGGCTAGAAAGGCGATCAAGAGGATAATAATAAAAATGACAAGCTTGATGATGCGCTTCATAATTGAAAACAAAAGCACCAGTACAATGACTACAGCAATGGCGATGTAGAAGGGGTTTGACATTATATTGTCAAGCAGTTGTGGCATATATTCTGAGTTTAAAAGTGCAAATAAAATCAAAACTTGAGAGAGTCGAAACTAGTAAGTGATCACGATTACCTGATGTAAAAAGCTATGCTCAATGAGATTTAGAATTAACAAAGCCTACCGATCTACCGATTATCCTTTTCTGACTTTTTAGATCAGCTTTTTTATCTATCTTAATGCAATGAAATTAATCTATGTGAGCTTTGTTGTCCTGCTGGCTGCAGGTTGCTCCACTGAAAAAAATCAAGACGTTATGCAGGATACTCAGGGCACTGCCTCTTTACACGAGGCTACCGATACATTAATTAATAAACACGGCCTGGTAGCGATCATCACTCCCTATGGCGGAAAGTTAATTTCGCTGTGGGTACCCGACCGGAATGGAAAATTGGGGGATGTAGTGCTCGGGTACGATTCAGCTGAACAATATATTTCTGGCAATCCTTACTTTGGCGCCATGATCGGCCGGTATGGAAATCGTATTGCCAAGGGAAAATTTAAACTGGATGAAAAGACTTACAAATTACCAATTAACAACGGAGTAAATAGTTTACATGGGGGACCTGGCGGCTTTCATAATGTGTTGTGGAACAAAGATGGTTCGGATTCCAGCAGTATTATTTTAAGTTATGTAAGTAAAGACGGAGAAGAAGGATATCCCGGAAATCTAAAAACACGCATTTCATATAGTTTATCCGATGACAACGAACTGGTTATCGAATACGAAGCCACTACCGATGCGCCTACCATAGTTAATCTGACCCATCACTCGTTTTTTAATCTTGCGGGTGCCGGTACGGGTGATATTCTGAATCACGAACTAATGATTCATGCCGACCGGTTTACTCCGGTGGATGCCGGCCTGATCCCAACCGGTGAACTAAAATCTGTAAAAGGAACTCCTTTCGATTTTACGATGCCAACCAGAATTGGTGAGCGGATCAATCTACAGGATGAACAACTGGAAAACGGAAAAGGGTATGATCATAACTGGGTACTGACAAAAAGTGGAAATGAATTTGCATTAGCAGCCACAGTTAAGGAGCCCACTACAGGCCGGGTAATGGAAGTCTGGACCACTGAGCCCGGCTTACAATTTTACTCCGGTAATTTTCTGGATGGCACCGATCTTGGAAAAGGTGGTAAGAAATATGATTACCGAACTGGGATTTGCCTCGAAGCACAACACTTTCCAGACTCACCTAACCAACCCAACTTTCCTTCCACCGTGCTAAGGCCTGGTGAAGTATATAAACAAAAAACGGTTTACAAGTTTAGTGTGGAATAATCAGAGTTCTGCTGCGAATAAACAAGGGTTTCCTAGTGAGTTCGCAGGAGAATTTACATACTACATTCAATTCTAAGAAATATTCAATCGGATTCCAGGATGCCTTATACAAGTCAGTTATCAGGCTGATCAAGATCATTTTTTATAACGGCTGGTTGAGTTAGCTTTAACTCGTTAGTAGGGGTTGTAGAATGATCCTAAAAAGTTGTTTAAAACCACATTGTTATGAAATACATCATTGGAATTGCACTAAGTCTCTTTATGTTTTCCTGCACTCAGAAAAATCCAAAGGAGACCCTCAGTAACCGGGAACTTGATTCGTTAACGGATCCCGCCAAGGGACTTGGAATTGTAAGAAATGTTGCACTTACCAACCCGCTCGAGTTGGATAAAGTAGAGCGAGGCCAGGCAATCTATCTGGCCGAGTGCAAGTCTTGTCATACATTGGATGATCAACTCACCGTAGGTCCGGGCTGGAAAGACATTACCAACCGCAGAAAACCAGAGTGGATCATGAACATGATTACCAACGTGGACGTGATGCTGGACAATGATGAGGAGGCCCTCAAGTTAATGGAGTCGTGTGGTACACGCATGAGGGTTGAAACAATGTCCCTCAGTGATGCACGCGATGTGCTGGAATTTATGCGTCAAAATGATGGCGAGAAATAGTTTATAAGACTAACACAAGAACTTCAAGGAGGCTGTCTCAAAAGTCAACAACAATCAACGTAGTCATGCCGGGCCTGCCTTTGCCGAAGCGGCTACGCGCAGGCAGGCTCGACCCGGCATCCCATTTTTGTCTCAAAAAAACTGGATCGCGGCACAAAGGCCGCGATGACTACCTGACTTTTGAGACAGCCTCTTTTTTATTCACATCCCTTCCTTTATTCCCATTTCTCCTGACTACATCTTAGTCGGAGATATTTTCAAAAATCTTTCCTCATATGATCAGGATCATAAACGAAGTATGATCCAGTGGCAACCTTTGTTGGCCGATAGATATGAAGAAAAGCAACGTTCCATCAAGTCTTACCGACTATAATTCCCTCTGGAATCCAGTATTAGAGGCTTTTTCAAAAAACATCAGTGATAATGGTGACCAAAGTCATTTTAAGCAAACCAGCGATCCTTTAGGTTTATATCATAAAAATAAGAGGCTTATGATCGACCTGGTCGTATTGCAGAGTTATGGAGCAAAGGAAGTTCATCTTCAGAAAGATGAAATGCTTTTTCGAGAGGGGGAGGAGGCGCTGAATTATTTTCAGGTGCAACAGGGCTCCATCAAGATGATTACTAACAGTCCGAATGGGCAAGAGTTCATTCAGGGAGTTTTTAAAATGAATGATAGTTTCGGTGAGCCACCACTCTTCTGTTCATTTCCCTATCCCAGCAATGCCATCGCCTTAGAGCCCACGTTGATCATGAAACTGTCGAAGGAAAAATTTTTCACACTGCTACGTGAGAACTTTGAGATACACATTCATTTAGATCAAGTACTCTGTCAGTGCCTGCGCTACAAATCTATGGTGCTTTCGGAAATCTCCTTTTACGATCCGGAACATCGGATTACAAGTTTACTTAAATATTTGAAGGAGGAGTCAGATAATCAATATAAAAAATATCCAGGAATGGAAGGTGATGCGTATGTAGTGCCCTACACCCGTCAGCAATTAGCCGATATGAGTGGCTTACGGGTTGAAACCGTAATCCGCACGGTGAAAAAAATGGAGGAGGAAGGAAAGCTGAAATTAATCGGAAGAAAAATAACCTTATAACCAACTTAAAAATCTATGAAATATCTATTTGGAATTATGCTCACCTGTTTAATCGTTTCGTGTGCTCCTGAAAAGCCTTCTGGAGAAACAGAGGAATCTGATGAAAACAAAAGTGCTGTAGAGGCGATCACGGATCCTACAAAGGGAATTGGTGCAATTAAAAATGTAACCATGAATATTCCGCTGGATCAAGATCGGATAAAGAGAGGAGTCGATATCTATAATATGAAATGTCAGGCTTGTCATAAACTGGATGATAAGCGTGTGGTTGGACCCGGTTGGAAAAACATTACAAAACGCAGAAAGCCTGAATGGATTATGAATATGATTTTGAATGTGGATGTGATGCTGGCGGAGGATGAAGAGGCTCAAAAATTACTGGAGCTTTGCTTGATGCGTATGCCCAATCAAAACCTATCCATTGGCGATGGACGAGATATTCTTGAGTTCATGCGCGAGAATGATGGTGAGAAATAATTGAATCCCTAAAACAAACTACCTATGAAACACTATAAATTTATTTTTCTGATTGCATTGTTCGCGTTCTCCTGTGGTCAACAACCGTCCAGTACTGAAAATGCGGAAGCCGCAGAAGCGCCAGGCGCGGGACAATCGGCTGTTATCGATGATACCTCCGAACCCGATGTTGTTCGTGTTGCCGTTGGCTCGCCCGATCACACCACACTTGTTGCTGCCTTAAAGGCAGCTGAGTATGTGGATGCGCTGTCCAACGCAGGTCCCTTTACTGTATTTGCACCCACCGATGCTGCTTTTGCAAAACTACCCGCAGGCACAGTCGATAACCTCGTAAAACCTGAGAACAAAGCCACGTTGCAAAACATACTGGAATACCATGTGTATGTGGGAGCGATACGCGAAGACTATGTTCAGGATGGAATGAAATTGAACCAGGTAAACCTTGATAATGTGATACTAAACAAAAAAGATGGGAAAATTACTGTGAACGGTGCCAATGTACTGGGTATAGTAAAGGCATCCAACGGAATCGTCTATGTAATCGATGCAGTCTTATTACCCCCCGCTAAAAAATAATTTAATCAACTCTATAAATTAATACATATGAAAACTCACACCATACATCGGGTACTTTCGGTACTCGTAGTTTTAGCCACTGTTGTTCTTTGGCAGGGATGCAAACCTAAGGCGCCCGGCACTGTAATTACAGGTGATGCAGCATCTCTGGCTTATGTTGCTCCCGGCAAATATGACGAATTCTATAATGTATTATCTGGCGGATTCAACGGACAAATGAGTATCTACGGACTTCCATCAGGAAGATTGTTCCGCATCATTCCTGTGTTCTCACAATTTCCAGAAAATGGCTGGGGTTATAGTGAAGAATCAAAACCCATGTTGAATACATCACATGGATTTGTGCCCTGGGATGATTTGCACCATATCTCTTTATCGTTAACAAAAGGTGAGCACGATGGCCGTTGGGCTTTTGGAAATGCAAACAACACACCCCGGGTTGCCCGGATTGATATGAAGACTTTTAAGACCGTAGAAATTTTGGAATTGCCTAACAGTGGAGGTAATCACTCCTCACCATTCATCACTGAAAATTCAGAATATATTGTTGCAGGAACCCGCTTTAGTGTTCCTGTTGGCGAGAATACCGATGTGCCTATCAGTTCCTTTAAGGAGAACTTCAAAGGTTATATCAGTTTTATTTCAATCGATCCTACAGATGGAGGAATGAAAATTGCTTTCCAATTGAAGACACCCGGTGTAAGTTTTGACCTGGCCCGTGCTGGCAAAGGTCCATCACATGGTTGGTTTTTCTTCTCTACCTATAATACGGAACAGGCCTACACACTTTTGGAAGTAAATGCTTCGCAAAAAGATAAGGACTTTATCATGGCGGTGAATTGGAAAAAAGCGGAGGAATATATCAAAGCTGGAAAGGGCACAAAATCAAAAGCTAAATATGCGCACAATGTTTGGGATGAGAGCACCCACACCGGAGTCTCTACCATTATGGATGAAGTGCTTCAGTTAGATCCAGCCGAATTAAAGGATATCATTTATTTCATTCCTTGCCCTAAATCACCACATGGCTGTGATACTGATCCTACTGGTGAATATATTGTAGGTAGTGGAAAACTGGCAGCATTAATTCCAGTATTCTCTTTCACAAAAATTCAGGCGGCTATTGCCAATAAGGAGTTTGAAGGTGAGTTTGCGGGAATTCCGGTTATCAAATATGAAGCCGCTCTTCATGGTGAAGTGAAAAAGCCTGGACTTGGCCCGCTTCATACAGAATTTGATGAAAAGGGTAATGCTTATACCTCCATGTTTGTGTCATCAGAAATTGTAAAATGGAATGTGAAGTCATTGGAAATATTAGATCGCGTTCCGACCTATTATTCTATTGGTCACTTGTCAGTGCCTGGTGGTCCTACCACAAAACCTCATGGTAAATATGTAGTTGCCTATAACAAAATTACCAAAGATCGTTACCTGCCTACAGGTCCTGAGTTAACACAATCCGCTCAGTTATATGACATCAGTGGTGATAAGATGAAACTTATCCTGGATTTTCCTACTACGGGTGAACCACACTATGCTGAGTCGATTCCGGCTGAAATGATTATGCCTAATTCAGTGAAAATTTATAAAATAGAAGATAACAATCACCCTTACGTTTCTAAAGGTGAAGGCATGACTAAAGTTGAGCGGAAAGGAAAAGAAGTACACGTGTCTATGACGGCCATTCGTTCGCACTTAACACCGGATAATATTGAAGGTGTCAAGTTAGGGGATGAGGTTTTCTTCCACGTAACGAACCTGGAGCAAGATTGGGACGTGCCACATGGCTTTGCTGTGAAGGGTGCCAATAATGCTGAAATATTAGTGATGCCGGGTGAAACATCAACACTTCGATGGAAGCCACTAAGTACAGGAATATTTCCATTCTATTGTACTGATTTTTGTTCTGCACTGCACCAGGAAATGCAAGGCTACATTCGTGTATCTCCTGCGGGAAGTAACGTTCCCTTAAAGTTTTCAACAGGTAAGATAGAAGACCAGGCAACTGGCGCAGGTCAATAGATATTTTGGGGCTGACCAAAGACCTTTTGGTCAGCCCTGATTAAAAAATAGATTTAAATGAAGCCACTTAAACCCATATCGCGCGCACTGATTGCAATCGCTGCATTGCTGATGATCAGTGCCTACTTTGTGCCACTCTGGCAAATTCTGATGTGGGCACCGCAGTATCCCGAGGGATTGGAGATGGACATCTGGATCAATGATATCAAGGGTGATGTAAAAATCATCAGTGCGCTCAATCACTACATTGGCATGAAGCACATTGAAGTGCAGATGTTCCCAGAGTTTACCTACATGATTTACATAGTAGGGTTTCTCATTGCCTTTGGATTGATCACGGCTCTTGTCAATAAACGCTTTATGTTATGGACGTATGTAATTATACTACTTGCTACTGGGGTTGCTGCGTTGGTTGATTTCTGGCTATGGGGCTATGACTACGGTCATAATCTGGATCCTACAGCTGCTATTATAGTGCCCGGCATGTATTATCAACCTCCGTTGATTGGAACAAAACAACTTTTGAATTTCACCGCATTCTCAGGCCCTGATATAGGAGGCTGGATTTTTATTGTATCCGCTGTAATGGTTATTGGGTCTCTTGTTTTTGAAATTTATAAAAGCAAAAAGCAGGCATGAGAATCTTGTTAATAATACTGCTTGTGGTCTTTACCTACGGATGCGCTGTTGAGCCGGAGCCATTGGTTTACGGAACCGATGTATGTCACACGTGTAAGATGACGTTGATGGACGATAAGTTTGGTGCCGAGATCGTCACCAAAAAAGGGAAGGTGTATAAGTTTGACGATGTGAATTGCATGCTGGGTTTTTATCATGCTGATTTTGAGGAACAGGGAAATATAGCGCACTTGCTTGTCATAAATTTTGCCCAACCGAATCAATTGATTGATGCTACCAATTCCTGGTATTTAAAGTCAGAGCTAATAAGAAGCCCGATGGCTAGTGGCATAGCCGCTTTTGCTACGGACGAAGAATATTTATTATATAAAAAAGAATGGAAAGCCATATTAATGAGTTGGGGAGAAACCAATACCCAGTTTAAGTAGTATTCGTTTTCAATTTTGAAGCGCCACTCAAAATGAAAAAAGTTCAATTATTTTTAATAGCCATTATTTTGTCTACGCTGAGTTTACAGAGCAAGACAATTCGTGTAGGACCTTCTGAGTCAGTGACGCAAATCAAACAAGCCATTGTGATGGCACAGCCGGGTGATACCATTCTGGTTCGTGCCGGAATCTATCGGGAAGGCAATATCATCTTGCGAAAATCAATTGTACTGATCGGTGAAGGGTATCCGGTTTTAGATGGGGAGAATGAATATGAAACATTGACGGTTCATACCCAACATGCTGTCATCAAAGGATTGAAGTTTATAAACACAGGCAGGGGTAGCATTGAGGATAAAGCAGCTATTAAAATTCTTGATTCTGAAAATCTTCATATCCTTAACAATCAATTTGAAAATGCCTTTTTTGGCATTTACCTCTCCAATTCTTCAAACATTTGGATAGAAAACAATGACTTAAAATCAAATGCTGTAGCAGAACACCAGATTGGAAACGGTATTCATCTCTGGAAGTGTCAATATATCACCATCAACCAAAATAAAATAAAAGGCCATCGCGATGGGATCTATTTTGAATTCGTAACAAACTCTTTGATTACGAATAATTACAGTGAAGGCAACATGCGTTACGGACTTCATTTTATGTTTTCCCACAATGATGAATACCGCGATAATACCTTTATCAATAATGGAGCCGGTGTAGCCGTTATGTACACGAAAGGTGTGAAGATGATCAACAATCATTTTATTCATAACTGGGGCTCGTCCTCCTACGGACTTCTGCTAAAAGACATTAGTGACAGCTTTGTAACAGGTAATGAATTTGTAGAAAACTCGGTAGGCGTCCATGCGGAGGGGAGTAGTCGTATTGAATTTCAAGAAAATGAATTTAAAAGCAATGGCTATGCCTTCAAACTGCAGGCCAGTTGCGATGACAATGTGATTGCGCGAAATAACTTTCAGCAAAACACATTTGACCTTGTTACCAACGGCAGCCTGGTATTAAATAGAATTGAAAGCAATTACTGGGACCGGTATGAAGGTTACGATCTTAACCGCGATCAGGTTGGGGATGTTCCATACCGGCCCATCAGCATGTATGGAATGATCGTGGAAAGAATGCCTACCGCAGTGTTGCTGTGGCGTAGCTTTCTGGTGTTCTTATTAGATCGTGCAGAGAAAGCGATTCCCGTTATCACGCCTGAAAATTTAAAAGATAATTTACCCGCTATGAAAGCGTATGATTTTAATAAATGATTTGTCTAAAAAATTTGGTAAGCTGACTGTACTGGATCAGGTTAACCTGAATTTAGGTTCTGGAAAAAGTTATGCTCTTGTCGGTCCCAATGGATCGGGTAAGACCACGCTTATCAAAAGCGTTTTGGGCATGGTGCGGCCTTCTTCCGGTTTGATTCAATTCAACGGAAAGGATATTGCCAACGAGTGGAAGTATCGTGAGCAGATCGGATATATGCCCCAGATCGGCAGGTATCCTGAAAACATGTGTATCGGAGAGCTCATCGATATGATGAAGAATATCCGTAAGGAAGTGAAGACGGTAGACGAAGAGTTGATCGATGCATTTAAACTCTATAAGATTTACAATAAACGAATGCATACACTCTCCGGAGGTACACGCCAGAAGGTAAGCGCTTCACTAGCCTTTTTATTTCACACACCGGTGTTAATTCTGGATGAACCCACTGCGGGACTGGATCCTATCTCGGTAGAAATCCTGAAGGAAAAAATCTTGCATGAGAGACGCATGGGTAAATTGATCATCATTACTTCCCACATTCTCAGCGATCTGGACGAACTATCCACCGAGATGATTTACATCTTTGAGGGGAAGGTACAGTATAACAATTCAATTGAAGCGTTGAAGGACGAAACCCATGAAACACGATTGAATAAGGCGGTGACCACCCTGATCAAACAAAAGGAATTATTGAACTCTATTACCGAACAGGTATGACACGCGTAATCCTATATATCTTTAACGACATTTTACGAACCCGCTTTATTCTTTTTTATACAGGGTTCTTGTTGCTCAGCACCTTTGCTTTATTTCAACTCGATAGTGATTTTGGTAAAATAGTGTTGAGTTTACTCAATATCGTTTTGATTGTGGTGCCCTTGGTAAGCGTGATATTTACTACGATCCATTTTTTCAGTTCTTATGAATTTATAGAGTTGATGCTCTCTCAGCCAATTAATCGGAGAGTAATATTTTTAAGTGAATATCTGGCAGTAGCCTCTTCCTTGTGTATGGCTTATCTAATTGGGGTGGGCGTTCCTTTTATCATGTTTGGTGCGGGCCAAAGTGTAATTTCACTTTTAGTCACCGGTGTTTTTCTTACCCTGGTTTTTGTTTCCCTTGCTTTTCTGTCCTCCGTGCTCACACGCGATAAATCAAAAGCCATTGGTATTGCATTGCTTTTCTGGTTTTATTTTTCCTTGATCTATGATGGGTTTGTGCTGTGGATTATCTACAGCTTTAGCGATTATCCGCTCGAGAAAATAACCTTAACACTCATCGCCTTTAATCCGGTTGATCTGGCACGAATCATCATGTTATTGCAACTTGATATATCGGCCTTGATGGGATATACTGGTGCGTTCTATAAAAATTTCTTCGGCAGTAATATGGGTGTACTATTTTCATCTTCCATACTTTTTCTGTGGGCCATTATTCCGATTTATATCGCGTTGAGGATATTTAATAAAAAGGACTTATGAAATGGTTGATACTTTTGCATGTTTTAGGTGCAACTATTTGGGCAGGCGGGCATTTAATTCTATCTATTGGATTTTTGCCCCGTGCTTTAAAAGAAAGAGATATCTCCATTATTGTAAACTTTGAGGCACATTACGAGAAGATTGGAATTCCTGCCTTGATCACGCAAGTAATTACTGGTTTCTGGATGGTTCTTTATTATGTGCCCTTTACCTACTGGTGGAGTTTGGCCTCTCCCCATCATTATTATTTATGGATCAAGATCTTCTTACTAGTTGCCACGATTGCATTGGCAGTTCATGCACGTCTGTTTATTATTCCGAAATTAACCCCTGAGCGGCTGCCTGTTTTAGCATTTCATATAGTGTTGACTACACTTTTGGCTGTTTCCTTTGTAATTACCGGATTGAGTTTTCGATTTACTTACTTTTAACTTTTATGCTGGTAGAAACCCGAAGTGATATAGAAATATTGGTGAATAAATTTTATGACAAAGTAAAAACCGATGCTTTATTAGCTCCTGTTTTTGCCCATGTCAACTGGCCGCACCATTTGCCCATCATGTACAACTTTTGGTCATCCATGCTCTTAGGCGATCAAAGTTATCAGGGAAATCCCTTTCAAAAGCATGTTCCACTTCCATTGCAAGCCCAACACTTTGACCAATGGTTAAAATTGTTTGTGGCTACCGTAGACGAAAATTTTGAGGGCGAGCGGGCACAGGAAGTTAAAGACCGGGCCCGCAGTATAGCCCGCGTATTTCAACATAAATTAGGATTGTTCCCGGCCACCTAAATCTTTAACGTCCAATCAACAAGAAATAGACTGGCGATTAAAAGTGCTGTTAGTAAAACAACGATGAGTTTATGAAGCCACTCTTGTTGGAAATTCTTAAGAATAAAAAAGGGAAGTGCGATAAGTAAGAAAAGATGCACCGGTTGGTCCATCCACGAGTAATCGTTAAACAAAATATTGTCACTCATAGAAAGCGCGATTAGAATAACCGCCCAGACAAAAAACTTCCTGAAGTTTTCGAAATAGAATTGTTTAAAGTCTGTCCCTGAAACCGAGCCGGCCGAGGGAAAAAGAATTCTTGCGAGGATGAACAGGTTAATCGGATATAGGATTATAAAAAGAAATGTTGGCAGCTTCCACTCGCCTAACGTACGAAGTTCATAAAGCACCCACCACTCCTGAATGTGCAGAAAAAAAGCAAAAACGATCCACAGCAAGTGCGGCCAGTAGAGTTTAACCTTTTTCCATTGCTGGATAACATCAGCTAACCCTGAGACGATCTGGGTGATTCCAAGTCCTAAAACAATGGAAATGAGCACGCTAACATATTCAAAGGGAGTCATTAGTAAAGAGTCAGTCTTTTATGATTATGTGACTAATTATTTAAACTCATTCTAAATAAAGTTTAAACAAGAATTGAATCTTCAAAGAAAGCTCTTTTCAAAGTTATTTTTTGTCATGTAAGAGTCTTTCTGACTCGTTAAACAAGGCCAAAATAATTTACCCGCTCATTAAAATAAATTTGAAATAATGCATTCACCATGTAGATTTGTGCGATTCCGTAAAAAAGCGGATCCCCTAAACGCGTCACGATGAAGAAACGATTGTCTGATCCCGTTAAGTTTCTAACACTCCTATTATTCTCCCTCACACTAAGTTTAAATTCCTTCGCACAAGAAATTCCAACGGATGCAGCTGTCATCAGTGCTGGGGAGGCATTGTTTAATGGTAACTGTAAATCCTGCCACCGGGTAAAGCAAAAATTAGTGGGGCCAGCATTGGCCGGAGTTGAGACCCGCGTGCCATCTATTGATTGGATTTATTCCTGGGTTCGCAATCCGGCAAAAATGATTGCGAGCGGAGATGCCTATGCAGTAAAAATTTACGAAGAGTATAATAAGAGCCAGATGACGGCTTTTACTAATTATACTGATGAGCAGATCATGAGCATTCTGGCTTATGTAAAGGCAGAGGCTGAAAAAGTTGAGGCTCCGGCAGCTGGAACCACAACAACAGCCGATGGTGGCGGACAAGGTGGTGTTCCTACCGGCTACCTGAATGCCATACTTATCGGGATGATTGTGATCCTTTTACTATTGCTTGTTATTCTGGCTCTCATAATCAACGCATTAAAAAAATATCTCGATCAGAAGGACCTCAGTGACGATGATAAGGAGATCGTACACTCCAAGTACACATTGGGTTCTATGGTTCGCAGTTCTGGGTTTATGTTCCTTGTAATTTTCCTGGTGGCTTCCATTACTTTTAAAACCGTGATCGATGGTTTGTATTCCATCGGAATTCAGCAGAATTATGCACCTAAGCAGCCTATAGCTTTCTCACATAAAATCCATGCCGGCCAGTATGAAATTGATTGTAAATACTGTCATACCGGAGCAATAAAGGGCAAGCAAGCCAACATTCCTTCGGCCAACATTTGTATGAACTGCCACTCTCAAATTAAAGAAGGTACCAATACCGGCACGGGAGAGATTGCAAAAATTTATGCAGCCATTGGGTATGATCCGGCTACAGGTTCCTATACCGGCAAACAAAAACCAATAGAGTGGGTGCGCATTCACAACTTGCCCGACCTGGCCTATTTCAATCACTCGCAACACGTAAATGTAGCGGCCGTAGAATGTCAGACCTGCCATGGTCCGGTACAGGAAATGGATGTGGTAAAACAATATTCGCTTTTGACGATGGGCTGGTGTATCGATTGCCATCGCAAAACAGATGTAAATACTAAAGGAAATGCCTACTACGATAAACTGATTGAACTACATAACAGCAAGAAGGCTATGAAAGTAGAAGACATCGGTGGATTGGAGTGTGCAAAGTGCCACTATTAATATATACTTGACCTCGACAGGATTTTGAATATATGAGCAATACGAAGAAGACATACTGGAAAGGATTACCACAACTGAAAAACGATTCGGAGTTTGTTAAGCATGCCGATAAGGAGTTTGTGGACTTGGGTGTTCAGGAAGATCCCGGGCATTCGCGCAGAGACTTTCTGAAAATGATGGGCTTTAGTGTGGCGGCTGCGTCTTTGGCTGCATGCGAAGCACCCATCCGCAAAGCCATACCTTATATTAATAAACCTGTAGATGCTGATCCGGGTATACCCAATTACTACGCATCCAGTTATGTAAATGGTGGCGATTATTGCAGCATCGTAGTGAAGGTAAGAGATGGCCGCCCCATTAAAATTGAAGGAAATAGTCTTTCCAAAGTTACCATGGGTGGAACCAACGCACAGGTAGAAGCCTCTGTGTTGTCGTTGTATGATAATTATCGTTTACGGGGTCCTAAGATTAAAGACGCTTCCGCAGATTGGGAAACTGTTGATAAGGAAGTTATTGCCAAATTAACAGAGATCGCGGCCAAGGGTGGTCAAATCCGGATTGTAAGCAATACTGTATTAAGCCCAAGTACAAAAGCTGTAATTGATAAGTTCAAGGCTAAGTATCCTACCACTTCGCATGTTCAGTATGATTCGATCTCAAACTATGGAATTCTGAAAGCTAATAAGGAGTCGTTTGGCACTGCCATGATTCCTTCTTATGATTTCAGCAAGGCAAAAGTGATTGTTAGTATCGGTGCTGATTTCTTAGGTACCTGGTTATCGCCCATTGAATTCACAAAACAGTTTGCGGTAAACAGAGAAGTAACCAATGATAAGCGTGACATGTCGCGTCTGTATCAGTTTGAATCTAATTTATCGTTAACGGGAGCGAACGCAGATTATCGTTCGATGATCAAACCTTCACAGGAAGGATTGGTAGTAGCACAGATTTATAATATTCTTTCCGGTAACGGAGTAAATAGCATCGATAAGATCGCTTACCTGGAAAAAGCTGCTGCCGAACTAAAAGCAAATCAAGGCAAGGCTTTGGTTGTGTGTGGTTCGAATGATAAGTCCGTTCAGCTGGTTGTCAACGCAATCAATAATTTATTGGGAAGTTACGGCACTACCATTCTTCCATCCGCTCCGGTTAATTTCCGTCAGGGGAATGATGAGGAAATGGCTGCTTTCGTGGCGGATGTGCAAGGTGGCAAAGTAGAGGGTGTAATCTTCTATAACTGTAATCCTGTTTACGATCATCCGAAAGGTGAGGCGTTAGGCGCAGCGTTGAAAAATATTTCATTAACCGTATCAACTTCTACAACACCTGACGAGACTGCCTCGACCTCTGCTTATCTGGCACCGGATCATCATTATCTCGAATCATGGAACGATGCGGAGCCTAAGGTAAATTCATTCAGCCTTTCTCAACCCGCTATCACTCCGTTATTCAAAACCCGTCAGGCACAAGAAAGCTTTTTGGTTTGGGCTGGCGAAAGTAATACCGACTATTTCTCATTCGTAAAAGAATATTGGAGATCCCGCTTTTATAATGCTGGTGCCGGACTTGATTTTCAAAATTTCTGGGACAAGTGTTTATACGATGGCGTATTGGAAGTAGCCTCAGCGGCTACCGCTTATTCCTTTGCAGGAAATGTTGATGCAGCGTTGGCAACAATTAACTCTACCTATAAAGCTTCGGGTTCAGGACTAGAGTTGGTTGTGTATGAAAGCTATGGACTTGGTAATGGCTCTCAGGCAAATAACCCACTACTACAAGAGTTGCCGGATCCAATCACCAAAGCAACGTGGGATCATTATGTAACCATCTCATTAAAAGATGCAACTGCCTTGGGAATTGAAAATGATGCTGAAGGAAGAACGCAATTGGTTAACCTAACCGCTAGCGGAAAGACAATTTCTGTTGCAGCTTTGGTTCAGCCTGGTCAGGCCCCGGGCACGTTGGGAGTTGCTTTAGGCTATGGTCGCACAAAAGTTGGTAAAGTAGGCGAGAACATTGGAGCGAATGCTTACCCATTACTGGCCGTTGGCGAAACGTTAGGATATAGTATTCTAACCGGTGTTAAAGTAGAAAAGACTGACACAGCATTCCAGTTGGCTCAAACACAGATTCACCAGACCTACATGGGCCGTGAAAATGTTATTCAGGAATCTTTGCTGGCTGATTATAATAAAAATCCTGAGGAGTGGCGCGATAGAGCTGCGAAGGTTACATCGTGGGATAAGAAAGTAGAACCTTCTACATTAAGTTTATGGAAAGGCCACGAGTATAAGAATCACCATTGGGGCATGTCTATTGACTTGAACACCTGTACAGGTTGTGGGGCTTGCGTGGTGGCTTGTAATGTGGAGAACAACGTAGCGATTGTTGGTAAGCAGGAAGTAATCAACCGCAGAGAAATGCATTGGTTGCGCATCGACCGTTACTATACAAGCGATGCAAGTCCGGAAGATTATAAAGCGGCTGAAATTGCCTCAGAAAATCCTGAAGTTGTTTTCCAACCGATGTTATGTCAGCATTGCAATAACGCACCGTGCGAAACTGTGTGTCCGGTGGCTGCAACTACCCATAGCACTGAAGGTCTCAATCAAATGACGTATAACCGTTGTATTGGAACGCGTTATTGTGCCAACAACTGTCCGTATAAAGTAAGACGCTTCAACTGGTTCAAGTATCATGACAACCAGCAGTTCACACAGGCAAACCCTGCCATGAATACTGACTTGGGTCGCATGGTTTTGAATCCGGAAGTTACGGTTCGTTCACGCGGTGTAATGGAGAAATGTTCATTCTGTGTGCAACGCATTCAAACAAGCAAGTTAACGGCCAAGAAGGAACGCAGACCTTTACAAGACGGAGAAGTTGTTACAGCCTGCCAGGCGGCTTGCTCAACCGGTGCCATTGTGTTTGGTGATATGAATAATCCGGAAAGTAAAATCAGCAAGTTGTTGGATATTGATCATTACAAAGAGGTTGAAAAGGATGGTAAAGTTGAAAAGGTGTTCAACTACGGTATAGATAAGAACTACAAAAATCCTAGAGCTTATCGGGTGCTGGAAGAAATTGGTGTGAAACCAAATATTTTCTACCTCACCAAGATCAGAAACAAAGACAAGGAAAAAGAGAACGCATAAAATATTTTGACAAGGGAATTGATACGAAACTAAAGTATGCAAGCAACTTCATCATTACGTGAATCCTTAATAACAGGCGGAAAAACGGTACGTGACGTTTCCGAAGACATCAGCCGCCAAGTGGAGGGAAAACCTACTCGCCTATGGTGGGTGGCGTTTAGTATTTCCGTAGTCCTCTTGATGTTCGGTGTCTATTGTCTTGTTACAGTTTTATGGGAAGGCATTGGTGTCTGGGGATTGAATAAAACAGTTGGTTGGGCGTGGGATATTACCAACTTCGTTTGGTGGGTCGGTATCGGTCACGCGGGTACGCTGATTTCAGCTATTCTTTTGTTGTTCCGTCAGAAGTGGAGAATGTCCATCAACCGGGCTGCCGAAGCGATGACAATCTTTGCCGTTATCTGTGCTGCAACATTCCCCTTGGTGCACATGGGGCGTTTGTGGTTAGGATTGTATTGGGTGCTTCCGCTACCGAATACGTGGGGTTCTCTCTGGGCTAACTTTAATTCGCCTTTGTTGTGGGACGTATTTGCCATCACTACGTATTTTACTGTATCCCTTGTATTCTGGTACATTGGTTTGATTCCAGACTTTGCGGTGATCCGCGACCGGGCGATCCGGATGGGTAACAAGACCCGCGCTAGCATTTATAATGCGTTAAGTTTTGGATGGGATGGAGCTGCTAAAACCTGGATGCGTTACGAATCTGTGGCGTTGATTCTGGCAGGCCTTTCAACTCCACTTGTACTTTCCGTTCACACCATTGTATCCTTCGACTTTGCAACCTCCGTTGTGCCGGGTTGGCATACGACTATTTTCCCGCCTTATTTCGTGGCTGGTGCAATTTTCTCAGGCTTCGCCATGGTGCTTACACTTCTCATTGTAACCCGTAAAGTGTTTAAGCTCGAAGACTACATCACGATCTACCACATTGAGTTGATGAATATCATCATCATCATTACGGGTTCGATTGTGGGTATTGCCTACATCACTGAGTTTTTTATAGCCTGGTATGGCATGGTGCCTGCGGAATATTATGCTTTCTATAACCGTGCAACGGGTCCTTACTGGTGGGCCTACTGGTCGATGATGACATGTAATGTAATTTCTCCCCAGCTTTTCTGGTTCAAGAAATTACGTACCAACATCGTGGCTACTTTCGTACTGTCCATCATTGTAAACATTGGAATGTGGTTTGAGCGTTTCGTGATTATCGTAACCTCTATTCACCGCGATTATCTTCCATCAAGCTGGTCGATGTTTTATCCTACCATGTATGATGTGGGTGAATACATCTTAACGTTTGGATTTTTCTTTACGGCCTTCTTCCTGTTTGCAAAATTCTTCCCGGTTATTAACATGGCTGAAGTAAAAAGTATTATTAAATCATCTTCCGAAAAGAAGCATTAATAAATTATGAGCAGCACGAGCGAAAAATATTTAGTAGGCATTTTTGATGATGAAGACATCTTGCTTCACGGTGTAGATGGTATTCGCGACAAAGGCGTGAAGATTCACGAAGTCTACACACCGTTTCCAGTGCACGGCCTGGATGAAGCATTGGGTTATAAACGTTCGCGTTTGCCCATCGCAGCTTTTCTTTTTGGCATGACGGGTACTATTCTTGCGTTGACCATGCAAATTTGGATGCTGGGCTTCGACTGGCCGATGATTATTGGTGGTAAAAACTTTGTGTCACTGCCACCTTTTATTCCTGTTACGTTTGAGCTTACCGTATTATTGTCGGCATTGGGTATGGTGGCAACATTCTTTATAGTGAGTGACATGAAGCCTTATAAAGCACCACGCTCCTATGACATTCGCAGTACGGATGATAAGCATGTAATGGCAATTAATCTGGCCTCGAATAAGTTGAGCAAAGAAGATATAAGCCGGATTCTGAAGGATAACGGTGCTTCCGAAGTAAACGAAAAGAATTTTTAATCATGATGCAGTCTATGCGTTTTATAAAAATAGGATTGGTAAGTGTGGTAGCAGCCACATTGCTGTCTGGTTGTAAGTCCGGGGGTGACAATCAAGGTTTGGAATATGCACCAAACATGTATCACTCGGTGGCTTATGAACCCTTATCTCAAATTACAGATGAAGATGCAGGCCGTTGGGTAAATTCTTCCGACAAAGACAGAGGAGAATATTATAACTCTAATAACTACAATCCATTCCGGATGAACATGCGCCTGCCGGCTCCTAATACAGTAAGCAGAAATCCCAATGGCTGGTTGCCTTATCGCGGTGCGAATGATACTACCGGGCTTCGATTATCGAATAATTTGGTAAGTCCTTATACCGCAACCCCTGCCATTCTTGATCAGGGCAAAGTGTTGTATGAATCAAACTGTAAACATTGTCATGGCGCCAAAGGTGCGGGTGATGGGAAAGTCGCTGATAAGTATCCCGGTGTAGCCAATCTTACGGGGGATGCCATCAAAGGAGTTAGTGAAGGACATATTTTTCATGTGATTACCTATGGTAAAGGCCTGATGGGTGCGCATGGTTCGCAGGTAAGCGAAGCCGAGCGCTGGAAGATTGCCAAGTATGTGAAAGAGTTACAAAAGAATTAATACTTACTAGATATCAAACCAAATGGTAGCGGACGAACAGTATATTTTTAAACCAGAAACAAAACGGAAACTTTTCATTTTGTTGGGTGTAGGTATTCTGCTTTTTGTGATTGGCGTTTTTATGGCCATGAACTCAGGCGAGCATGGAGGTGGTGGTGATCACGGTTCCCTGGAAGTAAGCAAAAGTCTGGTGGCCAGCATAGAAGCTGCTGAGCCCACGGAAGAAGCAGGCGGTCATCATGGAAGCCCCACCTGGTTGAAAAAGATTTATACCTCACTCTGGCATAACAACGTATTCTTTACTGGTTTAGGGTTGATCGGTTTGTTCTTTGTGGCTATACAATATGCTGCACAGGCAGGATGGTCGGCTCCCATCAAGAGAATTCCTTTGGCCATGGGGCAATGGATTCCTATCTCGGGCCTCTTAATGTTGGTGTTGTGGTTTGTTGTAAAGGGCGATGTGTTTCATTGGACCCATCATGACCTGTATGTTGCAGGAGGTGAAGATTACGATGCGATTTTAGATAAGAAAAGTGGGTATTTCTTTTGGCTGGGAGAGAAGGGTGGTTTCCCAACATTCTACATCCTTAGAATGGTATTATTCTTCGGCCTATGGTATTGGTTCTTTGTTCAAATCAAAAAGAAAATTTTAGCTGAGGATATTGAAGGCGGCACTGGAAATTGGTTGTCGGCCAGAAAATGGTCCGCTATCTTTTTAGTATTCTTTGGATATAGTTCATCGGTAGCTGCCTGGGATTGGGTAATGAGCATCGATCCACATTGGTTCAGCACCATGTTTGGCTGGTATGTATTTGCAAGCTGGTGGGTTGCCGGTTTAGCCACTATTACCTGGATTGTAGTGAGTTTGAAAGATGCAGGGTACCTGAAAATGGTAAACTCCAATCACCTGCATGACCTGGGAAAATTTATGTTTGCGTTTAGTATCTTCTGGACCTACATCTGGTTTAGTCAGTTTATGTTGATCTACTATGCCAATATTCCTGAAGAAACCGTGTACTTCATTGAACGCCTTAAGCATGCACCTTACTCCTGGATATTTTATTTGAATTTGATTCTAAACTTCGTGCTACCCTTTTTGTTATTGATGACGAGAGATGCAAAGCGACAGGCTTCTATGTTAAAAGTGGTTTGTCCGATTATAATTGTGGGTCATTGGTTTGATTTTTATAACATGGTTACGCCCGGGGTTATGCAGTACAATGGGGATTTAGGGTTGTTGGAAATTGGGTTAGCCTTTATCTTCTTCGCCCTCTTTATGTTGGTTACCTTAAGTGCATTGTCTAAAGTTCCGCTGGTTGCCAAGAATCACCCGATGATGGCAGAAAGCCTTAATCACCATATTTAATTTGAAACGCTGATATAAAGTAAATATATGATGAGTTTGATAATCGGTTTGGGAGTAGTGTTGGTACTTGCCATCCTTTACCTGATTTTCAGGATTGGAAATCTGGTGGGTTTGGTGAAAGGCTCGAAAGATGATGTTTCGTCATGGAATACATTGAATGCTTACTTATTCATGTTCTTCATGATAGGTAGCCTGGTGGCCTTTGTGTGGTATTCTGTAGCTCATTTTGACTCGTATAATCTTCCTGTAGCCTCTGAGCATGGGGCAGTAACGGATTATTTGTTTTGGGTTACCATGGTCATAACAGTAGTTGCTTTTGTTATTATCACCATCGTGATGTTTTGGTTCACGTTTAAGTACCGCTACAGCGAAGGTAGAAAGGCCTCATTTGTATCCGATGATCACCGTCTTGAAATTGTATGGACTGTTATACCTGCTATTGTTTTGGCGCTTCTCATCTTCAGTGGTCTGCGTGCCTGGAATGACATCACAGGACCCGCTTCTAAAGATGCTGTAGTGATTGAATTAATAGGTCAGCAGTTCTTATGGACCGCTCGATATCCAGGCGTTAAGGATGCGCAGTTGGGTAAGCACAATTATAAAATGATTGATGCCTCCAATGAATTTGGTCTGGACCTATCCGATAAAAATACCTTTGATGATTTTAAATCACTTGAACTTCATTTGCCTAAGGGTAAAGAGGTGCAACTGATGATTCGTGCGAAAGATGTTTTGCACAGTGTTTTTTTACCTCACTTCCGTCTGAAAATGGATGCGGTTCCCGGGATGCATACTACCTTTAAATTCATCCCAACTAAATCTACTGCTGAAATGCGTGAAGAGACGGGGAATCCCAATTTCAACTATGAGATGGCCTGCACAGAAATCTGTGGCCGCGGGCATTTCTCTATGCGATTCCCGGTATTTGTGCATGACTCTGTAGAAGATTATGAAAAATGGATGACTTCGCAGGAAGCGTGGTTAAAACAAAACCCAGAATACCTGGAACGTGTTCCAGTAGAGTTACGGGAAGCAGCTATGATCAAGGCCGGTATCCCGATGGATAGCAAAGAAGCCATTATGGCTACACCCGTTACAGTGACTGCTAAATTTTAAAAACGATATTTCCAAGCATGGCAACAATAGATATACATCCTCAATCGACCACTCACCATCACGATGATCATGAACACGACCATGAGCATCATGGTAATTTCTGGACCAATTACATTTTCTCCGAAGATCACAAAGTAATTGCCAAGCAATTCCTTATTACGGGTATGGCATGGGCTCTTATCGGTGGTATCTTATCAGTATTATTCCGTTTGCAATTAGGATTTCCCGAAGCAGATCTCTCCTGGTTGAGACCCATCTTAGGCGGCTGGTTAACTCCGGAAGGAAAAATTGATCCGGAATTTTATCTGGCGCTGGTGACTATGCACGGAACCATCATGGTATTCTTCGTGCTGACAGCCGGCTTGAGCGGTACGTTCAGCAACTTCCTGATTCCATTGCAGATTGGTGCACGCGATATGGCCAGCGGATTTATGAATATGCTTTCCTATTGGTTCTTCTTCCTCTCCAGTGTGGTTATGTTTACTTCGTTATTCATTTCTACCGGGCCGGCCTCCGGAGGTTGGGTAATATACCCTCCACTCAGTGCGTTGCCACAAGCCATGCAAGGCTCTGGTTTGGGAATGACCTTGTGGCTGGTAGCCATGGCGTTGTTCATTGTAAGTTCATTGCTGGGTGGCATCAATTATATCACCACGGTCATTAACCTTCGCACGAAAGGAATGTCATTTACGAAAATGCCGTTAACGATCTGGGCGTTCTTCTTCACAGCTATTATCGGAGTTCTTTCTTTCCCGGTTCTTTTCGCGGCTGCGTTATTGTTGATCTTCGACCGCAGCTTTGGCACAAGCTTTTACTTATCCGATATCTACATTGGTGGTGAGGCGTTACCAAATCAAGGTGGAAGCCCCATTTTATTTCAACACTTATTCTGGTTCTTAGGTCACCCGGAAGTTTACATCGTGTTGTTGCCCGCTTTGGGTATCACGTCTGAGATCATTGCGACCAATTCGCGTAAGCCAATCTTTGGATACAAAGCCATGGTTGGTTCCATGTTGTTTATCGCGATTCTTTCCTTCGTAGTGTGGGCACATCATATGTTTGTAACAGGTATGAATCCATTTCTGGGATCGATCTTTACCTTGCTTACGCTGATCATTGCCGTACCATCCGCAGTTAAAATTTTTAATTACGTAACTACACTTTGGAAAGGGAATATACGCTTTACGGCTGCCATGTTGTTTTCCATTGGTCTGGTTTCCTTCTTCTTAACGGGCGGTATTACTGGTATTTTCCTCGGTAACTCTGCCATTGATATCCAGTTACACGATACATACTTTGTGGTTGCACACTTTCACCTGGTGATGGGTAGCGCTTCCTTCTTTGGTATGATGGCCGGTGTGTATCATTGGTTCCCTAAAATGTTTGGAAGAATGTTGAATGAGAAGTTAGGTACCATTCACTTCTGGTTAACCTTTGTGGGTGTTTATCTGGTGTTTTTCCCAATGCACTATATCGGTATAGCTGGTTTTCCAAGACGTTACTACAGCTGGACTAACTTTGAAACATTCTCGGGCTTTGCAGATTTGAATATGTTGGTGAGTGTTGCCGCGATCATCACTTTATCAGCTCAGTTTATTTTCCTATTCAACTTCATTTACAGCATTTTCCGAGGTAAAGTAGCATCGGCTAATCCATGGAACTCTAATACATTGGAGTGGACCACTCCAAGAAGTCCTGGGCACGGCAACTGGCCTGGAGAAATTCCTACCGTATATCGTTGGCCGTATGACTATAGCAAGCCTGGATCTAAGGAAGATTTTATTCCTCAACATATTCCTTATTCTGAAACTCCCGAATCCAACCTGCCTCATGAAAATGAGTTGATCAAATTGGAAATTAATGAGGGTGCCATTGTTGTAGAAGATAAAAAGCACTGATTCGATTGTTGAAAAATTGAATACAACAGCGACCAAAGGATTTCATAAGCTTTGCTTATCGACCTTGGTCGCTGTTTATATTTTAATCCTGGTGGGCGGAATTGTTCGCACTACCGGTTCGGGCATGGGCTGCCCCGATTGGCCAAAATGTTTTGGGTATTGGGTGCCACCAACATCCATCGATCAGTTACCCAGCGATTACAAAGAGAAATTCTCTTCTCTTCGCGATCAGAAAAATCAAAAATTTGCCCGGTATCTATCGTTGGTCGGCTTTGAAAGTACAGCGAATGCAATTCTTACCGATGAGTCAGTTTTAGTGGAGGCCGACTTCAATGCAACCAAAACCTGGATTGAGTATTTAAATCGTCTGCTGGGTGCGGTCATAGGTTTATTAATTGTGGCTTTGTTTTATAGGTCATTCAAATTCAGGACTGAAATACCTGCGTTCTTCTGGCTTTCGTTAGCCACCTTAGTCCTTGTGATCATTCAGGGTTGGTTTGGCTCCATTGTGGTATCCACCAATCTTACTTCCTGGACCATTACCATCCACATGCTATTAGCTTTTGTTCTGGTTGCATTGCTGGTAGTGCTCTATGTCAGGAGTGGAGCACCCATGACAATTCAATCATCCATTGGCCTAAAGGTCTTATTAGCCGCCTGCATGGTTATGTTGATTGTTCAGGTTGTTTTGGGAACCGAGGTTCGGGCCGCCATTGACAAAATTTCATCCCTGCTCATGCCCCGCGAAACCTGGATTTCCGAGGCGTGGTCTGAATTCGTTATTCATCGGTCTTTTTCCTGGATCGTAGTTATTTTTAATAGTGTTTTTGCAGGTTTGTTAATTAAAACTAACGGCCGAAATCCTTTAACTCTTAGCTTGATCCTATTAATTTTGTTCACGATTGTCAGCGGTGCGGGAATGGCCTATTTTGCTGTTCCAGCCTTTCTTCAGCCTCTTCATTTGTTGGTTGCTACAGTCACATTTGGGATTCAGTTTCTTTTATTTTTAAGACTCAACACAAGTCGTGTAAATGTGTTAAAGACTTAGTATGATTACAAATGTTCAACCTGCGTCATCATTTTCCTTAGCCCTCTATAAGGGAAAGGCGTACGTTGAATTATTGAAGCCCCGGCTTTCTATGCTGGTTGCATTTTCGTGCGCATTTGGATATGGCTTAGCGACTCGTGGAAGTGTAGACTGGACGATACTACTCATGTTAACTTTTTCCGGCTTCCTTCTTTCCGGAGCCTCGGTTACCATCAATCAGATTATTGAAAAGGATCTCGATCGTTTAATGTCACGCACGCTTAGTCGTCCTCTTCCCACCGGCCGGGTTACCGTACAGGAAGCAACTACGTTTGCTATTGTTTGCCTGATTGCAAGTTTGATCCTGTTATGGGTTTTCACCAATCCGATTACAGTAGCCCTCTCTTTTCTTTCGATGCTCCTATACAGCTTCGTTTATACTCCGTTAAAGAGGGTAGGACCGATTGCGGTTTTTGTAGGCGCGATACCCGGGGCATTACCGCCATTGTTGGGCTGGATTGCAGCCACGGGAACCATCACCCATGAAGCTTTAATAATTTTTGGGATTCAATTCATTTGGCAGTTTCCACACTTCTGGGCGATAGCCTGGGTGGCCGATGAAGATTATAAAAAGGCCGGTTTTAAATTACTGCCATCAGGAGGAGGAAAGGATATCAATACCGCTATTCAGATAATGATCTACACCTTATTTCTGATTCCTTTAGGATTGCTACCCGCAAAGTTTGGGATTACAGGTATTGATTCTGCAATTGTTGCCACGGTGTGTGGCATAGCTTTTCTGGCCCAGACATTTTCCTTAATGAAAACCGGTAGCAGGCAATCGGCCTTGCGTATTATGTTTGGTTCGTTTTTATATCTGCCCATTGTGCAGATCGCTTATTTGTTGGATAAAATTTAAATGTGAAAGAGATGGAGAAGTCGGTGTCAGCAGAGTTTAGAATTGTAGAGGAACCAAAGAAAACGTTGGCCATGAATCCAAAGAAATTTGCGATGTGGCTGTTTATCGGTAGCGTAGTGATGTTGTTTGCGGCACTTACCTCCGCCTACATTGTGCGTCAGGCGGAAGGCAACTGGTTGTTTTTTGAACTTCCCGGTTTATTTACTACCTCAACGATAGTGATTCTGCTTAGTAGCGCTGCCATGCAATGGGCTTATTGGTCAGCGAAAAAGGATAATCTGGAAATGGTTAAAATAATGGTTACGGTAACCAGTATTTTAGGGCTTGCTTTTCTTGTGCTTCAATTTGAGGGCTGGAAGGAGTTGGTAGCCAATCAGGTCTATCTTGTGGGCAATCCATCTGGCTCATTTTTGTACATTATTACGGGCCTTCATGGCCTCCACCTGATTAGCGCCATAATTTTCCTGCTGATCGTTTTGGTAGCTACATACCGCTATAAGGTGCACTCCAGGAACCTGACCCAGATGGAAATGTGCACAACCTATTGGCATTTTTTGGGTGGACTTTGGCTATATTTGTTTGTATTCCTATTATTGTACCGATAAAATCTAAACCCTGAATATGGCACATAGTACAGCCACTGCAGCACACGGACAAAGCGTTTGGGATGGCGGAACTTCACCCATGGGCGCCAGTTATGGCAAGCTCATGATGTGGTTCTTCCTGCTTTCAGATGCCTTTACATTCTCTGGTTTGCTGATCACGTATGGTCTGGTTCGTTCTTCTCATCCTGCGTTTGAAGGATTGGTGGAGTCGTTCACTTTTAGCACTGAATATTGGCCGATCCCCGAAAAGGTTTTTGATGCCATTCCTTTTTATCATGGTGGAATGTCACTGCCGCTGGTCTTCGTAGGTATCATGACTTTCATTTTGATTATGAGTTCTGTTACGATGGTGCTAGCCGTAGAGGCCGGTCATCGTATGGATAGAAAAGCGGTGGAAAAATGGATGCTGTGGACAATTCTGGGTGGCTTTGCTTTCTTGGGCTGTCAGGCGTGGGAGTGGAATCACTTTATTCATGGTGCTTTTTCTGGCGATGCTGTAGCTGAGGGTACTACTTTCTTTGGTGCAAATCTTCGGCAAAATCAATATGGTCCGCAGGTATTTGCTGACTTCTTTTTCTTTATCACAGGCTTTCACGGGTTCCACGTATTTAGTGGGGTGATGTTCAATTTCCTGATTTATTATAACACAGTTACGGGTGTGTATGAGCGCAGAGGTCATTATGAAATGGTTGAAAAAGTTGGGTTGTACTGGCACTTTGTAGATCTGGTTTGGGTATTTGTATTTACATTCTTTTATCTGGTATAAATTTTTTACTCATGGCACATCATTCTAATGAACCTCAGGTAACTGTTCTTCCTCCTGATAAAGAAAAGATTAAAAAGCTTTGGACTGTTGCCGCCATTCTGGGAGCGGTTACGGCAGTTGAGTTTGTTATCGCTTTCACCATGTCGCATGGAACTGCCAAAACCTTCTTGTTTGTGATCTTGACGATAGTGAAGGCTGGTTATATTGTAGGTGAGTTTATGCACCTTAAGTACGAGGTTAAGGTACTTTTCTGGGCAATCTTGATTCCGATTTTATTTATTATCTGGATGCTCGTTGCATTTGTGTATGAGGGCATGAAGATGCCTGTCTTCAACTAAGGTCATTAGAATATTATTTATCAGGAAGGCTAAGGTGATGAACTTTAGCCTTCTTTTTATGTTGAAACTATAGCTATGTCGAAAAAAATCATCTACCTGATTCTGGCCTTACTGTTGCCCATAGCCGTTTTTGTATTTCTTCGCACCTTTGGTAAAAATGAGTTCTCAATTCCGGTTTACTATGAGCAAGGCGTGGTAGATGTGGTACAGCCGGGTTGCGACTATACCTATTCTGTTCCTTATTCCATTCCCGATTCAGTATTACAGCGATCAGGTTGGACAGGAGAAAGTCCTGTAACATTGTTTGTGGCGGACAATACTGAAGTTGTGAAGGCTAATTTAAAGCGATTACAGGAAGAGTTTAACGCAACTGATTTTCAACTTCTCAATCCCTCGGAAGAAAGTACTCTACAAGATCATTGGTATGCTTGCTTTTTCTTTCTCAAAAAGCCATGGTCTGTGGTGTTGATTGATTCTGAGAAGAGAATAAGAGGGTACTATGCACCAACGTCCCGTGAGGAAATGGACCGATTAATCGTGGAAATGAAAATTTTGTTGAAGCAGTATTAACATGAAAGAAGAGAAGCAACCGTATCAAAAAGTAATCATCGCGCTGTCGATAATTTTACCGATTGCAGTGGCCGTGCTATTTAAAGTTAAGATACCCGGTTATGATCTACGTTTTTTACCACCCATCTATGCATCCATCAATGGACTTACAGCTATTTTGTTAATTGTGGCGGTCGTAGCCATCAAGAACAACAAAAGGAAGTTGCATGAAAACCTGATGAAGACGTGCATAGGGTTGTCTGCCGTTTTTTTGGTGATGTATGTACTCTATCATATGACCAGCGATTCAACACCCTATGGAGGTGAAGGCCCCATACGAGTTGTATACTACGTTATTTTGATTAGTCATATCCTATTGTCGGTAGTGGTGGTTCCTTTCGTGCTTTTTACGTTTTCAAGGGCTCTATCGGGCAATTTTGAAAGGCATAAAGCATTGGCTAGATTTACATTTCCGATCTGGTTATACGTGGCAGTCACCGGTGTAATTGTTTACCTGATGATTAGTCCTTATTATATTCGATAACTTAACATGGAGTGAGATGAAAAGAGGAGAAGGATTAAAATTTTTGCTTGTTGGCCTGGGGTTATTTTTTCTTACCAGTTCAGTCTCCGCACAATGCGCAATGTGCAGGGCGTCTTTGGAGAACAATGTAAGCAATGGGAATATTGGGATTGCAGCCGGCATTAACTTCGGTATCTTATACTTATTTGTAGCCCCTTATTTTGTCATCGGACTGATCGCGTTTTTCTGGTATAGAGCAAGTAAAAACAGTAACCGTAATGAAGCCATCAAACGCAGTGTGGCTCGGTAAATGTCCACGCTGTCACGAGGGTGATATTTTTAAGTATCCATTCTCTCACATCTCAAAGTTTGCTTCCATGAATTCACATTGTCCGCAGTGTGGAGCATCCTTTACTCCTGAACCGGGCTTTTATTTTGGTGCCCTCTTTGTAAGCTACGCATTCAATGTCGCATTGTTGGTTGCGATATCGATTATCCTATATTTATTCATTAAACCACCCGATTGGGTGTACGGAGTTTCGTTGATCGTGGCCTCCATATTATCCATTCCTTTCATATTTCGATATTCAAGAATCCTCTTTCTCTATTGGTTTGGCGGGCTTCAGGGTAAGTAATCTTACTCCGGATTTTCTTATTTTTAAATATTGTCTGGAAGCATGGGTAACGTAAAGCCTATTATTTTTTTGGGAATTTCAATTATCTGTGCGCTGGCCAGTGTAAGCCTGGAGTATGCAAAAGAGCATTCTTCCGATGTCGTATCTCAAAAGATTTCTCTTAATCTTCAGAAGGTAATCGAAGCTCATGATGATGAGGCTGGACGGATTCTTCAGGACCTGGAAAAAACCCGATGGTCATCACTTGCAGGATCTCACTTTTTGATGGAAGGGACAACCGTGCTCGCCTGGAGCCAAAATGAATTTTTACCAGATGCGCGATTACTCCAAGACTCGATCCGTATCCGACTGCATCAGAATTCGGCAGGTGATTTTTTAGTGCGAAAGTATCCCATCGACTCATCACACTTTTTACTTACTGTACTGCCTCTTTACAAGAAATATCCGATATTAAATAAGTACTTAACTCCGCAGTGGAATAATTCTGTCTTTGCGAATTTTACCGGAAGAATCCTCAGGCCGGATGCGTCAGACGGAACGGAGATCACACTGTATGGAACGCCAATCTTTAAAATTGTTAGCAGTGAAAACTCACCCCGGCAAAATAGTGCATCCTTAGTGTTAGCCATCGTTTCTTTACTGACACTACTTGTTGGGCTCGTCATTTTATTGACATCCAGTTATAAACAGAAACGCTATCAATTTGTATTTCTGGTTGCCACCGTAGCTTTTGTGGTAGTGCGAATTTTGATGGTTCAATTGAATTTTCCGGGACGCTGGTATATATCAAAAATATTTAGCCCTCAGGAATTTGCTTCATCAACCTATAATGCTTCGCTGGGCGATTTGTTCCTGAATTCTCTGGGTATACTTTGTTTGTGTACGTATGCTTTTTTAACTTATTCGAAATGGCCTTTGATTGAAAGGCTTTTAAAGACAACGGGTTTAGTTCGCTGGGTATTAAGTGGTTTCATGCTCCTCGTGACTATTTTTTCTTTCCTCTATCCCTTCTTGTTTATTGAGACTCTCTTTCATAACTCAGCTATATCGCTGGATATCACACAAACATTAACCTTTGATACCCTGCGAATACTAACCCTTCTCTCGGTGGTGATTGGAACGATCAGTGCCTTTCTATTTACCCATATATTTTTTCAACTCAGTAAATCTCTTTCTTCTGCCTTTTGGCAATATGCGATTGCTTTGACGGGGGCCATCTTAATTTTTGTTGCCTATTTTGTTTTTGAATCCCGCGACTATTGGATTACGGTGGGTGTTGTAATCCCTTATTTGCTTATTCTATACTTCACTCACTTAAGTTCTTCGTTGGGGCGGATCAGTTATGTTACTTTTCTGTATTTATTTCTAACGATATCAGCCTTTGGGGTTCAGGCCGCATTCAGTGTAAGGCGATTTGTGGAAGAAGAACGGGTGGAGTCTAAATTTAAATTTGCTACCAGTTACTTAATAGGCCGCGATGTATTTGCGGAGTATTTGTTAAATGAAAGTATTAAAAGAATTGCTGCTGATGCATTTGTGCAAAGTCGATTTGCAAGTCCTTTTTTAGGAAAATCTCCGGTCCGTCAGAAAGTAAAGCAGGTTCATCTTAATTCCTACTTCGATCGTTATGATGTTCAGATTCATTTAGTGAATGCGTTAAAAGAACCTTATGATGAACAGACCACGGGTAGTTTCACGCAGCTGGAAGAAACTCTGGCGACAGAAGAAAATGCCACGGAGTACAAAGGAATCTATTATATCCGTTCCATGGGGGTGCAAACCGGTAAACGTTATTTTACAATTATTCCTATTACCCGATTTGATCAGACCATCGGGTATATAGCCCTTGATTTATCACTCAAAAGAATAATTCCGCAGAATGTTTATCCTGAATTATTGGTAGACAATCGATTCAATGAATACTTCGAGAATCGGGATAAGAGTTTTGCTTTTATCTCTGAAAATCGGATTCTAAGTAGTTTTGGGAATTTTAACTATGAACATGATTTTGATTTTTCATTGTTGGAAGATCCAGAGTTTTATAGCAAAGGGGTTAGAAAACAGGGATTCATTCATGCAGGTATCGAAGACGAATCGGGGAAAGTGGCCATAGTTACATCACTCGTGTATCCGGCATTTTTTATCCTGACCAACTTTTCTTTTTTCTTTGTACTTGGAATTTTTGCCCTCGGGTTTGGGCTTGCTGTCTACGGACTGACAACCTGGATAAAAGGAGACCGTATAAATTATGCCGCCAGAATTCAACTCTATATCTATCTGGCGTTTGCAGTACCACTTGTAATCGTAACAGTAACCACTCTTAACCGGGTAAGCAAATCTGCAGAGGCACAACTCAATCAGGATTTTCAGAATAAGTCAAGACTTTTGGGGGAAAATTTTATTCCTGTCCTGGCCTCCTATAATCAAGATCCGGAAAATTTACGTACGGAATTGGAGGGGCAATTAGCGAACGTGGCAAAGTTCGCGAATATGGATGTTACTTTATATGATCCGACAGGGAAGATACTCGTTACAAGCCAGCCCGTGATAACGGAGAGTCAACTGACGTCCGGTATCATGAACCGCTTTGCCTGGGAAAGAATTTTTGAGGCCGGTGACAACACATTGATCTTAAATGAAAAGATCGGAACCTTACGATTTAATAATTCTTACGTGGGTCTTAAATCTCCCGACTCAGGCTCGTTGATTGGAGTGTTGAGTGTTCCGTTTTTTGAATCGGCTTTATCACTGGAGGTAACGCAGATCAATGTTCTGGCAAACATATTGACGGTATTCACTATTATATTTATTTTATTTTCCCTGTTATCTTTTTTCGTGGTGGATGCACTCACATTTCCGCTTCGATTTATTACCAAAACGCTAAGCCGCACAACGCTTACCGGCACCAACAAACCACTGGAATGGAAATCCAATGATGAAATTGGATTAATGGTAACCGAATATAACCGAATGGTAGAGAACCTGGAGCAAAGTAAAGTTGAATTGGCGCGAAGCCAAAAAGAAAGTGCCTGGCGAGAAATCGCCAAGCAGGTTGCGCATGAGATAAAGAATCCGCTCACTCCGATGAAGTTAACGCTGCAACAGATGGAGCATGCAATTCTCAGAGGCGAACAGGATAAGGCAAAAACGGATCAATCCATTAAAACACTACTTACGCAAGTAGATATTCTTAACGAGATTGCTTCTTCGTTCAGTGCCTTTGCACGGATGCCAGCGCCTATTTTACAAAAAATTGAATTGGTTGGGTTATTGAAAAAGTGTGTTGATTTATATTCCAGTGATGAAGGTGGTACGGTAAGCTTTCAGGATACAGGCTCGCCTTTGTACGTAATGGGTGATGATCAACTCTTAAATAGAATATTTTCGAATATTATACTCAATGCCTTGCAGGCGCGGGAAGGCAAGAAGATTCACGTTGAAATTTCCTTGCAACGGGAGCCCCTGCACGTAGTAGTTAGATTTCATGATGACGGTAAAGGCATCGACCAAGACCTGAAGGAAAAAATATTTTCACCTTATTTCTCTACCAAAAAGTCAGGTTCGGGTTTAGGACTTGCCATTGCCAAACAGGGTATTGAACAAAGTGGGGGCGAGATCTGGTTTGAATCAGAACCGGGTAAAGGAGCTACATTTTATATCAAGCTTTTGCTTGTGTGAGATAGGCTGGCTATTTATGTTTCAAGCTTCGCATCACTTTGTTCGTAAACACAAAGTCATCGAATTCTTTTACCCCTGAATCCATGATCTCCAGGTTGGAACCCTCCCACAGCTTATTGCCCTTGTAAAGAAACATGATTTTTTCGCCAATACCCATGACAGAATTCATGTCATGAGTAACAACAATAGTAGTGATATCAAATTCGTGCGTAATCTCCATGATGAGTTCATCAATCACGATCGATGTCTGCGGATCTAACCCTGAATTAGGTTCATCACAGAAAAGATAATTTGGATTGTTTACAATAGCCCGCGCTATCCCAACTCTTTTTTTCATTCCTCCGCTGATTTCGGAAGGCATCTTTTTGTTAACTCCTTCTAACCCCACCCGTTTTAAACAAAAATTAACACGTTCTATTTTTTCATCCGGAGGCATGGTGGTAAGAATATTGAGCGGGAACATAACATTCTCTTCAACATTTTTCGAATCGAATAAGGCTCCGCCCTGAAAGAGCATCCCGATTTCTCTCCGGATTTGAGTTTTCATTTCCTTATCAGCCTCCGTGAAATTACGGAAGTCATAAAATACAGTACCTGTATCGGGCACTAACAGACCTACGATGCATTTTAACAACACACTTTTCCCGGTACCACTCGATCCGATAATCAGATTGGTTTTTCCTTTTACAAATTCTCCCGAGATATCACTCAGGATCACCTTATCGGCAAATGATTTTGAGATGTTTTTAATCTTAATCATGATAATTATAAAAGCAGATAGGCTAGAAAATAATCAGCTAGTAAAACAGCAATAATACTGGTGGTTACAGCCTGGGTGCTGGCTATACCTACTTCAAGTGCGCCTCCTTGTGTATAATAACCTTTAAATGAAGATATAGAACTTATCAGAAAAGCAAAAGCAAACGACTTTATCAACGCAAAGGTGATGAAGTAAGGATTAAAGGCATACCGGATTCCATACACATATTCGGTCGGGGTAAGAGATCCGGTCAGACTTCCGACAATATAGCCACCCATAATGGCACACACGCCTGCAAAAATTACCAGCAGCGGATACATCAGGATAGAGGCTACAATTTTGGGAAGTACGAGATACGATGCCGAATTAATGCCCATTACTTCAAGCGCATCGATTTGTTCGGTGATGCGCATAGTGCCCAGGCCTCCTGACATGCTGGATCCTACTTTGCCCGCATAGATAATGGCCATAATGGTCGGTGCGAGTTCAAGGATGGTCATTTCGCGCACCACCTGTGAGATCACGAATCGGGGAACAAACGGGCTTACCAGGTTAGCGGCTGTCTGGATGGTAGTTACCGCCCCCATAAACGTAGATACCAGCATGAATAGTAACACTGACTTCACGCCAATTTGTACACACTCTTCGAGGGTTAGTGTGTAATAGGTTTTGAATGTCTCGCGCCTTACGAAAAGCGATCCTAAAAAGATCATGTACCGTCCAAAACCCTTCATGCAATTAAGTTCTAATGCTATATTGCCCAAAGATAAAATAAATTCTCATGAACAAATTGATGGTGGTAACCGGAGGCACCAAGGGAATAGGCCGGGCAATTCTGGAAAAATTTGCTGCGCAGGGATTTGATGTTGTATCCTGTGCCCGTAAACGACCCGATTTACTTAGGCTGAAGGAGGAGGTGGAGCAAAATCACAAGGTTAAAGCCTTTGTTCAGGTGGCTGATATGTCGGATAAAGCACAGGTTAAAAGCTTCGCTGATTTTGTAAATAAACTGGGCCGACCCGTGGATGTATTGGTTAACAATGCAGGCTATTTCGTACCCGGTCAGGTAACAGAAGAACCAGACGGCACCTTGGAAAGTATGATTGAAGGAAATGTGTATAGCGCTTATTATACGACCCGCGGATTAGTGGCTTCCATGAAGGTGAATAAAGCAGGTCATATTTTTAATATGTGTTCCATAGCAAGCATTAAAGCCTATCCGAACGGTGGCTCCTATGCTATTTCAAAATTTGCACTGCTGGGATTCACGAAAGTATTGCGCGAGGAATTGAAGGAGTTTGGGATTCGGGTGACGGCTGTATTACCTGGCGCAACAAAAACGGCAAGTTGGGCTGGCAGTACCTTACCAGACAGCCGGTTTATGAAACCTGAGGATGTCGCAGAAGCTGTTTTTTCAGCTTATTCCCTGTCACCACATAGCGTGGTAGAAGAGATCCTAATCAGGCCGCAATTGGGTGATATTTAAGTTTTTAAGGGTTCGAACAAAAGTAGCTGCCAAAGGGTTATTTTTGCTTTAAATAGTTGCGTGTGAACAGCCAGATAATTCAATTGAAGCAGTATTGCAATAGTTTAGTCAGCTACAGCCGTAGAAAAACCCGTGTTGTCGATATTGGTGGGGTTCCCATGGGTGGTGATAATCCTATTCGCATCCAATCCATGACCACTATTGATACCATGGATACAAAGGGCTCGGTGGAGCAAACAATCCGGATGGTGGAGGCGGGTTGTGAATATGTTCGAATCACTGCACCCAGTTTAAAGGAAGCACAAAATCTTGAGGTTATAAAAAATGAGTTGCGTGCTCGCGGCTATTCAGTGCCACTCATAGCCGATATTCACTTCACTCCGAACGCGGCTGAATTAGCAGCCCGTATTGTGGAAAAAGTGCGTGTGAATCCGGGCAACTATGCCGATAAAAAACGCTTTGAAGAAATTGACTATACCGATAGTACCTATCAGGCTGAATTAGATCGCATCCGTCAGAAGTTTACTCCGCTTGTCAAAATTTGTAAAGAGTATGGTACTGCGATGCGCATAGGCACCAATCATGGTTCGCTTTCTGATCGCATCATGAGTCGCTACGGTGATACTCCACTGGGCATGGTAGAATCTGCGTTGGAATTTTTACGCATTTGCGAAGACCTCAACTATTATGACATTGTGCTGTCAATGAAGGCTAGCAACCCACAAGTGATGGTGCAGGCGTATCGGTTGTTAGTTCAAAAGTTGGATGAAGAAAATTTTCAACCCTATCCTTTGCATCTGGGTGTTACCGAAGCGGGTGATGGTGAAGATGGCCGGATAAAATCTTCAGTAGGTATTGGCACCTTGTTGGAAGATGGTCTGGGCGATACGATTCGGGTTTCGTTAACGGAAGAACCAGAAGCTGAAGTTCCGGTGGCAAAAGCTTTGGCGGACCGATATGTAACAAGAAAAACTTCTTATGTAATTCCGGAAATTAAAAACTATCCGATAGATCCTTTCGGTTATTCGAGAAGGCCTACGCGGGAAGTAATGAATATCGGAGGCCACCAGGTTCCCAGGGTTGTGGCAGATTTTTCAGCGAAAGAAAAAATTACGGCCGCATCTCTTTTTGCCTTAGGATATCAGTACTCGGTTCCGCTGGACAAATGGAATATCACCGATCTTGCCTGCGATTATATTTTCCTGGGCGACAAAACGATTGACTTCGAGATTCCCGGCACACTGGGTCTCATTTATAATTATGCCACGTGGTTAAGTCAAAAAAATAGGGCCCGGAGTTATCCCTTCATCAATCCAAAAGATTATTTAACCGGTGTGGAGCAATCCAGCCAACTGAATTTTATTTATACCCAATTAGCGGACCTAACGGAAGTTTTTTTTGAAAAAGTAAAAAGTGATGCTACCGCTGTCTTGTTAATTGATACCTACAACGATCATGGCCTTGCCGAGCAACGGAGATTATTTGTAGAATTAATTAACAACGATTGTCAGGCTCCGGTAATCATTGGCCGCGCATACGCTAACTTAACTTCCGATCAATTGCAGTTATATGCGGCTACAGATTTAGGTGGTTTGCTGATCGATGGGTTGGGCGATGGAGTATTTATTGCTGCCGAACGTTGTGGATCGGACAAGATGATCAACGAAACCGGTTTTGGTATTTTACAAGCTACCCGAACCCGCATCTCAAAAACAGAATATATTTCCTGCCCTTCGTGTGGAAGAACACTTTTTGACTTACAGGAAACAACAGCCAAAATCAGATCACGCACAAGTCACCTGAAAGGAATTAAAATCGGGATTATGGGTTGTATTGTAAACGGCCCTGGTGAAATGGCGGATGCTGATTATGGCTATGTGGGATCGGGACCAGGAAGGATTACACTTTATCGGGGCAAAGAAGTGGTGCGGAAAAATGTGCCTACTCCGCAGGCAGTCGATGCGTTGATCGATCTTATTCGTGAAGATAAAAACTGGATTGAGCCGCAGGCTCTAAATCAATAATAGTATGGAAAATCAGACAGGTGGCGAGAAGAAGAAATTATCCTTACGGGATTTTTTTTCAATGGGTGAAGTAGGTGGGTATTTTTTTCGTAAAAAGGATCCGAACCGACCTTCGAATATCAACCTCAAAATGATGCACGGCATCAACAAAATCTCCATCCTTGTTTTTCTGATTGGCGTACTATACCTCATCCTTAAACGTTTCCTTTGAACATTGAGTCTTTCCGAAGCTACTGCCTCTCAAAGAAAGGCGTAACGGAGGAATTTCCGTTTGGTGAAAATACCTTGGTTTATAAAGTCATGGGCAAAATGTTTGCCCTCACGGACCTCGAACAATTTGAAAGTGTGAATCTGAAATGCGATCCGGAGCGGGCGATGGAATTAAGGGAAGAGTTTCCGGCTGTGCTGCCGGGGTATCACATGAGCAAAAAGCATTGGAACACGGTGCTGATGGATGGGAGTATTCCGGATAATACGATCAGGAGTTGGATTGACGATTCATATGATTTGGTGGTGGCCAGTCTTAGTAAGCCGCTCCGACAGGAATTAGCCAGTCTTTAAACTGATAATCAGCGTTTTACGATCCGGTTAGTTTTTTTACTTCCTTCGGATTACTTAGGTTAATTAATTATTTTTGTTGATTGTGATCAATCCGTTTGGAATGACCCGGGCTTTAATACCAAGTGTAGCACTTCTTTTAGTACTGGGTTCCTGTACACAGCGCCTTATTTGCCCTGCTTACCAGAGTGCATTCATCTACGATAAGCCCACACAACGCGAGAAATTTGTCTATTACAATGAGAACCCAACGCAACCCCGCGAAGTGTTGGCATCCAACAGTAAGACCATTACCCTGCCACCCCGCGACTCAACATGGCTAAAGAGCGATGCCATGAAAGGGCCGGCATTACCCCAGGTAAGGCGCTCAAAAAAAGGACGTTATTTATTGTTACCCGAAAAAACTTATAAGCAAGCATTGCGATCGCTTCGCACGGTGGAGATGAAGCCGGTATATCCGAAGAAGCCAGATTCATTGGATATTAAAAGTGAATTGGATAGTGCCGCGCGAAGTATAACCGATACCCTTACGGCACAGGATGCCACAGTGAAACCTGCCGAGGATACAGTATATGCCATCACAAAAACGAAAGAGAAATACAACATGGACCAGGATATCTACATGTGGTATTTCAGGGATGTATTGGTGTTGCCCGATGTGCGTGCAGCCATGATGGAAGAGGGGGCGGCAAAGTCGGCTTCTAGAAAATCTTCTAAAAAAGCAAAGGGTGGATTCTTTAAGAATTTGTTTAAGAAAAAGAATAAGAAAGATTCCACGACTACGGACGTAGTTAATGAGCCTGTGGTGTCAGATTCTACTGACGCCAAACCCAAAAAGAAATTGCTGGGTGGATTGTTTAAGAAGAAGCCGAAGGTAGAATCAACGGATCCGGAAAAGAAAGCAGATCCTGCCAAGAAGGAAGAGGATGACGGGTTTTAATATTCATTGAGAGCATAGGCGTCTGACCGCTACTCGCGTAAGCCTATGAGCGGTCTGTCGCCTTTACAATAACTAATCAAACAAAGTTAAGTTTCCGTACTGATCCGTTGCCGGAGCCGGCAGAATGAGCGAAGCGCGTTCAACGTCTGGAGAATTAATTCCATGTGATACTGTATAACCTTCAAGATCAATCGTAGTGTTTTTTTTCAAAAGGGTAAAGAGCGTTTCCTCGCTGGAGTTTTTACTTAACCAAATTTCTTCATCAGCCCTGTTAAATAGTACCGGCATTCGCTCAGTTACTGACGCAACGGGTTCGTTAGCTGCGATGGTGATGATAGAAAAAGTATGAAATGCATTTCCATCCGGATCATCAAATTCCTCCCACAGTCCAGCGAAGGAGATTAACTTTTTAGATTTTGGAACGAAGCGCCAAGGAATGGAAGTTTTTTTTCCAACCTTTTTCCACGCATAAAATCCATCAGCAGGGATGATACACCGATGATGTATCAGGTTTTTTTTTAACACAGGTTTTTCTCCAATCATTTCAGCGCGGGTGTTGATGATACGCTCTGCGACCGTTTTATTTCTTGCCCACTGGGGTGCTGTGCCCCAATAAAAGTAGGAGAGTCCTTGCGGGCTTTCGTGCGTGATTACCGGTAACAAGTGTGCCGGAGCGGCATTGTATTTTGGTTTATAGGGGGGTGAGTCCTCTATTTGAAAACGTTCGATGAGTTGGGCAATCGTTGCGGGGATCGAATAGCGTTCGATCATAAGGTGTCTTGAATAAATTTCAACGCTCTGAGTTCGGACCAATATAAACCATTTTTATCGAATAGCGTGAAACCAACATGTCCGCCACGCTTTGGATACTCAAAGGTTAGGTAAGGATGCTCAGAAAAATGGGCCGGATAACATTCAGGACTCAGAAATGGATCGTTGAGTGCATTGACCACCAATGCGGGTCGTTGAATAGTGGAAAGAAACCGGATGGCACTGCATTGTTCATAATAGTCGACAGCATTTTTGAATCCATGGATCGGTGCTGTAAAGGCATCATCAAATTCAAGTAATGTCTTTACACGCCTCAGGGGTGTGGTATCCAGTTCCGAAATCAATTTTGATTTATCAATGACTTTCTTCGTAAGGCTTTTGAGAAATCGTTGTGAATACATCCAGTTAGCCGGGGCTGAGATTTTTTCGCAACTCGTTTTCAGGTTGAGTGGAACAGAGAAAGCCACTGCCTTTTTTATTTGAGGAGGAAGCTGAGCGCCTTGTTCGCCCATGTATTTGAGCGTGAGATTTCCACCCAGGCTAAACCCAATCAGATTGATTTCTTTATAGCCCAGCGTTGCCGCGTGGCGAATTGTAAAGTCAAGATCATCGGTAGCACCACTGTGGTAGAAGCGAATTTTCCGATTCATCTCACCGCTGCATCCCCGGTAGTTCCAGGCCAGCACATCATAACCATGATTATAAAAAATCTTTGCCATGCCGCGGATGTAAGCCCGGTCGCTATTTCCTTCCAGGCCGTGTGAAATAACAATCAATTTTTCAGCACCTTGTTTCAGCCAATCCAGATCAAGAAAATCATGATCGGGCGTGGTGATCCGCTCGCGTTCATAGGTAACGCCAGACACCGTGCGGAAGAGGGCCGGATAAATAGTTTCAAGATGACTGGCAAAAAGGATAGCCGGTGGTTGATAGCTCACCATACCTACCAGTGCATGCGCTTTTTTAGTTCTGTGATGTGCGCGAGGTGATGCTCACCATGCCAGGCATACATCCCCATAAGATTATGTAGGGCTACAATCTTTTTTGTATCCGGGTGGATAAACTCTTTTTGTAATTGATCTGAGTCTAATGATTTTAATAATGTACTCCACTTAGCGTGCAGGGCCTTAAGTAATCCAATCGATAACTCCGGATGTGCTTTTGTCTCACCTGTTTCTGCCCACAACTTTTCATTGTACGCTTTGATAACGGGTTTGTCTTCTGTCAACATCCATTTTACCCGGATGTAAGCGTTCATATGACTATCCGCTACATGATGCACCACTTGCCGAACTGTCCAACCGCCTTCGCGATAAGGTGTGTCTAGTTGTTGGTCAGACAAACCCTGGATGGCTGCCTCGAGCTTTTGAGGAAGGGACTGGATGCGTTGAATGAATGCATCCACTTCTTCTCTTGTGTGAGTTTGTTCAGCTGTAAATTTTCCAATCGGATACCGTACATCTTCCATCACCATCGCACGTTTACCTTATTTGTTGAGTTCTTCAACAGCTTCTTTTCTGTCTTCTTCGTTGTACCCTTTCTTTAATTGAACAGGCTTGGACTTTTTCTTGCGTTTTTTACGCACGCGGATGTTTGTAAATTCAATAAGCAACGAGAAAGCTACGGCAAAATAAATATAACCTTTCGGGATTTCCTGATGCAGTCCTTCCAGCAGCAGAGTGAATCCAATCAGGATGAGGAAGCCGAGCGCAAGTACTTCCATGGAGGGATGATCTTTGATAAAGTTGCTGATGGATCCTGAGAAAAACATCATCACGATAATGGAAACAATTACGGCAATGATCATAATGGCCACTTGCTCGGGCGGCACAATACCCACGGCTGTTAATATAGAATCGAATGAAAAAATAATATCAAGCAAAATGATCTGAAAGATCGTAGCAGCAAAGGTGGGGCCCAATGCTTTTACGGTTTCCTCTTCCTCCTCATCACCCTCCATCTCGTGATTAATTTCGAGCGTACTTTTGGCAATCAGGAATAAGCCACCAAAACCGAGAATCAGATCTTTGCCACTAAAGGCCATATCATGTTTAATCAGAAAGTTGGCAGGTACGGTAAATAAGGGTTCTACAAAGCCAATGATCCAGGTAATGCAAAGCAATAAAACGATGCGAACAAACATAGCGAGAAACAAGCCTGTGTTGCGGGCTTTGGCCCGCTGTTCTTCGGGAAGTTTGTTTGAGACAATAGAAATGAAAATGATGTTGTCAATGCCCAATACGATTTCGAGAAAACAGAGCGTAAGCAAGGCAAGCCAGGTGTCGGCTTTGAGAAACATTTCCATACCTATAGACCGGGGTTAAACTGAATTTTAATCGTACAAATTAGACAAAGGAACTTACATTTAAAAAATACTTTAATCAAAAGAAAATGGCCTTTTTAACTTAAAAAGACCATTTATTCAATAAAACATTACCTGCATTAATTTTTATGCACCACCATCACCTTCTTCCTGATCGCACCTGATTTACCAGCCCCAATCTGTACTACATAAATACCTCCGGCCAGTTCTTGTGTGTTTACCATTTTACGTTGTTCACCTTTTTCAAAGAACAACTCTTGTATAGGTCGGCCAACCGGATCAATCAAATTGACCGACAACCGGGTTTCTGTTTTTGAAGGCAACTCGATGACGAAGCTTTCGCTGGCGGGGTTGGGGTAGATTTCTATGACCTCCGAAGTAATCCATTCTTCAATGCCGGTTACGATATCGGGTTGGTCGGGTGTGAGTTCAATGGCAGCCTGATGCACCTCTTTATTATTTCCTTCAACGGATTGAACGGACGCAACAATGGCATCACCATTTCTAAGACCCCAGATAATTTTTGGAGAAGTATAGATTTCGCCTGGGCCCAGATCGTTTGGAATAACGAGACCGGTAGGAGAGGGCAACATTTCTTTTGCAACAAATACAAATTCAGTATTGCCACTACTTCCTAACAATGAGGCTGCCGTTATACTTTTCTCAACAATGGTTGTGAAAAGATGCGCTCCACCAATACGGGCCACTTGACCTGAAATGTTCTCAACCGTAGTTACAATGTCGACTACTTGATTAACCTTGTTGTAAGTTATAGTAATCTTAAGCGGTGATGGAGTAAGAACCCGGTCATCATAGGCACCTGCGGTAAGCACAGAACCATCAAGCCTGAAAACGGGTGATTCAGTTATTCCGTAAAAGGCACTTCGTGCATTATGCATTTGTGGATTCAACTTATTGATTGGATCATCTGAAGGAAACGGAGTATGGTATTGCACTTTTACAATTTCTGCCGTTGTGCCTTCATCTTTAAATGTGTCATTGTGGTCATCAACGTTCTCGATTGATGAATTAGTGAAGTTCTCCAATAGCACGATACGTGTACGTTCGCCTATAAAAACGTCATCAAAGGCAAAACCATCACTTCTGCTGTTGCCGCCAGCAAATGCAATCCTAAATACAACATTATTAATTCCTATAAGTTCGTCTAATTTATAGATAGCCCTTCTCCACTCAGCATATTTCCCATCAGTTGTATTCTTATTTCCTGTCCAACCAACATCGGTATCACTTTGATTTCCAGGACTGTTGGAAATACCCGTTGCATCATACCAGTTAATTCCTTCATCGACCTCACCCAGTGTAAACCAGTTTGCATCGTTTTCAATGTTACCATTCAGATTGTATTGAAGAACAGCGCCATTTACACCCGAAGGTGTTTCGGAGAAGATATCCAACGCAATAACCGGTTTTTGGGCTAACGTGAAATTAAAACAACGACTAAGTACCCAGGATTGCTCATCAGGATTGTTAGTACCGGCTAAATTCGTTTCCCATACATTTCCTTTAGAGCCGACAACTTCGGTTCCTTTCTGAGTAGGTATACCCAATGCCCAAGAAGGGTTCACACCACCAATCAGCCAATTATCATCAACTATGTTAAAGTCCTGACTATATGCTGCAGACTCCGTGATGGCAGGCACTTTGGGTACAATGTAAATAGGCTTCTTAACGGAATCCTGACAACCTGCTGCAGTTGTTACAATTAATTGAACACTATCCTGCCCGTCAGAATTATAATTAACTGTTGGGTTGTCTCCCATGCCGGCCGATGTATAAGTTAATGAATTAGTAAGATTAAAATCCCAGTCATAAGTGTCTATCGGAATTTGTGGACTGGATAATTCGGTAGCAAAAAATACAGTGTTTGAAAGACCATCGCGACAAACATTCTCCCACGTGAAGTTTATTTTGGGTAAAGGGCTTACCAAAACGCTAAACGGAGGAATATCATAAGGGCATTCATCATTTGTCATCATAGTTCCTTCAATCTGATAATTTCCAGTATTTAAATAGCGATGACTGGGGCTTCCATTGGTGCCGGTTGTGCGGCCATCGTTAGCATTTACGGATGCACCAAAAGGACCGTCCGGCAATCCGGAATTATCATCAAAATCCCAATCTATGGATTGTATTGATCCACCCCCAATCATAGTTGAATTATTGGTTACTACAACTGGCGAACCGAGGCAGGCATCATCTTTTGCAATGCTAACATTAATAGTAGGCAGGATAGTAAAATTGGTGGAAACAATTCTTGAACAAAGGGTGGCGGGACTTGTATAATTATATTGAATTGTATAAGGTCCGGGAGCGAGTGTCAAAGGGTTTAAATTTACCTGGCCAATGAGAGGTGCAGGATTTAGAACACTCGATAAATTAGCTCCCGACCAGATTCCATTAGGCGCTATGCTCGCTCCATCTTTTCCTTCAAAGACAATAATTCCTTTTGTCGTACAAATTCTGTTGAGATCAGGAACTGAAGAGGTTCCAATTGTTAATTCAGGTAATGGTTTGATTTTAACTGACAAGCGATCGGTAAAAGGGGCAATAGTTTGTGGGACACCTTCGCAACCATTTACGGTTTGAGTTAAGCTATAAACATAATCACCGGCAACAGTATTATCGATTTGAAGATTAGCTGGTGTTGGCGATGCTCCAGTAAAAATTGGATTGCCGTTAAGATACCATTTTACATTTGTACCGGTAACTTGTAAATCAGAAGGAGTAACTGTGGAGTTTACACAATACTCTCTTGTGAGATTGGGAATTGTAGGCGGTGCAGGAATAGGCTTAACTGTAACTGATACTTGAAATGGTGCTGTTGGAGAAGAAGGTTGTCTGTTACTTTCACAACCCGCAAACTTTACAATACCAAAGAAAGGAGCAACCTCTTTTCCTCTTGTGCGGGTTACATTATAATTAGTAGTGCCCGGTGTTAAGATATCAGTTGGGGGTGAAAAAGTATCGCCTGTATACAAAGGATTTGTTTCAAGGGGCAGTGTTCCATTATACCACTTATATTCTGTCCCATTTTCAACCACGGCAGTAACATCATTCACATCAGTCCCGGGACAAATTTCCTGAGTTGAGAATGCGCTAATGTTGGCAGGCAGCACTGATGCGGGACGCGCATAAACCCTAATTTCAACCGGATCTGAAGTATCCTGGCAATTTGTAACTTTATCCGTAAAGGTATAGGTAATATTAAATGTTACAGGACTAGCTTCGGTGGGAGCAACACCTGCAGGATTAAGCGACCATGTTGAGGTTCCACCACTAAATGAAACAATTCCTGCACTTGGAATATCGAGATCAAAATGATCCAAAACTTGAGAATCTGAATTTGCAGGGGAACCGGTCAGCACTACAGGTAGTTGATCCTGACAAAATCTTGAATTGCTGCTAAAGAGAGTATTCGTTAAACTCGTGATCGTTGCTGTCGGGGCTTGCCTTACGGGAATTAGTTTGAATTCATAAGACACGTTATTTGTTAATGTACTCCTAACTCTGAATCCAATCCAGATGCCATAAGTTCCATAAGTCGCTTCTGTTTCTGAATAGATATTATTATCCAAGTATTCAGGTAATTGAGGATCAAAGACCCAAACAGCAGTGGGGGGAGGGCCCGGTATAATTGGAGTCATATCGACATAACCACTATTAGGATCATAATATACAAATCCATCAAAATTATAGGTGTTTGAAGTGGGTACATAGATAATACCATTGAATATGTATTCAACAAAACGCGAATCAATGTAAGCTTCGCTTACTGATAAAGGGTCTGAGGGAGCTTCATTGCTACAGTATGTGTTGGCTAAATTAGTGATGCTTGTTGCGTACACCTCAAAATCTCTGCTAACCGTGAATTCGCATTGATCGGCTCCTTCTCTCACTTTATAAGTAATCGTATATCCAGTTCCTACTGCTAGTGAAGCGGGGTTGAAACGCCATTGACCTGCTGTGAATGTTACCCCCGGTCCTGTAAATTCTGAACTGATGCCAGTAGGTGTTCCAACGAGACGCACGGCATTTCCTGTGGATGAGAATCTAGTTTCATTTGGAGCCACTTCCACATCACCGGAATTAATTTTTAGAACAGTGAAATCAACACTTCCTGATGGAGTTCCTAAGAAGGCACTTAATGTTCCCAGTACTGTTCCATCAACAACACCGGCAATTGAAGCTGTGCCTCCCACACGGGTAATATTATTTCCACCTACCGGGGCGGTGTTGCCCGGATACCTGATTTTTAATCCTGAGATTGTAATAGCATTTGTGTTGGATGATCCTACTGTGAAGTTATAACTGAACTGAACGATATTATCGCCCGTATAACTTAACGTAGTAGGGGAAGCAGTACCATTTGAAATAACTGGGGCAGTTGTTACCGAAGTATCAAAGACGTAACCTGTGGGAAGCCCAATAGAAAACGAACCAGAACTTGAAAAGCCTGATGGATCAGTTTCAGTAATAGTAATTGCACCTAACGTTTTAAAAATTCCTCCATAGCAAAGATTCAATGTTGAGGGTTGCGTAATTGAAGATGCAGAGGCGGAAATAATTACACTTCCTGAAGCATCTCCAATGGCATCAGCAAAAGCATCATCAGAGGCCTCCAGTGTATAGTCGTTGGCAGCTGAAATCCGCAGATCCGTCCAGACAAATTGTCCTGCAATAAGATTAGGAGTCAACGATTGAGCGCCTGCAGTCAACGTGCCCGAGGCTGGTGATTTTGTTAATCCTACTTGTCCGGTATAATCCAGGTCAATATTATTGTATGGATTTGAGTCAACCGCTCTGATAGTTAAAGCAAAGGGTTGATTAATTGCCGTTGCCGGGGGGTTGGCGGTAAAAACAAGTTTAGAGGCAACAACATTAATAACATTCGTAGTCGAGCCGCTGGTTGTGGCACCGCCTCCATCGGGGTAAGCAAAGCCAGACCCGGCAAGTGTATTCGTTACGCCAGTGATTGTAATATGAACCTCTTGATTGTCGGTAACAGCTGCTTGAAAACTCGCTCTTACATTTATTTGGAAACTATTACCATCGGCAACCACGATGGGTGATGAAGGTGTGAAGGTTACTGTATTTCCAGTTACAGTTTGTTCAGTACCGGCTATTTCAGCATCAGCATTATCGTCAAACAGTGCAATCTGGCGCACGTTGGCAAAATTGGTTAATTGAATTGTGATGGATGTTACAGTGGTCGACCTGTTATCCGGGTCGTTTGAAGCTCCCCCGTCACGAATTATAAAGTCCCCCAATGACAGACTGCCTGCATTTGCTGGGCCTATTGATGTACCTTGAAAAGTTCTGTAATTTATTAATGAGGTGGTTCCGCTACTTGCAAAGGTGATATCCGATAGTTGCGAAGAGTTAAACGTAAAAACTCTGTTGATGGAAAATGCATTGACATCGCCTGTAGCCACAACAATATTGGCCTCAGTGGCTGCCACCGTAACTCCACCCGTAACCTGGTTGACAGAGTTTAATACATCCACCACCAGATAATAATATACAGGTGTTGAATTAATCGTTTTATCTCCGGCTCCCAATCCGGTCAAATCAAAATTTCCATCGGGTGAATTGTCTGCAAGAATCTGCGAGCCAATGCTTCCAGGAGTTGTTGAGCGGTATAAATATTCATCTGTGAACTGAGTTGTTAAACCGGTGTAGTTAAACCCGATAGAATTAATAACCTGTGAACCTTCACTGGTTACTGAAAAACCTGTAAGTACTTGTTGATTTACGCCTGCAGAAAGTATTGAACTTGTGGGTACAGGAGCGGTGCCAGCGGGAATGGGTACAAACGTGGCGGCAATATCTAGTGTAGTCGCACTTCCGGTAGCAAAGCCTGTTGTGGTTAAGTAGTTGTACGTCTGATCATCACTTCCACGATTGAAGGGAATGATGGCGTAATGATAAGTTGTATTGGCAGATAAACCCGAAATATCATTGTAGGTGTTGGTACCGGTCGAATTGACAATCGCTTCGAATAACCCAAATGCATTCGGTGCGTCACCATCATTCAAGGAGGCAAGATCCCCTACCACAATGGGCGAGTTTTTTATCAGCACAATATAACCGTCTGCATTGGCAATGGCCGAGGTAGTTACACTGTTAAAGGCAAGGTTGATTTGTGAAGAGCTAACCGCAGTTGCTGTAATGGTTCCGGTTGCATGACTGCCGGGTTCAGTAGCAAAGGTAAAGTCGTTAGCCGTTTGGGGTGATGAGATGTTATAATTATAAGTTGCATTATCAGCACCGTCCCAGACAAACGGTATAATTGTGTAGTAGTAATCTGTGGCTGCACTTAATCCTGTAGAATTGTTAAACGATGTTAATGCACCATCGGTGATCGTTGCAATTTTATTACCCACACCATCTGCTGGCGGGGCCGCGCCATCCGCCAAGGCTCCCAACGAAGGAGCACTTCCTGCATTCCTGAAAATGACATAGCCCCCTGTGGCGCCTGAACCCTCCCAGCTATCCGCAGCGGGAAAAGTTAAATTAATTGCCGTGCTGCTGGTGGCGGTAGCCGTTAATTGGCCTCCGGTTAATTGAGTTGGTTCTGTAAAGAAAGAAGCTTCAGTTGAAATTCCTTCAGGTGCTCCATTTCTCGCATAGGCAAGAAAGAAAATCTTTGTAGCAGCCGGAAACCCTGCTCGAGGTTGAGTGAATGGCTCGGCCGTTGTGGATGCTTCTTCAAGTTGGTTATTGGTACCCACTGGGCTGGAAGTATGCCATCGGGTGCCACGATGGGTAAGCGTGCCGGTAACCGTGCCGCCTAATGTTGCTGTTGTAGTTGATACTCCCGAAACAGTAGGAGTACTTACAACAGGTGCCTGGCCTATAGCTCCCAGACTGCTGAGTAGAAGGAGTAGCGGGAGATACCCTTTCGCATTAAATAATCTTGAAAGGTAATTTTTCTTGGATAGGATATAGTTCATGCTGCCTGCAGTATAATTTATCATACACATTCAATTCTAAATAAATCAATTCGTTAATTCTCCGTTTTTATCTGTCTTCATTAAAAAGACAGTGGAGTAGTTCCCTAATGTATTCGTGCCACAGATAACCAGATCACCTGCTGCAGTTTCGCGAATGGTTGCCGGCACTTCGTCACCACCGCCACCAAATGTTTTATACCACACCAGGTCCCCAAATGCATTTACTTTTATCAGTAACAGATTCTTGTTTGAATTGGCCGTAACTGAACCTGCCAAAACAAAACCACCATCTTGTGTAGCCGTGATGGCCTCACCTTCATCAATGGCAAATGATTCGTCACGATTAGTCAGCGCTGAATTACTTCCGTCCAGTTGAACGGCATCGAAATACCGATCACTTCCCGGAATAATGTTTCCATTAATATCCACCCGGAGAAAAAATATATTTCCTTTTGCACCCTCCTGATCATCACTGTAGGTGCCAATAACTCCATACCCGCCGAAGGATGTTGAATTGGCTGGTTGAATGTCTTTGGGGACAAATAATTGATCGGTGTTTGTGTTTTGGCCAATTACACTAAAGTTTGGGTAAATTGAATTTTCATCAATGATGGGGATGCCTACCCAGGAGTTCACAAAGTCTCCGGCCACATCGGCTATGGCAGTAGCCCAGATTATTTTGCCGTTATTATAGTGGATTGATCTTGAGTTTTGTGAAGTTCTGTCATTTAATTCATAGCGTTTAAACCAATCAGGGGTTTTTCCATTTTTATAGGCAATAATGAAGGGTTCGGCAGGTTGTGTTTGCTGATTTGGAACTGCCCGCTTAGACGTTCCCAAGACAATGATCCGTCCATCGTCAGTTACCTCAAGGGCCTCACCAGTAAAGTCTACTTTTATTTCGGCAGGCGATGTTCTCAGGTCCGCAACTTGAAAAGTATCTTGCAGTACCAAATTATCATTCAGTAATAATCCTCTTAATGAAGTGATGCTGACGTTTGCCACTTGTTCTTCTAATGGGTTAACCTTTATGACATCACCGACAACAACGTAACCTGTTACAGCCCCGCTGTTGAGTAGTGGCTTTATGGCCTTACCTGTACCTCCGGCAATCCGACTAAAGTCCTGGGTTCTGTTCCCCCTGTCATCGGTTTTAATGATTACAGTTTCCACAAAAACAGTATCGTTCGCTACATCGTCAACAATCATATTTCCAACAATGATGTATCCATCAGGAATGGGTTCCATAGCAGCGGCAGTAATGCCGTAGGGGCCTTCGTAAAATTTCAAGAATGTATTGCGCGGAGAAGGATCTGCTGAGTCAAAATTTTTGCAAGTCAGTACCAGCGCTGAAGCAGCTAGAATATAGATAATAGAATTTCTCATTTGCTGATCTTGATGTTCTTTTTCTTAGGACTAAAAATATTAATTACGTAAGAGCCACTGATAGCCAATGAGGATAACTTAAATATCGAATCGGAATAGCCTTGCTCCCAGGCGGCTTGCTCGTTGGCGAAAGCGGTTTCAACTGAATTTACATTGGTAAGCCCATGCAGGTATCGAACTTCGGCAACAAAATATCCACCTCCCATTTTTAATTTAACACCAGCCGCTATCAAAGCACTGAGATTTAATTTTTCACGTTGCGGGCTAAAATCGAAAGTTGTTTCTTGAACAGAAGTTACTCCGGTTCGGAGACGCTCTGCTCTCAGATCACTGCCAAGGAGGTAATCTATTGAAACACCTCCGGCAACGTAGGGATTGAATGCCTTGTCTAAAAATTTATACTCAAAACTCAGTGGCACCGACAACCAATTTTGAGTTTCAAATCCCTGAAATTCATTCACTAATGGATTTCCTCCCGTATCACTTCCACGATCCACTTTTAAATCGAGTTCAAACTTTCTTTGCACGTAAAGCAATTCTCCATGTAGCGTCATCTCAGTGTTGATGGGCACGTCTACAGCACCCCCAAACAGAATCGCAATGCCATATTTATATTCACTATCTGCTGCCAACTCAACAGAAGAAACAGTTTCAATAACATTGGGTCGGGTTGCATTCACTCCCAACTTAGCGCCAACCCGGTAAATCTCGCGGGTGCGATAGGTGTTATAGAGTGCCACAAACTCAGCCGGATCCACGGCAGGATTGATTTCAAAATAATGATCCGTTTGTAACAGCAGCAACATAGTCTCATCTGCCCTGATTGGTTCTTCCAGATAGATATAGGCTAACGTGAGAAGTTTTAGTGCGCCAACTTTTTCCTCTTTTGTAAAACCAGCAGCAAGACAGCTTTTTAAGATGCCTTCCAATTCATGTAAACGGCCTTGATCGTAGGTGGACTGCGCCAGGCGTAAAGTTTGGGCACAGGAAGATGATTGGGTAAATCCTTTCGTTGAAACACAAGCGACAAGCAAAAGTATGTAGAGTTTCTTCATAGATTATTTGCCTGGTTTTTTATTTACGTTACCACCACCTATGCTGGATTGAATAAGTGGATAGTTTTCACATGTTTTTTCATGCGCAACATCTTCAGCAACATATTGCTCCCATTCTTCCTTGGTCATATTGCGTTTGGTTTGGTCGCACAAGATATCCGCCATCACCTCAAAGCTGGTGGGGTAGGCATGAATGGTCTGATCGATGCCCTTTACCGTTTCACGAATGCTATGGATGCCAGCCAGAATTTGTGAATCGTCAGGAGAAAAAGCAACGCTCCACACCCAATCATGATCGCTAACCACAATAGGTTGCTCCTTCAGGCTTCTGAAATTCCAGATTCGTACCGTATAATCCTTACTGGCTGAAGCCATAAAGGTACCGGCATGATTAAATGTAATATCTTCAATCTGTCCGGAATGACCAGAGAGTTCACGAATCACCTGGTTATTAAGAACTATACGCAAGACACCATCGCGATCTCCGGTTACTACCTGGTTGCCGTCAGGAGCAAAGGCTACAGATGATAAACTCTTTGCCACGCTCACTTTTGTGAGGGCAAAGTTTTTGCCGATATCCCACAGATATAGATTTCCGTCTGCACCCGCCCCGGCCAGCATCGTTCCCCGGGAATTCAAGTCCAGTGAAACAATTTTTTCCTGAACTGCAATTACTTCTTTTGCGGAGGTTAAATCTGAAAACTTGATGCTATGACCGGAATTGTCTCGGGCATAAAATCCGAGGCCATCCGGAGTGAAGTGTATGTTTTCAATATCATGCGTAAAGCCATAGATTTTCTTTGGCGCACTTGAAGAATTTCTCAAATCATACAGCTCGGCATAGTTGGCTTCGGCATTGGTTGGGTAGAGTCCACCGGCAACCAATGTGTTGCCATCAGGGCTTGTGTCCAATGAATAGACTAAATAAGGTTCCGTGCGTTTGGTTTCATCAGTTAGTACTTCGGCAGTCCATTCATTATTAACATAATTCCAGCGGATGATTTTGCCATCGCTGCCCCCGGAGTAAATGTGATTACCTTTTCCATGAGTTTCCAGTGCCCGGGCAGCTCCGTTTGTGTGAGCCTCAAGACTTTTAGTGAGTGGATCTTCCAGATTTTTTAAGGCTGTGTACAATCCGCCATACACATCGCTATTATACGCGTATCCACCATAGCGCTTGTTAAAGATGTAGGCTTGCTGGGCAACGAGGGCTTCCAGAGAAACTTTGTTGCCCAACTCTTTGGATTTAATAGCCATGGCTTTGGCGAGTGATAAGTATCGCTCACGTTCTGCTGATTCTCTTTGTCGATTGGCTTCAGCCGCATTTTTTTCTGCGCGGGCGGCTTCTTGTTTTGCAATGTCAGCGTTTTTTATTGCAAGAGTCTCTTGTTCTTTGGCACGTCTTTCTGCTATTTCAGCCTCTTGTCTTCTTTGCTCTGCAATTAGCTTTTGAGCAGCCTCTGCTTTTCGAGCTTCCTCGGCCCTGAATTGTGCAGCTTTCGCAAGATCTCGTTGTGTTTCTGCTTCTTTTCTTTGTTGAATCGCATCAGCAGCATTTTTCTCCGCTTTAATTGCATTATCTACAGCAAGTTGTTCCTGTTTCTTTGCTTCCGCCTGCTGTACGAACGCATACACAAAAGCCACGAGTGCAATTGCCGCCAGTGTACCAAACACAATAGCTGTAACGCGGGCACGTTGCAGTTTCCGTTTCTGCTCTAATTCTTTTATTCGTTGCTCGGTATCAAATTCTTTCTTGGAATATTCAAGAAAGACCAACGTTCTTTCGAACGCAGGATGATACCGCTGCCCCCAAACCAAAGTAGGCTTGTGTTTCGCCTGCCAGTTAAGTGCCAGTTGTAAATCGGGTGGTCGCCATAAACCTGCCTTGCCTACCTGGTATTGTGAGGCGGCTTCCGCCAAACGCAAATACATTTGTACCGCTTCGCTCTCATCATCCACCCAATTTTTTAACCGCACCCAAATCCGCATCAAACTTTCGTGCGAGATATCAATCATGGATTTTGAACCCAACTCAATACCATAAGCAGGAGTTAATAACGAACGGCCTTGCTCGCGGAATTTTTCAATCACGGCCACCACATCAGCTTCCGATACATCGGCTATGGAAGCAATTTCATTGAGGCGTGTTGGTCTGCGAATGCCAAAGTTCTCACCGCGTTTTTCGGTGATTGCCTTGAACATGATTTCGCAAATGCGTTGCTGATCTTCATCTAATTCGTCATAAGCTTCGTTCGCATGTTGCGAAAGCGCCTCCGACATCGTTCCAATGGCCTCGTAATGTTTTAAGTCGACCGGCTCTTCATCGTAATCTTTATATTTTGCCCAGTAACTCCAGGTACGCATGAGCGCGTGTTGCAGAATCGGAAGCTGATCGGGGTTATCACCCAAATCATTTAATAATTGTTGTACAAGTCGCGGTGTTATTTTAGCATTGCCCACGGCCACTGGTCCTTCAACAGCTCTGCGTTTCTGATCGCGCGTCATCTGCGGAATCAGGTAGTGACTGTCGTTGATCTTGCGGGTCAGTTCGGGGAACTGTGCACAATCTCCGATAAAGTCGGACCGCATGGTGATGGCTACATAGATCGGAGAGTCTTCGTAATTCACGGCTTCCATCAACAGGTTGATGAAGGCAAGTGACTCGTTCACTGAATTGGGATCGGTGCTGTCTTTGAAGCGGAAGAGTTCTTCGAACTGATCGACCAGGATCAGGTAGTTAATATCTTCCTTTCTTCTGGATTGTTGAATAGCTTCTACAAGACCCAACGAACTGCTTCGCAACAAGGTAGAAACAATTGTACGTTTGATTTTTTTGTCTTCAACATCGGCAAAATTGTAATCTTTAACTGTTTTCAGTAAAGACTCGGCAAGGTTATCAATAGGTCCGGCCCCCGGGCGGGTAACTATTACTTCCCAGTTAGGGCTTGAATCCGTAAGGAAACCACCGTATAAGATGGGAAGTACTCCGCAATAGATAAACGAAGACTTACCACTTCCGGAAGGACCAATGACACCCACAAAGCGACTCTTGGAAAGTTTGAGGAGCACTTCGTCACTCTGGCCTTCGCGACCAAAGAACAGGTGACTCTCTTCAATCTTGAAGGGGCGTAGTCCGGGAAAAGGGTTGCTTGTCCCGACTAGTGTACCGTGTTCGTCTACAATCTGGCTCATAACTTAAGCGTTAATTTCTTGTAAAAAATTTTTCAAAGTCTCCAGCGAACGGTTTGTATCACCGGAGATGAGGGTCATATTTTGATTCTTAAAATTGTCTAGTCCGGAACCCACAATGGCTTTACCCTGAATGGGTTTTTTCCGGCCAAAGCCAGGGGCCTTGAGTAAGTCCAGTACTTTCATGCGAACCCATTGATCATTTACTTTTCCTTTGAAGATAATGGCACCATCAAAATTTCTTAGGTTTTCGATGTGTTGTTTACGCACTTCGAGCAATTCGCCCTCAAAGGCAGGGATCAATACTTTGAAGCCTGATTTTTCAATCACCTCGCGGAATGGCTTAACGGCACTATCGTCAATTTTATCATGTACCAGGTAAATGAATTTGCCACCACTCTCGTCAACACTTTTTCGTTCTTGCGATTCAAGCAGTTCTTCGCGCATGATGTTCTTAAAGTCTTCGAGTGGATTCTGAAGAATCTCAGCACCTTCCTGGGCTTCGGTGTCGCGTTTGATGGTATCGATAAAGGATTTTTGTTTATCGCTCGCGTTTTTCAGGTTTTGCGAGATCCAGATAAGTCGTGAAAATTCTTGTTTGCTTTGTTTTTTTGAAAGTGCAGTTTCGGCAGCAAGTTTATTTTGAATGTCCACAATAGAACGCTCAGTGCCTTCCGGTATTTCGCCATAGGCACTTCCGATTAAGTGAATAGATAAGTTGCACTCGTCCAGATCTCTTTTTACTTCGCGCTCCACATCATTGATCTGAGTAGGCAAGGTATTTTTTGGCAACACAATGTATCCGTGGCGTTGCAACTCGCGCTTGATGATGTTGCGCTGAACAGAAAGATCATGACCCGTTTCAGCGAGGTAGATTGATTTTCTTTTATAGATGTTTTTTACCTCCGATTTGATATCACCTTCATTCAGGATCATCAACGCATCGTGAATATCATAGGCCAGATCCACTAGCTTCATCCAGTATTGTTTTTCTGCTTCCTGGCTAAAAAAGTCGGAGTATTCTTTTTCAAATCCTGTTTCAGTGTCGAGTTGATACATATCATACCCGATCAGGTCGCGCAGGCGAGGAGGTTGTTCTTGTACCGTAAGAGGTGCCTTCATGACTTTGAATACCCGATTGATTTTAGAAGTGGATGTAGCTTTGTAAAAAGTCTCTACATTATCCAGGCATCGGCCGGATTCAACAAAATCTTTTGTTAGCACGGCCACTAAAATGGCAGCGTTATTAAGAGCCGGTGCGGTGGCAGTATCAAATTCAGATTTTAGAACGATGTTCGGTTTGGAACCTAACACTTGCAGCAGCATCAGTTCCAGAAACTTTTTGAATTGGGATACCCAACCCTGCTCACTTTTTTGAGCGGCTTCATTATCTTTTTCTGCGAAGGTTATTAATACATCAATTTCAAAGGCCATGTTCAGCGAGTTAAGTTATACGGGTTGTTGGGTTTCTTTCTCAGTAATATTATGGATAAGGCCCTGTGCCAATTCATGATGATTGGCCAGAACAAAATAGAAATCGATGAGATTAATTTTTAAAATTACTGTTCGTTCGATGGCTACCGCCTCGGTAATCACAGGGGTGGGTCCTTCCTGAAATAAATCACCAAAGACATCGCCCGGTTTCATTTGCATTACCTCCTGATCCTGGTTCTTTAATACAGCCACACCATGTGCCATGATCAGGATAGGCATATCTTGTGTATCTGCTATCGTTAATTTTTCATTCGGTTTTAAGGTTACGGGAATGATTTTATCCGAAAGATCACTTAGTACTTTTCCTTGAATATGACGGAACACAGGTATCTTCTTGATGAGCAAAATCATCTCTATAAAGAGAAAGAAGCCATCGTCCAACCCATCGAGTAATTGATTGTTTTCAATGGATGAATCCAGAAACTTTTTGTCTTTGTACGGGAGTCTGTCTGCAATTGTCTGGTAGGCTGCCCGGTCTTTATTATAGATTACCCAGGCCGTGGTTTCTTGTAAAAGCTTATCGTTGTTAAACATCTGACTGATTAACCCACGACTGATTCTGAAATTTGGAATATAAGCAGTGGCGTAAATGGCACACACTTTCGTCCAGCGGTTGTTGAAATTAAAATCGCGGTTCAGTATGTAATTGATTACCTGAATCGGATTATAGGTTTCCCGGGGAAAAAAAGTTTGAAGCTTCTCTAATTTTTGAGGGGTAGTTGTATCATCCAGTAATGGAATCAATTTTGGTTTCAGGTCCTGATCAATGAAGAGATCTAAAAGTTCAAGCGCATACTGAACGCTATCGGGTGTTCCTATTTCAATATTTTCTTTTACTAATTGAACGGATTCCGGATCGTACTCCAATGACAAGAGCAAACTCAGGTGGTCGTAATTATCCCGTATCTCTTCACGCAATGCCTCTTTTAAATAAGCATAATGTGGTTCATCCGGAAGTTCATGCAGGGAAGCCAGGTTCCACAGCGTTTTACTCATCTCCGTATCGAGTAAGTCTTTAATAGCGAGTGCCTCGCGGCCAGTAGCCCGGTAATTAATGTAACGCAATGAGTATAAAATCTGCTTGACAATTCTTTTATCCGGGTAGTCGATTTTTTTCCATAGCAACTGCAAACTTTCCTTGCCGGGAATGTGCCCAATGATTTGTATAAGCTTGAGCATGATCAGATCATTCTGCCCCGACTTATGAAATGCAGTTTCCAAAATAGGCAGCACCGGTTCGCCTGCTTCTTTTAAGGCAGATGCAGCCTGGTGCGCATACATAGGTGAGGAGAGTAATTCAATCAGCACATTCCAGGTTTCGGGTCTCTTTACTTTTCTTGCGGTTAAAAGTGCTTCCGTTCTTACTTTCGGATCAGCATCGCGCATCAGTTCCAACAAAATGAAGATGGTCTTCTGGTTGGTGAGCTTGCGCATGAGTTTCGCGGCCAATAAACGATCAGCTTGTTTTACCGACTTACTCAATTTCATGAGTTTCTCGATGGGTATCGAGAGCAGGTCGCTGTCCTCGGCCATGCCGGCCGCTTGTGTGGCAAGTCCCCGGATTTCGTTGTCCCCGGATTGGATGCCCAGATCCTGAATTTTCTTTTGGGCAAACTGTGCGATCTTTTTCGAATTACTTTTAGTCAACTGAAACAGCGAACTTTCATAAAGGGCTGGCTCCAGTTTCTCCATCAGCTTCAAGCCATAGATAATTTTTTCCTCGGTGGTACTGCGCACTTCTTTTTCAAGCACGCTATCCATCGTATATTCTTTTACAAGGTTCTTTTTTAAAGAAGATTTATTCTTAATAAGTGAACTCTGGAGGGTTTCGCGATAGCCGTGATACATCCGATTGGAGACCCAATACCAGATAACCAACACCGGAAGGGTGAAAAGTGTAATGGAGAGTACCGAGAAAACTTCAAATTGATTCACCAGCACGATTAATCCCCCGGCAATGGCACTGGCTAAGGCGGTTACAAAGCCTTCAATTTTTGTTTGGGCATCGATACTGATTGAGCGATCAATCGGAACATAAAAGAATTTGAACGTTGGGTTATCGAGAGCATCGCGAAGTGAGTTGATAAATAGTTTACTCATCGCCACGGCAATAAAGAAGAATATGATCGTGCTTCCTGCACCTGTTGTTAAGTCAAAACCAAAAAACGATCCCAACAGAAATGCAGAAGCGGTGAAAAGGATGAGTAAAACTGGATTAATCAGCAAGGATACCCGTAATCCATAGTCTTGATTAATACGATCCGTGGCAAATGTTGTAAAGAGAAAACTGAAAATAACAACTGTCGCTTCAAAAAGACTCAGAAAAGAAGCAAGGCTTTTACTTTCCGGGAATTGAATGGACGAGGCGTTAAAGAAAGAATAATCAACGAAACGCAAGGCCACCATTGACACTATGACGAATAGCGAGAGTGTTAAAATGTATTTATGGCTTAGAAACTGACCTATGGATAGTTTCTTAATCTCCGACTCACTTTTGATAGCCGTTTTTCCCTTGGTGAGATACTTCTGAGAAAGTATAATGAATAAGATCAGATACCCGATAATGCTGGCGAGCCCGATCGTGTAAAGAGATTCAATCTCAAGTCCGTAACTCAACAAAATCGGAATAGTAAAAAAGGCCAGGATAGCTGCCAGGTCGGTTCCAATATCCACACTACCAATTATGCGTTTGGCTACGCGCACGTTAAACATCCGGTTAAAGGAACCCCAGAAAATAAGTTGTGTCACAAAGGTGAAAGGCAGGATCAGGGTAAATCCGAAAAAAAACAGGTAATCAGTGTCCTGAACATATTTTTCACCAAATTCAATGAAGGCAGTTAACGCGATTACCAGAAACAAATTGGCGGTGGCAAGTGCGGTAAAAGGGATTCGGCCTTGTAAAAAATTATAGAAAATAGTGATTAAAACCCCTAAGCCCCCGGAGATGGCCAAAGCCACGGGTAATTGGTATTTCTCATCAAAATGCTCTAAAAACAAGGATTGGGACGCTACCGCAACAGTTGCCAGAAACAACCCCATGAGAAAGCTGATGGCCAGTAATAATCCAACGGGGCCTTCTTCTTCAGGCTGAACGTCCAATAAATTCCAAAGCCTTGAGAGCATATTAGGGGGTTTAGCGTTTAAATTTTACACATTTCAACGGAAAATCCTATTCAATTAAGAGTTCATTTCATGAATACTTATGCTTGATTAATAGATACTTGCTAAAAAATACCTGAAACTGGCTCGCCACTTATCGAAATTAGCACCTTCTGGATATGCTGAATACCCTAAATAGTAAGCAGTGTTGGTCGTTACCATCTAACAGTCAGAAAGTAAACTTTTTGTGTTAAAGTAGAGAAGCAGATGGCTTTGAGGATGTCCTAATTTCTGAAAAGGAGTGAGCTGTCCCCATAACTAAGAAATCGATAGTTTTTTTCCAGTGCCTGTTGGTAGATTTTTCTCCAATCGGGTCCCACAAAGGCGGCAACCAAGAGTATTAATGTTGAGCCGGGCTGGTGGAAGTTGGTAATCAACCCATCGACCAGTTTAAGCGAATACCCGGGCATGATAAAAATAGAAGTTTCACCGGTAAGGTGATCAGCATCATTTGCTTCCATGACTTGTAATACCCGTTCCAGCGCCTGTTGTTTCGTGTAATGGGTCGGTAAACGGTAGGGGTCTTCCTGAAAGATCTGAAATGACAAATCCTTACGCTGCATTAATTTGACGCCATACCAGTAAAGGCTTTCTAAGGTCCTGAGAGAGGTTGTTCCAACCGCCATGATGGATTTGGCGGACAACAAGGCTTCAATATTATTTTTGGTGATAATGATTTGCTCTTTGTGCATCGTGTGGTCTGCTGCATTTTCAACCTTCACTGGTTGGAATGTTCCCGCACTTACATGCAAGGTTAGAAACTCAATGGAATGTCCCTTTGATTTCAGTTCATCCAGCATCCTGGAGGTAAAATGCAATCCCGCGGTGGGGGCTGCTACTGCACCTTCGTGATGTGAATACACGGTTTGATAGGTGTCCTGGTCACCCCGCTCTGCCTTACGATTTAGATAAGGTGGTAGCGGTGTAACTCCGATTTGTGAGATTACCTCGGCAAAAGTCTTTGAATCCGGTTGCCACAAAAATTCTACAATTCCTTGTTCGCGATTAATCAGGGAAGCCTGAATGGTTAAGCCAGCAGACTGGTTTGTAAGGGTTGTCTTTTCCGGCCAACGCTTAAGATTACCAATCGTACACTGCCATTGTGAACCAGCGGTGGTTTCCATGGCCTGCTGTACTAATGAAGAAGGTGAAATTGGATTGAGCAAAAAGATTTCAATGATTGCACCCGTCTCTTTTTGAAAGAACAAACGCGCAGGGATTACCCTGGTATCGTTAAAAAACAACGTGCTCTGTGCGGGCAGAAATTCAGTTACCTGAGTGAACAGTTTGTGTTCAATTACTCCGTTCTTAAAAACCAATAACCGCGATTGATCCCGTTCGGTAAGCGGATATTGCGCAATCCGTTCGGGTGGCAAGTCATACCAAAAATCCTTCATGAGAATGGATTGATCCATAGAAACGGAATTTTGGCCAAAGGTATTAAGTCAGCACGGTGATTACCATGTGCAAAGTTTGTTTTAAATATTGATCTTCACAGCCTGATTGTTAACCCTTTGAGTTCGAAGCATGTCTTTAAAAGCCAGCCTGCATAAACGAGTTTTTGAATTTTCATTCAACGCCCGAACCTCGCGGGGTGCCATGAAAGAAAAGACCTCATGGTTTATTAAGGTGTGGGATGAAGCTAATGCCGATTGCGTGGGAATAGGTGAGTGTGGTCCGTTACCGGGATTAAATCCAGAACACGGACCCGAATTTGAAAGTCAGTTGGAAACCATTATTGCCACGATCAACCAAAAGTCAGTTTCATTTTCTACTTCATTAAACTTACATGAGCTCAATCACTTTATAAAAAGCCTGATCGGAGAAGAAGGTGCTAACCAAAACTCATCGGTGGTGTTCGCCCTTGAAACGGCCTTGTTGGATTGTATGCAGGGTGGGAATAAACTGATTTTTAAAAACCAGTTTGTGGCGGGGCAACCCATACCCATTAACGGTTTGATCTGGATGGGTGGTCTGGATTTCATGCTTCAGCAAATTGAAATCAAAATCCGGGATGGTTTTACCTGCCTCAAACTAAAAGTAGGCAGCCATGATTTTGAGAAAGAGTGTGATGTACTTCAATATATCCGTAGAAAATATTTCCGCGATAAAATTACAATTCGTCTGGATGCCAATGGAGCATTTAAAAAAGAAGAGGCTTTGAATAAATTGAAAGAACTAGCCCGATTTGATATTCATTCGATAGAACAACCTATTAAGCCCGGGCAGGAAGAGATGCTAGAGTTGTGCCGCCAGTCGCCCATTCCGATAGCACTCGATGAAGAACTGATAGGCATTCATGACAGGTCAGCCAAAGAACAATTACTCGCTCGTATTAATCCGCACTACATCATATTAAAGCCCACGTTACATGGCGGGCTTCATTCGTGTAACGAATGGATACAAGTCGTTGAGCAATTAGGAATTGGCTGGTGGATAACTTCTGCCCTTGAGAGCAACATAGGGTTGAATGCAATAGCTCAGTTTACGGCACAATACCCGGCTTTGATCCCGCAAGGATTGGGTACAGGTATGATTTATTCCAATAATATTGACTCGCCCTTGATTGTTGAAAAGGATAACCTAATCTACAAAGGGTCTTTTTGGGGTCAAATTGATGGTTAAACTAAAATATTTAGTTTTAATTTTGACTTTAACTGGATAATTCATTTATTTGGCTAAAATTATTAGCCAATGGACTCCATTAAGTTTAAAATAGAAAGCAAAAAACTCGATTCGGGGCGATTTCAAGTTAATTTTTCAACTGATAATGTTACACCCGGTGGATATTACGGCTATCTGCTAGCTGAGCCGAAGACGTCAGTAACTGAGATTATTAGCAAGATAAGCCGCCATGTGGAGGCCATGAATAATTCTGAGCGTTATTTTCAGCGCAATCTTTTTTCATTGGGAAACCGGCAGGTTAACTCCGGTAGGATATTGATCTTTAAAAAGTAAAATATGGTTAAGCTAAATGAGAACATCCGGATCCTGCGTAAACGGTTATCGCTTACGCAAGATCAGTTTGCCCAACAATTGGGCGTGAAACGCTCGCTGGTAGGAGCTTATGAAGAAGGCAGGGCTGAGCCGCGCCTCGAACTACTTCAGAAAATGGCTGAGGTATTTTCCATTTCTGTCGATCAGTTAATTGGAAAAGATTTCTCAATGGAATCACCAACTCCACCTTCTGCCATCGATTATGCGAGGGGTAAAGAAGTATTGGTCGTTACGGTGGATTCATCGCAAAAGCAGAATATTGAATTCGTTCCGCACAAAGCGGCCGCGGGTTATCTCAATGGTTTTGCAGACACGGAATATGTGAAAGAGTTGCCACACTTCAGTCTACCGAATCTCCGGCAAGGAACTTACCGGGCCTTTGAAGTCAGTGGGGATTCCATGTTACCCCTGATGCCGGGCACCATTGTAATTGGTGAGTATGTGGATGACTTGAAAAATATTAAGAGCGGAAAAACGTATGTCTTAGTGACCCAGCGGGAAGGCATTGTCTACAAGCGGGTTTTCAACTACCTGGAGGAAAACGGAAATCTTTTTCTTGTGTCCGACAATCGTCATTACGCGCCCTACCAACTCAGCGCCTCCGATGTGCTAGAGGTGTGGGCTGCCAAAGCTTATATCAGTGTGCAGTTTCCGGATGTAGCCGACAAGGCAGATGTTTCTGTGGAGCAATTGGCAGGAGTAGTGCTCGATTTGCAGAAAGAAATTCTTCAACTGAAATCAAAAAAATAAACTTAGCGGTTTTGCCTAACCCGATATCTTCCAACAACTGGAAGAGGCGGGCAAGGTTTTCTATGTTACATTAATTAGCTCCAGCGTCTTGGGCTTATTGATTTTCCCTGTGTTCGTCTGAATAAATTTTGATAGGTATCGGATTGATTTTGGCGCTTCATACTTACCTAATTTTTCCTTTAACCGCTGCAATAGAATTTTCTCTATGCGCGTATCTGTTATTTCACCTTCAACAAAAAGTATAACAATTTCGCCCAGAGTTCGATCCGGTATCCCCGCAATAAAAAACCTGTTTACTAAATTCAATTCAGCCATCAGCGTTGTTATAGCTGATTCGATTCTTTCCGGAATCAGTTTTACACCACCACTATTAATAATGTTATCAAACCTGCCCAGCCAACGAAAATGATTCTCTGAAATTAATTGTACCAGGTCATTGGTAGTTATAGGTTCCGAACCAAGATGCGGAGCGTTTATCATTAAACATCCACGTTGATCAACCTGAAGTGATATGTTGTTTAATGTTTGAAAAAAATCCTGAGCATTTTCTCCATTCAATTTTTGTAGTGCGATATGCGATAAGGTTTCGGTCATGCCATAGGTAGCATAAAACGTACACGAAAGCAAGTGTAGTTCTGCTTTTACCTGATGGGATAGGGGAGCTCCTCCAATCAAGGTAATTTTTATTTTATCAAGTTCGCCTTTATGCGGTGATCCTAAAATTGTTTCCAGTTGATAGGGCACCAATGCCATAAAGTCAATGGTAACATCGGTCGGGATTTTTTCAAATGGATTAGCCGTGGGTTCTACGATATACATGTTCATGCCTGCTTCCATGGATCGCACCAGCATCATGATGCCGGCAATGTATCGCGTGTCTAAACAGATCAGGGAAGTATAACCTCGTTGAAGGTTAAGAAAGGAGTTGGTAAGATCTGCGCTTGCTTTTAATTGATTTCGCGTTACACTAATGGTTTTCGGTTTCCCTGTTGATCCGGAAGTTTGAAGTGTAAATTCATTTCCTCCATTCAACCAACTGTGGCAGAAGTGCAGCGCTGAATTTTCTGCATTTGTTTTGAATTGCCCTTGTTGTACTTCGGAGAGGGTGTACGTTATTCCATTAAGTATGATCCATGACAATTGCACGGCATCGGTTACTTAAGGGAACTTAGGAAACTTTGAAAAGTCTGGCTCTCGTTTTTCCAGAAATGCATTTTTACCCTCTTTTGCTTCGTCACTTAAATAATAAAGCAGGGTTGCGTTGCCGGCAAGTTCCTGAATCCCTGCCTGACCGTCCAATTCAGCATTGAATGCACATTTTAACATGCGTATCGCCAACGGGCTTTTCTGAAGAATTTTTTTTGCCCAGGCTACATAGGTTTCTTCTAATTTATCTAATGGCACCACTTTGTTAACAAGACCCATGTCCAGTGCTTCCTGGGCATCGTACTGGTCACAGAGATACCAGATTTCACGGGCCTTTTTCTGACCGACAATTCTGGCCAGATAAGAAGCTCCAAATCCACCATCAAAACTTCCAACCTTCGGACCTGTTTGTCCGAAACGAGCATTCTCTGCCGCTATAGTAAGGTCACATACAACATGCAACACATGTCCACCTCCAATGGCCCAGCCCGCTACTGCAGCAATCACTGGTTTGGAAATGGATCGAATTACTTTTTGTAAATCGAGCACATTTAAACGCGGCACCGTGTCTGTTCCTACGTAGCCCCCATGACCACGCACGCTCTGATCGCCACCACTGCAAAAAGCTTTTCCACCTTCACCTGTTAAAATGATTACACCCACTTCCATATCCTCCCGACATAGATTCATGGCATCCAGTATCTCCTGAATGGTGCGTGGTGTAAAGGCATTATGTACTTCGGGGCGGTTTATACTGATCCGGGCAATGCCTTCAAATTTGTGAAACAGAATTTCCTCATACTGCTTGACTTGCTTCCAGTTGTATTTAAGATTCATAAGCTTGCTTAATATATTTCTTGAATTGATTGAACGATTCTTTTCCTGACTTCTGATCACTCATGATTTCCATGATTTTGGTTTTTCCATCAAACGAAAAAAAATCTTTAAGTGATGATTTTAATTTTTTTATAGAATCAACTTTCAGGTGTTCAAACCCAAACTCTTTACACAGGTGATCAGCAGTGAGTGGTTGATCGGTAATAAAATATTCTTCTTTCTCTGGGATATTGCCCGGGCCGTCTATGAGGTTAAAAATAATTCCACCTTTATTGTTGATGATGATTACTCTTAAATTAGGAACAGTATAATTATTCCAGAAAGCATTGCGGTCGTAAAAGAAAGCAAGATCACCCGTTAATAGAATATTGGGTACATCACTCATCAAGGCATGCCCAACGGTTGTACTCGTGCAACCATCAATACCGCTGGTGCCTCTGTTTGCAAAGACACGAATGCCTTTATTCTTTTCGGTCAGGCCAATCAGGTTAGCGTAGCGAACGGACATACTGTTTGCCAGGTGTAGATTGCAACGCTGCGGCAATGCGGGTATAATTTCTTTTATAGATGTTAATTCGTTAAACTCATTAGTTGAAAAATAGGATTGATACGATCGTTGGGTTCGATGCTCTTCGGCTGTCCACAACTTTGCATAGTTATCCTTTTTCTGTAAGTCGAACTTACCAAGGGGAGGGGCGGAACTCTGACCTTCGAATAATATTTTAGGTTCACAGTGAATAATCCGGGTAAGGGATTGAAATGTATCTGCAGCTATTCCGGAAGGCTGAATATGCCAATGTTGTTTTGGTGAATAATTTCTAATAAATAATTTTAGATTTTTCGAGATAACCGATTTCCCAAAGGTTATCAATAAGTCGGGTTGTAGAGATTTTTTAACCGAATCAGTACAAGCAGCCAGAAATACATCTGCATAATGCGCATTGCTGCTAATAGCATGAAGGTTAGAAATGATATCCCCGACTAATGCGATCTTATTTACTTTACAAAACTTTTCAATGGCCTTAAGCAATCCTTCATGATAATCCTGCTGCCCAGCCACCAGCAGTACTTTCGTAAATCCTGACAAAGCTTCTGCTAGTTCTTTTTCGTCTTGCTTGCTTAATGAAACAACTGACCGGCTAACACTTACAGCCTTGTAATTTTTGCTGAACTCAATGGCCTCGTCAGTATCCGGATAAAGTGGTTCGCGCAGGGGTACATTAATATGAACGGGACCTTTTGGATATTCCTGCGCTGAAATTATAGCTTCGTTTACCACGCGGTTGAGATACCACACCGAATCCGGATGACTGTAATCAGCAGGAAGCTCAAACGATTTTTTAACATGAGCTCCATAAATCTCATGCTGCCGGATAGTTTGTCCGTCCAGTTGATCAACCCATTCTTTGGGTCTATCGGCAGTGAATATTAGCAATGGAATTTCCTGAAAAAATGCTTCTGCTATTGCGGGAGCAAAATTATAGGCTGCGGAGCCGGACGTACAAACCAATACGGTAGGCATACTGGTTTGTTGGGCAATCCCTAATGCTACAAAAGCAGCACTTCGTTCATCGCTGAACGTACGGCAGGTAATTTCTTCGTGTCGCGCAAAGGCTAACGTGAGTGGCGCACAGCGCGATCCCGGACAAACAACAGCCTGATGAATCCCCTGACGGGCACATAACTCTGCAATATCATAAATAGGTTGGAGGCGCAAGATTTTTTTATTGATTGATGATGGATTGAAGATTTAACATCTTCATTTCGGTTTCATTCCATTCCAGGTCTGAAACTGAATCAGCTGTTACTCCGGCACCCGCATATATTCTTACAGCGTATTTAAATAATTGCATGCAACGAAGGTTAACGTAGATAATGCTTTCCTTTTTAACATTCACAGGTCCGAGGTAGCCACTATAAAATTCACGGTCATAGCCTTCATGTTCGTTCAAAAAAGCAAGCGCGTTTTCCAAAGGCATTCCACAAACTGCGGAAGTAGGGTGGAGAAGTTTAAGCATCACGGATCCTAGTTGCGGAAAATTGGTTGCCAGCATATCCACTTCATAGTCAGTTTTTAAATGCATTACATTACCGGCTACTGTTGTTTTAGGTCCATGCTCATCGTATTCACGCAATCGGATTTTTTTAAAACAGTTGATTATATAACGGCAAACCAGGGCTTGCTCTTCAATTTCTTTTTGTGTCCAGGCAACGGATTTTAAATTAATTTCAGGTGAGTAAGGAAGCGTTCCTGCCAAAGCCACAGTTTTGAATTTGTTATCACCAACGCTTACCAAAAGTTCTGGTGTAGCACCCAACCAAGTGCCAGTTTCCGGAGACGACACCAGAGAGACCAGGGCCATAGGATGTTTCTCACAAAGCTGATCGAAGGAGTTTAGGGGATCGAAATTTTGTGTAAGGTTAATATCCTTAAACCGGGAGGGTACAATTTTTTCCAAATTGCCGGATTCGATTTTATGGAGGCCTAACTCTACCAGTTGTTTGTAATCTGATGGGGTTATACTAAGCTGTTGTCTGCAATGTTGAGACCATGGAGCTACTTGATATTCATAGGTTGGATCTGGTGCCGGGCCCGCTGTTAACACACCATTTTCAAAGCGATATAATACATCAGCAGGAAAGAAGATCTTTTTTTTAGTGGGTAAAAAGGGTGCAAATACGAAGCCTGTTTCGGATTCTTCCAGATTTATTTCTTCCAGATGATGTACACCGCGCTGACTAATGATAAGGAATTTTTCATTTAATCCCGGGGTTTTCCAAAGTGAGAAGGAGTGTCCTTGTTGTAGGGCTCTTTCAATGGCATATTGAACAACCTTCTTTTCTTGTATGTCTGTTGATTTGCTTTCTGTTGAGATCATTTTTATTCCTACCGCTTATCGATTACAGCCATCGTAATTCTGCTGATGCAAACTAATTCTGTGGCTTCGTTAACAATCTTTATTTCCCACACTTGTGTGCGTTTGCCAATATGGATAGGCCGGGTGGTGCCATATACATATCCGCTTCTTGCGCTCTTAACATGGTTTGCGTTAATTTCCAGACCCACACAATATTGTGTAGTTCTGTCGACACAGCAGGTGGCCGCAACACTACCCAACGTTTCTGCCAATGTTACCGAAGCACCACCATGTAACAACCCAAGGGGTTGATGGGTTCTGTGATCGACAGGCATTTTTGCTGTTATGTAGTCATTGCCCAATTCTGTGAACTCAATGCCCAGGTAACTAACCATCGTGTTTGAGGAAAGTTTGTTCAGGTATTCAAGTGAAATGCCGGGCTTAAAAACAGACATGAAAACCAGGTTGAATGAGTTTAAACTTATTCCTTATTTTTGCGCCCGCATGCCTGCAAGGCGGCCTGAAATTAGGTAGAAATTGACCACCAAAAAAATATATATCATCCGGCACGGGCAGACAGATTACAACCTGCAAGGTATTGTGCAGGGAAGTGGTGTCGACTCTTCTCTCAACGATAATGGCCGGGCTCAGGCTCAGGCATTTTATGAAGCTTACAAGGAAGTTCGCTTTGATAAAATCTATACATCATCGCTTAGAAGAACAACAGAATCTATTCAGTCTTTTTTGGATTTAGGTATTGCCAGCGAGAGTTTATCGGGGTTAAACGAAATCAGTTGGGGGACAAAAGAAGGCCAGCGAATCACTCCGAATGAGGACGCCTATTATCACTGGATGTTGAATCAATGGCAGTTGGGTAAGACACAAGAGCGCATTGAAGGTGGTGAGAGTCCGGAAGATGTTACCAGGCGCCAAGAGGTGGCATTGAACCGTATCCTAAGTCAAACCCAGGAACAAACAATTCTGATTTGTATGCATGGTAGGGCCTTAAGAATTTTGTTATGCCGTCTGTTAAACTATCCGCTTAAGAGTATGGATATGTTTGAACATCATAATTTGTGTTTATATCTGGTCGAATACACAAGTTCTCTGTTTTCGGTGAGAAAGTATAACGACACAGCTCATTTGGAAACTCTTAACGCTCAAAAAACATCTAACCTCCAGAAAGCAACTACGCTTTAATGGTGGTCAATAATTCAAGCTCAGTGCGGGCTTTACTATCAATACTGTTTTTGTATTCGTGCTTAGGATATTTTAACGCCTGTTCAAAATACTTTCTTGCACTGACAAAATCTTTCTGGTCTCTGGCAATATACCCTAATTGAAGCGCAGAATTAGCCCCAAAGTACCAGGGATTATTTTTAGTCATATCAATACTTTGTTGATAGAAAAGTTTGGCTGCAGCAAGTTCACCCGTGCGATGGGCAAGTCTTGCTTTTCGGTAGTAGTATTCAGTCTGTTCTTTTGACGAAGTAAGGTCTGCGGGGGTAATCGATTGGAGGACGGCAAAAGCTTCTTTGTAATATCCACCATCCGTACTGAAACGTACTTTCAATAATTTTCTATTGGGAAGACTGGGTTCTGCTAATTGCCCGGCAGCATACTTGTCGGGCTCAGCTTTATCGGTACCGGTTATTTTTGCTTTTTCAAAATTGGCGGTAGCTTGTTTAGTGTCACCTAGTAACCAATAGTTGAGAGAAATTTTGAAGTATGAGTCTTTCTTAAAACTTACGCTGGGATAATTTCTGATAAAACGTTGGAAGGATTCTATTGATTTTGCGTATTCACCTTTTTGAAGCAAAACTTCGCCACGGAGGTAATCAATGTAATGCATGGGCAAGCCCTGATTTTGGGTATCAATCTGACGAATCAACACAAGGGCCTCGTCACTGCGTGCATCCTTGATAAGCATGTTTACACCAATGAACAGAAGTAACCGATTGTCCGGTTGATCGTTAAGACAAACGTTAATACCCTCAGCGGCTTCAGAAAATTGTTGGTTAATAAATCCTTTTACAGTGAAGAAAAGAATAGTAGCCTCCATACTTAATGAAGATTTGGAATTTCGTAGATCGGTTAATTGCGTTTGACCGGCAGCCACTGAACCCTTCATTCCCAGCAAGCTCATAAACCACTGATACTTGTCCGGAACAGAGCCAACCATGACCTGTATTACCCCGCTGGTTTTCTTTATTGGAATAAAGGCAGGATATTTTTTAAGACATTCGGAAGTAAACTGATAAGCCTTTCGGATGGACAAGACTGCATTTAGGTCCTGGCCAAGGTTCAGGTAACAAAAGCCCCGTTGAAGGTGGAGTTCGGCCTGGAGGAAAAGTGATTCAGGACCTGGAGGTAAACCCTCGAGGTATTTTAAGCGTTCTTTAAATTTTTCATCAATCAGTGTAAAGCTTTTATGGTCTTCGGTAATGAGTATGTGCAGAGTCTCGTTTAAACTTTGCACATATAGTTGATGCAGTTTGTTAAACTTACCATGCTTTAGTATCTCATTTGCTTTTTCTGGCTGTAAGGTGGTGACCCAATAGTATGCTTGCTGCAACTCAGGATCGAATTGCCAGATCATGTCTGTAGCGAAAGAACCTATAGAAAATAAAAAAAGGCAAGTGGTAATGCCTGCCTTTCTTATGTTTCGTATGATTTCCTCTTTATTCAACTTTTTTGGCTCGTTTTACCGGAGCGGCTTTTTTTGGTTTTACTTCCTCCTCTACAGGACCCAAATCCACATCGGCTAAGATTCTTCCAGAGTGTTCGTCAATAACAATTTTCTTCTTCTCACGGATCTCAGCAATTTTTTGAGGCGGAATGATGATGTTACAACCTTCTGCAGCACCCCGAACCACTCTAACAACTGCCAATCCGTTTGATAAGTTAATTCTTAAACGGTTATAATGCTTAAGAAGTTTGTCTTCTATTTTTTTTGTGGCTTTTTCTCTTTCGGCCATAAGTCTTTTCTCTTCTTCCTGACTTTCACCTAAGATGCCATCCAATTCATCTTTCTTATTCTGTAGATCTTCTTCTCTCTCTTTAATCAGGATTTCAATTGTGCCGATCTCTGCTTTTTTAGCATCTATCTTATCCTTGGCCTCCTTTATTCTTTTTTCGCAAATTTGAACTTCCAATTCCTGAAGCTCTACTTCTTTGGTAATAGCGTCAAACTCCCGGTTATTCTTTACGTTCTTTTGCTGTTCGTTATACTTTTTGACCAGCTTTTCGGCCTCCTTTATTCCCTCTTTATTCTTTTTGATGGAATCTTCCAATTCCTTCAATTCGCCCTCAAAACGACCGTGACGGGTGCGATAACCCTCCATTTCGTCTTCCAGGTCTTGTACTTCATCGGGTAGGTCTCCTCTTAGTTTCTTTAGTTCGTCCAGTTTTGAATCTATGGATTGTAATTTTACTAAGGCTTCAAGTTTTTGTGCAACTGTTTGATTTTCCATTACTTACAGGTAGCTTATTGGATTTGTAACAACGTTTGAAAAAGCGATTGCAAAAGTAGGAAATTTTTCTCGTAAAAACTCACCCAAGAGGTCTTTCGTGTATTGTTCGCTCTCGTAATGCCCGATATCGGCAATCAGAATTTTGCCATCGGCATCAAAAAATTCGTGGTATTTGAAGTCAGCCGAAATAAAAGCATGGGCTCCTTGCGCGATTGCCTGCTTTAACAGAAAGCTCCCGGCTCCTCCACAAATGGCAACTTTTTTGATCGGGTTGTTTGAAATTCGGGTATGCCGGATACAAGCCGTGTTCATGGTGGCCTTTACATGTTTCAGGAATTCTCCAGGTTCCCGGCTGACCTCCAAATCACCAATCACTCCAGCCCCCACTTCCTGATTTTCGTTTTCAAGCGAAGTCAGGTAATAGGCAACTTCCTCATAGGGATGACTTTCTCGTAACGCACGTAGAACCTGATGTTGCTGAATCGTTGGAAAGATTACTTCAACCCGAACTTCTTCCGTTTTTTCAAGTTTATCAAGATCTCCTTTAAAAGGATTTGAAGAGCCTGTGGGCATAAAGGCACCTTGGCCAACCACCGAAAAGCTACAGTTTTTATAATTCCCGATTTGCCCGGCACCAGCCTCATGTAATTGAGAGATCACATGCTCAACATGATCTTTTGGAATGAAGGTTACCAACTTCATTAGCGTATTTTTCTTGGGTGCCAGAATACGGATATTTTTCAGCCCGATTCTTTCAGCTATTTTTTTATTCACCCCCGTGAGAACATTATCCAGGTTGGTATGGATGGCATAGATAGCAACGTTATTCCGGATTGCTTTTATGAGAACCCGTTCAACATAGGTTTCTCCGGTAAGTCGTTTAATTCCTTTAAAAAGAATCGGGTGATGTGCTACAATAAGGTTGCAGGATTTTGTTATAGCTTCTTCAACTACCTCTTCTGTACAATCGAGGGTTATCAAAATGCCAGCTACCTCCTGTGCGGCATTTCCAGTTAACAGACCACTATTGTCATACTCTTCCTGATAGGCGCGGGGCGCCAAAATTTCCAGGCTCTCGATTACTTTTTTTATCGTTATGGAAGCCATTGATTATGTACTTTTGATCAAAAATAGCGAAAGATCACGGCACTGTTTTATGGGTTTTTTCAAGTACCTTCTTTTGCCTTTTGCCGGGCTTTATAATCTTGCTACACAGCTTAGAAATTATCTCTACGATATTGGTCATAGTAGATCATTTCAGTTTGATTCGGTGGTGATCAGTGTGGGTAATCTTAATGTGGGTGGATCGGGCAAAACTCCCATGATCGAGTATTTGATCAGACTATTAAGTGACCGGTATAAAGTAGCCACATTAAGTCGTGGTTATAGAAGAAAGACCACCGGATTTCATATAGCTACCCATCGTGATGATGCCCTGTCAATCGGTGATGAACCCTATCAACTATTCAGAAAATTCGGTGATAAAATTATTGTCACCGTAGGCGAAGAGAGAGCGCTGGCTATTCCTACCATTCTGAATGAATGCCCGAAAGTTCAAATAATTCTTATGGATGATGCCTTCCAGCATCGGGCTGTTGTTCCTCAGTTTTCTATTTTGGTTACAGACTTTGAAAAACCTTTTTATAAGGATTTTCTTCTTCCCCTGGGTCGCCTGCGCGAGGCCCGCGTTGGAGCGGAGCGGGCCCATGCCATAGTAGTCACCAAATGTCCAGAGCTTACAGATCATCAGGAAGATGAAATACGCCATGAATTACACAAGTTGTCGGGCGATAAACCCGTATTTTTTACCAGCATGCAATACCAGCATGCGGTGGCGATCGGCCATACAAATCCGGTTGGCAATGAAGTGATTCTTGTATCGGGGATTGCTAAAAATGCTCCGCTTGAAAGGGAGGCATCAAAGCACTTTCAGGTTAAAAAGCATTTCAGGTTTCCTGACCATCATAGCTACACACGTGAGGAAATTGAAAACATACATCAATCTGCTGACTTTTTTAATGCGAATACCATCTTGACAACAGAAAAAGACATGGTAAAGCTTATTCATCAACCTTTGTTTGATTATGTAAAAAGGAAAAACTGGTTTTATCTTCCCATCCAGGCTACATTCATCAAAAATGGTTCGGATTTTGATGACATGGTCCTTCATATGGTGGATGAAAAGCTAAAAGAAGTTACTATGGCTTCCGGAAACACCAATGCTCTTTCCTAATTCTGATCTATTTTTGCGCGTGTTTTTAAAATGCCATCTGATTCTTACGCTACTGCTGGTGGGAGGTACAACTTCCCTGGCTCAGGAGAAACCATTGCCCTCAAAAAGGGAACGGGTACCTCTCATACAACAAGATACTTCTCGACAAAAGATTGCTCAGAAAACAACGCAAACACCTGCCCGTACAGGACGAGGTTCACAAATAGTAGATGATTCCACCAAAAACGTCTATGGACCAACTACTTCTAAATGGATTACGGAGAATGAGATTTTTCTAAACAAGAAGAATTATAAGCCCATCGACACAGCGTTGAATAACTTTCATCGGTGGACTTATGTGCAACGACAAAACAATTTTTATCATGATCTTGGTAATGTAGGTACAGCATTGAACCCTATCTTTCCTGTGATCTCTTCCTCCATCGGGGCCAACCCAGGGTATAGTACATACTCATTATTTTACGAAACCGAAGAGCCAAAATATTTTGATACCAAATCTCCTTTTACCCGGATGTTTCTGGTGTGGGGTGGTGATGGCAGAGCAATGACCCAAATTGAATTCAGCAGGAACATTAAGCCTAACTGGAACTTTGGGTTTAATTACCGACCTATTCTGGTTGACAAACAGATTCAACGCAGTGGCAAAGGTGATCGGCAAACGGTTAGTCACTATTATGATTTTCATTCCTCCTATAAATCCCTGAATGATCGCTATATATTGATGGGCAGCTACAGACGTATCCGTCACCGGGTGTTTGAAAACGGTGGAGTTCTTCAAGATCCGGACACCGTCTTTAGCGAATATTTTGATCCGAACGCACAACCCTATTTATTAGCTGCACAAACCGAAGAGTTACGTAATTCACTGCATATTTTTCATCAATATCAGCTAGCTTCTCCGTTTCAACTTTATCATAAACTGGATATTAACCGGCAGCGAAATTATTTTGTTGATACCAAAGCGAGTGAAACAAATTATGATGCCTACTTTGATTTTACCAACACCGATGCGGATATAGATACAATTAATGTCAAGGACGGATTGGAATTCAAAAGCATAATAAATGAAGTTGGGTTTAAAGGAAACGCAGCCTTTTTGTTTTATAGTATTTATTATAAAATGCGCCAATACAGCACCTTCAACAGGTATGTAGATGAAACAACCTTATCATTCAAAAATGATGGTATCGAGAACTACGTAGGTGGGCAGATTGCATTCCGGTATGATTCGGTCAGTGAATTAACTGCGCAGGCAGAATATTTATTAGGTGGTAACTATCGACTGCAGGCACATTTACGAACACCGTGGTTGGATGCAACCGGGATTAGTTCTCTCGCGAAACCATCTTTTTTACCACTTGCTTATCGCGGAAGTCATAATGCCTGGGTCAATGACTTTTCAGATTTATTCTATAACCAGTTATCGGCTTTTGCGAAATTGAAATGGGGAAGATTATTTTTCTCTCCCGGAGCCACCTACACAACCTTGGCCAACTACATCTTTTATAAAAGTAACAATGTGCCAGGTGAACAAACCGTGATTCCGGTACAGTCATCCGGTAATCAACAGGTCTTTACTCCGGAGGTGAGAATGTCCCTTCGGTTTTTCAGACACGTCTACCTGCGGCCTCAAGTTCTCTATACGCAACTTCTTAATAATGATGATCAGGCACTTCGAATCCCCGAGTGGTTTATTAATACCCAATTGGCTTATGAGAATATGCTCTTTAAAGGAAGCATACAAGTACAAATTGGTATTGATGCGCATTGGCGTTCGGACTACACAGCGCTTGGGTATGATCCGGCCATCCAGCAATTTTATGTGCAGCCTGATTTTGTGAACCCGGCCTATCCGTTAGTGGATGTTTTTTTAAATGGAAAAATAAAGCGCGGAAGATTTTTTGTGAAATATCATAATATTCTTCAAGCTATTCGGCAAACAGGATATTTGCCTACACCAGGTTATCCAGGTCAGCGAAATATTTTAGATTTTGGTTTTGATTTATTTCTGTTTGACTAGATGGAAAAGCATGTCTTAGGTCTTGAACTGCCCACCGATCCTCGTTGGATAAATATTGCCGAAAAGAATATAGAAGACATCCTTGTCGATCATGCTTATTGTGAGCAAAAGGCCGCATCCGCATGTATATCCCTAATCATCACTTATCCGGAAAAAGAGAAGTTGGTAGAAGCTTTAACCCCGGTTGTAGCAGAGGAGTGGGGGCATTTTGAGCGCGTGATAGAACAGCTAACTAAACGCGGATTTCATTTGGGATTTCAGCGAAAAGATGAATATGTAGATCAACTTCAAAAAATTGCGAAAAAGGGTGGAAGCAGAGATCAGCAATTGATGGAAAAACTTTTGCTCAACGCGTTGATAGAAGCCAGAAGTTGTGAGCGGTTCAGGTTGTTGTGGAAAGAAATTGGCGATGCCGAGTTAAGTAAATTTTATTATGAACTGATGGTATCAGAAGCGGGTCATTATAAATGTTTTCTAAGGCTCGCAAAAGAATACATGCCCGCAGAGATTGTAGAAAGCCGCTGGCGCGAAATTCTCTCACAGGAAGCTGAGATTCTTACTACGCTGGAACTTCGAGGCGACCGCCTCCATTAAACTAATCACGCACAAATATTTTCAAAACTTCTTTCGTTGTATTGGTCTGAAGTTGCAATAGATAAGTTCCTGTGGAGCCCTGAACATTGACCGTTTCTTTATGCGCACCCATTTCTTTGATACCGAGTGATTTTCTACCAACGATACGTCCTGCAAAATCATAAATGACAAGATCAACAGGTGACTTTTGTATGAGCGTGTAGGCAACGGTTATCGGCCCGGTGGTTGGGTTAGGATATGCAGCAAGTTTATTGCTGGTAGTAAGTAGTTCATTTACACCTGTTGGTTTTTGTTGAATATAAAGATCATCTACAGACCAGCCCCAACCAACCCCAGCATCATCTGAAAAAAGTCGAAACCGGAACAACAGTGTATCGCCAACGGCAAATTGTTTTGTTAAATCGACATTGTGATCTACCAATTGATCAAATGTACCGGGTTGATTGGCATTGTAGGTGCTCAGCCAGGTGCTATTAAAGGAAGCGTCATAGCCTGGTGAAATGGGTATCCAGGTTACACCATCTTTAGTTCCCTCTACCACCACATAATCTTTAAACTGTGATTGACCGAATGCCGCACCTGCACTACCGGGCTCCACGATGGCAACATCGCGGTAAAAGAAGAATGGATATTCATTACTTACTATAATGGGTTGCTTGAGAATTGCTACCACATCTTTGCCGGTAAGGTAATTATGAAAGGTTTGCAGACTGGTATTTGAATTCCCAAACGGCTGGATCGTAAGAGACTCCAGATTGAAGTCTTCTCCATGGATGAAATAATTGAAGTATTGTTGCTGATAAGGATTAAGTACCAGATTTAAACCGGTAACAGTCTCTGAGTGAAAGGGTGCAGAACCTCTATAGCTGATCAGTTTGGTTTGCACAGTTCCCTTTATAGCTCCCTTAATTTCTACTGTATAATTACCGGGTGTTACTTTATTGATTTTACCAACCTTGTTGCCTTGTAAAAATACGTGGGTTGAATCGAAAGCTTCTTCCAGGGTAATGCTAAGCACTAAATCGGATTGTGGTGAGGTACCAACACTGTTGATGGTTGGATTGATCAATACAGATTGATCTTCTTCTACCTGGGCGGTCCAGATTCCCCGACCATGGGTAGCAATTACAATCTGATTATCCTGGCCTTTAAGATCCCAAACAGAAACGTTAGGGAATTCATCCAATAAGACCCAGGATTCACCATTGTCCTGTGATTCCACAATTCCGATTTCTGTACCCACCCAAATAATGTCTGGATTATCAGGACGCACATATAAACAATAAACAGCAACGTTAGGAAAACCAGTAGTGCTGGTTGAGCCCATACCAAAGCCAGAGATATCTTCCCACTGTTGTCCGAGATCGCGCGTGCGTAAAATTTTTGGTCTGCCCGAAAATGAGAATAATGCGTAGGCCGTACTGTCTTCTTTAGGATGAGAAGCAAGTTTGGAAAAACCACCCATGACACGATCTGTATAGTTAGGAGCTGGTTTGAACGTTAAGCCACCATCCGTAGAGACATGGACGTTTCTTAATGTACCGCCCGTATTAATCATACCACTTCCGGCCCAAACGATATTGGCATTGGCTCGAGATACTTCAACATCCATCATGGAAGTAGAACCGCCCCAATTCTCAGTAATAGGAGTTAGTGTCCATGAGGTACCAAAGTTTGTAGATCGGAAAACACCGGCTGATGATAAAGTAAAAAGTAAATCCGGATCATCTTTTGAATTGGCCAGTTTAGAAACAAATGGATGATTTCCGGATAGTCCACTCGTGGCATTGGTCCACGTATTACCACCATCAATCGATTTTCTAAAATTATTTCCCTGCGAACCACCGATTAATTTTTTATCATCCAGCTTATGCCAGACAACTTCAAATCCATCGCCTCCTATTTTAAACTGATAATTCGTGCCGCTGCTGGCCGTTGTATTAGCCGGTGATTTCCAGGTTCCGTTATCCTGCATGCCGCCAAAGTATTCCTCAAATCCGGGTCGTTTGTCGGCACCATAAAACTGACTTGTATTGTAAGTAAGGCCAACCATCGACCAATCTCCCTGATTGATACCCGGTGTTGCTGAGGTGTTCGATATGAATAATCCACCATCACTGGCGTTTAGAATCCGATACGTAGAGGCTGACATAGGTATGGCTACCAGATTATGATGATCAGGATGAATATCGACACCGAATTGTACAAAACGATTCTTACTATCAAACTGACCATAAGCATCAGAAACTGTGATGGTCGATGCGTTTTGTTTCGGTAAAGAGCTAAGGTTGATTTTGAGTTGCGATTCAGTGATGTCAGCAGGCCAGTTTTTTCCAGCTGCTAAAACGGGCCAAAAGAAATACATCTGTTGAACTATATGTCCTCCATTGACAGCGATGTTGGCAGCAGGTGTGGATGCACTATAGTCTACGTTGTTAATGTAAATGTATTCCCTGCTATGGGCAGTTGCTTCTGCGGCATCTGTATTTTGCAGCAGTAGATTGAACTCTCCGTTGCGATCCTGATCGCGGAAGGATACCATCAATTGTTTGTTATTGGTAACGTCCCACACTTCAAAAGGCACATCTACATAATCAGCATAACTATAACTAACATCAGGCACACCCGAAGTTGATCCTTCCGGCACTAAAAAGCGATGTGCTTTTTGACTTTTACCGGCACCAAACCGCACTTCCACAGATGCATTGGCGGCAGGGCCAATGGCAAGACGACCACCATAGGCGGCTGCACTGAAATTAACCAGGCTCAGGAAAGTGGTGTTATTTTCTTCAACACTATAATTATTAATTGAGCTGGTACCTGTTTCAAGTTGAACCCGAAAAAGATTTACTCCACCAAAATAGACAATATCGGCATTGAAGGGATCGCATAAAACGGTATTGTCGTACCAACCTTGTCCCCCCAAAAAATCGAGCGCAGAATTATTGAAAGTAACATTGACAACTGACCAGCTAACCCCGGCATCATTGGAGATGTAAAGATCGGATTGTGAACCAGCTAATGCCCCTTGTGCAGAAGCAAAAATACGATTTGTGTTGACCGGGGATATTGCTATTTCAATTCTGCCTGAAGGATTCATACCGGTATTGGAAAGGCTCCAGGTGATGCCGCCATCAGTTGATTTAAGTACTCCGATCCCAAATTGGGTTGCATATTGTATGTTGAAATTTCCGGGCGTCATCCGCAGGTCTTCAATGTCATCAAGACTGGATGTCTCTATCCAGGAATCTCCACCATCAATGGATCTATATATTCCTGTTGACGTGGCCGCCACTACAACATTCGCATCTGTTGGATCAATAATCAGTCGGTTGATGTCTGAAAAATTGCTCGTTGAAGGCAGGTAGTTCCAGGCCTGGCCGCGGTTTATCGATTTAAACATTCCATTTCCCCGAATACTGGGAAGGCCCCCGAAGCTCTCACCGGTTCCCATGTAAATGATATCGTGATTGGATTCGGCCATCGCCAAAACGGTTGTGGCCAGATTGGGAAGATCAGGCGTAAGCAGAGTCCATGAATTTCCTCCGGTTGTTGTTTTCCAAACACCGCCACCGGCAGATGCAGCGAACCAGGTATTTTTTGTGGCATCATCCGGATCGACTAGTAAACCCCGGGTGCGCCCGGGCACATTAGCCGGACCACGCTCAACCCATTCAATTACTCCGTTGGATTGCGTGCGCGAATTTGATCGTTGCCGGGCTGCAAGTGATTTAGCCTGACTGAGTTCGCGCATGATGAAACCGGGCTTGTATTCAGGCGCTGATCGGTCTGCAGGTGTGCGAATAGCATGATGATATAAAACAAATTCCTCCGGTCCATTAAATTTTTCCTCAACAAATAGCTTTTCTTTTTCTGGAGGAGGGTTATTAACTACCCACACTATGGTAACGCAAAAAGCAAATACGATTCCAAACAAATAGCGAGACTTCATAAGGTTAATTTTTGTAGAGGGCTACATCTATAATCTTTTTATAATTAACCAGGTCTTCATTGGTTCTTACAATGCCGGGTATGTCAAGTACTTCAAGGGAGGAATCGCTAATCCACTTTACATAACCAGGCATGAAACTTTTTTCCACGACTATTTTATTAGTGTTAATCTGTATAACCAAAAATTTGAGCGCTTGTTTCATGGGCGAATCATTTGGTTGTTGCACAAACAGTTCATAGCGCCCATCTGGACTTTTGAATGATTCGATAGAATTGCCCAACTTATTTTGAGCGATTGTTTTTGCGTCCTCTGGATGTTGCTGATTTTGTACGGTTGTCTTACAACTACTCATAAGGATAGCCGCGCTGACGAATCCGATCAGTTGAAGGATTTTTTTAGGATGTATAACCATCAGGTTTTTTGCTTCTTTTTCTTAGCCGCAGGAAAAAGAATATTATTAAGGATAAGGCGGTAACCTGGCGAATTGGGATGCAAATTTAAATCTGTTGGCTCTTCCCCAACAGTATGTTGATAGTCTTCAGGGTCGTGGCCGCCATAGAATGTCCAGAATCCTTTACCAAAAATTCCATGCAGGTACTTGGCCTCTTTGATCTCAGAAGTTTCGCCCATAACAACCACATCAGATTTTATCAATTTTTTCTTGAAGCCTGTAGTTTGGCCATAAAATCCTTTTATAACCCGGGTATGATTTTGAGTGAGCATGGTTGGAATCGGATCCCACTTGGCAGAAAACTGAAAAATGCTGAAGTAATCATTGTCTTGCCGCAGGCCACGATCCGGTAAATTGTTATCAATGTCAGAGAATTCGTATTGATAAGGATCGCGCGATAATCGGAAGTCAGTAAAGGCGAAGGTGTTTTCAAAATTTAACTTTTCCTGGGCCTGTGGATCAGCCGCATCTCCATCATACATACGTTCACAAATATCAACTCCTTCGGCAGATAAGGCGATGTCATAGGTGTCAGTTGCTGAGCACATCGCAAACATAAACCCGCCCCCCGCAACAAATTCTTTGATACGTTTTACCACAGCTAGCTTAGCCTGCGATACTTTATGGAAGCCAAAACGTCTGGCTGTTTCTTCAGCCTCCTTTTGTTGTTCGATATACCACGGATAGTTGGCATAGTTACTATAAAATTTTCCATACTGCCCTGTAAAATCTTCGTGGTGGAGGTGAAGCCAATCATATTTTGGCAGTAAGTCGTTTAATACTTCATCATCAAATATGATATCGTACGGAATTTCGGCATATGTAAGCACCAGGGTTACGGCATCATCCCAGGGTTGTTTGGATTTGGGTGAATATACGGCAATGCGCGGATATTTCTCCAGCTTCATAATGTCATAGTTCAACGCAGGGCTTGCAATCTCTGAAACAATCTCGTTTACTTTAGCTCCGGAAATAATTTCAAAACTCACGCCTCGAACCACCAACTCGCTTTGAATTTTAGGGTTGTACTCGCACATAAAGCTTCCACCCCGATAATTCAAAAGCCAATCTACCTCGATATTATGTTTTAGTATCCAATAGGTAATCCCATAAGCTTTCAGATGGTTGGTCTGTTTTTCATCCATGGGAATGAAGATAGAATTAGCCGAAACCCACCCGGAAAGGGTTAGAAATAAAAACAAAATGAAGAATCGCATCGTTAAACCACTCATTTGGCCCAAACTTGTAACAAAAGAATCAGCAAAAAGTCTCAACATTAGAACGTTTAAAGATATAATTTTGAAGACTAGTTTAAAGTTGAATCTCCAAATTAGTACGTAAAAACCTGTTCCCGCATGAATTTAGTCGAAAATATTAAAGAAGGTCTTCGTTCAGTAAAGGCAAATATGTTACGCTCTGTATTAACGGCCCTCATCGTTGCCATTGGTATCACTTCGCTGGTAGGAATTTTAACCGCCATTGATGGCATTGAATATTCCGTTAATGAAAGCCTTTCTTCATTAGGTGTTAATACATTCGATATCTATTCAAAATGGAACCGGGGCACCAATCAGGATGGAGTGAAGGAAAAAGTGCGGCCACGGCTTACGCTAAACGAAATGCAGAAATTTATTGATCAGTATGCAGTCCCTTCTTCGATTAGCTTGTCAGCTCGGCTCACCAACCTGGCAGAAGTCAAGCATGGTTCTAAAAAGACCAACCCCAATGTGGACATTCGGGGAGCCAACGAAGAATATGTTCCAATTAAAGGATTGAATATTTTAGAAGGCCGGAATTTCTCACGATTCGAAGTTCAATTTGGAAGCAAAGTGGCAGTGATTGGGTATAAGCTGGCCAAGGAATTATATGGGGAGAATCCAAACCCAGTAAATACAGAGATCTCCTTTAAGGGAACTCAGTTTAAAGTAATCGGTTTGCTAAAAGAGAAAGGAGATTTTTCTGATAACAATTATGATAACATGGTGATCATCCCCATCCTGGTTGCGAATCAAATGGCAGAAGGTCAGCCGCTAAGGTATGGACTTACTGTGGGTATTGAGGATATGAAGCAGGTAGATTATGCAATGGGCGAAGCTACAGGACTCATGCGAAAAATCCGGCAAGACCGGGTAGAGGAGGCAAACTCCTTTGAAATCGAAAAAAGTGAAACACTTGCCCAGGAAATGGAAAGTATAACCAGCGGCTTACGGTGGGGTGGATTTGGTGTTGGATTCATCACGTTGTTAGGTGCTTCCATTGCGTTAATGAATATTATGTTAGTATCTGTTACTGAACGAACCCGCGAAGTAGGTGTGCGCAAAGCATTAGGCGCAACCCCTTTGCGCATTCGGCAACAGTTTGTGATTGAAGCAATTGTAGTTTGTTTGTTAGGAGGTATTGGTGGGGTTATACTCGGTATCCTGGTCGGTAACCTTATCTCAAGAGCAATTGGTATCAGTGCCTTTGTTGTTCCCTGGCTTTGGATGATGGTAGGGATGTTGATTTGTATTTTCGTGGGCCTGTTGTCAGGATATTATCCGGCCCATAAGGCCTCTAAACTTGACCCTATTGAGTCACTTCGTTTCGAATAAAAATATTAGCTAAGATTCTTTTTAGAACTCCCGCTCAATTATAAGCGGGAGTTTTATTTTTGCCTCGGAGAGATGCCAGAGTGCCTGCCTGCCGGTAGGCAGGGGAATGAGATTTCTTTCGTGATCGAAGAAAAAACAGTAAGGAGAGATGCCAGAGTGGTTGAATGGGACGGTCTCGAAAACCGTTTACCGACTTGTCGGTACCAGGGTTCGAATCCCTGTCTCTCCGCCATCAATTTCCTGACTCGTCCTGAAAAAAGTTTACACTTTTTGGTTAGAAGTCCTGATTCAAATTTACACTTTTTAGTTAGTCCTGAAATCGCTTTACATTTGATTACCGGATGAAGCGGAAGCGGGCAATGCTGAGGAGCAACCCGCCA
>JBGSTJ010000052.1:0-96500 GCA_041736555.1 Cyclobacteriaceae bacterium
TTCTGTAGAAGTTATCAGGCGGCACGCGATCTGATAACTGAAAGTGGGTGAAGAGTTTTTCTTCAAAAGCTTTTCGTCCTTGCATATGCAAAGATAATTTTCATCACTATATTTATAAAGTAGTCGTGCAACATGCACAAATGGTTTATGACACTACAGTGTCTGGTTTTAAGTTATCATCAACCCACCTTATCCAACATTCTTAATTTCGTTGCCTTCCACGCGGTAGTCGCCACCACAGCAATGGTCATACACCCACCAAAAATTATTGACGGCACAACACCCATCAACTTCGCAGCCACACCCGATTCCAGCATCCCGATTTCATTCGATGAACCAATGAAAATACTGTTTACTGCAGATACGCGACCCTTCATGTTTTCAGGTGTGAGTGTATGAATTAATGTACTTCGCACAATCACACTCACACAATCAAACATTCCACTCAACACAAGTATTCCCATCGACAGCCAGAAGCTGGTTGACAAACTAAACCCGATCATGCAAAGGCCGAACCCGGCCACACACAAAAGCAAAATTTTTCCGATGCGTTTTTTGATGGGATGGTGTGTAATGTAAACAGCCATAGCCACAGCGCCAATGGCAGGTGCTGAGCGTAAGAAACCAAGACCCACTTCACCTACGTGAAGAATGTCATCGGCAAAGATGGGAAGCAACGCTACTGCACCCCCAAATAAAACCGCAAACAAATCCAGCGTGATCGCGCTTAGTATGATCTGATTGTTGAATACAAACTTGATTCCGGCTTTTATTTTTTCAAAGATTCCCTGCTCTTCGGTTGCGGGTGGTACCGCGCGATTGGGTATGGTAAGATAACATAGTAACGCAGCCCCAACAAGAATTGCATCGGCTGTGTACGCTGCGGTAATACCAAAAAAACCATAAATCAATCCGCCTATCATGGGGCCACCCACCGAGGCGCTTTCCCAGATGGTGCTGTTCCAGGTAATTGCATTTTGATACAATGAGCGATCGACCAATTGTGGCATGAATGAAAAATTGGCCGGTGACAAAAACCCACGTGCAATGCCACTTACAAAGATCACCGCATAAATAGGAAAGATACCCGCCACTAAAATGGATGCTCCGAGATGGGTAGTGAAATACAACAACGCTACAGAACAGAAGGCAAGCAAAGTAACGCAGACGAGGATAATTTTTTTGCGTTCAATGATATCTGCAATGTGGCCTGCATAAAGCGAGACCGTTATGGCTGGAATAGCTTCTGCCAGTCCAATCAAACCCAGGGATAAAGGATCTTTGGTAAGTGCATACACCTGCCAGCCAACAACAACGCCTTGAATCTGAATGGCCAGCGTAATAAAAAGTCGTGAGAGGATGAATAGCCTAAAATCGCGGATGCGGAGGGCTGCGTAGGGATCGGGTTTAATCATATATACCGCAAAGGCGCTAAGAAAGATTAATTAGAAATTGTACACAAATCTTCTGTGTTGTAATGAATTTTCACCGCAAAGGCACAAGGGCGCAAAGAAATACACATTAAAAATTATTAACAAACCTTCTGAATCCATCTTTCAATAATGGAACATTGAAGTTAATTAGAAAGCCAAGGCGTTTATCAGCAAGTTTCAGGTAGCTGATAATTTGAGCTTCGTGTACGGGCAGAATTACTTCAACTGATTTTAATTCAAGAATAATTTCATCCTCCACTAAAATGTCAATTACATAATCTTTGTTAAGTGTATAACCCTTGTATTGCAATGGAATTGGTATCATATTTTTTGTTTTGATATTCCGCAAGGATAATTCTTTAGTAAGGCATTGTTGATATACTGATTCGAGAAGGCCTGGCCCCATTTCTTTATGGACATCAATGGAAGCAACCAAAATTTTTTTTGATAACGAATTAAGGATTTCTTTTTTCATTGCGCCCTTGCGTCTTTGCGGTTAATTAAAGCCGGTTATTCTATAATCTTTTCGCCTCTGCGTCTTAGCGGTCAACCAAAAGACTATCAACCGCAGCAATTGCTTTTTGTTGTCTTGTATTCCAATCGCCACTGATCTCCACAAAAGGAACACCCGTATTGATCACTTCATTTTTATAGATATTCCAGAAGTGTTCACGCTTGTCTGGATGTTCGCGTTGCGGATCGGCCACCCACGGAATATCAATGTTGCATAGCAGATAGAGTTCATAGGTACGTTCAGCGATTCGCCTCAGAATCTCAGCATCACAGTGCCCATATTTGTATTCGCTCCAGATTTTAATGGTCAATAAATTAGTATCACACAACAAAATTTTATTGGACTCGCGCAGCCATTCATCTTCCATGCGCAATTGGCCGTGGGCAATTTTTACCAGGTCCGATTCCTGGTAAGGATGTCCTAATTTTTCGAGATAGGCGCGCGCATACTCCTCTACCCAACAAGTGGAATAATGAGCGGCAAGAAATCGCGATAGTTCTGATTTGCCTGTACATTCCGGACCAATAACACATACTTTTTTGATGACCGGCAAGGCTTCTTTTGAGACGAACATAGGCTTACTTTTTTGGCAAATTAGCCATTTATAAGCTAATCGGCAGGTGAAACAGCCTGTCAGGTTTCGCCAATCGAGTTGGTATATTTATCTTTCGATTAAATCGTGATTACGTGAAACGTAGAAAAGCATTAAAAAAGATTGGTGTTGGTGTTTCAGCAGGCTTATTGTTACCGGGCTTTATGGCATCGTGTAAAAAGGATGATCCGGGTCCGGAAGTTCAATTTGATGGCACCATTATAATTATTGGTGCGGGTGCCGCGGGCTTATATGCTGCCGATATATTGAATTCGAAGGGGATTAAGGTTCAGATTTTGGAAGCCAGTAACCAACTAGGCGGTCGGGTTCGTTCACTGCGCAATCAAACAGAAATTCTGGTACAGACTGCGGCCGATTTTCCTGTGGAATTAGGTGCTGAACTGGTATATGGCACGAACTCAGCGTTCGGTAAAATTATTAAGAACTATAATCTTTCGCAGATTGAGTTGAATGCGCAGGGTACTGATCAATTTATTTTAGATAACCTGGTTAAGTCGCAAGATGCCTGGCAGAATGATGCAGACTTAACTTCTGTTTTGAATTTTGTTTCAGGATTGCCAACGTATGCAGGTGGCGATGTATCGATGAAGCAAGCTGCAGGGGTAAGTACACGAGCTGATGCATTGCTCAACTCCATGGCTGGCAATTATTATGGATCTACAAGCGATCAGGTTGGCGCAAAGGGTATTTCGGAGGCACTTGGATTAATGGAGCACGACAACAAAGCCTTTATTGTAAAAACCAATCCGCTGCAGGATATTATCACGTCACGGTTTAGTCAGATTGTAAATAAAGTACAATTGAATACTGTGGTGAAGTCAATCAACTATGCCGGAGAAAAAATTTTAATTACCGATAAAGATGGAATTCAGTTTGAAGCGGATAAAGTAATTGTTACCACTTCGTTGGCAGTATTAAAAAGTGGTGGCGTTGCATTTAGTCCAGGATTGCCATCTGCAAAAGTGACCTCCATGAATAAGTTGGGCATGGATCATTGCGTGCGAGTTGTAATTGATTTCAAAAAGAATTTCTGGGGCGAAGCAACCGGATTTATTTGGGGCGGTACAGAGGGACCCATGTATTTGAACATTGGAGTTGCGCGCAGCGAATTTTATCGAACGCTTTCAGTAACGGTTTATGGACCTAAAGCCCAGGCATTGTCGGCTTTGGGAGCAAACATGATTGATGCGATTTTGGCTGAGCTTGATGCCATTTACGACAATCAGGCCTCTTTATTTATTCGTAAAGTGATTAATAGCGATGGTACTGAAGGTGACCGCGTTTGGTTTTTAGCGGATTGGGGTAAAGATGAATTTTTTAAAGGGGGAATGTCCTACCCAATGCCCGGTGCTTCGATAGTGGATCGCGAAAATTTTGCTGCGCCTATCAATAACAAGATTTTCTTTGCCGGAGAAGCTACCGATGTGAAAGGCGATGCGGGCACCATCAATGGTGCACTGAATTCTGCCGAGCGTGCTGCTGAAGAATTAGTTACTTCGATTACATCCGCTTAATTCAAACTAAGGTTTAGATTCCGAACCCCGGCAGCCCAATACAGGGTGGCTTTCATCTTCTCATACTCGGCTTTCAGCTTTAGTAACTTAGATTGTGATTGAATTAGTTTTTCCTGTTGCACATTGATTTTAAAAAGATCGCTCTCCCCGTTTTCAAGATTGAGTAATTCGCCCGTAAGCAGTCGTTCATAATTTAATGCCACCGCGTTTTGTTGTTCCAAAATGTTGTTTGTATTAACCAGTTGATTGTAGGTTATGTTAATCTGGTTAACAATTTCGCGTTCTGTTTGTGAACGTTCATATTCCGTGCCCCGGATTTTTATTTTTGTTTGTGCAAGTTTGGCTCTTTCCTTTCTGATTAAAATGGGCATCGCAAAGTCAAGCCCAAATTTATAGTCGTTTAAAAAGGTGAACGTTTGAAATTCCCCGGCCGGAGTTATAGGTTGGTTAAGAAAATTATAACTCAGATCAAGTTTTGGTTTTAAATATTCAGCGGCTAATCTTCTATCAATATCCAGTTGCCCCAGCTTTACATTTAGTTTAGTTAATTCAGGATGGTTTTGTCGTGCCTGAATGGTTAGGTCTTCCAGGGTTTGAATAGAAAGTAACTCGCCATCATTTTGAACAAGCACCGGGGCCACATTGTCTGATAGCTGGAGCGGGCGGCCTTCGTTATCCCATAAGTAATTTGAAACGATTATACCGGAATTAATAAACTCGAGGTAGGCCTCTTGCCTTTCAACCAGCCGTTGCTGCAGGGTTATTTTTGCTTGCACGGTGTCCATAGCAGAAGCCTCGCCAAACGTGCTATTCAATTTTACTCGTCTGAAAATCTCCTCAGCGATCGCTGTATTTTGCGACATCAGACGATAATTAAAAAAGGAATAATACCATTGCCAATAGTCTTTCGCGGCCTCCAATAAAATTTTATTGATGAGTTTTATTTGTTCTGCCTCAGCCATTTCAGTGAATAGTTTTGCCTGCTGCAGGGCAGCTCTTCGATCGTCTGTGAAAAGTCCCCGACCCAGGGGAAGTGAGATTCCGGTAAAAAGTTGGCGGTTGTTGTCTTCATCAGGAAGAGAATTTTCTGGATCGACAAAAGCACCTCTATTACGCTCGATGCCTATTTTAGGATCGATGGGAAACCAGAGCGGCACGGTAAAAGCTGCAATCCATTCATTGTAATATTCCTTATCATCAAATTCTTTAACATTCAGCCTTGTCTCAAGTTTTGGATCAAAAGCGCCTCGTGCCAGGCGCACTTCCTGTTGGGCCATATCGCCCAGCAACCGGGTTTGTTTAACGATGGGATGAAATTCCAACATGGAGGCATACATATTCTCAAGGCTGAATACCGTAACGGTATCGGGCAAAATGAAAAGAGAATCCAGTGCGCTTTGCGCCACTGAAACGTTTACACTCAGAAAAAACAAGACTATGAAGCTGATCTTTTTCATTTCTTTTCGCTTGTTGTTGACTGGCTTTTTGTTTCCTGTTCCTTATTCAGGGTATCTTCCAAAGGCTCTTCATATAAGCTAGGAGGAAATCCATTGAGTTGTCGCCAGATTTCGTACCAAACGGGTACATCATCCAGCATTACCCAGCCTTGTGTTCCTGATCCGTTACGAATTTGTTTCGGCCATTTTTCATCCTCCTTGTCGGGGATTACTAAAATCCGGAATTCACCGGGCTTGGTGTTTACATAGTCGATTACTTCCACCGTACCACCAAACGAACCAACCGACACACTTGGCCAGCCACTGAATTGAAGCGCTGGAAATCCGTCAAATTCAATCCGCACTTTTCTCCCTTTGCTGATAAGCGGCACGTCCATGGCTTTCACAAACATTTCTACAGCTATATCATCGGATTGTGGCATGATCGTGCATACCGGATCTCCTTCTTTGATTGTTTCTCCAATACCTGCTTGCGTTGCTTTTACTACATAGCCATTTTGAGGCGCCAGAATAAAATATTGCTGACTTCGAATCTCCATGTTAACAAGTTCATTTCGCAGCTTGGCAAGATCGGCCTCGGTGTCAAACTGCTCTGCCAATGTGTTGTTGAGATCAGATTCAGCTTTATTTATTTTATCGAGATATTCAGCTTCCACACGATCAATCTCTATCTCAGCATTGGTAAAGTCAGCCTCGGCAGCCTGGTATTTGTACTCTATGTCCTGGTATTTGGTAAGTGGAATGTTACCCGCATCAAATAGTTTTTTGTTACGATCAAATTGATTTTTAGCGTTATCAAAACGAACGCGCTCAGCTTCCAGTTTGGCTTTTGCCTGGTTCATTTTGGTGCGCATGCCTTCTTTTAACGCAGTAATTTGTCTGCGCAAGGCCTGTGCTTTTTGATCCTTTGAGTTCAGGCTGCTTTCTTTAGAGTCAATTATTTCGCGTAGCCGGACTAAGAATTGCGGGTCAAAATATTTTTCTTTAACCTCGCTGATCACTGCAATGGTATCCCCCTTTTTTACCAATTGCCCTTCCCGCACATTCCAACGTTGAATACGTCCGGCAATAATAGTCTCAATGGTTTGTGGTCGGTTGCTGGGTGATAAGGCTGTAACCTTGCCATTGCCCCGAATATTTTGTTGCCAAGGCAAGAATAATACAATAAAAAAAATAAATCCTATCCCCATTAACCAATACGCCAGAATTTTTCCTGCCATGGGTGTATCCAACGAGCGCAGGGAATAGAGCCTGTCCTGAGGCATCATTTTTTCAACTGACTTTGAAGAAATTTTTAACATGGCGTTAGCTGATCAAGTCTTTTAGTATTTCTGTTTTGGCAAGTTCTTCCATCGAACCCTGGGCACGAACCTGTCCGTCTTCCATTACAATTACACGGTCACAAGCACTCATGATCATCGGATCTTTCGAAGCAATAAGTACTGTCCACGGATGATCGATCCGGGTAATGGCATGCAGCAATTCTATCTTATCAGCTTTGGCAAGCGTGATGAAGAAATCATTCAACACAAGCAGACGCGGTTTCTTAGCCAGGCAGCGCGCTAGTATGAGTTTATGAATTATCGTTTTGGTTAATCCTTTTCCACCACTTAGAATGGGTGTCTCGAGGCCGCGGGGAAATGCATTGATTGTATCGCTGAGGCCTACCTGCTCGAGTGCGTGAATGGCGTCATGCACAGTCGTACTATTTCTTCCCAGGGTTATGTTCTCCAGTAATGTTCCATCAAACAAATCCTCCTGCGAAATATTTTTAGCAACCTGATCGCGAAGGTGGGTAAGATCAAGGTCGCGCATAGAATAATTATTAATCGTAACCACACCTTCATAATCTGTGTAGAGTCCAGCTATGATGTTCATAAAGGTGGTTTTGCCAGAGTTACCAGCTCCGGTAATACACACAATTTCACCTGTTTTGATTTCGAGGTCGATTCCTTTTAAAGCATAGTAACCAGAGGCGGCATATTTATATTTCAAATCTTTGGTTCTTACCTGAAACCCATTGTGTTGTGAAGCGGGGAAATCCAACCCACCTACTTTTTCAATAGGTAAATCTGTAACATGAGCCACCTTATCAACCGCTGTTAATAAATCATACACCACATCCATATACATGATTATTTTCTCAACAGCATTTAATATAAGAATGATCACAATCTCGGAGGCTACAAATTGTCCCAGTGTAATTTGTCGGTCCACCACCAGCAAGGTTCCCATAATTAATAAACCCCCTGTGATCAGGGCTTTAAAAAGCACGATGAAGGAGAATTGAGTGACCAGTACCCTGAAATGAATTTTCCGGTTTTTCAGATAGCTGTTGACGTTGTAATCTGTTTTACGAATAGGCAAATCTGTGCTGCCGGCCAGCTTGAAGGAGTGTAAGGCACGCGCAAGTTCTTCCAACCAATGGGCGACCCGATATTTGTATTTTGATTCTTCGATAGAAGAATTTAAGCCACGGGGTCCGGTTGAATAAAATATTAAGACAAGCGTAGTAAGAAGAATTAAGCCAAAGAATACAAAGAACGGGTGATACAACGAGATCAATAACAACCCAAAAAGAATTTGAATGACGGCTGAGGATAAGTCAATCAACAATTTGGGTAATCCTTTTTGAATCGTGATTACATCAAAGAACCTATTAATCAATTCGGGTGCATAATTTTTCTGTATGGATTCCATGCGGATCCGGGGAATACGAAACGCAAACTCCAGAGAAGCTTTTGTAAATATTCTTCGTTGTAAAAATTCGACCAGGCTAATTTGAACCACCTGAAGTCCTCCGCTTAGTAACACACCCAGAATGACCAGGGCAATAAGCAGATAAACGGAACTAAAGAATACGCCCCCGGAAATCAACTCTACGGTAGTTTGGATACCCAACGGAATTACCAGGCTGATTAATCCGATGATGATGGCATAAAAGAAGATGTAAAGAATTTCTTTTTTCTCGGTTCCTAAAAGTTTGAAAAGTCTTTTAACTGGATTGAGCGTTTCACCTTCATTGGCTTCCATGGTGATCGGACTCTCGTAGGCAAAAATTGCAAAGAACTCGATTTCACTATTTACGTTAGTGAACAGAGGGAGTTCCCGGAGAGACCCCACGTGCGTGGTCACATCTGCGGTTGGATTGATTTCAATTACCTCAATTTTATTTCTTGAGACGGGTTTTAATAAAACTGGTTTGATCTGGTTTTCTTTAACAAATGCCAAGACCGGATTTTTTTGATTACTGAAGAATTCAGAGAACGCTTCAGATTCCAAATGATATTCCATAAACAGGATTCTCATTTTGTTACCGGCCTCAATCAAATCGCGTTTGAATTCTGTAAGTTCACTTTCCTGGTAAGTGCGTTGGTTTGCTTCAACGTGGTGCAGGTCATCCGTTGAATAATCATGCTTAAGTGTAAAAGCTACTTCTCGCAGACAACGCAATATTTGATCATTCGATAGCATAGATTATTCTTGGATAGAATTGAATAAGACAGTATTTAAAAAAACTTCCAGTTTAAGATATCGGCTTTCGTCTTTCCCAATATTGGTAAGCGAAGGGAGATGATCAGCAAAAAATATTTGTTGCTTTGCCGCCAATAGGAGTGTGCTCACCAATGCATGAGGGGAGGGGTAGTTTGGATTTACCTGAACAACCCAATCAGCAATTTTTTTACACAATGATTTAAATCCTCCAAAGAGTCCTTCTTTATTATCGTTATCAACTTGTTTCGTCAGATAAGCTTTATCCAGTTCGGCTACCACAATTCGATGTAGCGCCTCCTCATCAATAAATTCAAATGTTGAATCATAACTTTTCTTTTCAGCGACTACCCGCAAGCACGCTTTTAGTTTTTCTTTCGGATCGGTAAGACTATTGGTAAATAAATCAATCCGATATTCAAGCCAACTCCAATACCAGCCAATAAGATACAACAACAGTCGGTGTTTATTCTCAAAGTATCGATAAATCGAGGGTTCGGTTGAATGGATCTCTTCAGCCAACTTTTTAAAGGTGAATTGTTCAAAACCCAGACGATCAATTAAATCAACACTTGACGCGATAATCTTTTGTCCCAGCAACGTATTCTGAGGATCGCGTAAGTAAAGATGCGCGTTTAGTTTAAAGATAAGCGTTGGCATGACGGATTATTTTAATGTTTACTATCCTTTATGATAGTAAAGCTATTATAACTGCAAGTAATATTAAAATGTTTCAATTGCCTACAAAAAAATATTCAAAACTCGTTTTTGATCAAATTTCAAGTATTTCAGACAGATAATTTTATTTTTTGATCTCCGGGTGAAGGGGGGAATCCTCAAAAACACGAATGAAAACCTCGCCCATAAATCGTACTATGAGCCCCTGAATGAAATTAACGGGTTAGAATTGAATCGTTTAACGGCCTATTTCAGCAATCCGTAATCAACAATAAAAGAACCCGAGTATTTTGCTTTCACTTCATTGTGAAAACTTTCTGCTTTGGCGCGGGTAGAAAATGGGCCGATGATGAGGCTATAAAATTTAACACCGTTCAAAATCTTTACCTGAACTATAATTTTCTTTTTGTACGATCCTTTTAGGTTTTGCGCCAATCGCATCAGGTTTACTAATTCCTGATAGGTGCCAATCTGAACCCCAAATCCTTTTGGTTTAATGCTGGAAATTTCAAAATCATAATACTCGTTTTCATCGACAGAAACATTGTCAATGGCCACCGGTTGCGATTTTGATTTTCCGTCTCCGGGATCAACGACTTCGAGTTTTACATCGGCAATACCCAGGTTAATAAAGCCAAGTTGTTCAGCGGCTGATCGGGAAAGGTCAATGATTCTTCCTTCCACATACGGACCCCGGTCGTTAATCACTACTTCTACACTTTGATTATTGGAGAGGTTAGTCACTTTTACCCGGGTGCCAAAGGGCAGGGTTTTATGGGCAGCGGTAAGTTTGTTGTGTTTGTATTTTTCTCCGTTGGCAGTTGGCAGGCCTTCAAATTTGTCGGCATAAAAGGAAGCCTTTCCGGTTTGAGTCTGTGCACCAGCCCAGCCACAAAAACAAATCATGAGGAGGAGTAATCCTGTTTTTTTCATTGAACAAAGTTAAGAGGCTTTGCCTAAATATGAATTTCCGCGTTGGTTAATCCTCCGTTTAGGTTAACTTTGCCCGGCAAATAATGAATCCTAATCTTATTTGCCATGGCCCACGATCCTTCTAAATTCCTTTTTGAAGCACTGACTTACGATGATGTGCTCCTGGTACCGGCCTACAGCGAGGTACTGCCCCGCGAAACCAGCACAACCGGCTACCTGACAAAAAACATCCGACTCAATATTCCGATTATTTCGGCAGCCATGGATACGGTTACGGATGCTAACCTGGCGATTGGTATGGCGCTGGAAGGTGGATTGGGATTTATCCATAAGAATATGACCATTACCCAGCAGGCCGAGCAAGTAAGAAAGGTTAAACGTTCGCAAAGCGGAATGATTCTGGACCCTGTAACACTGCAAATAAATTCCACAGTTCGCGATGCCGAAAAAATAATGCGTGAGTATAAGATCGGGGGTATACCGGTTATTGACAGCAATGGAAAACTGCTGGGTATCATTACCAATCGCGATTTGCGCTTCCAGAAAGACATGGCCATGCCCATAGAGCAGATCATGACTAAAGAAAATCTGATTACTGCCCCGGAGGGAATTACACTTGCGAAAGCCGAAGTGCTCTTGCAGCGGTATAAAATTGAAAAGCTTCCCATCGTCAATAAGAAAGGAAAACTAACAGGCCTTGTTACTTATAAGGACATTCTGAAAAAGAAAAACAAGCCACATGCCTGCCATGATGAATTTGGAAGATTGCGGGTAGGGGCTGCCGTAGGTGTTACGCCTGATATTCTAGACAGAATTACGGCACTTAAAAATTCAGGTGCTGACGTAATAAGCATTGATACAGCTCATGGACATTCAAAAGGTGTGATGGATGCGGCAAAAAAAGTAAGAAGAAAGTTTCCTGACATGGAATTGATTGTGGGCAATATTGCTACTGGTGACGCTGCCAAAGCACTTGCTAAATCAGGAGCTAATGCAATAAAAGTAGGTGTTGGTCCGGGAAGCATTTGTACTACACGCATCGTGGCGGGCATTGGCTTGCCGCAACTCTCAGCCGTTTACGAATCCGCGAAAGCGCTGAAAGGTTCTGATGTAAAAGTGATTGCCGATGGCGGTATTCGATTCTCAGGTGATGTTGTGAAAGCCTTGGCCGCTGGGGCGGATAGTGTAATGATCGGGTCGTTGTTAGCAGGCACGGAAGAGGCACCGGGCGAAATGATCATATATGAAGGCCGCAAATTTAAAACCTACCGCGGCATGGGTTCGCTGGAAGCGATGGATGACGGATCGAAGGATCGTTACTTTCAGGATGCTGAAGACGATATTAAAAAATTAGTGCCGGAAGGAATTTCAGGACGGGTTCCCTTTAAAGGTTCTGTTGCCGAAGTGCTTTATCAACTCGTGGGTGGATTGAAAGCGGGCATGGGTTATTGTGGAGCAAAAAATCTTGATAAACTAAAGTCGGCCAAGTTTGTAAAAATTACAGCGGCAGGTGTTCACGAAAGTCATCCGCATGATGTAACGATTACACGTGAGGCGCCTAACTATAGCCGGAAGTAATTTTGCTTAATTTCGGATGTAGAAAATTGATCATTAGGCCTGAACTAATTTCAAACCATTTTATCATTTCCTATTATTGTAAGAGGGTGTCTCAAAAGTCAAATAATTTGAAATGTCATTTCGACCCTGCCTTGCCGAATCCGCTAGCTGGCGGAGCAGGCAGGCTTGAGCCGGAATCCCGTTTTTCATTCACAAAACGGGATCGCGGGTCAATGACCGCGATGACAGGTAGACTTTTGAGACAGCCCTTTCTTTTTAACACACTGTGCTAAAAGCTAAAGCGATCATACGACTATCTTTTCTGGGCTCCATAATAGCCTGGCTGATTCTCGTGTTTTCAGATATCACGATTTTGTACAGCGATATGAAGGGTCTGCCCCCGGGAGTGCCAGTTTGGCTACCCCGGCTCATGCTCGACTTTTTTATCATTTGTCTTTTTTATTATTATAAATATCGGGTTGAACGTGATGAAACTCTCAATTTCACTGACCTGCTGTGGAAGGTATTTGCTACCGGGTTAATAGCTACTGTTGTTTCGTTGGTTTTTCGCCTCGGAGCCTCGTTGCTTGGCACAACAAAACTGGTTTCAAACATTCTGTTTACCGATTTTATTTATCAGATCAACCTGGCGCTATTCATCAGTTTTCTCCTGGCAGCCTACACAAGTTGGAAGCGACTCATCTTATATCAAAAATCGAAATGGCTTATTCGCACCTGGATGGTGTTTGAGTTTTGTCTATTTATAGTACTTGTATACGATAGTTTTCAGATTGCCATTCCGGAAACAGCCACCACAATCATTCTGGTGCTTATTGGCTTGCTGGTTATTGTCTTGTCGGCCAATATGCGTTGGGTTGCCTACCTCAACTTCAAACAAAAGTGGACATGTTTGTTATTGCTTCTGTTGTCCTTCTTTTACCTGGGTTATTTCATTTACACAGTTACCCGGCTGTCTGAATCCATCAATGCGGAATCCACCACTTTTCTGGATTTCAACAGCCACATTTTTAATTTGTGCTTGTTGAGTTTTGTGTTGGTGTATAGCATTTTTTCGTTTCTGGTAATTTTATTCAATCTTCCTACTTCCTCAGTTTTTGAACAAAAGCTCGAAGAGGTTGTAAATTTTCAACGCATCAGTCAATCCATTCAGACCGAACAAAACGAAGAGAGTGTTTACAATATCTTATTGGAGAGTTCTGTTAGTTCGGTGTTTGCCGATGCTGCCTGGCTGGAGATTCAAAGTGCGAATGACGGTCATAAGTTATTCACGTATAAAGTCACCGAACGTGAGTCTAAAGATATTCGCGAACATTTGAAGAACCACAATATTTCCGGAGTGCTTGATCAAAGTAGTGATCGCACCAAAAATCTTTCAAAGCACCTGGCCTCGGTCAAAGGATCGCGCTTTCGTTCGTTGGTTGCCTTTCCTATCCTTGTAAAAGGAGAAACCATAGGCACGCTGGCGTTGCTCAAAGAACTGCCCGAAGGATTTAACAAAGAAATGACACGCATCGTCTCGGCTTTTGCCAATCAGGCGGGTATTTCTATTGAAAATTTCAGGTTGATGGAAGAAGCCTTCCAAACGGAGCGTTACAAAGAGGAACTTAAGATTGCCAAGACAGTTCAAAAAAGTTTGCTGCCTACTTCTCTTGAATCGGATGCGGATTTTGAGATTTATGCTTTTGCAGAATCAGCCGATGAAGTAGGGGGCGATTATTATGATACCCTTCGCATCAATGATCATCAGGTTGCATTGATTATTGCCGATGTTTCGGGCAAGGGAACCACTGCTGCCTTTCATATGTCGCAAATGAAAGGAATCTTTCATAGCCTGGCGCAGCAGGAATTGGATCCCAAAGAATTTATGGAGCGTGCAAATCGCGCACTGGTATTTTGTCTTGAACGAGGATCCTTTATCTCGGCCACTTATTTTGTGGTGGATTCCCAAACAAAAATTATCCGATACTGCCGGGCTGGCCATTGCCCGGTTCTATATTACACGGCAAATACCGGCATAACGGAATATCTCAAAGATAAAGGAACAGCCCTTGGCATGGTGCGTAGCAAAGACTACTGTAAGTTGGTTGAAACGAATGAAATCAAGTATGCCCCGGGCGACATCATGGTTTTATATACCGATGGGATAACGGAAGCCAAAAATCAAAAGGGAGAAGAATTTGACTATGAAAGGCTGGCTGCTGCCTTGCGAGAAGTTACTGAAAAAAGTTCCCAGGAAATTGAAAAGCATATTATTCAGCGGTTGTATGAATTTTCAGGATCTTCTGAGATCAACGATGATTATACTTCGATGACCATCAAGTTCAAAGGATAGAGAGAACATTAAAAATTATATACCGTTTAACTAACTGACACATGGTTCACATCAAACGAATACAGGAAGATGGAGCAGACATAATTTCGGTAATTGGAGAAATCGATGCAAGCTCTTCCATTGAATTGGACTTAACCATTGCCAAGAGCGTGGGCGAAGGATATAGAAAAATTTTGGTGGATTGTAATGCGTTGGAATACATCTCTTCGGCAGGGTTAGGCGTCTTTATGTCTTACATAGAAGAAATGAAAGATAAAAACATTCCCCTGGTGTTGTTTGGGATGAAAGAGAAGGTGGCAAATACATTTAGTATTCTGGGGTTGGCAGATTTACTCCACATATGTGCCACAAAACAGGAAGCAAAGAAGTTGGCAGATGAGTTATCAGTATAACATAGGGTGTAGCTTAAGCAATTTAAAAGGCATCCGGGAGTTCATCAGAACTTCCCTGAAGGATCAGCATGTGCCCGAAATTGAACTGAGCGCTATCGTTTTGGCCTTAGACGAAATGTGCTCAAACCTGATGATTCATGCCCACCATTGCAATCCCGATCACTTGCTGGAACTTCATATTGATATACCCACAAAAGGAAAATTTATCTTTGAAATAATTGACGATGGCTCTGTGTTTGACATCAATCAATTTCATGAGCCTGAACTCGGCAATTTAGTTCACCAGAAAAGAAAGGGTGGCTTGGGTATTCGCCTTGTAAAGGCCATTATGGATAATGTCGAGTACTTGAAACGCGATGAAAAGAATGTGTGTCGGTTGACCAAGCAGGTCAACGTAGACTAAACGCCAGGCGCTACAACTGCCTGATTTCCTGCCAAAAAATCCTATTTTTACAATCCCATTATAGAAAATGTGTATGAGATTCTGTTTTTTGGTTCTGTTGATATGTCCGTATTTCAATTCCTTTGGTCAGGCTAAAGAAACCGCTAAGTCACTGCCGCTTTTTACTGTAGGAAAGACCACCGTTACTACAGATGAGTTTCTTTACACCTACCGTAAAAACCACCAGAATCAGCAAGACTTTACTGAACAAAAAGCAAATGAGTATCTCGATTTGTTTGTCAACTTTAAGTTGAAGGTGGCCGAGGCGCATTCACGAGGTCTGGATACAACAACAAAATTTACTGCAGAATTTAAAACTTACCGCGAAGAGTTAAAAAAACCTTATCGTACAGAACCGGATGCCTTGGATAAGCTAACTAAAGAAACCTATCAGCGCCTGACAGAGGAAATAAACGCTGAGCATATTTTAATCACGCTAAAGCCAGACGCTCCACCATCCGATACGCTGATAGCCTTTCAGAAGCTTACGCAGATTAAAGCTCGTATTGAAGCTGGCGAAGATTTTGAAAAACTGGCACGTGAACTTTCAGAAGATCCCTCGGCCAAATACAATGGTGGTAACCTCGGGTATTTTACAGCACTCCAGATGGTTTATCCGTTTGAAGAGGCAGCTTATAATACACCGGTGGGTAGTTTGTCGCCAATCGTCCGTACCCGTTTCGGGTATCATCTGATAAAGGTTAAGGATCGTAAACCCGCGCGTGGTGAAGTGGAAGTATCGCACATCCTATTACGTGCCACCCCCGATGATGCAAAAGCAAAAAACACAGCGTTCCTCCTCTATGATCAATTAAAAGGGGGCAGAAACTGGGATGAAGTGTGTAAAGAGTATTCGGAAGATGCCAATACCAAAGATGCCGGTGGTAGACTCAGGCCTTTTAGTATTGGTGCGCTGGCTTCGGTACCTGAATTTGAAGCAATGGCATTTTCGTTGCAACAGCCGGGTGAAATTTCTGACCCATTTCAGTCATCGCTTGGCTGGCATATTATCCGGCTGGAGAAAAAAATTCCTTTGCCATCCTACAAAGAAATGGAACCAACTTTAAAACGAAGAGTAGGCCGTGACGAACGCTTGCAATTATCGCAACAGGTATTGAGCGCGAAGCGAAAGAAGGAATATGCTTTTGTTGAAGAACAGAACGTAAAAGAGCAGGTATTTGCGCTGGCCGATTCTACGCTGACAAGAGGCACCTGGCGTTTTCAGGGATCTGATGAGCTGGCTAATCAAAAACTTTTTTCGGTGCAGAATAAAGCTGAGACGGTAGCTACATTTATTAAATACACATCGGCCAATCAAACCATGACTAATCTGACACCTGCAGCGTACATCAGTCAATTGTATGAGAAGTTAGTGGAGGAACGCATTTCGGAAGCTGAAGAAGAGCAACTGAAACGAGACAATCCTGAATTCAGAAATCTGTTAACCGAATACCGTGAAGGTATTTTGCTTTTTGAAATTATGGAGACCGAGGTGTGGAATAAGGCATCTGCCGATTCAGCGGGTCAGAAAAGTTATTATCAAAGAAATCAGAATCAATATCAGGCAGGCGATCGTGTTGAAGCTAGAATTTTTACTGCTCAGGATAAATCGGTAGTCGATGAAATGAAAAATAAGGTATCAAAAGGGGATACGTTGAAGGATGCGGATCTGCGTAAGTTCAAGTCAATACAAAATTTCAGGGCTTACGAGAAGAAAGAAAACAAAGTTATTGACCGAATCAGTTGGTCGATTGGCTTGCATGAAGTTGAGCAGGATGGCTTGTATTATCTTGTGGAAGTTAGTCGTTTGGTGCCGCCCGGAATAAAGAGCTTTGAAGAAGCCCGGGCACAGGTAATTTCGGACTATCAGGATTATTTGGAAAAAAACTGGGTAGCTCAATTGCGAAAAGATTACAATGTTAAAATCAATAATAAGGGTAAGAAATTCGTTTTAGCAGAATTAAGTAAAAAATGAAATTCAATTTTCGATCTGTAATCAGTTCATGCATGCTTGTGCTCTTACTTTTTGGGTGCGAGTTTATTCGCATGAAAAATGAGTTAAACGAAACCGAAATTGTGCGCAAGGCAGTAGCACGCGTTAATAACTCCTACCTGTATCAGGATGAATTGAGCGGAATAATTCCGGCAGGCACAGACCCTGCCGATAGTGTTGCGCGGGTAACAACCTATATCAATAGCTGGATTCGTAAACAACTCGTAATTAATGAGGCCATGAAAAATATTGATATCAATGAAGCTGAGGTCGAACGAAAAGTGCTTGATTACCGCTACAGCTTGATTGGCTATGAGTACCAGAATTATTATATCAAACAGAATCTGAATGACAGTATTTCAGATAAGGAGATTCAGGACTATTATAATGAGGGTCGTGATAATTTCATTCTAAAACAAAACATCATTCAAGGCACATTTATTAAAGTTCCAAAAGAGGCTCCCCGCACCAAACGAATCAAAGACCTGATGTACTCCAATAAAGAGAAAGACGTTGCTGAACTTAAATCGTACTGCCTGAGTTTCTCAGCTGCGTATCATCTGGCAGATTCTTCATGGATTGAGTTTGATAAGTTAGCGGTGAACTCTCCCCTGGCGGAGATCCCGAATAAGATTCAGTTTTTGCGTACGTATAACTACTACGAAACCAGTGACACTGAATTTTTGTACTTCCTGAAAATAGATGCTTATAAGATTTCAGATAACGTATCTCCGCTGGAATTCGTAAAACAGGATATTAAAAACATTATTTTAAACAAAAGAAAAGTTGAACTTGCGAGAAAATTGGAAGACGATGTGTACGAAAATGCAGCCAAAAGGAACGATTTTGAGGTTTTTGACCGCTAGTTTGCTCGGTAGCCTCCTTTTTTTCGTGTCCCCGGCAACGGCTCAGGACACGGGGTTTGTGGTGGATAAGATTATTGCCAAGGTGGATAATTACATCGTATTAAAATCCGAGTTGGAATTAGCCTACCAGGCATATTTATCAGAAGGTAATCCGGCATCAGACGATGCCAAGTGCGAGTTATTCAACCGGCTTATCCTTAATAAGCTAATGGTGGCCAAAGCCGAAATTGACTCGGTAATTGTAACAGATATTGAAGTGGATGGAAATACCGAACAACGGATGGCCATGATTCTTCAGAATTCAGGCAACTCACCCGAGCAATTAGAGCGGGCCTATGGGAAAAGTCTGGAACAAATTAAACTTGAATTGCGGGAGCAGATTCGTGAGCAGTTGATTGCCCGTGAGATGACTTCCAGGATCACCAAAGACATTACAGTAACTCCAGCTGAAATCAAGAAATTTTATAATAAGATCCCACAAGACAGTCTGCCCTTCTATTCCTCCGATGTAGAAGTGGCACAGATTGTACGGGTTGCCAAGGTAAGTGCGGAGCAAGAGGATGAGGCGAGAAAAAAGTTAATGGAACTACGGGAGCGAATCTTAAATGGAGAGAGTTTCACAGAGCTGGCCATGAAGAACTCGGAGGACCCAAGCGCTCAGTATAACGGTGGCGAATTAGGGTATGTAGGCCGGGGAGCTATGGTGCCCCAGTTCGAGGCGCAAGCGTTCAAAATGAAAATCGGAGAAATTTCGCAACCCTTTAAGTCACCTTTTGGCTTTCACATTTTACAATTGATTGATCGCAGAGGAAATGAATATAACTCCCGACACATTTTGATTTCTGCTGTGCCTTCCGCGGAAGATATCAAGCAAGCTGAAAATTTTCTGGATAGCCTACGTACTAAAATCATCACGGAGAACTTGAAGTTTGAGCAGTTGGCGCAAGAGATCTCGGATGATGATCTCACGAAAGGCATGGGCGGATTTTTTACTGATGGAGATGGCTCCACTAAAATATCCATGCGTGACATTGATCCCGTGGTTTACCTCAACATTGATACGATGAAAGTGGGTAATATTTCACCGCCACTCCAGTACCGAACTGACGATGGTAAAGACGCTGTACGGATTCTCTACTTTAAGAAAAAATTGGCCCCACATGTTGCTAATCTTAAAGATGACTGGAATCGTATCCAATCAGCTGCCTTGGCTGAGAAAAAGGATCTTGCGCTCGAAAAGTGGTTTGCGAAAGCACGTCAGGATGTTTTTATTAATATTGATCCTATCTATAAGTATTGTAAAATTCTGGAGTAGTGCCGCTGGTGTAGTTCTTTTCCTTGCAGCAGCCAAAAACAATTAACTTTCGTTAAACCAATCGTATGGCGCAGATTTTTTCTAATGACGTGGAGGCAGCCGATGCACTCAAGCAAGCGTATCACAAGCTTAAAGGCGAAATCGCTAAAGTAGTAGTGGGTCAGGATGATGTTGTAAGGCTGGTGCTTACAGCTATATTTTGTCAGGGACACTCTTTGTTGGTAGGTGTACCGGGCCTGGCTAAAACGTTGTTGGTACATACCATCGCCACCTCGCTCGATCTTCAATTCAAACGAATTCAGTTTACACCCGACTTAATGCCTTCGGATATTGTTGGGGCGGAAACGATGGATAAGGAACGCAACTTTCAGTTTGTGAAAGGCCCTATTTTTGGTAACATCATTTTGGCCGATGAAATAAACCGCACACCACCTAAAACACAAGCCGCTCTTCTCGAATCGATGCAAGAGTATGCCGTAACTATTGCGGGTAAGCAATACAATCTTCCCCGACCTTTCTTTGTGTTGGCTACGCAGAACCCCATCGAGCAGGAGGGAACCTATCCGTTACCCGAGGCCCAGTTGGACCGTTTTATGTTCAATATATTTCTGGATTATCCATCGTATCAGCAAGAAGTTGACATCGTAAAAAACACAACAACCGATGATATTCTAAATGTTTCGAAAATTTTAACAGCCGAAGAAATTGTATCCTTTCAACATTTGGTAAGACGTGTGCCTGTTGCCGATAACGTAGTTGAGTATGCCGTTAAACTAAGCCAGGCTACACGGCCAGGAACTAACGGATCCTCCATTGCAAATGAATTTTTGGAGTGGGGTGCAGGACCGCGTGCTTCTCAATACCTGGTGCTAGGGGCCAAGTGCAACGCACTAATCAACGGAAAATACTCACCGGATATTGAAGATGTGAAAGCGGTTGCCCGCCCCGTGCTGCGTCACCGTATTGTTCGCAACTTTAAAGCGGAGGCCGAAGGAATTACAGTAGATAATCTGATTGATAAATTGATTTGAAAAGAGCCTTGTGCTAGCTGGCGGGCTCAACCTCAAGTTTGAAACCCACGCCATGATAATTCACAATCTGAACACGTGGATCTTCTTTCAGATACTTGCGAAGTTTGGAGATAAACACATCCATGGAGCGACCCAGAAAATAATCATCATTACCCCAAACTGCTTTTAGTATTTCTTCGCGCTTTAATACACGGTCTTTATTTTCACACAACATCTTAAGAACTTCAGCTTCTTTTTGAGTTAATGTTTTTTCTCCGGTCTGCTGGTGTTGCAGCGTGAAATTGTGACAGTCAAAATTAAAGGTGCCTAAAGTGAAGTTTTCTTCTTTTGGTTGCGCAGAAGTTCTTCGTAAAAAAACTTCAATCCGCAGGCAAAGTTCCTCTATGCTAAAGGGTTTTATGATGTAATCATCCCCGCCACTTTGAAAGCCTGCGACTTTATCCTCCAACATTGATTTGGCCGTTACAAACAAAATTGGAATCTGTTGGTTTTTTTCGCGAATCTGTTGTGCCAGTGTGAAGCCATCTTTTTTTGGCATCATCACATCCAGAATGCACAAGTCAAATTGTTTCTCATTGTAGACGTTGAAGCCTTCTTCTCCATTACTGCAAAGGGTAACATCATAGCCCTTCAACCCAAGATTATCTTTGATTACAAACCCGAGGCTGGGATCGTCTTCGACAAGCAGAATTTTTGCGTTCATACTTTTATCAGGGGTAATACAATGGAAAAACAACTTCCGATTCCTGGTTCGCTGGTAACGCTAATTTTACCTTTATGTGCCTCTGTAATCAACTTAACATAACTAAGCCCTAGTCCAAAACCTTTTACATCATGCAGGTTTCCTGTGGGCACGCGATAAAAACGATGGAATATTTTTTTCTGATCCTCAGGCCTGATACCAATGCCATTGTCCTGAATTTCAAGAAGAATGCTTCCGTTTATATTGGAGGTGCGAATGTGAATGACCGGCTGGTGGTGATTGTATTTAATAGCGTTATCAAGCAAATTAAAAATCACGTTGACAAGATGTAATTTGTCGGCATGCACGGTGGATTTACTGGCAGCCAATTCCATTTCAATGGTAGCTTTGGTAACAAGTGTATTATTGTTAGCAGCCTCCTGAATTAAATCGTGAACATCGCACGCTTCTTTCTTTAAGCCAATATCTTCTTTTTCAAGACGCGCCATCTGTAGCACTCTTTCAACTTGTTGTTTCAGGCGCTGGTTTTCATTTTCAATAATGGTGGCATAGTTTAACAACCGCTCCGGAGTATGAATAATTGATGGATTTTTTAGAACAGCCGTTGAAATCGCGATAGTGGATAACGGTGTTTTGAACTCGTGGGTCATGTTATTGATAAAGTCTTTTTGTATTTCAGACAATCGTCTTTGTTTTAGTATAACGAGTAAGGTGTAAACGAAGAAGAAGATCACAATTAACATAACAACTGACGAAAATCCCCAGATGCCCATTTGACTGATTAGGTTTGCCTGCACCAATGGAAACTGAACTCCAAAATAATACCCATCATTTTGCCACGTTGGCAACTCAGAGAAATTAACGGGTGTGGTAATTTTTTTTGGTGAAACGGAATTTCCACCCTCCATGCATTTTTCCACGCAATTATAAACTCCGTATTCAAAGGCAGCGGTGATATTGCGCTTTTCAAATTCGGTGACAAGTAAAAATTCCAGCAGGTTGTTGTCGATGGGGCCGTTCACCAGCACCACGAAATAATTAGTGGAGAGCTGAGTTACCGGGTTGTTGGCAGGTGAGGGGGTTTTTGTGATCTCAAGAATCTTTCCCGCCACATTAGTCAGCGCGGCAGTAACATCCTGGTTAAACTGGTTTTCACGCAGATCAAACGCCTTACGCACCCAATATATCTGGGTGGCTGTAATGCCCACAATGCTTAGGGCAGCGAGAATAATTACTATTCGAAGTGTAAACCGGCTCACTTTGTAAAGGTAGTTAGTATTTATTGCTGCAATTTTAAGATTAACAAGCCCTTAACATTTTTTAGGCTTTTGTTAACACAGGGTATGGTTTTTGAGTCGGAAGTTTGTAAGGTTCAATAGAACACTCTAAGTTTAACCTAAAATTATAGAAGAAATGAAAAAATTACTTTTTATCGCTGTTTTTGCGGTTTTAGCAGGCGCAGCCACAGCGCAACAAATACCAGCTACTACGCTTGGTAAAACGGAAGTCCAAACCGATGTAGCCGTTTTCACCTGGGATAATACCACCCACGATTTTGGCAAAATCAAACAAGGAGTACCAGTTACCCATGAGTTTAAGTTTACCAATACAGGAAAAACTCCCTTAGTAATCACCAATGTACAGGCTTCATGCGGTTGTACTACACCAGCCTGGACAAAAGAGCCGGTTATGCCAGGAGGCCAGGGTTTCATTAAAGCAACTTTTAATGCTGCAACACCTAATGGGTTCAACAAAACTATAACGGTAACAGCGAACATTGAAGCGGGATTCGTTCAACTAACCATCAAAGGAGAAGTTATACCTACCGAAGTAGGAAAATAATTCTTTTGAGAGATATTAAAAGAGGTCAGGATTTTCCTGACCTCTTTTTTTTAGGTGACTTCTGAAACCTCATGGTTTTTGTTTTTGCCTTCCTTTTAGGATATAGCTTTTAGTAGTGATGAGAATCACCCCATTTTTTCCTTCCTCACCATATTTATCTATAGCATCCTGACCTTTTAACACAGTCATGCTTTCTATATCATTAGGACTTATGTTGAGAGCAGCATCAAGGTCTTTTTTCTTTTCGCCTGGTTCCTGCGAAATAACTTTCTTCACACCATCAATAACAAATAAGGGTTGAGGCAATTCCTTTGACTTCTCAACTTGTTCTTCCACTGACTTGATTTCTTTTTCTTGTGCCTCCCCCGCAATGCACGTTGCTACCAGAAATGCGATAAGTAGAGTTTTCATAGTAAGTATTTAATAATAAATCTAATCAAAAAAAATCAGCCTTGATAATGGGTATCAATTATATGCTGACTAATCACTTTATAAATCTCCGCTATGGCATCCTGACCTTTTAAAAAATCAATGTGCGTATCTAGAATATCTAAATCCCCCCGCTTAGCGGGTCCGGTTTGAGCTTCCTCGGGCCCCATATACAAACTCTTGCTAATCGTTTCGGTAATCAATGGATTGAGCCAATCATAGTCGAGACTGTTTTGTCGCATAATTTCTTTCGAAATGGTGAGCATGTGATTGGTAAAGTTTGACGAAAACACTGCGGCTACATGCAATGCTTTCCGCTCTTCGGAGGCAATTTTGCGCACTTCATTACTGATGCTTTTGCCAAGTTGCATCAACATAGTTTCGGCCTCCTGCGTGTGTGTCTCAACAAACAAGGGAATACTTTTGAAGTCTACTTTACGGTTCTTCGTGAATGTTTGAAGTGGGTAGAGAACCCCAAGATGTGGCGTTGCGGCATACTGCAACTCGGTTATGGGTTGACTGCCGGATGTATGGACCAGAATGGCATCATCCGGTAAAATAATTTCTTGCGCAATCTTACGGATCGCTTCATCCGTAGCAGCTATGATGAAGACAGAGGAATCGCTGGTGGAAAAATCCAGAGTTGCTTTTACCTCAGCCTGATAGAGCCGTCCGGTTAATGCTTCGGCATGTTGTGGATTTAAACTATACACCTCTTTTACAATAAATCCTGCATTGTCAAGGGCGGGTGCGAGGTGCCACGCAAGATTTCCCGAACCTATAAATGAAACAAAATGTGATGCTGCCATACGATTAAAATTAGTTAATTAACTGATATAAATCATCGGGTAAAACAGATAGCTCTGCTTAACTTTCGCAGTTATGACACCAGAATATACTTCGGCTGCTGAGGCTATAAAATTAATTCGATCGGATGACCGCGTTTTCATCCACGGAAGTGCAGCTACGCCCCTTACTTTACTGAAAGCATTAACGGAAAATTCTGACCATTTGCGCAATGTAGAGTTGATCGCGGTAAGCACCCTGGGGCCCATGGAGTTAACCAAGCCGGAATTCAAGGACCGGTTTTTTTTCAACTCGCTTTTTGTGTCTGAAAATATCCGTGAGTGTGTGAATAGCGACAATGGAGAATATGTTCCTATATTTCTTAGTGAGATTTCTAAACTATTTGAGAAAGGAATTTTGACGATTGATGTGGTGTTGATTCATGTTTCGCCACCGGATAAGCATGGGTTTTGCTCGTTGGGAACTTCCGTAGACGTTGCAAAATCGGCTATAAAACATGCGAGAAAAATAATTGCGCAGGTGAACTCAAATATGCCACGTACGCATGGCGATGGCTTTGTTCATGTAAGCCGATTGGATGCGATGGTAGAAGCCCATGACTTGTTACCGCAGTTAAACTATAGCGCCCGTATTTCTGAAACCGACATTAGTATTGGAAAAAAGGTAGCTGAGTTAGTCGAAGATCGTTCTACGTTACAAATGGGTATCGGGGCAATTCCGGATGCCGTGTTGCGATCACTGGGTCATTGCAAGGATCTTGGGGTGCATACGGAGATGTTTTCGGATGGTGTGATTGATTTGGTTAAGAAGGGAGTAATCACCAATGCGTATAAAAAGAAACATCGTGGCAAAGTGGTTTCCGCTTTCGCGATTGGTACCGATAAACTCTACCACTTTATTGACGATAACCCGGGCTTTGCATTTCTTGAAGCTGATTATGTAAATGATACTCGAGTGATTCGCGCAAACCAAAAAGTTGTGGCGATTAATAGCGCAATTGAAATTGATATCACCGGACAAGTGTGTGCCGATTCCATTGGCACGTATCAGTTTTCGGGTGTAGGCGGACAAATGGATTTTATTCGGGGGGCTTCGCTATCTGATGGCGGAAAGCCCATCATTACGCTGGCGTCCTCAACAAAAAATGGCGAGTCAAAAATTGTTCCTTTCCTCAAACAGGGAGCAGGTGTAGTTTCTACCCGCGCGCATGTACATTATGTAGTGACGGAGTATGGTATCACCAATCTCTACGGAAAAAATCTTCATCAACGCGCTCTTGCCCTGATGAACATTGCCCATCCGTTACAACGTGAAATGCTGGAGAAGGAAATTATCAAGCGATTTGGAAGCCGGCAGTATGCGATTAGCTAAACAGTAACCTTGTAGATCTCCGATAATTTATTGGCAACAAAATCAATTTCTTCTGAAGTATTGTATTTACTGAAAGAGAAACGAACCGCACCACGTTTAGAGTTTGGATAGAGTGCGCCTAACACATGCGAACCGGTGCTGGCCCCACTGGAACACGCACTGCCACCCGATGCTGAGATGCCGGCCATGTCCAGATTAAACAACAACATTTCATTCTCATCGCTTTCGGGTAAGCTTACATTCAACACGGTATATAAACTTTGATCAAGATTGGCTGAGTCACCATGAAAGCTCACTCCGGGCACTGCCTCTTTTAATTTTTCAATCATCTGCGACTTCAGCTTTTTGATGGAAGTTTCGTGGGCTTCCATTTCGCGATAGCAGATTTCCAATGCCTTTGCTAACCCGATGATCCCATACACGTTTTCAGTGCCACCCCGCATGTTGCGTTCTTGCGAGCCGCCATGCACAAACTGATGAATCTTTTTGTCTTTATTAATGTACATAAATCCAACCCCTTTCGGTCCGTGAAATTTATGTGCGGCAGCTGCCATACCGTGCAGCTTCAGCTGTTTCAAATCGTGCCGGTAATGTCCCATCGTTTGAACCGTGTCCGAATGAAAGTAAGCCTTGTATTTTTCACACAGCATACCAACTTCTTCTATCGGAAGAATATTGCCGATTTCGTTGTTGGCATGCATTAAAGAGACCAAGGCATTTGGGTATGTTTTCAGCAATTCTTCCAGATGTGCCAAGTCTACATGACCGTTTGCATCCATGTTTACGTAATGCAACTCAATGAAGCCTTGCTTTTCTAACGTCCCTAGCGTATGGGTTACCGCATGGTGTTCGATGGGGGTAGAGATGGCATGTTTGATTCCATACGTTTCGACAGCACACCGAATAATAGCGTTATCAGCTTCGGTGCCACCGGAAGTAAAAATGATTTCGCCCGGTGTGCAATTCAGTAACTCAGCAATTTTTTTGCGCGCGGTTTCAATAGCCGCCCGCACCTTTCGGCCGTGGGCATGTGTAGATGACGGGTTACCAAAATCCTCCAGCATAAAAGGCTTCATGGCCTCAAATACTTCTGGGTCAAGTGGTGTCGTAGCTGCGTTGTCAAGATAAATCTTCATATGCTGGTTGGTCAACACTACACAGATCACAGTCTACTGTGGACAGTGAACTATTTAATAATTTCCTTTATATCCTTAATAATTCTTTGCGCCAAATGATCTGCCTTCTGCTCGTTTTGTGATTCGGCATAAATGCGAATGATCGGCTCCGTATTGCTCTTGCGCAAATGAACCCACTCTTTCTCCATTTCAAAATCAATCTTTACACCATCAATCATATTGATTTTTTCAGAATAGTATCGGGCCTTAATTTTCTCCAGCACATCATCGACATTAATCTGTGGAGTCAATTCAATCTTATTTTTAGAGATGAAATAAGCGGGATATGACTTACGCAATTCCGAAGCTTTCATTTTTGATTTTGCCAGATGGGTAAGAAACAAGGCAATGCCTATCAAGGCATCGCGGCCATAATGAAAGTCGGGCACGATGATGCCGCCATTACCCTCACCACCAATCACAGCCTTTGTCTCTTTCATTTTGGTTACCACATTCACTTCGCCTACAGCAGCCGCGTAATATTGGCCTCCGGCTTGTTCGGTAATATCGCGTAAAGCACGCGTTGATGACAGATTGGAAACCGTGTTGCCTTTCTTTTTGCTGAGTACATAATCTGCAACAGCCACCAGCGTATATTCTTCACCGAAGGGCTTACCATCTTCTTGAATCAACGCTAATCGATCCACATCCGGATCGACCACAATACCCAGATCACACTTTTCTTTTTTTACGGCTTTGCTGATTACAGAAAGATGCTCCGGTAACGGTTCTGGATTGTGCGGAAATTTTCCATTGGGTTCGCAATAAAGAGCCACTATTTTTTTTACACCCAAGGCTTTAAGCAAGTGGGGCACAAAAATTCCACCAGTTGAATTCACAGCATCCACTGCAATTTTGAATTTTGCATTTCGAATAGCTTTTACATCAACCAGTTTATGTTTCAAGATCAGATTGATGTGTTTCTGTAGATAGGTGTTGTTAGGTTTGTAGCTTCCTAATTTTTCTACGGATGCAAAATCGAATTTTTCAGCTTCGGCAAGATTTAAAACTTCTGCGCCATCTGACCCCGAAATAAATTCACCCTTTTCGTTTAATAGCTTCAATGCATTCCACTGCACGGGATTATGACTCGCGGTAAGAATGATTCCACCGCCCGCTTTTTCAGCCACCACAGCAATTTCTACCGTGGGCGTTGTGGAGAGACCAAGGTCAATCACATCCAATCCAAGACCTTGAAGTGTTGCGGCAACGAGTTGACTAACCATTTCCCCGGAAGGGCGGGCATCGCGGCCAATCACCACTTTCTTTCCCTTGCGGGATTTGATCCAGGTGCCAAAGGCGGCTGCAAATTTAACAGTATCAACAGGGGTTAATGCTTCACCGGGTGCGCCCCCTATAGTGCCCCGAATGCCAGAGATAGATTTGATTAAGGTCACGGAATTAGTTTATAAACTTATCCGCAAATCTAAGAAAAATGGAAGAGTATGAATCCGAAGTTAGATGGAGCCTGATGCTTATTTCTTTTTGATTTCGGGCATCACGGATGATTCTTTTTCCGGATCGCCACAGGCGTCCCCTTCACCGATGGTTTTGCCACAATAACCGCAGGTAATTCCTTCTTTGGCCAGAAACGGGCTTTGGGTTGCACACGTGCCTCGAAATTCGCCATTCTTAACGAATAACAACCGAACGGACATGAGCACAAAGAACAATCCGAATACCGCGAGTGTGAGAAGAAAAATGGTCATCTGGAATTACAAATTATGAGTTACGAATTACCAATTTATGGTGCAATATTACAACAGAAATCGCCAGCTATAAGTTTGTAATCAATGACAAAAAAACCACTTTCTGCGCCCGATCTTAATCGCGAAGCAAAACTACAAGCCTTCGATCGTTTACTTACGGTAATGAATGAATTGCGGGAAAACTGCCCGTGGGATAAAAAGCAAACCTTAGAAACCCTGAGGCACCTGACAATAGAAGAAACCTATGAATTATCGGACGCAATATTAGAAGGTGATCTTAAAGAGGTTAAAAAAGAATTGGGTGACCTCATGCTTCATAATGTGTTTTATGCGCGTATAGCCAGCGAGGCTGGGGTCTTTGACGTGGCCGATGTTTTAAATTCTATTTGCGATAAGTTAATCGAGCGACACCCGCATGTGTATGGTGATGTGGTGGCTGATGATGAAAAAACGGTAAAGGAAAATTGGGAGAAGATTAAGTTGCGCACAGGTAATAAATCCGTGTTGGAAGGTGTACCCAAATCGTTACCCGCTTTGGTGAAAGCCATTCGCATTCAGGATAAAGCGCGCGGTGTGGGTTTTGATTGGGAGAAGAAGGAACAAGTTTGGGAAAAGGTGGAGGAAGAAATGCAGGAGTTTAAAAAAGAATTTAATGTGGAAACTGACGAGGCGATTAATCACGAGAAGGCAATGGCTGAGTTTGGCGATTTACTCTTCTCCTTAGTGAACTATGCGCGCTTTATCAACATCGATCCTGAGGAGGCATTAGAACGAACCAACAAAAAATTCATCAAGCGTTTTCAATACCTGGAAACAGAATCGGCAAAAGATGGAAAGAAGATGGGTGAGATGACGTTGGCGGAAATGGATAAATACTGGAACCGGGCAAAGTTGCTTTGAGTTACATCAACTTGTTGGCATAAGCATATTTAATAAGCCCTACTAAATTAGTAGCACCGGTTTTTTTCAGGATGTTTTTGCGGTGTGTTTCCACGGTGCGCTCACTGATAAAAAGTATTTCGGCAATCTGGCGGCTACTAAATTCTTTGGTGATGAGTTTCAAAATCTCCACTTCACGTGTTGTGAGCACGCCTTTGTCTTCTTCCTCTGAATTGTTGATTAACAATTCGGCAATTTCATCACTCAAAAAACGCTTCCCTACAATTACTTTAGCCAATGCATCCGTCAGGTTTTTATGGGTGTCTTTTTTTAGAATGTACCCCAGCACGCCTGAGCGCAATAGTTCTTTCACAATGGCGGGATCATCGTGCATGCTTAGCACAATGATTTTAATGTCGGGTTGCGCAGCCCGGGCAACTTTTACCAACTCCAATCCTGTAAATTCAGGCATCTGATAGTCAGTAACTAATACATCAAACTCTTGATTTTTTAAAAGCTCAATGGCTTCGCGGCCAGAAGCAGCGGTGGCTTTCACTTCGAAAGGATCCTGAATAAGACTCTTCACTCCTTCCAGCAAAATGCGATGGTCGTCTACCAACAGAACCGAGTGCTTTTTCATGCGCGTTAAAAATCGCTCAATCCTGTATGGAAACCAAATTTTCTTTAGCACATGGAAAAGTTAACCCAGGCAAATCAAAGGCATTCACCAATCGTATTAAATACCGATAGCTAGGTATTTTTAAGTACGGACTCTTTTGAAGTAAGAGTATTGATGGGTATGTTAATAATAACCGTGCTGTTTTTTCTTCCGGCCATCGTATCAAACTCAATCTCGCCTTTAATCAGGTTTATTCTGGTTTGAATGGTACGCCACCCGTTGCTGTGTTCGCTGTGCTGGAATTTATCAAGATCATACCCATTTCCATTGTCTTCAATAGTAAGTACTACTTCATCCTGATAGCCGGTAAAGGATATGGTAATTTGACTGGCTTTACTATGTTTAATAATATTGGAAAGCAATTCCTGAATAATACGGTACACAGAAACTTCTACCACATCCGGCAAGCGTTCAGGTACGTCATGAATGGCTAATTCAATTTGAATTGAAGAAGCTTTATTTATTCTGCGGATGAGTTCGCGAACAGCCTGCAACAAACCTTCCTTTACTAAAATAGCGGGCATCAGGTTGAAAGCAATGTTCCTGATTTCGGATTGAATGTCTGTGAGTAGATGTTCTGAATTTTCTACCAGCGAAACAGTCTTCTCCAAATCCTGATTTTGCTTGATAGATTGGATGTTAAGTTGAAGCGCGGAAACCAGTTGCCCCATGCCGTCATGTAAATCGGAGGCAAATCGTTTGCGTTCACGTTCTTGCGAATCGATCACAGCATAAATCTGGGCTTCGCGCAGGCGAACTTTTTGTTCTTGTTCAATCGCTTTTTGTTTTAGTTTTTCACGATAACGATAAAAGAAGAAAGTAAGTAAAAGGACGACCCCTAATCCACCAAATAAAAAATAGTTGCGCTGGATGGTGGCAGACTTAATCTCATTGTCTTTATTCAATTGAACAATTTGATTGTCTTTTTTCTCCGTTTCAAATTTTAGCTGTAGCGTCAAAAGTTGTTTCGCTTTTTCCTGCTGAAAAAGTGAGTCTTTATAGATGACATAAAGTTGATGCTCATGCCAGGCAGTTTGGTAGTTCTTTGAAGTCGCATGTATAGTGGCCAAGGCTTCATGTGCCTGCATGATTTGTTCAAGAGCTTTTATGCCTCGCGCTCCTGTCAATCCATCATGGGCAAATTTTAAGGCACTGCTGGGATTTCCCAATTCATTCTCCAGGAGTGCGAGCTGAATAGAAGTGAAAGATAATTCTTTTTTATTATCGTATTGGGTGTGAAGTTCTTTTGCTTTGAGAAAAAGCTCCTTTGCTTGCGCAGGTTGCCCCAGTTTTTGATAAGCCTTGGCAGCGTTGCTCCAGGTGGTAGGTAAAAACTGTTGGATGTTTTGTTTTTCAAATTCGGTACTGGCCAGTAATGAATAGTGAAGGGCACTGTCATAGTCAGGAATAAAAAGATATACCGAGCCCAGATTGGCATGACAAGACGCTTCCCCAAATTTGTTTCCCAGACGTTTATAAATGGAGAGGGCTTCCCAGTAATTGTGTACAACGTTTTTGTATTCCTTTTGGGCTTTAAGTACAATGCCAACATTCGTCAACACCATGGCTACTTTGCTCTCTTCTTTTAATGCTTCGTAAATCTTGCGGGCCTCAAAATAATAGGCAAGTGCTTTTTCGTAGTCGCCTATCTCATCGTTGATGATTCCGAGATTATTGAGTGTGTTGGCAATTTTTAAAGAATCACCAATTTTTTTACCAAGCGTTAACGCCTGCTGTTCGAAGGTGAGGGCCTCTTTGTAATTGCCTTGTGCTTCATGTGTAACGCCTACATAATGAAGTGCCTCGGTTTCTAAATCTTGAGCGCCTTGCTGTCTGGCTAATTCTAAGGCACGGAGTCCAAATTTTCTTGCCGAGTCAGCATTTATAAAACGATACTCCCAACAAAGTTCTAATAAGGTCTTTATTTTATTTTTTCCTGCAGCTTGTTCCAGTGCAACGTTAAGGCTGTCAATATTTTTATTTTGACTGAATGCCTGAAGTGTCAGTAGAAGGAGAAGGCAAATCAGCCTAAGCTTTTTCATAGATCAGTTTCGGATAGGCGGCTCTCAAGACCATATTTAATTAGTTACTACGTATTCCTAGGTATGCGCAAATTACCAAAATATACGGATTGCCAAGGTGGTTAAGAAGGATGTCCTTTGGATGATTAATCAGACTTGTATCCTAAACCATACCCCTAATGAAATACCTAATTATCCCTATGCTGTTGATTGTCTGTTTGGCGCAGGCCCAAACCGTTGATCTCGAAAAGACCTATGATGTTTCGAAGGAGGCCATGAAGGGCTTCATTCACATTATTAATACCGACCTGGAGAAACGACAAATTGATGTGGTGTATCGGGTAAGGGCTAAAAAGAATCAGGCTAAGTTTATTACCTATTCATTTGATACCGATTTCAACTTTCTTAATCAATCGGAAGAACTTATCGACATGGAGAAAGAACTCCCTGCCAAGTATCGTCCTAAAAAATATCGTGGCGAAGATTTTTCCAAAGAAGGTTTGGCTGTAGATCCGAACTTGATGGGGACTCTCGTATTAAAGAGAAAGGTGACCAACTTTAACTGGAGTTGGTTTTCGGGTGGCTATAATGTGACTACCAATGTGGCTGAAAAGCTCAAGGCTAAAACTGATGATGAAAAGAAGCTATTCTACCATGATCATATTGAAGATAACACGACTGGTACGGCTATGATACTGACAGGCGAAAAAGGAAGTCCTAAAAGTGGACCTTATAATCACATGATGAATTACCATTTTTTAAAGTATGATGTCAATCTAACACAACTGGCGGATGTGGTTGTAAATTTTGAGACTCCTCAGTCGGTAGCTGCTGTGTATGGATATCCAACCACTGATGATGATCCAAAGAGCGATATGATTGTCATTTTTGCGCCTACCAAAGCAAAAAATTACACGGGGCCCAAAATCTGGAGTAAAACACCCACGGAGTACACCTATGTTCGTGTTTCCTACGAAGGCAAATTATTGGATAAAATAAGTTTCGCGTCTCCTAACAGCATCTGGCGCATTGATGATTTTGTATTGGGCAAAGATGGTGCGGTTTATTTCTACGGTCCTGCTAATGAAGAGCAAGACGAATATTTTCAAAGCCGGTTAGAGTTTGCCGGTGCCGAGAAAAAGAAATGGCCTCGCTTTCAATTAGCCAAAGTAGATAAGGGAAGAGTGGATTTTGTGTCCAACATTTCCATGGATGACTTTGAAACAAAACTGAAGCCCCAGCCAGATGGCAAGAAGGGTGATTCTTATAACGGAAGAAGAGTTGTATTTAATGAAACGGTGATCAGTCCGGCTGGTGAAATTATTTTGGCTGGCCAGAATTACGGTATGATGCGCAATGGCAAAGGCCAGATCATTGGTCGTTCGTATGAAGATCTTGTGATGTTTCATTTTGATGCCAATGGAAACCTGATCTCTCAATACACCATGAACAAAAAGTACAAAGGCACCTCTCCGGATTATCAGTTTTTTGAATTCTCAACAGACGGCAAAACACTTTACTGGACCTACTTTGATGTAGTTGGAACCAAAGCCGTAAAAGAATTGGCACTCATGGTTGAGAAGCCTTTGGCAGTACCCAAACTCGCAAAAATTAATCTCACAACCGGAGCCTTCGATAAATACACGGAGTATGGAAATGGTGATAACTATGTTCACTATGGTGGAATTACCAACTACTTTAAGTTTGTAGACTCAAATAAGGTGGCCTATTTTGGAGAGAATAAGAAAGGCAGTGCGCTCTGGTTCGCCCGCGTAAACTTTGATAAATAGTAACGTTCCCATAGTTGAAAGTGGGAATACCTGGATAGCAGGTGTCGTCTGGTTTTAACTGGACGATACCTGATTTTCTGTTAAGCCTGATATACTTTTATGAAGAGATTGATAATCGCCTTGTCACTGATCCACAGCCTGTGCTTGTGCTATGGTCAATCAAAGCCATTGTATTTGGCGGATGGATTCGAGGACAACAAAAACAACTGGTTCGAAGAGACCACAAAGGATTACAGTTTTAAAGTAGAAGATGGCCACCTGGTTATTCATGCCTACACTACTGCTGTGCAAACCTTCAATAATGTTGGCGCGACTAAAGATGATTCGTTTGGCATACATTCCCGCATGATTTTCTTCAATGGTTCGAGTGAAGGATGGATGGGCGTGCGTTTTGGCATGAGTGAGGATGCTAAAAAATATATCACCTTTTGCTACAACAATGCGCAGGGATTTTTGATAAGCATCAACAACGGGAAAAAATATGAAGTGCTGCGCGAATCAAAATCCACAGTTGTAAAACCCTACGACTATAATACGCTTACGGTACTTAAATCAGAAGGGGGCTATAAATTTCTGATCAACGATAAACAGGTTTTTCAAGACGATATCAAACCATTCTTTGGGCCTTTGGTGGGGCTGTATGCAAATACAAATATGAGCATCCGCGTGGATGAGATTCAAGTCTTTGATCCCCGCAAAGGCAAACAGAAAATTGTTGCAAGCCAGGCAACGATGGCAAAAGCTACCGAGCAGGATGTAAAAAAGATTATTCTCACCGAGTCGTTGCCGCCAGATTTCCAACAGTTCTATGATAGTTTTGAAAAATATGCTTTTCCGTACGATTTCAGCACGGTCATAAATCGGGCGAAGATGATCAATGACTTGCCCTTTGTTCAAAAGAATTTTTATGAATACGATCTTAGCACCACCAAAGATCACAACGTGTGGTCAGTGGCTATTCTTTCAGTTTGCCAGAATGGGTACACATTTCTTGTTGGCAATCAGTATTCTATCGGGATTCAGAAAATTTTTCGCTTTAGTGTGGAAGCCTTTGATAATAAAGGCAACAAGTTGGGAAGTAAAACAATAGGCTCGATAGTAGAAGAAAATAACAAGTATTATCAGACACTGCACTTCCGGGTTCAGCAAAAAGGTGCGGCCATTACATTTGATGTGGAGGAAACATATTATAATGGGAATGTCAACAAAAGTTTAGTCAGCTTTAATGGTGACTTGTGCAACTTAAATTCTGCCTATTAAAGATGAAGTCATTTATTCTGATTCTGGTTTTGAGTAGTGCAACGGTTGCCTTTGCGCAGGATTACACTGAATTGGAAACGAAAATGATCGAGCTATACAACGAAAAAAAGTATAGTGAATCCCTTTCCCTTTCCAATCAGATATTGAGAGTTTATCCTGATAATTATATAGTCAATGTTAATAAAGCAGCAGCCCTGCTCTATTTGAACCGACCTGCAGAAGCATTCACCTATATAAACATAGCCCTTGCTATGGATCCATCCTCATCGCCATCCCTTACAGCGAAAGCTTATGTGTTGGCGTTTAATGGAGACGTTGAACAAGCTAAGAAATTGTTGATCGAGGCAACAAAGCTCTCGCCCGATCATGATGATATTAAAGCAACGGTGGCTGAGATCATTGAGTTAGGAAAAATATTTGGAAAAGCAGAAGTATTTAAAAGTTTGGCCTCCTGGTATGATCAAACAGCGCCCTCTATAAAACAACGGGATATTTCTTTGGCAAGATTGATTGCAATCTATAATACCTATCCTGAGCAGCCAGACGAGTTGATGAAAGCATGCCGCGAGAAGGCAGCTCTTTTTTATCAGCAAGGCAAGCCCGACATGGCGTTGTTATCGTATAACTACGCAGGCCGGTGGCTAAAGGGATGGGGATATAATAGTGAAGCACTGGAAATTGTTAACGAGGGTTATATTCAGCTCAAAGCGAAAGGCTTTGGCAATAACCATTATCTGGCCTCAAATTTCATCGTGCAACTTATTGCCTATAATACTGATAAAGGGGATTTTGAGAAAGCTGTTCAATACCGGGAAGACTTCAATACACACCTGGGCAAATCACCCATTGTAACAGCTGATGTAATAGGGTTGACAAATCTTGCGTCTGCCTATAGCTTGATGCGAAAGGCTGGGGGCACAGTTAGAAGTGAGTTAGGTTCGCAGCATGCAATTCAGGCTTATGATCTGGCTGTTAAGCATCAGTATATAGATGGTATTGCGGTATCAGCAAATGCTATTGCCATGGCGAACATTGATTTTTATTCGCCTGAATCAACTGCGGTAGGTATTAAGTACGGTGAGCAAGGATTTAAAATAGCTGATGAGTATAACTTACCAATCAAAACTTCACTTATCAGTAATCTTGCTACACTTTATTGGGGCACAGGTAGGGAAGGTCAACAAAAGAGCCGTAATCTTTATCGTTATCAAATAGATTTAGCAAAGAAGGAAAACAGATTGGATCAGGCATCTCTTTACCTGAACAATCTCGGAGCCCTGTATTATGCCATACCAGACTTAGAACAAGCTATTAATTTTTTTGAAGAATCTGCCTTGCTGGCCATGTTTGGACCCAACTACACAAATCCGCAAGACCGTTTGGCGCATTATCAAAATCAATTGGCGGCAAATCAATGGCTGGTGTCGTGCTATGCGCAAACAGGCAACGCTGAAAAAACATTTGAGGCCATGGAAAGAAGTCGCGCTCGTGTGCTCAACGAACGCTTGTCACATAACGATGAACAAACTCCCTACATCTCGGATTTGCAGAATCTGTTAAAGCCTGATGAAGCATGCATCATGTATGATGTATTCTCCGGACATGAAATTGTGATCCTGGTAATTACAAAAAAATATGCACACGTGGTTTTTAATACCGATCCACGATTTGTAGGCGATATCCGCGACAAGTATGCTAAAAAATCGGAGACTGATCCAAAACAAAATAGCCTGACAGAAGAAACAGCACGCGGCTTTGAGTGGATAAGTGTGAGTAACCAAAGAACACAGGTGGCGCAGGCCTATGACAGGGATGCGATCGCGCCACGAAATGAATTTGATCGGGTGGCAAAACTTACCAGGGGCTATGCAGAACAGGCCCATTTGAATGACGAAATGCTGAGCGACCTTCTTACCCGTTACCAGCGATATTTAATAACTCCCATCAACAACAGGCTGGGGGGCATTAAGACACTGATCATTTCACCGAATGACATTCTGAGTTTTATTCCGTTTGAGGCGCTGAAAACATTTGATGGCAAATTCCTGGTTGAAAAATACAATATCCGATACCTGCATTCTACCAGTGTGCTGTTGCAATTGGAATCCAGAAAATATGCTGATTCCAGAAAACCCTTGTTGGCAATGGGGGGTGCTACTTACGAAGATCTTGATCAGGAGGGAATGACAATCGCCTCAGTGGGGGATATGAATTTATTGCAGGCGGAAGTTGCTGCGAACATCCGTGAAGGTAAATCGTTGCGCAAGGCATATGCAACGTTGTTTGGCACAAAGGCGCTGAATCCTCTACCGGGTACATCCGAAGAAGTGAAGAACATCAGCAAAAATTTGCCGGGGGCTGAAATATTTTTAGAAAAGGACATGACAGAAAACCGACTCAAGGCCATGTCGCAAAGTGGCCAGCTTAAAAACTATAAAGTTCTGCATCTGGCAACGCATGGGTTTGTGGTGGCCGAAGTGCCCGACCTATCGGGTGTGGCCATGAGTATTTTCCCGAAAGAGCAGGAAGGTGAAGATGGTTTTTTAAATGCGGTAGAGATAGCAAACCTCCAGTTGAATTGCGACTTAACAGTCCTCTCCGCATGCCAGACAGCGCTTGGAAAATTATATGTGGGCGAAGGTGTAACAGGGTTAACGCAATCTCTCTTGCTGGCAGGCTCGAATGCTGCCCTGGTTTCTTTGTGGCCCGTGAGTGACACCAGCACGATGTTATTTATGAGTAATTTTTACAAAGAGGTGGCAAAGGGCAAAGCCTATCCTCAAATTGTAAATGACCTGAAGCGTAAGTTTATTAAAGGCGAGTACGGAAAAGAATTTCAACACCCGTACTATTGGGCACCATTTATTTATTATGGAAAATAGAATATGACGCTAGATAGGAAGAAGTTCATCTATAACATTCTTGCACTTATCTGTAGCGTCTGGTTTTTGTTATTGGGTTGGTTTTGGGCATGGTTGGTAAATGTTATTCTGGTGTTTCCAGTTGCTATTGCAGGGTTCTTTTTATGGCGCTCCGGCCGGGGTAGCACAAAACCTTTATTGAATAAGATTGTAGGCTGGCTGCTGATATCCGGTTTGGTCACTTCGCTCGGAGCCTTGTTGATGTTCATGCTAAGAAACTAGTTATTGATCCGGATTATTATCCCAATCAAACTCTTCATCCGATAGCTCCAACTCCTTTTTCTTTTTTTGACCTTTCAGTTTGAAGGCATCTTTCAGTTCCTGAACTTCTTTTTTAAGATCGCTGGCAATTTTCTTTTTTACGGCTTCTTTGTCATAGCTGATTTCGTATTTATCTGTAGTACCGGTTATCTTTAAAAAAATCTTTGCTTTACCGGTGCCATCTTCTTCAATGGCCCCGAAGGCCTCATCCGGATCGATCTTCCTTTTGTTGCGCAACGGGGCGATCACCCTATAATCAATTTGCTGATCGAAGGTGTGGGTGCCACTCAACTGAATGGTCGTGGCGTTGTTCTTCACTTCCATTTGCGGCAGATAGATGGTTTTGTTTTCTATATGGATTTCATTTTTAAGATCGGCAAAACGCAACCGACTCAGACTTTCATCATCCAGGTATTTGTTTAGTTTTTGCAGGGGTTCAAAATTGTTGAGTTCTCCGTTTTTGATTGTTGCACTAATGTCCGCAATCAGTGTGGGCGAAATCAGATTAAGATTTTCATTCAGTACCATCTCCATTTCTACATCTGCATAGACCTGGCCCTTCAGATGTTTATCCTGAATAAAATCCTGATAAAAATTTTCGAACACATAAAAAATACTATCCGCGTGAAGTCCATTTAATTTGAAGGAACTGATGACGTCAATCGCCTTCGGATTTTTAGCGTCAACTATTCCATTTAAGGTTAACTGTCCACCCATGGCGCGCATGGCAATGTTGCGGGAAATGGCAACCTGATTTTTAACGAGCAGGTCTCCTTTAATATCCGTAGGTTTAAACCTTTTGTACTTCATCCGTTTCACATCACAATTAAAATTGAGTTGTAGGTCAGGTGAAATACTGAACCGGTAGTTTTCGGATTCGCCTTCTCCAAAACCAATCGCAAACAACTGATCAAGATCCAGGAAATCTGACTTTAAATCTGTTTCGATGCCAATGGGTTGATTTTCAAAGAGGAGAAAGGTGATGATGTTTTTAAAAAATCCGTTGAGTTTAAAGTCGCTATTTTCAAATTGACCACTCACATTACTTAGGGCCAGATCCTGGTTGTTAAATTGCAGTGAGCCATTAATATCTTTAAATTTTACGTTTTCCCTGCCGAAGCCAAAGTTGACATCACTCATAACTATGGCGCCATTGGTTTTTACTTTCTGAACAGTAGCTTTCTTTTTCAACAGCGATGTTTGGCCTTCGAAGGAAACATCGGCAGATAAAAACCCACTCAGATCGTTTACCCCGTTAATGGGATAGAAGTTAAAAATCGAGGCTGCATCCAGATCTCCTTTAAAATCAAAACTTACAAAAGGATCATTGAATTTTTTAATAGAAAGATTGGCATTAAACACCTGGCCATTGAGTTCGCCAGTAACTCCCTTAAGAAATAACTCAGCATTTGAAAAGTCGGTAACCGAGGTACTGGCTAATGAACCTTCCAGGTTTGCGTTTTTGATTTGTGTTTTATAATCGGGATGGTAGAGTGTAGTATTGGTGCAGCCAAAGGCTACCGAAATGGATGGGCTTTTGCGTTCGCTGATTTCACCTTTTAGTGACAAGTTGAAAAACACATCGCCATCACTGCGGTATTGTTTTAGTTTTTTGCTCGCTTCATCGGGCAGCAGAGAAAGCAGGGTTTGAATGTCAGTATCTTTGCCTTCCGCTTTCAGATCAATAAGATTTCTTTCTTTAAAGAGATAGTTTCCGGTAATGGCGAAATCAGAGCTGCCTACTGTAATGGTAGCGGTTTTGAATAGGACTTCTTTATTTTCATCATCATAGTTTAACGTTGTGTTAATCAGAAAATTCTTGTTGGTTAAATATCGGGAATTGCGTATACCTATTTGTTCCGTTAGCACATCGCCATCAGCTTCAATCTGATAGAGATCTCCGGTGACTAAAATTGAGGCCCCGAGTTTTTCACTGTTAAAGACGTGGTGTTGCCGGGCTTGCTCGTCCTGATAACTGACAATGGTTTTTTCCAAACGAACATCCTGCAGGTTAAACGTAACGGCTTCACCCGTGCCTTCACGCTTTTTCAGAATATTGAAATTGCCTTTGCCAATTGCGTTTATCTTCAGGTTTGTTTCGCTGCCGGTTACGGATAAGCCGCGTACTGAGTAATTTCCGCCCCACACTTCAAGGGGGTTGAGGGTAAAGGCAATGCGATCGGCTGTAAGCAGCGGATAGTTGCCGGGGTGGCTGTCTTCTACATACACATCTGTAAACACGATGGCCAGACTGGGGAAGTTGGAAAACATAGAGATGTCAATCTTCCCGATCTTCACCGGGGTATTCAGACTCTTGTTGGCCTCATTCACAAATTGCTGGATGATGCGATCTTTAAATAAAAATACCGAGATCACCAGGCCTGTAACCACAATAGTTACCGTGATGAGAAGGTAAAAAAGTATCTTCTTAAAAAGCTTCAAAGTTGAAAAAATGGTCTACAAAAATACGCTACAACTATTAAACCAAAGAAGACCTGCTTTATTTTGATCAAAATCTGATTTAATGGGGGATATTCTTTGCGTTCCGCTTTTGCACAATTGCAATTCTCTTTTACCTTTGCAGTCCTTTACGGAAAAGGGAGCTTACCCCGAGATGTCGGGGTGGTTAAGATAAACATATTGGGAGCTTAGCTCAGCTGGTTCAGAGCATCTGCCTTACAAGCAGAGGGTCGGGGGTTCGAACCCCTCAGCTCCCACAAAGCCTCGGATTTCGTCCGAGGCTTTTTTCATTTCAAGATTTCCAATAATCATATTGCATATACTGCGCGGCTTCCCGGGCTACTTCAGGGCCTTGTAGTTTTGAAACAACATAAAAAGCCATGTCAATACCTGCTGATACCCCTGCCGATAGGATAATTTTTCCATTGTCCACATATCGTTTATCAGCCGAAACGCGCGTGTTCGGAGCGATCTGCCTTAAAGAATCTATCGCCATAAAATGGGTGGTTGCTTCCAGGTTTTCCAGTAAACCAGCTTTGGCCAGAATAAGAGCTCCCGTACACACCGATAAGGCCAATTCGGCTTGCTGAGCCTGTTTCTGTACCCACTTTATCATGACCGGATTTTCCATTTCCCGTCTTGACCCAAAGGGTCGACCATCGGGATAATATCCGCCCCCTCCGGGTATTAAAATGATATTGGGTGTTGGTGTATTTGAAAATGTATAAGTTGGTTTTATGACCAGCTGATTACGAGCTGATATAGTCTCTTTTTCAGAGACAGTAAAAACGTGATAGGGTTCTCCTAACTTGCGTCTTCCTGTAACAGAGAATACTTCGAAGGGTCCTGCAAAATCGAGTACTTCAACTTCGTCAAAAAGTACTATAGCTATCTTTTTCATTGGAACATTTATTAATGGATAACTCAATCAACAAAGAAGCTATGAAACCATAGTCCGAAGTTGTTGATTTACATTGTTAATTTTTTTTGTTAAGTTATAGTATAAATGATTGAAATTAACCTTTTGCTGGAACGTGGAGCAACCTACATCAACTTGGTTCCTCAAGAGATTTTGTTTCGGGAAGGAAGCAACTGCAATTATTATTATCAGGTGGTAAGTGGGCAAGTACGATGGATTAACTTTAATCAAGCAGGGGATGAATATTTGCAAACCCTGGTGGAAAAAGATGATAGTGTTGGAGAATTGCCTTTGTTTGATGGCCAGACTTATGCGGCCACCGCCATTGCCAACAAACCCACCTGTATCGTGCGATTGCGAAAAGAGGATTTCCACCAACTGTTAGTTGATTATCCTCAAATTCATTTTGAATTTTCTTCCTTGTTAGCACAACGATTGCGGTTTAAATTTTTTATGCTCAAGAAAATGGCCGAGCATAACCCGGAAAATATAGTTGAAACTCTGCTCGAATACCTGTCTGATCAAAAATCCTGTATTTGTTCAATCTGTAATCAGGTGCAACTTACGCGGAAGCAAATTGCTCAAATGACTGGCCTACGGGTTGAAACCGTTATCCGGGTTATTCAGAATCTCAATGCCAAAGGAATTCTCCGCATTCATAAACACAAAGTTTATTTTGGTGATCCTGCCACGTGTGTTCATAAACAATGCAACAAAGATGAACCCGCACAAGAGGAATCAAAAGAAGAAAGAAGTTGTTATTAGGTGATCAAATTAGATTTTTATGAATTATAAACTCTTTGGGCAATCCGGCCTGCGCGTTTCGGAACTGAGTCTCGGCACGATGGGCTTCGGCACCGAATGGAAATGGGGCTGCGACAAAGACCTCAGCAAACAAATCTTCGACACGTATGCCAATGCAGGGGGTAATTTTATCGATACTGCTAACCGCTATACGGAGGGGACATCTGAAAAATTTGTAGGTGACTTTATCGCTAAAGACCGCGATCATTTTGTGGTAGCGACTAAATATTCATTGCGCGATCGCACAGGTGACTTAAACTTTGCCGGCAACCATCGTAAAAACCTGATGCGCAGTGTAAAAGAAAGTTTGTGGCGTCTCAATACAGATTACATCGACTTGTTGTGGGTACATGCCTGGGATAGCTGGACACCTACTGAAGAAATCATGAAAGGGCTTGAAGATTTAATCACCCGCGGCATGGTGCATTACATCGGCATTAGCGATACACCTGCGTGGATTGTTAGCCAGGCAAACACGATGGCACAACTGCGGGGTTGGAATCAGTTTATCGGATTACAAATTGAATACAGTTTGATTCAACGCACGGTAGAAGCCGAATTGATGCCAATGGCCAAAGCTTTTGGCATGACCGTTACGCCCTGGGCGCCATTGGCAGGCGGTGCTCTTACGGGAAAATATTTGAAAGGCGATAAAGGTCGCTTGCCGGAGAGCAGTAATCGGTTAGCTGAACGACCCACAACCATTGCAAAAAAAGTTGTGGAAGTAGCAGAACAATTAGGAGTTACTCCATCGCAGCTTGCCATCAACTGGACGCGACAAAATAAAAATCAATCGGTGATCCCAATTGTTGGGGCAACGAAAGTGCATCAACTGGAAGATGTGCTGGGTTGTCTGAAGTTTGAAATTCCTGCAGATGCTATGGAGCAATTAAATGAGGTGTCGCAGATTGAGTTACCGTTTCCTCAAAAATTTCTTACTGAGCCAGGTGTGCTGGATGTACTTTACGGAGGGGTGAAAGCCAGCATGAAGGATAGCCGGTATTAAATACCATCCTGCGAATAGGGTATTGCCAAGTGCGTTTCATCATACTATCTTTCATTAAATTCCATTTTATGAAATTACATTGCGTGTGGTTTTAGTGGGATTAGGTGTGGCAGTATATGCCCAAATTCCTTTCCCTCCGGATAGTTTCTTTATTGCAACTATGTTGGTGGCACAGCGTGGAATGTTAATACGCCTTTAACGAGCACTCCGCCCAATTATCAGAGCTTCGCAAGAAGAGCGTAATTAAAGTTGGTGCGCGCTTTGCGGAAAGGATTATTTAATTAGAGCTAAGTCATTAACCACCGCAAGAGAAATAATCAAAATAGTCAGCATGATCTATGAAGGTTGTGTTGAAAGACCAAAACGATTTTAATTTATAACGCATGACAAGTATCGCGAAAAGTATTCAGGCCAATGGAATTAATGTAAGTTATTTCGAAGAAGGAGTAAGCACGGGAATACCTTTGATTTTTATTCATGGATTTCCATTCAATAAAGATATGTGGTTAACCCAAGTAACTGCATTGAGTGATAACCATCGATGTATTGCATACGATGTACGAGGCCATGGAGGTTCGGAAGCCGGAGCAGCACAGTTTAGCATTCCGCAATTTGCAGATGATCTTTTCTCGTTCATGGACGCGTTAAATATTGACAAATCAATTGTAGTGGGATTATCTATGGGGGGATATATTGCACTGCACGCCATAGAGAAAAACGCGGCTCGAATTGCCGGGCTGACCCTATGCGACACACAATGTGCTGCTGATACCGAGGAAGGGCGTGCTAAAAGAAAGAAGACAATTTCGTTTATTCAAAAGAACGGATTGGAAGTTTACACGGAAGAATCACTTAAGAATTTATTTGCTCCCACATCCCTTCAATCAAAGAAAGCAGAAGTTTCTTTTATTAAGAACACAATTTTGAATACAAAGCCTGAGAACATTTGTCTTGCGCTTCAGGCATTGGCTGATCGAAAGGAAACGTGTACAGTACTTAAACAGATTGATGTACCTGTTTTGATTCTCGTAGGAAAAGAAGATAAAATCACCCCTCTGGAGGCAGCAGAGAAAATGCATCAGGATATTAATGGATCTGAAATAGGAATTATTGATGGGGCTGGTCATCTTAGCAATCTTGAAAATCCAGAAGGATTTAATGAAAGGATGAAATCATTCCTTGCGCAGAATTTCAGCAATTAAAATTCTGCCTTTCTATACTCACGCATCATTTCGCCATAGCCTTGATGTTTGCCGAAGGCAGTCATGGCCACTACAATGCGTCTCGTTTTTGTTTGCAGGGTCTTGGCACTTTCAATCCACTTGCTGAAATAATGCTGATGCGATTTGGGTAACGATTTAAAAAACGCCAGAGCTACAGAATCTTCCTTCAAACATTTTAATAAATCCGCAGAGAGCTCAAGTTTACGATCATCAACTTCCATCGAGACTGAAATTTTATCGCCTAATTTTTTGCCGGTGGCTTTGCGCATGGCTGCGTTAAAGGGGAGAATAAATTTTCCATCGCCCATGGGAATCAAGGCGGTTTTCTGAAATGCGAAAGAATCCAATGTGCCCTTTACCCGAAAAGATACTTTGCAATCCTTTTTTAATTGATTCGCCTGCTTCGCAGAAATTTCCAAATAGGTCCAACCAGTCTTTTCTCCTTTCTTATCGAATTTGTAAAGGGTAGTTGTAAATCGAATCATCGAATGTTTTAATAAGGTGAAGGACTTACACTTGTCCAGCCACCATCAATCACCAATGACTGACCAGTGATGTGACCGGCTTCGGGTGAAACAAGAAACAAAGCTGCTTGCGCGATGTCGGTTGTGGTAGCTGGCTTGCCGATAGGCGTGATTCTCGACCATGTGTTTTCATAGTCCGGATCACTCGTGGTTCGTTCTGTTATGGTTGCCCCGGGAGCAATCGCATTAACAGTAATTTTATAAGGAGAAACTTCCAGCACAAGATTTTTGGCGAGCATTTCAAGCGCAGCTTTTGTCATTCCATAAGCCGCCAGATTTTTGTGGGCTTGGTGGCCCGTTACGGAAGACATAAACAAAATTCTGCCACCCACTCCCTGATCTTTCATTTGCTTGCTCGCTAACTGGGCAAGAAAAAAACTTCCGCCCAGGTTTACGTGCATCACTTTATAAAAGTCTTCAGGTTTGTATTCAAGGAAATCACCAAACAACGTAATGCCCGCATTGGCAATCGCGATGTCGAGCTTACCGAATTGCTTTACGGTATCCTGAACCATGTTCTCAATAAAGGAAACATTACTGCAATCACCCGGATAAGCTTTACAAATTCCGCCTTCATGGCGAATGGATTGCGCAGCTTCCTCCGCGAGTGCGGCTTCAATATCATTAAGAATGACGCTGGCGCCCTGAGCAGCCAGTTGTCTGCAAATCTCAAGTCCGATGCCTTGCCCGGCCCCGGTTACAATGGCTACCTGATTTTTGAATGATTTCATAGGTTACTTCAATCTGTTTGACTTGTCATCACAGCCAGAGCGCAGAACTGAGAAATCAAGGCACTTAAGAATACCATAATAAATTTAAGAGGTTTTCATTAACTCTGTACGGTATTCACTTAAGATTCGTGCCTTTGACAAGAAGCCCAAATAGATTTTATTTTTCACGACCGGCAAATTCCACTGACGTGTGTCATCAAATTTTTTAAGAATGTCGTGGAGGTTATCGTTAACATCAACCGGATGAGCCTCGATCATCAACTCTTTCACAAAGACAGTATCATACACTTTAGTATTGAAGATTAACTCGCGGATGTTATCGAGATGGACTAGCCCAACCAGTTCTCCTTCTTTATTGACAACCGGATAAGTATTTCGCTTTGAAATGGAAATTACTCTTACCAGGAGACGCAAACTATCTTCTGGTTTCACAGCAGAGAAATTTGTTTCAATAAGTTCCTTTAGGTTCAGTTTACTTAGCAGGTATTTGTCGCGATCTTCAATATTTACATTTAGTAACTGTGAAAGTTTTTTGCCCTCCATGGAAAGAGGTTCGAAATAGCGGGCCACCGTTACACTTAGGGCGGCTACAATCATTAAAGGAATGATGAGTGCATAACCTCCGGTTATTTCAGCAATTAAAAAGATTGCACATAAGGGGGCGTAAAACACACCACTCAAAATACCAGCCATAGCAACCAGAATAAAATTTGTTTCCGGAATATGTGCCATCCCGGTCAGGTTGATAAGTTTAGAAAAGGAGAAGCCCAGGTACGCACCCACAAATAAGGATGGGCCGAAATTCCCGCCATTTCCACCACTCCCCAGAGTAATACCTACGGCAATGACTTTTATAAAGGCAAGGACTCCAAGAAATATAAGTAGGGTATATTCATTTTGAAGGAATTGACTAAGTATACTGCTCTGGGTGAGTTCGGAGGTTTTTAAATTCGCCAAAAGCTTGATGCTCTCATATCCCTCTCCAAATAAAGGCGGAAAAAAAATCAGTAACACGGATAGGAGTAATCCACCAATGATAATTTTTTTAGTGGGGCTGTTGATAGAACTAAAGATATTTTCTATTCGCCCGAGCATGCGGGCATAATAAAGCGAAACAAATCCTGCCAGCAAGCCCAGCACAATGTAATACGGAACATTGTGGTAATCGAAAGGTTGTTGTAGTGAAAAAGAGAGTATGATTCCTTCCGATAAAATTATTTTAGAGAGCAGGGCTCCGCTGGCAGCGGCAATGATAATGGGTATAAAAGCCGCAACTGTCACATCGGTTAGCAACACTTCAATTGCAAATAAAACACCTGCTACCGGTGAGTTGAAAACAGCGGCAATTCCCGCAGCAGCTCCGCAGGCTAACAACACCGTGCGGTCTTTGTAGGAAAGGTGAAAGAAGTTACCATAGTTGGAGCCAATAGCAGAACCTGTACTCACCATGGGTGACTCGAGTCCTACCGATCCGCCAAACCCGACAGTAAGTGCACTGGTCACCAGATGCGAATACATTTGATGGCCCGGTAGCTTGCTTGATTCTCGGGCAATAGCATATCCAATTTCGGCACTTCCTTTTTTGAAATTCCCTTTTAGCGCAAACTGGACATAGATTACAGTAAGGGTTATGCCCACGATGGGGAAAAGGGTGAAAAGAAAAAATTGTTCGTAACTGCTGGAATAAAAGGCAACCCAGGATCCGATTGAGTGTACGCAAAATTTAACAACAATAGCAGCTAGTGCCGATAAAATCCCCACAATGATACTTGACAAGATGAAAAACTGGTGCGGTGACAGCTTATTCTTGGCATAAAAGAAAACTTGCTTGAGCAATCGACTGAACAGGTTAATCATGCAATGCTTGTTTTGTTGCCGGGTTCATGATTTTTACAATATTACTCACCGGCTGATAAAATCCCCTGTTTATCCGGTGAAAGAATTATTTTGTGCGTAATGTTGTATCTACAATTGTTGAGTTTGTAATTAATTATGTCCCTCGAAAAGGAAATCAGGCAAGAGAAGTTTAATAGTGAGCATCAGAAAGCATCTATTAACATATTGTATACCGGTAGTTGGCTATACAACATCAATGTATCCTACCTAAAGAAATTTGGCATTACGCCAGAGCAGTTTAATGTTTTGAGAATTCTTCGGGGCTCCAATCCGCAACCCATGATGCTGGCCGATATTACAGCTCGCATGATCGATAAGAATAGTAATTGCACCAGGCTGGTCGAAAAATTGCGACAGAAGAGCCTTGTTAGCCGAGTGATCTGCGCAAACAATCGAAGGCAGGTTGATATTTCAATTACTGAAAGGGGTCTTCAGGTTCTAAAAAGGATTGATGCCGATACTCCTGACTGGACAGGTGCATTGGAGAAGATAACGAAGGCAGAGGCCAAAGAATTAAACCGAATTCTGGATAAGCTGCGGAGTTAATCCCAGGGACGAACCGGTGATGTGTATTTAGTAATATCAAAAGCATCACGCAGGCTCACACTCATAAGCACCATATCTTCTGATACATTTGGTCTAAACGTAGGATGCCCCTTTTGCCATACCTCTTTTACATAATATCCTTTGCGGGCTGTTTTACTTTGATGAGGTGGCGTATTTTTAGATACAGGATTTTCAAAGTACAATCCATAGATCGTTACCTGATAGCGATCTTCACGCACTTCAATCACAAACTTACCTTTCCATTCTCCACTCCAATAGATCAGGGGAGTGTTGTTATACTTACGGCCGTAGCTTTTGCAGTCTACATGATAATGTTGGATTTCGCCTGTATAGCCGATGCCACCGGTGCCAATCTCATTTCGTGTTACATTTCGTGTAAAGACCTTGGACTTTAGCATTGATACAATTTCACTTCGCAGGCTATCCAGAGGGCCATCATATTGATACGTGTTTCGCCAAATCAGTTCGTTGTTTTCGATTTCAAACAAATCGAATTTCTGAGCCCTTGCCTGGAAGGCACTTGTCATCAATACCAGAAGTAAAATCCTGCATGCGACCATAACACTCGTTAGGTATGCAACAAAACCACTTCCCAGCTAAAATCCAACAGAATTTCCTCAATTGATGCAAACGGTTGTATAGGCCTAAATGGTAATGGAAACCAAGATCAAAAATCAAAATGTTAGCATTTTGTTATCGATGGGTTAATATTTAACTATATTTTATAAAAATAGATATGTTTTTTTGAAAAGAGGGTCAAATTATACCCTATATCAAACGAATACAGTAATAAAAATTTAAAAAGAGGTTAAAAAACAATCTATTGTTTCAATAATTGCACAAAAAACAGTAGAACATTTCACAATTACCCTAAACCTAACCTTATGATTGAAGTTTTATCTGATTCTACCTTCACCGATCCAATCAGCACTGCTGCATTGGTCGATTCGTTAAAAGTTATGTCTGCCCGGATAACTGCGGCCAACGAAACGGCTGTGTTTACAACCAATAATGTGTGGATGTTGCTGGCTACTTTTCTGGTCTTTATAATGTCGCTCGGGTTTTCGGCTGTTGAGGCAGGATTTACACAAGCAAAAAATACCGTAAACATCTTATTTAAAAATACAGTCGATACTGCTATTGGTATTGTTGTGTTTGCGCTGTTTGGATTTGCCATTATGTATCCTGGCTCCTTCAATGGTTGGTTTGGCTTTGCCGGTTTTGGTCTTAGCACAGGGGAAGACTATGATCCACTTACCTATGCAAGCGGCCATTATACTTATTGGACAGATTTTTTATTTCAGGCCGTATTCTGTGCAACGGCAGCAACAATTGTATCTGGTGCTGTTGCTGAGCGTATCAAGATTAGCGCCTACTTCATTTTCACTTTCTTCCTTACAGGATTTATCTATCCGATTCTTGGAAGCTGGAAGTGGGGTGGTGGCTGGTTGAATGATTATGGGTTCTACGATTTCGCTGGGTCAACCATTGTACACTCTGTTGGTGGTTGGGCGGCCCTTGCCGGAGTGATTATTCTTGGCCCGCGCCTGGGTAAGTATGATGAAAATGGCAAAGCCAAAACTTTCTCCAACTCTTCTGTTCCATTGGCAGTAATCGGTGTTTTCTTACTTTGGTTTGGTTGGTTCGGCTTCAATGGCGGATCTGTTTTGTCTGCCGATCCAGAATTGATTTCACTGGTTTGCGTTACCACTGCCCTTGCAGCATGTATGGGTGCTATCGGTGGTCTTGTTGGTGGTCTCATCGTCTTCAAACGACTTGATCTCGGTATGGTACTGAATGGTATTCTTGCTGGCCTCGTAGGAATTACTGCCGGTGCTGATCAAATGTCACCCAACGAAGCATTGCTCATCGGACTTGTTTGTGGAATTGTGGTGGTCTTTGCAGTCATATTTTTCGATAAGCTAAAAATTGATGACCCAGTTGGCGCTATTTCAGTTCACCTGGTGTGTGGCATCATCGGAACATTAGCCGTTGGCGTGCTCGGTAATATGGCTGGCATGGATCAGTTCGTCAAGCAATTGGTTGGTGTTGGTGCATATGCTGGTGGAGCTTTTGTGGGTTCTCTGCTTGTATTCTTCATTCTTAACAAAGTAATGAAAGGTGGCATCCGGGTATCAGCTGAGCATGAGAAAGAAGGACTCGATAGTCATGAACACGGCATGCGAGGTTACACGATAACATTTGAAGATTAAAAATAAAATCACCACAGAGCCTCAGGGATAATTGCGTCACCCACTGAGGACTCCATGGCTTAGTTAAATAATTAACCCTTAAAATTATGAAAAAAATTACTTCACAACTTTTAGCAAGCAGCCTTATGATTTGCCTCATGATGGGCTCAACCCTGGCAGTAGCTCAGGACAATGTAATCGTAGCTTCGGTGAAGCCGAAGCCAGTTGTTAAAGATGAACCGATTATCACCGAAGGTGATAAGTTGGCAAGAGCTGAAGAAGAGGACGAAGATGAACCTACATTTTCATTCTCAGGTTCTATCGATACCTACTTCCGTACATCATTCAAAACTCAGAATGCTTTCTATGGAGATGCCTATGCGCCTTCAACTTCGTTTGCCGATCAGAAAGGATTTGGTATTGGTATGGTAAACCTCATTGCCTCCTATGGTGGTGACAAAGTTGGATTCACGGCTGATGTAGTGTTTGGACCTCGTGGTCAGTCGGCAGTGTTTGGTACAGCCACCGGTCAGGGAATCATTAATCAGGCGTTTGCATATTATAAGTTTTCAGACAAGCTTACCTTAAACCTTGGTCAGTTCAATACCTTTCTAGGCTATGAAGTAATTTCTCCGGCTGTCAATTTTCATTATTCAACCTCTTACCTTTTTTCTTGGGGCCCTTTCAATCACACAGGCGCTCGTTTGGATTATGCAGGTGAAAACGGTTTTGTAGCAAAACTTGCCGTGATGAACCCAACAGATATCGTTGAATTTAATCCTGTAAACACCTATACGTTAGGTGCACAGATTGGTAAGACTAATGATAAAGGCGGCATCTGGTTTAACTTCCTGTATGGAGATCAGGATGGAACACTTGATGCGGATGCAGTTCAATACCTGGATGCATCAGCAGGAAAATTATTTCAGGCAGACGTAACCTTGGGCTTTAACCTCACCGAGAACTTTTATCTCGGCTTTAACGCATCTTCGCAAAGCACAGCTGTAGGGGAAGAGGCTGATATCAATGGAGATATTATTGACTCCACCGGTGACCCAAGTTCATTCCTTGGCTTCGCAGTCTATCCAAAGATAACCTTGTCAGAAAGTTTTGCCCTTGGATTGCGTGGCGAATATTTCTCTGTAAAGAACGGACACCTTGGAATTTTCGGTACAGACACCAATGGAGATGGTAGCGTGATTGCCTTTACACTATCCGGAAATTATAAAGTAGGTGGTCTTACATTCATCCCAGAGGTGCGCGTAGATAAGACTTCAGAGATTTCTTTCTTCAAAGAGGCAGAAACAAAAGACATCATGCCCTCACTCAACCTTGCGGCAGTTTATAAATTCTAATCAAAATCTTGTCAGGTATGAGCTTGTCTAAACCTTGGTCTTGTTTAGACAAGCTCACTGACAACCCAAAATAAATTATCAACTAACTAACCCTACCGTATGTCAAAATCAAAACTCGAGTACATCTGGCTGGATGGTTACACACCTACCCAAAGCCTGCGCAGTAAAACAAAAATTGTAAGAAACTTTGATGGTACTCTTGAGAGTTGCCCCGAGTGGTCGTTTGATGGAAGCTCCACCGAACAAGCTCCTGGCGGATCATCGGATTGTATACTCGTTCCGGTTGCGATCTTCCCCGATCCAGCACGCAAGAATGCGTACCTCGTGATGACGGAAGTATTGAGTCCTGATGGCACACCTCATCCCACCAATGGACGTGCAACTATTGAAGATGACGATCGTGATTTCTGGTTTGGATTTGAACAGGAATATTTTCTGTGGGATCCGGCCACTAACAAACCCTTGGGCTTTCCAGAAAACGGATACCCGGGTCCACAAGGTCCTTATTATTGTTCAGTAGGTGCAAAGAATGCCTTCGGTCGTTCTATCATCGAAGAGCATCTTGATTATTGTCTTGAAGCAGGTATCAATGTGGAAGGTATCAATGCTGAAGTAGCTCCTGGTCAATGGGAGTTTCAGGTATTTGCCAAAGGTGCAAAAGAAGCCGGTGATCAGGTATGGGTAGCCCGTTATTTATTGGAGCGCACTGCAGAGAAATATGGCATTGCTATTAACTGGCATTGCAAACCACTGGGCGCTACAGATTGGAATGGTTCAGGCATGCATGCTAACTTCAGCAACTCGCTGTTGCGCGAAGCCGGATCAAAAGATGTTTACGATACAGTTTGCAAAGCCTTCTCACCCGTGGTGAAAGAACATATTGCCGTGTATGGTGCTGACAATCATTTGCGCCTAACCGGAAAACACGAAACACAATCCATCGACAAATTCTCTTATGGTATTTCTGATCGCGGGGCATCCATCCGCATTCCGATTGCTACGGTTGAGAATGGTTGGAAAGGATGGTTGGAAGATCGCAGGCCGAACTCGGCAGCTGATCCGTATAAGGTGGCAGCGCGCATCATCACTACGGTGAAGATGGCGCCACAATTAGAGCCTGTACTGGTTAGCATGAATGGCAACGGGAAGGGGAGGTAGACCTTACCCGTGTGTGAAGTGGAGGAGGGGCGCAAGTCCCTCCTTTTTTTATTTAATGTTCAGCTTACAGGTATACAAAAGAAAAATTTTTTAAAATTTTTTCACTTTTTTTTGCCTTGAAAAATTACCCATTCTCATAGGTTACTACATAAAATTTCTTTTTGTGCCTATCCTACATGACCCTTTATGTATGGTAAACATCCTGCTATTTTCATGATGAGGGTATATGCGGACCCATATTGTGTAAAGTGAATTTAGCTCCAATAGTTTCATGGTCAGTGAGTTATGAACAACCTATTGGTTTTTCATTTACATTAGATGAGTAAACAATAAAATACACGACCATGGTAAAGGCATTAGAGATTTCAAAGAATGAGCTTTTGAAGACTGAACTGAAGACCCGGTATGCGAACCTGACCGATGCAGAACTCAATCAAATCGATGAATCATTTGAGCAGTTTGTGGATAGCATGTCAATAAAAACCCACAAGCAAAGAGAAGAGGTTGTTCGCGAGGTAGAGGCTGCAGTAGCCTACGCTCAGTCAAAGACTTTGTAAAAGTAAAAATACTTCACTCACGGGTAAAGCTGCTTCAGAAATGTGGCAGCTTTTTTTTATTGTTAAATCAACTATTTACGATTTCACCCTCTTATTTCCCGTCTCAATAATCCCATCCTCTAGACTTCTAACCTCTAGTTCCTCACTCACTCCGCAACGAATTCACCGGGTTGGATCTTGCTGCGCGCAAAGCCTGTGTACTCACAATGATTAAAGCAAAGGTGAGTGCAATGATTCCCGTAAGGGGAAAGATCCACCACACTATTTCGGTGCGAATAGTATAACGCTCTAAATATTTAGTAAGCGCCCACCAGGCAAACGGGGAGGAGATAATAAAAGAGACAATTACCAGAATAGAAAAATCTTTCGACATTAACCCAACCAGGTTTGGCACCGAAGCACCCAACACTTTGCGGATGCCAATCTCTTTGGTGCGTTGCTCGGCAGTAAACGAAGCAAGCCCAAATAATCCCAATCCTGTAATCACAATGGTGAGGGTAGCAAATAAACTGGCCAATGTGCTGGTGAGGTTAAGCGTGGTAAATTTTTTCTGGAACTCTACATCAGCAAAACGATATTCAAACGGATAGGCAGGCGCATGTTTTTCGAAAATTGTTTTTACCGTGTTGATAGAGGTTGACAAGTCGGCTGTTTTTTTCAAGCGCACCGATACGGCATCAATCCATTCGGGGTCAAGAATTACAAACATGGGCTTTACCGGTTGAAACGGAGAACCCATCAACACATCATCTACCACACCAATGAGTTTTCGCTTGCCACTCCACAAGTCAAGCTCGGTGCCGATAGGATCTTTCAGATTCATCAACTGCAACGCAGCTTTGTTGATGAGGATGGAGGCCGTATCACTTTTAAAGTCTTCTGAGAAGTCGCGGCCTTCAATAACTTTTATCCCCATGGTTTTGGTATAATCATATTCAGTGGCAATGGTGGTAAAAATTACGCGCAGGTCTTCAGGCTTGCCCGGCCACCCGAGAAAGTTGTTGGAATTGATATCCGTTATTTGGCTATTGGATTTGGTTACCGCTTCTACTACTCCCGAGTTTAACAGATCCAGTTTTATAGATCGATAATTTTTTTCTATTTCATTGGTATAGCTGATTGCCATTAAATTCTCCTGGTCATATCCCAACGTCCGACCTTTCACCAATTGTATCTGCTGATAAATGACGATCGTGCCGATGATCAATAAAATAGAAAAACCGAATTGCAAGGTCACTAATATCTTCCGCGGTGTGCTGCCACCTTTGCCCACGGTAGGTTTGCCTTTCAAGACTTTCACTGGCTGAAAAGAAGATAAGTAGAAAGCCGGATAGCTGCCGGAGATAATTCCGGTGAGCAAGATCATACCCAATGAAAAAATCCAAAATTGTGAGGAGGTATAATCGATGAATAGTTTTTTCTGAACCAGATCGTTGTAATGGGGAAGGAGCAGTTGTGCCATAAGTATGGCAATGGCAAAAGCGATGAAGGAAATAAATGTAGATTCTCCAATGAATTGTAAAATAAGTTCGTGCCTGCGTGAACCTACACTTTTACGGATGCCCACTTCACGGGCCCTGCGTTCGCTGCGGGCGGTGGCCAGGTTCATAAAATTGATACATGCTATGATGATAATAAAAATGGCAATGATGGTAAACATCTGTACATAATCATTCATGCCACCGGTTTCGATGCCATTGTCGAAATTGCTGTGCAGTCGCCAGCGCAACATGGGGTAAAGAAAATATTCAGGTTTGGTATCTGTTTCGCCATGCTCTTGCAACATGAGGCGCACCGTATTTTCAACAGCCGCCTGATTGGCATGATCATTGAGTTCGGCAAAGACTTGAAAACTATAATTACCCCAGTTGGTAGTATTTCTGCGCACCCATTCATTGGATTGCTCACGAAATTTCCAGGGCATCAGAAAATCAAACTCAAAGGAAGAGTTGGTGGGGACATCTTTTAATACCCCCGTAACTTTTAGTTCATGTTCATTGTCTACCCGAATCACCTGATTGATCGGATCTTCATTACCAAACAAAGCTTTGGCAGTAGACTCACTAATTACAATGGAGCGTGGATCATCCATTACTTGTTCTGCATTTCCCTTCACTAAGGGAAATTCAAACATTTCTAAAAACTCTTCGCTGGCCCAATACCCTTTTTTGGTGAGGCGATTTTCATTTACCGTCAGCAAGTGATCGCCACCCCAATCGGTAACAACCATGCTCTTAATATTGCTGTCGGCTGTCTTAAAAGCTTCATAGGTTGGTAACGGCACCGAAGTCCATGAACTGATCTTGCCATCAAAATGTCCTTTTACCCAAACCTGGTAAAGTCGGTCGGCTTTGGGATGAAACTTATCAAAAGAGGTTTCATCAGCTACCCACAGCAGGATAAGAATGCTGCAGGTAATACCAAGGGCCAGGCCAGCAATATTAATAAAGGAATAAAACCCGTTTTTAAACAGATTTCGGATGGTTATTAGTGCGTAGTTTTTGAACATGGCGAGTCGATTGAATATTGGATACTCCTGAATGACGTAATAGTTTCAAGGAAGTCTGAATTTTTTTTCAGGTGGTTAAAGACTGAACAGGATGGAAAGAGTTGCTTGAATTAACCAGAAAGAACATCTACTTCACAGAATAAAATGAAGTACCTTTCGGACTAACAGAAAATAAAAATTAGAACGATGACAAAGATTACAATCAATAACAATGGTTCGGTTAAACTGGAAGGCGATTTTGAAATTGTAGATATGCAGGGTAAAGCCTATGGTCTGCAAGGTCGCACGGTAGTTTCCTTATGCAGGTGTGGTCGTTCTGCCAATAAGCCATTTTGTGATGGATCACATAAAGGTCATTTCGAGCATGAGGCAGCTGCGTTTGATCTGCCACCGAAAAAGGGGTAGCGTATTACAATATCTGGCAAGATCTATTCAGGTGAATGATGGGCTAATTACAGTGGGAGAATTTTTTCTGAAGAGTTATAACGAATAAAAATTTCCTTTGCATAAGGCTTTAACAGAGTTTTAATCTGTTCTTCCATCTTGGTTCGTGCATCTTTGATAAACTCCGACTGCAATGCATACTTACGAGCATCGGTTATGAAGGCATTGGTGGCGGTGGACCTGTCTTCCATGTCTACCCAATTCCAGATGCCTTGTTCATCGCGATAGGTTATGTCACCGAGCGACTCAACGGATAATAAAGTGGGTTCGGGCAGCACGACAATAGCTTGATCATCCTTCAGGGTAATTGAAAATTTTTGATTGAGATCAAACCCGGCTTTGGCTTGAAAAGATCCAGCAATGATAATTTGTTTGGTACTTCCCATCCACGTATTTGTCCAGGTGTAGGTGTGACCAAAATTTTGAGACAATACAGCGAGCTCCAACAGTTTGGTTTGCTGATTTAGAACAATGGTATTCCCAACCGTAATTTCCGGGGTAAGTTGAAATGCTTTTTTAAAATCTTCGCCCAGCGTTTTGGCCGCTTCATAGCTGCGTTTGGCCATTTGGGTGGGAATGATGACGGCAACCACATACGCAGCCAGTGATCCAACAAGGATTAAAATAATGAGCAGTTTAAGATTGCGCGCGATCATTTTGTAAAAATACTTATTCCGATGCACTCGCTACTGCGATTCAGAAATTGAGAGTCAGTTTGAAAATATTGCCTATTTTTGCGCCCGCATGAAAAAAATCATAGAGTCCAGAAAACTGTTGGGAGTAGACAAAGATGTTGAATTGAGGGAATTAAAGAGCCTTTATCGGAATTTAATGAAAGATTGGCATCCTGATAAATTCAACGATAATCATGAAGCCAAGCTAGAGGCCGAAGAAAAAAGCAAGGCATTTATTGAAGCCTATCACCTGTTGGTGAGTGTTGCGCCCGAAACCCATGCCCAACAGGCAGAGCAATACACCGAAGTAATTACTTCTTCACGCATTGTGGATTTTCTATACAAATCGCAAACGTTGCAGGTGAATTTTGCCGATGGCAGCAGCTATGAATACTTTGGGATTCCACATGCTACGTACAATAAGTTTCTGAATTCAGATACTCCCGATCGCTTTGCGCGCAGGCACATCTATCACTCATACATCTATAGAAAGGTAAGTAAGGCGATGGAAAGTTGATCTAACAGTAACTTCTTATCTTTTTATTTATCTGGCATGACGATCGCCATAATAACATACAGCAGCAGGCCTGTACCAAAAGCCAGAAACCCAGCTACAAAAAGTAGGCGCATCACTGTGGGGTCAATATCAAAATAGTTGGCCAGGCCGCTGCAAACACCAAATAATTTCTTTTCTCCTTTTACTAGTCGCTTGGGCATACATATGTGGGTTTGAGTAAAATTAAAATTGCATAAAATCATGCAAATTGAAAAATAACTTAACACGAATCCGATTACCTTTGCCTGATGCAGTTGAAATCCGAAATATTTAGTAAAGGAATCTTGTTGTGGATGGGAATAACAGCCTGGATAACTTCCTGCTCACCCGTTAAAGAGCAAAAGGCCACGGTCGATTCTTTGCAAATCAACTACGTAATCCGCAGCGTATGGCCACACGATACCGAAGCTTTTACACAAGGCTTGCTAATACATAATGGCGAACTCTATGAGAGCACGGGCCAAAACGGAACTTCCTGGATTGGAATAGTTAATATCAATTCAGGTATCGCTGACAAGAAAGTAATTCTTGACAATCGTTACTTTGGTGAAGGCATTTCCATTCTTAACAATAAAATTTATCAGCTCACCTACACAACAAAAATAGGCTTTGTTTATTCTCTAAAAGATTTTAAGAAACTTAGAGAATGGACATATGACTCAGAAGGCTGGGGACTTACCCACGATAATAATAACCTGATCATGAGTGATGGCACAAATAAATTGCATTATCTGGATACTACAACACTGAAGATCGTTAAATCAGTGGTAGTAACGGACGAACAAGGTCCTGTTGACAATCTGAATGAGTTGGAGTACATAGAAGGCTTTATATATGCCAACGTTTGGCAAACGAATAAGATTGTGAAGATTGATCCTGCTACGGGTAAGGTAGTTGGCCGAATTGACTTAACAACGCTTGCTAACGATGCCCGGAAGGCAAGCCCTAAAGTAGATGTGCTCAATGGTATAGCTTGGCATCCGGATACCCGATCCTTTTTAGTTACCGGAAAACACTGGCCGCATGTTTATATTTTGAAAATTGACGAATCGCCTAAGCCAGTCAAATAGTGATAATGCGGGTCAGCATTGTTTTATGTTTTCTAATTTCACTCCTGGATGCTAATGCCCAGACCCCTTACATTCAGATTTTAGGAGTTGCCCAGGATGGGGGTTACCCACACATCGGTTGTGAAAAATCATGTTGTGCCACTGCCTGGCAAAAGAGCGAACTCCGTCAATGGGTAGTTTCTTTTGCCTTGGTCGATCCGGTTTCACAGAAATGGTGGCTGTTTGAAGCAACACCCGATATCAAGGAGCAGTTGCATTACTTTAATTCAATAACAGAAAACCGTTATAATTTTTTACCCAACGGAATTTTTATTACCCATGCACACATGGGGCACTATACCGGATTGATACAATTGGGGAGGGAAGCGCTTGGTAGCAACGGAGTGCCTGTGTATGCACTTGATAAGATGGGGAAGTTTCTGGAATCTAATGGCCCGTGGTCGCAGTTGGTCTCCTTAAAAAATATTTCTATCCATCGACTCCTACCCGATCTACCTTTAACATTAACACCTTCCATTCAGGTAATGGCATTTACCGTTCCGCACCGCGATGAGTTTTCTGAAACAGCCGGATTTAAGATTGATACTGGAAACAGGAAATTTCTTTTTATTCCTGATATAGATAAGTGGGAGAAATGGTCGAAGTGTGTTGTCGATGAAGTTGCGCTTGTGGATGTTGCCTTATTAGATGCAACCTTTTATACAGCCACTGAGTTACCCAACCGAAGTATGGCCGAGGTTCCGCATCCATTGGTGATTGAAACAATTAAACAATTCGAGGATAAGAACGATTTAAAAAAGAGAATACACTTTATTCATTTCAATCATACCAATCCCTTGCTTTGGAGCGATGTAGAAAAGAGAGCTCTTCGGGAAAAGGGATTTAATGTAGCCGAAACAGGAATGATCTTTCGCTGATTTGCATCGCAAAATTGAAAACGCGACTTTTTACTGGCATCCGTAAATTAATCGGTACCGGTGTAGCGATAGTTAAATACTTCGTCCCATGCATGCAGGGCAGGTTTGAAATTGAAGTTGATATCCACGAGGCCGAGGTACAGAAAATAACCAATGTTATCGGGCACATGATCGGGTACTTCGGTACTATCAATATCAGTAAATACCAATTGAAAAACGGCTTTAGCGCCTACTTCATTTAACAAATGTGTGTGATGTTTAATGTAGGCTTTCTGTAATTCAGGTGAACTGACAAATGAACGATCCGGAGTAGTTACCGATTCGGAAGACCAGCCGCCTTCCGTTATAAAGACAGGAAGATTTTTTCCTTCTACTATCCGGGTATAATAATTACTGGGTATATCGGTAGGATCATCAAATCCGAAATATGGATACGATGAAAGACCTAGCTCCTGAATAAACTGAAAGTCAGCCAAGTCCTGAGAAATACCGGTGTACGAACCGCCTCCGAGTTTTCCCCATGCATGATCTACCTGCACACTGATGCTTAATGGAACCGTGGCGTTGCGCGCCCGAATAACTTGTGCAGTAGCATTAACAGCAGTCTTCACACCGTTATAAATGGATACAGGCGAAGCATCACAGATCAAGTTGGTTTCCAAAGCCAACCCTAAATGATCGGGCTTTAGTATACTATCCATCGCAACTGTAAATTTTTGATAGAGTAATTGCATGTCTGCATCGGCAATACTTTTTGTTGGCTTGTTGTAGGTCCACTGCATCGCTGGCTCGATCCAATCCGTTTTGTGGATCGATGTACACCCATAGTTTTATGTTTTTGCTTCGGTAAAAGGCAACCAGATCTTTATAATTGTTCACGACATAATCATCAACTGACATGCCGCCTAATAATTCAGCCCATGGCACTTCGGTTGAAATCATGGCTACATCGGCACGTTGTGTCCATAAATTGAGCGATTGAAGGATCAAGTCAAGATCAATTCGAGGAGCAGAATTTTGAAACCCCATTCGGAAAGTTCGGGATGCAGGTTCTTCGTCTTTTTGGCAACTTAAAAATGAAAGAGAAATACCCAAAATCAGAATCACAAGCATGGTGATTTTGCCAAACACATTCGAATACCGGTGTGAGTAGATCATTTTTTTGATTTCACTAGCTGAGTAACCTTTTTCGTTGCCTTTACTTTTTTCTTTCCTTCCTCCGTTATGGCAAATGAGCGGGTCATCTTTTTAATATGAGCCGCGCTTCGAAAGCGTAGTGCGCTCCAGTCAGCATCAATGGCTACCTGTCGCACCTGCTCAAATCCTAGTTTGCCAAGCACATCCCAGCCGGTATCACGATTGAAATCGCAGATATATTTTTTTGATGAACCTTTAGGATAAGCCAGCCAAAGCAGACCATCTTCAACCAACCGACTGCTAACCTTCTTTGAAAGAGAATTCACTTCAGCTTGTTTGGTAACAAAAGCCAGAAAAAACTCAACCGGTTCAGTGCCAGTTAACGAATCCTTAATAGATACAATTTTTTTGATTGCCTGAATTTCGGGTTGAAATGAGACCGGAGCAAGTAAAATATGAATTGTGCGCTGATCTTTCAGATTAAGCTTCTTGAACAGGGGTGTCATATAAATCCTTTTAATAGTTAAATCTATGCTGTCTTAAAGTTGAATACTACTAGGGGTTGGTAATTTTTCTTTAAAGATTTTGCCAGATATCGGTAATTTAAGGGCTGATGGATGCGCCTGATTTTAAAATATTTGCAAGCCGGTTTTTAAATACTACGTCTAGCCATGTGTTTTTAACTGGCAAAGCGGGCACAGGTAAGACTACATTCCTGAAAAGTCTTGCTGAGTATACGCACAAAAATTTTATTGTGGTGGCGCCTACGGGTATTGCTGCCTTAAATGCCGGAGGTGTTACCATCCATTCACAATTTCTTTTGCCTCCGGTTACTTTTTTACCCGATCGCTTTCTACCCGATGATTTTGCAGAAAGCGGAAGAGTACTCAATCAAAATGTGCTCGCTCGGAAACATCCGCTCAACAGCGCCCGCAAACAGGTGCTTCGTTCCATCGATCTGCTGGTGATAGATGAAGTGAGCATGTTACGGGCGGATTTACTCGATGCTATCGACTACCGGATGAAAGCCGCCCGGAGTAATTTCAGACAAAGCTTTGGAGGCGTTCAGGTATTGTTCATAGGAGATCTTTATCAGTTGCCACCCGTTGTTCGAAATGAAGAACAAGAAGTGCTAAGTCGTTATTATAAAAGCCCCTGGTTCTATGAAGCCAAAGCACTGCAAGAAGATCCACCGGTCTACATCGAGTTGGATAAAATTTTTCGCCAGCATGATTCCGGTTTTATTGACATCCTGAACAATCTTCGCAACAACACAGTAACTAAGCATGATATTGAAACGCTCAACCAATATTATAAACCGGCTGATGAGATTAGTTCTTTACAAGAAGTAATTACGCTCACTACCCACAATTATAAAGCTGATGAGTTAAATCAAAGGGAGCTACGAAATCTCAATTCACCGTCTCACTTCTTTGACGCCTTTCTCGAAGGCGATTTTCCGGAAAGCATGTATCCCGTGCAAGCCAGCCTCGAATTAAAGGAAGGGGCGCAAATCATGTTTATCCGTAACGACACTTCAGAGGATAAAAAATATTTTAATGGCAAGTTGGCAACGGTTCATAAAATTGAAGATGACGACATCTGGGTGACCATGGCCGGAACCCACGAAGAGTATATGCTAAAACGGGAACGTTGGGAGAATAAGCGCTACACCGTTGAGTCCAATTCCCATGAAATGGGTGAAGAAGTAATTGGTTCGTTCGAACAATATCCCGTGAAACTTGCGTGGGCGATTACAGTACATAAAAGTCAGGGTCTTACGTTTGAAAAAGCAATTATCGATGTGGGACAAGCTTTTGCAGGTGGCCAGGTGTATGTAGCGCTGTCCAGACTAAGATCATTGGATGGATTGGTGTTGCGAACACGCATTACGCCATCGGTTATCAGTACAGACGAACAGGTGGCGGCTTTTGCATTGGCGAATCATCAACCTGAACGACTGACTGAGGTAATACAAAAGAAACAACAACTTTACCTCCAGCAACTGATTAACCAAACGTTTGATTTCTCTTTGCTGATCAAGGATCTTAATTACGTCCAAAAGGATAAAGGGGAAGAGGGATTTACGGAAGAAACCATGAAGCCTGTGCTCACGCAACTTGTAGAAATCCTGGAAGCAGAAAAAATAAATACAGAAAAATTTCGCAGGCAATTGATTGATCTTCTATTGACAAATCAACATTCCCTATTGCTAGAGCGAATCACGAAGGGGAGAGCGTACTACCGGTCATTTTTATTTCAGGCGATGAAGCTGCTCCTTGAGCATCTGCAGGTGATGAAAAAACAAACGCGTGTAAAGACGTATGTTAATCAATTGACGGAGCTAGATCTTGCATTGAGCAAAAAACTGGAAGAGGTGGATAAAGCGTTGCACCTCACTGAAGGGATACTTCAGGGTCGTGCAGAATTTGAATTTGATACGATCACGAAGCAACGATTTGCAGAGCGTAAAGCATTAGTTGACGAAATTAACAAATCCTTCCAGGGTCATGAGCCTACTACCCGGAAGCGCAAGCCTCGCAAAGAACGAAAATCTAAAAAAGCGGATGCACCCAGCACGTATGACATAACCCTGGATCTGTTTAAGAGTGGTATGACAATCGATCAGGTATCCAAAGAGCGTGGCCTGGTGGCAAGTACAATCGAAGGACATCTTGCCAAAGCAGTGGAAACTGCCAGATTAGATATTTTTTCATTCATGAATGAAAAAGAAGTAACTGAAATTACAGATGCCATCCGTTTATTACCCGAAGGATTTGTTTCCAAACAATTGTACGATGCGCTCGAAGGTAAGTATGGGTATGGAAAATTAAGGGCTGTAATGGCACACGCAAAATCGAATCCGTCCAACTGACCAAATAGATTTATCGGAAGTATTCGCAGTGAAATACTTCAATTCTTTTTACAATCGCGAATACTTTTAGGTCTCAGTTTTTTTCTTTTCTGGTTTTGGTAGATTTATAGGCTGAATAAGTTTAGCCACTAAGCCTGTCCAGCCGGTTTGATGATTAGCGCCTAAGCCCCGACCTGTGTCGCCATCAAAATATTCATGAAACAATAAGTGCTCATTAAAGTTTGGATCAGTTTGAAGGAGTTGATTGTTACCATAGATCGGTCGGTTGCCCTGGTCATCTTTTTTGAACAAGTTGATCATGCGTTGTGAAAGATCGTTTGCAATTTCGCGCAACGTGAGCAGATTGCCTGAACCCGTAGGGTGTTCAACTTTAAAATCATCACCATAATAATGATGGAACCGGTAAAGCGATTCGATGATCAGAAAATTTACAGGAAACCAAACCGGGCCGCGCCAGTTACTATTGCCACCAAATAAATAGGAGTCACTTTCACCAGACTGATACCGAACTGAGAATGCACTGCCATTGGCATGCAGCACGTAAGGATTTTCAAGATGGATGCGTGATAATGCCCGCACGCCAAAGGGTGACAGAAATTCTTTTGTGTCTAGCATACGCTTGAGTAGTCGTTTCATACGATGTCCGCGCAACAGCGATAACAGATGTCGTTGGTTTGTTCCCCGAGCACCCCATCGTGAAATTAAATTTGCCAGGTCGGGCCGGTTTTGTAAAAACCAATCCAGCCGGGCGGTAAACTCAGGCATCTGCTGAAAAATTTCTTCATTCAGTACCTCGACTGCAAAAAGTGGAATTAAGCCAACCATCGAACGTACTTTTAATTTGATTCGCTCATGAGTAGGCAAATGAAGTACATCATAAAAAAACTCATCTTCTTCATCCCATAGGTTAATGCCTTCGTTATCAACGTTGGCCATGGCGCCAGCGATGTAAAGAAAGTGTTCAAAGAATTTGGTCGCCAGACTTTGGTAGGTTGGGTTTTCTTTTGCCAATTCCAAAGACATGCGCAACATGTTCAAGGTAAACATGGCCATCCAGCTGGTGCCATCGGATTGCTCAATGTAGCCACCCGTGGGAAGGTGCGTACTGCTGCGATCAAATACTCCAATATTATCCATGCCCAAAAAGCCACCCTGGAAAATATTATTTCCATTCATGTCCTTTTTATTTACCCACCAGGTAAAGTTGAGTAACAACTTATGGAATATTTCTTCTAAGAATTTTCGATCACGCTTTCCATCCTGCAGCTTGCTATCTATTCTATACACACGCCAACTAGCCCAGGCGTGAACCGGAGGGTTCACATCACTGAATGCCCACTCGTAGGCTGGAAGCTGACCGTTAGGATGCATATACCACTCTTTGGTAAGCAACAACATTTGTTGTTTGGCAAATTCAGGATCAATAAGGGCAAAGGGAATCGCATGAAAGGCAAGATCCCACGCTGCATACCAGGGATATTCCCATTTATCGGGCATGGAAATAATATCGGCATTGTGAAGATGATTCCACTCGTTGTTGCGGCCATGTTTACGTGCGGAGGAAGGGGGAGGTTGAGCGGGATCGCCTTTCAACCATACGTCCAGATCGTAGAGATAAAATTGTTTACTCCATAACATACCGGCAAGGGCCTGCCGTTGTATCATTCGCTCTTCTGCATTCGGGATATCTTTTTGTAGACCTTCATAAAAGGTATCCGCTTCTTGCTTTCGTAAATCAAATGACGCATCAAACTTTTGAAAAGGCTTTGTAGTAAACTCAGCAGCTAACCGCAAGCGTATAACGGTTGACTCCCCGGCTGCAAGACTTTTGTTAATCTTAAATGCAGCTTTCGTGCCTTTATTAATTTTATTGATTGCGGCAGGATAATCAAAGACAAGGTAATCGTTAATACCATCCTTAAAGGTGCCAGGTTGAAAATGCTGATGTAGCCGCCATGTGTTCGTTTCATTTTCGCAAAAGAGAGCTTCTGAAGTTTTGTCATCGCAATACAAGTAGTAGTTGCCTAGCTGATTATGACTCGCCTTAATTACACCCTTGTCGTCAAGATATAATTCAGGCTTGTAGCTATCGTAACCCCACGCCCAAGTGTTGCGGAACCATAGAGTTGGTAGAATATCCAATGCAGCGGGTTCGGCTCCTCTATTAGTAACAGTTATTTTAACGAGCATATTTTTGGCATCTGCTTTTGCATAGGCTACCTCAACATCAAAATAACGGTTGTCTGAAAAGATTCCAGTGTCGAACAATTCGAATTCCGGATCCTGTTTTCCGCGTTTTTTGCTTTCTTCAATGAGCAATGAATAGGGATATTCTTGCTGTGGATATTTATACAACATGCGCATAAAGGAATGCGTAGGTGTTGAGTCAAGGTAATAATAAAGCTCCTTAACATCTTCGCCATGATTTCCTTCGGGATTAGTAAGCCCAAAAAAACGCTCTTTGATGATGGGATCTTTTTGGTTCCACAAGGCGAGTGAAAAGCAAAGTAATTGCTGATCATCTGAAATGCCGGCAATGCCTTCTTCACCCCATCGATAGGCTTTACTGCGGGCCATATCGTGCGAGACATAGTTCCAGGCATCTCCGTGTGCGCTGTAATCCTCACGAACAGTGCCCCATTGTCGCTCCGTAAGATAGGGCCCCCACTGGCGCCAGTCTTTTATTTTGTCGCGATCTTCAATCAGGCGTTTTTTCTCTGCTGTCATACATCCCCAAAGTAAGAAAAAAATAATTAGGCTGTCTCAAAAGTCCGGTTGTCATCGCGGCCGTTGAGCCGCGATCCAGTTTTTCTGGGTTAAAAAAATGGGATGCCGGGTCAGGCCCGGCATGACAACGTTTATTATTGTTGACTTTTGAGGCAGCCTTATGTATGCTTTTCTATTCTTAATAATTTTTACAGAATGGAACGGATCATTTTCAAACGAGGTTAAACGTCAAGCGAAGTACTTATTTTTGGTTTGAGTAAATTAATGTTAATGAAAATTAGTCTAACATGAAAATTGCAATTATTGGTAGTGGAAATGTAGGTGGCGCGCTTGCCCAAGGTTGGGTGAACGCGGGTCACACAGTGACTTTTGGTGTTCGAAATGAGAATGAGTTTAAGGGCACGCAACTAAGTAAAGAAAAAAATATTTCGGTGGCTTCTATACCGGATGCTGTTGCGGCATCAGAAGTTGTGGTGATTGCCGCAGTGCCCCAGGCTATTGAGTCAATCATAAATTCAATGGGCGATGTAAGTAATAAAGTAATTATTGATGCGATGAATTCGGTGCGAATAAAACCAGAACCTTATTCAAACTCCACGGAAGCATTGATGAAACTTACCAACTGCAAGGACATAGTAAAATGTTTTAACACTACCGGTGCCGAAAACATGGCCAATCCAATTTATTCCGGAACGGGAATAGATATGTTTTACGCAGGCGATAGTGACAAAGCAAAACGTGTAGCCGAACAATTGGCAAAGGGTTTGGGGTTTGAAAACATTTACAATTTTGGTGGTAGTGATAAATTCCAATTGCTCGAACAATTTGCCCTAAGCTGGATCAATCTGGCGATCATGCAAGGCTATGGAAGAAACATAGCGTTTAAGGTCCTGAACCGGTAGGCTTTCTGTAAATCCCACAAATCAAAAATCAAGGTTTTTGGACATCGGGAACAATTTTATATAAATAGTTGTATATACAACAGTTGTATGTATTTTTGTTTCCTTTTAATTAAAAACGCTATGAATACCGTATTACACAAAGCCAATACCCGCGGCCATGCCAACCATGGCTGGCTGGACACCAATCACACCTTTAGTTTTGCTCATTATTACAATCCGGAGCGCGTACAGTTCGGGGCCTTACGTGTTCTTAACGATGATTTTGTCGATGGCGCAATGGGCTTCGGCACGCATCCGCACGATAACATGGAAATCATTTCAATTCCTTTATCGGGCGACCTGGAACATAAGGACAGTATGGGTAATGTGGCGGTGATCAAACAAAATGATGTGCAGATCTTGAGTGCGGGCACCGGTATTTACCACAGCGAATACAATAAGAACAAGGATAAAAAGGTAAACTTCCTTCAGATCTGGGTTTTCCCTAAAGTAAGGAACATCGAGCCTCGCTATGACCAGATCAACTTTAAGCCCGAGGATCGTGTCAATAAACTTCAACAGATTGTAAGTCCTTCAAAAATTGATGATGGTGTATGGATCAATCAGGATGCGTGGTTTCATCTGGGTAATTTGAAAAAAGATTTTGCTACTGACTATGAAATTAAGCAAAAAGGTAATGGCGTTTATGCTTTTGTGATTGAAGGTGATGTAACGATTAACCTGCCTGCCGGACAGGCAGAGCAGTTAAACAAGCGCGATGGCTTTGGTGTGTGGGATGTTGAAAAACTTTCTATTGTTGCCACTAGCGATGCCGAAGTACTGTTGATGGAAGTGCCCATGAATTAGGCATCAGTTGATCAATTATGAAATTAAATATTCTGGTAGTGGGCCGTCATCTGCAAATTATGGAGACCATTCTTCGGTTGATCCACACGCAGTCAGAGTGGCAAGCATCCGGAGTCCTTACAGATAATGAAGCAATAGAAAAACTTCGAGAAACTAATTTTGATTTGGTGCTGATAGGCGGAGGCGTAAAAGAAGAGTCAGAATTAAAACTTAAGGTAGAATTTGAACAATTTAATCCCCGTATTAAAATAATTCGTCACTACGGGGGTGGCAGTGGATTATTGTTTAATGAAATAAATGAAGCATTATTAACTTAAAATGGAGACTCCATCAGAGGCTGACCAAAAAGTCAATCTGTCATCGCGGCCTTTGAGCCGCGATCCCGCGGAGTGCGCACAATTCGGGATTCCGGGTCAAGCCTGCATTTGCCGAAGCGGCTTCGCGCAGGCAGGCCCGGAATGACACTTCGATTGATATTTTGACTTTTTGGCCAGCCTCAGGGGGGTGAGGTCTATGAAAAACAGAACAGTTTCCCGTTTACTCTACGCACACCCGGTCGACATGGGTGGCATGCCGATTCGGCAACCCTTGCCCACGCAACAGGTGCAGCAAATCGACCCATTTTTGTTGTTGCACCATGCAAACATAAAGGCACCATCGCACATAAAGCCCGATGATGCCGGTGTTGGCCCGCATCCACATCGTGGATTTTCTCCTGTCACTTTTATTTTTCAGGGCGGTGTGCATCATCGTGATAGTCGTGGAAATGATAGTGTGATTTATGCGGGCGGAGCTCAATGGATGAATGCCGGAATGGGCATAATTCATAGCGAACGACCTCCACACGACATTCATGAAATTGGCGGCCGCCAGGAAATCATTCAGCTTTGGATCAATACTCCGGCAAAGAATAAAATGGATCAGCCGGCTTACTTTCCGCTGAGTGCAGAAGAAACTCCATCCTTCAAGAGCGAAAATGGCAAAGTAACGGCTCGTATATTTTCAGGGGAACTTCTTGGTGTTAAAGGTTCCATTCCTTCTCAGGCTATTGTAAATGCAGCTACGCTGGTTGCGGAGAGGGGCGGTACCATCTCAATACCACTTCCGGCTACGCACAATGCATTGATTTATTTGCTCGATGGTAAGGTGAAGGTAGAAGGATTTGGATTGGTGGAGGAACTTCATCTTGTTCATTTCAAAAATGATGGCGAAGGCATTTCCTTTGAAGCGTTGGAAGACACCCGAATTCTTTTATTAAGCGGAGAGCCGCTAAATGAACCAGTAGTTTCCCACGGACCTTTCGTAATGAATACCCAAACCCAGATCATGGAAGCCATGCGTGATTATCAGATGGGAAAAATGGGGATACTAATTGAGGAATAAATAGATAATATTTTGTCGATCGTCTTGATAAGAACCCTAACCCCAATTTACATGTCAACAGAAAATCAACTAACATTTTTAAAAGCCCTAAAAGGTGGTGCCATCGCAGGCCTTATTGGTGCAGGTATCAATAATATTTGGAGCTTGATCGCCAACGCACTGGGAGCTACCGTTCCTCCCAACTTTGCTATCGCTGTCACTATGTCTTCCATTTTTCCTGTACTGATTGGTGCAATTCTTTATTTTGTATTTGTGCGGTTTGTGCCCAAAGGCAAAGTGGTTTGGATTAGCCTTGCGATTGCGTTTATTCTATTTAGTTTCTACCCTGTATTTAGCAATCCACAATTACCCGATGGTACAACACTGGACGACACCTTTCCATTACTTGTGGGGCCCATGCATATATTTTCAGGGTTTTTGGCAGTTTGGGGAATTCCTCGCTGGAGTAAATGAACCCTTTAGTGTTTTCCGTGTTTCATTTATATAAATCAATATCTTAAGTTAATGGAAATGGTAGCAACTCCTATATCAAAATCAAATCAGGTCGAATATCCGGTTGCCGATATAATTGAAAAAAGAAGAAGCCGCAGGGCGTATGCAGCTCAACCTATTGAGCCCGAAAAGATAAAATCACTTTTTGAAGCAGCCCGTTGGGCTCCCAGTAGTATGAATGAACAACCCTGGGCATATATCTACGCCACCAAAGATCAACCTGATCTGTGGAATAAATTGTTGGACTTGCTCAATGAGAGCAACCGGGTTTGGGCACAACACGCACCGTTGCTTATTTTGAGTTTATCAAGGAAAGCACACCTGCGCAATGGAGCGAACAATGCATTAGCCAGATACGATACAGGCTCAGCCAATGCGCTTCTTTCCATTCAGGCAACACAGGTTGGATTAAATGTTCATCAGATGGGCGGCTACGATCGCCAAAAGGCAATTGATAGTTTACATATTCCTGAAGCCTTTGAGCCGATAGTGGTAATGGCCATCGGCTACCCCGGTAATCCTGAAAGTTTGTCTGAAAATCTGAAACTTCGGGAAGAAGCTCCACGCGAACGTTATACGCAAGAGTTTTTTGTGATGAATAAATCCTTCTGATATGGTTACTGCAATTATTGGTCGCGATCATTATCGCACAGAAATTCTCGCCTCAGGCAAAACAATAATTGCAGATGAGCCTGAAGAGTTAGGCGGAACAGATTTGGGTCCTGCTCCGGGCGAATTCTTAATGGTCTCACTGGCTTCCTGTACGGCCATTACGTTGCGGATGTATGCGGATAGAAAAAAGTGGGACGTCACCAATATTAAAGTAGAGGTAGCTTTCGAAAAACTGGAGTTCAAATCACTTTTCACGCTGGATGTTTATCTGGAAGGCAACCTGGATGATGAACAACGGCAGCGTCTTTTGCAGATTGCCAAATCGTGCCCGGTTCATAAGACGTTAGCAAACCCAATCGAGATTAATTCCGGCTTGAAATAATTTCTTACTTTCAAGTTCTAAATGTTGATTCAACCTACTGGATAAACTCTTAAACTGAATTGTTGCATGAAAGACATTACGAAAAAGTATACCAACGGAGAAGTGACGGTGGTTTGGAAACCCAATCAATGCATGCATTCCACAATTTGTTTTAAAGGCCTGGGAAATGTTTTTGATCCGCAGAAGCGACCCTGGGTAACGCCCGAAGGAGCTACCACGCAACAGATTGTAGAGCAAATCAAGAAGTGCCCATCAGGAGCGTTGAGTTATTTTATGAATAACGAGGCAAATACAGAAAGCGTAAAGGTAGAGGCCGAAACGATCGTAGAAACAATGACCAACGGCCCTCTATTGGTGTATGGCAATGTTGTTGTAAAAGATTCAACAGGAAATCTCACTAAGAAGAATAATGTAACTGCGTTCTGTCGATGTGGTGGCTCATCCAACAAGCCTTTTTGTGATGGCTCTCATAAAAAAATTGGCTTCGAAGGATAAATCCAATAAAGTGCCTTTAAACTCTTTGCATTTTCATTTTTTCCGATAATTCTAATACTGCTTCGTCTGTTGTTTCATTATCTTAGTCGGATGAAGTTTTGTCTGTTTGTGTTTTTTGTGATGTTGACAAGGGTAATTGATGCACAAACTCTATTACCCGGTTTTGCCCGCGTGCAGGTTGGAGGCACTATCAATTCCCCAACCGTGATGGCATTTGCTCCCGATGGAAGAATTTTTTTAGCTCAGCAATCCGGAGCATTACGTGTAATCAAAGCTGGCACGTTGTTAACAACTCCATTTGTTTCATTAACGGTTAATTCTTCTGGTGAACGCGGACTTATTGGTCTAGCTTTCGATCCTGACTTTGCATCCAATCAATATGTTTATGTCTATTACACAGTTCCATCGATAAATAGTAATCCTCCTTTCAATCGCATCAGTCGGTTTACTGCCAATGGCGATGTGGCGCTGGCAGGCAGCGAACAAATTATTTTAAACCTTGATCCGCTCAGCAGTGCCACCAATCACAATGGTGGAGCTATTGCATTTGGACCTGATGGTAAATTATATGTAGCCATTGGCGATAATGCTAACTCATCTACTCCACAGAACCTGGATACCTATCATGGCAAGTTCTTGCGAATTAATAAGGATGGAAGTGCACCTACGGACAATCCATTTTTTAGTCCGATAGCATCGGAACAACGTAAACGCATTTGGGCGTATGGCCTGCGCAATCCCTATACTTTTTCTATTCAGCCAGGTACTGGAAAAATATTTGTCAATGATGTTGGACAAAATGCAGTAGAAGAAATCAACGATGCAACAGTAGGGGGTCGTAATTTTGGTTGGCCTACAGCCGAAGGCATGAGCACAAACCCCAACTTTATAAATCCGGTCTTTCAATATAACCATACAGGCGCTGCGCCAACCGGTTGTGCAATAACAGGCGGCACTTTTTTTAATCCACAATTCACAACCTACCCAGCTGCCTATATCGGGAAATATTTTTTTCAGGATTTCTGCACGAACTGGATTTATTCGTTGGACCTATCGGCTACGCCAACGGCAACGTTGTTTGCTTCATCTGTGGGTGGATCAAGCGTAAGTCTAATGACAGGTCCGGATGGAAATTTATATTACCTGAGCCGGGGATCGCAAGCCCTGTATAAAATTACATCTACAAGCTCAAGCGCTCCCGTCATTGCTCAACAGCCGGCATCGATAAGTATATCAGTTGGGGAGTCCGCTGAGCTGAAAGTTTCTGCCACAGGCACAGCACCATTTCAATACCAATGGCTAAAGAATGAAGTTGATATTTCGGGAGCGAACCAATCAACATTAACAATCAATAATGCCCAACTTACAGATGCCGGAAATTATCGGGTGCGGGTTACAAATATTGCGGGTCAAATTATCAGCAACATCGCAGTACTTACAGTGATAGAAAATACCAGACCAATCAGTAATATTTTAACCCCCACCGATGGAACTTTGTATACTGCTGGCACCACAGTATCATTTTCAGGTGCAGGAACGGATGCAGAAGATGGTGTGCTGAGCGCATCTGCAATGAGTTGGCAAATAAATTTTCATCATGATGATCACAAACATGATGAACCGGCAAGACAAGGAATTAGCTCCGGTACGTTTGATATACCAGACGAGGGTGAAACTTCAGCAAATGTTTGGTATCGGATTATTCTTACTGTTACGGATTCAAATGGAAGTGTTGGCAAAGACTCCGTTGATGTTTATCCGAGAAAATCATTTTTAAATTTTGTCACCAATCCTCCTGGTTTGCAAATAACGATTGACGGTCAACCGAGAATAGCACCCCTAGCCATTGAAAGTGTAGAAGGATTTAAGAGGGAAATTGGAACGTTTGCAATTCAGGAACTGGATGGTGTTGGGTACGAATTTTCAAGCTGGTTGCATGGTGGTGACATCATACAAATGATAACTACACCAGCAGACAACATTACCTACACAGCTTCCTTTAGCGCCATTCTTGGTTTGGAAGGCAATCGGACTACAGTTTACCCCAATCCCGTTACTGATTGGTTAACAATTTCGCACCGTAACGTTTCATCCATAAGATTAACCGATATGATCGGGAAATCCTGGAATCTGACCTCCGAGCATTCAACCGAGTCCACAAGCGTGGATGTAAGAAATCTCCCCACAGGAATTTATCTACTTAGTTTTTCCTCAAATCAGATTTTATTCAGGCATAAATTGCTCATTCAGCGCTAGGCCACTTAAAAAGTTTTCATTCAATAGATCCATTCTGTAATTTTCTTGTTATTAAATCTGTTAATAAAAGACTGTGCGCAAGCTGATAGGTTTTTTTTTGTTATTGCCCTTGGCCGGGTTTGCCCAGACTATCTCCATTAGTGGCGTAGTTAAAGATTCGAACTCGGAAAAACTTCCGTATGCACACGTTGTCATTCTACCGGATTCAATTGTATCGCTGTCGGATGTAAATGGAAATTTCAGAATGAAAGTAAAGCCTGGTCTGTTAACCGTGCGGGTATCATTTACTGGATATAAAACACAAACGAAATCTTTTACAGCAAAAGCCGACACTACGGTTTCGTTTGTACTGTCACCTGAAATAAGTCAACTCAATGAAGTTGTTGTTCGTTCCGATCAGTATCAGGAAGAATTATTTAACTCAAGCCGCTCCGGCACGCACATCATCAGTCAGAAGGATATTAATTCTATTCCGGTGCTGGGTGGCGAAGCTGACCTTATCAAAACACTGCAACTTTTGCCGGGCACCATTCGCGGGGTAGAAGGAAGTTCAGATTTATTTGTGCGAGGTGGTGCGGCTGATCAAAACCTGACCCTGCTGGATGATGCACCAATCTATAACACTAGCCACTTGTTTGGATTTTTATCTGTTTTTAATCCCGATGTGTTAGATAAAGTGGAAGCAATCAATGGCGGCTTTCCCGCTCGCTATGGCGGAAGGCTTTCGTCAATTCTGGATGTAAAAACCAACTCTGAGCTGGCACAGCAAACACATCTCAGTGGCGACATTGGTTTGATTGCTTCACGCTTATATCTTGAGCAGCCTATTGTAAAAGACAAAGCGAGTTTCTGGATAGCCGGTCGAAGAACATATATAGATCAGGTGGTAAGAGTAATTGGTGAAGAGTTGCCCTACTTTTTTTATGACTTCAATGGAAAGTTGATTTTAAAACCCTCGGCCCGCGATCAGGTAACGGCAAGCTTTTATAGTGGTGAAGATATTCTCGATTTATTTCGCGATCGGAATAATGATGGAGATGGTTTTCTTACCCGCTTTTCTTCCGGAAACAGCAGTCAGTCGGTGCAATGGAAACATGAAGGCCTTGCGGGCTGGAATACCCAAACTTCCATATTGCGCTCGAAGTACAAATACAACATCACGAATGTGTTTGAAGAAAATGAATTGTTGGCTACCTCGGATATTGAAGATATAGGTGCGCGGATGTTAACCCGTAAAGATTCTATTCTTAACAGTACAGTATCCTTTACGGGCGGCTTGGATTGGACACGCCATCGTGTGAGCCCCAATGTATTGAACACATCCGGTACTATTTCTGAAATCTTAAAAAGCAGTGAAACGAGTGGAAGAGTTGCCAATGAGCTTGCCGCTTTTGGAGAGGCAGAATGGTCTCCGTTCGAACGGTGGAGTTTAAATGCCGGAGTGCGAACGTCCATGGCATTTGTAAAAAACAAAAACTATGTTACTTCTGAGCCCCGGCTTTCAGTGCGTTATGCGTTACAAGAAAATCAAAGTCTTAAGTTCAGTTATTCGCGCATGACTCAGTACATGCACCGTATTTCAAATTCAGCAATCTCATCGCCCACTGACATCTGGTATCCGGTAACGGATAGCATCCGGCCACAAACTTCACATCAGGTGTCGGCAGCGTGGCAAAGATCGATGCCTTCAGCCAATATGTTTTTTAGTGTCGAAACGTATTATAAATCTATGAGCAACTTAATCGGATACGAGGAGGGGACTAATTTATTTTTAAACACAGACTTCGAATCAAAACTCATACAGGGAAAGGGCCGTGCCTATGGATTTGAATTTTTAGTTCGTAAAGAGTCAGGCAAACTGACCGGATGGATCAGTTACACACTTTCGTGGACATGGCGACAGTTTGATGAAATAAATCGTGGTGAATGGTTTCCATCGCGCTACGACCGCAGGCATAATGGCGCTGTCGTTGCTCAGTATACACTCAGTAAACGCTGGTCAGTTTCCGGAGTGTGGGAATTTATTTCGGGCTCGCGTTTTACTCCAGTCATCGGTCAATATATTGTTTTTGCTCCAACACTTACGGGAGTTGATTTGATTCCTGTCTACTCAGGAATCAACCAGGTTAAACTTGCCAATACACACCGTCTTGATCTCGGCATAAAATTCAAAAGCAAACCAGAGAAAAGATTTCAATGGCAATGTTTTGCCGGAGTATATAATTCGTATAACCGGGCTAACCCGATTGGAATTAATATAGAGCAACAACCTGATGGTTCGCTTCGGTATGAGCAACCTGGTTTGTTTGGACTACTTCCTTTCATCAGCTATGGATTTAAATTATGAGTAAACGAATACTGATAACGATTTTGTCTTTGGGAATTTTCTCAATGATCTTTTATTCTTGCTTGCCCGATCCGCTGGAGGTAGAAGGCGTGCCGAAGATTAAACCGGAGATTGTCGTGTCTTCGCAGATTCTTACCGATCAATCGTTGATTGTCTTGTTAACAAAATCGTTTGGCGCGTTAGATGCCAGTGATGATAGTGATCCACAAGAGTTACTCAATCAAATTGCAATCAATGATGCACTGGTAACAATTACTGGTCCGGTAGGAATCGATACCTTAAATTTTATTGAATCGGGAGCTTATGGTGGACTGACTAATACGCTGGAAGGCGGGCAACGCTATGTTTTGAAAGTAACAAGCCCAACCATGGGGGAAGTTAGTGCTACTACCCTTGTCAAACCACAAACTCGATTTGATGAGATTGATGCGACCTTGTTTTTTAATGGCTTTGATGATACGCTGGCTCAGGTTACCTATGGATTTCAGGATTTGCCCGGTAAGAATTTTTATATGCTAAACGTGCAACGGATCCGTCAGGAAAATATAGAGGAGCGCCTTTTAAATCCACGAGCCTTTGTACGGCTCATTACCGATGAGGCCTTTGATGGCCAACTCTATTCTGGAAACTTTCGGGTTTTCCCTACCGATTTTTCAGAAGGTGATACGGTGGCAGTTTATTTATCAAACATTAGTGAAGAGTATTATCGCTTTATTAAACTGCGTGTGGACAACCGTTTTAGTTTTGTTGAATTTCTGGGCGAACCGATTAATTATCCCTCCAACGTAGATGGGGGTAAGGGATTTTTCAATTTATATCTTCCGGATATTCGCGTGTTTACGCTTTCAGCCAACGATTAAGGGAGGCGAAAAATCGTGGCTAACATTCGGCTTGATTTGTTTATTTTTGTGTGCTAAAAATTATTAACACATGAAACAACTATCAATTCTTTTTATAATCGCGATGGCATTTGCTGCCTGCCAAAATAGACCAGCCGTAATAACTAACGTTTATGGAGCAACGATTTCAACAGATGGCGCTCTTGCCCTGGCCTCGCTAAATGAACAGGTTGCTGACAAAGATTCTGTACAACTTACTTTGAAAGGAACCATTGAAAAAACATGTGCAAAAAAAGGTTGCTGGATGACCGTTCAGGACGAAAACGGTGTGGCTACCCGCATTACTTTTAAAGATTATGGTTTTTTTGTTCCTACGGAAGGTGCCGATGGAAAAGAAGTAGTGTTTTCCGGAGTAGCTAAACGTAAAATTACGGATGTGGCCACGTTGCGCCATTTCGCTGAAGATGATGGAAAGAGTGCTGAAGAAATCAACGCGATTACCGAACCTAAAGAAGAAATCGAATTTGTAGCAAGTGGCGTGGTGATTTACGAGAAGGAAACCAAGAAGTAATCTTTATTTAAACACTTCTATATATCCCGGGTAAGTCGGATGATCTCCTTCTCAAACCCGGGATATTCTTTTAACAGAGTATTTCGTTCCGCCATTTCAAAATCCCGAAAGTCGAACCCGGGAGCGACATTACATCCGCACAAAGCAAACGAATCTGGGTTTTCAACATGAGCCCCAAACCAACAGTTGGCCGGAATAACTACCTGTAGTGAATATTTTTCTTAAGGCAATGCCAGCCGAAAACCGTCCCAAAGCGGTGGAAGCTGCAAGGATGCTGGCCATTTGGATACTAAGTGTAGTTGGCAGATTTAATACTTTGCTATTAAACGTGGGCAACCAACTCATGATACTTTGTTCAATCAATACATAGGTGAACGCACTCATAATGAAAACAAGTACCAGCGGCTTGATGGCAAGTTTGATCATGTCCGCAAAATCCTCCAGTAGTGGCTTTGATGCTTCTGTTTTTACTGAGGATTCATCGAGTGAAGTACTCAGCAAAAGTAAAAAGGCAACTAACGAAATGCCGGAGAGCAGATAATACACATTCAACCAAGCTGTGGATTTCAGATTCTGATCGTCTACAAAGGCACTAAAAATAAAATACCCTGTTAGAATTCCGATCATGAAAAATGATTCGATAAAATTCATGAAGCTTGCGTGTTCTTTCTTATCATTCGTAACGATACCAATCGTTGCATACACCGATACTTTAATAAGTGCAAAAGAAGTCCCTACAACAGCGAATAAGACTTTTGTCATCGCGAAGCTGGGCAATGAGGGCATGGCAGCGCACGCCAGCGTTACAAAACCCAACGCGATGAGCATGGAGTTTTTATACCCGATACGCGAAATAAACGAAGCAACTAAAAACGATACGATGGCGATGCTCAGGTCTTTAAACGCTTCCAGGATACTGGCGGAAGATTCAGACACGCCATAGTTGCTTTGCACCTGTAGGATAACGGTGCCCACACTATTCAGCAGAATAGCAAAAACAAAATAGTTAAGAAAGAGCGAGAGTTTGATTTTCCAGTGCGACATGGTTAGTAGGCTTACTAAACAAATCTACTTACTTTCAATCAATTCCCCACAGCAAAGTGATAGCCTACACCTTTAATAGTAATGATTTCGATGGCGGGATCTTCCTTGAGGTAATCGCGTAATTTGGTGATGTAAACATCGAGTGTACGAGAATTGAAAAATGAATCATCTCCCCATACCCGAAGCAACATTGTTTTACGATCAATGTTATTGTTTTGGTTCTCCGCCAGAATTTGAAGCAAAACCGCTTCGCGATGGGAGAGCTTTCGTGCAACACCTCCATTTCTCAATTCGTAGCGATGAGGCGCAAATTCAAATTTACCTATGGCAATAGCCTCTTTGGGTCCCGATGCAATCTTTTGAGTGAGTTGCAAAAGATTATTCACTCGCACAATTAATTCTTCCATACTGAAAGGCTTGCGCAGGTAATCATTGCCACCAACTTCAAAACCTTTGATCAGATCTTCGGTTTGTGTTTTAGCCGTTACAAAAATGATTGGAATGGAGGGATTAACTTTTCGTATGCCTTGCGCGATGGTATAGCCATCTTTATTGGGAAGCATAATGTCAAGCACACAAATATCGGGACGTGCTTCTTCGAAAACACTCATCACCAATTTGCCATCAGTTACCATGCGCACATCAAAGTCGCGCACCTCCAGGCTCTCCTTTACTATGCGACCCAGAAAGGGCTCATCTTCAACATATAGTATTTTAACCTTGCTCATTCGTTTAAAAACGACCCAATTTTACTTATACCACAGAATGGCATCAGCTTTTGCCTATTTAGGCAATGTGATAATAAAACTGCTTCCTTTTCCGGGCTCACTTTCAACCAGTATACTTCCCTTGTGGCTCTTCACAACGCTTTCTACATAACTCAACCCAAGGCCATAGCCTTTAATGTTATGAACATCACCGGTCGGCACGCGAAAGAATTTTTCAAAAATCTTTTTGCGATACTCCGGAGCAATACCAATACCATGATCCTTTATCGTCAATATAATTTTATCACTATAAGCCTTCAATGAAATTTTAATTTCAGGATTCGCAGGGCTATACTTCAGTGCATTGTCAAGCAGGTTATAGATTATGCTGGTAAGATGCACAGGGCCACCCATCAGTTGAAAATCAGAGCCGTCTTTTTCAATGTGAATATGTGCGCCTTGCTTTTCAAAAACAAGTTTCATGGAGCCAAGTACTTGCTCCACTAATTTTTCAATATCAACAGGTTCGGCATTGAAGTCGACACCAGCATTTTCAAATATGGAGGTTTTTAAAATTTTATCTGTAAGTATGTTTAACCGGTTCAGTTCATTTTGCGCTATCTCAAGATATTCGTTAGTGAGCTCAGGATTATTAAGACCCTTAAAATTTTTCAGCGCCTCGAGGGCAACCCCCACGGTAGTAACAGGTGTTTTTAATTCATGGGTGATGTTACTGATAAAATCATTTTTTAATTCCATTAGTTTTTGCTGGGCAAGAATGCTTCGATACATTACTATAAACGCAATACTTGTTAACAGTGTCAGAAAAACAGAAAATAATATTTGAGGCGTAATTTTTTTAATAGTTGCAGTTCTTACACCCGTAAGTCGTGCTTCATAAAGTTTTGCTGGATTTAACCTGACGGGATCAACTCGTAGGGTGTCACTGAAAAGTGAAGACTTTGGTAGGGGAATGTTGTACTCGCCTGGTTCAAGTGGCGGAAAAGGTGGCATTGCTGCATGGGATCTGTTTTTAGAGTGCCATCTGCTAAACCTGATTTCGCTTACGCTGGGAATAGTTAAGATATTTTCTTCCACTAAATTTTTTCTATAATAATGTTGTAACGTGTCCATGTTGATCGAGTCAGCTGCGATCCTGATCGTAAAATTCTGGTCACTACTCCGTTGCATGCTTTTTAATTTTTGAGTGAGTGGTTTTAGAGCAGTGATAAGAGAATCACTTTCACCTACCGATGAAATGAAGACCTGAACCGTAGAAGATTTTTTGCGAAGGTAGACCGTGTCCGTAACATCCACTTTTCTAACAGCTATGTTATCCATGCTCAGGTTTTGACGAACACTGTCTGCATAAGGACGAATGCTGGTAAAAAAAACTGAATCTCGCAATTGGAATACTGTGTTTTTGAATATTGAACTAGTTTGTTTTCGGAGGTCCGTGATTTCATTTAAATAACTGGATCGTAACCAAAATGCCTGAAGCGCGAGCAAAAGCACTATGCTGCTTACAATAAGAACTAAAGCCAATGTGTTTTTCGTGATCTTCATTTCTGCTTGTAAAAATACGGGTATAACCCCGTCCGTGATGATCTTTTAACCTTAATTAACATTGCTTTCAAAACTATTAACCGCCATTCCTTATCTCAAGGCGTATATTTGCTTCAGAAATAACCCATGAAAATCTCCTCACATATGAAAAAAGTAATCTTACTGGTTGGTGTGCTGGTCTCACTAACTGCAGCCCATATTGTATTTGGTCAGACAACAGGAGTTATTAATTACGAGGCTAAAATAAACATGCACCGTAACATACCACCCGAACGTGAATCCATGAAAGCAATGATCCCTGAGTTTCGTACTACGAAGCAACAACTCATTTTTAATGAAAGCGAGTCATTATACAAAACGGTGATTGAAGATGAGGAAGAAAGTTTTACTTCGGGCAGCCCCGGTGGTGGCGGAATGAGAATGACATTTCGAATGCCAAATACCGAACTATACCTGGACCAAAGCGCAGGAACCACACTTTCGAAGCAGGAAGTGATGGGCAAAAATTATTTAATCGAAGATTCGGTGAAAATGGCACCCTGGAAGTTTGGCGCTCAGACTAAAACCATTGCCAACTATGAATGTAACATGGCCTTCTATACACAGACTGATACTATAAAGATTGAGGGCCGTGAGCCCATCGTTAGAACTCAGGAAATTACAGCCTGGTTCACCAATGCACTTCGTCCTTTCCTTGGGCCAGAACGATTTAATACGTTGCCCGGTGCTGTTCTGGCAATTGATATTAATAATGGAGAACGTGTGATTGTTGCCAAAACAATCGAGATCAGGGAACTAAAAAAGAATGAGCTGAAAGCACCCGCCACGGGCACCAAAGTAACTCAAGCCGAATTTAGAAAAATCATGGAGGAGCAAATGAAACAAATGGGCGGTGGTCGCCAGATGATGATCCGAAATTAGAATTTTATCCTCTCGCCAAGACTATCCATCATTACATGAAAAAATTATACATACTTCTAGTACTTATCGGAGTTACTGCGTCCGTTTCAATGGGGCAAAAGTTTTCGATCAAAGGCTTGGTTACCGATTCTCTTTCGGGTCCGCTACCTTCTTCTACCGTTATGTTGTTGAATCCGAAAGATTCATCGCTTGTAAATTTTGGAGTGAGTGATGTTAAAGGCGCATTTGAAATCAAGAATGTAAACAAAGGCGAGTATTTGTTAAAGATTACGTTTGTTGGTTATGCTAATTACATGAAAAGAATAACAACACCCGCGGAAGCCGGAATAATTGATCTGGGTAGAATAAAAATGCTACCCAAGTCTCAAGAACTGGATGCGGTAGTTGTAATGGGTGAGAAGAATCCGGTTACTGTAAAAAAGGATACGATTGAATTTAATGCCGGGTCCTTTAAAACAAAAACCAATGCATCGGTAGAAGATTTGTTAAAGGTAATGCCGGGTATGGAAGTGGAGACGGATGGAACGGTGCGTGCACAGGGTGAACAAGTACAACGGGTAACAGTAGATGGAAGAGAATTTTTCGGGCGCGATCCAAAGCTGGCTACGCGAAACCTTCCAGCCGATGCGGTAGAAAAAGTGCAGGTCTTTGATCGTAAGTCAGACAATGCACAATTCACGGGTATTGATGATGGGCAACGTGAGAAAACGATTAATCTTGAATTGAAAGAAGAAAAGCGCAAAGGTGCTTTCGGAAACCTTATGGCGGGCGCGGGCACAGAGGATCGCTTTCAGGCTTCAGGCAGTGTTAACAAGTTTGGAAAGGGACAGCAGCTTTCATTTCTCGGCATGGGAAATAATATTAATGAACAAGGTTTTTCTATTGGTGATTTTATGAATTTTAGCGGAGGGGCTCAGTCCATGATGGGTGGCGGGGGCGGCACCCGCACCATTACGATTAATGCCGGAGGTGGCGGCAGTGGAGGTCCCGCAATCAACAACGGTGGCCGTCAAACCGGGATCATGACCAACTATGCCGGGGGTATAAATTTTAATAAAGACCTTAGTAAAGATACCAAGCTAACATCAAGTTATTTTTATAATCACCTCGATAGAGATGTGAGCACAAACCTGGAACGGACTAATTTTTTACCGGACGAGAGTTTAAGCAATGTGCTTACTCAGTTAAGTAAACAGATCAGCAACAATGATAATCATCGAGGCACCTTGATGATTGATCATAACATTGATTCTGCTAACACACTTAAGTTTACAGCGAACGGATCCTACTCTGAATCGGAACAGAACACTCTTAGCAGCAGCGAAACAAGAAGCCTTACAGACAATACACTGCTCAATGAAAATCAACGACTAACGTATAACGGGCAAAACGCACTTAGTTTAAATTCAAGTTTATTGTGGCGTCATCGATTTGCCAAAAAGGGAAGGAGCATGGCAACTAATCTTTCATTGGGGTTAAGCTCAACCGATAGTGAAGGCAATTTAAATACAACAAATACTATCTATAACCAAACTCCGGGTGAGCAGTTAATTCAACAGACCAATACACAAACCACCGACAATCAATCGTTGGGAGCAACTATTTCGTATACCGAGCCTTTGGGCGGACGAAAGTATCTGGAAGCGAATTATAATTTTCAAACAAATAACAATGATGTAAACCGTGAGGTCTATGATGTGAATGGTGGAATACCAGAATTTAATATTCCTTTGAGTAACAAATATACCAGCAACTACATCTACAACAGACCTGGGCTAAATTTTAAAATGAACCGCGAAAAGTATAGCATAACTGTGGGGGCAAGCTATCAGATGACATCCTTAAAGGGGGATTTAATCTCTCGTGATGTAAAAATTGATCGCACCTTTGAAAATTTACTCCCCACGGTCCGCTTTAATTATGATTTCTCAAGCTTTAGACATTTACGTTTGGATTACGAAACATCTATGCAAGAACCTACCATTCAACAACTGCAACCGGTAGTTGATAATTCAGATCCGTTGAATATTTATGTAGGTAATCCCGACCTGGTACCAGCCTATGTGCATCGAGTTAGCGCTAACTTTACTTCATTCAATCCAGCAAAGTTTATAAACTTTTTTGCCTTCGTTAATTCTTCGTACATGAAAAATGCGATTGTAAATTCACAAACAACCGACCCCGTTACATTTGCCAGAATCACACAACCTTTAAATGTGAGCAGTTCAAAAAACCTAAGTGCCAATTTCAATGGTGGCTTTCCTGTTAAAAAATTGAATAGCCGGTTTAATATTGGACCAACGGCAACACTATCAGAAAGCATTACGGTGTTGAATGGTCAGGACAATACAGTGCGCAATAAAACGCTGGGCGGGTCTGTTCGCTATAACTTTACCTATAAAGAATTTGTTATCATCGATCTTAGTGCTAACCTGAGTCATCAGGAAACCAGGTACGATTTTAGCACACCCGACCAACAGTATTTTAATCAAACATACCGGTCAGAACTCAATCTGAATTTTCTGAAAAATTATGCCTTCAACACCACCTACGAATATCTGATTTATTCCAGCACCACCACAGATTTCAGGGAAACTATTCCGTTCTTGAATTTGTCAGTTTCACGGTTTATGTTAAAGAATAATGCAGGTGAGTTAAAGATTGGCGTGAATAATTTGTTGGATCAAAGCAATAGCGTGAGCCAAAGTTCAGGTGAAAATTATATTCAACAGCAGACAACCAATAACCTGGGCCGGTACTATATGCTTAGCTTTACGTATGCACTCAACAAGCATTTGAATCCGATGGGTGGTCGTGGTCGCAGAGGCGGTGGTGGCATGATGATTATGCGACAATAAGCATGTTGAGGCTGTCTAAAAGTCAATCAAAAAGGGAAATGTCATTCCGGCCTTTGAGCCGGAATCTCATTCTTCCATTTCTAATCTGGGATTGCGGGTCAAAGCCTGCCTTTGCCGAAGCGGCTACGCGCAGGCAGGCCCGCAATGACGGCCTGACTTTTAGACAGCCTCAACATGAATTGATCTTCTATCCGTCATCCCGTATCTTTCGGGCATGAAGTATACTGTGTTGTTGTTTCTGATGGTGATTGGCACAGGATCGGTTGCTCAATCTTATATACCAAAATTTGATATTCAGGGTCACCGCGGTGCTCGCGGTCTTCGACCTGAAAATTCTATTCCCGCATTTTTGCTTGCGCTCGATTCGGGTGTAACTACGATTGAATTGGATTTGGCAGTAACAAAAGATAAAAAGTTGGTCGTTTCTCATGAACCCTGGATGGCAGCTTCTATTTGTACTACGCCCGAAGGGAATTCGATTGTGGCCAGGGACGAAAAGAAATACAATATTTTTAAAATGACTTATGAACAGGTGAAGGCATGGGATTGCGGCTCAAAGGGCAATGAGCGGTTTCCGCAACAGCAGAAGATGGCTGTCGCCAAACCTTTGATGAGCGATGTAATCGTGGCAGTAGAAGATCATCTCAAGAATTACACCCGCTACGAAGTTGATTATAACATCGAGATCAAAACGCTTCCGGAGGGAGACAACAAATTTCATCCGACTCCGCAGGTTTTTTCGGATTTGGTGTATAAGCTGGTTGATGATTATTTGCCGCTTGATCGGGTTGTTATTCAGTCATTTGATTTCAGAGTATTAAAATATTGGCATGAAAAGTATCCTGAAGTTCGCCTGGCTGCTTTAGTCGAAAACAAAAAATCAGTGGAAGAAAACCTGGCTGATCTTGGGTTTACGCCCTCAATCTATAGTCCGTATTATAAAATGGTAACAAGAGAAAATGTGAAGGAACTTCACAGTAAAAAAGTTAGAGTAATTCCGTGGACCGTGAATGAGACGGGCGATATGTTATCATTAAAAGGAATGGATGTAGACGGTTTTATTACCGATTACCCAGATCGTGCGGCAAAATTCAAACGCACATTAAATATCCAATCTAAGGGAAAGAAGTAGTATCATTATGCGTCTACTATTCTCAACAACCTAATTGCTAGTTGACAATTTAGGCACTTGACATTAAATTCATTGTCAATTGTCCCTTGTCAACCTCTTCACACAGCATTTTATCATTACTAAAACACAATAGCGGACTCATTCAGTAAATTACTGCTTCTCTACCTTACCATCCTTCATTACAAAAATAACTTTCTCCATCACTTCAATTTTTTGAAGGGGATCTCCATCCACTGCAATGATATCCGCGAAAGCGCCCTTACTGATTTCACCAAGTTGTCCGCGCTTATCTAATAAGTCTGCAGCAACGGTGGTCGCAGATTGAATCGCCTGCATCGGAGTCATTCCATAATTCACATAGAAACTAAACTCTCGCCCTTGCGGAAGCTTCTGCCAGTCAAATCCACCAGCATCAGTTCCAAAAGCAATCTTCACACCTTTTTGCAACGCTTTTTTAAATTGTGGTTTCACACCCTGAAACATTTCCAGGTAACTGGTGGCACCAAGTTTTGCTCTTCCTTCAGCAACGTAATCCAATACCGTTAATGTTGGCACCCAGAATGCTCCTTTTGAAATCAACAGGTCCATACATTCTTCATTGAGTGCCGTGCCGTGTTCAATGGTGCGCGCACCGGCTTTCAATGCATAAATAATTCCATCGGGCGTCATCGCATGAGCGGCTAGCATCTTCCTTGATTTTATAGTCTCATCAGCCACAGCAGTAATTTCTTCGTGTGTGAAGTTGGGTATGCTTCCAAATGTTCCGTCTGCTTTTTTGAAATAGCTGCGGTCGGCATAGATTTTAATCCAGTCGGCACCATAACTAATTTGTTCACGCACCGCCTTGCGTGCCTCGTCTGCTCCATTTACTTCCTGAATTCCTTTCGGCATATGCAACTCCCAGCTATAGGCACTGTTGCCAATACTATAATGACCATAGGTGTTGATAGCGCGGGTTGACACAAACATGCGCGGACCGGGAATCACTCCATTGTTAATTGCTTTTTTCAAATCCACATCGGCATACATGGCTCCTTCCGTCTCCACATCGCGAATAGTGGTGAAGCCATTCATGAGCGCAATCTTACAAGCAACACTGGCACGTAATGCGCGATAGGGAATACTCTCCTTTAATAGTTGATCATCATATTCCTCAGCGGTTATGTCGCCTTGCAAAAGCACGTGTGTGTGACAATCAATTAATCCGGGCAACACGGTTTTAGTAGACAGGTCAATCACGGTTGACTTAGTAGGAATTTTATCCCATTCGATAATATCTTTGATCAAGTTTCCTTCCACCACAATTGCTTTTTTGCCTAAAGGCTGATTCGATTTGCCATCGATCAGGTTACCGCACTTGATAATCGTGGTTTGTGAAAATGCGGATAGTGATAGGATGAGAAGAAATGCAACTAACAGATTTTTCATGGTGGAAAATTATTTAGGATCAATTGATTGCTCAATACTAAACGTTTATTATACATCTGGCAAGATTCCGAAAATACCTATCCGCCATCCAACACTTTTATTTACTTTTGCCACCTAAATTAATAAGCATGAAATATGATGTGTATGGCATAGGTAATGCCCTGGTCGATATTGTTACCGAAGTAGATCATGATTTCTTTAAGGAGAATGAAGTAGAAAAAGGCTTGATGACATTGGTTGATGAAAAAAGACAACTTCATCTGATGAAAGCCATTGACATGAAAAAAAGCAAGATGTCGGGTGGCGGTTCTGCGGGCAATACCGTGGTGGCCATCAATCAGTTTGGAGGTAAAAGCTTTTACTCCTGCCTGGTGGCGAAAGATGATTTGGGCAACTTCTTTTTGGAAGATTTGAAGAGAAATGGTGTTGATACTAATCTCACGCATGAACAATGCCCGGAAGGACACACCGGTCGCTGTTTGGTAATGACAAGCCCTGATGCAGAGCGAACGATGAATACATTCTTAGGGGTGAGTTCATTTTTATCACCCGAGCACCTGGATGTAGAAGCAATAAAGAATTCTTCCTACATCTATCTGGAAGGTTATCTCGTGGCGAGTCCGAAAGGATTAGAAGCTTTGAAAGAAGCCAAACGAATAGCGGAAAGAAATAAAGTTTCTACAGCCCTTACTTTTTCTGATCCCAGCATGGTAAAATACTTCTCAACCCAAATGGAAGAAATTGTTGGTGCCAGCGTGGATTTACTTTTCTGCAACGAAGAAGAGGCAATGATTTTTACCAGTACTAATAACATGGCCGAAGCCCGTGAGAAATTAAAGCAAGTTGCCAAACGTTTTGCTATAACGCTGGGCGCGAATGGGGCGTTGATTTATGATGGAGATACATTCATTCAGATTGAGCCCTATAAAGTGCGGGCTATTGATACCAATGGTGCAGGCGATATGTTTTCAGGAGCATTTATGTATGGCATTACCCACGGCCATAGTTATGCCGAAGCAGGAAAACTTGCCTCTTTAGCTTCATCACGTGTGGTTTCACAATTTGGTCCCCGCCTGGAACCTCAACAGATCAAGACAGTATTGGGTGATTTGATTGTTTAGAATAATTAAATCCGATCATTATTTGTTGTTTATCCATCATTATGATGGGAATTAGCTAAGCCATCACAGGCATTAATTAAGCTCTCGTTTTGTTCTTCTACATATCAAACAAGATAAATCAATTTGATTGTTTAAATCTTTTCAGTACTTAGACAACGATAACTTAACAAAAGTATAGATAACAACAGGCTACATTCGTCCGTTAGATTTCTTATCATTGTAATCCAAAAATTTAATTATGCATAAAAAACAAAGTTTAACCCTTTGGCTCTTGCTTGCCGCGATTTCGGTAGGCTTCGGCCAGGCACGAAAGATTGAATTTACCGAATATGATCTGCCCAACGGCTTACATGTTATTCTTCATAAGGATAACACCACACCTATTGTAGCTGTATCGGTATTGTATCATGTGGGGTCAAAAAATGAAGACCCCAACCGTACTGGCTTCGCGCACTTCTTCGAACATTTGTTGTTTGAAGGTTCAGAGAATATCAAGCGCGGTGAGTTTGATAAATACCTGGCTAATGCTGGTGCGAATAACAACGCAAACACTACCAATGATCGTACTTTTTATTATGAAGTACTTCCTTCCAATCAATTAGAGCTTGGTTTATGGATGGAATCGGAACGCATGCTGCATGCGAAAATTGAACAGATTGGTGTGGATACCCAACGTGAGGTTGTTAAAGAAGAAAAGCGGCAGAGGTATGATAACCAACCCTATGGAACCATATTACCAGAAATAATGACGCATGCGTACAAAGTTCATCCCTATCAATGGACGACCATTGGCTCGCTTGATCACTTGAATGCAGCATCATTGGACGAGTTTATTCAATTTTATAAAACCTTTTATGTACCGGAAAATGCAACGCTTTCAATAGCCGGAGATATTGACATCGAACAAACCAAAGCGTCTGTGGCAAAATATTTTAAAGATATTCCCCGCGGAGGAAAGACTATCCCTAGGCCTACTATTGTGGAGCCACAACAAACAGCCGAGGTGCGCGATGTTATTTTTGATAACATTCAACTGCCAGCAGTTATTCAAGCGTATCATACACCTGCTCAAGGCTCACCTGATTCATATGCATTGGATATGCTTAGCACTGTATTAAGTGGTGGTCAGAGTTCCAGAATGTACAAGGCATTGGTGGATGAGCAAAAGATTGCCTTGCAGGCAGCTTCATTTCCATTTTCAATGGAAGACCCAGGGCTCTATCTCACATTTGGTATCGTAAATATGGGTGTCAATCCAGACGATCTTGAGAAAGCTATGGATGCTGAGATTGAAAAAGTTAAAGCGGAATTGATTACTGAAAAAGAGTTTCAAAAAATCCGTAACCAAATGGAAAGTCAGTTTGTTCAACAAAATTCTTCTGCCGTAGGAATTGCCGAACAACTCGCCAATTATCATGTGTATTATAAAGATGCTAACCTGATCAATACCGAAATAGATCGATACATGAAAGTAACGCGTGAAGATTTACAACGGGTGGCCAAAAAATACCTCACCAAAGAAAATCGGGTGGTGCTTCAATACTTGCCCAAGTCGGCACAAAGCAAACCTGACGATACCCAAATCAAAAAAGATAATTGATTATGAAGAAACATATAATATTCCTTTGCTTATTGTTGGTATTTGTATCAGCACAAGCACAAGTTGATCGTTCCAAAGCACCAGCACCGGCACCTGCACGTGAAATTAAAATAGGCGACTATCAAACGTTCACATTAAAGAATGGTCTTCAGGTATTTGTTGTGGAAAATCACAAACTGCCCCGCGTTCAGTTTTCATTGCAATTGAAAAATGATGCCATTTACCAGGGCGAAAAGGAGGGCTATATAGAAATGGCTGGAACCCTGATGGGAACCGGCACAAAGACAAAGACAAAAGCCCAGCTTGATGAAGAGACCGATTTTATTGGCGCTAATTTGAGTACAAGTTCCAACGGAATTTTTGCATCCAGCTTAACCAAGCATACAAGTAAGTTGCTTGATTTGATGAGTGATGTATTATACAATCCTGCCTTTGCGACTGAGGAGTTTGAGAAGCTTAAAACACAAACTTTATCAGGTCTTGCTGCTGGAAAGGATAATCCCGATGTAATTGCAGGGAATGTTCGCAACGCGTTGAGATATGGAAAGCAGCATCCTTATGGATTGTTTACCACCGAGAAAACTGTTGCTGCAATTACAATGGATGATATAAAGGGATATTATAACACCGACTTCAAGCCCAACAACGCGTATCTGATCATTGTTGGTGATATTGATTTGAAATCGGCAAAGAGTTTATCTGAGAAGTATTTTGCAAAATGGGCTAAGGGGGAAGTAAAAAATCCCACGTACACACAACCAAAAGAACCCGCAAAGACCTACGTAGCGCTGGTGGATCGCCCGGCTTCAGTTCAATCAGTAATCAACATTACATACCCAGTTGATTTAAAGCCGGGCACGCAAGATGCTATCAAAGCCCGCGTTACCAATCAGATTTTAGGAGTAGGATTTTCAGCGCGCCTAAATCAAAATCTGCGTGAGAAGCATGGGTTTACCTATGGTTCTGGCTCGCAACTTAACGCAGACAATCTTATCGGAAGTTTTAATGCTTCCGCCAGTGTTCGCAATGAAGTAACGGATAGTTCTGTGTTTGAACTGTTATCTGAACTGAAGCGTATTGTTAATGAACCGGTTACAGAAAAGGAATTGATTCTGGCCAAAGCAGAAATCTCAGGTGCCTTTGGTCGCTCACTCGAAAGCCCACAAACCATTGCCAGCTTTGCACTTAATACAGCCAAATATAACTTGCCAAAGGATTATTACAATAATTACCTTAAGTACATTGATGCGATTACATTAGCCGATGTACAGGCAGCAGCCAAAAAATTTATTCGTCCGGAGAATGCACACATTGTGGTTGTGGGTAAAGGATCTGATGTGGCTGATAAACTTAAAAAGTTTGGCGAAGTAAAGTTCTTCGATATCTATGGCGAAAGTTATGTGCCCACAAAAGCTTCCGCGCTTCCGGCTGATCTGACTGCCGAAAAAGTTATTGCCAACTATATTGAAGCTATCGGTGGCGCGAAGAAAGTTCAAGAGATGAAGAGCGTGAAGACAACCATGAAAGCCACCATTCAAGGTATGGAGTTAACAATGACTAATTCAAAGAAATCACCTGGAAAAAGCTTGATGGAAGTTTCCATGCAGGGCAATGTGATGTCTAAGCAAGTAAGTGATGGGAAGGATTTTGCGGTAATCGCGAATGGACAAAGGCCACCCCTTGATGCAGCAACCAAAGAGGAAGGTTTATTTGAAGCATCTATTATTCCTGAATTGCAATTGGCTTCAATGAATGTAAAAGCTGCACTTAAAGCAATTGAAACTGTGGATGGAAAGGAAGCTTATGTGGTTGAGTATGCTTTTCCAACAGGCGGAAAATTGACAACATATTTTGATAAGACTTCTGGACTTAAAATTCAAAATGTTAAAGAAGTTAAAACTCCGCAAGGAATGAGTTCAGTTCCAACCCGGTTTGATAACTATAAGGAAGTGAATGGAATAAAATTTCCGCACACTACTTCTGTTTCTATGGGTCCCATGAATTTGAAATTTGAGGTTTCAACAATCGAGGTAAATCCGACATTGGATGACGCCATTTTCAAAGTTCAGTAAATTCTTTCGGTTCACAGCTGAACTTTCACTTCGTCACCCCTCTCCTTAGGAGAGGGGTTGGGGTGAGGTAAAAACGGACCTTTTCTATATAATTTCTAAGGTTCTAAGCAAATTCGGCCTACTAACCTTGTAAATCCCGATTATCCTGCACACTTTTGCACCCCTTTAGAAATTGAGGTTTATCAGATACTACTATGAAACGCACATTCCAACCTTCCCGCAAGAAAAGAACCAATAAGCACGGTTTTCGCGAGCGCATGGCTTCTGCTAATGGTCGCAGAGTGCTGGCTGCCCGCAGAAGAAAAGGCCGTAAAAAGCTCACCGTTTCTGATGAAGGCACGCCTAAAAGCAAATAAACATTAATTCTTTCCTGAGTTCCCGTTAATCTTAATTTCGGGCTTCACGGAAGACAAATAATTCAAAATGGAAAATTCAGAGAGAGAGTCACCCCTCTCCTTTGGAGAGGGGCCGGGCCTGCCTGCCGGACAGGCAGGGGTGAGGTTTACGTTCACAAAAGCCGAAAGACTTTCAAAAGAAAAATTAATAAAGGAACTCTTCGAAAAGGGTTCCTCTTTTTATTTATACCCATTTAAGGTGATCTACAGGCCTAATCCTGATAAGTGCGCTATACCAGTGCATCAAGTGCTAATTTCTGTGTCTACACGTCTGTTTAAAAGAGCCGTTGACAGAAATCGGGTTAAGCGTAGAGTCAGAGAAGCATATAGGCTACAGAAGGAAACAATCGAATTGCGACCCGAAAAAGGCATTTTTTCTTTCATCTATACAGCAAAGGAAATTTTGCCTTTTGCTGAGATCAAAAGCAAACTCTTTTTAGTGCTGGAAAAAATTAAGAACTTGGAGACTCTTTAGTCCTTCTTTCCTTTAGAAAGTACGTTAAGTTGCCAATGAAGCTAACAAGTAGGTAGAGGGTGAGTATTAAACAATTAATATGAAAAGGTTAAAAGTAATAGGAGCGTTGGCTGTGGTGGCTTTTACCATCTGGGCCTTTCAGGGGCCTGGGGAAAAATATTTCGATATCGCTCGAAGCCTTGACATATTTGCTACGCTCTTTAAAGAGGTGAATGCACACTATGTAGATGAAGTCAATCCAAAAAAACTCATCGACAACAGCATCCACGGTATGTTGGAGCAATTGGATCCTTATACCGATTATATTCCAGAAGAGGATCTCGAAGCATTTAGTATTCAAACAACGGGTCAATATGCGGGCGTAGGTGCATTGATAGGTATAGTAAGAAACAAAACTGTGATTACTAATCCTTACGTTGGCTATCCTGCTGAGCGCGGAGGTTTACGTGTAGGCGATGAATTAATTTCAGTCGATGGCAAAAATGTGCAGGGAAAGCCTACTATCGAAGTAAGTACATTACTAAAAGGTAAACCTAAAACGGAAGTGCAGTTAGAAGTCAAACGTGCTGGCCAGAAAGAGAACATCAAGTTTAAGCTTATTCGAGAGAAAATTAAAATCTCCAATATTACATACCTGGGAATGGTGGGCGCTGATGTAGGCTATATCAAACTCGATGAGTTTACCCCCGGAGCAGGCAAGGAAGTGGAAGAGGCGGTAACAAAATTAAAACAACAAGGTGCTAAAAAGTTAATTCTCGACCTGCGCGATAACCCGGGTGGCTCATTGTATGAGGCGGTTAATATCGTTAACATATTTATCCCGAAAGGAAAAGAAGTAGTGGCAACGAAAGGTAAAGTGCCAGAGTGGAATAAGTCTTACACCACATTAAATAACCCACAGGACACCGAGATTCCTGTAGCGGTACTTACTAGCGGAGGAAGTGCATCCGCTTCCGAAATTGTTGCAGGGTCACTGCAAGATTACGATCGTGCGATTTTGGTAGGACAAAAAACTTTTGGGAAAGGACTTGTTCAAACCACTCGCCAGTTGGCTTACAACGCTCAGCTAAAAGTTACTACAGCCAAATACTATATCCCGAGTGGTCGTTGCATCCAGGCAATGGATTATGAGCATCGTAAAAGTGATGGCACAGTTAATAAATTTCCTGATTCCCTTAAGCGGGAATTCAAAACAACAGGTGGCCGCAAGGTTTATGATGGAGCCGGGTTGGATCCCGATGTTTTGGTCAAGGCTGATACCTATGGATCTGCTGTTATCGAATTGGTAGGGTCTGGTCTGGTGTTTGAATACGCAACAAAATATTGTGGCGATCATGCTGCGCCAACATCTTTTAAAGATTTTAAATTATCGGATGAAGAATACTCAAAGTTTGTAAGCTGGGTGAAAGAGCAAAAATTTTCATACGATACAGAGTTAGATCAAAAGACCGAAGATTTGATTGCCTCCGCCAAGAAGGAAAAATATTACGATGAGCTTCAACCTCAATTGAAGGATTTGAAAAGTAGAATTGAACAGAATAAGAATTCAGCATTGGTACGGTTTAAGCCGGAGTTATCGAAAATTCTGGAAGAAGAAATTGCGTTTCATTTCAAGTTGGCCCAAGGCCAGATTGAGGTATCCCTTGATCGGGATGCTGAAATACAGGAAGCAAAAAAGATTTTAACGGATCCTGTTGCTTACCGTAAATTGCTTTCGTCATACTAATGGCACTCTTACTGAGTCTTGAAGCATCCACGCAGGTTTGTTCGGTGGCATTGCATAAAGAAGGTAAGTTGTTGGCAGCTTGCGAAACAAAAACTCCAAGATCCGCGGCCGCACAGATAGCGGTAATGATTCAGGAAGTGATGGCACAATCAAAGTGTAAGCCTGCTGATCTAAATGGAGTCATTGTGGCTTCCGGTCCTGGTTCCTATACCGGTTTGCGCATTGCTGTAGCAACAACAAAGGGTTTGTGTTATGCTCTCAATATTCCATTAATTTCAGTTAATACATTACAGCTACTTGCATCGCAAGGCAAAGATGTGGTCGCCATAGAGGCCACAAGATTTGATCAAAGTAAGATGCTTTTTTGTCCGATGTTGGATGCCCGCAGAATGGAAGTGTACTGTATGTTATTAGATTTTAATCTGCACGAAATAGAACCCACACAAGCTCACATAATTGACGAACGAAGCTTTGCGGAACACTTGGAACAAAAGGCGATTTATTTTTTCGGTGAAGGCGCACAGAAATGCATTGGAATAATCAATCATCCCAACGCGGTATTTTTTCCGCATCTTACCCCAGATGCCAAACGATTAGGTGAGATGGGATATTTAAAATGGAACCGCTCTCAATTTGAAGATGTCGCTACATTTGAGCCATTGTATCTAAAAGATTTTATGATCAAAAAACCAAATTTGGTTTAATCGTGTTGAATCGAAATGGAAAACGAAATAATCAATCGGGTTAGTAATAGTCAGTTGATCACGTTCGACCTGGAAGAATTGTACACACCAGGCGAGCGGGTGCTGTTTGATATAAAAGGCCTACTTTTTCAGGAATTAGTTTTACGTGAAAAGGATTTTCGTGATTTCGTCAAATCACACGCTTGGTCTCAATATCAAAATAAGTTTGTAGCCATCACCTGCACAGCTGATGCCATTGTCCCAACGTGGGCATACATGTTATTATCGGCTTCCCTGCAGCCTCATGCGCGGCAGATTGTTTTTGGCTCCATACGGGACTTGGAGGTCACACTTTTTAATAATGCGTTGAACAATATTGAGTGGCAAAAATATGACAATGCCAAAGTGGTTGTAAAAGGTTGTAGTAAGGTTGAAGTGCCAATTTCAGCCTATGTGGAAGTTACTAGCAAGCTTCGTTCAGTTGCTGCAAGTATCATGTTTGGCGAGCCTTGTAGTACAGTGCCAATTTTTAAGAAAAAAGCGTCCTGATTCTTATTCTGATAATCAGATGGTTAACCAAAAAAGCCGTTGAAAAGGCCTCTTTCACTAAAAATCTTTTGATGCAACTATTGCAGAAACCCCTTCAACATGTACCTTTGCACTCCCTTTGAACGAAAAGGGCATTTTTGGTGTGATTTGAGGTTCTTGAATGCCAAATCATAACTACTGAAGTTCGAAAGCCAATTCCTTTTTAAATAGGAATCGAGATTTAGAACACACGTTCTTTGAATGAATGGAGATTGATAGCGGACCCGGATATACTCGATGGAGGGTATATTCGAGTTGATTCTTTAAGAGGCTTCTGGTGCGAATCAGGAGAGAAAATAAAAAGTTAATGAGGACCGAGGATTAAATG
>JBGSTJ010000012.1:0-2535 GCA_041736555.1 Cyclobacteriaceae bacterium
GGTATAGAGAACGAATATGACCAGCGTGCGGTGATGGCTACATTAATTTTTTCATTCAACGAGATGCTTATTGATGTGATCAGCGATCCTCGCTATGCCAAAGCAAATATATTTCTAATTGATTGCCGGGGTGCCATTGAATCGATGTCACACTTGAAACGAAAGTATTATTGGTTTGACGAAATGCATCCTTCCTCTGCCATTTTCAAAGAAATAAGCAAGGCGTACATGTCGTGTATAGATGGACAGCAACAGGAAAAAATTCTTCGTTTAAACGCTAAAATCACAAACCCATTTAATCAGGATTGATTTGAGTGATGAAGATTAACGCATATATGGACTTAGTCCTTTATTTAAAAAAGACCATCACTTTTCTTACCGCTTTATAGGCGAACCACTCCCGCGCTTTAAACATCGCATCAACCGGGGTATGAAAAATATGATTGGAATAATTACTGATCGTCTTAATCGATATCGCAAGAATGATATAAAGAATTTGCTCCTCCTTATATCCGGCCTGCAAAAACGAATTTACATCATTGGGTAAAGGCCTGCCTCGTTTATTTACCATGATGCTGATAAAGTCTGATAGCGCCTGTAATTTCTGATCAGGTATTGGTCTCCCACTTCGAATCGCTTCCGTTACTGCAGGCGGAACCTTTGAGAACATATCAGCTACCACGCTATGCGCGGCCATACAGTAGTCACATTGATTTTCATAACTGATGATTAAAAAAATTACTTCCTGCTCAGCAGGTGTAAAACCGCCTTCCTTACGAAACAGTCGGTATCCATGAGAATAGGTACTTAGTAAAGCCGGAGCATTGGCCATGTTCGTATACATATTCGGAATCATGTTGAGTTCCTTCTTTGTATTTAACAAAATTTCTTTCGCTGCGGGAGCTGCGCTTTCAATCGTCTTTGGTTCAAGCGTTAGCTGGTATATGGTGTCTGTCATAGGATTATGATAACATCTTTCTTTGAGAAAAGAGCATGAAAATTGCGCTTTATATGAATGGATCCATGTCCGGTAGTTGACAAACCTGAATAATTTCACCTTGCCAGTCTCAAAGCACAGATAGCTTCACTGTTCAGGCTGCTATAATTGCAGAATCATTTTTTCTGTTTTAAAAACAATCAACCATGAAATTCATTTTAATGCTCTTACTAATCATGAGCATATCACTTATGTCACTTGGCCAGACATCGGATTCCAAAGGCGATGCCAAACTCACTATGGCGATCACGGGTCAACTTATGATTAGCGGAAACACTGAAAATCTTTTCCTCAATTTTGGAGGTGGTGGTCTGACTATGAAGGTGAAATCATCAGCCGTATCCATAAATTTTCTGCCTTCGTTGCGTTATAACTTTGAGACGGAGAAAATCTCACCAACCCTCGGCTTTGGGCCACAATGGTATTTTAGAAATAAACTCATCATTGGAGTGCCACTCTACTATCTTGAAGGAACCTGGAAGGCAAGTTTTGGCATAGGATATAAATTTCCTGTAGCTAAGGGATAGCCGAATAGAACTATATACTATTCCATTAAATGGTTTTAGTATTTGTATCCACTGATTTCAGATTCGTTGATTTCTAATCCGAGCGCCAACACCATTCGGTTAACGAAATTAAAATAACTGATTATGAGGGTGGCATCTAAAATCGCCCGATCATCAAGACCAGCCTCACGCAAAGCGTCTGTTTTTTGGCTGGTAGAAAGCTCGGGTTGTGTGGTTATCTCACGGGCATAGACACAAAGCGCCAAGTCTTCACTGGTAAGTTGTAGATCTTCTTTTTGCAGAATAAGCGATTCCAGGCGTGATTCACTTTTCCAATAATGCATCAATGCCTCTTTATGATGCTTGATGCAATACTCGCATTGATTGGCTACTGACACTACTACCGAAATCATTTCGCGCTGATAACGTTTCAGCGGAGACTGCCCGAACATGATGTCCTTATATAAATTCATATGACTCAGCACCGTTGCCGGGTTGAGACTTTGAATCATGTGAACATCAGCCAGTTTTCCGCGGGTTGTAATCAGGTGGTCGTAAATTCCTCTGAGTTCACCGGATGATTCATCGTAGTTGATTACTTTGATAAAAGGCATAGGTAGTATTAGTTTGCTTTATCGATTAATAAAAGTGAATGATTATCCTGACTTCCTGAAAATTCAAGTGTCTACTTCCTGACATTCAGTGAATTTTTTTATTTAGAGTACCAACTTCGCAGACAATTTGATTGACGGTGGAGAATTTTTCGTAATGTTGACCATTAAAAGTATCTTAACAACTTTGAAGCACCCGACTAAGACTACATTTTAAAATTTATCACGGTGGTCACATTTTTAATTCGTAAACAATTGAACCGATGGTTAAGCGAATGATTGATGACTAATTATGAAACGAAATCGATTATGGTAACACTTGCAAAATGGACAGTCATACTTTTCGGAGTATATATTATTTGTGCTGGATTTCTTATGCTTTTCGCTCCAGCAAAAGCCAGAGAAACTCTAAGAAAAGCAG
>JBGSTJ010000013.1:0-34103 GCA_041736555.1 Cyclobacteriaceae bacterium
TCCGCGATTGTGGTGCCCGTACCTACCAACACTCCGCTAACTCCGGAATCAACTCTTGTCCAATTGTAGGTTACTCCTACTACCCCATTCGTAGTGCTCAACCCGATGCTCGTTACCGCTCCGCTGCAAATCGTCTGACTCGCAGGTAAGGCTACTACGTTCGGATTCGGATTAACGGTAATGTTAACAAATTGACTTGCACTTGGACCGCATGATCCAACGATAGCTTCAAATTCATAGTTAACAACAACCGGTGAACCTGTAGAATTTAACAAGACTTCTGCGATTGATTGACCATTTGTAAATAGAATTCCTGGAGTGAGTGTTCCGGTAACGGCACCATACGTAACTGTCTTTAATCTAATCTGACCACCAGATACCGCAGTATTTAAGAGAATGTTAGTTTGATTTCCACTACAAATTGTGCCACTTCCACCACCGGTATTATCTGTAACTACGAAAGTAGGATTGGGATTTACACGGACTGTTACAAATTGACTAACCGGAGACAGAGGACAAACCGGAGTTGTTAGTGGAGTAGTAACATTAAATTCATAAACGACATCAATGGCGCTATTTGTGTTATTGAAAAGAGTTTCTATTAGAGGTGTAGCACTATTGAATATAGTTACGCCCGGATTAACTGTTCCACCGGTAACAAAGCCATAATTAACACTTACCGCATTGATCTGATGCCCAGGCGTTGCGCTTCCAAAGAGAATATTCGTTTGATCTCCACTGCAGATCTCGGTAGAAAAATTACTGGCAATAAATGTTGGATTTGGATTAACAATCACCTCTTCAATGAAGCCTGTTGTTGTACAACCATTCGCAATCACATCGAAGTTATACCGAACCGTTACAGATGAATTTATTGGATTAATCAGGGTTTCTGTAATTTTTGATCCCGGAGTGAAAGTTGTTCCTCCTACCAGGGTTCCCGTCACGCCACCATAAATTACGGATGTCAATTGGATGATGGCTCCGCTCGTAGGACTATTAAGTGTAATATTCACTGCACTGTTACTACAAATCTGAGGTGTTGCATTAACCGTACTCATTGCAGGAGTAGGATTCACGATCACACTTGTTTGTTGCGTAACAGGATTAGTGCAATCCGGAGTAGAAACACTGAAAATATAATTTATAGTAATCGGAGCATTTGTGCCGTTGATTAATCCGCCTGGTTCGGTGATTGTGTTTCCTGTAACAAATGAACCACCGGCAGCATATGCCCCGCCAGTAACCACTCCATAATTAACATTTTGAAGTGTTATAGTTGCGCCTGCTGTTGGACTTGCTAAACTTATATTAATTGTTGATCCGCTACATATCTGACCTGTTCCACCTCCTGTATTATTTGTAACTGAGAACGTAGGGACTTCATTTACCGTAACGTCAACCTGTTCTGTACCCTGACAACCAAAGGCATCTGTTACTTGCAAAACATAAGTAATGGATCCGAGTGACGGAATAACAACTGGATTTGATTGAGTGCTTGTAAATCCAGGGGGAATACTTGTCCAGCTATACGTATAAGAACCCGAACCCCCTGTTGCTGTCGGGCTTCCCCCCAACGTTATGCTTTCTCCATTACATAGATCTGTGTCTATTCCAGCATTAACGGAAACAGCTGGATTCACCAAAACATCGACAGGTGTTGGCGCGCTTTCACATCCAATGGTTTGAGTTACATATAAAGTATATGTTCCTGCTATGGTATTATCAACTTCCGTTGCGGTTGGCGTAAAGGGGCTACCTGTTCCTACAAGGTTTGTAAGGCCTGCATCGCTATACCAATTAATATTTGACCCTAAAGCAGTTAATGTTGGTATTGCACCGCCTACGCAAATTGGAGTTGGGTTAGCCGCTACAGGTGGACTTGCTATTGAATTAATTGTAACGTTTACACCGGCCGAAACTGCGGACGTGCAACCTGCCTGAGTTTCAATTACTGTGTAGCTTCCGCTATTTATAACTCCGGTGGAGATACTTAATGTAACACCGGTTTGTCCCGCTATAATCACCCCATCTTTATACCATTGATTTCCACTGGCCGCACTACTTGTTAAAATAATTGCCGGATCCCCAACGCATGCAGTAATAGGTCCTAGTGGAGAAATTATTGGTGTGGGTATTGTAGCGCTCAATGTCACAGTAACAGTACCTGGTAGCAAAATGCTACATCCCGAAACAGGATTAATTGCAGCAACGGTTATTGTTGTGCTCGCAGTTAAAGCAACACTGTTTAGATTGATTATTCCGCCCGTACCGGCTACAACTGAGCTAATTGGGGTTGCACCATCAAAGAGTTGATAATTGATTCCGGTCTCAGTTCCAGTTACAGAAACTGTTACTGGATTTCCGCTACAAATAGTTGTATTTACTGGAGATACACCTGGGCTAGAAAGTGGCAAGGTATTTATCGTTACAATTACGGAAGCAGAAGCAGAAGAACTGCACCCCGTTGTCGTCTCAATTACTGTATAAATACCACTGTTACCAGGGGCTGTTGTTATGTTTAAGGTCGTAGCTGTTGCTCCACCTATGGGTGAACCATCTTTGTACCACTGGTTTCCTGACACAGCACTGCTCGTTAATACTATCGCTGCTGCGCCTTCGCATACTGTTAAGGGCCCTGCAGGGTTGATCACTGGCATGGCCGGGATCGGGGTCACCGTCACCACACTCGTGCCACTCAGTAAAGTCGTGCAAGTGGTCGTTGGGTTCGTAGCCCTGACTGTTATTGTGGTGTTCGAGGTCAATGCGGCCGTGATCAGATTGATCGCACCGCCTGTGCCTGCTACTGCGCTGCTCAGCGAAGTAACGCCATCAAATAATTCATAGTTAATGCCTGCCTGGCTGCCCGCTACATTCACTGTAACTGTTGTGCCACTGCAGATTGTCGGTGTAGCCGGAGTAACTATCGGGGTTGTTAATGGTAAGGGGTTGATTGTGATTGCTACCGCTGCTGATACTAACGATGCACAGCCTGATACGGTTGAGATCACTGTGTAACTGCCGCTGTTGCCAGGAGCTGTTGTAATGTTTAAGGTTGTGGCCGTTTCTCCTCCTAGTGGATTTCCATCTTTGTACCACTGGTTTCCTGACACCGCACTGCTCGTTAATACTATCGCTGCTGCGCCTTCGCATACTGTTAAGGGCCCTGCAGGGTTGATCGTTGGCGTAGCCGGAATCGGGGTCACCGTCACCACACTCGTGCCACTCAATAAAGTTGTGCAAGTGGTCGTTGGGTTCGTGGCTCTTACGGTTATAGTCGTGTTCGAGGTTAATGCACTCGTACTAAGATTGATCGCACCGCCTGTGCCCGCTACTGCGCTGCTCAACGAAGTAACGCCATCAAATAATTCGTAGTTAATCCCCGCCTGGCTGCCTGCTACATTCACCGTTACAGTATTACCACTGCAAATCGTGGTTGTCGCTGGTGTTACCACCGGGGTCGTTAACGGTAACGCGTTGACGGTGACTGCTACGGCTGTAGAGACTAAAGATGCGCAGCCTGATACGGTTGAGATAACTGTATAACTGCCGCTGTTGCCAGGAGCTGTCGTAACGTTTAAGGTCGTAGCCGTTGCTCCACCGATCGGTGAGCCGTCTTTATACCATTGGTTCCCTCCTCCTGCACTGCTCGTCAAGACAATCGCTGCTGCGCCTTCGCATACTGTTAAGGGCCCTGCAGGGTTGATCGTTGGTGTGGCCGGAATCGGGTTCACTGTTACTACACTCGTACCACTCAGTAAGGTTGCACAAGTGGTCGTTGGATTCGTGGCTCTTACGGTTATAGTCGTGTTTGAGGTTAATGCACTCGTAATAAGATTGATCGCTCCACCCGTGCCCGCTACTGCGCTGCTCAACGAAGTAACCCCATCAAATAATTCGTAGTTAATCCCCGCCTGGCTGCCCGCTACATTCACCGTAACTGTGTTGCCACTGCAAATAGTCGTTGTCACTGGTGTTACAACCGGAGTTGTTAAGGGTAAAGCGTTAATGGTGACTGTCTCTCCGGGACTTTGCGGACTCAAACAAAAAGTGATACCATCAATAACTGCTACTGTGTACAAACCACTTGCTGCTGGATCATTAATGATTAATGAAATTCCAACATCACCGGTGGCAATTCCATCCTTATACCAAACATACGTGCCACCATTAGGAGCAGCAGAACTAGTTAATGTTACATCGGGATTGATACCATCACATACAATGCTTCCACTTGTTCCAATTGTTGGAGCGGGAGTTGCAGGATTTACAGTAATAGTCGTATTGTCTGTATCAACAATTCCATTTCCATCTCTGATGGTAACTGTATACACGGTTGTGACAGCTGGTGTTGCAATAGGATTAGAAATATTCGTTGCACTTAATCCGGCAGCAGGACTCCAGGAATATGTAAAGGTCGGATCGCCTGTAACATTCGTAGTTAAATTGACAGAACTTCCATTACAAATGGAAACTCCGCCTCCAACAATAGTTGCTGTCGGATCTGCACTTGTTATTCCAGTAAATGTATTTGTCTGACCGAGTGTAAGAGCCGCGCCAGTTGCGGTGAGCGTATTACCTGCAAGAGCAGAAAATTTAATCCATGGATTCGATGCCTGATTAAATACTCCGGGCAAATTAGCAGCCTGGATACTAGCCTCTGTTCCCGTGATATCAGCTGCCGTATAGGTTCCTGTAATAGTCGCTACACATCCGGTGATACCGGGTTGTGTGATCTCCCAATAGCGGGTTAAGAAATTGGTCGTACTTGAATTGTTTGGATGCTTTGCATCAACAACAGAAACTCCGATGGCCGATGGAAAGCCACTACCCGCTGTAACATTAACTGTGATTGGAGAAAACTCTGATGTTCCTGTGTTGTCCCCTATCGGAAAAACAAAAGGGCCAACACCTGTAAAAGTTTTGATTACTTGATTACCCCCTGTCGCAATGATCATTCTTGTAGCCGATGGGGCTGCAACAGAAATAGTAGCTGCTGGGCCCAGGGTTAAATCATATCCATTCAGATTCAGATTTCCATTCGTGAGCGTGAGTATACCATTGACAGTGACCGCGCCACCCAACGAAGCTTGCCCGGCCGATTGATTGATGACGAGATTATTATAAATGCCGGCAGCTATAGTTTGAGATGCACCATAATATGTGACCGTTCCTGTGCTGGCCGCAATTCCGTTGGTGGGTCCAGTAAACCTGATATTGCCACCTGTATTGTCGATAGTTCCTGTTACCGAAAGAGTGTTGGCTCCTAAATCAAAAATGGAAGAATTGGTAAGATTGCCACTTACACTAATTGTACCTCCACCGTTTTTCTGACCAGCACCTGATAAGGTGAGGTTATTGTAAGTAAGAGAAGCAACTGTCTGAGGGGCACCACCATTATAATGAACAGTTCCGCCATTGTTATTAAAAGTTCCGGAATTAGAAATGGTTCCCGAAATATTTAGTGTTCCCGATGTAGAGGTAAGTGTACCATTACTTATGGTGAGGTTGTTTAATGTTATTGTATTCGTTCCCAAATGCAACGTACCCGCGCCAAATTTAAATAATGAAAATGCGCCAGAATTAAGAGTGCCGCCAATGGTTAAGGTATTTGCATTAACCGTTATTGCCCGGGTAGAACCCAGAGAAAATGTACCCGTTCCCAAATTTAAACTTTGCGTTCCCGCAAAGGTGAAATCACCATTGAAACTAGTCGTGTTATTCGTACTTAGTGTAATGGGCCCTCCTGAAGTATTATCAATGGTTGTTCCATTAAAGATCGTAAACGGTCCGCTTCCAATAGCGGATGCATTATTGATATTTAAAGTACCTCCCAGCAGGAATGTTGCTCCACTGTACGTGTTTGCCCCAGATAAAGTTAATGCTCCTGCACCGAGTTTAGAAATTTGAATTGCTCCTCCTCCAATAATACCTCCTACTGTTAATGTATTTGCGTTGACTGTTACCTGTCTGTTTGCGCTCGGTGTTACTGCACCTGTACCCAGGTTAAGGCTCTCTGTACCAACGAATGTAAAATCACTATTCCAATTTTGGGGATTGTTATTCGAAAGCGTTCTGAATGAACCACTGCTATTATCAATAGATCCTCCATTGATTACAAAAGTGCCAGAACCTAGCGCTGTGTTGCTGTTGATATTAATAGTTCCTGCAGATAAGGTAGTAACACCACTGTAAGTATTGCTACCGCTTAATGACAATGAACCGGCACCACTTTTAGTTATTGCCAATGTACCCGCACCACCGTTTTGTAAAGTGCCTGCAAAAGTATTAGCACCCGGTGTATTAATTGTTAAGGTCGCGATGCCTGCTGCATTGGTCTCAACTACAGGCGAACCAACAATTGCATTTGTATTTAATCCGGAGACAGTGACACTGTTTCCATTTAATCGAAGAATACCTGTGCTACCTGCACCAAATGTTACTGAATTAGGAGTCGCTGAATTAAGAGCCCCTGGGTTTGTGATGAGCAATATCCCAGCATTAATATTAACCCCACCTGTAAATGTATTTGAGCCCGACAATGCTAAAACACCCGAACCAGATTTGGTTAAACTAAATGCTCCACCAATAACTCCACCAACAATAAGCGTGCTTGAGTTAGTTGTAATTTGTCGATTGCTAGTTAACGTTACCGGGCCTGCACCTAAATTAAGATCTTGTGATCCAGTAAAGGCAAAATCACCGTTCCAAGTTTGCGGATAATTTATAAGAGTAATGCTACCTCCTGTTGTATTTTGAAGTGTCCCCCCATTAATCGTGAATGTTCCAGCAATAGTGCCTAATGCAGATGAATTGTTTACATTAAGGGTACCCGTGTTTAAAGTCATTCCTCCGGTGAACCCATTAGCACCAAACAGTATAAGTTTACCTGAACCATTTTTTATTACTCCACCTGCACCACTTATGATCGATGAAATTGTAAGATCTGGATTTGCAACCCCTTCATCAATAGTGAATGTCCTGTTCGAGCCGCCAAGTGCGATGGGTGAGGAAATAGTAGCGCTTGATCCACTCGCATTCGTAGTTATATCTCCAGCCAATGTTAACGTACCCGTTCCGGTTATTGAGGTGCCAGTCATGTTAACGGCATCTACAGAAGTTACATCGAACGTACTTAAGGCAAAGACCCCACTCGCAACATTTAAGGTCCCGCCTATTGATACATCTGCCCCGAGTGTGGTTGTACCTCCATTGATGGTGAGGTTATTGAAGGTTGTCATGTCAATAGCGGGCAGGGTGTTAGTTGCCGTCATCTCCACTGTGCCGGTACCCGGAGTCCATGTATTAGTAGGAGCGCCATTGACTGTAATCCCATCAATGCGGAGAGTTCCGCCAGATGTCATATTGATAGTATTCGGTGTACCCGGTGTTGCTCCGGCACTTCCAAAGACTAAATTTGACGCTTCCAACAAAGACCCATTCGCAAAATTAATTGTGCCTCTTCTAGTTGCAAATCCGTTTCCACCGACCGCAACGTTGCCCGATACAATGACCTGAAATCCACCAGAAAATGTAAGTGTACCAAAACTAATTCCACCGGTAGCCGGAGTTGCTCCTAACTGGATGCTTGCGCAAGCAGCATTTGCGGTTACTGTAACTGTAAATCCTCTTTCAATAATTACAATATCTCCTGCTACAGGAAATATTCCTGGCCCCACGGCTGCACCGCCCGATGATAATGACCATGTATTGTTGTTATTCCAATTGCCGCTTGCGCGGGAATAATAAGTTGCCGCGTAGGTTGACACCGCAGCCAACGAAATAAAAAACGCGGTAAGAAATACCTTGTAGAAACGAAATCCTTTGGAAGAGTTTTGAAAGCAAATTATAGTTGCAAGAACTGATTTTAATAGCGTAAGCGAACTTAGAATCAGGGACATAGAGAGGTTATTGGCCAACAACAGAAACTATATAATATAGACAGCTTAAAAGTAACCATTTTCCTTTAAAAACCGCTATTCTGTGAGTTTACCGTCTGGGTTTAATTTCAAGAGCACCATTTTCTTTTGGCCATTCAAGCCACCTACTGTCATCGTTCCAAAAACAAGCAATCTCCTGTCGGATAACTCAGATACAGAACCGATGAAGTCACTACTTTCACCCCCAAAAATTAAGGGTTCTGAGGATCGGCTTAAATCACTGTTAAGTCTTACCAGCGATAAGTCAGGCCCTTGATTCACAATCCTTGTATCAGTACTTACTAGAATAAAAGAATCATCGATAGAACCTTTAACAATTACTTTCAATAGATCATCAGAATTTAGACCCAGATCCGTGGGGTTTCTTTCTCTCAGAACGTCCGGTGCTTCGAATGACAATGTTGGTGAAAGCCCAGCAACATAAGATTGAGCAGAATTTCCAGCACCTGTAGCCGTTCCGCTTACTATGTAGCGTACACCGGGTTGGTTGGTCGCTATCTCTAAAGAAGTCATTTTTTCATCCTCCGATGTCTTTCCAAAATAGTTTTCGCCATCGTTTGTTTGACCATCGCCACTCAAACCATAATACCAAAAATTGTAATCACCGTTATATGATTGAATAACTCTATTCGAATAACCAAAAACATAGATCGTTGTAGGATCTAACTCAATCACCTTAAAGGCGATATCATCACTGGTGTAACCAAGCCGTGAGGCCGTCCAGATGGGATTTGGACCAGATTCTAAAATTCTTTGCAAAGAATTATTAAATCGGAGGGTCATTGCATCTCGAAGAGAACTGCTACTGGATTCGGTTGTTGATCCTGTTACGATAAAACCAGCAGGAAATATTCCACCACCGTTTATTATAGTAACTGAATTCACTTCTTCATTTGTACCATTAGGTAGGCCATAACGTGCACTATCCAACGGATCACCATTCTGGGAAAGTGTTTTGATATAGACATCATTATCGCCTGCCCCCATCTCCGTCTCCCCTGCAATCACAATCCTTCCATCAAGATGAAGCTCAATATCTTTAGCGATATCATTCTTATCGGGCAATCCAATGCTACGTTGCCACAGAACCTGGCCATTGGCACCAACCTTCACCACATAAATTTGTTGCAGTACTCCCGGCCGGGATGTGTTTCCCACCATCACTACCGATCCATCGGTATTGACAATAAAATCTACACCCTCCTGGTCGCCTTCTTCTCCATAAAACTTCACAAAGTAATTTTCATCGGGAATGGCAAAGTTATTCTCCGTATCGCAGGCGCAAACAAAAACAATTAAACCAACCAAAATTGAACTAACCCGCATTTTATGGATTGCCTTTATTTACTTCAGATTTCTTTTTAAACAAATTACTCAATTTGGGTTTTGTCTTTTTCCGGGGATTATAAATCGGATGGATATACCCAAATGATAAAGACAAATTATCCAATCTGAAAAGGTCACTTACTTCAGCATATCGATTGATGGAAGGATCAAAACTACCATCCTCCAAATAATAATTATTATCTACGTTAGTCAGATTGGAGAGACCGGCCATGTAGCGTAAGTCTACATAGATAAAATCCTTGCCCACTTTATATTTTGCACCCCCGCCAATCACCAGAGATCGGTTGATAAAGTTTCTTTTCGATTTTTGAATCTCGGTTGGCCCTTCCGATTCCTTTGCACTCCCATCCGAAAAGTTATTCTTCAATAACCAATTGGGTCCACGATCAGAAAACAAAAAATTAAAAGCGAAGCCTGCATAGCCAAATGGCCTCACCTTCCCCGAATCATCCGAGTACTTTACATACATGGGAATATCTGCCCAATTTTGTTTGTGTAAGATTTCTTGTTCGTCAGCCCCGAAAATACCCGAGCGCTCCCGTTTAAATGCTTTATAAGAGTAATTCAGTTCAGCACCTAAACTCCAGTGATTGTCGATATTCCAATCCACACCAATACCTGCCTGAAAACCTATTTTGAGAATATCCTTCGAGTCAACGGGTGTGCCACTGGTTGAAATCTCATGGATAGTTCTCGGCAAGGAAGTGTTTAAGCCCATGCGCAAATGCGGTGTAAAAATAGGAACAGCCGTAAATTTTTTGCTGAGATAGTAAACATCAATCGGGTCACGGGCCGTGTTGGCAACATATTCCGGATCAGCCTTGAGCAACTTCAGGTAACTATCATCGGCCGCTATAGGATCATCCAAAATTAAATAGGCTTGTGTAAGCAAAAGATAGGCTCTTACCTTTTGCTCATTGGTAGTCTTAGGATCTTCCAAAACAGGTTTAAGCAAAGCAGGCAACCCATAAAATCTTCCTGCATTGAATTCATCACCGGCTTGTAAAATAATTTGCTCACGATCGGAATCTTGCGCCATGGTTTGCAAGGAAACGAAACAAATAAGGATGCAATAAAGAAAAATGTTCTTCATCAAAAATCCTTAATTAAAAGACTTACACAGGTAGATTCATAACCGATGTCCTTGCCCACATAACTATCCCATTCTTCTTTAGTCATGTTGCGTTCCATTTTAGGACAAACCAATTCGGCCAACGAACGCGGATCGGTTGGCCAGATGCGAACTTCCCCATTATTGCAAGAGGCAATAAGGTAATTAGAATCTTTTGTAAAGACTACATCCCACACGGAGCCGTTATTATTATCCATAACAATCGGTAAATCTTCTTCATGATCCACCACCCACATCTGTAGTTTGCTATCCAACCCTGAACTAGCCAGCAATAAACCATCGGGGCTGAATTCAAGATCGGCAATCCCCGATTTATGTCCAGATAGTTCTTTAATCTTTTTGGTTTGCAAGTCAAATAACTTAACGGTGCCTCGCACTGTCTGTTGCTTTTCGTTAACAACTTCAACACCAAAGGCGATTAACGGACGGGTTGGATGCCAGGCCACCGATAGCACCCGGTTGAAAACCTTAATCGTTTTAACACTATCCCCCATCTTGATGGTAGACTCATCACTCCAGATTTCTTTGTAGGAATAATTACTGAGATCCACCGTGATAACTTTTCCACCATATGAAACTCCCGCCAGTTGTTTACCATCCGGGCTAATATCAATCGACTTGAGATCGTACGGTAGTGTAAGAATTTTTCTGCTTTGTCCGCTTTCCTGATTGGTAAACCGAAGTGTTCTGTCTGCTGACGCGGTAATGAAGCCTGAATTATCGGGCAGGAATTTAATGTCATTGACAAAACGCGTATGGCCAGCCACACGTTTTGGTTTATCCGGTGAGGTCAGGTTAATTATTTCAATATAGCTTGAGTCGCTTGCGTTGATCAGGTATTTTTCATCAATACTCAAGGCCAGATCCCGATTTGGTATTCCTCTATTTTCAAAGATGCTTTTCGGGTCAACTTTCTGAGTGAGGTAGTCACCCTTAAAGATTTTGCCATCGTTACCCGTAGTATAGAAGGTGCCTGAAGTGTTTGAAACTGCCAATGCATACATTCTGTTTTTCAAGCCACCTGGTACTTTAACCGCGTTGTAATTATACCCTTGCAATTTGGCGAGAGAATAATATAAACCCCGGAAGATATACGGATCATATTGTTTACCGCCAAATTTTGTGTGATACAAGTAACCTTGCATAGCGGTTAAGCCAGCAAGTTGTGAATCATCAATGCCTTCCGATTTTGCCGCTAAGGATTGTGCAACTGATAACATGTAAAGACTATCTGATTTCTCTAATGCTTTTTCAGCTCTCACATACTCTCGGGTTGCACGATCTCGCTGGTACCGCGCACTGTCTCGTTGAATCGTTGCTTCTAAAAAGTTTTTCTGTGCTAAATTCCGTTGCCTCGTAGCATCAATTACCGCTAGTCTTAGCGCTTCCGTCCTTTGTTCAAGTTGTTCATTTTTCTGGGCAAGTTGTCGTTCTCTAATCTCTACTTCAATGAGTGCAGCCTTGGCTATTTCTTCCTGCCTAACTGCCTCATCTCGTTGCAATTGTGCCTCATTGGCCGCAGTCTCCGCAGCTAATTTCTGACGCTCAGCTTCTATCTGCTGAAAAAATCCATACACAAAGAGACCAGTAGCAATCAATAACAAGAAGGCCAGAATAAGATTTGTAACCCGGGATCTGCGCAACATTCTGCGCTGCAGCATTTCCTGATTCTTGAGTTCGGCCTCATACGTAATTCGACTGGTATCGAGGAAAACAATGGCCCGCTCAAAAGCGATATCATAGCGTTGCGCCCATTGCCGGGTTGGCTGTTGTTTCTTTTGCCAATTAAGCGCCAATTGAAGATCGGGCGGCCGCCACAAACTGGTTTTGCCAATCTGATACATGGTTGCGGCATCAGACACTCGCTTATACATCAAGGCGGACTCGAACTCTTCATCCACCCAGGTGGATAAGCGTGTCCAGATTCGCATCAAACTTTCATGTGAAAGCTCAACAACCGAATCTGACTTGAGGGCTACATGCATGCCCGGCATTAGGAACGACCTGCCGGGCTTTCTGAATTTCTCTACAACCTCAATAACTTTTTCCTCTGACACCTGTGCCAGGCTTGCTACTTCAGCTACTCTTGCCGGCCTGCGCATTTCAAGACTATCCGAATTCTTTTCTGTTATTGATTTGAATAGAACTTCAGCAACTTCTTTCTCCTGATTGGTAAGTTCGTCATACGCTTCGTTGGCATGCAGCGACAATGCCTGCGCGATTCTGCCCACGGCATTATAGTGCCGAATGTCCATGGGCTCGCGTTCTTCACGATTGGCAACCCAATAATCCCAGGTGCGCATGAGAGCGTGTTGCAAAATCGGGAGTTGATCCTGATTGTCGCCTATGTCACTCAACAGGCGCTTTACAAGACGCTGCGAAATCTTACCACCTCCCACCGCTACAGGACCTTCTATGGCCATGCGCTTTTGATCGCGGGTCATTTGTGGCACCAGATAGTTACTGGCATTAATCATTTGAGTCAGTCCCGGGAAAGATGCGCATTCACCAATAAAATCAGAACGCATGTTTAGCGAGACATAGGCAGGCACTTCACGCTGTGCTACCGCTTCGAGCAAAAGATTTACATAAGCTGTGGCTTCATTCGCAAAATCCTCACTTCCCGCTTCTTTGTATCTGAAAAGCTCCTCAAATTGATCGATTAAAAAGAAAACATTCTCACCATCTGAAGTCTGGAGGTACTTTGCCAGCTCAACAAGACCCGTTGAACCACTCCGTAAAACAGAATTGATAATTGCCTTGTGTATATGTTTATCTTCTTCGGCAATGCGACCTTCCTGTAAGAGAAAATTAACCGCGGCAATACTCAGGTTTTCAATAGGAGAATTTCCGGGTCGCACAGCGATCACTTTCCAATGTGGCCCCGAGTCGGTCATGAACCCGCCATAGAGCACGGGTATCAACCCGCAATACATCAAACTGGATTTACCACTACCCGAGTAACCCATGATAGTTACCGCCCTGTGATGATAAAGTTTCAATAGGATTTCATCAACCTGGCCTTCACGACCAAAGAAAAGATGACTGTCTTCAATAGTAAAAGGGCGAAGGCCCGGAAATGGGTTAGACCCAATCCGCTCACCGGGATGCAATACATCCGGAGAGGAGTCATCCAATTCACCAGCCTGAACAGAATAATTCAGCATCCCTTTTGTAATCGTATAAACTGAAATTTACTAAAATGAGGAGGATTTCGGATATTTTACTTGAGTATAAAAGTTAAAAAAATAGTCTTTGCCCTCCATTAAGTTTAAAAAATCTGTGAAATCTAAGCTAAAATCAAATATATTCCAAAACCTTGTCCGCTAACTTCACATGATCAGCTAAAAGTTCGTAAAACCGGTTCTTATTAAACTTCAATAATACCGTATCTTCTTTAGCTTTAATAAGACTTGAATTTACGTGGCCCGCGGCAGCTAATCGTTCTCCAATAAACTGACCTACCTGATAGTCTGTAATGTGGGCACCCTTGTCAAAAAATTCTACTTCACCTTTATAAATAATATAGAAATCTTCATTCTGTTTGGCATCTATTGCTATGATCTTGCCCTTTTCAAGCCTTACTGTTTTTGAGATATCGGCAAGGTAGGACAAGGTTATACCAGCTCTTCCTTCAAATAGCGGAATTTGTTGAAAGAAAAGAACCTTATCGTACAGCCTGAGATTTATTTTGCTACCTCTTTCGAGAATTGCAAAATCCAATTCCCTCCTGATATCCTCATCAAGCCTGGCCGCATTGGATTGATATAAATCAGGACTTATCTGATACAACGCCCAGGCTGCTGTCTCCCGGATTAAGAAATCGGGATTGAATAGTTGAGCAATAAGATCCAGGGTAAAATCTTCAATGCGTTGTATACCAATCTGGTGTATAACCACTGCTTTTGTCCATCGGTTACTTTGTGTAAATTCTCTATTAATCAAGAATTTAAGAACAAGCTTGTCATCAAGTTGCACACGTGGGTAAAATATTTCGAGTCGGTTTAGTTTTTCTGAAATACTGATGTCGTCCAACACCGGGATAACACGTTGCTTGAGTTGTTCAGAAAGAAATACATCCAGCAATTCAATGGCATACGTTACTCCTTCCGCAGTACCACTTTCAATATTCTCTTTTACGAGTTGTATGGACCGGGTATCGTATAACATGGCCAACAACATATAAATGTGTTCAATGTCATTTTGAATCTCCCGATTTAATGCTCTGCGAACCACAGCCGAAACCTCAGTATCTCCTAATTCCTGGATCGCTCCCAGGTTCCAGGTAATATCAGCAACATCCGATTCAATGGCGTATTTAATGCGGCTCACTTGCGACATGCCGGCTTTGAAACCGGATTCACCTAATGCCAGAAGTACTTGAGAAACAATGACCTTATCAGGGTAATCGATCTTATTCCAAAGCATCTCCTTGGCTCGCTGGCCACCGATAACCCCAATAATCTGCACCAGCCGAAGCATCACCTGGGAACTTTGTCCAGACCGATAAAAGGAATTATCCATCAAACTCAACGCAGGCTCACCTATGAGTATGAGCGCATTTGTTGCCTCTCCGGAATGATACTCGCTGCCAAGATTCTCTATCAGGGCCGAGATGATCTCATTGTCGTATTTTTTAATGGCGGTTTTGATTGCCGTACTCCGAACATGCAAGTCGCTGTCATTTAATAATTCAACCAGGAAAGAAATGTTCTCCTTATTTTGTGAGTGCAAGAGCAATTCGGCACTATAATGCCTGTCTTTTGCATCCAGCGATCGGGCCAACCGTTGAATTCTTGCCTTCTGCACATCACCTCCGCTTCCCAGAATTAAATCAAGATCAATTTTCGACAAAACATGTTTGTCATCGGCATTTACTTTATTTCTGTCAATTCGGATCACGTAGTTTTCGGAAACCGAAAGCCCTTTGATTTCATTCATTCTGCGTTGGGCATATTCTTTCGTGCTCTCTTCTTCATTTCTCATTAACATATTTATCCAGACTCCCGCTTTCGAGGGATCAATTTTCTCGAGTAACTTAAATGAAAAAACTGCCTTTGCCGAATCGTTGCCATTCAGGTTCCCTTCCAGTCGCGAAGTAATTTCAGCAAAGCCAATTTCTAACCGATCCTGCTGTCCATCCGAATGTTCCAGCTTGGATCGGATCTTATCTTTGTATTCCTGATAAAGATTTTGAATTACCCAGTAATAAAGTAGGATCAGACCCAATACAATAATGGGTACCCAAATAATTTTGAAAAATGGCACCAGCGCGAAAAGGAAAATAAAAACACCTGCAATAAACCTTCCCGATTCGTTCACCACGCCCTCTACTTTAGTTTGTATGCTGAACCGATACCGGCTGTCAAGCGGGATGAATAAAAGTTTATAAACAGGATTCTCCAACGAATCTTTAAGCATGCTATTGAATAGCCGGGTCACGGCAACAAAGAGAAAGAAGTAGATGTAGGTTTGAGGATTATCCTCAATAGAATATCCCAATACGGTTCCTGAAATAACAGCCCCGATTGAAAGCAGGGCAAGCACGGCCGGCAACGCAAATAAAGAAATCCGGATTCCATACGTGCTCATGATCCGGTCGTTTACAAACAATTGCATGAATAAGCTTAACGCATAGATAGCTCCATTAAAATAAGCAAGGAAGTTTGTAAGGTCCCGCTGATCCGGATACTGTTTATTTAACAATGTTTGAAAAGTGAACTGATTGAAACTTAATGTCACCATGGAAACAATCAAAAATGCACTTAACAAAACGATGTAGCGCTCCTTGAAAATTTTAGAAAACTTAGTCTCCTCTTTAACACTTGGATCGGAACTAAGCCGGGCCAGGTCATATTTGATGGCAATAATTACCAAACACATTAAAGAGCCTACAATACTGATGTTGCAGACGATCAAATAATTAGAGGTATCGGGAAAGAAAGCTGAAGTAAGCGGAATTAAAAAGTTGGCGATGATGATAGCAATGAGCTGGCCCGTATCAATCCACCCGATAATTCGCTTTGACTGTTTAAAGTTAAATAGCCTGCCAAAAATACCCCAATAGCATAACAGCAAGATGGCTGTCATGGGCCCAATCAAACAAAACATTAAAAAAAGTGTGTTGTTTTGAAGTGTTTGGTCAGTTGTGTGATAAGCAAAATAGATCGCGAAAGTCGCGGCAACAATTAATACGAAACTTATAATAGTAAGTGTTACAAACCTGATGCGATTTTGAAAGAAGGAGAATAGTAAGGTAGTTACAATACCCAATACACCCGAAACCAGAAATGCTTTGTCCAGTTGATCACTGAGTTTATTCAGGAAGAGAGATTCGGCTGTTACCTGATAGGTGGCGATGAAAATACCAATGAAGAAACCCGTGGCAAGCATCAGCAATACCTGGGTCTGCTCTTCCAGTCTAACACCTAAAAATCCAAGGACATTCTTTTTCACGATTTGAAATTAAGACTTCTGCAGTAAAACAAAAAAAGCCGTCCCGTAATTTTACGGAACGGCTTCATTAAAAACTTTTGGTATCTCTACTTTTTGGTTGCAGTAGAGTCGGCCTTTGGTTTAGACTGATCTATTTTGTAGGCTTCGTTTAATCCTTGAATAACCTCGTTGGTAATATCAACACTCTTACCGCCATATAACAAATCACTGCTGGGATTAAACTTCAAAACTATCTGCAATTCTTTCTGCTCTGCATAAATTTTTAAGAAGTCGGTAACTTTCTTATAAAGATCTTCATTCATCTTGCCTTGTTCCGTCATGAGTTCTTGCTCAAGGCTTCGCTGATACAACTCCAGGTTTTGGCGCTTCTTGCCCAGATCCTCTTCTACTGCTTTGGCCTGACCAATGGTCATGCTACTATAATTTCTTTGATACGCTGTGATATCATTCTGAAGACTCTGAGCCCGATTTTGAAGATCCTGGTCTAACTTCTTTCCTCTGGACTCCAACTTCTCCATGTTTACTTTAAAGAACTCATAATTCTTTAACACTGAATCAGAGTTGATATACGCAATCTTAAAATCCGAAGGGTTTATAGATTCGGTTTCAGCAGTCGAACTTTTGGGAGAAAAATGTAAATAAAACAAAACGCCTACTGCCACCAGTAACACTGCGTTAAGAATAAGGGAAAGGTTTTTCATGTAGTTAAAGTTTAGGGGCGCAAATATATGCCAGTAATCAGGAATTTTGAGAGTTTTTAGTTTTTTTTAAAAGCTACAACTCAAAATCATCTCTGTTTATCTGAAAGGAATAAAGTGCTTCGTCCAGATTTAGGGTATCGGCATTAAAATCAGAAACAAATCTGGCTATTATTCCCGGAGTTATTCGTTCTAAGTTAAGTCCGGCATCCACACCAATTCCGAAATCATGAGTTGTATCCAGCTCAACATGTTCCTTTACTTTTACCTCCCCTTCTTCTTCCAACTCCACGAGCGTTTCTGCTATATATAGGCCAATCTTTTCTTCTAACTCATTGGGTAAGGATAACTTTCCGCTTACTTCCGCATCAGCTTTTATTTTCTGATATTCTGGAAAATGTTCCAAAGCCTTCTGCTCGGCTACTTCAAATAATTCGCTCTCGTGTTGAAAGCGTAATGTGTAGAGAACACAATCAAAAATCACCTCAACCCCTTCATGCTTTCCTACAAAATAAAAATGTACGTACTCATCCGTATATTCATCCGTTTCATCAAGTATGTACCTGGTTCCGGACGCCTGGATCTTGGTCTTGTACTCCTCAATAGTTTTCAGATCATATCCTTTATTCTTCGATTCTTTCATCATAAAATTTTACTTAAACCACTCGGCATACATTGGATAGTTGCGCGCTGTGCGTGTAATCACTTCCTTCATTTCATCACCTACCTCTTTAATTCTTTTGGCAGGAACACCCGCATATATACTTCCAGGTTCTACCATTGTTTTAGGAAGGATGATTGCGCCAGCTGCTATGACTGATCCTGAACCAATCACTGCATCATCCATAATAATGGCGCCCATGCCGATCAGCACATTATCTTCCACCGTGCAACCATGAACAATGGCGTTATGAGCAATGGAAACATTATTGCCAATAATAGTTTTTGCTTTTTGATACGTGCAATGAATAATGGCTCCATCCTGAATATTGGTATTGTTGCCGATCGAGATAGAGTGGACATCTCCGCGAACCACAGCATTGAACCAGACCGTACAGTTTTCACCCATTGTTACTTCGCCTACCACTACAGCGGTTTCGGCCAGAAAGCAATTGGCTCCGAACTGGGGTGTATATCCGCGTATTGTTTTAATAATCGCCATTCTCCTGGAAAATATGCCCTAAAACTACTTGAAAATCAGTTAAAGACATCTTTTCTAAGAAATCTTAAAACCGACTGACAAGATGTCACGATAAGTATAAATGTGTTAATTTTGCACCGTGAAGCCAAAATTGATGAAGAACCTTATTGAAGACATTGGCCTGATTGAACCAACCGAATCAGACCCCAGCGAAACCGTGAAGGTTTTGGAGGACCAGCATACAGGTAAAGCCCGCAAGCTCTACATAGAAAGCTATGGCTGCCAGATGAATTTTTCGGATAGCGAAATTGTAGCCTCCATCTTACAAAATGAAGGCTTTGATACTACATCTGATCTCGCTCAGGCGGATCTGGTATTTCTGAATACGTGTTCTATTCGCGAAAAAGCAGAACAAACTGTCCGTCATCGTCTGCATCAGATTCAATCTTATAAAAAGAAGAAACCTGAGATGATGGTTGGGATTCTTGGTTGTATGGCCGAACGGTTGAAGACTAAACTACTGGAAGAAGAAAAGATTGTCGATCTCGTTGCCGGACCTGATGCCTATCGCGATTTGCCCAAACTTATTAGTCAGGTAGATGACGGTGATAAAGCAGTAAACACATTTTTATCACGCGAAGAAACGTATGGAGACATTACCCCTGTTCGATTAAATTCCAATGGTGTAACTGCATTCATTTCCATTATGCGCGGGTGCGATAACATGTGTTCTTTTTGTGTGGTGCCATTTACCCGTGGTCGTGAGCGCAGTCGTGATCCGCATTCTATTGTAGCGGAAGCACAAGACCTGTTTAATAGAGGGTTTCGTGAAGTTACTTTGCTTGGGCAGAATGTAGATTCTTATAAATGGAGTGAAGTTGAAAACAACAAAGCGCGTCTTGAAAAAAATGGCGCAGAGAAAATAATAACTTTCGCCAATCTGCTTGCTTTAGTTGCCGAGGTGCATCCAGATTTACGCGTTAGGTTCTCGACCTCGCACCCCAAAGATATTACCGATGAGGTTTTGTATACAATGGCGCAGTACGAGAATATCTGCAAATACATTCACCTGCCCGCGCAAAGTGGTAATAGTCGTATCCTTAATATGATGAACCGAGGCTATGACCGCGAATGGTATTTGAAAAAAGTAGCTAGCATTCGAACGATTTTGGGTGAGGATTGTGGCATCTCTTCGGATATGATTAGTGGTTTTTGTAGCGAAACGGAAGCCGAACATCAGGATACACTTACGCTGATGGATCTTGTGCAATATGACTACGCTTATATGTTTTCATATTCCGAACGGCCCGGCACCTTGGCTGCAAAGAAATATGCTGATGATATTCCTGTTGACGTAAAAAACAGGAGGTTGGAGGAGATCATCACCAAACAGAGATCACATTCGCACCTTCATCATCAAAAAGATGTAGGCACTACACAACGAGTGCTGATTGAGGGAGAATCAAAGAAAAGTACTGCTCATTGGCAAGGAAGAACATCAGCTAATCACGTAGCTGTGTTTCCAAAAGAAAATAAAAAGAAAGGCGAATACGTCAATGTATTGATAGAAAGTTGTACCAGCGGAACGCTACTAGGAAAGATTGTAAATTAAGTATGGCAATTACAGAATTAGAAATACAAAATGTAAAGCAACGATTTGGGATTATTGGAAATTCAGCTTTCCTGAACAATGCCGTGCGCGTGGCTATGCAAGTAGCGCCAACCGATATGTCGGTACTCATTAACGGAGAAAGTGGAAGTGGAAAAGAATCGTTTTCAAAAATCATTCATCACCTGAGCCCGCGAAAGCATGGTCAATTTATTGCCATCAACTGCGGTTCCATACCAGAAGGCACTATCGACTCGGAATTATTTGGCCACGAAAAAGGATCTTTCACTGGAGCACACGAATCCCGCAAAGGTTATTTTGAAGTAACTAATGGGGGAACCATCTTCTTAGATGAAATTGGAGAAATGCCACTCGGTACACAGGCTCGCTTATTACGCGTACTGGAAAACGGAGAGTTTATTAAAGTTGGGTCCTCCAAAGTGCAAAAGACGGATGTGCGCGTAGTGGCTGCTTCAAATGTGAACTTGTTGGTGAAGGTAGAACAAGGGAAGTTTCGTGAAGATTTATACTATCGTTTGAGTACCGTGCCGATCTATGTGCCACCGCTTCGGGAACGTGGCAAAGACACAGAATTGTTGTTTCGAAAATTTGCCACCGACTTCGCTGAAAAGTATAAAGTGAAACCCATTTCGCTTACGGAAGAAGCAAAAAATCTATTGTTGAAGTACAGGTTTCCGGGCAACATCCGCCAACTTAAAAACCTGGTAGAACAAATTTCCGTTCTTTCGTCCGATCATAAAGAAATAACCCCCGAAGTACTGAGTCAATACATTCCAAAAGAAACCAACTTACCCGCACTTTATAAAGATCAGCCGGGCAAGGATATTTCAGAGCGGGAAATTCTTTACAAGATTCTTTTTGATTTGCGCAAGGACATGAACGATCTGAAGAAAGTTGTTCTTGAAAGTTCTACCAACCCAGGTCAGGCGGCACAAATTGTAAAAGAGCATGCCGGATTATTTGAAGGAATTCATGATGAAATTAAGCACGATCACGAACCTGTTACATTAAATCTCAATGCAGCTGAAACACCTGTAGTTAGCGATGAGGAGGAAGTGCAGGATATTACACACGAAGCAGAGGATGATTCACTCTCCATAGTGAAAAAGGAAAAAGAACTAATCATGAGGGCGTTGCGCAAGAATAATAACAAGCGCAAATATGCGGCACGTGATTTGGGGATTTCAGAAAGAACATTGTATCGTAAGATTAAAGAATACGAACTTGAAGAATAAAATAATTTTTGTCATTGCGCTTCTTTCATTTTTTGCGCTACCTACCCTTCAAAGTTGTATCAGCTATTCTTTTACCGGTGCTTCTACCAATGCCCAGAGCATACAAGTAGAAGATTTTTTTAATAATACAGATTTAGGGCCCGCCAACTTAGGCCAAACCTTCACCAATCGATTAAAACAATATTTTCAACAGAACTCAAGCCTTCGGGTGGTTGCAGAAAACGGAGAACTGCAGATAGAAGGCACGCTAACTCAATATGGAATCACTCCCATAGCACCGGTGAGTGGTGCGGCATCAGATCAACGGGGAGATCCGGCATCATTAACCCGGCTTACGATTGCCGTACGCGTTAATTATGTTGATACATTAAACCCGGAAAATAATTTCAAGGATAAGGTATTTAGTTTTTATGCCGATTTTCCTAGTGCGCAGGATTTTAATTCAATACAAGAAAGTCTGGAGCGAAAAATCCTTGACCAGATCTACATTGATATATTTAACAGCACCATAGCCAACTGGTAAGGTTGCGCATAGTTGGAATTTCCCTTACATTTACCCTTACCTCTTCGGTAAAAAAGTGGAAAAGAACCAATTCTATAACCTGCTTTCAAATTATACATCACTCTCTGCTGATGAGGCTGGGCAATTAATTTCGTTGGAGCAGCAGTTTCCTTACAGTCAAGTGATCCATGGCATGGCGGCCCGGGCGGCAAATGACAACGCTCTTGAGGATAAGGAACATCAACTTCATTTAAGCGCCATTTATAGCACCGATCGAAATGTTCTTAAGTCGGTTATGACTTCCCAACAAAAACCAAGAACGGAAGCACCTCAACCCAAACCTGTAATCTCTGAGATGAAGGAAATAGCAAAGACTTCTGAGACAATCGAAGAAATTTCAACCACGGATGGAGTTAAAGAACATTTGCTTCCCTCTATGCCAGGCAACTTAACCGGAGATGCACTTTTTGATGAGGTTATGCATGATCTTGAAATCCTGAAGGATCGAAAACACCAATTTGAGGTAGCGGTCGACCGTCATGAAAAGGGTTTACCCTTCCCTACTACAGAAAATTCAAAACCACGAAAAGCTAAATCACCTTCTGATCCGGATGAAGGATTATTAAACGAGATTAAAACCTCGAAGAAAAAAATCAAACCTGAGGGGCCCAAGCAAAAAGAACAGATAGAAATCATTGATCAGTTTATTAAAACACAACCCAATATTTCTAAAAACAAGTCAGTGACCTCAAGCGAATCAAAAGACGACTTATCAGACGACAACCTTACTTATGGTGAGAATATCGTTTCAGAAACACTTGTTCAAATTCTTATAAAGCAGGGCAAAAAGGAAAAAGCCGTTGAAGTGCTCAAGAAGTTAATTTGGAAGTTTCCACAAAAAAAGGCTTACTTTGCGGCTCAAATTGAAGACCTGAAAAAATAGTTATGTATATCTTATTTGTCAGTTTAGCCATTTTTAGCTCAGTCCTGTTGGTTTTAGTAGTATTGGCACAAAACTCAAAGGGCGGTGGACTTTCCAGTCAGTTTGGTGGCTCTGGGGCAAGCAACATGATTGGCGTTAAAAAGACAGGAGATTTATTAGAGCGTCTGACGTGGGGATTTGCCATTGCCATCATGGTGTTTTCGTTAGCCACTAATTTTGCAGCCCCCAACAATGCAACTACTGATGAGATTCTGGAAAAAGCCAAGCAACAGCAAGGTGCGGGAATTGATCTGGAAAAAGCTCAGCCAATAACTCCGGCCCCAACAAAATAATTAGCAATTGAATAAATATTCAAAGACCCTCGTATCGAGGGTCTTTTTGTTTAGGCTGCCTTTGAAATCTGCTTCACTAAAAGTCGCTTGGCAACCGGCATAAGCGTTTGATCGAACGGGAACTTTAATTTCGAAAGCACCAGGTATACAGAAGGATTTGGAAGCTCTGCATATTGTCGAATCAGATTCAGCTTTAGGTTTTCATAGGTATTACTCAGACTTCGCTCTGCCGTATGCAAATAGTGGGTATGAATACCCCGCATGAGTTCTGTACTTTGTTCGAAGATAGTTGCCTGATAGCGGTAAATCTTAGTTTCCTTTTCAGGTGGTTGAGTTACGAACAGATACCCTTCATTCGCGTAAAGCGAGGTTAATCCTATTGGCGAGATTTCACACTTCGACTCCACATATTCATAAATGAATGAACCCTCGTCTAACGATAGTTTGAATTGCGGCAAGGCATACTCCATGATAGACTCCAACTCCTGCATAATCAGATCATCTTCGATAATGCTCTTGTAGTTAAGTTCAAGATTCTTGAGACCTTCCGGGGAAATTTCTTTGGGGAATGACTCTCGGATTAGGGTTTGATTCTCCCGCAATGCAATCAAATTGCGATAATGAAAAACAAGATCCGATAAGAATGGATATAACTCCACTCTTTTGAACGAATCCTTTACGTTTTTGAAATATGCCAGCAACTGATATTTCTTGTATTCAAAATCAATCAGTCCATCCGTCAGCCAGTTGTCCTTAAGTCGATCCATAACTTTGATATGATTTTATTGCTCGATTATACAAAAAAGCCGGTTTTATGACAAACTGCCATTTTGTTTGTCGGGTACCCTGACAGCCATGACAAAAATCTTCATCTTTGCAGCCCTTACCGGAAAATGTGTCAAAAAATGGCCAAAATCGGAGAAATGGCATAGAAATGGACTATTCGGCATCGAACAGTTTAAAACTTGTTTAACTAAAATTTATTAAATCCATATGGCGAAAATTAATTTCAAACCAAACGAAGACCGGGTGCTCGTAGAGGCTGCACCGGCTGAACAAAAAACTGCTTCCGGACTTATCATCCCGGATACAGCAAAAGAAAAACCACAAAAAGGTAAAGTCATCGCAGTGGGTGACGGATTGAAAGATAAGCCTGTTACTGTGAAAGTTGGTGACCAGGTGCTTTATGGCAAATACTCAGGCACAGAGATAACCATCGATGGCAAGGAGTATCTCATCATGCGCAATTCAGACATCTTCGGTATTGTTTAATTTTTTAATCACTAAAAAGTAAGAATATATTATGGCTAAGGAAATTACATTCGACACACACGCTCGCGATAGAATAAAAAAAGGCGTTGATAAGTTAGCAGATGCAGTTAAGGTTACCCTTGGTCCAAAAGGCCGCAACGTAATCCTTGATAAAAAATTCGGTGCTCCTACGGTCACCAAGGACGGAGTTTCAGTTGCGAAAGAAATCGATTTGAAAGACCCTATTGAAAATATGGGTGCTCAATTGGTGAAGGAAGTAGCTTCCAAAACTGCCGATGCTGCCGGTGACGGTACAACAACCGCCACGGTTTTAGCTCAATCCATTTACGGTCATGGAATTAAAAACGTGGCTGCGGGTGCTAACCCTATGGATTTAAAGCGTGGTATTGACAAGGCTGTTGAAGCTGTTGTTGAACATCTGCACAAGCAATCTAAAAATATAAAAGGCTCGCAGGAAATCACTCAGGTTGCAACCATCTCCTCAAACAATGATCTTGAGATTGGTAAAATGATTGCTACTGCCATGGATAAAGTTGGCAAGGATGGTGTAATCACTGTAGAAGAAGCCAAAGGAACGGAGACCGAAGTGAAGACTGTAGAAGGTATGCAGTTCGATCGTGGTTACCTCTCCCCTTACTTCGTGACCAACACAGAGAAGATGGAAGCTGACTTGGATAGTCCTTATGTGTTGATTTATGACAAGAAGATTTCTTCCATGAAGGAATTACTTCCTGTTTTGGAAGCCACTGCACAAACTGGTAAGCCTTTGTTGATTATCGCTGAGGAAGTTGAAGGCGAAGCTTTGGCTACGTTAGTGGTAAACAAGATCCGTGGCGCCCTGCGCGTAGCAGCTGTTAAAGCCCCTGGTTTTGGTGATCGCAGAAAGGCTATGTTGGAAGACATCGCAATTCTTACCGGTGGTAAGGTAATCTCTGAAGAAACTGGTATGAAGCTGGAAGATGCCAAGCTTGAATACCTGGGCCGTGCAGAAAAAATCAATATTGATAAAGACAATACCATCATCGTAAATGGTGCTGGCAAGAAAGCCGATATCGCTGGCCGCGTAAACCAAATCAAAGCACAGATTGATGTAACTACTTCTGATTACGACAAGGAGAAATTACAAGAGCGTCTGGCTAAACTTTCTGGTGGTGTAGCAATACTTTACATTGGTGCGGCTACCGAAGTGGAAATGAAAGAGAAGAAAGACCGTGTTGATGATGCGTTGCATGCTACCCGCGCTGCGGTTCAGGAAGGTATTATCCCAGGTGGTGGTGTGGCTTATATCCGCGCTATTGAAGCCCTGAAAACTCTTGCGGTTGACAATGATGATCAGGCTACCGGTGTAAATATTATTCGCCTTGCCCTTGAGTCTCCATTAAGAACAATTGTTGAAAATGCAGGCCAGGAAGGTTCTGTGATTTTAAACAAGGTGCGTGATGGTAAGAAGGACTTCGGATACAATGCAGCTACCAATAAGTTCGAAGATTTCTTCGCTGCAGGTATCATCGATCCTACTAAAGTGGCTCGTTTGGCCCTTGAAAACGCTGCTTCGATTGCCGGCTTATTGCTGACTACGGAGGCTGTGGTTTCTGAAATTCCAGAAGAAAAAGAAGCCCCTGCCATGCCACATGGTGGAGGAATGGGCGGAATGATGTAATAATTTCGTAATCCAATAAAAAAGGGCTTTGCAAACAACGCAAAGCCTTTTTTATTACCTTTAAGTTTATAAGAAATCGACAATTATGGTCATTCATAAAACATTTAGCGACTTCGTATTATTTCTTTATGTGCACATGGCCTATGCCGATGGTGCCCTCCATCCCGATGAAGAGAAAGTTATTCTGGAAAAAATGGTAAAGCACTTTCCGATTGAAGGTGATCACAAAGTGCGGTTTGATAAAGTAGCTGTTGAGTATAAGAAATTAGACCCAACCAGTTTGCATAGCATTATCAAAGAATCCTTCAAACATTTTGATCACGTGAAGTTTGCGCAGCGCTATAAAATCTATGCCGACATGTATGACATCATTCATGCCGATGGCAAAGTAAGTGCCGCTGAAACGAAAGCGGTGAATGAATTAAAAGATATTATTGATCTGGTTTCTGTAGCGCGCTGATTTTATAGTTCACCAATAAAATTAGGCAGTCTCAAAGTCAATTAAATAGTGTAATGTCATTCCGGCCTTGAGCCGGAATCTCGTTCTACTTCTCGAATCCCGGATCGCGGGTCAAAGCCCGCGATGACAAGATGACTTTTGAGACTGTCTAATTTTTTTACTTTACTATATAGTTTACTCCGCCTTCTTACTACCCGTATTATAAAGCATATACCCCATCCCCGCAAAGCAAAGCACACCCAGCAAGCTATAGCCATTTGCACCTAATAGGTTTGTAAGCCCATGCTCGGCACTAATCTCTTTCATTCCTTTAAAGATATTTTCATTCACTGAAAGCAAAGCAACAATTACACCGGCTAACGCTCCGCCAGCAATTAATCCGGTGGCAAATAAACTACCCCGGCCCAGTTCATCATCTTGTTTGGCTTCCCCCTTCTTCTCCGCCTTCCAATCTATTACTCCTTTAATTGCCCCGCCAATAAAGATCGGTAAGGTTGTAGACAATGGCAGATACAATCCAATTGCAAAAGCCAATGCCTTAATTCCACAGAGTTCAATCATGACAGCGATGAAAACGCCTACCATCACAAATTGCCAATCAAGGTTATAGGAAAGTATGCCACGGGCGAGTGTTGCCATTAAAGTAGCCTGTGGTGCAGAATATCGTTCACTACCAATAGCGTGTGTAATTCCCTGCGCGGCCATATCGGCTGTTGGGGTATCTAATACTTTTACTACAAGCCCAATCGCGATAGACGAAACAATCGCACCTATAAACAATGCCAATTGCTGATAGCGCGGAGTGGCTCCCACAATGTAACCGGTCTTTAAATCCTGCGAGGTAGCCCCGGCATTAGCGGCTGCAATACAGATCATACCACCTACAACGAGAGCCAGTGGCTCATAAAACATTCCACTCCAGCCTACTGCGGTAAAAATTAAGCAGGTTCCCATGAGCGTTGCAATCGTCATCCCGGAAATAGGACTATTGCTTGAACCTACCAACCCCACGATACGACTCGCCACCGTTACAAAGAAGAACCCGAAGATGATAATGAGAATTCCGATCAGCAACTTTTCCAAAATACTATCCCCCGGAATTATCTGACCAGGGAGTAAAGCAATTAGTGCAACAAGAATTAAACTTCCGATAATAACCACCTTAAAAGAAAGATCGCGATCTGTTCGTGCTACGGTAACCGCACTCTTTTCCTTCAGGGATGCAACGCTTTCTTTGAAAGAACTTACGATGGTGGGTAACGTTTTCATCAGCGTAATAAACCCACCGGCAGCAACTGCTCCGGCACCGATCTGGCGGATGTAAGCGAAATATATAGCGGGTGCCGGGTTAGAAAATGTTTTTGTTAAAGGATCCCAGCCTCCGCGTCCGCCTGCGGTATCAATATTGGCGAGATAACCCAACTTGACCAACTGGGTTGCAATTAATGTGGGATCAACCAGCGTTGATAACAAGGGTATCATAGCCCACCATGCCAACACCGACCCTGCCACCAGCACGCCACTAATCTTCGGACCGATGATATAACCAACACCCATGTACTCAGGTGTAATCTCGCCATTGATCGTTGCTGAAGGCCAGAACTTATTTACCTGACTCGTAACAAAGGCAGGTGCTTCTGAAATTACGTGAAATACTTTTTGAAGGATGGCATACAACATCGCGATACCCATTCCGATAAAGGCAGTTTGCGCAAACACTCCCCCCTTCTCCCCAGCCTGAAGTACTGATGCGCAAGCTGTGCCTTCCGGGTAAGGAAGCGTGCCGTGTTCTTTTACAATAAGGGATCGCCTGAGCGGGATCATCATCAGTGTTCCCAACATACCACCAAAGGCAGCGAGAATTAAAATGGTGAGATAATTAAAATAGCCTTCGCCTACACTTGTGCCATCGGGTCCGGGTGAAAGGAATAAAAATCCTGGCAAGGTAAACACCACACCCGCTGCAATAGACTCACCCGCTGAGCCTGTTGTTTGGATAATGTTATTCTCAAGGATAGTGGTCTTGAGAAATTTCCGCCCCAGCGTAATGGCAATCACAGCTATGGGTATAGAAGCCGAAACAGTAAGCCCGGCTTTCAGCGCGAGATAAACGGTTGAACATCCGAAAAGAATTCCGAACAAGGCACCAAACACCACTGACTTAACCGTGAACTCGGCTACGTTTTGTTCGGGGGCGATATAAGGTTTGAAAGCTTTTTCTTCAGCCATAAGGTTGGAATTAGAAGTTTACTTTTTCACAGATTGAACAAGGAAATAATTATAAAGAATCATAAAAAGTGTAGCAGTAATACCTATTGCTGAAAGTATATACCACATCATCGATGGATCTGAATTTAGATAGGTGATACGAAGCCAATCGGCCAAATAGCCTGCCGTAAGTGACCCGATTGCCACGGGTAGAAAAGCAAATCCCATAAATGTGCCGACCTGATTTTTAGGTGCCAGAGAAGCTACATATTCATAAAAGCGGGGCGCCTGGGTTGCTTCGCCTAACGAATAAAAAAATACACCCACAACAACCGAAGCCAGTGTGCCCACCGCACCGATTATAAGCCATGATAAGCTAGCGAAAATGAATCCCACTGTCATCACCGTGAAGGGCTTCCAACTTTTTGTCAATGCAGCCATAGGTACGGTTAAAATAATTACCCCGAACGCATCGACCGTCTCTAACAATTCAAACTTATCGAAATTAAGAACTTCGGTTGCATAAAATGGAAGCAGATAGAATATCTGCCAGAACATTAACCAAAAGACAGAGAAAATAACCAGGAAACTGATAAACTTAAGATTGCTGAATACCAGGGTCATATCCTGAAAGACTTTGACAAACGTCCTTTTATCTTCTTGTGCGCTGTCTCCTGCCGGCTCTTTAAAAAAGAGTATAGTCCCTACAAACAATAATGCTGAAGTAATGGAAGACATGATGAGGACATATTCAATTCCCAAATCTTGACGAATGGTCATCGCCACCAGGGGACCGATGGCACCACCTAAATTGACAAGTGTGTAATAAATAGAAAAACCCAGGGACTGCGTCTCGGGTTTGGAAGTTTTAGCCACCGTGCCTACGATGCAGGGCTTTATTAAAGAACCACCAACAGCGGTGAGCATCAACACAATAATTGTATACGTGCGTAGCCCGATAGCTTGCGTAATGACTGCGCCATATTCCATTCCCGCAAGTCCAATACAAAAATAGCCAATAGCGAAAATCGCAAAGCAGGCCATGAGTGTCCTTCGAAATCCATAGCGATCCACAAAAACACCAGCAACAATAGGCAAGGAATAAATGACAGTCGAAAACCAACCGGTGAGCGTTGCTGCTTCATCTTGCAAACCAACTTTGGTTGCCAGGTAGTAGGCAAGCACAGCTTTTGTTCCATAGAACGCCAGTCGTTCAAAAAGTTCTAAGATGTTGGCGATCCAGAAAGTGGGCGAAAATCCATTTCGGACTTCGTCAATACGTTGTGAAAAAGTCATTTTTTTTTCAATAGAGTTTACCTAGGTGTGCCCAAAGTATGGCTATTAATTCACTTAATCAACTGGGTTTTGACAGAGATTTTTAAGAGGGAGCTATCTTGCCGATAATCGATATAGAAAACAGTATCTTGGCTAGCGAACCAGAAACGAGTTCATGAGAAAAATAAGTAAAGTAGCAGGCATCGTTTTGTTAATCTATATAGTTATCGCCATCGGGTTCTATCTGCTGCAGGATAAAATCATCTTTCAACCTGACCGTCTTCCCCTAGATTATTCATTTACCTTTCATCAACCCTATCGGGAATATTTTATTCCAACGCATGATGGCGAAAATTTAAATGCGCTATTATTTAATGCTACTCAACCATCTAAAGGATTGATCCTTTACTTTCATGGTAATGCCGACAACCTGCAACGCTGGGGTGAATATGCAGTTGATTTTACCAATCTGGGCTATGACGTACTCATGCCAGAGTATCGGGGGTTTGGAAAAAGTACTGGTACGCCTTCAGAAGAAAATTTATATGCCGATGCATCCCTTCTGTTGAGGTGGGCACAAACCAATGTTCCTCATTCACGATTAATAATTTATGGTCGCTCGCTTGGTTCAGCTGTTGCCTCACATCTGGCCACCGAAGTCACTCCCGCCCTGCTCATTTTGGAAACCCCCTTTGATGAAATAAAAGGAGTTGTCTATCCACCCTTTCGACCCTTTCTTTATTTTCTACCCACCCGGCATACATTTTCCAACAAACAGAATTTACTACGGGTTAAAAGCAGGAAAGCTATTATACATGGCACAGATGATTGGGTAGTGCCATTATCGTCTGCTTTAAAACTTAAGCCACAGCTCGGACCAAAGGATCAGTTTGTAATCATTGAAGAAGGCGGACACAAAAATTTATGTGATTATGATTTGTACCACGCAACGCTAAAAGAAGTACTACTTGGAGTCGAAGATTAATTTCAATATCTTTTGATTTATGACCATCCTGTTTTCACTTCTCGGGTTGTACATTGCTATTTGTCTATTCTTCTATTTTTTCCAACATCTCGCCTTCTTCCGCCCTGAAAAACTTTCCACCGCTTTTCAATATAAATATCCCTTTCCCTTTGAAGAGCTTGACTTTGACATGGAAGATGGTGGTCGCATCAACGCCATTTACTTTAAGGTTCCCAACTCGCTCGGAGTTGTATTTTATCTGAAGGGAAACTCCAAGAGCATTAAAGGCTGGGGAAAATTCGCTAAAGATTTTGTGAGCAATGGGTATGATTTTTTTATGATGGATTATCGGGGCTTTGGCAAAAGTCGTGGCAAGCGAAGCCAGACGAAAGTGTTTAACGATGCCCAATTTATATATAAGTGGCTGGCACAATCCTATCCGGAAAATAAAATTGTGTTGTATGGACGCTCGTGGGGCAGTGGCATTGCAGCCCGCATTGCTTCATGGAATAAACCGCGGTTACTGATTCTGGACTCTCCCTATTTTAGTTTTTTCTATAATGTAAACCGATATTTATTCTTTGTTCCTTTGCGATGGTTACTTCGCTATGACATCCGTACCGATCAATACTTAAAAGTAACAGCTTGTCCCATCCACATTATTCATGGCACCAGAGACAGGCTTATCTCTTTTGCACAAAGCGAAAAACTAAAAGCGCTTCATCCCGACAAGGTTACTTTGCATGCTATTGAAAACGGAAGACATAACAACTTGCCCGACTTTCCAGAATTTTTTGAAATACTTTATAACATTCTGTATATAAAACCTGAACCCCGGCACCGGGATGAACCCCATGGAAATCACACGTAAGCATACCAGTGATTTTACCCGCATCTTTGAGATACTTACTTATCAAAAGGAGAAGTATCCCAACACACATGCATTAAATGCATTTGAGGACGGGAGTTGGAAAAATTATTCCATACAGGATATTCAGGAACGAGTAGATGCACTCTCCTGCTGGTTCATTAAAAATGGGTATCAAAAAGGACAGACCATTCTACTTATTCCCATTACGGGTAAGCCAGAATGGATGATGGTGGATTTTGCGTGTCAACAAGTTGGTCTAGTGACAGTTCCGGTTCACCCTACTTCTTCGCTTACAGATCTTGAACTCATCCTTACGGAAACAGAAGCCCGACTTTGCATTGTGGCGGATCAGGAAATTTTCAATAAAGTTAATCCACTAAAAGATAAAATAACCAGTGTACTGTCCGTCCATCATCTTGACAAAGGTCGGGATGGGTATTTTCCTGCACTTGCCAATGAAAAACCAAGCGATGCAGAACTGGTAAGACTTAGTGAAGTTAAAAACTCAATCCTTGTCAGCGACATACTCACCATTCTTTATACTTCCGGAAGTTCAGGTGTACCCAAAGGCGTTATGCTGACTCATCACAATCTTGTTCACAACATCAAAGCAAGCTTAACCTTACTTCCGCTGGAAGCCGGGCAGCGTGTGATGAGCTTTCTTCCTTTCAGTCACATTTTAGAACGCATGGCTTGTTATGGTTACCTGGCCTTTGGGGTGTCGTTGTATTTCAGTCAGAACAAAGAAAACTTTGCCCATGACTTTAAAACTGTAAAACCCTACTTCTGCACCAGTGTACCTCGCGTGCTGGAAAAGATGTATGACTACATGCAGGAACAACTGCTGGATAAAAATCTTTTGAAGAAGAAAATAATCTCGTGGGCATTGTCTGTTGGTAAACAATATGGAACAGAGAGAAAACTAAGCGCATTATATCCTGTCAAGCTTTTTATTGCACGCGTGCTGGTATTAAGTCAATGGCGTAAAAAACTAGGTGGACGGATTCGATATATGGTGGTCGGGGCTGCTTCGTTACGACCTGAAATCGGAAGGTTGTTTTCAGCAGCGGGCATATACATCGTTGAAGGATATGGCATGACAGAAACTGCACCTCTTATTTCCATGAACCGATTCGAGCCGGGCTTAAATCGATTTGGTACGGTAGGCCCGGTTATTCCTGGGGTGGAGGTAATGATTGATGAACCCAATGAAAATCATGAAGGAGAAATTCTGGTAAAGGGTCCCAATGTGATGGCCGGCTATTTCAAAAGACCTGAACTTACCAGGGAAGTGTTTACTGAAGATGGTTGGTTGCGCACAGGCGATATTGGCAAGTTTGTGCATCAACGTTTTCTTAAAATTACTGATCGAAAAAAAGACATCTTTAAAACCTCAGCGGGAAAATACATTGCACCGCAGCCGCTTCAAAATCATTTTGCTAAATCTGCCTTCATAGAACGTTGTCTTGTGATAGGCTTCCAGCGACCTTTTGTAACGGCCCTGATTGTGCCGCACTTTGAAATGCTGCAGGCCTGGTGTGTACAAGAACACATTCATTGGACTTCGCCACAATTTATGGTGTTTAACATAAAAGTGCGCAGCAAGCTGGAACAGGAAGTTGAACAACTGAATGAGGAATTACCCAATGTAGAACGGGTCCGGAATTTTGTGTTATGCCATCACGACTGGACAACGGAAAGCGGGGAACTCACCACCACCCTAAAGCCAGTGCGACAGAAGTTGTTGGATCATTACCAAAAAGAGATTGAAAAGATGTATGGGTAAGTCTCGAACTATTGATACATTAGAAGCACGACTGCAGGAAAATTGTACTAAGTGACCAAACTAAATTAAGAAACAAAAACACAAACCAAAAATGAACCCCGCCATAACATAAACATTTTGTGCATGTTGCACGACTACTTTATAAATATAGTGATGAAAATTATCTTTGCATATGCAAGGACGAAAAGCTTTTGAAGAAAAACTCTTCACCCACTTTCAGTTATCAGATCGCGTGCCGCCTGATAACTTCT
>JBGSTJ010000036.1:0-11924 GCA_041736555.1 Cyclobacteriaceae bacterium
AACCCAACGTTCATCAGATCGGGAGTATAATCGTGTGAGAGCCAAGGACATTAAATGGCAACCAGCCTTATCAAAAAAGATAAACGAAAAGAATGAACTTACTTTCAATCTGCTTTATCAATGGGTGGATGTGGAAGCTACAGAAGGAAGGTTTGTTACCAGTCCGGCATCTGAACTTCCCGCTACGGTATTTGAAAAGAATCATTTTGCGGGTGCTGGTATAAAATATCAGTATAAAATTGTTGATAGCGATGTTTATACAAAGTTTGGGTTTCACTTCAATTCGACCACTCGTTTTTTTCAGAATCTGGATTATGGAAATAGAAAATTTCTTGCTCTGGATAATAATTTGAGTCTTCATATACCAATTGGTCGCCTGGTGATCGCGCACCGTACGGGATACTCAACGAATATTGGTAATGCCTACGAGTTTTATCAGGCAAATACATTAGGCTCGGAATCTAATCTAAGAGGATTCAGACGCACACGCTTTTCCGGCAAAAGTGCTTTATATCAAAACACGGAACTTCGCTTGCGGGTGGCTACCATTCATAGTTACGTTTTTCGGGGCAGCTTCGGAGTTCTTGGCCTATTTGATAATGGACGTGTGTGGATGCCGGAGGAAAAGTCATCAAAAATGCATGTAGGTTATGGAGGTGGATTTTTCCTGGTGCCCTATGATAAACTTGGCTTTACCTTCATCTATTCATCTTCCGATGATGACGATATATTCCAGGTGAGGTTAGGATTTCTATTTTAATCACCGGCACTTTTAGAAGTAGCAAGATGTATTAGTTTTTCAATTGACTTATCAAAGTCTTTTTGCATAGATCGTTTTTTCATGATTTGAAACATCATCCCCATCATAAAATTCTTTTTTATACGTAGTCTGATCGTTAGTTGTGTAGAGCGATGACTTAACTGTTCAAAAGTGAAGTTGAGAAATCCCATCCCTTCAATCATCTCACCATATTCAATGGTAGAATCCGTTTTGGTATAGGAGGTGGTTTGAATAATGTCACACCGGTTGGCCAAAATACAATTATGTACATTTCCCAGCTGATTAATTGCGTGATCGGATTTTTCAATCGACTTAACGCCTTCCATCCACAGCGGTCGTACTGTTAAATTAGAAACAATCTGAATGAGAGAAAACATGTTGCACGGTAATACATAACTCAGATTCAAAACTTCAGTATGTGGCTGAGAGAGTGCAGTATTAGTCCATGGTTTGGCAGCAATATTTTCACGCAATGCCGAAAGCGTATTGATGTGAACCTGAATATACGTATTGTCAATATGTTCAATGGTGCTTTCAAGGACTATGCCATTTGGGATTTCGTTGCCGGCTGCGGCACGGAGGAGCGGCTCGGTGATTAACCAATATTCATTGCCGATGATCGTATTTTTAAGCAAACGATGTGCGGTAATGATCGATTTTCCAATCAATTTGAAATTATCCTTCACCTGGTAGGTGGTGAACTCTCCGTAATGTGAAATGATTTTAAGTGTGAGGCTAGGAGCACTTTCACAGGCGCCACAATTGCAAATGCGATTCTGTTCATAGTTTTTCAGTTGCTGGTGAAAGTTCACAAATGTTTTCTCTACCTGCCTATAGAGATCATCAAAGGAAGGAGGATCTCCAAACTTATAAAAGAGTATTGCATCGCCTTCAATCTCTGATAATTTAAGATTTAGTATGTTGGAGTCAATGATTTCACTCAAGAGCTCACTAATGACATGCTGGCTATGTTCGATAGCCGTAGAATTAACAAACGTAGTGAATCCACTAATATCGGGTATGAATAGTAAGCCCTTATTCTGCATAAAATACCATTCCTTTTTTTGTAATATTTTTATTCAGGATATCTACTGATTATATGTATTAGAATTTATTTTTTATCCCAAGGTTGAACGTTATTAAGTTAAACCGGTGGGAAGAGGTCTCGGTTACTACTGGAATATACGTGTAGAATGATTCCACGTAGATAATAAAGAGAGACTTCTTTTCCTTTAAATTAGGATCTTTTATTGGGTTTAAGATAAAATCAATGCCAGCGCCACCAATGGTACTAAAATAACCATTCACCAATAGACTGGTGTCAACATAGCCATCGATCTCATTGACCTCTACACTTGGTTTAGAAAGAAATGAAACACCGATTCCGGCAAATGCGTAGGGTGTGAACCTGCCTATATTTTTATAATACCCTCCTGAAAAGGACAGTGATACCAGATTATTGCTACCCGACAGTGCGTACTCTTTGCCATTGCTTATTTGACTGATCGTTCCCCGTTCAAAGGCAAAACTGGAGAAATCAAACATGCCGCGCAGCAGCAATCCAGATTTATACCTGTATTCCATTGCCGTATTCAAATCAAACCCTATTGAGCGCTCCGAACCATAAGACCCTATTGGTATGGCAGGGCCGATTCCTCCATAGGCATAAAATCCAGTAAGAATGTTAGGGAACTGTGGTTCATTTTCTTGTTGCGCTTGTAAAGCAATCGACACCATAGTTAGCGTGACACTGGCCACATTTCGAAAATAGGATGCGATGATATTCATAAGTACAGATTACACTCTGAATGTACTCTGGAAAAGATAGTCATCACAACAGACAAACAATTAGTGCTTAAAGTGTCAACGTGCAGACAGTTAATTTGATATTTCAAATAAGCAGATGCCCTAAACCTGTGCGGAAGTTAATGATGTGAAAGAGAGACTTCCGTTGATTTGGTAATACAACAAATAGTCTATTCTGCGGTAATCACCTGCAGGCGGTGATCTGTTAATTCTTTTGCCAGCATTTCTAAATCCAATCCTACCGTTGCTTTATTTACTTTCAACGCTTTGGTCACCATGTCTGGCGGAAGCTTTTTAGCACCCCAATACGCGCCAAGGATAGCACCGGTAACTGCACCCACAGTGTCGTTATCTCTACCAAAGTTGGTTACAAATTCCATCGCTTTTTTAAAGTCTCCTTTAGAAAATTCCAACGCCACTAAGTTGATCTGATGAATCTCTGCAGCATGAAAAGGAATATCCTGTAAATGGCCCTCAAGAAGTGAATATGCTTTTTGTAATTGAATATAATGCAGAGTGTCATGCTTGAAGTTTTGTGGTAATCTCAAATTGGTTGGAATGTCTTTCTCTGTTAAGGAATACGCTTCATGGGAAATGTATCGCGCATTTTCATAGGCTTTAAAGGCCATGCGGCCAATCAGTCGACTATTAAAATATCCTTGAGGATCTAAATCGCGGGTTAGGAGCGTAATCTCGTTATACTCAACGTTTCGTTCCATGGCTTTCGATACGTAAGCAGCCGTGAGCGCAGAGATATCACGCGCATAACCTATATCGAACATCGTAAGTCCGAAGGCTTGATTGTAACTCATTACCGGATTGCCAGGAAAATAGGCACCTACAACCGGGGTGTAGAGCAAACCAGCACAACTCATTTCTCCTCCATAAAATCGGCTAAGCTTTTCATTGTAGCCAACCAGATCATTATTCATGAAAGGCTCTGCTACTTTTACCCATTCAATCAGCCAGGTGGACTGAGCAAAGACCCGATTAATAGTTTCATAATCCTTAGTTTTAGCAACTTCTGAAATTTTACTTTGATAGACATTGATAATATGCCTGGCAAAGTCATGGGGATTTAATGAATCTTGTTGTTGAGTTAGTAAATACTGAACACCTAAATATTTCCATCGGGTATCATCGGTAGTACTTCCGGCTTGCATATTGGTTTCCCAGGGGCCTTCGGGAGATCGTTCACGAATCACACCATCAAGACTATCCACATATCCTTTATGAATATCGATCGATTTGCGATCCCACATTTCGGTAGGTGCGCCCATGGCGTCTCCAATTGCCGAGCCCACCAACATCCCTAACACTTTATCATAATACTCCTCTCTTGACAAAACAATCTTAGCTTCTCCTTTGGGTAAAGCGGGCACGGAAGGTGAGGGGAAACTTTTCTCAGCAGCGGGTTGCTGACAGGACAGTATAGAAACAAAGAATAACAGATAGCTATATTTCATCGTGATTTCATTATGTAAAAGTATGCCTCGTTGAGCAGGACTTCTTTTTCATGCAAGCTAAGATCAAATGGTAACTGTGCCAGTCCGATGATTCTGCGCATGATTTCAACACCAGCAAACTGGTAACAAAGGTTCCAGTTAAATCTCCGATTGGCCAGGTATTCCTTCGACAGATTAGTAAGGTGATGAATGGGTGCCTCTGTCATTTTCAGATGAGCCAGCAATATGCCAACCTCAAACTCCCGACTTCCTACAAAACTAAATTCGGGATCAATCACTTTAAAACCAGCTTCTGTTTTTAACCAACTACCGGGATAATAATCGCCATGCAACAAAGAAATATCCGTGGAGAGATAGATTTCGCCTAGTTTTTCGATTCTGAATTTAAGGTTTTTATCTGTTTTATAGCGTAAGGCGATGTCCTGTAATCCTAACTGAATACTATTTAGATCAAAGCCATTGTCTAACATAAGGGGATAATGAAACAGGTGCTCGTGATTAAGTTGGCGAAGTGAAAGGTTAGTAGGGTAGCCTTCAAGTTTCGTTAATGGTAATTGGTGTAACTGATTTAAAAAATCAACAGCCTCACTTAATTCCGCATCGGTTAAAAAGTTATTCTTGCGATACAGAAAAGTATAGTCAAAAGCTGGATTGAAATTTTGCAACACAAGAATATAATTGTCTATATCAACACCTAATAAAGCAGGCATAGATGCAGCTAAATCTTTTGAATGTTGGATCGTTTGATAAAACCGCGCCTCCACGAGCAACCGCTCTATGGGTGCGGCAATGTGGGGATATTTTTGCACAAAGGGATTCGCCTGCTTTAAAATCAGACTTGTCTTGGTGGTAATGATCCGGGCAACAAAGTTCATATTCCCTTCACCTGGTTTTTCGATGGCCATCACATGATCCGTTGTGGGAATAAACTGTTGCTGGTGCAGGTAGGAAGTTAATTCTTCTTTAGGAGTATGGAAACTGATTGTCATTAATGAATGGGAACACAATGTTAGTGGTTGTGATTCCGCTGGCATCAAAGATGATCTGTATATCTCTATTTTCAAATTTATTTTCTGTCTTGGAAGCGACAATGGTAAGGATAATATTATCAGGTCGCTGGAAATAATTTGCCGCAATCAGCCATCACAATAATTCAAATAGGGATTGTCAATTCACCATAGTCTTTTCATAAAATCTCTTATAAAAATGTGTGTAACATAATTTACCTACAATGAAATAAGAAATTAAAACGAAGGGTGCAGTAAGATAAAGCCAAAAATTGAATGGCTAGCGAAAGGCATTAATCGATTAGTAAGTGGTTTGAGGTTTTATGATAAAACAATAAATGAGTCTGAGTAAACTACTTCTTCTTTTTGGATGGCTTAGCTTTTTTGTTATACGCCAACGCGAGTTCAATCCAATAGGTAAAGTCTTTGCTGCTTTTTATTCCTTCATCGCTAACAAATACAAAGCCTTTCATGGGTTTACCGGTGAAGGTCATTTCCCTGCAACCCCTTCTTTCCAGTGCCTGCTCATATTCTTCTGGCGCAATTCGAAGCATAAGTTCATCCTTCACAATACCAACACACATTTTAGCATTCACCATAAAGGTGAGCCCGCCCATCATTTTCTTTTCAACCACGCGTGGAGTGCTTTCCAGTGCTTCCCGCACACGGTCAGCCAGTTGTTCGTTGTATGCCATCGTATTGCGATGTCAGATCTCTTAATAATTACCCATAAAACCCTATTTCATCGAGTGAAGGGCTACTTTGTTTCCCTCGCTGTCAGTGAAATGAGCCATAAAACCATTAGGTCCGATGGCAGTTTTCGGCATAATAATCTTGCCTCCCGCTTTTTCAACACGTGACAATGGAATCGATAAATCATCACCACCATTCAAATAAATTAGTGATCCGGTTTGCGATGGCTCGTAACCGTCAGCCAACGTAATACTACCGCCTATTCCGGCTTGTAAGTCAGCGGGAAAGAAAGCTGATTTCGTTCCCATCATTTCCATTACCTGCATTTCGGCATCCAGGATTGCCTCATAAAATTTCTTAGCCCGCTCAAAATCCCTTACCGGAATTTCAAACCAGTTGATTGCATTTTTCATTGTTAGCTTGTTTTGGTATCTGCATTAGATTAGGGACTACTAATATAATCAAAAAAAATTGCAGAGGTTGATTGGAGCAATGTCGGCCTCCCGACACATGACAGGAAACTAAGGGACAGCCGATGAATGTTCTGTTGTCAGTAAAAACCAAACCATGAAAGTCATTTTATCGCTATTTTTTCTTGTCATTGCTATAACATCCCTGGCTCAGGATAGCACGATTGACTATGGAAACTTTTCGGGTAGTATAGGCAGCAGCCAGGGCAGTGTCTATGCCGATTATTTTCATGTGTGGAAGTTCGGGAAATCAAAAAAGTTAGAAATCGGCTTAGGTGGCAGATTTACATCGTATTTCGGAAGCAACCAATTTTACACTTCTGCTCCGGCCAGCCTGGCAGTTGATGACAAAAAGATTGATTCATTGCATATACAGCATGCGCAAGTGAATGCCCTTAACGTGGCCATTCATTTGGGCTATCGCTTTTCACCTAAGCTTGGTGCTGGGTTTAATATCGATGCGCTTGGTTTTTCGTTTGGTGGCACGCAAAGCACCACCTACCTCACAGAGGGCGAAAGCCAGGCTTCATCGGCCAAGCCCACATCGTTGAATGCACTACTAGTAGGTAATAATGACCACGGCACATTAAATTCAGAATTCTTTCTGCGTTATTTTATTAAGAACGACTTTGCCATTAAGGTTGCTTATCAATATTTGTTTACAGAATACACCACCACCACGGACGTTCAACAACTACCTGAAGCCAACGACCGCTTTCGAAATAAATCAAGCATGCTTAGTGTAGGGATTACAAAGCAGTTTTAATCCAACGAAACGTATTCATTGATTTAAAATAACATGTGCTATCGTTTTATTCTTCTTTTCCTATTGAGTTCAGTCTGTGCAACAGCGCAGGTTTTTGCTCCGCTAAGTGCCTCATCAGGTGTAAGTTTTAAAATCAGGAATTTTGGTACTACCGTAGAAGGCACGATGAGTGGATTGAAAGGAACAATCCGATTTGATCCAGGCATTATTTCAACTGCTCAATTTGATGTTACGCTGGATGCCAATACCATAAACACTGGCATTAACATGCGTGATAATCATTTATGTAAGAAAGATTATTTCGATGTAGCCACCTATCCATCCATCCGCTTTGTTTCAACGAAAGTGTCTGCCGTCAAAGCAGGAGAAGCCACAGTAACCGGCACACTTACTATAAAAAATACAAGTAAAGAAATCACCTTTCCTTTCAAATACACCCAGTTAAATGGACTGCCTCAGTTCAGTGCAGAGTTTGCTATTAATCGAAGAGATTTTAATGTTGGTGGCAGCAGCATGACTATAAGTGATGATGTAAAAATAGTTTTGAGCGTAGGTACATCGAAATAAGAACCTGACAACAGCATCATGCATTTTGAACTAAAAGAAAGAAATCTGAATGGTCATTTGCGCGTGAGCACGGGCTTTACGAAATCAACCACCCCGCTCATCCTGGGTTGTTACACATTTATCTGGAATCAGGGCGAAGCCAAACAGTGGGAAATTGACCTAATTCCACAGATCATCGAAACCAACACAATCTTTTCTCTTTCTCCTGGTCAAACATTACTCATACCCATCAAGACCAACGACTATGTGGTGATCCAGTTTAACCGCGAATTCTACTGCGTGCAAGACCACGACCATGAAGTATCGTGCAATGGAATATTATTCAATGGTGCACTTTCAACACCCATGCTACGGTTGGATGTGGAGGAACAGCGTTCATTCTCTGTTTTATTGGAAGTACTCAAAGAAGAGTTCTCCAATCAGGATGATGTTCAGTTGGAAATGCTGCGCACCGTATTGAAGCGCTTCATCATCAAATGTACCCGGCTGGCTAAACTACAGTTTTCTGATCATTTTATTTCACCTCAGGAGCTTGATACCGTTCGTCATTTCAGTGCATTGGTGGAAAAACATTTTCGCACACTTCACAAGGTCAGCGACTATGCTGAGTTAATGAATAAGTCACCCAAAACACTTTCTAATGTGTTCAATGCATTAGGTGAAAAAACTCCTTTACAAATTATTCACGAGCGAATCATTCTTGAAGCGAAAAAACTTTTACTCTACACAGATAAGTCCTCAAAAGAAATTTCATTTGAACTCAACTTCTCGGATCCTGTTCAGTTTAGCAGATTATTTAAAAATGAAACGGGTTTCACTCCAGTAGATTTCAAAAAAAGCGGAATTCTTCCACCCATCGGGAAGAATCGTTAAGTACTTGGGAAATCTCATCATTTCACAAGGCCTCACTGACCAGCACCTTTGTATCGTCAATCAGCCGAAATAAAATCAAGGCCGATACAAAACGAAAATTATTTAACTAAACAATTTAAAATCATGTCAACATTAAAACCGCTTACACGCGAACAAGCAAGTCCTGCTGTTCAACCAATTTTCGACCTGCTAAAATCTAAAGTAGGTATGGTGCCTAATCTCTATGCTACCATTGCCAATTCACCCAACACATTACCTGCTTATCTTGCCTTTGATGAAGCGCTTGGCAAAGGCGTGTTTACTGCCAAAGAGCGTCAGGCTATTTTCCTGGTAGTGTCACAAGTAAACGGATGCCACTATTGTCAATCGGCCCATACGGCATTAGGTAAGATGAATGGCTTCACGGAAGAGGAAACCATTCAATTAAGAACCGCTTCGATTGCTGATGGAAAATTAAGAGCGCTTACTTCACTGGCTGCGGAAATAACAGGAACGCATGGCAAGCCTTCCCAAAAAGCCCTCGATGCATTTGCGCAGGCAGGATATGGTAATGACGCCTTGGTAGAATTGGTAGCGCACATTGGTTATAAAACTGTGGCAAACTACCTGCACAACATCGCTCATTTTCCTATTGATTTTCCTGTAGCGAAGGAATTGGAAAAAGTACCCGCTTAATCAATGAAACGGAGAACATCTTTAGATATAACTGAAATGGAAAACAAAATCAATTGGAAAAATGCAATCATTGCGGGAGTTTTAGGTACTATCCTATTTGATTTAGCTGGACTAGTTCTCGCAGGTCAATGGTGGGACATACCTGCGTTGCTCGGTGAAAAAACAGGTCTTGGATTGGGTTACGGTGTTATTGGACATTATTCCAATGGAATACTACTCGGTATTCTCTATGCCGGTATTGCTCCTTCACTGTGGGGCCCAAACTGGCTTAGGCCATTGATTTTTATGGCGGCCGAAACGATTGCCCTGGTGTGGTTCTTTATGTTCCCATTGCTGGGTGCCGGTGTAGCCGGAGTAAATATGGATCCCATGGCTCCAGTTGCTTCAATGATAAGACATTTGCTATTTGCAGTACCTTTTATCTTTTTGATTAAAAGCAAAGTTTAAACTTAGTCCGCTTGTAGTAAGGCGTGTTGGGGAAACTCACACGCCTTTTTTTGCTTTCATTTTTTTAATCCCACTTTTTCCGACCAGGATTGAATACTTTTTTCATTCATGCGCACAAATTCATCCTTGCCTTCTTTGGCAGCCAACTCTTTTGAAAGTTGGGCATGTTGAATAGCTTCTTTATAGTTTCCAAGTTGTCCTTCCACCAACGCCCAGATTCGATGAATGTAATACTTATCTCCGGTCAGCTGTTGGGCTTTAATCAAATACGCACGGGAACGTTCGGGAAAGACTTCTTCTTCCTGAAAGTATCTTGCTGCCTCGTAATACGTATCAGCGGTTGGGTTGCTATTTATTTTAACTTCGATCTCTTGTAACATTTTTTTATGCGTATCAAACTTAATATCAAATTTTATCAGGGTAGTCTCCCACCTCCAGCTAAGAGAAGCGCTTTGATGCGTTATATCAAGTAACTCAATAGTAAAAGTTTCTGTGAAGTAAGGAACAGTTTCAGGTTTAATTGTAAAACGCAAGGCATCTTCCTGCGGATTGTAGTTCGTTCGCTCATCGCCCCAGTGTGATGTATTTTTATGAATAATAATTGTCCATTCTAACCTGTCAGGAATAGCATATAATGCATAGATTCCCGGAGGCACATCATACCCTTCAATTTTGACGGTATCACTGAAATAGATTTTGGTTGATTCATTAGCTCCTACACGCCAGATTCTTCCATAAGGGATTAGTTCGCCCATAATTTTTCTGCCGCGCACTCCTGGTCTGGAATACTCAATCCTCACTTCACTCAGTCCGATTTTCTGTATAAGTGTTGCGGCAGGGCTTATGCGTGGATGCTCGATTTGGGCATAAGTAATTGCCATGACACAGCAAATAAAAATAGCAGTTATGACAAAATATTTCATAATTAGGCAAATATCGTACTTATAAGGGGTTATGCCTCACTGGGATTAACTTACTATACAGTTTTTGCAACGTGGTTTGTGAAGCTCCGAATACGTAAGCGAAATAAAGACAGAAAAATATACCCTGCATTCGGTACGGCCCGTAGGTTCGGTATTTTCTTGCCGAGGTGATTATATAATCGGACAATACAGCAAAGGCAGTGTGTTTGTTAATCCGATAAACGATCTCCTGATCTTCCATGATAAAATGGTCCTCACGATAGCCACCAATCTTATCAAATAGCTGTTTGGTAACAAAGAGACTTTGATCACCAAAACGAAAGGCAGAAACATTAAACCGGGTGAACCACGCATTTAGATTTAAGAACCAATGATCCCAGTCAAACCGCAATCGAAAACAACCCGCATTAAATCCATTTTCTTGCGCTTTTAAAATCTGGAAAACAACATCAGAAGGTGGAAACGAATCAGCATGCAGAAAATAAACGATATCACCAGTGGCTTGCTTTGCTCCGGCATTCATCTGCTTGGCTCGGCCAGCAATAGGATTGTTAATTACGCGACATCCAAATTCATTCGCAATATCACGAGTCGCATCAGTACTATTCCCATCACTTACAATGATCTCCTTTAATTCCGCGCTGTCTTTAATCTTTAGAAGATGGTCTAATAACACTGGCAAACAGACAGCCTCATTTAATGTTGGAATAATTATGCTAACTGACCTCACCTTAAAAAGTTAGACCTGTCTATTTCAATTCCTTTAGTACCACCAGCAATAAACTTCCTTTTAAGCGTTTTTTATAATCCGGCTTAATATGATCGAAAAATATTTCACTTTATTTATTCAATACATATACAGAAGGCAATTGTAAGCCGGGATTGCCTCCTCCGCTGGCACTCCTCAATCTTTCTTTTGAAGATTCGAGTCAGCTATAACTGACCAGGCGGGCTACTCGATCGGGTCCTGTTGGGTTTCGTCCGTTAAGAGTCAGCGGATCCAACGTTGTCTACCGCCAAGTTTGAAGTTCGAGTCACTTTTATGGGTCAAGAAAACCAACTCCATAAATCTTTGAAATTCGTCTATCGATATCTATGTCCTCATGCTTACAAAACGCAATAAATAATTGCAGTCCCAAAAATAAATGCAAATGGTGACAGCAGTTGGAAGTACAGCGGTTTCAAAATGTCCGCACTCTTTAACGAGTAGTTATGGTGTAGTTTTCGGGGAACAACATATAAAATGAGAGAAGTGCCAAGCATAAACCAACCAAATACTTTGAAAACGTCCGGATATTTGGAGTAGTCAGCATATAGAATCAGTCCAATTGCTGGAATCATTCTTATCGTTATTTCTGCATAATTTATAAAATTTGTACTACCTGCTTTTCTTAGAGTTTCTCTGGCTTTTGCTGGAGCGAAAAGCATAAGAAATCCAGCACAAATAATA
>JBGSTJ010000014.1:0-285292 GCA_041736555.1 Cyclobacteriaceae bacterium
ACTATTCGATCGCGAGTGCCGACTGGAGTGCACCCACCACCTGGTCCACCACCGGTTTTGGAGGCGCACCGGCATCACAAGCCCCGGGTACAGGTGATTATGTGATCATCGGAAACGGACAGGATGTTACGGTTACCGGTGTAGAACTATGCGATGTCTTGTTGTTTGATGCGAACACTGAAGGTACCTTGAGCATTAACTCGGGCAGTCTTACGATAGGCACGTCCCTGACGATACCACAGTCAACTTCGGCCTCGAATACGCTGAGTTTATCAGGCGGTAACCTGATCGCACCCAGCCTGGCCTTCACAGCCGGTGGCGGAGCGGGTCATCAGGTATCCATAGCCACGGGCACAGCCACGATCAGTGGCGATATTATGGGTATAGGAGCAAGCAGCACGATACAATTTACGGGCGCAGGTCTGTTGCAGGTAGGGGGCTCCATGTTCACCTCTTCCACCGGCACATTGACAGCCCCATCCGGTACAGTAGAATACAATGGCTCAGCCCAGACCATCCAGGCATTACCATACTTTAACCTGACTCTATCGGGCAGTGGAGACAAAACTATGGCTGCTACTACCACGATCAATGGCGACCTGGCAGTAGTCGACAACACAAACTTTATAGTAGGCGCAGTAACATTGGTAGTAACGGGCACCACCACGGTGGGTGACCTCACCACCAACGGCACCTTGTCGATTACCTCGAATACAGGCACAAAGACCTTCACAGGTATGGTTACAATAAGCCCGAATGGAACGTGGAGCAATGCAACGGAGGCAGTCACCTTCCGGGGCGGTATTACTAATGACAACGGCACGTTCAATGCAGGCACGGGTACCCAAACTTTCAATGCTGCACAGTCCCTCAGCGGTACGCTCACCATTCCTACCATGAGTGTGACCGGTGCTGGCGCTTTTGCGGTCACCAATAATGGAAACTTAACAGTAACAACAAGCCTGCAAGGAACTGATCAGTTAGCCCAGGGATCAGACGCAGTTCTTACTATCGAAGGAGCTAGTACGATAACTACATTAAATGCTACCGCCTCAGGCAATACAGTAAACTTCTCGGGGGGAGCCCAGACGATAAACAACAATGCGTACGTGAACCTGACCTTATCAGGTAGTGGTGTAAAGACCTTACAGGTTGGCACAACCTCCATCACCGGAGATTTGACGATTAGCGGTACAGCTTCTGCTACAGCCGTAGCAGATCTCACGATCGGAGGCGATGTAATAATCGGAGTTGGAACTGGTTTAACGGCCGGAGCCTTTACCCACAATGTGGGTGGCAACTGGTCTAACAACGGCACCTTTGCCGGCACGGGCAGCACGATTAATTTGAATGGCGGGGCACAGAACATCAGTGGTGGCACGACCATCTTTGATAATCTTGAGTTGAGCGGCAGTGGCACGAAGACCTTTGGGGTGAGTACCACGGTCAGTAATGAATTAGCGATAGCCAACGGAGCGATTGCCGACCTGAGCAATGCCAATACATATACTGCCAATCTACTTGCGCTTGCCGGACCGATTCAGGCCTCTGGCACGTGGGGTAGTACCTCGAGTGCACCTCCGGCCACCAACCAGAATGATATATTCTTTAGTGGCACAGGACTTATTACGGTATTCTCTACAGCCGATAATTTCTTCTCCATAGCTGATGCACCATGGAGTAGCCCTACTACTTGGTCTAATTCTGGTTTTGGAGGTGCTCCGGCAGCTAGTGTTCCCGGACCCGGTGATTACGTATTCATTGGGTCTAATTCCGGGTCAAGGTTAATCTCCATTAACTCAATAGAGTCATGCGAGGCGATAACTTTTGACGAAGGACAAGACGCAGACAACACGTTGATTCTCCTTCCTGGCGGGGACCTAATGGTGACGGGAGCTATAACTTTACAAAGAAAATCTTTCGCATCCAGGACCAATAGAATTGTCGTAGGATCTCAAAATCTAACTGCAGGAAGTATCGACTTTGTAGGAGCTGACATTGGAAACCATGAGATTGATATCTCAACGGGTACAGTGACGATAAGTGGAGACATTACTGGGGTTGGTGCAAGCAGCACTATAATATTTTCGGGGGCTGGCTTACTGGAAGTGGGCGGTTCATTTTTTGCCGGATCTTCTGGAACATTAACAGCACCATCCGGTACCGTAGAATACAATGGCTCAGCCCAGACCATCCAGGCATTACCATACTTTAACCTGACTCTATCGGGCAGTGGAGATAAAACTCTGGCTGCCACTACCACGATCAATGGCGATCTGGTAGTAGGCGATAACACAAACTTTATAGTAGGCGCAGTAAGCTTAACAGTTTCTGGCACCACGACAGTGGGAGGGGGCACGAGTGGCACCTTGTCGATAACCTCAACGGCAGGTACAAAATTATTTATTGACCTCGTAACAATTAATGTTGGTGGATTATGGAATGAAACTGTGAATGAAACAATGGTTTTCCGGGGTGGCATTACCAACTTTGGTACATTTACTGCGGGTACCGGAGCTCATACGTTTAACACGAACTCCCAGGTATTGACGGGTATATTCTCGATTCCGAGTGTAACGATTACGGGTGCGGCTGTTGTGCTGACCAACACCAATACATTGACGGTGAATAATGCATTGAGTGGTTCGGGACGGCTCACACAAGGAGCAGGAGCGACCCTGAACATCGGAGGTGCAAGCACGATTAACAACCTAACAGCTACCGCAATTGGAAATACGGTTAACTTCTTGGGTGCAGCTCAAACGATTAATAATGTCGCGTATGAAAATTTAAACTTATCAGGTAGCGGTGTAAAAACTCTTCAGGCAGGAACTTCGTTGATTGCCGGCAATCTAACCTTAATAGGCACGGTGTCCACAACTCCAGCAGCCAATTTAACGATTGTAGGTGCACTCGATATAGGATCAGGTACTGAATTCACTGCTGGTGCATTCGACCACATCATTGGTGGCAACTGGATCAACGATGGAACATTCAATCATAGCAACCGCAGAATAACGTTCTCAGGGACATCAACCCAGAATATCCAAGGAACAGCATCAACCACCTTTTTTGATCTGAATATAGCAGAAGGTCCGGGTGATCCGGACGTTCAACTCGATCAAACAGCAGGTGTAAACCTGGAGGGCGAAATGACGTTCGATAGTGATGCTACCTTTGATGCCGATGGCCCGGGCGGAAATCAGATTTTCACCTTGATATCAACAGCCAGCGGAGATGGCCGGATTGGACCTCTTGGCGGTTCAGCTGACTTAACCGGAGCGGTAACAGTGCAACGATACATGGATGCCGAAGGCAAGATTTACCGCTATATTTCAACTCCTGTAGATAACCCTACTGCCGAGGACCTGCAGGGTGAAATTCCGATTACGGGTCCTTTTACGGGAAGCAGTTTTCCGCCTCAAACAGGATGTACAAATTGTGCGCCTTGTACGGGTTGTGTGCTCAATAACCAATCCATGTTCCAATATGATGAAACGATTGTAGCCGGGCTAAACAATCGGTATGCACCCTTCCCGAGTGCAGCCAATTCTGAGACTATGATACCAGGTCGTGGATATTCAGTATATGTCCGTAATGATTTAACCCCAACTATCTGGAACCTGCGGGCTCCAATCAATTCCGGTGAAGTTGATTTAAATCCATCAATTACAGGCTCGAACGATGGTTTTAACCTGGTGGGTAATCCGTATCCCTCTCCGATTGATTGGGAGTCTGCTTCCTGGATAAGAAGCAACATCGATCCCACATTTTATATTTGGGACAACTCAATTAATAATTATGCTTCCTATGGATTGGGTGCGACAAATATCACAAATGGGGGATCAAGATATATAGCACATGGCCAGGCCTTTTGGGTATTGGCCTCCTCGGGTGCAGATTTACGCACTCAGGAAGGAGTAAAGGCTGACAGGGCAAGTGTTGCTCAGGCTACATTCTTCCTTAATACAAAACAAGTTGACCAAGTTCGGGTAAAATTGGTGGCTGGTTATGCGTCTGATGAATTGCTGATCAAAGTAAATCATCAAGGCGCGACCCTCGGCTACGATGCCCGGATAGATGCCTTTGAGTTCCCATCAGATACCTTGCTGAGTCTTCATGCCATCACAGCAGATAAGAAACGCCTGGCCGTTAACGTGATGGGACTGCAGCAAGAAGAAGGAACGGAAATCACCGTGGGTTTGGCCGGAACAAAACCGGGTTCTTACAAAATGGATTTCATGGAATTCGAAAACTTTACCACACCAACCTCTGTATACCTGTTCGATCGGTATGACGATGTGTTGAAGGAAATTGTTCCTGCAGACAAAGAGTATCAGTTCACAGTCACAGATGATCCGGTTTCATCAGGAGCTGATAGGTTCGTATTGTTCTTAACACCGGCTGGTAAGATGCCAATGCTGGAAAAGTTAGAAGACGCCAATGTCTCAGTGTATCCCAACCCAACTTTGGATAAGGTAACGGTGCGTGTCAAAACGGTTCAACCAGTTTCAGTTAATATTTATAATACTGTGGGTACACAAGTAATAGAGACAAGCGAATTGATCCGGTCTGGCAATCAGAGAATTGGCCAATTTGATTTATCTTTGCTGCCGTCAGGTGTGTACATCATTCAGATAAATAATGGTAATAATTTGTTGAACAAAAGAATAATGAAGCAATGATTCGAAAATATTGGAATAACGTTTCTTTATTCTTTTTGCTCACATTGGTAATTGTAATCCTGTTGGGATCAATGCAAGCTGTATTTGCGCAACCCCCTGGAGACCCCTGTCCAGGTGGCCCACCTTGTAATCCAGATGTTCCAATCACCGGAATAGAATGGTTGATTGCCTTAGGTGCCATGCTGGGCATTAAAAGACTCTATGGATCAAAAAGAAAATCCAATTAATTTATTACTGCGGTGAAAAGTTTTCCGGCCTTACTGAAAAGGTTAAAAATTCTTCCGCGTTGGGTAATCGTTCTGATCGATTGTTTTTTTATAATCTTCTCCACACTAACCGCCTACCTATTACGCTTTAATTTTTCGACCTCAGATCTAAAAGCAAATAATTTTCAGCAAGGGATTCTGATTTATACGATTGCTGGATTATTATCCATCTTGGTAACAGGAAGCTATCGAGGGATCATTCGCTACACAGGATTGCAGGATGGTGTGCGTATATTTTTTATGTTGCTGCTTAATGTTGTGCTGGTGGCTTCCATTAACCTAATTACATATTTTACCAATGGCACTTTCATTATTCCTTTCTCGGTAATTTTTATCAGTCTCCTTTCTTCCTTTCTCTTTCTATTTAACTACCGGTTACTGGTAAAATATATCTTTACCTACTATCGAAATGCCATTATCAAGAAATCCCGGGTGCTGATTTTTGGAGCGGGTCAAACCGGAATTATCACTCGTCACGTGATTGACTCAACACCGCGCATGCAAATTGTAGGATTTTTGGAAGATAATCCGAATAAAATAAGTAAAGTAGTAGATGGCACGCGGATTTATGATGGCCGAAAAGATAACCTAGATCATTATTTTGATGAGCTGAATATCGATGAACTCGTGATCACGGTGCGTGACATTTCGTTGGAACGGAAGAATGAATTGGTAGATGCATGTTTGCGAAACAAGGTGAAAGTAAGGACAGTACCTCCGGTAGAAAAGTGGGTGGGAGGTGAGTTAAGCCTGAACCAGATTCGAGAAATTAATATCGAAGAGCTATTGGGCCGGGAAACCATTCAATTGAATAATGCATCCATCAATCAGGATATCAAAGGGAAAAGAATTTGTATTACGGGGGCAGCAGGGTCAATTGGTAGCGAGTTGGTGCGGCAGGTGGCTTCTTATGGTCCCGAACGAATTATTTTAATTGACCAGGCAGAATCACCCTTGTATGAAATTGAACGTGAGGTAAAAGGTCGGTTCAATGTGCGTGTAATTCCGTATCTGGCAGACATCACCAATAAACATCGCATTGCTGGGATTTTTGAAGACAATAAACCCGAAATCATCTATCACGCTGCCGCCTATAAGCATGTGCCGCTAATGGAAGGGAATCCCAGTGAAGCAATTCATTGTAATATTTTGGGAACAAAGAATTTAGCAGACCTGGCAGTCCAATACCGGGTTAGGAAATTTGTAATGATCTCTACTGACAAGGCTGTAAACCCAACCAATGTAATGGGTTGTTCAAAGCGTATTGCCGAAGTGTATGTGCAGGCGTTGAATGAAAAACTGCATGAAGATGGAAATTTTTCTACCGCTTTTGTCACCACACGTTTCGGTAATGTGTTGGGTTCGAATGGTTCGGTAATTCCTTTGTTCAAAAAACAAATCGAGGTAGGAGGACCGGTAACAGTAACCCATCCGGAAGTAACCCGGTTCTTTATGACGATTCCGGAAGCGTGTCAATTGGTATTGGAAGCCGGCACGATGGGGAAAGGTGGGGAGATCTTTATTTTTGACATGGGCAAGCCGGTCAAGATCATTGATCTGGCCCGTAAGATGATTTTACTCTCGGGTATGCAACCGGGTAAGGATATTGAGATAGTGTTTTCCGGATTGCGGGAAGGTGAAAAACTATATGAGGAACTATTGAATAAATCGGAGGATACAATCCCAACGCACCACGAAAAGATTCTTATCGGAAAAGTGGAGCCTTATTCGTATGAAGAGATTAATAGATACATTGAATTATTCTTTGATCTCGTCAATGATAAGAATGAACTTAAAATGGTAGCACTAATGAAAGAACTGATCCCGGAGTTCAGAAGTAATTATTCCCGCTACGAAATCCTGGATAAGAATTAATCCAACGGTCAAGTACTTCCAGAGTCTAATATCCAACTCTTCATTATCAATTGCCTACTGCCGGTCGCCTATTTTTAGAGTTACCTCCGTATTCCTCCTTTTTTGTTATACCGGTAATTGGCGCTTCGTTTCTTGCTGTAAGTACGTCCGCTGTTCTGACCTCCCAAATCCCAAGGTAGATAATACTCAACCTTCACATTCAACAGCATGTAGCCATCATCATTATCAGAATCGCCCCGTTTAGTGCCAGCGGGAACAGCAGCAATTCCAACTTCAGGCCTCCGGTCGGATAGAGCAGCTGCGATAGGATCTGTAAATGAGGCTGGACCAAGATGTACGGTACTTACATCATCAAGATAATCTGTAAAAAGCTTTCTATAACCACCCTCAAGTGCAATGTTAAAATTAGGTCCTGCCTTAAACCGCACACCCAAACCAAATGGAATTACTAAACTAATCCTGCTATAATCAGCACCTTCTGTATTGAGCGGTTGTAATGCATACTTTTCCCCATTATACTCTGTTGTTGGATTAAAATATAATAACCCAAATCCACCAAACCCGTACGCATTGAAGTAGGGTCGTCTGTAGTAACGATTTCCATTGGGAAATAAGTTGAATGCCCCAGTAAATCCCAATTCTACGTTATTTGATTTAAAAGACAAATTTCTTCTCAACCTACTATTGTCATCAGCTTTAGAGTCGTTTCCTTCAAGTGTAAACCAAGTTAACTCTGCTCTGGCACTGATCCGGGGTGTAAAATATAATTGTAATCCGGCATTTATATTGGGCTTGGCATCAATGTAATCCCCGGGGTTGGCTAACTCTCCAAAGTAAGTTGAAGTCCCAGTTCCCACCACGAGAATAACCTCCCGATTCTTACGAATTGCATAAAAACTCTGAGCAAAGGAAACCTCCGCAAGAAGAACTAAAGCGATCAGTACCAACAATTTCCTCATAGGATACCCTTTAAGCAGCTAATTTATGCATTTTCTTGCAATATGGAAACCGACCTAAGCCAGCACTTCCGTTATTTTTTGAGCTGCATCCTTTAAAAGAATCGCAGAAAACACCTTTAAACCAGATTCCTGAATGATTTTAGCTCCTTCTTCAGCATTGGTACCCTGCAAGCGCACAATAATAGGCACCGGAATATTCCCCACCTTCTTATAAGCTTCCACCACACCACTGGCAACCCGGTCGCAACGAACAATTCCGCCAAAAATGTTGATCAGGATTGCCTTTACATTGGGGTCCTTCAGGATAATTCTAAACCCGGCTTCCACGGTTTCAGCATTCGCACCACCACCAACATCCAGAAAATTAGCAGGCTCACCTCCGGAGATTTTAATGATGTCCATGGTAGCCATCGCAAGGCCGGCACCATTTACCATACAACCTACGTTGCCATCCAGCTTCACATAGTTCAAGCCTGATTTACCAGCTTCAACTTCCAGCGGATCTTCTTCCGAAATATCTCTTAATTCTTCCAGGTCTTTGTGTCTGTAAAGCGCGTTGTCATCGAGGTTGACTTTGCCATCGACAGCAAGGATTTTATTGTCGGAAGTTTTTAATACCGGGTTGATTTCGAACATGGAGGCATCAAGCCCAATGTAAGCAGCATATAATGAATTGATGAATTTTATCATTTCCTTAAACGCATTTCCTTCCAGTCCCAAAGCAAAGGCAACTTTACGGGCTTGAAAGGGCTGTAATCCAATCGTAGGATCTACCCACTCTTTTACAATCTTCTCGGGATGCGTAGCTGCAACTTCCTCAATGTTCATCCCGCCTTCTGTAGAGGCCATAATCACAGGCTTGCTGGTGGCCCGGTCCAGCAAAATACTCATGTAGTATTCTTTTGGCTCATTCTCTCCGGGGTAATAAACATCCTCTGCGATAAGCACTTTATTTACCTTCTTTCCCGCTGCCCCGGTTTGAATGGTGACCAGGGTTCCTCCTAATATTGCCTTGGATTTTTCATACACTTCGTCCGTACTTTTGGCAAGCACTACGCCTTTCGACCCTGTTTCTTTTACCGTCCCTTTCCCACGTCCACCGGCATGTATCTGCGACTTAATCACGAACCACTTGGAGCCGGTCTCCGCATGAAGTTGCTTGGCGGCAGCTACTGCTTTGTCGGGTGTATCCGCAACAATGCCGCGTTGAACAGCAACTCCAAATTTCTTTAGAATATCTTTAGCCTGGTATTCGTGGATGTTCATATAAATTAGTTTTGGAGGCAAGCTACTTTTTTTAAACCTTTAATTCAAGAATTAAATCGAGACACATGCTAAGAGCGGAAGGGTTAACGAAATCGTATGGCGCACTCAACGTGCTGAAGGGAGTGGATATACAAATTAAGAAGGGTGAGGTGATTTCGATTGTTGGCGCATCGGGTGCTGGCAAAAGTACGCTGCTTCATATCCTGGGAACTTTAGACAAGCCGGATACGGGCAGGGTTGAGTTAAATGGGAAAGATATTTTTACACAAGGTGCCCGGGCACTGGCTGACTTTCGGAATAAAAACCTCGGCTTTGTTTTTCAGTTTCATAACCTGTTACCTGAGTTTTCGGCAATTGAAAATGTAATGATCCCGGGTTTCATAGCCCGAACCGATGAGAAAAAGGTAAAGACCCGTGCGATGAGTTTATTGGAAACATTGGGATTAAAAGCGCGCGCGGATCATAAGCCGGCTGAGCTTTCAGGAGGTGAACAGCAGCGTGTTGCCGTGGCCAGGGCTTTGATTAACGAACCGGTTCTGATATTTGCAGATGAGCCAAGTGGGAACCTCGACTCAAACAATGCAAAGGAATTGCATCAGCTTTTCTTCAAACTAAGAGATGACTTCGGACAAACTTTTGTAATCGTTACCCACAATCAGGAGTTCGCTGCCATGACGGATCGCAGACTTGTAATCCAGGACGGCCGAATGGTCAATTAACCATTTGCATTGTTAATTATCCATTGTCAACTGTTAATTGTCAACTGTTAATTGTCAATTTTTAATTGTGCATTGTCAATTGTGCATTGTCAATTGTTCATTGTCAATTAATTCCTCCACCTCAACATGACCCTTGCTATTAATCGAAGTAAGAATAACTGATTTTGTTTCATTGATCAGGAGCGGATCATACTTAGCTGCCACCCGGATATAATTCTCCGTAAAACCATGCATCAATCCATCTTCCAGATCATTTTCAAATAAGACAGTAAACGGCTTACCGAGATTCCCTTCATAAAATGCCCTGCGTTTTTTGTCCGATAAAATATGCAGCATGCGCGACCGTTCATTTCGCTCTTTCATGGGCACAACATCTGGGAGCGTAATAGCTAATGTATTTTCCCGTTCCGAATAGGTAAAGACATGGAGATAAGAAATGTCCAGTTCATTTAAGAACTGATACGTTTCTAAAAAATGTTCGTGGGTCTCACCCGGAAAACCAACAATCACATCCACACCGATACAACACGAAGGCATCACCGATTTAATCTTCTCCACCCGACTTACATACAACTCGCGTTGATACCGCCTGCGCATGAGTTTAAGAATTGCATTGGATCCGGATTGCAAAGGAATATGAAAGTGAGGGACAAACCGTTTTGACTGAGCAACAAATTCTATGATTTCATCTGTTAACAGATTAGGTTCAATCGAGGAAATTCTAAAGCGTTCTATTCCACTCACTTCATCCAGCGCTTTGATCAGATCAATAAAACGCTCTTTTCGTTCGCCTTGCTGCAATCCAAAATCTCCGGTGTTCACACCTGTTAACACGATTTCTTTAACTCCCGAAGCTGCAATTTCATGGGCATACTTAACCAGGTTGGCAATACTATCGCTGCGGCTGGAACCTCGCGCCAAAGGAATAGTACAGAAGGAACAAGAGTAATCGCAGCCATCCTGAACTTTTAAGAACGTACGGGTGCGATCATGCAGTGAATAAGATGTATTAAAGGTATTTACTGAGTCAATTTCAGAAGCAAATACAGTGGGTGTCTCAAGGCGAACAAAACCATCCAGTAATTCAACCAACCTAAACTTTTCCGCTGCACCCAGTACAGCATCCACACCGGGTATTTCTGAAATCTCTTTTGGCTTTAGTTGAGCGTAGCATCCTATGATTGCTACATACGCATTCGGAGAAATACTGCGGGCTTCACGAACAATCTTGCGGCACTTCTTATCGGCATTTTCTGTAACGGAACATGTGTTGATAATGAAAATATCGGGCTGATCGGTAAACTCAACCTTCTGATAGCCCTTCTCCTCAAATTTTCTCGAAATCGTTGATGTTTCGGAATAGTTGAGTTTGCAGCCCAGCGTATAAAATGCAACTTTTTTCATGATCAAGGCGCAAAGCTAGGGACAATTATGGTTTAGGCAAAGGCTCAGTTCCAGGTCAACAATTAATGTAACCAGTCATCCCGGGCGAGTTCACGTAATCTTTGAAGGTACCGTACTTATGAATACGAGACCCTGCCTACCGGCAGGCAGGCCGGGATTCCAGCATTACGTGCACTATACCATTAACTCCGCTTCGATGGCTTTGATTCTTGAATCCAGCGCCTCATTCACCTTATTAAAATCTGCTTTCGATTTCAGCGCGGCAAATAAGCTGATATAGAATTTTATTTTAGGCTCAGTACCCGAAGGCCGCACCGATATTTTACTGCCATCCTCCGTGTAAAATTGAATAACATCCGAAGCCGGCAAAGCAATATCGGTAGTCGATGAAGTAATCAGATTTTTCTCTAGCCTTGTTTTATAGTCCAATGCCCGAACTACTTTCTGCCCGCCAATTTTTTCCGGAGGCTGGTTCCTGAACTTCTGCATCATGTTCTTGATCTCTTGTTCTCCTTGAGCGCCTTTTCGCACCAGGTTAACAAGTCCTTCCTTGTAAAAGCCAAAGTCCACATACATCTGAAGCAGCCAATCGTATAAGGTTTGGCCTTCATCTTTTGCCGAGGCTGCAAGGGCTGCAAAAAACGCGCAGGCGGAGACCGCATCTTTATCGCGCACAAAATCTCCCACCATATATCCATAACTTTCCTCTCCCGCTGCAATGAACTTTTTCTTGCCCTCCATCTGGCCCATCAATTCAGCAATGTATTTGAAGCCGGTGAGTGTATTGTAACAATCTACACCCAGCTTTTTGGCAATGGTGTCCACCAATTCTGTGGTAACAATAGTTTTAGCGATGTAACCATTTTTCTTTTCATCGGCAGTCAGATTTTTCATGATGAACCACATCATCAGACTAAACGCTTGATTGCCATTGAGCAAAAAGAACTCACCCTTATCATCTTTGATTCCAATGCCAACCCGATCCGCATCGGGGTCGGTGGCCATTACCAATTCGGCCTTTGCTTCACGCGCTTTCAATAAGGCCAATTCCATGGCTGCTTTTTCTTCCGGGTTGGGCGAATGTACCGTGGGGAAGTCACCATTAGGTTTTTGCTGCTCCTCAACAATGATTATATTCTTAAATCCTAAACGGGTTAAACATTCTGGGACCATCGTGCCACCAGTGCCATGTAAACCTGAAAATACTATGGGTATATTTTGCTGGCGCGAGATGCTTTCTTTGGAAGGAATCAATTTGATTACTTCTTCGTAATAAGCTTCTTCCAATTCCTTTCCAATCAAAATTATTTTTGATGGGTCGGATGTAAACTTAATGTTCTCAAAACCACCGATTGAATTAACTTCCTGAATTACATTTTTGTCGTGCGGGGGCACCAATTGAGCGCCATCAGCCCAATAGGCTTTGTAACCATTATATTCTTTGGGGTTGTGTGAGGCAGTAATCACCAGACCGGATTGACATGTAAGGTATCGAATGGCAAAAGAAAGGAGCGGAGTAGGTCTTAGTTCTGGAAATAGATAAACTGTTATACCATTGGCCGAGAATATATCGGCTGCAGTTTGGGCAAAGTACTTACTCTTATTCCGGCAGTCATAGGCAATCGCAACTTTAATCTCTCCGGAAACAGATTTCTTAAGATAATTGGCGAGGCCCTGGGTCGCGGCTCCAACGGTATATTGATTCATGCAGTTTGAACCAACCCCCATGATGCCCCGTAACCCCCCGGTTCCGAACTCTAGATCCTTATAAAAACTGTCGATCAGCGCCTTGGAATCCGCGCTCTCGAGAAGTTGCCTGACAAGCTTTTTTGTTTCACCATCAATGACATTACTGTTGAGCCACACCTGAGCTCTTTTTTTTGATTGATCTAGTAAATCCATGTGTTGATTTTATTAACTGCGTTTTAGTTCTTATAAATTTCCACGAAGACCTTGTTCCAGTTCGATCGCTTCAAAAAGTGCTTTGAAGTTTCCCTTACCAAAAGACTTGGCTCCATTCCGTTCAATGATTTCAAAGAATAGGGTGGGACGATCCTGAACCGGCTTTGTGAAGATTTGCAATAAGTATCCCTCTTCATCCCGGTCAATAAGAATATTAAGTTTTTTTAATGCCTGCAGATCTTCGTTGATGTGTCCAACCCGATCCAGCACATCATCATAATAGATATCGGGTACTCTTAAAAATTCTACACCCCGTTTTCTTAATTCACCCACAGTAAAAATTATATCATCTGTAGCGATGGCGATGTGTTGTACCCCCGCGCCATGATAAAAGTCTAGATATTCTTCTATCTGCGATTTCTTTTTACCAGCGGCTGGTTCATTGATTGGAAACTTGATATACCCATTGCCATTGGAAACTACTTTGCTCATCAGGGCGCTGTATTCGGTTGAAATATCCTTGTCATCAAAGGTGATAAGCAGTTTAAAACCCATTGCATGCTCGTAAAAATCAACCCATCGATTCATCTGGCCCAGTTCTACATTGCCTACACAATGGTCAACATACTTAAGTCCGATGGGGATAGATTTTACAGAGCTTTTCATCGCTTTATAGCCGGGCATGAAGGCACCCTGGTAGGCAGACCTTTCCACAAAGGTGTGAATAGTCTCACCATAGGTTTTTATGGAAGCAACAACAACTTCACCAAACTCATCCTGAAGTGCTTTAGGTTCACTGGCAACTTCAGCGCCCCGCGAAACGGTTTCATGAAAAGATTTTGATGCATCATCCACCCACAAGGCGAGTACCTTTACCCCATCGCCATGCTTCTTTACATGTTCACTGATGGCAGACTCAGGATGCAAACTTGAAGTGAGTATCAGCCGGATCTTTTCTTGTTGCATGACATACGAAGCCCGATCCCGTACACCCGTCTCCGGACCCGCATAGGCAATAAGCTCAAACCCCATACAATGCTGATAAAACAAGGCCGCTTGTTTAGCATTTCCGACATAAAACTCAATGTGGTCGGTGCCGTTAATGGGTAGAAAATCCTGATTCATGTGAGGTTGTGTTGATTGGTCAAAATTAATCATTCCCGCAGTTTTAATTTAGCCTGCATTTCTATAATCTTGATGAAATTTTGCATTATGGACGTAAAGGAACTTGATAAGGCGATACAGGAAATAGCCTTGCGCAGAAATGCTTTAAAGAAAATTGATTACAATAACCCTAAATACGATGACCTGGAAGAAGAACTTCATGATTTGGAAGACTCACTTCATGTAAAGTTTGGGGAATACCTGGAAGATGTACTGCAAGATGTGCACGACAAATATTGCCCTGATACGGATGTTTTATACCCGATCGCGTACCTGGCAAAATCGTATTCAATCAATGATAAAAATGAGTATTCAGTGGCAACCAGTGAAGGGGTTTTTGTTGAGGTAGATTCTATTCCCGGCAAGGATACAAAGCTTGTCATTGTGCCAAACCCGGTGCGTGTAATCTTAAATGTTGGGAAAGATCAGCAACAGATCGTCTGGACAGCCAAGTAGAAATCAATAGCCTAACTTTTCTCTCACTTTTGCAAGCATGGTTCGGGCAAGTGCACGTGCTTTGGCTTCACTTAACTCAAGTTTCTTTTCCAGTTCGGGCAGGTTGCTCATATAAAAGGTAAATGCTTCACGCTCTCGTGCATACTTATGAATAATCAGTTCATAGAGTTCTTGCTTGGCATGACCATAGCCAAAATTTCCGGCCAGATATTTTTCCCTTAATGTGGCTGTCTGTTCTGGAGTTCCTAGTAATTTATAGATAGCAAACACATTGTCTGCATCCGGATTTTTGGGAGCTTCCATAGGAGTGCTATCAGTGACAATCGACATCACCTGCTTCCGCAATTCTTTATCAGGAAGAAAAATATCAAGAATGTTTCCATACGACTTACTCATCTTTTGCCCATCTGTACCGGGCACGGTCATTACCTCTTCTTCAATCTTAGCTTCGGGAAGAACAAAGGTTTCTCCATACAGGTTGTTAAACGAATTGGCTATATCACGGGCCATTTCCAGATGCTGTCGTTGATCCTTGCCAACCGGTACAAAATCAGCATCATATAAAATAATATCGGCTGTCATTAATACCGGATAGGTGAAAAGTCCAGCGTTTACATCGGCAAGTTTATCAGACTTTTCCTTAAAAGAATGAGCGTTGGCCAACATCGGGAAAGGAGTGAAGCAGTTTAAGTACCAGGCGAGTTCACATACCTCTGGAATGCGACTTTGGCGGTAGAGTAAATTCTTTTCGACATCAAATCCAAAGGCAAGCCAGGCAGCTGCCACCGCTTGCACATTAGACAATCGTACTTTTGCATCTTTAATGGAAGTAAGCGAGTGCAGGTCGGCAATAAAAAAGAAGGATTCATTGCCAGGGTTTTGAGATAATTTGATAGCCGGGATGATGGCCCCAAGCAAATTGCCAAGGTGTGGTCGGCCGCTACTTTGTATTCCGGTTAAAATTCTTGCCATAGAAATACAAATAAATGGAAGTATTGTGAAAAAGCACTTGTCGGAAGGTCATAAAGTTTAACAGTAGGTTGTTTTAATTTTAGATGTGATTAGTAAAAAGTAATTTTGTGCAATGAGATCCACCTTCTTATTTCTTGTACTATTAATTGTTGGGAACCACGGTTTTGCACAATTGGTAGAACCCCTTTTCTTCAAAGAGAAGATCCATGACTTCGGTGAAATAATTGAGGCGGAGGGTGCTGTTGAGTTTGAATTTACATTTACCAATAACAGTGTACGTCCGGTGAAAATACTCTCCGTGCAGGCTTCATGCGGTTGTACAACACCTGGTTGGTCTGCCGAACCCATTGCTGTTGGCAAAACCGGTTTTATAAAGGCTAGTTTCGATCCGAAATCAAGACCTGGATATTTCAATAAATCACTAACGGTAACTACCGACCTTGATAAAACTCCGATTATCCTTCAAATTAAAGGCAGCGTGGTGGATAAACGAACGATAACTGATAAAACATTATCGGCTGTTAATGGTAATCTAAGACTTAAGAATAACTCTTTTAACCTTGGAAAGATTTACATCAATAAACCTGCCGTTACGAAGGAGTTTGAAGTAATGAACTCCGGACTGGTAAAGATCGACTTTAACAAAATAGAGGCACCAGCTTACATAAAGTTTGAGACACCCGTCTCACTAAAGCCAAATGAACGCGGGGAAATCAAAATAACTTATGATGCGAAGCTTCGTAATCAATATGGTTTTATGTCCGATAACATTAGTCTGCACACGACAGACAGCATTAATCCGGTCAAATCGTTTTCTGTTTACACAACGGCCGAAGAGTTTTTCCCTATTCTTTCGGCTACAGAACAAGCCAAAGCCCCCGCATTATTAATTTCCAGTTACACAATTGATTTTGCAAGAGTAAAGAAAGGGGTCGTTATCGAGCAATCCTTTACCATCCAAAATAAAGGCAAGCTTGATCTGGACATCAGGCATATACAGAGCAATTGTTCATGTTTAATAGCCAATGCTGAAAAGAAAAAAGTTAAACCCGGTGAATCAACTTCAATCAAATGGGTGTTTACAACAACCGGCAGAATCGGAACTCAAAATAAAGCTATTACAATTTATTCCAATGACCCGCGTAATCCAGTTCAGCGCGTTACGCTGAGTGGATATATTGAGGATTAAACAAAGGCCGGGATTCCAGTAATTTGATTCCCCAGAATTAACAGATGGATATCATGCGTGCCCTCATAGGTCACCACCGACTCAAGATTCATCATGTGGCGCATGATGGGATACTCTCCGGTAATGCCCATGCCGCCATGGATCTGGCGCGCCTCCCGCGCAATTTCTAAAGCCGTATGAACATTATTTCTTTTAGCCAAAGAAATCTGTGGAGTAGTTGCTTTGCCTTCATTCATTAGCACACCCAACCGCCAGTTAAGCAACTGGGCTTTTGTAATCTCAGTAAGCATCTCGGCCAATTTCTTTTGAATCAATTGAAAGGAGCCAATGGGTTTACCAAACTGAATGCGTTCAATGGCATATCTACGGGCAGAATCATAACAATCCATAGCTGCGCCAATAGCTCCCCACGCAATTCCATACCGCGCAGAATCCAGACACATCATCGGTGCTCCTAAACCACTTTTGCCGGGTAATAGATTCTCTTTCGGAACTTTTACATTATCGAAAACCAATTCACCGGTGGCACTTGCTCGTAACGACCACTTACCATGTGTTTCCGGAGTCGAAAATCCGGACATCCCACGCTCTACAATCAATCCATGAATTCTTCCGGCTTCATTCTTGGCCCACACGACAGCAATATCTGCTTTAGGAGAATTTGAAATCCACATCTTGGCGCCATTCAATAGATAATGATCACCCTGATCCTTGAAGTTAGTTACCATGCCACTTGGGTTGGATCCGTGATCAGGCTCCGTCAATCCAAAACATCCCAGCCATTCGCCACTGGCGAGTTTGGGTAAGTATTTCTTTCGCTGTTCCTCGCTTCCAAATTTATAGATAGGATACATAACCAATGAGCCTTGCACTGAGGCCGTAGATCGCATGCCCGAATCACCACGTTCAATTTCCTGCATCAGAATTCCGTAGGAAATATAGTCTAACCCCCCACCACCATAGGTTGAAGGGATGGTTGGGCCAAAGGCACCAATGTCTCCGAACTTCTTTACTATTTCGTAAGGAAACAGAGCTTGTTGCGCCCAGTCTTCTATGTAAGGCGAAATCTCCCGTTTCACAAAGTCGCGGATCGAACTGCGGATCAGTTTATGTTCTTCGGTAAGCAAATCATCAATTCCGTAAAAATCAGGTTGTTCGTAACGATCTTGTTTCAATGATTTTTTGATTTTAGACTCGGGAGAAGAATGTGATGACATATTATTTTGGTTATTCTTTTGAATGGGTCAAATTTACGTAAGTATTCACAATTCCTATGGAGAAATCTCTCGATCCGGCCCTTATTGAGCAACTAAAAAAACTGCAGCAAAAGTATGCGGTAATGGGTCAGGACCTGTCATCCTACCTGGACGGTTTGTTGCATGCAGATTATTTAACCTATTGGGATTATATACACCTTGATACACTGCTAAGTCTTCAAAATCCAAAGACGCAATTCCCGGATGAAAAAGTGTTCATCATTTATCATCAGATAACTGAGCTTTACTTCAATTTGATTTTATGGGAGATTGAACAGATTGCAGCCAAGGAGCCCGCGGATGAGAAATTTTTTATAGCCCGCATGGATCGGATCATCCGGTATTTTCAGCTCCTGGAAAATTCCTTTGCCGTGATGGTCGATGGTATGGAGAAAGAACAGTTTCTGAAATTCAGAATGTCGTTGTTGCCATCATCCGGATTTCAATCAGCGCAGTACCGTCTCATTGAAATTTGCAGCACGGATATAATGAATCTTGTGCATATTGATTTTCGAGAGTCAATGCAGGAGTACAGCGACATTGAACAACAGATTGAACACTTGTATTGGCGCAGTGGGGCTACCGAATTGGCGTCTGGAAAAAAGACACTTACACTTCAACAGTTTGAAAAGAAATACCTTACTCTTTTTACAGAAACAGGCATGAAGTATCGTACCTGCAATCTTCGTAAGATTTACCAACAGAATTTTCCATCGTCTAAAGAGGTGCTTGATAGACTGCGTGAGTTCGATCAATTAGCAAATGTGTTGTGGCCCCTGGCGCACATGCGATCTGCCGGTCGTTATCTGCAACGCGATCCAGAAGACATTAAAGCCACCGGAGGTACCAATTGGCAAAAGTATTTGCCGCCTCGTTTTCAACGCATCATGTTCTTTCCGGAATTATGGTCTGAGCAAGAAAAACTAGAATGGGGCAAGGCAGCAGTCATGAAAGCGCTTCAGACCTGATCGAGGAATTTTCTGGTTTTCCTTAACTTTACTGAATGCCATTTTTAAGGAAGCATGTAGTACTCTGTCTATTAGTTCTTGTTCCCCTTGCAGTTTATTCGCAGGGAGTTACGCGTTTTACCTATCATGATGCGGAAAAGAAAAACCTGAAGGAGATCTATCAGGTAAAAGATACAGTGACCAACCTATTGCAGGGTCGTTATATATCTTACTTTTTGAATGGAAACATTGAATCCAAAGGTCAGTTTGTAAACAATGAGACCTCGGGTGTTTGGGAGTTCTATTACGAAACCGGAAATATCAAGATGCGGGGTATCCTCCGGCAAAATTCGAATTACGGAAAGTGGGAATACTTTTATGAGAGCGGTCAAAAAAGTATGGAGGGAACGATCAATAACAAATTGCGTGAAGGTGTTTGGCTGATTTATTACGAGAGTGGTGATCTTAAAGAGACCGGTGAGTATCTCGCCAATAAAAGAACTGGCTTATGGAAAACTTTTTTTGAAGACGGTGTCTTGCGTGGCGAGATTGACTATGAGGAGGACCATGGTCGATTCACGGAATATTACCATTCCGGAAAAGTTTTAGCCGAGGGGCCACGGGCAGGCGTCAGGAATGTAGGTCGCTGGAGATATTTTTCTGAAACTGGTGTATTGGAAAGCGAAGGTGATTTTGTGAGTGGCAGAAAAAATGGAGCATGGAAGAATTATTATCCTTCTGGAAAGATATCTTCAGAAGGTCGATACGAAAATGACGAGCCTACCGGTCTTTGGAACTATTATTTTGAAGATGGTACATTGAGTGCTTCCGGAGAATTTGTGGGCGGTAAAAAGAATGGCTATTGGAGTAGTAATAACCCAGGAGGTAAAATAAAAAGTGAGATAACCTACGTACTGGGAAGTGGCGAATATCGCGAATACTACCCCAGTGGAGCATTAAAGATGAAAGGACTTATTCAGCATGGAAAGAACCAGGGCGATTGGAAATATTATTTTGAAGATGGCAAGCTGGAAGGAGAATGTGTATTCACAGAAGGGAAGGGTACTTACATAGGGTATTTTCCTTCGGGGTCATTGCAAACCAAAGGGATGATTGAAAATGATCTTCGGGTTGGAACCTGGGAGCTATACGAGGAAGATGGAAAGCTCTCGGGTTATTACAAACCCTTTTATGAGGATAGTAAACTAGCGAGCGAAATCAGCTCATTGGCAAAAGCTCAGACAAAAGCCGCTACATCCGTTGCAAAAAGAAGTTTTAACTATTTCAATCCACGGTATCCTGAATACAGAGGTGTAATTGTACAAGGTAATCCGGCATCTTCATTTATTGGATTCATGCCTTTTGGTATTGAATTTTACAATGAAGAGCGATTGGGTCATGAATTTGGGTTTGAAGCAATCCGCAATCCTTTCTTTACAGCCGATTCGGATGTTCCAAAAGATGAGATTTATAATCGCGGGTATGCTATTTCGGTAAAACAGAAATTTTATAACCCCATGAAAACCGGTATGTGGTACTTCGCTCACGAAATCAGGTTCACAAACCTTAGTCACTTCTCTAACATTGATTTTCCGTTGGCTCCGGGCAATCTGCTTACAGCCAGTGCCTCCGAACAACGTGCTGAGTATGGTGTGTTGCTCGGAAGCCGGTTGATGCAGCGAAACGATGGCGATGGATTTACGATTGACGCTTTTGTTGGTTATGGAATTGGCTATCGAATTTTTGATGTTGAACCCATTTTTGAAAATGTTTTTAACTCTCTCAATCAGGATAAACTTTCACAAACATTTCGCTTTGGACTAAACTTTGGGTACTCTTTTTCCTTTGATGGAAGAAGGTGAGCATATCAATAGAATTAATAATTACCTTTGCTTTAAACCATACATGGTTTAAAAATTGAAAGGATAAATACCTTTCCTATGAATAAAACAATTGAAGTTCAATTAAGTCCCCAGGAGGCTTTTGATGAAAACCTTTTTAAAAATTCACTTTTTGAGAAGGTGGGTATTGCTGATGATGGCGGTGTTTACATACATCCCCTCAAGCGATCCATTGATGCGCGTGGAAAAAAAGTAGTGGTAAAAGTTCTCGCTGAAATAATTCCATCCAACCAGGTTCCCCAAAGGATTAATTACCGCAAAGAATATCCTGATGTTAATCAGGCCCGAAAGGTAATTGTGGTGGGGGCCGGACCTGCCGGACTTTTTGCTGCCATTCGTTTAATTGAGTTAGGTGTTAAACCAATTATAATTGAGCGGGGCAAAGATGTGCAAACCAGAAGACGCGACATTGCCGCCATCAACAAACAACACATTGTAAATCCGGAATCGAACTATTGTTTTGGCGAAGGTGGTGCGGGAACCTATTCGGATGGCAAACTTTATACACGTTCAAAAAAACGTGGTGATGTAAGACGCATTCTTGAGATATTAGTGATGCACGGTGCTTCGGAAGAGATTCTCTTCGATGCGCACCCACATATAGGTACCAATAAGTTACCCCAATTGGTAGCCGCTTTGCGCGAAACTATTTTGCAAGCCGGGGGAGAGATTCATTTCAATACAAAGGTGAATGATTTCATTTTAAGAAGCGGAGAGGTGAGGGGTGTAGTTAATCAAAGCGGTGATAAACTCGAAGGCGAATCAGTCATTTTGGCCACCGGTCATTCGGCACGCGATATATTTCATCTTCTTCATGGTAAAGGGATTATTGTTGAAGCCAAGCCCTTTGCGCTAGGTGTGCGTGTTGAACATGCACAAAATTTGATTGATCGGATTCAATATCATTGCGAAGTCGATCGTGGACCCTATCTGCCTGCTTCATCTTATGCCATGGTACATCAAGCTAAAGTGAACGGAAAAGATCGCGGTGTTTTTTCTTTTTGCATGTGCCCCGGTGGTTTTATTGTACCAGCGGCTACTGCACCTGGCGAAATTGTTGTAAATGGGATGAGTCCTTCCCGAAGGGATTCCCGGTTTGCGAACTCAGGTATTGTGGTGGCGGTAGAAGAAGCGGATTTCAAAAAATATCAAAATAACGGGCCGCTTGCCGGCATGTACTTTCAAGCCGAAATAGAAAAGAAAGCTTGTGTGATAGCCGGAGGAGATCAGACAGCACCCGCCCAGCGATTAAGTGATTTTGTGAACAATAAAGTTTCAGGTTCGCTGTTGGACACTTCATACCAACCAGGATTGATGTCAGTGGAACTAAAAGAAGTGCTTCCCGATTTTATCTCAGAAAGTCTGCAGCAGGGATTTAAAAGTTTTGGGAATAAAATGAAAGGTTACCTGACCAATGAAGCTCAGATTGTAGGCGTGGAGAGCCGTACATCATCTCCTGTTAGAATTCCTCGAGATCAGGAAACGCTGGAGCACATTCAAACAAAACGTCTTTTTCCATCTGGAGAAGGGGCCGGTTATGCAGGCGGTATTGTTTCTGCAGCCATGGATGGTGAGCGCTGTGCAGAAGCCGTTGTCAGGAAATATATTAACGCAACGAAACAATGAACAAGAAAACAGTAATTATCGGAGCCACTACAAACCCATCGCGCTACGCTTATCTGGCGGCTGGCATGCTTACCGAATACAACCATGAAATTGTGCCAGTAGGAATAAAGAAAGGCGAGGTTTATGGGACGCAAATACTTCCAATAAATGAGCGGCCTTTAGTGAATGATGTGGATACGGTGACTCTTTACATAGGCCCACAACATCAACCCGAATATTACGACTATATCTTAGGTCTTAAACCTAAGCGAATAATCTTTAACCCGGGCACTGAAAACGAAGAATTTCAGAGACTGGCAAAGGATGCCGGGATTGAAGTTGACGAAGCGTGTACCCTTGTATTACTTCGTTCGGGTCAATATTGAAATAGGTTATTCCGGATAAACAGCAATCGCTCCAACGCAAACGACTTTCCATTTTCCATCTTTCTTTTCAAGAATTCTGACATGCGATGTTTGGTCATGATCGATGTCGTCATTCACTTTTTGACTATATCGAACGTAAGCACCATTACCGTAGATTCGGAAACTTTGCCACGTGCGGTCTATTTTAACTTTGCCCGATTGATGGGCAACATCAATTTGCCGGCTTGCCACATGGGTGGTAAAATATTCATCAAAAGATTTTTTGATATTTTCCCAGCCTTCAATAAAACTGGTGCCTGTAGAGTCTGAGTAAGACCAGTAAGCATACGGAACCTGCGCCCAACTATCCTCCCAGTCTTTTCGGTTTACATTAAAAAAAGACAGAGTCTCCTTTTCAATCACGGCCTTAATAGCCGCAATTTCTTTGGTATCCTGAGCAGCGAGTGAGGTGATGATAAAGGCGAACAAACCGGTCAGAAAAAGGGGCTTCAGGTTTTTCATAAGGAATGCAGTTTAAAATATTAATGTACGGAATATCAGAGAAATGTTAATGTTTGAACAATTAAATTTTTCTATTTTTTTGAATTTTGCGCAATCGCCCATACGCAAACAACCTTCCATTTCCCGTCTATTTTTTCCAAAACCCGCACCTGTGAGGTTTCGTCTGTATCAACATCATCTTTTACCCGCTGGATAAACCGTGCATACGCACCATTGCCATAAACACGAATTTCAATCCATTCATTGGTTATCTCGGCATGAGACGGGATGGCTTCATTAAAATACCGGGCATAGGTCTTGTCAAGTGCCTCCCAACCTTCAATAAAACTTGAGGTAGTAGAGTCTGAATAACACCAGTAAGTGTAGGGGACTTTCGCCCAGGCATCGGCCCAGCCGGCATAATCCAGATTCAGAAAGGAGGAGGTTTCTGTGGCTATCACTTTCTTAATAGCCTCCTGTTCATTCTGCGCAGAAAGTGTTAGGACAGAGATCCAACTGAAGCCGCCAATTAAAAAAGTGATAAATGTTTTCAAGTGAATAGTAGGATTATCTCAATTTATGATAATTCTATGGTTAAGTTTACCGATGGTCATTTAATAATTGAAATAGTGATATAAATCATAGTATTGATTCTCGACTATTCCTTAGCTTAGAGAACTAAACATTCACTTTATGCTAACCGATGAGAAACTGATTCAACTAAAAAAGTTCACAGTAAAGCCTGGCAAAAACATTAAACTGAAGGACTTTGACACCGAGTACACAGGTAAAACACTGAATAAAGCAGACTCAGAACTGCTTTTGGAAAACGGCCGTAAGCATCTGGCCGAAGTACAAGACGAACTGTATGCTCACAACCGATACAGTGTCCTGATAATTTTTCAGGCCATGGATGCAGCCGGAAAAGATGGAGCTGTGAAGCATATCATGTCGGGGTTCAATCCGCTGGGCGTAAAGGTTAGTAGTTTCAAAGCACCTAATTCTGCTGAGTTAGATCATGATTATTTTTGGCGACATCAATTAACCCTGCCGGCACGGGGCGAGATTGCGATCCACAATCGCTCGCATTACGAGAACGTTTTGGTGACCAAAGTACACCCTGAGTGGATTTTGAATGAACACATTCCCGGAATTGATACAGTTAAAAAGATTGATGATAAATTCTGGCAACAACGATATAAGCAAATAAGAAGGTTTGAAAAAAATCTTAGTGATAACGGAACGGTTATTATGAAATTCTTCCTGCATGTCTCCAAAAAGGAACAGAAGAAAAGATTTTTGGAACGAATAGATGACCCAAGCAAAAACTGGAAGTTTTCGTTAGGAGATTTGAAAGAGCGTGCCTTTTGGGATGACTATCAAAAGGTTTATTCAGAAGCACTTAGCGCAACCTCAACCGACTATGCACCGTGGTTTGTAATTCCAGCCGATGATAAATGGTTTGCACGTCTGGCTATTGCAGCCATCATTACGCGTCAGTTTGCCAAACTGGATATAAATTATCCTACGGTGTCACAAGCCCAGAAAGAAGAATTGCAAAAGGCAAAACTTCAGCTAATGAGTGAAAAAGATGGCAATAGAAAGAGTAAGAAAACCAAAGGTGAATCTAAACCGAAACCTAAAAAGTAAGGCAGCTATTCATTTACATGAACCACCACTTCTTTGTTTCTGAGTTGTGCAGTAACTACCGGTAACTTCGTTAAGGTTGAATCATCCCATGGATTATTCATGATAACAAGAAGCTTCAGGTAGGGCAAATCAGAGATTCCGTCAGGTAATTCGGAAATTTGATTACTGGAAATATCAAGATTTTCAAGGCTTGATAAGTTAGGTAGATCGTTGGGAACTTTACCCAGGTAGTTGTTATTGACCCGGAGTACCTTCAGTTTGTCAAGATTAGCGAGGCTGTTGGGTAACTCACTTAGTCTATTGTTTGACAGGTACAATTCTTCCAGGTTGCCCAATGATCCGATGCTTTCCGGAATACTTACCAGGCGGTTATTTGAGAGATAAAGTACCTGTAGGTTTTTCAGGGTTCCAATTCTATCATCCAGTCGCTCGAGCTGGTTATAGTAAAGATCAATCTCTTTCAGATTGGGCAACGTATAGATTGTTTCTGGTAATACTGTCAGATTATTTTTATAAAGACCTAGTTGTTCCAGTTTATCGAGCTTACCAATAGCGGGGGAGATTCGATTGATTTCATTGCCATTAAATACAAGAGTTTTTACATTTGGAAACCTGTCAATAGAAGCCGGGATTTCTTTCAAGCCATTTCTCTGGAGTTCAATTTTAGCAAGCTGATGATGAATTTTAATTTTTGTTTTAGCAAGGTCAACCGAGTTTTCATTAAGCAATAATTCCTTTAGTTTTTTATTCTTATGAAGTTTCTTAGGCAATGCTGTAAGTGAACAACTGGATAAATCTAGTTTTTCTAGATTTGTAAACTGCTTTAAGCGATGCTGATGCTTGCCTCCGCGCACAATAACGGTGCGCAACCTCGCATTCTTTGCTATTTTAAAATCCACTTTCGAATCATAGATAGCCAACGTATGAAGTTTTTCCAATTGACTCAACTCCTTGGGTAATTTATGAATACGGGTATTGACAAATTCAATGGCTTCAAGATTCTTGCATTGTAATAATTCCTTGGGCAATGAGGTATAAAAGGACGATGAAAAGCTGATCATTTTCACTTCATCATATATATTTAATTCTACTACTTTTTCCCATGCAGTAAATTCATCACTGGGTTGGTAATAAAATTTAGTAGAAACAATTTTCTTGTAAAGTGAAGAGTAAAGGGCCGACAGACTATCGATAACCTTATTGTCAACATTCCTGGTTTTATAGGCTTCCCTAAACTGACTGCCAATCTGTGCATAAACAGTTGAGTCTTCGGCCGAAGCAAAATAAGGATAAGATATAGGCTTTTGTGGAGTGACTACAATCTGTGACATGCCTGAATGAGCCGTTAAAGAGATGAGAAAAAGCACTCCGTATTTTTTCATGGATAATAGATTATAAATCTAAACTAAGTATTTAGTTGACGAAATCCAACGACTCCATTTCGATTACTTTTTTCCACTAAAAAATACTTTTTGATTTTGACCGGAAAGTGCGGAAAACGCATGCTAAAACCTTATTTTTGAAGGTTATATAAAAGCCAAAATGAACGAACCAAAATCAAACAAGCAAGCCAATTATTCAGCCAGTAATATTCAGGTTTTAGAAGGTCTTGAAGCGGTAAGGAAGAGACCCGCCATGTACATCGGAGATATCGGTGTAAAAGGACTACATCACCTTGTTTGGGAGGTTGTGGATAACTCAATTGATGAGGCTTTAGCCGGGTATTGCGATGACATTCATGTTATCATCAATGAAGACAATTCAATAACGGTAGAAGACAACGGGCGGGGCATCCCAACCGATTACCACGAAAAGGAAAAACGGTCGGCCCTTGAGGTTGTTATGACAGTGCTACATGCGGGGGGGAAATTCGATAAGGATACATATAAAGTTTCAGGCGGCTTGCATGGTGTAGGGGTCTCCTGTGTGAATGCACTCTCTTCTGTATTGAAAGTTACTGTTTACCGGGAAGGCAAAATGTTTGAGCAGGAATACCATCGTGGGGTTCCCCAATATCCTGTTCGGGTAGTAGGCGATTCTGATCGGAGAGGTACCACTGTGAATTTTAAACCAGATGCCGAAGTATTTACCCTTACTACTGAGTACAATTACGAGACGGTGGCAACACGGCTTCGTGAACTTTCATTTCTAAATCCAGGCATTAAACTCAATCTTAAGGATTTGCGCGATAGAGATGAAAATGGGGAACCTAAAACAACCTCCTTTTTGTCAGTTGGTGGATTAAGTGAATTTGTAGAATACCTCGACTCAACCCGAGAGAAATTGATTCCGGCACCCATTTACATTGAAAATAATAAAAGCGAAATTCCGGTGCAGGTTGCACTCAACTACAATACTTCCTACAGCGAAAATCTTGTTTCTTACGTCAACAATATCAACACCCATGAAGGCGGTACACATGTGGCTGGCTTCAGACGTGCGCTAACGCGGACCTTAAAAAGTTATGCAGATAAATCAGGCTTGCTTGAAAAAGCTAAGATTGAAATTAGTGGTGACGATTTTCGCGAAGGCCTAACGGCAGTTATATCGGTTAAAGTGCAGGAACCTCAGTTTGAGGGCCAGACCAAAACCAAGCTTGGCAACTCAGAAGCCATGGGTGCGGTAGATACTGCCGTTGGCGAAGTCCTTCAGCATTATCTTGAAGAACACCCCAAAGAAGCTAAGATGATCGTGAGTAAGGTAATTCTGGCTGCTCAGGCCCGTATTGCTGCGCGTAAGGCTCGCGAAATGGTTCAACGCAAGAATGTATTGTCTGGAACAGGATTGCCTGGTAAGCTCGCTGATTGTGCCAGTTCTGACCCCGGTATTTGCGAACTCTACCTGGTGGAGGGTGACTCGGCTGGTGGATCGGCCAAGCAGGGCCGCGACCGAAACTTTCAGGCAATTTTACCCTTGCGGGGGAAAATTCTGAATGTTGAAAAGGCACAGGAACATAAAATTTACGAGAACGAGGAGATCAAGAATATGATCACAGCTCTGGGGGTAAGTTTTGGTACTGTCGAAGACAACAAGGCACTGAACCTCTCAAAGTTACGCTATCATAAAGTTATTATTATGACTGATGCGGATGTAGACGGAAGTCACATTCGTACCTTAATTTTAACTTTCTTTTTTCGCTACATGCGCGACCTGATCGAGCAAGGGTATGTATATATTGCATTGCCGCCACTTTATCTCTTAAAGAAAGGCCGCGAAGAGCGGTATTGCTGGAATGAAGAAGAGCGCGATGTAATTATTAAAGAACTGAGTAAGGGTGGAAATGAAGACAGCGTGGGCATACAACGATATAAAGGTTTGGGTGAAATGAACCCTGAACAATTATGGTCTACCACCATGGATCCTGCCCGCAGAACGCTAAAGCAGGTTAGCATAGAATCTGCTGCAGAAGCCGATCACTTATTTTCTATGCTGATGGGTGATGAAGTTGCGCCACGAAGAGAGTTTATAGAGAAGAATGCAAAATATGCCCGAATTGATATCTAAATGGTTGGGAATTGCCGATGGTTCGGAGAGTAAGCCCAGTGATGCTATCTCCAAGCACATTCAGGAAAGCAATTACATCAGTAGGGATTTAAGCTGGCTAAAGTTTAATTATCGTGTACTCGATCAGGCCAAACACATGGATCGGAGTATTTTCGAGCGCCTGAAATTCCTCGCCATCACGGCTTCAAATCTTGATGAGTTCTGTACGATTCGGCTCGGAAGCCTTTATAACTATTTGGATTATGGTAAGGAGCGCTATGACTACAGCGGGCTTCGCGAAAATACATTCCGCCAACTTTTACTTACGGAGATTCAAAAGTTTGTAAGGGATCAGAATGAGTACTATATAAAAAAATTAAAGCCGCTCTTTGAAAAAAATGGATTTCGGATTATAGATAGTAATTCCCTTTCGGTTGAGCATAGTGCCCAGGTAGATCAGTATTATCAGCGTACGATTTATCCCATGCTCACCCCGATGCTTTTCGATAATTACCATACTTTTCCGGTCTTGAAATATAATCGCTTGCTGTTTGGTGTGGTCACTCGGGTGCCACAAGACCCAAACAATCAGCAGCGCGTTTCTTTCATTCAGGTGCCCAGTAACTTGCCTCGATTTTATGAGATAGAAAATGAGGATGAGTCGATATCTTTCGTTCCTATCGAAGACATTATTCGAAGAAACATGCAGCACCTGTTTCGAAATGTTGATCTTGAAGCCATAAATCTTTTCAGAATCAATCGCAATGGTGATTTCACATTGGAGGAAAGTGAAGATATTGAGTCCAATTTTTTAGAGGAGTTAAAGAAAAAATTACAAACCCGCAGAACAGGCCGCGTGGTTCGCATTGATGTAGAAGAGAATCCTGATCCGTGGATGATGCGGATGTTAAAGATACATTGGGATTTAGATGATCTGAATATATTTCAAATCCCCAAAGAAGGGCTGATTGATTATACAGGCATCGGCCAAATTATTAATCATCGCGAATTCAAAGATAAACGATTACAACCCAGGCCGCCTGTCAAGCCACTTTCATTTCCAGAGCAAGGTGAAAGTGATTTGTTTGAGATTCTTAAGGAGCGTGATATTTTATTACATCATCCATACAATTCGATGGAGCCAGTTCTTGAATTACTGGAACGCGCAGCCGATGACCCTCTTGTCTTGTCTATCAAAATAACGATCTACAGGTTATCCAAAGATTCGCGTATTAGTGCCGCTCTTTTGAAAGCAGCCGAGAATGGTAAGCATGTAGCTGTATTATTTGAGGTGAAAGCGCGTTTTGATGAAGAGAATAATTTACGCGAGGCTCAGAAACTTCAAAAGGCTGGATGCTATGTGATCTACGGAGTAAGTAATCTTAAGACACATACTAAACTTTTGCTTATAGTGCGCAACGAAGGCGATCGTGTATACCGATATGTTCACCTTTCCAGTGGCAACTATAATGAGGTTACTTCCCGTTTTTACACGGATATTGGCTTGATGACAACGAATGAAGCCTATGCCAATGATGTCTCCGATTTTTTTAATGTTATTACGGGTCATTCGCAACCTGCAGCATACCGAAACCTGATTACATCACCGCGCGACATGCGCATTCAGTTATGTAACTTGGTAAAGCGTGAATCTGAAAACGCTAAAGCTGGAATTCCAGCGGGCATTGTAATCAAACTAAACTCATTGCAGGACAAAGAATTTATAGATTCGCTCTATGAAGCTTCGCAAGCAGGTGTCACAATAAAGTTAATCATTCGTGGGATGTGTTGCCTCCGCCCGGGTCGTAAGGGGTTAAGTGAAAACATTGAGGTGATCTCGATAGTAGGGGAGTATCTGGAACATTCCCGGATCTATTATTTTCACAATGCCGGTGATCCGAAAGTATATACAGGCAGTGCGGATGCCATGGTTAGGAGTTTTGATCGCAGGATTGAATCATTATTCATGCTGGAACAAGACATCTTACGCAAGCAAGCAATGAATAATCTACGTTACAACTTAAAAGACAATGTAAATGCCTATACCATGCGTGAGGATGGTAACTATGCAATAAAAGAACAGAACGGTGAACCGCCCTTTAATGTACATAAAGAATTTTATGAGGTTACCCGTGAGATAATAAAAGAGGTTGCTCTTTTTTAATGTTTTTTATTCATCAGGATAGATTTACTACCTTTCGACTGATCTTCTTTATTGACAAATTTGATTTTCGATTGTCTGCTGTTTCTTTCAAAAAGGTGTAACATCATACCATCTTTTAATCCAACTTCGGGCACAAAAATATATTTAGCCTTGGCCCATTCCATGACCCGAATATAAATACTGCTGGCGGGTAGAATTACGTCAGCACGGTCAGGATTCATTTGCAGTTTGTAGATACGCTCATCGATTGAATGACGTTGAATCATATCCCTCACTTCCCCCATCTTTTTCACCGACATCAAGCGATGCGGTTTAAGTTGCGCCAATTCAAATATCTTACTAATATTTCCTCCTGTACCCACGGCCGTTACCTTGCCCATGTCTCCCCGCACATGTTCTCTTACCCAATGTTCCATATCATTCCACACAATGGGTAAATCATGATGCTCCAGGATGCGCACCGAGCCTACTTTAAAGGAACGGGTTTTAATTTTCTTACCCCCATGGTAAACGTTCAATTCTGTACTTCCACCGCCAACATCAATATGTAAATAGGCCTGATTGCCTAAATACGACCGGATAGCCGTGTTTATTAATTCTGCTTCTCGCTGGCCATCAATAATTTCTATTTGCAGACTCATTTCTGTACTAACTTCCTGAACTAGCTCTACTCCATTCTCCGACTCTCGCATGGCTGATGTCGCGCATAGCATATAATCATCCACCTCATAGAGTTCCAACAACAGCTTAAAGGCCCGCATCAACTTCTTAAATTTCTCCTTACTTTTTTCACTGATGCGATTGGTGGTAAACACATCGTGACCGAGCCGAAGTGGAAAGCGAACATATTCCATTTTTTTAAACAGAACCTGCTCATCAGTCTCAAGTACTGAGGAAACCTGGAAACGGATTGCGTTAGATCCGATATCGATGGCAGCTAGTTTCAACGTCTATGACAATTAGTTCTGGTCACAAAATTAACCATCCATATTTTAATATTGTTACGTAAATGTGTTTCTTTGCATTGCTTATCCAGAAAGACTGAGGGACAGGGCCCGATGATGTCTTAGCAACCTTGCCAATAACTTGGTGCTAATTCCCCTCCTGAACGATTGCAATCGGATTAGGAAAAGATGAGCGGCCAATCAACAGGCTCTTTCTGGATAAAAAATAAAATCAGAAAGAGTGAAATTACAAGACATTTTAAAACAACGAATCCTGGTTTTGGATGGTGCCATGGGCACGATGATCCAACGCCATAAACTGAAAGAGGAAGATTTCAGAAATGAACAGTTAAAAGATCATCCGCATCCCCTTAAAGGGAACAATGATCTGCTTAGCATTACGCGACCCGACATTATCAAAGATATCCATCGTCAATATTTTGCCGCAGGTGCCGATATAGCCGAAACGAATACGTTTGGAAGTACCTCCATAGCCCAGGCCGATTATCATCTTGAGTCCTTGGTCTATCAAATTAATTTTCAGGCTGCGCGGCTTGCTAAAGAAGTAGCCGAAGAGTTTACAAAAAAGGAGCCTCATAAACCTCGCTTTGTTGCCGGATCCATGGGCCCCACCACCAAGCTTGCTTCCATGTCTCCGGATGTCAACAATCCTGGGTATAGAGCAATTACTTTTGATCAATTGGTAGTTGCTTTCAAGGAGCAAGCAAAAGGATTGTTGGATGGTGGTGTTGATATGTTATTGTTAGAAACTATTACCGATACACTAAATGCAAAGGCTGCTCTATTTGCCATTGAGGAATTGTTTGAAGAGACAGGCAAACAAGTCCCTATCCTGGTGTCAGGCACTATCACCGATGCCAGCGGCAGAATCTTATCAGGACAAACAACAGAAGCCTTTCTGATTTCAGTATCTCACGTTCCTTTACTCAGCATCGGGCTAAACTGTGCGTTGGGTGCTGCCGCCTTGCGACCTTACCTGCAAGTGCTTAATGAGAAGGCACCATTTTTCGTAAGCGCTCATCCGAATGCCGGGTTGCCTAATGAGTTTGGACAATACGATCAAACTCCCGATCAAATGGCCGCAGAGATTGAAGAATTCTTGAAAGAAGGACTGATAAATATTATCGGTGGCTGTTGTGGCTCAACACCTGAGCATATTTCAAAAATTGCAGCGGTAGCAAAAAAATATCAACCCAGACAACTAGCTGTTGAACATGCATAAATATTTACAGTTGAGTGGTTTGGAGGCTGTGGTACTTACACCAGGCTCAAACTTTGTTAACATTGGTGAGCGTACTAACGTAACCGGTTCAGCCAGATTTCTAAAACTTATTAAAGAAGATAAGTTTGATGAAGCACTGGATGTGGCGTTGGATCAGGTGCGCGGTGGAGCTCAGATTATCGATGTGAACATGGACGAAGGTATGCTCGATTCTAAATCGGCCATGGTCCGGTATCTCAACCTCATGGCCTCTGAGCCAGAGATATCACAAATACCTGTCATGATCGACTCATCCAAATGGGAAGTCATTGAAGCAGGATTGAAATGCATTCAGGGGAAAGGTATAGTGAACTCCATCAGCATGAAGGGTGGGGTAAAGGAATTTAAACGGCAAGCTAAATTAGTAAGACGCTATGGTGCTGCTGCTGTTGTTATGGCTTTTGATGAGCAGGGTCAGGCGGATACCTATCAACGCAGAATTGAGATCTGTAAGCGAGCTTATGACATACTCGTTAATGAAGTTCATTTCCCACCTCAAGACATCATTTTTGATCCCAACATTTTTCCTGTCGCCACAGGTATTGATGAACATAGAAATTATGCACTCGATTTTTTCAAAGCGACAAAGTGGATCCGGGAAAATCTGCCCCATGCACATGTTAGCGGTGGAGTAAGTAATGTTTCGTTCAGCTTTAGGGGGAACCAAAAAGTGCGTGAAGCCATGCACTCAGCGTTTCTTTATCACGCAATACAACATGGTATGGATATGGGGATCGTAAATCCAACCATGTTGGAAGTCTATGATGAGATACCCAAAGATTTGCTGGAGCGAGTTGAGGATGTATTGTTGAACAGACGCGAAGATGCCACAGAACGTTTGCTGGAATTTGCCGAAACCGTGAAGGGCAGTGCAAAGAAAAAAGAAACGGATGATGAATGGCGCAAAGGCACGGTGGAAGAAAGAATTACGCATTCTCTGGTAAAAGGAATTATTGATTTTGTCGATGCGGACACCGAGGAGGCTCGCATAAAATATGATAAACCATTGAATGTTATTGAAGGCCCGCTTATGGCGGGTATGAATGTGGTTGGTGATTTATTTGGCGCGGGCAAAATGTTTTTACCACAAGTTGTTAAAAGCGCTCGGGTAATGAAAAAATCAGTAGCCTACCTGACTCCTTATCTGGAGGAAGAGAAGAGGAGAAGTGGTAACAGCGGCCAGGTAGCAGCCAAAATATTATTGGCCACTGTAAAAGGAGATGTTCATGATATTGGAAAGAACATTGTGGGTGTAGTGTTAGCGTGTAATAACTATGATGTTATTGATTTGGGTGTGATGGTGCCAGCAGAAAAAATTCTGGAGGCAGCAAAACGCGAAAAGGTAGATGTCATTGGGTTAAGCGGGTTAATTACACCTTCCCTCGATGAGATGGTTCATTTCGCCAAAGAGATGGAGCGTGAAAAGATGGATCTTCCTTTATTGATTGGAGGCGCTACCACCTCGCGGATTCATACGGCAGTAAAAATTGATCCGGTTTATTCAGGCCCTGTAGTTCATGTGCTGGACGCCTCACGTTCGGTGCCAGTTGCCAGCGAGTTGATTAGTCCAACCACCCGGGCAAGTTTTCAGGCAAAGATTAAAGAAGAGTATAGCGTGATGCGTAAAGACCATGAAGGTCGGCAGCAACAGAAAAATTATATCCCCTTGCAGGCAGCAAGAGATAATCGCACTAAAATCGATTGGTCAGAAGTTGCATTTACTCAACCATCGTTTTTGGGTCGGAAGGAATTTGTAAAATATCCGTTGGATGAGATCCGAAAGTACATTGACTGGACACCTTTCTTTCAGACCTGGATGTTGGCGGGACGTTACCCGGGAATTTTAGAAGATTCTGTAGTAGGAGTGGAGGCTCAAAAACTTTTTGCTGATGCAAACCGGATGCTGGATGAAATAGTAGCCGCTCGCAGTTTACAAGCCAACGGAGTTGTAGCATTTTATCCTGCCGTCAATGTTGGCGATGATGTTCACTTATTCCGTAAAGACGAGAAGGAATCCTTGGCTTCATTTCATTTTCTTCGCCAGCAGAATAAGAAGGCACAAAATCTTCCTAATTTTTGTTTAGCGGATTTTGTATCGCCTGAAAAGGATAAGGACTATTTCGGCATGTTTGCGGTAACCGCGGGTATTGGATTGGAAAAACTGGTTGAGAGGCATAAGAAAAATCATGACGACTATTCGGAAATTATGGCGAAGGCACTTGCCGACCGGTTAGCCGAAGCCTTTGCCGAGTGCTTGCACGAAAAGGTGAGAAAAGAACTTTGGGGTTATGCCAAAGACGAAAAGCTTTCAGCAGATCAGCTGATTTCGGAAGAATATGTAGGAATACGTCCAGCTCCGGGTTATCCGGCATGTCCGGATCATACAGAAAAGAAATTGCTTTTTGAATTATTAGATGCAAACAAAGTTGGGATTACGCTAACAGAGTCGTATGCGATGTATCCGGGGGCAGCAGTTAGTGGGTTTTATTTTTCAAATCCACAGTCGAAATATTTCGGATTAGGAAAGATTGAAAAAGATCAGGTGGTTGACTATGCTAAACGCAAAGGCATGAGCATTGAAGAAGTGGAGAAATGGTTGTCACCCAACTTATCCTATTCAATTTGAAAATGATGGAATTTGAGAATTTGAAAATATAAGTCAATGCGAGATGATAAAGATAATCTGATCATTGATTTAACATTCAAGTTTGCGCTTGGAATAATTGAGTATTGTGAAAAGTTAGAAAGTGAGAGGAAATTTGTTTTAGCACGCCAACTATTAAAGTCAGGCACTTCAATTGGTGCTAATTCAAGAGAGGCCCAAAATGCGGAAAGTAAAGCAGACTTTGTACATAAATTTAAAATTGCAGCTAAAGAAGGAGATGAGACAGAATACTGGCTGTTGCTCTGTAAAGATTCGAAGAACTATCCTGATATAGGTGGGTTGTTGGTTGATTTGCAGGTGATTTCTAAAGTTATTTCAAAAATTGTATCTTCTTCAAAACGATGATTTTCAAATTATTAAATTCTCAAATCTTCAAATTGATATAATGAAAGTAGTAGATCATTTAAAGCAGGCTAACGGCAAAACTCTATTCACGATTGAGATCTTACCTCCGCTGAAAGGAGAGAACATCAAAAATCTCTACGACAACATGGATCCCTTGATGGAATTTAAACCTCCGTTTATTGATGTCACCTATCACAGGGAGGAATATGTTTATCGCAAGAAGGAAGGTGGACTTTTGGAGAAAAGTTCAACCCGTAAAAGACCCGGTACTGTGGGTATTTGCGCTGCCATACAACACCACTATAAAGTGGATACGGTACCACACATAATTTGTGGAGGATTTAATATGGAGGAAACAGAAAATGCCTTAATTGATCTTCATTTTCTGGGAGTTGATAATGTGTTGGTTTTGCAAGGCGATGCTATAAAGACTGAATCAAAGTTTATTGCCGAACCTGATGGACATAAATACGCCTCTGAATTGCTGGACCAGGTTGTGAAAATGAATATGGGCGTATACCTCGATGATGAATTATTAAGTGCTGCACCCACTAATTTTTGTATCGGAGTGGCGGGGTATCCGGAAAAACATTTCAATGCACCCAACCTGAAGAGTGATCTTAAATATTTAAAATTGAAGGTGGATATGGGAGCGGAGTACATCGTAACACAGATGTTTTTTGATAATAAAAAGTATTTTGATTTTGTAGATAAATGCCGGGAAGCAGGAATTAACGTGCCTATTATTCCGGGTATTAAGCCGCTGACGGGTAAGGGACAACTAACAATATTACCAAAGACATTCCATATCGATATTCCTGAAGAACTTTCGGAGGAAGCGGAGAAGTGTAAAGACACGGCTTCCTTGAAAGAGCTTGGCATTCAGTGGGCGGTGCAACAATCAAAAGAATTGATAAAAGCAGGTGTGCCTACCCTGCACTTTTATTCCATGGGGAAATCGGATCCCATCTATCGTATTGCAAAGGAATTGTTCTAATAAAAAAAGGGCCGAAGCCCTTTTTATTTTCTCTGTAAGTTGTTACGGAATTGGTAAAGCGGTTGCGCTGTATTTACTGATATCTGTAAGTGGAACAGTGGCATCGAACTTTGTATTGATCGCTTGAATAAACACTCTCGACAAGAATGCGTAACCACGACTATTGGGATGAACGCCATCTTCCGAATAAATTCCTGTAGGCGGATTGATATTTGGTGTAATGGTCACCCCATTATACACAGCCGCCTGATTAGTTACCAGTGTCGTCAATGCTGCGTTCACATCGGCCAAAGCCAATCGTGCGGAGTTGGCATCTAAAGTAGCCTGAACAGTGGCATTAAATGCAGTTCGCGCATCCCTTATTTGTTGAATTTCAGTTGGTATGAGGACATATTGATCAGTTAATGCAACTCCAAACACCCCATACAGAAGCAGGATTACTTGGATCGGCCAGGGTGCCAATTACGCTACCAGATGCTAAAGGGAAAATATCAGTTGCTGTTGCGTGTCGGATACTAGGCAGGCCAAGACCGCCAAGATTGGTTAAACTTTCATCTTCGATAACCATTCCATTTCCACCAACCTTAAATTGTATTTTTCTTTTATCTCTTTCTGCAGCTGTAATTAATGCACCAGCAAAAGCTTGGTCTAAGCCATTGTTGTAGGCCGCATACGCGTTGTTAGTTGGAGTAATTTTTGTAGCCTGATCGGCTTCGGTGAAGACTATTGAATTCCAAGGCACAGAAGTGAAATGTGGCATCACAAAAATATCAGGAAAATTCCCAACAACTCCTTTTAGGTTTGCATTCGATCCTAGCAATGCACCAATGGCAGCTCCATATTGTCCCGCGAAAGCAGGGCCAGAAGTTAACGGTGCTTTCGATGGATCTCCGCCAAATGCAGCGTGTAAAAAGAAGTCATCTAATCCTAACCAGAACAGGAAGAAAGATCCACCTGCCGCTGCGGCATCACCAATAATCGTGGAAGTGCCACCAGGAGGGGGCGCGAATCTTCCATAAAATGGGCTGAATCTGGGATCAACACCCGCGCCAGCCCATGCCCCTGTTTCAGGAATAAGTGCCTGACCCAATACGATAGCTGGCACCCCAAAATTGTTAAGCGTTGCTTTGCCACCGGTATAGATAAATCCAGGATTAGCTGCCGGGTTTGGAAGTGCTTCAAGATTACCCGGTGCATATGCTTGTGGGGTTGGCTTTGGAGACGCACCCTGTAACAACAATCTTCCTAGAATCGGTTTTGTATTGTCAGCTAAAAATGGTTGCGTGAGAAACAAATTCCAGCCCAAAGTTGCGTTGATATTTGGTTGTACAAAAGCACCACCACCAACACCCGTCATGGCAAATTGTTTCGCCATGATTGCTGGAAGTGAATTGTTTTGTCCTTCCGTAAATAGAGCTCCAGCCTGAACCCCGGCAACAAATGAATTTCCGATGGCTACGAATTTCGCAAAGCTCGCTGATCCAGGTGTACCGCTAGTTATGGGTGGTTCCACTATGGGTGGTTCCAGCGTAATCAACTCCTGCTCGCACGAGATGCTGATCAGCAAGGCGAGGGGAAGTATATAGAGAAACTTAAACGTTTTCATATCGTTCGATTTAGGATTCAATTATTTAAAAAATTCATCAAAGGTTAGCGAGATGTAATACATCTGGCCTACGAAAGGAGCCCCCAGATTGGTGCGATAATCGCCACCGCCTAAGTTGGTAGCACCTACTTTAACCATCGAGCGCAAGGCTGATAGCTTATAGTTGATCTGAGCATCTAACACGCCAAACTCAGGTACATTCCATACACCGTAGGTTGATTGCCACAGAAATCCTTCCTGCCATCTGAAGTTGATATTGAAACCAAAATCCTTAAACAATTTCCGGTTACCAATACCCACATTGAATTTGTTTTCTGGGGTATTAAATCCAGCCCGGAAATCCGCACTTTCATTGGCCTCAAAGGTGGCATAGCTATAACTTCCGTTCAATGAGAAATTGCGCGGTAGGGAGTATGTAAAACCTATGCCAGAACCAAAGGAATTAACATTCTCCAATGAGTTATTGTATAGGCTATACAAAGCTCCTGCAGGAACTGGATTTCCCTGATGTGTTGTTGGCGCTTTTACCGCTACAATTTGTCCACCGATAAAATCCTGGTAGGTAGTGTAGTAAAAATTCCAATCAACCAGTAATTTTTTAGAGACAACACCTTTGTAACCCACTTCAAATGACTTAAGCCTTTCTGGTTGTACATAAGGAATATCAGCTGTAACCAATAGGCTTGAGTTACCTCCAACCGGAGCGCCAGTAACCGGATCAAGTGTTCCACTTCCGTTTTGTGGAGATCGAAATGCATTATAAGACTCTTCAGTCCAGGCTCCACCATTATGTACGCCATACCGAGCGGCATTCGCTTCCGTGCTTCCAAGCAGTGTTCCGCTGGACGAAGGGAAGTAAATAAACTGTGCCTGGGTGTCAGGATTTCTAAACCCTGTCTGGAAGGAGACTCTCAGATTATGGTTTTCGGAAACACTATAAACGGCAGAAAGACGAGGCGTAAACTGTCCCTCAAAGTTTTCGTTTTTATCGTAGCGAATTGAACCGGTTAACTTTAGTTTATCAGCTACTGTTTTAGCGATTTGAGCATAGGCACCAAATTCATCAATCTGAATGCGGTTGAAATTCACACCATCATCAGGCGCCTCATTAAAGATTGTACCACTGGAAAAGAGATCATATCGTCTTACGTTACCACCAATCTGAAGTTCTGCCCAATCAATTTGGTTCATGAAGTTGTAGTTGAACTCTGCGTGAAGGAGTTTTGAGTTATCCATGAATGAGGCACCTCCTCCCGAAGCAGGATGTGAACCTCCATTGGGATCGGTCCAGCTGCCCGTTGGATTTCTTTGAAAAAAGTTATTTCTAACAAGCTGCATTAGATCATTATATTCGGGGGTGCCTGGGTCGGGTCGGTTTCTGTCTGCATAAGCACGAGCGGCATCGTGATTGCCAGCTGCAACACCAGGTATATATCCCTGCATCGCTACAACGTAATCCGGTACCCAATTAGTAGCGGATGGACTCACAGTTTCGTTTGCGAATGCGCCCAATGCTGATAAGTTGTAAGATTTGCCAGCATCGGTTGCTGTCTGGTAACCGCGCACGAAGAAATTCTCGCCTTTTAATTCCAGTTTATGAAATTGCTGGCTAAAATCTCTTAGCACATATTTTTCTGTTCCCTGATAAATCGAACCACCCCCCCCATAACGATAGTTGTAGATAGCTTCAATCTTATCAGATATTCTGTAATGCAGTGCAGCATCCCCTTTAATACTTTCGGCATCGCGGCTATCTGAAAATGCATTTAACATATCCTCTTCTCTGAAGCCGGTTCGGGTGATAGTTCCTATACTTGGCACAGGCACCGCAATTCTGAATTCATCACCGTATAAGTTAAGACCATCAAAATCTTTCGTACCACTCAAATCTGTTGTGGATTCTGGGTTTGTACGAGATGTTCTGTAATCATTACTTAACCAGTCTGTAGCATTTAGCATGGAAAAATTAAGTTTGAAAGCAAACTTATTATTAAATGCTTTTGCATACCGAATGCTATACTGAACAAAGGGATCAGATCCGCCTGCATCTGAACTTGTAACACCACCTTTCACTTGTGCGCTTAGGCCTTGATATTCAAAAGGGCTCTTGCTTTTCATGATCAGAATACCATTAAATGCATTGGGGCCATACAATGCAGAGGCAGCACCTGGAACGAGTTCAACACTTTCTGCGTCTAACTCTCCAATACCAATAATGTTACCGGTAGGGAAGTTAAGCAGGGGAGCCTGCGTATCCATGCCATCTACTAACTGCACAAAACGAACGTTGGCAATGGTCGCAAAACCACGCGTATTGATTGATGTCAGGTTTAAGCTACCCGAGTTTGTTTGCACGCCTTTTACGTTAGCTAGTGCGTCATAAAAATCAGGTGTGGCGGCTTGGCGGATGGTAAGCAAATCCATCTTCTCTACAGTTACTGGAGATTTTAAGATGCTCTCTTCAACCCGTGATGCGGAGACCACAACCTCCTGACCTAGCAGTGTTTGTTCTTCCAGGTTAACATCTAATGTGGTGTTGGCATCTTTGATTTCAATCTCTTGCGTGGAGAATCCTATGAAGGAAAAAACCAGCGTAAAAGGGGGTGCCTGATTTACTTTTAAATTATACTCTCCGTTTGTGTTTGAAATGGTTCCGATAACCCTTCCTTTCACTACGATGTTTACTCCGGCTAATGCATCACCGGTTCCTCCATCTTTTACCGTTCCGGAAACGGAGGTAGTTTGAGCCATGACCGCAGCCGACCCGCACAACCAAAAGAGGGCGAGGAGCAACGCCTTTCTGTAGAATTTGTTCATAGAATTATGGGTTTAATTCCTAAATCTACAAGAAAAAGCCTAATTACAAACGATTGATAGGTACCTTTTTTGCAAACGATTGCTGCAAAAAATGAGACTGTTTATTTCTCCTGCCGGACCATTTCTACGAGTCGGTCGCACAACGAGTTGATTTCGTTGGCCATACGTTCATCTCCGGTAGAGCTGAGCACACTTTGTGCAATGCCACCAACACATTCTATATAAAATCGCTTCATTTCATCCACGGGCATATCCTTGGTCCATAGGTCGATACGCATGGTGTTTTTTTGTTTATCGTCCCAAAGAGAAACCGAGATTGATTTGGTTTCGGAGGGTGTATCTTCGGGCTTATCTGTAGCATCCCACCGGATTTTTTCCGGCACGTTGTTATTGTCGAGTTCAACTGAAAATTGGATGGTGGATTTTTTCATGGTGCAAGTTATCGCATCGAATTAATATTCTAAATTTTGTCCGGGTCAAATAAGCATTTCTGGAATCTCGCCTTCGATAATCAGGTTTCCGGCTGTAGCTTTCTTTATTTCATCGACACTAACACCGGGTGCCCGTTCAATTAATTTGAATCCACCTCCCTCCAACACATCCAGTACAGCCACATCACTAACAATTCTTTTTACACAACGGATGCCGGTTATGGGCAACGAGCATTGGGTAAGAAGTTTTGAGGCGCCTTCTTTACTGCAATGCTGCATAGCAACAATGATGTGTTTGGCGGAAGCCACCAGATCCATGGCTCCGCCCATACCTTTCACCATTTTACCCGGCACCTTCCAGTTAGCAATGTCACCCTGTTCAGAAACCTCCATCGCGCCTAGAATAGTCAGGTCAACATGCCCACCCCGTATCATCGCGAAACTTTCGGATGAACTAAAAAGCGCGGAGCCTGGCATCATGGTTATGGTTTGTTTGCCGGCATTGATAAGATCAGCATCTACTTCATCTTCTTTCGGAAAAGGGCCAATGCCCAGTAAACCATTTTCTGATTGAAGAACGACATTCAGATTTTTGGGAATATAATTAGCCACGAGGGTAGGAATACCAATGCCCAGATTGATATACATGCCATCTTTTACTTCTTGCGCAATTCGTTTAGCTATTCCGATTTTATCTAACATGATGATTTGAAAATTTGATGATTTGAGAATTTTAAGATTAAGCTTTGGCTGAACTAATTAGTTTAAGGATTCGAATAATTACACTCAATTTATACTTTCATTTCACATGTGTTACATTTTCAAATCTTCAAATTGGTGAACTCTCAAATTTTTGAGATTGTCCGTTGCTCAATTCTCTTTTCATAATTAGATCCTTGAAAAATTCTTTGCACGTAGATACCCGGTGTATGAATCGTATTGGGATCGAGTTCTCCGAGCGGAACAAGTTCTTCTACTTCTGCAATGGTAATTTTTCCGGCTGTCGCCATCATGGGATTAAAGTTTCTGGCAGTGCCTTTATAGATAAGATTACCTGACGTATCACCTTTCCAGGCCTTCACGATTGCAAAGTCTGCCCGAAGCCATTGTTCAAGTAAATGCGGTTTACCATCAAACACTCTTACCTCTTTTCCTAAAGCTACTTCAGTGCCCACACCAGCAGGGGTAAAGAATGCGGGAATGCCGGCACCACCCGCACGAACGCGTTCTGCTAATGTTCCTTGCGGGATAAGTTCTACCTCCAATTCACCGGAAAGTAGCTGACGTTCGAATTCTGCATTTTCACCAACATAGGAAGAAATCATTTTTTTTACTTGTCTGGTCTTAAGCAATAAGCCAATACCAAAATCATCCACGCCCGCATTGTTGGAAATACAGGTCAGTCCGGTAACACCTTTTTTAAGCAACGCCTGAATACAATTTTCAGGAATACCACAAAGACCAAAACCACCCAGCATAAGAGTTGCCTGATCAGGAATATCCCGCACAGCCTCCTCAGCATCCGCTACTACTTTGTTGATCATAAGGTTTTAAGTTTGAGCAAATCTCACTTTCCTCTCTTCAAAATCCAAATGAAGAAGATCATAGATTTTGCAGAACTTCCAGCGCTGAGTCTTTATCGCGTTGCAGTTGATTCTTCAGGGATTCCAGATCTGAGAATTTAGAATCGCTGCGCATTAGTTTAATGAAGTAAACATGAAGGGTCTCGCCATAAATGTCTTTATCAAACTCAAAGATGTTGACTTCAATAGATCGCCTGGTGCCGTTCACGGTAGGACGTGTTCCGATGTAAAGCATGCCACCGTAAAGATTGTTTTCATGCCCCACCTTGACCGCATAGATTCCTTCGGCTGGTATCAACTTATCGTGCGAGTCTAATTCGATGTTAGCGGTAGGAAATCCCAATACCCGGCCTAATTTATCTCCTTTGATAACCCTTCCGGAAATCGAATAGGAGCGACCCAAAAAATGATTGGCCGTATCAATGTCACCTTCTTCCAGGGCCTTTCTTATTCGTGTTGAACTGACGCCTACGTGATCAACATCCTGTCTAGGGATGTCCTCCACCTCAAATCCATACGTAGAAGCATTTAACTTTAATTGTTCGAAACTTCCTTCCCGATTTTTACCAAAGCGATGATCATACCCGATCACAAGCTTTTTTGTGCCAATAGTCTCAACCAGAATTTTGGTTATAAATTCCTGCGATGAAATTTGAGAAAATTCTTTAGTGAAAGGAATTCGAATTAAATGATTGACACCTTGCTTACGAAGCAATTCAGCTTTCTCTTCAAACGTATTCAACAACTGCATAAAAGGTTTATCCGGACGAAGAATCAATCGCGGGTGTGGCCAGAAGGTTATGACTACTGTCTCTCCATTGTTTTTATCAGAGACCTCATTTAATCGTTGTAAAATTTTCTGATGCCCTATATGTACACCATCAAATGTGCCACTGGTAACCACACCATAACGTAATTGAGTAAAATCCTCCAGGGTGTGATAGATTTTCATTAGGGTAAAGGATTGATCTGCTCAAGGGTTAAGGCGTCTTCTAATTTAAATTCTCCGATTCGGGTTCGGCAAAGTTCGGCCAGGTAAGCTCCAACTCCTAATTCGTTACCAAAATCACGGGCAATACTCCGAATATAGGTTCCTTTGGTGCACACAATACGAAACCACACCTCAGGTTTTTTGATTAGTGTAATTTCAAATTGCGAGACCGTAACTTCTCGGGGTTTTAATTCAACATCCTTACCCTTTCGTGCCAAGGTGTAAGCACGCTTACCATCCACCTTGATGGCTGAATGCAAGGGGGGTATTTGCTGTATAACACCTGTAAATTTCTTTGCTGCCTGATGCAAACGTTCATCCGAGATAGACGAGATGTCAAGTGTCTCCGTCACGGTAGTTTCAAGATCGTGCGAAGGGGTAGTCTGTCCGATAATAAATTTACCAGTATATTCCTTTTCCTGTGCCTGATACTCATCAATGCGTTTCGTCATTTTGCCTGTGCAGAGAATCAGGAGCCCGGTTGCCAATGGATCAAGTGTACCCGCATGACCAATCTTTTTGATCTTTAGTCGATATCTTAATTTATTAACTACGTCAAAAGAAGTCCAGCCCAGTGGCTTATCGACTAATAATAATCGGTCAGGGCTAGTCTCCATATCAGACAATAGTCAGATCAATACCAAGCCAATAGAGAGCAAGGATGATAGCCCCTAATGCAATTCTGTAAACGCCAAAAAGTTTAAATCCGTGACTGGTAAGAAATGAGATAAAGGATTTTATCGCCAATATAGCTACGATAAATGCAGCTACGTTTCCAAACAACAAAATGGAAATTTCATGAGATCCGAACGCGTTTCCTTCCTGATAGAATTTAAGAAGTTTATACAACGTGGCGGCTAACATGGTAGGCACAGCAAGGAAGAAGGAAAATTCGGCAGCAGTTTTTTTTGTGAGCTTTTGAGTTAGCCCCCCAATAATAGTTGCTGCTGAACGGGAAACGCCTGGAATCATAGCAATAGTTTGAAATAACCCAATGCGAAAGGCGGTTTTATAGGAAACTTCTTTTATTCCATTCTCTTCAGATTCATGAAAGAGTTTATCGATGAAAAGAAAGATTATTCCACCTACAATCAGCATCAACGCGACTACTTCAACCCGTTCCAGTAGCTGATCTATGTAATCACTAAGAAGAAACCCCAAAACCATGGCCGGTATAAACGCAACAAATAATTTGAAGTAGAAATCTATGGATTGAAAAAAGCGCTTCCAATACAAGACTAAAACAGAAAGGATCGCGCCAAACTGAATCGCTACTGTAAATACTTTTGTGAATGGATCCGAAGCAATGCCGAGTACAGAAGAGGCAATAATCATATGCCCTGTGGACGAGACAGGCAAAAATTCCGTAAGGCCCTCTACGATGGCTAGTATGAAAGCATCAAAGAAAGACATGTATTAAGATTGCTTTTCTTTTGGCGTATGCAGGATGGCAAAAATTTCAGTTATAAAACCGCTAAGCACAATGATTGGGCTTAATGTGATTCCCATAAATCCAAAACCATAAGGCTCTGTATCCAATGCCATTATTGTAAATCCTATCACCAACAAGATTACACCAGCTGCCATCAGTTGGTAATTTCTTTTTCCAAAGGGGAGTTTGTTCATTTTAATAAAGTTCGTCTAAAGAAAGTTTCAAATATTTATTTACAGCCCGGTAGGTGCTTGCAACAGCAACCAGCATCCCTAACCCTAACAGCGTTGAAAGTAATAGTAAAAGTCTATTGTTATTCTGGATCAAAACTAAATCCTCCACTTTTCGGGTAGCAAAACTGACAAGCAAAATCAAAAGTGCGGAAGCCAGAATGCCAGCCAGCAAACCATGAAGACCTGCTCGCAACAAAAAAGGTTGTTGGATAAACCAGCTACGGGCGCCAACAAGTTGCATGCTTCGGATCAAGAAACGTTGCGAGAACAGAGCAAGTCTTAACGTATTATTAATCAGAAGCACCACCACAATCATCAGCAGACTAACCAAGCCCATCAGGATAAGTCCGATTTTGGTAATATTTTTATTGATGGAATCTATTACATTTTCGATATAGTGGACTTGGAAAATGCCGGTAATCTGTTCTATGTCAGCCTTAATTTTCTTAAGACTTTCAGTATCATGATAGCCTTCCTGAATTCTTACCAGGTAAGCATCCCGCAAAGGATTCTCACCCAGAAATTTTTTGAAATCTTCGCCCGTCTCTTCAATGAATTGTTTGGCTGCATCATCTTTGGAGATAAACTGAATGGATTCTTTGTCCTTAGAGACAAAGGGCTTAGACGCAAGACTTTTTTCTATTTGGATCCGCTGAGTGTCTGAAACTTGATTTTTAAGATACACCTGAACTTTTACGTTTTCGCGAACAACACGCTCAAGTTCCTTTGAATAGATTACCAGCGCGCCAAATACCCCAATCACGAATAAAGCCAATGTAATGCTCAGCACTACGCTGACGTATGGGTAGGAGCCCAGTTTCTTTTTCCGGACCTTGAATTTCTTTTCTGGAGTGGTCATTATCCGTAAAGATAATGAGGATTTCTACGATTTTTGATAAAAATAATCGTCTAAAATCCCTGACGTAAAACAAGAAAGCCCACTGTTTCGGCAATGGGCTCTCATATCAGGTAAATAGGTTTTATTTTTTTCTATACTCTTTCAATTTCTGAATGAGTGTTTTGTCTTGAATTATCTGCAAAGGAGTTATTTCACTTTTTGAATCATCCAGTAAATAATAATTCTCTTTGTAGAAAAGAAACCTGGAATTGATATTTCCATTGATCTCAAGAATTTCGTACAAACTTTTATCAAAAGAACCAAAAAGGATCATTTTGTTGCCGACAAATTGGTAATGGAATGCATACTTCTTATTTGAGGAATCTACTTCTACTTCCATTTTTGAACTAGCCCGAACAGGCTTACTACTCTCACCTGATCCTCGGGTTGCCGTGCTTTCTGTCAGTTCAACGGAGGGATCCACTACATCAAGGGCTGGCTTAGTAACGTTTTTCGCTGCGGTCTTGGGTTCAACAGGAGCTACAGATTTTTGTTCTGAAGTAGTTTCTTCTACGTTATCTTCATTAGTTGTGATTTCTTTTTTCTCCTCTTCTATGGCAGCGATTTTTTCTGCCGGCTCGTTTTGTTTACTTGAGTTTTCCTGGGTAATTGTTGCTTCCGGGATTTCAGGGTTCGTGTCGGGTTTAAAATAGAAATAAATTGAAGATACGAGTATTGCTGTGCCCACCACACCGGCTGCTATTTGAAGTGGTGACATCGATGTTGTTCCGCCAACAGGAACCTTATTTAACATAGCCTTTAATTCAGAGGCTCGTGCCTTCTTTAATCCATCAACGATTTGCGCTTGAAGTTCGACATCACCTTTCAAGGCGGGGTCAGATTTCATTTGAGCCTCAAAGGCGTCCCGGTCTTGTTGGCTAAGCCGGTTTGTCAAATAGTCATCTATTAATTCAACATTGCTCATAACTCTATTCTTAGTCTAAAAAATCATGTTCAGAATACTGTGCTTTTACCATTTCATCTAACTTCTGCTTGCACTTATATTTTTTCGTCTTTGCGGTATCGGTGTTGGCAAACCCCAGCTTATCAGCTATTTCCTGCATCGACATTTCATCAAAGTAATAATACATCAACACTTTCCTACAAGTTTCACCAAGCTGGTCTAAGCACCTGGCGATAATCTTTTCCCGTTCCGGACTGTCCATGTCCATCGTTTGGGCCACATCCTTTTCCTCATGTGACAGCCTTTTCTTTCTATCCAGTTCCTTCCGCCACAGATTCTGACAAATACTGTAGATGTAGGTACTGATTTTGGCTGTCATCACCAGGTTTCCCGACCGGGCTTTTTGCCAAAATACAACGAGTGCATCCTGGTAAACATCACGGGCTTCTTCCTCTGTTCCACTGTTGGTGATGACTAACTTGGTCATCATCCGATAGTATTTTTTGTAAATGAACTCAAGAGCCTTCTCGTCACCTTTTTGGATCCGATCGAAAATCTCTTTTTCGTCCATTTGTAAGTTCAATTTGAATACCCTTAGAGCCACAATTGGTAACCTTTAGTTAATGTTCAGTGGAATAAATTCGGGTTTAAGGTCGCTATTTTTCCGATGAGATGATAATTATTGACCCGGTAGCCAGGTCTGTGTCCTGTAAAAGGGACCCCAATAGCCTCTAAGTTTCAGATTATCTCCTTCTCGCCAGATTTTGCAACGGTAGATTTTGCCATTGTTCGGATCGAGGATAGTTCCTTCTGCATATTCACTTCCTGACTTCACCATTCCCCTCAAAATCTCCATGCCAATTATCTTCTTTTTATAACGTTCGTCTTCTTGAGGGCACTCTTCACAAATAGGATCTTGATCTTCATCCGCTGTTCTGAAAAGTTTTAAAATCTTACCGTTATATTTTCCGTCTTTTTCAAAGATTTCTACAATAGACTTGGGTTTATTGGTTTCATCATCAATCGTTTTCCACTTGCCAGTTATAGAGTCCTGAGCAATTACCATTACCAGATTACCCAAAGACAGTAAAAGAATTAGTAAAAACTTCATAAGTACTTTATTTTAAACCCTAAATTAAACAAAAAGAGCGGTGTCTTAAACACCGCTCCCTTATAGTCATAAACGAAATGAAATCAGTTTTTCTGATTTTGGTTACTTACCGGAGTAACTACAATTTCGACTTTTTCTTTAGGCTTCTCAATTTTAACGGTTGCATTGTCAGTCTGTACCAACAAAGGCGCGATAACCAGTGCCACCACCGACATTAATTTCAACAAGATGTTCAGTGAAGGGCCAGAGGTATCTTTAAATGGATCACCTACTGTATCACCCACAACTGCGGCTTTGTGTGGTTCTGACTTCTTGTAATATTTTTGGCCATTGATTTCCACACCTTCCTCAAAACTCTTTTTAGCATTGTCCCACGCACCACCGGCATTCGATTGAAAGATAGCCATCAACACGCCTGACACAGTTACACCAGCAAGCAAGCCACCCAAAGATTCTGCACCAAAGCCTGGCAAAAATGCTATAATAACAGGAACCACAACAGCCATTAAGCCGGGAAGAACCATTTGTCGGAGAGCCGCCTTGGTTGAGATTTCTACACACTTTCCATACTCGGCTTTTCCATCGGCATCATGAAAAGTTTTTTGATCTTCTGATGTCCAGTCACTCATTTCCTTGTCGCCATTGCGCTTCATCACTTCGAGGGCTGCTTTCAACGCGGGGATAGAAGAGAATTGTCTTCTCACTTCTTCGATCATCGACATGGCCGCACGACCCACCGCATTCATGGCCAAGGCAGAAAATACGAATGGAAGCATGCCACCGATAAATAAACCTGCCATAACATTGGCTTTTGATACATCAATGGATCCTAGTTTTGCGGTCGTCATAAAAGCACCAAATAAAGCCAGTGCTGTTAACGCAGCGGAGGCAATAGCAAAGCCTTTACCAATAGCGGCTGTCGTGTTTCCAACGGCATCCAATTTATCTGTGCGTTGACGAACTTCTTTAGGAAGCTCAGACATTTCGGCAATACCACCGGCATTATCAGAAATAGGACCATACGCGTCCACAGCTAATTGAATACCCAAATTAGAGAGCATTCCTACAGCAGCTATGGCGATACCATACAGGCCACCAAAATAGAAGGCACCCATAATAGATAATGCTATAATAAGAATAGGCAGGGCTGTTGACATCATACCCACACCTAACCCAGCGATAATATTAGTTGCAGCACCTGTTGAAGACTGGCGGACAATGGAAAGAACCGGACCTTTGCCCATGCCCGTATAATATTCAGTTATAAGTCCCACCAGCAAGCCTCCAATCAATCCAATAATGGTCGCCCAGAAAATTCCAATGGCCGTCATGGTTCTAACGATTGGCTCGCCTGCAGCATCTCTGTAAAGCAAGTCATTATAGGTCCATGATTCCGGAAGCATCCAAGTAATGATGAAATACGAAGCTGCGATCATGATCCCTGATGAAACAAATTCTCCAGTATTCAATGCCTTTTGCGGATCACCACCTTCTTTTACGCGAACGAAGAAGGTACCAATGAATGACATCACAATGCCAACTGCCGCCAATACTAAGGGTAAAAGAACAGCTGACAGCCCATTAAATTGATCAGCAAAGCCATCCACCATAAAGGCCGCACCTAACACCATGGAACCGACAATGGAACCCACATAAGATTCGAACAAGTCAGCACCCATACCGGCTACATCGCCAACATTATCGCCTACGTTGTCGGCAATTGTTGCCGGGTTAAGAGGATGATCTTCTGGAATACCTGCTTCTACTTTACCTACAAGGTCGGCACCCACATCGGCTGCTTTTGTATAAATGCCACCGCCAACACGGGCAAATAAGGCAATGGAAGAAGCTCCGAAAGAAAATCCAGTTACAATGGTCAATACTTGATTAACCTGAGCTTGTGTATCGAAACCAAAAATATTTGAATAAACAATGAGAAGTAGACTAAGTCCTAAAACACCTAGTCCAACCACACCCATACCCATTACAGAACCGCCAGCGAAGGCAACTTCAAGGGCTCTACCTAAGCTGGTACGAGCTGCCTGGGTCGTGCGTACGTTGGCTTTGGTGGCCACACGCATACCAATAAAACCCGCTAATGCCGAAGTAAAGGCTCCAATTACAAATGAAACTGCTACTAAAGGGGAGGAGGTTTCGCTATTAGCAGTAACTCCTAAAAGAAGGGCCACACAAGCAACGAAAATTGCCAGAATCTTATACTCCGCTTTCAGGAAGGCCATGGCACCTTCGGCAATGTGGCCGGCAATTTTTTTCATCTTGTCAGTTCCTGCGTCCTGCTTATTTACCCAGGCACTTTTCCAGACAACGAAGAGTAGACCGAGCACCCCAAAGGCGGGCATGAGATAGAGAATGTTTTCCATTTTGATTTAAGGTTTCAAGATTAAAATGTCAAAAAAACCGCCCGACCTCAGCCGAACGGTTTTTTAGTGCCGCAAATATAGAACAAGTCCTATAACGTGCAAAATCCTTTGATTTTAAGGACTCAAAGGCTGAACATCCCTCGTAATGCCGTCCATAGGATTTTCTTTTTGGGATCATCCAATTCATTCAGGGACTCGGAGATAATAATCGAAATTCCGTTCAGATGGTGGTTCTCATAGAATGGCAGTGCCGGTTTTAGCGTAGCGCCAAAAGCCAATACTTTTGTTGGCGCTAAAGTTGAAAGTTCCTCTACACTAAATTCATCTCTTTGAATGATTTGAACGGCTGCCAGGCTTAATTTCAATGCACTAAGCATACGCATAAGCGTGGCGTGTTCATCCTCGGTAAGTTCGTTCCATGGTTTAGCGATAACAATAACCAGCGGTGAAGGAATGGAATATATTTCTTCCTGAAAGAGGGTTTCAAATTCCTGACTCATGATTCTTTAATATCAAAGATCGACCGTAATTCGTTTGCCTCTTCCGGTTTCATGCGTCCCGATAAAATCAATCGCAATTGTCTTCGTCTTAGTGCACCTTTATAGAGTTCAATCTCTTCGGGAGTTTCTGGTACTACCTCAGGGATTTCAATCGGATGGTTATTTTTATCGACCGCCACGAATGTAAAATAAGCCGTGTTACTTTCTATTTTTTTTCCTTCCGGAATATTTTCGGCATCAACATCAATTCTTATCTCCACGGAGGTATTGAAAGCGCGGGTAGCCCGGGCGCGTAAAGTAACAACATCACCCAGTTGAATGGGTGAGCGAAAAGAGATATTATCAACCGATGCAGTAACTACCGTACTGTTACAATGTTTTTGTCCGGCAATGGCGGAAACGATATCCATCCAATGCATCAAACGTCCTCCCATCAGGTTGTTAAGTGTATTGGTATCATTGGGTAAAACCAGTTCAGTCATACTAACGGATGATTCTCTGGGATGCTTTTTTTTTCGTGTCATGAGTGGCTGAAAAAGTTTGACTACTAACTGTTAGTTCGTATTTTCTGTTCACAAAAATCATAAAAAAACTTTGCAATACCCGTAGTCTCTTTGCTTATTGCATGAAATAATAAGGCACGTGTTACGTATCAACACATCTACTTTTCTCTTCGGCTCATTTTCTTTGGAGACCACAACAACCATTATTACGGGGTAGCTCCCGACATACCTGCCTTTCTCCGACATATTATTTAACAAATCATATCATCTGAAATAAGCCATTTCAGAATCCTGTTTATTTCTCAATTATTATGAACGTATTAAAGTTTGGCGGATCATCGGTTGCTACTCCCTCCAGAATCCGATCGGTGATCGAAATAATTAAACCTTATGCACAGGAAAGAAAATGTGCTGTTGTCTTTTCTGCCTTTGGTGGTGTAACAGACACGCTTATTTCGCTGAGCGTTTCCGCGCTGGCAGGAAAGGTTGATTACAAAAATCAACTACAAGATTTAGAAGCACGGCACCTGGAAGCTGTACGCGAGTTGATCGGTATTCAACGCCAAAGCAGCATCATTGCACAGGTTAAGTTTACCTTCAATGAATTGGAAGATGTTTTGCACGGTGTTTTTCTGGTGAAAGAGCGAACCACCCGCACGCTCGATTATATTATGAGTTTTGGTGAGCGACTTTCCGCTTATATCATTGCTGAAGCATTGAAAGAGCAAGCTATAGAAGCTGAGTTTTTGGATGCACGAAAAATTATTCGTACCAACAATCAGTTTGGAAACGCCCGCATTGAGTTTGAAACAACCAATAAGCTTATTGCTGAATATTTTACAAACCATCCTAATCTTAAGGTGATAACCGGATTTATAGGGTCGTCAGCGTCAGGCGAAACAACTACACTAGGGCGAAGTGGATCAGACTACACTGCTGCCATAGTTGCTGGTGCATTGAAAGTAACATCTCTTGAAATCTGGACCGATGTGGATGGTATGATGACGGCCGATCCACGCAAAGTGAAAAAGGCCTTTACGGTAAAGGAGATGACGTATGAAGAAGCGATGGAGTTATCGCACTTCGGAGCAAAGGTAATTTTTCCGGCAACCATGCAGCCGGCCATGATCAATCGAATTCCGATCAGGATTAAGAATACGTTTAATCCAACGTTTCAGGGAACATTAATAAGTGAAAAATCCAACGGAAAGAACCTGATTATAAAAGGTATCTCATCCATGGATAAAATCAGCTTATTAAGCGTGCAGGGAAGCGGTTTGATGGGCGTAGTTGGCGTATCGATGCGTTTGTTTGGCACGCTGGCAAAAGAAAATATCAGTGTCATTCTGATAAGCCAGGCATCTTCCGAACATTCCATTTGCTTTGCAATTGAAGGCTCGAAGACAAATGATGCGAAGATGGCCATTGAAAAGGAATTTCTTTACGAGATCCGAAACCGGGAAATGGATGAAGTTAAGGTGGAAGAGAATTTGGCTATTGTGGCTATTGTGGGTGAAAACATGAAGCACAATCCCGGCACCAGCGGCCGGATGTTTAGCGCATTGGGTAAAAGTGGTATTAACATTAATGCTATTGCGCAAGGTTCTAGCGAACTAAACATTTCTGCTGTGGTACATGAGCAGGACATTGCTAAGGCATTAAATGTTTTGCATGAAGCATTTTTTCTTTCTGATAGAAAAGTACTTAATGTTTTCCTGGTAGGTACCGGACTTATTGGTAAGTCGCTACTGGCCATGATCCAAAAACAATTTGATCAGTTGGCCAAACAAAATCATTTAGAGATTCATGTTGTCGGGATCGCGAACAGTAAGAAGATGCTTTTTCATGAAGACGGATTAACGTTAAACGAAGTTGTAACTCAAATGCGCGACACGGGTGAAGAAATGAACCTGAACACTTTCTTCGGCACAATGAACTCCATGAACTTATCGAATAGCATTTTCGTGGATTGTACGTCAAGCGAAGAAGTGATTGAATATTATGAATCTATTCTTTCTTCCAACATTTCTATAGTTACGCCAAATAAAAAAGCAAACTCAGGTACGTATAAACAATACCAGACATTAAAGTCTGCAGCGTTAAAGCGAGGCGTTAAATTTTTGTACGAGACCAATGTGGGCGCTGGTTTACCGGTAATCAATACACTCAACGACCTGTTGATTAGTGGTGATAAAGTAATTGGCATTGAAGCTGTTTTAAGTGGCACCCTGAATTATATTTTCAGTTCATTCAAAGCAGGAGATAAGTTTAGTGAAGTTGTTAAGCAAGCGAAGGAGAAGGGTTACACGGAACCAGATCCCCGCGATGATCTTAACGGTATGGATGTAGCCCGTAAAGTTTTAATCCTTTCGCGGGAGGCCGGCTTGTCACTTGAGTTGGATGATATTCAGGTTGAAAATCTTGTTCCCACAGATTGCATGGGCAACATGAGTATTGAAGCGTTTTTTGAAAAACTGTCTAAGCACGATATTGAGTTTGAAAAACTCAGGGCCGAAGCAGAATCTCGCAAGGAGAAACTACGGTACATGGCGGTTTTGGAAAATGGAAAAGCCAGTATTCGATTAGGCTCAGTCAATGATCAGCATCCGTTTTTTTCTTTGGCGGGAAGTGACAATATCATCTTGCTAACAACAGAACGATATCATGAACGCCCGATGGTAATTCGTGGCCCGGGTGCTGGTGCGGAAGTTACTGCGGCCGGGGTCTTTGCAGATATTATAAGAATCGGAAGTTATATAAATGCGTAGTAATTGAAATGAAATCAATCAGAGCTTTTGCCCCCGCTACGGTAGCCAACGTGTGTTGTGGTTTTGATATTCTGGGCTTTGCAGTGGATGCTCCCGGTGACGAAGTTAAACTTACGCTGCGTGATGATGCCATAATAAAAATTACGTCTATTACAGGCGATGATGGCAAACTTCCAAAAGAAGCCGACAGAAATACTGCAGGCGTTGCCGTTATCTCATTTCTAAAGGCCCTGGCAAGTGAACAAGGTGTTGATATTGAGTTAATAAAAAATCTTCCGTTAGGTAGTGGGATGGGATCCAGCGCTGCCAGCGGAGTTGCTGCTTTGGTTGCCATCAATCACCTGATGGGTAACCCGTATACTCGAGAACAATTAGTGCCGCATGCTATGGAAGCCGAACGCATTGCTTGCGGATCTGCACATGCTGATAATGTTGCGCCTTCGTTATTGGGTGGATTTGTATTAGTGCGTGACTACCAACCTTTGGATGTTATAAAAATTTCAGCCACTGAAAAATTGTACTGCACATTGGTGCATCCGCATCTTGAGTTAAAGACGGAAGATTCGCGCAGAGTGCTACGGCAATCACTGGCGCTGAAGGATGTTATCACTCAAAGCGGGAATATTGCCGGACTGATGATAGGACTTACCAAACCCGATTATGCACTGATTGGCCGATCCTTGAAAGATGTGATAGCGGAGCCAATACGGGCAGCATTTATTCCGGGCTTTGATAATCTTAGAAAAGTGGCAATAGAATCGGGTGCATTGGGGTGCGGTATTTCAGGATCAGGGCCTACTATTTTTGCGCTGAGCGAAAATGAAACCCACGCCCTCGGGGCAGGCAAAGCCATGCAACAAGAGTTCTTGAAATATCAGTTGAAATCGGATGTGTATGTTTCGAAAGTTAATCAAGAAGGAGCCCGGATTCTTCGGGATTAATCTTAACGCGATCAATGAAATACTATAGTTCAAATAATAAATCCGTCAGGGTCAGTTTACGGGAGGCGGTGATTAACGGCCTTGCACCTGATAATGGATTGTATATGCCGGAGCATATTCCTGTATTGCCGACTTCTTTTTTTGAATCATTGTCAGAAAAATCCTTTAGAGAAATAAGTTTTGAAGTTGCAAAGAATCTGATCGGTGAAGATATTCCTCATTCGGAGCTTACTAAAATCATAGATCACACCATACGATTTGATGCGCCTTTAGTAGCCCTTGAGAATAATGTTTTCACGTTGGAATTATTTCATGGCCCAACCCTGGCCTTTAAAGATTTTGGCGCCCGGTTTTTATCAGGTTTACTGGGATATTTTGCACGGCAACAAAGCAAAGAGATAACTATACTTGTAGCCACATCAGGCGATACAGGAAGCGCGGTAGCCAACGCATTTCTTAATGTGCCAGGCACCCGTGTGGTGGTGCTCTATCCTTCGCAGAAAGTCAGTGAGATACAAGAAAAGCAATTCACCACACTGGGTGGAAATGTTACTGCTCTGGAAGTAGCCGGAACGTTTGATGATTGTCAGCGCTTAGTAAAAGAAGCCTTTATTGACGAACAACTTAAGGGTTCATTATTTCTGACTTCCGCCAACTCAATCAACATCGCTAGATTGATTCCGCAATCCTTTTATTACTTCCATGCCTACGCTCAAATCAAACACCACCAAAAGCAAGTGGTGGTTTCTGTGCCCAGTGGAAATTTTGGTAACCTGACGGCCGGTCTTATGGCCAAAAGAATGGGTTTACCAATCCAAAAATTTCTGGCGGTTACTAATATCAATGATGTTGTTCCTGAATACCTTGCGACAAAAGTTTTTAAACCCCGAAATTCACAGCAAACCATTAGCAATGCGATGGATGTTGGTAACCCCAGCAACTTTGCCCGTATGCTTGAATTGTATGATCATAATTACGATAAACTCTGTCAGGATGTGTATGGCTATTATTTTACAGACGTTGCCACACGAAGTGCCATGCAATCGGTTTTTAAAGCCACCGGATATATGTTAGATCCGCATGGCGCGGTAGGGTACCTGGGATTGATAGAGTTCTTGCAAAACAATTCTGGCTATGCAGGAATCTTTTTAGAAACAGCTCATCCGGCAAAGTTCAGAGATGTGGTGGAAGAAGCTATTCAACAACAGGTTGAGCTACCATCGCGCCTTGATGAATTTATGAAAGGAGAGAAAAAATCAATTCCTGTTTCTGTGAACTTTTCTGACTTCAAATCATTACTTCCAACCTTGTTCACCTAACAGCGGCACGAAAGCAAAAAAGTCAAACTCCTCTGTCTTGAGTTTGCCTTTTGTTTTTGTTATCCGCAGCATTTTTTGTTTTTCACGATCCCCTACAGGAATGAGGAGAATGCCATCTTCGGCCAATTGATCGGTGAGGGCAGCAGGAACTACCGGAGCCCCGGCCGTCACAATAATTTTATCATAAGGCGCCTTGGCAGGAATTCCTTTCGAGCCATCCCCAAAAAAGAAATAGGGTTTGTATCCAAGGGTAGGCAGGAAGTCCCTGGTTCTTTCATATAGTTTTCGATTGTATTCAATAGAATAGACTTTCGCACTCATTTCCAGTAAAATCGCAGCTTGATAACCTGACCCGGTACCGATCTCAAGCACTTTGTCGCCCGGCTTAATTTTTAGCTTCTCGGTCTGAAAAGCAACAGTATAGGGCTGAGAAATGGTCTGACCCTCGCCAATTGGAAAAGCCTTGTCCTCATAGGCGTGGACAAGCAGCGCATCGTCAAAAAACGCATGGCGGGGCACTTTGCCGATTGCGGCCAAAACGCGCTCGTCAGAAATGCCCTTTTCCTGTAGTTTTTTAACCAATTTATTGCGCAAACCGCGCTGCCGGTAATTGTCCTCAATCATTTGTAGAAACTTGATTTTGGCGCTAAAAACGCCATTTTTTAAGGGGAAACAAAGTTTTAGAAAATGTTTAGGAAAATTGAAACTCAAGCCCCTACTTTGGGGTTCTCTAAAGCACAGTAAATTCTATTTTGCCATAGCGTTATAACTGTGTAAAACCTGACTTTGACAGCAAATAGTTTTGCTTCTATTTGCCGAAGAGTCAGGTTATTTTTTGCCCCCTTTTTACTTCTCAAAAACCAATTAAAATAAACGGTGCCCAATAATACGGGGCAGCATATTTTCCATTTTTAAGTAAATCCAACTTGGCTTCCCGCAAACCATCACTAAAGTTAGTGTTCTTGTTCTGAAGAATTATCTGATAGAAATTCATCATAAGTTCGGCTGTTGATTCATCGGCTACACTCCAAAAAGAAACAATTATATTTTTGGCTCCGGCATAGACAAGCGCCCTCGATAAACCTATTACCCCTTCACCTTTTGAGATTTTTCCTAAACCAGTTTGACAAGCAGACAAGGTTACCAAATCTGCATTCAGGTGAAGGTTGTAAATTTCTCCGGAGAAGAGATTGCCATCTTCAGCCTCTGAATCACTTTGCAGGAAAATTCTGGATAACTCAGGATTATCTTCGTCAACGATTCCATGCGTAGCAAAATGCACAAGTGAAAAGTCTTTGAGGTTTTCATCTTTAATAGCAGTTTCACTGGCTTTCTTTTGGGTCAATACTTCACAGGCTATATTTTGTCCTTTAAATAAAGTTTGTATTTCCATCACTTCTTTCTCCGTGCCGGGTAGATTGTTTAGATTATCTTTTTCCGGAAATGAAATGGGGGCTAACAACTTTGCAGAGGTGATGGTAGAAGTTGGTTTGTCCTTCTTTTGAAGTAACAAGCCTGCTGAGAATTCATAACGGACACTATATTTTTTTAACAAGTAAGGTAATTGATCAAACGGTGTTTGTGGGTCTTTTATATTTTTAGTCAGTAGGGCCTCGAAAGGAATGATGCTCATTCGGCCTGATGGCAACAATACAAGATTTTTTGTGGAAGATGGAATGCCTTTTGGTATTAATAACTTGTAGAGATTTCGGGAGGTTAGTATAAATGCCTTCTCTTCCTGAAAATACAAACTGTTTCTAAAGCCGCTTAAAAATTTATCGTAGTCAGCAGGCAGGTTTTGATTTGTGATGGTGAAATTCTTTTGGGTAATCAGGTAGGTGTATAACCGGCTGTCTTTCTCGTCAATAAAATAACTTATGAGTGACGTTTGTACGTCCAATAAATCTTGTAACTCCGTAATGGAAGGTGTAGCGGAATTAAATTTTAAATTGAAATACTCTGGGTATTTCTTTTCCATTTGATTAATAAACTCACTATAACTTTGGTTTAAATGAAAGGCGGTTTCCCGTAAATACTTCTCTTCATCTTCCGATGGCTTTTGTGCAAGTTTCTGAGTCACTAATGCCATCGCTGATTTTAGACTTTTTTCTTCTTCAATCAATTCAGGGGGAATATTGGCAAAGGATTTTGCATTGGCATCGGAAATGGCTTCCTGTAATACCGCTGATTTACTTTTTTCAGCAAAATAAAAAGATTGTTCCCGATAGATTTTCCGATCCCGAAAAGAAACATCGCTCAGCAAGTAAGAGATTCGAACACCATCCGCATATACTTCATTGGCTATAGCCCCTAAGGTAATTTTATCAGATTCATTGGTGGTTTGTTGTCTTAAGTTATCAATGAGCTGGTCGCATACCTGCAGGGTGGAAAGCCCAAGAGTAAGATCACTCAACTTGAGCGTTTTACCCAAGTGACGTGCCTCCAGCACCTGCGCTTTGTACATCATGGAATACAAAAGCACATTTCCGTTATAATAGTTTTCAAAGGATGGATTAGTACTAATTTCTTGCGAATTAAAATCGCTCACGTTGGCTATCATTGCATTCTGATAGTTCATTAACGCGCTATCGAATTTATCCTGCGACTTGAAGGTATTGCCGATCAGGTTATAGGTATAAGCAACATCAGGATGTTTTTCCCCTTGCGATGCTATATAAATGGCAAGTGCCTTTTCGTAATAACCAATAGAAGCCTTTAGATCATTTAGTTTGGCATAGGTTTGTCCAAGATTGGTCAGCACAAAGGCCTGCGAAGGATGCGCCTGCTTGTGAATTTTTTCCCAGATTGTAAGTGCTGCTTCGAAGTAATTTATGGCATCACCGTATAATTCTAATGAATAATAGGCCCGCCCCAGGTTTGTGTTGGCAATAGCCATTTTAGGATGATCCTTGCCGTGAAGTTTTTCATACATCGCGGCAGCTTGTTCATAATAGTCCAGTGACTTATCAACGTCCAGCTGATTATAAGCAAAACCCAAATCGTTGTAGGATGCAGCTATTAATTCATGTGTGTCAGGTAACTTATCCTGCCTCAGTGATAAAGCCATTAAAAGTTGTTCTGTTGCTTGCGAATATTTTCCGGTGGTGATGTAAACCTGGCCCAGATAGGCGAGGGCCTGGGCGCTCTCGAGGCTATTGCCGCTTGCTTGTAATGTACTTACTGCCGAAATCAACGTTTCTAATGCTAAATCATTTTTACCTTGATTGAGATAAAGAAACCCCATATTGGTTTGGGTGATGGCCTCCAACGACCCTGGATTTTTTACTTGGTTGATTCTGTCAAACGTTTCCTTTAGTAATTGATCGGCTGCGTCAAAGTTGCCGAGTCGTATGAGGGCTTCAGCTTTTTTATTTTTTAAGAGTACCTCTTGATATGGATCGGCAGGTTTGGTTTCGTCAACCCGCTTAATGACGGCATCATATTGTGAGTCAAACAGAAGTTCATCAAGTTGATCAATGATAGTGGGTGTATTGCCTTTAGGTTGGGACCAGGCAACAGAAAAGATTATTAGCAGACCAACAAATATGAAAATCCGTTTCATGATCAAAATCGATAATAGTAACTAATCGTTGAAACGTTAACTCTGGTCAGGCCATCAGGATTCACCTCTCGTTGAGTAATTTTTCTACCCAACAGTAATCGGATGCCTGATTTCACATTGAAGCTATACCCTGCCGTTGCAATCCCGGAAAGAGCCATACCGGTTGTCCCCTCCAATTTGATTCGCTGGTTTGTGTTGGGGTCTGTAATTTCGTCTTTGGTGATTCGGAAAATGGGAAGCAATCCTAATGTAAAATTGAAACGGGCATATCGAAAGTTGCGTTCTGCCCTGAGCATAACATCGGTACCTCGCTTGAGTTTGTAGGCAAGATCATAAGTGCGTACGTAGTCTTCCTCTTTTCCATCCTGGTAAACAGGTATCCAGCCTCCATAGGTAAATCCATTTTCATTACTATTGAAGGGATGTTGAATACCTGTAGCGAAAAGCCATTTTTTATTTACCAGTGAAATTCCTGTTATAAAATCATACGTACCTAAGCTGGTTTGATAATACATGGGATAGGATAATCCGTTATCTTCATTTTTTAAATTTGAATCGTTTGATGGAATTTTTCCACCTACGGATAATCCGACATCAAACTTTTCGGAAGCGTATAAATTACGTGTAAAACATAGAGAGATATCGCCCAGTCCTCCGGTACTTCCAAAATTTCCGTCAACCGTTTGATAAGGCAGTTTAACTTGAAAGAACGTCTTACTATCAATGATATTGAAACTCATGTCCGCTGTAGCAACAAATACTTTGGGCGAGGTGGTGGTGGTTCCCCGGTAATAACTGATCTCCATCGATCTTAATTTTATAGCAACCTTTTTGTTAAAAGGCTGGTCGGGTTTCATGGCGCCCATGGTACAAAACCCGGCATCGCTGCAACCTTGTCCAATCGCCTGATTAAGGAAGACGACAAACAAGATAAACATGAAAAGCAATTTTTTCATACTGACTTTATCTATGGCTTTCGTTGGCCCGTTATTGCGATAGCATCAATCTCATTCCAACCGGCCACAACCGGACTATTAATGGCAATCCGGATGGCGTCACTAAAGTATCCTGTTTCCATCAGGTAGATAGAAAATATTCTAGATTTTTTTTCCAGATTTTTCACCGCTGGTTTTGTGTAAACTAAATTCCATTTTTTTGAATTTGCATCGCGTAAAAATATCGAATCGACTGCCCCAGGGTTATAGGTTTCATAAATCTCAATCGACCTTACGGTTTGTAGCGTATCAAAACCCAATTCGAGAAATTCACGTTCTTCATCAGCCGAAAACGAAGCCCAGGCATTGGCAAAATCGCCATAATTGGGATACACGTTTTCTTTTCCCAACGCGCGGGTTGCTGCCCATGACGTGGCGGTATATTGCGAACTAAACCGGATTACTTTGGTTGCGTATTGTCGGATCTTAATTCCCTGAAACTCTTCAAAGTCGGAGCAGCTGAGAAAGATTAGACCAAGTAGAAATGCAAAGACTATCTTCATGTTGCTAATCTGAGATTAGCCTAAAGATACTATCTTAATTATAAAAACAGAATAGTAAGATTCCGTTTTGAGTTGGATTACATACCCAACGATTGATTTTCGATAGAAGCCAATTCGATAATCTTTTCGTATTCGGCTGGATTCAGATCGTTGAAGAAGTAATGTACAGGGTTGGCATGAATACCATTTACAAAGACTTCATAGTGCAAGTGCGGAGCGGTGGAAAGCCCGGTATCACCTACATACCCAATCAGATCACCACGCTTGACTTTCTGGCCCTGGCGCACAGCAAATCCATGCATGTGTGCATAACGTGTACGATAGCCGAAACCATGATCGATTTCAAGCATTTTTCCATATCCACTAAAACTTACATGAAGTTTATCTATGTTTCCGTCTGCGGTAGCATAGATGGGCGTTCCAATGGCAGCCGCAAAGTCAATGCCTGTGTGCATTTTCTTTACCTTATAAATAGGGTGGATCCGTAATCCAAAGCCAGAAGCTAACGCAATCAACTGTTTATTCGCTACGGGTTGTATGGCAGGAATGGCAGCAAACAGCATCTCTTTTCTCTCGGCCAAATCTACCACGTCATCCTGTGATTTTGATTCGATGTATATTTTTCTTCGCAGGTTATCCACACTTTCACTTAGCTTCACAATAATGTCTTCGTGAATTACATTTTTGTTTTTAATGTCTTCATACCGATCCAAGCCACCTACACCGGCTTCACGGATGCTTTTGTCGATGGGTTCTGCACCTAATACAACGCGATAAATATTATCATCGCGGTATTCCATGTTGGTAAGTTGGCTTTGTAATTTTTCAACCTCAGCGCTCAGATTATCGTAGTAGAATTCTAATTCCTTTACTTCGTTTTTGAGGATTAATTCTTTCGGAGATTCAAAGTAAGAACTATATAAAATCAGAAGCCCCACGGCCATGGCAACCGTGAGCGACATGATTCCCAAGGTATTGAGAATAATATCCCCGGTCGAGGTTTTTATTCGCTCGTACTTGCAGGTTTCGGTGTCGTAGTAATATTTAATTCTAGCCATAAGTCTGTTTAATCAAATCAGGCAGGCCTGAAAACCTTGATTATTTCATTTCTGCACTCAATATAAGGCCCATTCAACAGGTCAATACAATACGGAATAGCTGGAAACACTGCATCTAAACACTGCCGTATGGCTTTTGGTTTCCCGGGCAAATTTACGATTAAAGTTTGGTTTCTGATGCCTGCTGTCTGCCGCGATAGAATGGCCGTGGGTACGTACTTCAAACTTTCCATTCTCATAAGTTCTCCAAACCCTGGCATCATCTTATTACAAACGCGCTCCGTTGCTTCGGGTGTTACATCCCGAGCGGCAGGGCCCGTGCCACCACAGGTAACAATCAGACAACATTTTTTTACATCGGCCATCTCAATTAGTGTGGCTTCGATAAGATTTTGTTCATCCGGTACGATCGCATATTCTTTATGCCAATCCCCAACCATGTATTCATTTAAGGTAGCAACAATGGCTTTTCCTGGGAGGTCTTCGTAGATACCCTGACTTGCGCGGTCACTTACATTGATGATTCCTATTCGTATCATAAGCACAATGCTTAAAGCTGAAAGCGAAAAGTAAAAAGCTTATGACTTTAAACTTTTGACTTTAAGCTTTTGGCTCTTCCTTTTTTAAATACCTGCCGTCCTTTATTAATTCCCTTGCGGATTTCTTTTTGAACTTCAACCGGCAAGGCAATGATGTCACTACATTCTTGTGAACAACACCCGGCATATTTTTTAGCACACTCTTCGCATTGAATGAAAAGTAAATGGCACCCATCGTTTTTACAATTCGTATGGCTGTCGCAGGGATTACCGCATTGGTGACATTCACTGATGATGTCTTCTGAAATGCGTTCGCCCAGACGTTCGTCAAACACAAAATTCTTTCCGATAAACTTATTCTCCAGACCTTGATCTTTTACCTGACGGGCATATTCAATGATGCCGCCATTCAATTGAAATACATTCTTGAAGCCAACATGTTTAAACCACGCACTTGCTTTTTCGCAGCGGATGCCTCCGGTACAATACATAAGCAGGTTTTTATCTTTTTGGTCGGCTAGCAAATCTTTTACTACCTGCAATTCTTCACGGAAAGTATCCACATCCGGACAGATAGCATTCTTGAAATGACCCACTTCACTTTCGTAGTGGTTGCGCATGTCGACAACAATCGTATTGGGATTATCGGCCAACTGATTGAACTCATTCGCATTGACATGAACACCGCAATTGGTTACATCAAAGGTGCTATCGTTCAGGCCGTCTGCAACAATTTTGCTTCGCACCAGAATCTTAAGCTTGAAAAAGGATTTACCATCATCATCCACAGCGATATTTAATCGGATGCCAGTGAGAAATGGAATGCTGTATAGTTCTGTTTTAAAATCCAGAAAACGTTCGGTAGGCACACTTATTTGTGCGTTGATACCTTCGTGGGCAACGTAAATACGACCCCATACTTGAAGCTGATCAAAGAGTTGATACAACTCGTTTCGAAATGCTGCGGGGTCAGCAAGCTGGTGATATTTATAAAATGAAATGGTGGTGCGAGCCTGCACACTATGGTGCAACCGCTCTTTTAATTCTTTGCCGTTAATTCGGTTAAACAAGGCCATTTCACACTATTTTGAAGTGTGCAAAGTTAACAATAAATCGAATCAGATTCAATCTTAACTATGTCAAGAACAATCAGTTGACGGCTGGTTTGAGTTGCCCTTTAAGAAGTTTGTTGTAATCGCCACAGGTTAAAGTACCTGTATGATTGCAGTAGCCACAGGTTTTGTAGGTGTCGCCAAAATATCCTTTCTTAATGATAACGGTGGATCCATTACAAACCGGACAAACTACTTTACCTGTGGGGCCACAATCAATATCAAAGTCTTTCGAAAAGATTACGGTGGCTTGTTGGGCTTCCTGTTGTTTTTCTTTTACAAGTTCAATTTCAGCTTTTCTTTTTATCGCAATGGCTTCTTCTGAAAATTGTCCAGCAGTTCCTTTTAATTGAATGTATTTATTTAACCAATCAACACTTTGTTTGTATTTGGTGAGGTAATAAGAATTTTTTCCCAGGTAAAAAGTAAGGTCGGAGGGAACACTTTTAACGGTGCGCAGAATGCTCATGATTTTTTTATCGGCTGCTTCATATTGTTCGGTATCAATCAGCAACGCGACCGAATCAATCTGGCGATCGATAGCGCGTTGTTTGTCTGCCTGTCGTTGAATTTCCAATTCCCTGAGTTTTTCTCTTTCATCTACTTGTGCCCAGGCAGTTGATACAAAACCAAGAGCAACCAAAACCAACACAACTCTATTCACAAGACTAAAATTAATTTTGAACAAAATCATTCTTCGACACTTGTAACCACTCCAGCGTAGCGTTACAAAAAATATCTTCTTTTACCGATTCAGAAAGTGCCATTTCTTCGATGAATTTTCCGATTTCTAAATCCCCCAACGGAAACGGATAGTCCGATCCCAACACAATGCGCTTGCTGCCCTGCATCTTCAATACGTATTCCAACATGAGGGCATCGTGGGTAACACAATCTACCCAGAATTTGCCGAGGTAATTTCTGGGATTTACATTGTTATCAATCGCCACCAGGTCGGGCCGGCAATTAAAACCATGTTCGATACGACCAATAGTAGGTAAGAACGATCCGCCTGCATGCGCAAACATAACCCGAAGTTTTGGGAGTCTTTCAAAAATCCCGCCAAAGATCATGGAACACATGGCGCGCGAAGTTTCAGCCGGCATGCCTACCAGCCAGGGAAGCCAGTAGCGTTGCATTTGTTTTTCACCCATCATGTTCCAGGGGTGCACCATCACCGCCAGGTTTAATTTCTCGCACGCTTCAAAAATAGGGAAGAAGCGTCCTTCGTTCAGGTTATCGTCATTGATGTTGGAGCCGATCTGAATTCCCTTAAGACCAATCTTTTTTATGCGTTCAAGTTCTTTCACCGACAGCTCGGTGTCCTGCATGGGCACCGTGCCAAGACCGATGTACTGCTTTGGATATTTGTCTACGAGTTTGGCGATATGATCATTTAGAAATTTTGAAAGGTCGAGGCAATCGTGTGGTTGCGCCCAGTACGAAAACATAACAGGTATGGTACAGACCACCTGCACCTGCGTATTAAACTGAGCGTACTCTTCGATTCTTATTTTTGGATCCCAGCAGTTGTCTTTGATCTCCCGAAAGAATTGGTTGCCGCGCATCATTTTGGCATAACCTTTACGGTGATGTTGCAGGTAGATAAAATCGCCATAGCCAAACTTATCGCTCCAGTTGGGCATTTTTTTGGGAAGGATATGCGTATGGGCGTCAATCTTGAGCATGGGCAAAGACGAATCCGGCAAAGGTAGAAATTTAAGGATTCTTTACGCATTGGTTTAAAAACTCTTGGTTTACTTCAAAGTATTATTTTTGAATGGTACTGTCGGAAGACTTATCAGCATGTGGATAAAATATGAAAATTGATGTAAAGGTGTTTTTGTTCCTTTTGTTGAGTATCGGAGGATGTTCGCAAGAACGAAGCTTTCTTACAGATGAAGAAAAATTCTGGAATCCATATATTGATGGGATGAGTTTAGTTTTTAGTTCTTCTGGAGGAATTAATGATACTTTAACAATAATTAACTCAAATGAAATTGGGTTTCCAGATGGCATTGGATCATTAAAGAATGAAAGACTGCAAGTTGTTGTAAAAAGGAAAATCAGCAATTATAAACGATCGACTGAGTTGACTTTCTTAAGAATATCAGCACAATCTACTACAGAGCTTAGTAATATTGATTTTCAATTCTCAATTCCAGGAAGTGAATTTTGGGGGCGTAACTATAAAATTGCGGATTTGGATAATCATGATTTATATACTATTCAGACACCATGCGGGATTTTTGATGATGTAATTGTAGTTGAATGCAATAGTAAAAGGATTCCTATAGATACCGATATTATTACCATCTATTGGAGCAAGTCGAACGGATATATTAAGTATGAGCGAAAAGATGGGGTAATTGGAGAATTGATAAGTATTAAAAGTATGTAAGCCCCCTTGTCCCCTTCGCAGCGGAGTCTCCGGGAGAGAAGGAAAGAGTGAGAGGAGGTACTCCGCGTAAATTGAAAGAAGATAATAATAAGTAACAAAGTGATTTCACAAAATAGAAAAGACAACGCGAAGTCCCTGTCTACCGCAGGCAGGCCCGAGACGTGAGACTCCGCTAGGAAAAGTATAATGGAATAGACATTCAAACTGCACCTACAGCATATTTACGTTACACCTTCATGCCAGTTAAGACATGCAGTTGGTGCATTCAAGATGTGCACCCGCATCCTTGGCGATGCGCAGACGATGTGTTTGCCTTGCGCTCCTGCACCACCTAAAATGCGCCCCTGCTACATTCACGATACGCACCCATACCCTTCAGCATGCGCAGGGCTTGCCTTCATAATGCACCTTTGCACCGCTTGCAATGTGCAGTTGATGTATTTGCAAGGCGGACTCGCACCGATCACGATCCACTGCCAGTGTGTTCACGATGCGCACTTCAACCCTACACGATGCGCAGTCAGGGTGTACATCATGCGCACCTGCTCCATCTGCGATTAAGGTCAAGGCAATTCTGTCCTGACTTGTCACCCATCTAGCATTTTCACGAACTCTAAGAAAAATTTAATCAAGCGAGTATGAAAAAAAAGCGTACTAACGTGCCAGTCCAAGTCGGGTTGCCTGGTTAGTAAGAAATATAGTTTCGTAAATAATTGAGAATGGGAAAACAAAGAGTAGCCTCTATTGCGTACTAAGGACATAACTTAAACAAATACAGTTATGTCACATGTAAAAACCGCAGCAGCCCTGGAGGAATTCCTTGGCTTCTGCTCCGGGTATGGAGGATCGTATAACCCCGGATTGCCGAACCTCAAGTTAAGTGCCTTAAACGAGTTGGCGATTAAAGCCCGTCAGGCGTTGGAGGAAGTAAACGCAGCGAAGTCCGTTTGGAACAACGCTACGAATCATCGGGAGATTGTCTTTGCCGGTTTACCCAAACTGGTATCGAGCATCACCTTTACCCTGGCTGCTTCGGGCGCCAGCGAACAAACCATGAAGGATGCGCGTGTGCTCCTTCGACAAATGACAAGCCGAAGGAAAAGCCGGGACCCGATTCCTTCCGGGGAAGGTTTAGGCCCGTCAGAGAAAGGCAGACCGTTTTCACAACGCGGGTTTGAGAGCATGACCAACCATTTCGCCCAGCTTGTGCAATTGGTGAGCATGGAACCCTTGTACCAACCTACTGAATATCACTTGTCAGTGGTGGGTCTTCTTGAACATGTGTCAAAACTTCGTAGCCACAACGTCATCGTAAAAGAAACCCGGGTCAGGTTAAGCCATGCACGACTCCGACTTTATCAAATTTATTATGGAGACGTAAACTCTGTAGTTGTTGCTGCCCGCTCTGCCAAGAAGTACATCCGAGCCATCTTTGGGTTGAACAGCAGTGAATATCATCAGGTGAAGAAATTCATATTTTCTAAAACAAAAATACGATGAGCATCCAACAAGAATGAAAACCTCTGACCACATCTGGCAGAGGTTTTTTTATTTTATAGAATAATGATTTGCATGACCATCGATCATGCTCGTTCCTCTAGCAATTCTTTATGATGCTCAATATGATACCCCGAAAAGAACAACATCTCGCGCAAGGTAAGTTTGCCCAGCAGCGGGTGGGGAAGCAGGTATTGATCTAATTGATTTTCGTGCCACGAGTTTAATCTCCGGATCATCGTTTCGGCTTCGTTTTTAAAAGCAATGATCTTTTTATCTTTCTCCAACCATGTGATAGTCGCGGGCACAAACCTACCGGTGGCTCTACCTCCGGCTGCAAGTTTTTGTTTATAGCGATCAACCATTTCCGGATAGGTGCGTGGTTTGCGATTAGGTTTACCAAAGAGTAATCGCAATATAAATCCCGGTAACAACAGAGCCTGATTAACGGGTGCCAGACTTTTGATTAAGTGCTCAAGGTTTTGTCCTACCGACCATTTACTATTGGGAGTTTCTAAAAATTTAGTTTCCGGTTGTTGAGCTATGAAGTCAACAAATGCTGCAGCATTTTGGGAAAGGAGTTGTTGAATGAATTTTTTGTCTTCCATTTGTTTCTATATTTAACCGCAGGGCACGCAAAGGGCGCAAGGATAAACGAATCGTTAGCATAAAATGCCTTTGCGAAACTCCGCGTTCTCTGCGGTTAAACAATATAACTAAAGACTCCAACCAGGCCGGTATTCGCTCTTCACAAACTGATTGGCCGCATCGAAGTTGGTGATCTTCATGTTCTTGGCATCCCACAGTAATTTCTTTCTTCCGGGAAATCCTTTTTCAGCATCCATACCATAACTACGGATCGCGAGATTGCCCATCAGCACCGCTTCAGTAAACGGTCCGGCATATTCAAACGGTGAGCTCAACTGTACTTTTCCATAACCCGCAATGCAGGCATCAACCCATTGGGTATAATGACCGGCCTCGCCACCCGCTACACGTGCAAGGGTTGGCTTTGGCAAGGTTTCCTCCTTCATTCTTTTGGATGGCAGCAGGATAGGAGGGCGCTCGTAGTTGCCGATCAGTTTTCCTTTCGTGCCCTCGAAGATGTAGCCATTGCCACCATCACCCATCAATTCGTCTGGTAACAATTCATCAGGTCTTTTCGGAACCAGTCCACCATCCATCCAGGTAAAGTTAATGGTGCCTTTACCGTCTGTGCGCGGAAACTTCAGGTGTATGATCGAAGATGCAGGGCAGCTGTCTTTATAATCGGCCATCACAAAAAAGTCGGACCATGCAGTGGTCGTACTACATTCAACTTCGGAAGGGAAATCAATAGGAAGAATGCGGAAGGCCGCATCCATGATATGACAGGCCATGTCACCTAATGCGCCCGTTCCAAAATTCCACCAGCCGCGCCAGTTAAAAGGATGATAGGCAGGATTGTAATCAACATGCTTAACAGGACCCAGCCACAAATCCCAATCTACTTCTTTGGGTATTTCATGCTTGCCAGTAGGTGTAGGAATGCCTTGTGGCCACACAGGCCGGTTGGACCAGCAGGAAACCGTATGCACATCGCCAATCAGTCCGGCATCTACATATTCTTTTGCTGTTCTTACAAAATCTGCGGAAGCATATTGATTGCCCATTTGAGTAACCACTTTGTATTTCTTGGCTGCTTCGGTAAGCATGCGGGCTTCATAGATGTCGTGCGTAAGTGGTTTTTGCACATAGACATGTTTGCCCCGTTGCATGGCGGCCATAGCGGCTACTGCATGTGTATGATCGGCCGTAGAGACAGAAACTGCATCGATGTTTTTGGCTTCCTTATCCAACATCACGCGAAAGTCTTTGTAGGACTTAGCGGCTGGAAAATTTGTTTTGGATTCCTGCGCCTGACGATCGTCAATATCGCACAGGAAAGAAATTTTTGCTTTTGGATTTCTGGCAAACCCGGTTAAGTCGCTGGTACCTTTTCCGCCCACACCAATACCGGCAATATAAAGTGTATCGCTGGGCGCGAGGAATCCCGGTCCACCCAAAACAAATCGGGGAACTATAGAAAAGGCTGCTGCGGCAAGTCCGGCAGTTTTTATAAAATCTCTCCTCGAAACTTCCTTAACGAGTGTAGGATTATTTTTTTTCAGTGGCATTTGTTAAAACAATTAAGTAGACAAAATTATAAGTAGTGTATTCACTTCGAAACTAAATTACCATCCAGTACGGTATTCACGTTTCACGAATTGATTGGCGTCATCAAAGTTCGTGATCTTCATATTGGGTCCATCCCATAATAGTTTAATAAAACGACCCGGAAAATCGAACTGGCCTTCTCTTCCGCCTACGCGTGGCTTACGAATATCATAACTGCGGATAGCGAGGTTGCCCATCAACAATCCTTCTGTGAGCGGGCCTGCCAAATCAAATGGCGAAGACAAATCTGTTTTTCCATAACCTGCGATGCAACCTTCTACCCATTGTGCATAATGACCATCGGAACCACCTGCAACCCGCTTATACGTTTGTGGCGTACTGACTTCCTTAGTTCGTGAAGTAGGTAACAATTGCGGATTAATACCATACGTGCTACACATCATCTTGCCTTTTGTGCCTACCATAATTACGCCATTTCCACCATCACCCATCATTTCATTAGGTCCCAATTCTTCAGGTCTCTCTGGTTGAATGCCACCATCCATCCAATGGAATTTTACGTTTGGCTTTCCGGCTTTACCGGGGTACGTCATGATTACGTGCGAGGAAGGAGGACAACTCTCTGGAAAATATCCGCGTCTGAATTCATCTACATAAACACTGCCCACACTGCATTCCACTTCCGTGGGATAGCCAAGACCGAGAACACGGAATGGAGGTTCAATAATATGACATGCCATGTCGCCCAAAGCACCAGTACCATAATCCCACCAGCCCCGCCAGTTAAAGGGCACAATCTTCTCTACGTAATCTTTCGCGGGTGCAGTACCAAGCCATAAGTTCCAATCCAACTCTTTTGGGATCTCTGCTTTTTTATCTGACCAAGGAATTCCTTGCGGCCACACAGGACGATTCGTCCAGCAGTATACGGTGTGCACATCGCCAATTAGTCCGGCCTCATACCACTCGCGCATTTGCCGAACACCATCTCCGGATGCACCTTGATTACCCATTTGAGTAACCACTTTATATTTGTTCGCAGCTTCGGTTAGCATGCGTGCTTCATGGATATCATGGGTCAATGGCTTTTGCACATACACATGCTTGCCCAACTCCATGGCGGCCAGGGCCTGAATAGCATGCATGTGGTCGGGTGTGGAAACAGAAACTGCATCAATGCTCTTGTGATTTTCATCCAGCATCTTGCGATAGTCTTTGTAATATTTTGCTTTTGGAAAGTTGGTTACTGTTTTTGCAGCCCTGCGATCGTCTACATCGCATAAAAATCCGATGTCGGCTTTTCCGCTTTTGGCAAACATGGCGATGTCGCTTTCACCTTTGCCACCAACACCAATACCAGCTACAACAATTTTATCGCTTGGCGCGATGAAGCCACTACCTCCAATTACATGACGAGGTACAATGGTTACGGCTGCAGCTGCAAGGCCGGCTTGTTTAATAAAACTTCTTCGGGTAGTCATAGGGTAATTTTAAATTGTAGAATTATCATTTTAAGAATCAAACTTCACGCTTTCAGCCAGGGTCCGTTCATCATATTTTACTCCATACTGATCAAGCACATCCTGCGGGACTCCATCCCATTGGTTGGGTTTATTACCAGCATATCCTAAATCTTTTATTCCAATTTCGCTGGTAAAAAATCCGCAGGCAGTTAAATCACGCATCAGGTTGAAGAAAGCAACGCCTTGTTGCAACTCAGGTTTTGCCTTTTGGGGATAAGCAATCTCATCAATCATTTCTATTTGTTGAGCGGGACTACACGAAGCAAAATCGGCATTGAATCGTTTCATGCATTGAATGTCAAGCCATTTCAAGCCGCCCCGCATGGGAGTTTGATGGCGCGGCATATCCTTTACGATGAACTCAATAAACTCGGGCACTTTGGCATCTGAAGCGGAGCCCGAAACTTCATCTTTCGGAATAATGATATCAGAGAGAATCCGAATTGTTTTCATTTCGTGCTCATCAAAGAAAGTTTCACTTAGCAACTTTTGTTCGCGTGCCAATTCTTCTGGAGTACGATCAATGGTGAAGGTTGGACCTTCCGGAGTTTTTTCCTTTGCCGGCTCACATGATTGAAGTAATGCAGTAGCCCCGAGTGAACTGACTGCAAGTGTTTTTAAATATTTTCTTCTATCCATAACCTCACCCCTGGCCCCTCTCCAAAGAAGAGAGGTAAGAGGATTTTATTTAAGTGTTGATATATTCTTTTTTTTTGCCTGCTCTTAAAGTCCCTCTCCTGGGGAAAGGGATTTAGCCTACCTGCAGAACGAAAGTTTCTTTCGGCAGGCAGGGGTGAGGTCAAATATTCTGTTTCTTTAATTCATCAATAATATATTCACTGGCCCGCATGGATAAAGCTAATATTGTCCAGGTTGGATTTTTATCAGCTTGCGATACAAAGGGGCCACCATCGACAATAAAAAGATTATCGACATCGTGCGCCTGGTTGTGTTTGTTCACGACAGATTTTTTTGGATCATTACCCATGCGTGTTGTGCCTACTTCGTGGATGATGCGCCCGGGAGCCTGAAGGCCATAATCATTTTCAGCACCGTCTTTGCCCCAGGTAACAACGCCCCCCATGGTATCTATGATTTCGGCAAACGTTTCCTTCATGTGTTTCGCTTGCTTTACTTCGTGATCTGTCCATTTGTAATGGAATCTCAAAACCGGAATTCCGTATTTATCAACGGTAGTAGGATCAATCTCGCAATAGTTGCTTTCCATAGCAATGGATTCGCCACGACCGGACATACCAAAAGTTGCACCATAAAAATAACGATAATCATCTTTGAGGGAAGCACCATATCCACCGCCACGTTTTTGCCCATCCCGACCAGCATACTGACTGTTGGTATTGTGCATGCCAAAACCATATCCATACCCGGGCATACCCATACCACCATAATATTCAATGTGATAACCGCGCGGGAAGTCTAGTTTTTTACTATCCATCCACCACGGTGAATAAACGTGCATACCGCCCACGCCATCTTCGTTATACCTTTTTCTGCCTACCAACTTTGGAAGAATGCCACCCATATCGGCACCCGTTGAGTCATGTAGATATTTACCTACTACGCCACTCGAGTTGGCAAGACCATTGGGGAATTGGGATGATCTGGAGTTGAGTAACAAGCGTGCTGATTCGCAGGCACTTGCTGCCAACACTACTACTTTGGCATTCACCGTATATTCTTGCTTATCATCTTTATTAACAAATGAAACACCGGTTGCTTTCCCTTCTGAATTTGTATTGACTTCGCGCACCATGGCGTTCGGAATCACATCTACATTACCCGTGTTTAATGCAGGCTTGACTAATACTGAGGAAGATGAAAAATCTCCATACACCGTGCAGCCCCGATTGCATTGAGCACAAAAGAAACAAGCACCGCGTTCTTTGTTGATTGGTTTTGTAAGAATGGAAAGTCTGGAAGGTATGACGGGAATACTTAGCTTATCACCGGCTTCTTTAATAAAGAGTTCGTGTAATCGGGGTTTGGGTGGTGGTAAAAAAATGCTATCAGGATCGTTGGGTAAATTTTCCTTTGATCCGAAAATACCAATGAGTTGATCGATCTTATCATAATAAGGGGCGACATCTTCATACCCGATGGGCCAGTCATCCCCTAAGCCATCAATGCTTCTGCGTTTAAAATCTTTAGGACCAAAACGCAACGAAATCCGACCCCAGTGATTTGTACGTCCACCCAGCATGCGCGAACGAAACCAGTCGAACTTAGTGCCATCCTTGCGCGTATACGGTTCTCCATCTAATTCCCAGCCACCATAAGCCGCGTCAAAGTCTCCAAAATGCCGCAGCGGAGTACTGGCACCTCTGCGAGGCGATTCCCACGGCCACTTCATTTGAGTTACATTTTTGGCGGGATCGTAGAGAGGACCCGCTTCCAGTAAGACTACTTTAATTCCTGCATTGGCCAGTACATAGGCAGCCATGCCACCACCCGCACCGGAACCCACAATACATACATCATAATCTTTTGGCGTTTTCTTAATTTGAAAATCAGGCATAGAAAAGGAAGAATAACTTTTCTAAATGTAGATTTTATTTTCGCAATTCAGAAGAAAGAATTCCTGATCAGCATTATGGCTTGAGGAGTGGTATTATTTCTTTTTGGGAACGGGATCAAAGCCACTGGTGCCCCAGGGATGGCATCGGCCAATTCGCTTCATACCCAGCCAGGTGCCTTTTAGTACGCCCCATTCCAGGATTGCCTCAATGGTGTATTGTGAACATGACGGAGTATGTCGGCAGTGCGCCCCCAACAAGGGAGAAATAGTGGCCTGGTAAACTTTGATAGGTAAAATGAAAATCTTTTTGAGAATCATGGAGTTGCAATCTCAGATTTAACTAACGGGTAGTCAAGAAAGTTCTGGTTTATTAATTAATATTGAATACGCTTCAGAGGCACCTTCGTTAAATTCAGATCTATGAAAACACTTGTTGGAATTTTGTGGTGTAGTTTTATCTTCCCGACTATGTCGCAAACACCGGTAGGCATTTTTGAAAATCATACAGATATTGGAAAGCCAAAAAACCAAGGCACCACAGTGTATGATGCGGAAAGTCAGGAGTACCAATTAAAAGGAAGTGGCTACAATATCTGGTTCGGTCGCGATGAGTTGCATTATACGTATAAAAAGATCACGGGAGACTTTATAGCCACCGCCAATTTTGCATTTGTTGGAAAAGGAACTGATCCGCACCGCAAAATAGGATGGATGGCTCGTAGTTCGGTTGATGACGATGCAGCACACCTTGTGGCTACCGTGCATGGGGATGGGCTCACAGCCATGCAATGGCGACAATTGCGCGGAGCTCATATGCGCGATCCCGAAGATGAAATCCGATTTTCTAAAAAGGGTATTCAGATAATTCAACTTGAACGCGTTGGCAGGGTTTACATTATGAGAGTGGCCCATGCCGGAGAACCCCTGCAGGAAGTTGGTCGATATGTGCACCCGGCTTTACAGGATCAGGTTTTGATTGGGCTATTTATTTCAGCGCATAATGAAAACGTGATGGAAGAAGCAAGGGCCTGGAATGTAAGGATTGATAAACCGGTGGGTGAAAGTTATAATCCTAACCGGGAAGGATTTGTCGGTTGCCGCCTGGAAACGATGAATGTATTTGATAGTAAAAGAAAAGTGATTCATGAATCCACCGGAAGATTTGAAGCCCCAAACTGGATACCGGATGGAAAGAAATTATTATTTAACGAAGACGGATCTTTGTTTACTATTCCGATTGAAGGTGGAACAAAGGAAAAACTGAATACTGATTTTGCCAACCGAAACAACAATGATCATGTCATTTCATTCGATGGAAAAATGTTGGCCATCAGTCATCATCGGGATGGATTGCCAGGTGGAGGATCAACAATATATACATTACCGCTGAGTGGAGGAACTCCCAAATTAATAACAGCGAAAACACCTTCCTATTTGCATGGATGGTCGCCCAATGGAAAAGAACTCGTCTTTGTCGGTCAGCGCGATGGCGTGCATTATGATATCTATAAAATTAATGTCAACGGAGGTGAAGAAATAAAACTCACCAACAACAACGGTTTTCATGTAGATGGTTGTGAGTATTCCCCTGATGGAAAATACATTTACTATAATTCCAGCGAGAGCGGCACCATGCAACTTTGGCGCATGAAACCGGATGGCTCAGCTCGCGAGCAATTAACTTTTGATGAATATAACGATTGGTTCCCACATCTCTCACCCGATGGGAAGTGGATTGCATTTATTTCTTTTCCAACAACGGTCAGTCCTAACGATCATCCTTCCTACAAGCAGGTTATGCTGCGTTTAATGCCTGCGGCTGGCGGAGCGCCTAAAGTGATTGCTTATCTCTATGGCGGCCAGGGTACAATCAATGTTCCTTCGTGGTCACCCGATAGTAAGCGGATAGCTTTTGTAAGTAACTCCGAGAAGACTGAAAAAAAATAAGAGACTAATATGACCTATTCAAATGTGTAGGTCATCTCACTATCTTTTCCATCTTTAATTTGAATACCCAGTTTCTTTAAATCATCTCTGATTTTATCGGAGAGTGCAAAGTTTTTATCTGTACGGGCTTTTTTACGTAACTCAATCAATAGGTGGATGGTGCCTTTAAGCACTTCATCATTTTGTTCTTTCTCTTCTTCCAAACCCAATACATTTTCCATAAACCCTACGTAGGTTTTCTTGAAACTGGTAAATGCTGCCGAGTCCATGTTTTCGATCGGAAGGTTGCCTGATTTCATATCGTTAATGCGTGCAGACATTTCAAATAATACCGCCAGGGTTTTAGCTGTATTAAAGTCATCACTCATGTTCAGGAAACACTCATGGGCCAGCCTCGAGAGGTCTTTGCTTGTTACATCATTTACTGAAGCAGAACTACCAGAATGCTCCATCTTTTTAATTAACCCGAGTGCATTAATCAGTTTTTTGAATCCTTTTTCGGCAGCTTGTAGCGCATCATTCGAAAAATCGAGCGTGCTGGAGTAGTGAGATTGCAACATGAAAAAGCGAACGGCCATGGGGCCGTAACCTCTGTCGAGCAGGGAATGTGTGCCGGCAAAAAGTTCGCGGGGCAAAAAGGAGTTGCCCAGGGACTTGCTCATCTTCTGACCATTGACGGTTAACATATTGGAATGAAGCCAATAGTTGACAGGTGATTTTCCCGTAGCCCCGGTGCCTTGCGCGATCTCACATTCATGATGCGGAAATTTCAAATCCATGCCACCCCCATGAATGTCAAAAGTCTCGCCCAGATATTTAGTACTCATTACTGTACACTCAATATGCCATCCGGGAAAACCATCGCCCCAGGGAGAAGGCCACCGCATAATATGATAGGGCGAAGCTTTTTTCCATAAAGCAAAATCAATCTTCTCCCGTTTCTCGTCCTGATTGTCGAGCTCGCGACCGCTTTCCATCAACTCTTCAATATTGCGGCCGGATAGAATTCCATAATGATGATCCTGATTATACTTACGCACATTAAAATATACCGATCCATTGGATTCGTAGGCTAATCCTTTGGCGATGAGGTTTTGCGTAATCTGAATTTGTTCCACAATGTGGCCGGTAGCACTGGGTTCAATGCTGGGTGGCAAGATGTTAAACTGACGCATTACTTCATGAAACCCCTCCGTATAATGCTTCACTACTTCCATGGGTTCCAGTTGTTCGAGTCGGGCTTTCTTGGCAATTTTATCTTCGCCCTCATCAGCGTCATTCTCCAGGTGCCCTACATCGGTAATATTGCGCACATAACGAACCTTGTATCCCAGAAATCTGAAATAGCGTGAGACGATATCAAAGGTTAGAAAGGTTCTTACATTGCCCAGATGCACATCATTGTAAACAGTTGGTCCGCACACATACATACCCACAAAGCCCGGGTTAATAGATTTAAAAAGTTCTTTTTTTCCCGTTAAGGAATTAGTTAATGATACTGGATATTTTTCAGATTCTTTCATAGCAGCAGTGAGCCGCGAAAATACAACTAAAAGGTTAAACGGTTATACCCGCCAGGTTGCCTTCGTGTGATAAATACGTAGAGACATTTTGTGGTGTGATAATTTCCAGGGGGAAGAGGTGAAGAGGAGGAATTTTCTTTTTAAACAGCAGATGATTTGCTAATGCCTGAAGGCCCAACTTGGCTTGCCGCATAGGGTTTTGGTTGATGAGGAAATGCATTGATCCGTGTTTAAGGCATTCCATATTTTCCTTAATGAGATCATATCCAACAATTCGGATACTGGGATTGATTTTGTTTATGATAGGTGCAATCAGATACGCCTTGGAAGTTGTGATAAAAATCCCGGCCAGCCATGCATCATGAAGGATCTTGGTTACACTATCTTGAAAGGGCAAGGGTTCAGTATTGTTTAGCACATATGTTTTGATTGTGTGACTATTTCCGCGGCTCACAAAGTAGTCTCTGAAACCTTTCTCTTTTTCCACCAGGTGCACGGAGTTAGGGAGATCTTCATTGATGTGAACGACAGCAAAAGTACTATTGGCCGGTTGGCCTATGGATACAAGTTCAGCGGCAAGATTTCCGCTTTTAAATAAATCTTGTCCGATAAAGCTAAGTGCATTGGCCTCTACTATATGCGTGTTAAATAATATAAACGGAATCCTGGCTTCGGATAGTTCTTTAAAAAACGGAATGGATGCGTAATAAAATAGGGGAGCCACCAACACGCCATCAGGCTGTGAGTGAAAGACATCAAGTGCTGCTTTTTGAAAAGATTCCTTTTTAGTTGGATCAAAAAAGGAGTATTCCACATCAAGATGGATTCCAAATTGAACCAATTGAGCTTCACCGGATTTTATGCCTTCAAATGATTGTTGCCAGTAGGGGTCAAGATTTGGATCTGGGGTTAAAGCAACGAGTCGATAATTTTTGTTTTTCCCAAGGGTGCGTGCAATCAGATTAGGGGTGTAGTTAATTTCTTTCAATACCCTCTTAACTTTATCTGCGGATTTAACAGATACCTTGCCTCGATTGTGGAGCACGCGGTCAACTGTTCCCTCAGAAACACCCGACTTTTTGGCAATGTCTTTAATCCGAATATTCTTTGGATTTAGCTTTTTGACCACACGAAAGTTTAAATGGCTGGAAGTTTACAGTTATTTCAAGCTAATACTTTTTTCGCAACTTTAGAATGTGTGCGCACACATTTCACCTGATCTTCATAGTTTAGAAACATGTCGCTAATGGTCGTTAGGACTATAAGATTGCCATCAATCGGTCTCGCTACCGTTACAGGAATCGATTGCGGAATCGATTGCAAAATTATTTTTATGCATTTTTGATGTAAACTGACTTATTACTTTTATTTTGTTGGAAGTTTTTATTCAGTATGAACTATTGTAAAGAACTTATTAACCCTTATTTAATTTTTTCCCTAAACAATTAACCCAATCAAATGACCATGAAAAAACTGTACAGCAAAGCGAAGCGCATGATGCTTCTCTTCTTGTGGTTGGCCGGTTCGCATGCCGTGCTTGCCCAGGACAGGGTAGTGTCCGGAACCGTTCGAGATGAAAGCGGTTCTACAATGCCAGGTGTAAACGTAATCGTTAGCGGAACCTCCAATGGTACCGTAACGGACACATCTGGAAAGTTCACCTTAACGGTAGGTTCTGGCGCCAGACTGTTATTCTCCTTTATTGGCTATACTTCCCAGGAGATAGAAGTGGGTGCCAATACAGTGATTGATGTAAACATGAAGGTTGATGTTACTGAACTTTCTGAAATTGTTGTTACAGGGTATGCTTCTCAGGAAAAGAAGGATTTGACGGGTGCTGTTGGAACTGTTAAAATGAAAGACCTGGTAGCAATTCCTAGCAGCAACGTTACGAACCAATTGCAGGGAAGAGTAGCGGGTGTTACGGTAACGGGCGATGGTCGCCCAGGTGAGGCGGCTAAGGTGAGGATCAGGGGTTTTAACTCATTTGGAAATAATGACCCAATTTATATTGTTGATGGCGTACCCACTTTCGATATCTCTACAATCAACCCCAATGATGTAGAATCAATGTCAGTGTTAAAGGACGCAGGTGCAGCTTCTATTTATGGTTCTCGTGCTGCCAACGGTGTTATTATGATCACTACCAAAAAAGGTACAAAGAGTGGTGTAAAAGTTAACTACGACATGTATTATGGTACACAAGATCCTGGTAAAAAGCCTGATTTTCTATTGAACACGCAGGAAATGGCGGATTTGCAGTGGCTTGTTTATCAGAATGATGGTACCAATGAAACGCATCCTTTTTATGGTCCTTCTACCAATGCAAATCCCACACTTCCGAGTTGGGCAGCAGACACCGATTGGTATGATCTTCTCACACGCAAAGCAATGATTACAAATCATGACCTTTCATTGCAAGGCGGTAATGAAAACGCCACTTTCTTCGCGGGCCTAAACTATTTTAAGCAGGATGGTATAGTTATCACAAACTTTTCTGAACGGGTTTCTGCACGCATAAACTCGGAATTTAAAATAAAGGACAGAGTAACGATCGGAGAAAATCTGACCGTTACAGGTCGTACTGGTTTAGGTCTTGCAGGTAATAGAAATGAGGGCAGTCCATTTGCCGGTATATACAATACCCAGCCTATTATCCCTGCTGTAATTACTCAAACCACTCCGGGAACTTCACGCACTTTCCAACCTGGAGAGTATGGTGGAAATGGAATTGCGCCAAGATTAGGCAATACCCGAAACAGGTTTGCTGAGTTAAACCGGAATGCAGATGATCGTAATACAGATGTTCGGATTCTGGGAAGTTTGTTTGCCGATATTAAGATTTTGGAATCATTAAGTTTCCGGTCAACGTTCGGAGGTACTTATCAGAATGGTTACAACACGGATTGGACCGGAGCTACCTACGAAAACGCTGAAAATATTGCTACCCCTACCTACAATGAAAATGCATATTATAACAGCGATTGGGTGTGGACTAACTCGTTAACTTTTAATAAAACTTTTGGAAGTCATAAATTATTAGCTGTAGCGGGCTATGAAGCAGTTAAGTATCAAATAGGTCGTAATTTAACAGCCACCCGGGCTGGTTATTTCTCAGATGCTTACTCATTTAGAACTTTAAATAACGGTGCAACGATCCAGGCAGCTTCATCAGGGTATAACACACCTAGTACGCTGGTATCTCAATTCTTACGGGCCGATTATGGATTTAACGATAAGTATTTATTGAGTGCTACCATACGCAGAGATGGTTCTTCAAGATTCGGAGAAAATAATCGCTATGGTGTGTTTCCATCGGTTACTGCAGGTTGGAGAATCAGCGAGGAAAGTTTTATGGCAGGTCTTGAATTTGTATCTGACTTAAAAATTCGTGGTGGTTACGGAACTATGGGTAACCAGATTGCAATTCTTCCTTCCAACAACTTCTTCTTGTTTGGAGGTTCTGCGTCTGATGCAAACTATGATTTGAATGGAACAGGAACTTCGTCTTTACAGGGTTTTAGACCTACTCAAAAGGGAAATCCGGATGGTAAATGGGAAACAACCATAAATACCAATATCGGTCTTGATGGTGGTTTTTTTGACAATAAACTCCAGGTAACTGTTGACTGGTATACCAAGCAAAGTAAAGATTTATTATTTCAACAACCTCTGCAGGGAACGGAGGGTGGATTGACGGCACCCTTTGTAAACATTGCCGAAATGAAAAACACGGGTGTTGATATTCAGATAGGATACAAAAAGGTAGTTACCTCTGATTTAACGATTGACGGAACATTTACTTTTACCACCTACAACAATCAAATTGTTGCCTTAACGGAAGGTATTCAGTACTTCGATGATGGGGGCTCACGAATTGGTTCTTTCAACAGAAATCAGGTAGGAGGAGCGGTGTCTCAATTCTTTGGTTATAATGTGGTTGGCCTATGGCAAACACAATCTGAGATCAATACAGCCAATGGGGATGATGGGGATGCGACTAGTGATTTCCAGGATGGTGCGGAACCTGGTTTCTTCCGCTATCAGGATGTTGATGGCGATGGCACCATTACTGCAGATGACCGCACGGTAATTGGTGATCCTAACCCTGATTTTACGTATGGTATTAATCTTGCCGTAACGTATAAGAATTTTGACATCTCAGCATTTTTCTACGGTTCGCAGGGTAATGAGATCTTTAATTATAACAAGTGGTGGATTGATTTCTGGCCTTCATTCCAAAATCAAAAGAGCCCGGATCTGTTGTATAGAAGCTGGACTCCGACCAACACAGGGGCAACTACGCCAAGGGCTTCGAACACCTCTAACTTCTCAACTAATACGCAGTCAACAAGCTATTATGTGGAGGACGGTTCATTCCTGAGATTGAGAAATCTTCAGATCGGATATAATGTTCCAGCTAGCTTAATCAGTAAAATTGGAATGACCCGCGCTCGGGTTTATCTTCAAGGTGTAAATCTGTTTACGGCCACCAAGTATAGTGGTTTAGATCCAGATGTAAACAATAGTGGTGATACGCTATTTGGAGTAGATGAAGGTAACTATCCGTTGGTGAAGCAGTACACGATTGGTGTTAATATTGGATTTTAATCGAAGAATTTTAAAAGAATAAAAGATGAAAAAAATAAATCTTAAAGTCGGATTAGTACTTGTAATCCTTGTGGGATTCACTAATTCCTGTAAGGAAGATTTCTTGAATATAACACCTAACGGAGCATTGGATGCTCAGGTATTAGGTACGGCCAGCGGTGTGGATGCGCTTTTGATCAGCGCTTATTCCATGTTGGACGGAGTAGCCAGTAACGGTTTTGGATGGGAGGCAGCTTCTTCCAATTGGGTATATGGCAGTATCCGGGGTTTGGAAGCCAATAAGGGAACTGATTCTGGAGACCAGCCAGATATCAACCCAATCCAAACATATTCCGAAGCCGCCACTAACCCATATCTGAATATCAAGTGGCGATCTGTCTATGATGGCGTAGCGCGGGCCAATTCTGCTTTGTTAGTATTAGCTACCGCTGTTGCCAATGGTACTGTAACTGCAGCGCAGGCTGATTCTTTTTCAAAGCAAGCTCGCACACTTCGTGGCTACTATCATTTTGAATGTTTTAGGATTTTTGGAAAAGCTGATGGCTCAGGAATTCCGTATGTTGACGAAAATACAGATCAGGCTACATTAACGAATGATGCTGATGTGCGGGACCTTATTTTGGCTGACCTGGAAGCTGGTACAACCTTACCTGACGATATGGGTCAGATAGGTCGCTTTAACGGAACCGTTGCGAAGGTTTTATATGCCAAGGCTCTGATGCAATTGAAGAAAGATTATGCTACCGCCAAACCGATTTTGGAATCAGTTAAAACTTCTGGAAAAAAACCCAATGGTGGGGCCATTGGTCTTGAACCAAAGTATGGTGATATCTTTGACATAGCGAACCGGAATGGTCTGGAAGCCATTTATACTGTTCAATATTCTGTGAATGATGGTTCAGGCGGTTGGAATTCAGGCTGGGGTGAGGTACTTAATTTCCCTTACAAAAGTGGTGCTTCTCCGGGTGGCTGCTGCGGATTCTTCCAACCTTCACATGATTTTGTAAATTCATTCCGTACTTCCGGTGGCCTTCCCCTATTGGATGATTCTTACAATACACAACCTGTATTGAACGACCAGGGTTTAACTCCTGCTCAAGCCTTCGTTGAAGATGCTGGTCCCTTGGATCCACGTTTGGATTGGTCAGTTGGAAGACGCGGTATTCCGTATTTGGATTGGGGTGTTCACACCGGTTCAGATTGGGTTCGCGATCAGACTTATGGAGGTCCTTTTACGGCCAAAAAGCAGGTTTACAAAAAAGCTCAGGAAGGAACTCAAACAGAGGTTGGAAACTGGACAAGTGGTTATACTGCTAACGGGTATCGTTTGATCCGTTATGCTGATGTATTGCTTTTGTTGGCTGAGGCGCAAATTGAAACCAATGATCTGGTTAATGCTCAACTAAATATTAATTTAGTGCGAAACCGGGCTGCTAATCCTGCAGGCTTTGTAAAAGAAGCAGATGGAACTACTAATGCAGCTAACTATGTAATTAGTCCATATACAGTTGCTTTTGCCTCTCAAGATGAAGCCCGTAGAGCGTTACGATTTGAACGTAAACTAGAACTTGGACAGGAAGGCCATCGCTTTTTTGATTTGCAACGCTGGGGTAATGTGGTGACCGAACTCAACCGTGTTTTAACGTATGAGAAAACGCAAAGAGCCAGCCTCTACGGTTCGGCTGTTGTCGGCCCTGAGGATGTTAACTACCCGATTCCTCAAAACCAGATCGATATTTCTAATGGAAAACTGAAGCAAAACAGATAAGTTGAAAGTTTAATCTTAATGAGAAGCCGCTATAATTTATAGCGGCTTCTTTTTTTAACAGGCTGTTATTTATAACATTGTAGTTCATGTATACAAAACTCATGCGCACCCGATCCTTGCTGCTATACGGTTTGTTTATCCTTATGATTGGCAGTTTAACATCCTGTTTTCAACAAGGGCCACGTTTTGAATTATTGAGTAGTGAAACAACAGGTATAGATTTCAATAATGCTGTACTTGAGGAAGACACCTTTAACATCATGAAGCTTGAGTACATGTATAATGGGGGAGGTGTAGGGATCGGTGATTTAAACAATGATAGTCTGCCCGATATTATTTTTTCAGGGAATAAGGTTTCTTCCCGGATCTATTTGAATAAGGGCAATTTCAAATTTGTTGATATAACCAAAAATTTTGAAGGTCTTACCAACGAGCAGTGGCTGAGTGGGGTATGTGTGGTGGATATCAATGCCGATGGATGGAATGATGTTTACTTTACATCCACGATGAATACCGACAGCGTAAAGCGGAAGAACAGATTGTGGGTGAATCAGGGATTACACAATGGAGAACCACACTTTAAAGAAATGGCAGAGCAATATGGAATCGATGATATGGGCTATTCCATGCATGCTGCCTTCTTTGATTATGATCTGGACGGAGACCTCGATTTGTATGTGTTAAACAATGTTATCACAAAAGAGGTACCGACCAATTACCATACAAAAATTATTGATGGTAGCTCGGTAAACAACGATCATCTCTACGAAAATCTCGGCAATGGCACATTTAAAAATGTGACTATTCAAGCTGGAATTTTGTATGAAGGATATGGATTAGGTATTGCGATTGGGGATGTTAATAAAGACGGCTACCCGGATATTTATATCTCCAATGATTATATCTCCAATGATCTATTGTATCTCAACCAGCGAAACGGAACTTTTCGCAACGAATCCAAAAATTTTATATCCTATCAATCGCGGTTCTCCATGGGCAATGATATGGCGGACATGAATAATGATGGTAACCTGGATATCATTACGCTGGATATGATGCCGGAACAATATTTTAGAAAGAAGCAAACCATCAATGGTAATAGTTATTATGTGTATATCAATAATGAAAAATACGGCTATGAACCTCAGAGTGTACGGAACATGTTGCAGGTACATAATGGATTTCAGGATAGCGTGATGCTTCCCTATAGTGAATTAGCGCAAATGCATGGAGTCTTTCAGACCGAGTGGAGTTGGTCACCCTTATTTGCCGACTTTGATAATGATGGCGACAAAGATTTGTTTATCACCAATGGATTTCCTAAAGATTTAACGGATAAAGATTTCACCAACTACAAAGCGCAGGTATACGGTTCCGTTGCTGATGATGCGCACATGCTTACCCAAATACCAATTGTAAAGGTTTCGAACTATGCCTATGAAAATGTGGGCAACTATAAATTCAATGATCAGACTGAAAACTGGGGAATGAAAGTGCCGTCATTCTCCAATGGTGCCTCTTTTGTAGACCTTGACAGGGATGGAGACCTGGATTATGTTGTGAATAATATAAACGACATAGCCTTTGTGTATCGGAATAATTCGGCAGAAGAGATGAGGGATAAAAATAATTACCTGCAACTAGAATTAAAAGGAGAGAATCAAAACACGCATGCGATTGGAGCCAAGGTGGAAGTGTGGAGTGGTGGGAATTATCAGTATACAGAAAAACATCTTTCGCGAGGATATATTTCATCCGTGGATCCCATGATTCATATAGGATTGGGGAAAATTACGGTCGATTCCATACGGGTTACCTGGCCCAATGGAAAGAAGGTTACGGTTCTTAAAAACGTTCCCCTCAATCAAGTACTTAGGCTGCATGAGAAGGATGGAATTTCAATTCCTGGTAAAGTTATTCTGAATTCATACGATCCGCTCTTTGATCAGGCGAATGAAGTGATTGATTATACGCATCAGGAAAAGGACTTCATTGATTTTTTTCAAGGTCAGATTATTATTCCCCATAAGTTTTCACAGATCGGTCCAATTATGGCCCAGGGTGATTTAGATGGCGATGGCACACATGATATTTTGGTTGGAGCTTCATCTACAGAGCCAACGAAGGTATTCCTGCATAAACAAAATGGATTTACACGTACCGAAATTCCAGGGTTGACAGGACCCAAGGCAGGACAGGAATCTGACCTGCAAATTGTTGATATTGATAACGATGGCGATATGGATGTGTTGGCATTAGCGGGTGACTATTTACAAGAGAAAGAGGAAGGCCGTAAACATTTATTATACAGGAACGAGCATGGAAATTTTGTTAGGGAAGAACTTCCCGTCCCTGCTTTTCAATCTGAAGTTGTAAGAGCTTTTGATTTTGATCATGATGGGGACCAGGATGTTTTCATCGGAAACCGTGTGAAACAATTTGGATTTCCCCTGGCAGAAAATTCATATCTGTTAACGAATGAAAATGGAAACTTGACTTTGAACAAAGAGTTGAGTTTTAATTTGGGTATGATCACTGACGCTATCTGGTCTGATTATGATAATGACGGCTGGGAAGACTTGTTAATAACCCGGGAGTGGAATTCATTGGTCATTTTGAAGAATGATAGTGGAAAAAATCTAAAAATCTTGTCTGACAAGATAATCGAAGAGAAGCATGGTCTCTGGTCTAGTATTACAGCCGGTGATTTTGACCAGGATGGTGATCAAGACTACATCGTAGGTAACCTGGGTTTAAACCATCGCTTCACAATCTCTGATCAATATCCTATGCGGGTTTATGCCATTGACCTGGATAAGAATGGATTTATTGATCCGGTATCAACTTCTTACTGGAAGGATGAAAAGGGCGTTATGCAGGAGTACCCTATTAATTACCTGGATGAGCTGGCGGCTCAGTCACCGTTTTTTAGAAAGATGTTTACGAGTTATACCAAGTTCAGTTATACCACAACTAAAGAGATCCTTAATCCTGATACGATTTCTTCGAGCAGGACATTTTATGTAAATACAACAGCCAGTTATGTTCTGTGGAATGAGAAGGGTAAATTCGACTGGCAGGAATTACCACCGGCCGTACAGGTTTCACCTGTTAAAAAAGCATTGGTTTACGATTTTAATTCAGATGGAATAGCGGATGTTTTGATTGCAGGAAATGATTGGAGTTATGATGTATCAACAGGGTATTATGATGCCAACAAAGGAGTGATCCTGTTGGGAACTGGAGAACAATCATTTAAATTTTTGCCACCTTCACAAAGCGGACTTTTACTGAATGGCCAGGTGGAGTCACTTTTGTATCTGGAAGGAGACACATCTTATCTGGTAGCAGGAGCAAACCGAAGAAAACTAGCTGTCTTTAAGCATAATAAACCAAAGTGAGTTGATTGACTTTACATGCTATCGCAATTTGTTTTGAAGTACAAGAATTGCAGTTTTCTCATTTTCCCACTTGTCTGCTAATGATGTTGGAACTTTTGTCTTAAAGTCAAGCGCGCCCAATAGAATATCCTTGTCTCCATCCTGATCTATATCAGCAATATCCATCACTATCCAACGTCCGGAGGAGGAAGCCGGTAATGTGAGCGGGATAAATTGTCCGTTTCGGTTTTCGAAATAGATAAAGCTTGCCTCAGGAGCTTTTTCAAAATCCGGAAAGAAAGAAAACGAAGCGATATCCAAATCACCATCATTGTCGAAATCATGGGCTATCGCTTTGGATGCACCATGCATCGGGTAGAACATAGATTCGGTAAATGTTAAATCGGTCTCCTGCAGGAATATACGCACCCCGTGATAGGGTTTGAGAATTTGCGAGTAATCAGAATTGTCCCCGTTTGTGTAGAGAATATCAAATTTTCCATCCTTATTAAAGTCCACGATGTCAATATAGGTGGATCCGTAAACAGGGGAAAACCTCATAATTGTTTTTTGTCTGAAATTAAAATTCCCTTCATTGATAAAAAGAGTGATCTGCTCATCACCTTGTGTAAAGAGTGCCAGGATATCGATCAGTCCATCGTTATTGAAATCGCGCAGTACGGTAACTCTTGATCCTGGCAATTTAGAAACAACATGTTTTTTATAGGTATTCCCCAGTTGATTCTCATAGACCAGTAACTCGCCAGTGTAATTGCCAAATGCACAGATCACAAAATCATCATAGCCATCTACATTCAAATCTTTTTGCTCAAAATGAACGGGGCGTTTAAGTGAATCAATAAAAGTCATCGATTCTTTGCCTGAATTAATAGTTATCAGCTCTCCTTTTTCCCGGTCATTGGGATCCATAATTCCCATGAGCAAAAGTGTGTAATTATTATTTTCGACAGTGATATGGGAGGCAGGGCTGGACAATTGAATTGATTTTTCCAGCTCAAACTCCGAGTTCAAGTGATGTAGTTTTCCGGAACGCGTGCCGACCATTATTTTCTGGTGCAGGGTATCCACCTTTACCAACGTTACCAGTGGAAGTTTACCTTCGGGGTCTGCGATTTTCAAAACTTCAAATAATTCAAGCTTTTCAGGATTTTCATCTACTTCATTTATCAGAGAATCCGGAGCATTTTTTTCAAAATAGTTTAGTATCGACTTCCACTCTTCTTCAGAAACCATAGGTGATGCGGGCAATGTATTTGCTACAGTGATAAGGTCCTCCATAGGAACATATTGTACACCATCCATCAAATCCGTCAACCCCATTCTAAACGCCATGTTCGGCAGAACTTCTTCGGTCCAGATTTTTTTTGGTAGCAGGTTGGGTTCGGGAAATACATGACAGCTACCACAATGCTGCCGGGCTAAACGTTCTTCCTTGTTTTCAGAACTTTCGCAGGAGAATAAAAGGGTTGTTAATAGTAAGCCTGATAGGCAGTAACCACTCATCAAAATTTGGATAATTGACAGGAAAGATATGGGGTGAGATAAGGTTTTCTTAGCCTGCAAAATCATATCTTTAAAGTATGTTTTTAAGTGCTTGTGTATTCCAAACTTACCATTAAACCTTTAATTAGACATGACTAATTTAAAATCATCGCGCAGAAGTTTTATAAAGAAAGTGGCCGGCACGGCTTTGGTTACCTCCGTAACACCCTCAGTTTTATTAGCAGGTCAGCAGAAGGGATCTTATTTTCTCGAATCCCCTCACTACGAAAAGAAATCATATGGTCCCAACGATCAGGTAAATATTGCGATCATTGGTATGGGCATCATGGGTTTTAATAATGCACTTTGGAGTTTGCAGGTGCCAGGCGTTAAATTGGTTGCGGTGTGTGATCTTTATACCGGCCGACTAGGTAGAGCAAAAGAAATGTACGGTAAGGATTTGTTTGTAACTAAAAACTATAAAGAAATTCTTGATCGCAAAGATGTTGACGCAGTGATCATCGCTACTTCCGATCATTGGCATGATCGGATCTCCATTGAAGCAATGAACAAGGGCAAACACGTTTATTGTGAAAAGCCGATGGTTCATAAACTGGAAGAAGGTGCCGAAGTAATTGCAACACAGAAAAAAACAGGTAAGGTATTTCAGGTGGGCAGTCAGCGGGTGAGTTCCATCGTCACTGAAAAGACCCGTGAGATTTTTGAATCCAAAACGATAGGCGATTTAGTGATGGTGGAAACCTGGATGGACCGACATAGTGCCAATGGCGCGTGGCAGTATTCGATTCCAACCGATGCACAGAGCGGCACAGTGGATTGGGAAAATTTTATAGGCGATGCTCCGAAACGACCCTACGACCCGGTTCGATTCTTTCGTTGGAGAAACTACCAGGATTATGGAACAGGTGTAGCGGGCGATTTGTTTGTTCATTTGTTTTCTGCACTACACGCGGTAACGAGTTCAAAAGGTCCTAACCGGGTGCTTGCCACCGGTGGCTTGCGCTATTGGAAGGACGGACGTGATGTGCCTGATGTGATTTTAGGAATTTATGATTATCCGCAAGCCGATAAACATGCCGCGTTTAATTTACAGATGCGTGTAAACTTTGTCGATGGCAGCGAGAGTGGAGAAGGATTGAGATTAATAGGCACTGACGGGGTTATTGAAATGGGTTGGGATGCGGTGAAAGTGATTCATCATAAAATCCGAAATGAACCGGGTTATGGGGGTTGGGATTCGTATGAAACTTTCTCGGAAAGCCAGCGTAAGGAATATGAAAAATGGTACAAGGCTAAATATCCCAAGGCCAAACCCGTTATCTCTGATTCAGATCTGGAGTTTAAAGCTCCGCGCGGATATAGCGCTAACCTAGATCACCATGCTAATTTTTATAAAGGAATTCGTGAAAAGGCAGTCATCGTTGAAGATGCATTGTTTGGCATGCGTGCGGCTGGTCCTGCTTTAGCAACAAACAAAAGCTACTTTGATAAGACTATTATTAATTGGGACCCTGAACAGGCTAAGCTAGTTTAGTCTCTGCCTGAGACTTCAAATAAAAATGAGGCCGTCTCAAAAGTTATCCAGTCATCGCGGGCATAGACCCGCGATCCCGTTTTTGTTCACGCATGACGAGATTCCGGCTCAAGGCCGGAATGACAGTTCAATATTATTAGACTTTTGAGATAGCCTCATCAATTTTTTAACACTCTATTTTTATTTGGATTGAATTTATAGCTTCACCAGATTCATCGACATGAAGGGAAACCATTGCGTGCCATCCGAGGAGAATTGACCTTCTTCTATCCAGGTTTTATCTTTTGCCGAAAGTGTGATCAGGTATTTTATCTTACCACGGTTACCAGGTAAGTCAAACCCCCACTCAAATTTATTTTCAGTAAGTACTTTAAAGTACGCATCTGTTTGGCGACCCTCCATGGTAAAGGATTTCAATCCCAATTGTTGAATACCTGGATTATAAAATAGAATTGCATAGGCGTGAAAGGATTTTTTGTTGGTTACCGGATCTCTACCAATGCCTTCAATATGGATAAGCGTGCTATCTAATTGCCAGCTAATCTTTTCTTCCTGATTTACTTTAATAGATGTTCCGCCTTGTTGCTGGATAGTGGCTGTGCCTTTCCAGTTACCGATCATAAAACTAAAGGGTTTTAATTGATCGCGATTTATTTTTGCGGGATTTTGTGCCTGCAGAAAATATGACGAAGCGAAGAGTAGGACAAGGGTTAGGATGGGTTTCATAGGATTAAATTTTTATGGTTAGATATTTTTTATGGATTGGTGAGGAGAAAATTGTGTCGTCCATTTTGTGGATAAAGAGCGGAAGAGGTAAATAGCTGTCATCATGACAAGGGCGGTAGCGATTCCCACTGCAGGCCCAAACGAGATGCCCGGAATTCGAACGATTATTTCTGATGCAAACGCTGCATATAAGCCAATGACAGAATAATACATGAAGGATAAATGTAAACTCAACCAGGATTTAGTTCTGAAAAGAACCGGTATCATACCTGCCGCCAGCGTGGCTGCACTAATCAAGGCCGCAATATGGAAGGGGCCAAATCTTCCAAACAAATAGTAAAGCCCAAAGGCAGTTCCGTTTACGATTACCATGGAAAGGCAATACACATAGCCAATGCATTTATGCATGACGGAGCCCTTGGTGAGGATCAAAATACCCGTGCCCGCCACAAGTGCAACCAAGCAGGAGAGGAGATGGATAAGCCCTGTTGTACTGTGAATGAAGGAGTTCATCATGAATTTATTTATATGAAAACTAGTGTAGTGTAAAACCGATTATCAGACTGAGTTGAAATCCACTGAAGGAATCGGATACTGAACTTGTCAACCCCGTTGCAGTCCATTCATTTTTTGAAGAGAAGTCCTGGTTGTATGTTCCTTTAATAGCTAAATATTGTTTGCCTGGCAAATCGCGTTCAATGGTGACCGCGGTGTGCAAAAAGGTGCCTCCCATAGAAATAAGGCTTGTGTTTGGTTGATTGTTTATTAAATCATTTAGAGAAGTGCTACTTGTTCGGATCGCGCTGACATTACTGCCGCCCCAACCTAATCCTAAACCTGGTATCAACCGCCACGAATTATTTCCGATTACATATCCAGTATAAAAGTAGCCCCAGCCCCCATGTATTTCCGTAGTAGTACTTTCTCTTTTTGCTGAACCAGAGAAGTAATAGCCTTCGCCACCAATACGCAGATGCTTATGTTGACCATAACCACCCGTTCCAAATCCAATGGCGAGAGGTACTTTATGAAATCCTGCTTGCGTTAAAATACTATTCAGATTGGAGAAGGAGAATTGCTGAACTCCCGGAGCCAGGTAGAGGGAACCGGTAGTGTGTTGACTTTGCGCAAGAGCAATATTGGCCATGAGGAGAAGCGGAATGATTATTGATTTCATGATAAACAAGTTTATAATGTAAACTAAGTAAGCAAAAAAATTATGTTTTGATGTAGTCCTTTAGTGAGTTCACATACTCTTCAAAGGCCTTGAGACCTTTCTTGGTTATCCGGCAAGTCGTTAAAGGTTTTTTTCCCTTGAATGATTTTTCAATAGAAAGGTATCCGGCTTCTGAGAGTTTGTCTAATTGCACGCTCAGGTTACCGGCCGTTGAGTTTGTCTTTTCTCGGAGCCAGGTAAATTCTGCTGAATCAACACTGATCAAAAGCGACATAACACCGAGCCGGAGTTGAGAATGCAGTAATGGATCTAACTCTTTCAACATCACTAATTGGATTTCTTAAGCATGTAGCCTGGAATAAGATATCCTAAAGTTACCGCAATCGCAGCAAGTAAAAATTGATTCTCAAAACTGGTTAAAAAAATGAGGGCTCCTGAAATCCAGAATGCAACACCCCCAAACATCAGAGGCTTAAATTTGAGTAAGGATCCAGAAATAAAGGTTGGTACCGCACACATGGTAATGATCACCGGGGTAATCTGCCAGCCAATTTGTTTTCCGAAAAACCAGAAGATAAAACAGGTAATACCAAATCCTATCCACACCCATTTGTAAATACTATCCAGATGTGTGGGAGCTGCGATTCGGTTTCCCTGACGGATGCCATATACGATTGAAATAATTGCTGCAACTATGGTAATCAAGAACATCAGGAAAGGATTTTCCACATCTGTAAACTTGATGAGTACATACACACCCAGGTTTGCGATTACAATCGTCCAGCCCCATAACAGAAAGTAGAAGCTGCCTTGTTGCATGTTGCCTTTAGCCTGACGAATCATAGAAGTAATTACATCCAGGCTTTGTTCGGGAGTGAGGGTTTCTTTGTCGATACTCATGGCATTTGGATTTTATGAGAATTCTTTCGGGCTATAGCTTTCAACGGCACAAACATAAAATAGTTTATAGTATAAACCAAAATTATGTAAAAACCCCCTTTTTGCCGCTTATATGGGGCTTTTTATCTCCTGTAAAAGTGAGTTGGAGCAAATTACTTAATGTCTAACTTGCATGAATCCTAATCCTGAACCCATGAAGAAATCTTTCATCACTGTTTTGTTAGTTATTTTATGCGTGTCTGTTTTTGCTCAAACGGAAGTGCAAAAGGTTGAAAAACTGAAGGCTGAAGCGGCTGCAGAAGTAGAGAAGTTGGCTTCGCTTGGTCAACAAATCAACGATATGTTGTTTAGCTTTTCAGAATTAGGATTTCAAGAGTATGAGACCTTTACGTATCTAACCAATCTATTAGAGAAGCAGGGATTTAAAGTTCAAAAAGGAGTAGCCGGTGTACCTACCGCGTGGATCGCCACATGGGGAAACGGCAAACCCGTAATAGCGTTAGGTTCGGATGTTGATTGTATTCCCAAAGCATCACAGAAACCAGGTGTTGCCTATGCAGACCCCATTGTAGCAGGTGCACCCGGACATGGTGAAGGTCATAATTCAGGACAAGCGCTTAATATAATTTCTGCACTTGCGCTTAAGAAAATAATGGAGCGTGAAAAAATGCAGGGTACGATTATGTTGTGGCCGGGTATTGCTGAAGAGCTAGTGGGTACAAAAGCATATTACGTTCGTGCAGGATATTTTAAAGAGGTTGACGCTTGCATTTTTACACACGTCTCCGATAACCTGAGCGTTGGCTATGGCGATGCCGGTAACAATGGATTGGTATCAGTTAGGTTTAATTTTGAAGGTGCTGCAGCACATGCAGCGGGTGCACCATGGCGAGGCCGGAGTGCCTTGGATGCTGTTGAACTTATGAACATTGGCTGGAACTTCAGACGCGAGCATCTTGAACTTACCCAGCGATCGCACTACGTTATCTCCGATGGTGGCGATCAACCGAATGTCGTTCCCTCCAAAGCATCTGTATGGTATTATTTCAGAGAACGCACCTATCCGAACATTAAAAAGTTATTTGATATTGGAGTTAAAGTAGCGGAAGGGGCTGCGTTGATGACGGATACAAAATTCACCTACGAAGTTCTTGGTTCCGCCTGGCCCGGTCACTTTAATAAGCCCCTCGCAGAAGCCATGTATTCAAATATTAAAACAGTTGGATTACCGAAGTGGTCGGAAGAAGACCAACTGCTTGCCAGGGCAACGCAAATAGAATTGAAAGCCCCCAAGATTGAAGGGCTTGCCGTTAAGCTTGATACGATCCGTCTGCCAACACCCACGGGACCTGTGAATGTAATGGGCCGTCAGTTAATGGCAATGGGAGGTGGATCGGATGATATTGCTGATATCAGTTGGTCGCTGCCTACAATTGTTCTTCGTTATCCTTCTAATATTCCTGGCTTACCGGGTCATCATTGGAGTAATGCAATTTCTATGGCAACCCCAATTGCACACAAAGGAATTCTATACGGAGCGAAAGCTGAAGTAATGACATTAGTGGATTTGCTAATGAAGCCAGAAATTTTAAAAAATGCCTGGAAGTATTATCGCACTGAACAGACTAAAGATTTGCAATACACTCCGCTGATAGGCGAGAAGGATCTGCCGGCCATTACATTAAATCAAAAAATCATGACGGAGTATGCTCCCAAACTCAAACCTTTCTATTACAATCCGGCTAAATACAAAACCTATTTAGATCAGCTGGGAATTGTGTATCCAATGGTGAGACCCGATCAGAAGGTTGAGATTCAAAAATTATCAGAGAAAAATTAACTTGCATTTAGTAATTAAAAAATCATGTTTACCGGAATTATCGAAGCCCTGGGTCGAGTAAGAGAAATAAAACAAGACCGCAGCAATAAAAGCTTTTGTATCGAAAGTAGTATTAGTCATGAGTTAAAAGTAGATCAAAGTGTTTCTCACGATGGAGTATGCCTTACCGTTACCCGTGTTGAAGGAAACACGCATTGGGTAACAGCCATTGATGAAACATTAACAAAATCAAGCCTTGGATTATTAAAATCGGGTGATGAAATAAATCTTGAGCGCTGCATGATTGCGAATGGCAGGTTTGATGGCCACGTGGTGCAAGGGCATGTTGATCAAACGGGTACGTGCATATCGGTGCAGGATAGGAATGGAAGCTGGCTTTATGCATTTGAATATGATCCGGCTCAGGGAAATATCACGGTTGAGAAAGGATCTGTTTCAATTAACGGAGTTAGCCTGACTTGTTTTAACAGCAAAGAAAATGGTTTTTCGGTGGCCATTATTCCGTATACCTTCGATCATACCAATTTCCATCAGATTAAATCGGGAGACCGCGTGAATCTGGAATTTGACATTATTGGTAAGTATGTAAAGCGATTATTAAATCGGTAAAATTCATTTTAAATACACTGCGGGACCACTAATTTTAGTTATTAATCAAACACCTAACTTTATGCTTGATCAACTCGTAAAACTCGTAGAGCAAAACGCGGACGAGGCCATTGTTAAAAACCAGGCCATTCCCAACCAATTCAACAATGCAGCTATTCAGGAAGTAGCTGGTTCGATTTTCAATACTTTGAAAGGTCAGGCCGCTCAGGGCAACCTGCAGCAGGTAGCCTCCATGTTTCAAGGCAGTGCCAGCCAGAGCAACCTGGCAAACAATCCGATGGTAAAGCAGATGATCGCATCCGTAGCAGGTAATTTTGCCGCTAAGTTTGGCGTGTCATCGGCTCAGGCACAGAGTATTGTAGCCGGATTGTTACCTACTGTAATGAATCAGTTTGTTAAGAAGACGAATGATCCGAAAGACAATTCATTTGATCTTACCAATATTATGAAAAGTGTAAGTGGCAACAATAATTTGGATGTTGCCAGTATCCTCGGTCAGGTAACCGGAGGCAATGCACAGTCGAATCCGTTGGGTGCATTAGGCGGACTTGCCGGAAAGTTCTTTGGCAAGAAATAAGAAGTGCGATTGATCAAAATTAAACTCCATCAGGATTTGATGGAGTTTTTTTATTGGTATATCTTTTCCATAGCCTTTGTGATAGGATGTAACCAAGATACCCACATAACAACCCTATGCTGCCACCAACTAAAATATCGCCCGGGAAGTGAACGCCCAGGTAAATGCGTGTGTAAGTCATTAATATCGCCCAAATGAAGATAAAGGCTATCCATTTATAGACTGGGCGCAATGTTAGCCAAACGAACATCGCAACCCCAAAGGTATTAGCTGCATGCCCTGAAGCGAAGCCATAAAGACCTCCTTTATAACCATTTACATGATGAAGAAGACCTATCAGGGAAGGGTCCTGTGAAGGTCGCAATCTTGCGAAATAGGGCTTCATAAAAGTAGATGTAATTTGATCGCAAAGTAGTATAGTAATGGCCGCGCCAATCAGTATGAACCAGGCTTCTTTTTTAAAATTCTTGAAGAGCAGAAATATCAGGAAAGCATAGAGTGGGAGCCAAAAGAATGTTTTGGTGATCAATAACATCACCGGATCAAGCCAGGGTGTATGAAAACTATTTAAAAAGATTAAAACTTCTTTATCCCACTCGATTAATTGATCAAGCATAGATTTTGTTTAGAGTTTGGGCACTTCAGGGTATGGGTTATCCTAAACTGCGAAAGTGTAAAATTAGTTAGAATTGATGAGTTGTCCTTCACGCTGATTCCCATTAAAGGCATTGCATAGAAGCTCAGGATGTTGGAAATTGTACCCTTCAAAACCCTTTGGCCTTAACTGATATGGAAAAATTTGATCTCGTGATTATTGGTGCCGGCCCTTCCGGATATGCAGCAGCCATGCGGGCTATTGACTTCAAAAAGAAAACCTTGTTGATTGAAAAAAACATGGTTGGCGGAGCGGGTGTTACCAATGGTGCTTTGTCGTCTAAAACCTGGTGGGAGTTATCGCGTGAAGCTTCAGCTTTTCGGAAAAATTTGAAACGGTATAATATTCAAGAGCCTTCCATCAGTTTTAAGGAAATTCAAAACGAAGTGCGCAAAGCGGTGCAGGAGCGTAAAGGACTTCTCGAAGAGCATATGAATAAGCTGAATGAAACTTCGTATGCGAATCTTCTTTCGTACAAGAAAGGTCAAGCCAAACTAATCAGTCAACATGAGGTTGAAATCACTGTGGGAGCAAAACGAGAAATGGTATATGCCGAGCACATCATTTTGGCTACCGGAAGCCGACCTCGTTATTTGCCAGAACTTCCGATAGATGAAAAAATTGTGTTGACAAGTGAAGGTATTGAAGATCTGGAGGATTTTCCGGAGAGTATGGTGATTGTTGGAGCCGGGGTAATTGGTTGTGAGTATGCTACGATTTTCAGTGGATTCGGTCGCACCAAAGTTCATTTGATTGACAAAGGTGACCGCATACTTCCATTTGAAGATGAGGATGTGGTGCGGATTGTAGAACGCAACATGGAAAATAATGGGGTGTTAATCCATCGCAATTCGCGGTTAGTGGATATGAAAATTATCAACGGCCGGGTAGAGTATGTGTTGGAATATACGGATGGAAGCAGAGGCACATTCAATGTAGAAAAAGCTTTGGTTTCGGTAGGCCGGGTCGCAAACATTGAAGAATTGTGGGATGACAAGGTGGGAATCAATATTACCAAACGGGGAATTGATAATAATGATACGCAAACGAACGTATCCAACATCTATGCAATAGGTGATCTGACCGCAGACATCTCACTTGTAAATGTAGGTGAACTGGAAGGCCGCTATGCAGTGGAGAAAATATTTGGCAAGCCGGATCGCAAACTTGTTTATGAGAATATCAGTACGATCATGTTTCTTAGTCCGGAGGTGGCCGGAGTAGGCATGAACGAAACCCATGCACGCGAGATGGGTATCAATTACAAAGTTGTAACGCTCGAGTATAGCACCATTTCAAGAGCGATAGCCAAACGCAACACGCAGGGTTTTATTAAGTTGCTGGTTACCTGCGATGACCAAATGAAGATTTTGGGTATGAAGGTAGTCGGCCTTCATGCCAGCAGCGCCATCCAGGCTGTGGCGGTACTTATTTCAATGGATAAAGGCATCGAAGAATTAGCAGAGTGTGTTCATCCTCATCCCAGTATTACCGAGGGTATTCAGGAGTGTGTGCGCATGTTGATGGGTAAATCTTTACTCAAGCCAACAGCTTTGAAAGGAAGGCTTTCCTGCCGCTCGAGTATGAATAATGTTTATACTGATATTGTATTTTAAACTAATGCGAAACAGGCTTGTTAAAATATTTAAACGGTCGGTTTATTAAGGAATTAAAAAACTAAAACTGCCAGGATGAAACCAAGACTAGTGATTGTTTTGCTGTCCACTTTATTTATTTCTTGCTCCATGGAGAAACTTTACACCATGAAGCAAAACCGAAAAGTGTATCCGTTTGAGCAGGTAAATTTTCACGAACTCGTTCAACGTTACATGAATAAAGAGAATTCCAGTATTGGCACCATTGAGGGTATTTATTCAGTTTCTCTTGTAGTGACAAAAAAAGGGAAGGGTTTGTTATCTTCTGTTGAAAAGGAAAAAGTGATGGAAAGAAAAGAGAACTATTCTAAGGTGGCAATCATACGTGATACAGGAGATGCCAACCGGGAGTACTTCGAAGTTTCTATGGACAATGAATCTCTGCCTTCTTATTCTATTCGCGGAGAATTCACCAGAATGACGGAGGCTAATATCCTAATTTATAAACGTCTTGAGCCGCGTGGAAAAACTTCTAACTACACATTTACCTATGACTATTCACGCGATATGCTGGAAGGAGTAAGAAAGGAAAACTCAGGTCAGGCAGAATATACCTATAATCTTACTTACATCAAGCTTCATCCCAAGAAGACAGAGGTAACAAATAATAACTAGATCCTATTCTATATTAAAATAAACTTCGATGTCGGCTCCCCCCGATGCATCGGGTTCGAAGGCCAATTTTTAAGAATCGTTAAATGCTTCGGGTGCTTGAGACAGATAATAACTCAAATCCAACTTTCAATAGAGAGTCATTACTTCAGCCAGAGATTTCCTTTCTAATTTGGGCACATACGTTTCCGGGTGTGGATAACCCACGGGTATCAACAGAAATGGACGTTCATTTTCAGGTCGTTTCAATATGGTAGCCAGAAAGTTCATGGGACTGGGCGTATGAGTAAGCGCCACGAGGCCCGCATGATGAATGGCGGCCAATAAAAAACCGCATGCAAGACCCACTGATTCTGTAACGTAATAATTGTTACGTTTACTACCCGCTGTATTTAAATCATAAGCTTTTTTAAAAACAACAATCAGGTAGGGAGCTACTTCAATGAAAGGCTTTTGCCAATCGGTTTGTAATGCTTTAATATCATCAAGCCATTCTTCGCTCATTCTGCTTTCATAGCTTTCCCTTTCTTCTTTTTCGGCAGCTTTTCTGATTTCCTTCTTTAATTCAGGATCAGAGATCACGCAAAAAGACCACGGTTGTTTATGAGCACCTGAGGGCGCAGTGGATGCAGACCTAATAATATTCTCAATGACTTCCAGGGGAATTGGTTTGTCAGAAAAATCACGTACAGTCCTTCGTTTATCAAGCCATTGATAAAAATCGGTACTCCGTCTGATCATTTCTTCAGCGGGATAAAACTCGCGGGTATAGGCAATGAATGGATACCCATCAATGAGCCTGGTTTCCTGTGGCATAAATATTCCGGTTAACGCGACCGAAGATACAAAGCGAAGCAATGACTGAGGTGAAAAAGTTTACAAATAAATAGATATGTCTCAGGCCTGACTACCGGGCATGTCGGCTCCGTAAAACCTTCAACACATCATCTAGTTTAAACCCTTTTGCGGCTAGTAATACCAGATAGTGATACATCAGGTCAGCGGCTTCACCCAGGAACAGTTCTTTGTTATCATCTTTTGCTTCGATAACCAGTTCAACCGCTTCTTCACCTACTTTCTGAGCCACCTTATTGATACCCGAATCCAAAAGTTGATTGGTGTAGGAACCTGACTTTGGGTTCTTTTTTCTTTCCTGAATGATCGCTTCCAAAAAGGCTAACCCGTTAGCTTCATTCTTCTCACTAAAACATGTGTCTTTACCGGTGTGACAGGTTGGCCCGGTTGGGTTTACTTTGAATAAGAGTGTATCCTGATCACAATCTGTAGTAACCTCAACCAGGTTTAGATAGTTGCCAGACGTTTCGCCTTTTGTCCATAGGCGTTGTTTGGTGCGGCTAAAAAACGTTAACCTTTTTTCAGCCAATGTCTTGTCCAATGCTTCACGATTCATATAACCTAACATCAATACCATGCGTGTGTTGGCATCTTGCACAATACAAGGAATAAGACCTTGCGATTTTTCGAAATTGAGTTTAGTGATGTCGATCATAGCAGGTTAGATTCTTATTGTTACACCATTTGATTTTAGGTAGGATTTCAGGTCAGGTATTGAGAGCTCGCCAAAGTGAAATAAAGAAGCTGCCAAAGCTGCATCTGCTTTGCCCATCAGGAAGGCTTCCAGAAAATGTTGCGGATTTCCGGCTCCACCGGAGGCAATGACCGGAATACTCAATAACTCGTGCAACTTGGAGAGCGGATCAATTGCAAACCCTTGCTTTGTACCATCGTGGTTCATGCTGGTAAATAGGATTTCACCTGCGCCTCTTTCTTGTCCTTCTTTTGCCCAGGAAAATAGTTTTCTATCGGTAGGCTTGCTGCCTCCATGCGTATGTACTGTCCATTGATTATCAATTTTTCGGGCATCTATGGCCAGCACAACAAACTGTGATCCAAAGGCCTTAGACAATTCATCAATGATTTGCGGACTTTTAACGGCTGCCGAATTGATACTCACTTTATCCGCTCCGGCTTCGAGCAGGGGGGCTACATCAGCTACACTGCTGATGCCGCCACCAACTGTAAAGGGAATGTTGACATGGGCAGCAATATCTTTTACGAGTTCCACAAAAGTTTTTCTGTTCTCGTTGGTCGCTGCAATGTCAAGAAATACTAATTCGTCTGCTCCTTGTTGAGCATAGGTGGCCCCCAGTTCTACGGGATCACCAGCATCGCGGATATTAATAAAGTTGACACCTTTTACAGTGCGGCCGTCTTTGATATCAAGGCAGGGAATAATTCGTTTTGTAAGCACGGCCTATGTTATCTGTTTTGGAATGCTTTTAACTCTTCCAGATTGATACGGCCTTCATAAATTGCTTTCCCGATAATAACACCATATACCTTGGCGTATTTAAGCTCATGCAGATCGTCCATGGAACTAACACCGCCACTCGCTACAATTTTTATTTTTGGATATCGGTGCACTAATTTTTTATATAATCCGAGATTAGGTCCCTTTAACATCCCATCAGTACCAATATCCGTACAGGTAAGAAACTCCAGGCCATCTTTTTCAAAAAGCGTTACCAGATCAAAGAGTCGAAAGTTGGTGTCTTCCAACCAACCATTGATAGAAATATTTTCGCCCTTTACATCGGCACTCAACACAAAATTCTCGGGGCCATATTTTTTTAACCAGTCACTGAATTTTTCAGGTTCTTTAACAGCCAGGCTTCCGATATTGATCTGATGAACCCCGAGGTCAAGGAGTTGTTCTACCTCTTCTTCGGTTTTTACACCGCCACCAAAGTCTACACTCAAGGCAGTTTTCTCCTGAATGTCGCGGATCACATCCCAGTTTACTACTTTACCCTTTTTAGCTCCGTCCAGGTCAACTAAATGTAAGCAATCGAGGTCGGCATCCTGAAATTCGAGGGCAACCTCAACGGGATCTTCCCGATATACCTTTTTCTTTTTGTAATCTCCTTGTGTGAGCCTGACACATTTTCCATCGATAATATCAATTGCCGGAATGATACGCATGGTTCTACCTGGTTACGATAAATTTAAAAAACTAAGCAATACTTTTTCCCCAACTGCTGCTGATTTTTCAGGATGGAATTGTACTGCGTAAAAATTGTCCTTCTTCATAGCCGAACTAAAAGGTTGAATATAATGAGTGATCGCAGCGCTATGAGCATTGACCGGTACATAATAACTGTGCACAAAGTAAACAAATTGCTCATCAATGGAAGAATCTAGCCAACCGTTAGAAAGGGACAAGGAATTCCATCCCATATGCGGTACCTTTTCTTTGTTTTTCGGGATAAACAGTTTGACGGTTTCATCAAATATCCCGAGACATGGGGTATTATTTTCTTCGGAGTGAGCGCACATTAATTGCATACCTAGACAAATGCCTAACACGGGTTGTTTCAGGTCTTTGATGACTTTATCCAACTTACAGGCCTTCAGGTAATCCATCGTTGTGCTGGCTTCGCCTACACCCGGAAAAATTACCTTATCAGCTTTTTTGATTTCTTCGTGATTGTCGGTGATTACAAAATCAATGTTCAGTCGCTCCAAAGCAAAAGCTACCGACCGGATGTTACCAGCGTTATATTTTATGACTGCAACCATTTTTCAAATTAAGAAGTACGAATTACTAGGTACGAATTTAGAGTGGGTTACACTTTTTTACTTATTGCCTGTTTAGCTCTCGAGGTTTTGATTGACTGGACCGTTATTGCCAGTAGTTCATTTGCTTCCTTTATGAGGGCTTTATTCTCTTGTGAATATTCTTCATTGAAATGATCAAGTAATTCAAGAAAGAAAATCGATTCATCCAACTCCTCTTCAACGATTTTTAATTTATTAATAAAATCGGCAGTTGATTTGGCTCTGCAAGCAGCACGGTAATTTGCACCTGGTGAACTTGAAGATCGAATTAATTGATTTGAATAAGGAGTGTTAATCATATTCTTAGGTAACTTTTGCAAATAAATGGCGGTTCGTATTGCAAACTTCTTAAATCTTTCCTTTAGCAACTCTACACTCATAATTCCATCAATTTGTAATTCGTCATTCTAAATTCGTCATTTGTACTTTGTCATTCCTAAAGTGTTCCCTTTGTACTGGGCAGTTGGTCATTAAACGGATCTTTTCGCACCGACATCTTAATTGCTTTTGCAAAGGCTTTAAAGATGGCTTCAATCTTATGATGTTCGTTTGTGCCACCGGCTTTGATATTCAGGTTGCATTTGGCTGCATCTGAAAATGACTTGAAGAAATGGTAAAACATCTCCGTTGGCATTTCGCCAATTTTTTCTCTTTTAAATTCAGTTTCCCATACCAACCAAGGGCGGCCCCCAAAATCAATAGCAGCCTGCGCCAGACAATCATCCATGGGCAGGCAAAAGCCGTACCGTTCAATGCCACGCTTATCGCCCAACGCTTTCAGGAAAGCTTCACCCAAGGCTAAGGCCGTATCTTCTATGGTATGATGTTCATCGATGTGAAGATCGCCTTTTACCTGTATATCCAGATCAATCAGCCCGTGTCGCGCCAGTTGATCGAGCATATGATCAAAGAATCCGAGCCCGGTATGGATGGTTGATTTTCCGGTTCCATTCAGATTGATAGAAATGGCAATGTCAGTCTCTTTGGTTGTTCTTCGAACGGTTGCTGTGCGTTTAGGTAAAACCGTTGCATAGATTTCTTTCCAATCGGAAGTAATGGCAACACATACCTCATCAAGTTGTTTTTCGAATAATTTTTCCTTCAGACTTCCATCATTGAAGAGTATTCCACGCGCACCTAAATTCTTTGCCAACTCGATATCCGTTAACCGGTCGCCAATAACAAACGAATTTTTTAAATCATAGGCCTCCGTAAAATAGTGCGTCAACATGCCCGTGCCCGGTTTTCGTGTCGGCTTATTTTCGTGCGGTAAGGAACTGTCAACATGAATTCCTTTGAAATGAATTCCTTCTCCATCGAAGGTCTTAATAACCCTATTTTGTACGGGCCAAAATGTCTCTTCCGGAAAACTCTGGGTGCCTAAGCCATCCTGGTTGGTAACCATCACTAATTCATAATCCATTTCACGCGCAATTTTGCCAAGCCAGGTAAAAACTCCGGGAATAAAAACCAATTCATCCAGACTATCGATCTGGGGATCTTCGACTGGCTCAACAATCATTGTTCCATCGCGATCAATGAAGAGTACTTTTTTCATGTGTTATTATTATATTTTAATGGTCACATGGAATTCGCATTTTGAGACTTGCCCTTTCTATCTTGTATGGTGTTAGCATCGCGATGGGTATGGTCTGGTTTATGCTCATTTCATATCGTGTTAAGTTCTTTCAAAAGTGTTTGGTTTTCAAGGGGAGTGCCCACCGTAATCCGTAAGCAATCATCACAGAGAATTACTTTCGAACGATCTCTTACGATAATTCCACGACTCACAAGTTGATTGTACATCTCACGCGCATTCGAAATCTTTACCAATAGGAAATTGGCATCGGAAGGATATACCTTTTTTACGGCTTTGATGTGAGTAAGTTCTTTTGCCATCCAATCTCGTTGTAAGATGATTTCTTTCACCCACGCATTCTTCTGATCTATGTTTTGTAAACCCTCGACTGCTGCATTTTGTGAAAGTAAGCTGATGTTGTAGGGCGGCTTGATTTTATTCAACACGTTTACAATTTCTTTACTGGCAAAGCACATCCCTAACCGGATTGCTGCCAGGCCCCATGCTTTTGATAAGGTTTGCAACACGACCAAATTCGAATATTGGTTTAAGAGCGACAAAAATCCAGGATAACTTGTAAAATCAATATAGGCCTCATCTACGATCACGATACCTGAAAATCCGGAGATTATCTGTTTCACTTTTTCAAAGGAGAGCAGATTGCCTGAAGGATTGTTGGGACTACAAAGAAAAATCAATTTCGTATTTGGATCTACAGCTTGTTGTACTTCAGCCTCATCCAGATCAAAATCAGCAGTAAGCTTTACTGTTTTTATTTTAACATAATTAATCTCCGCACTTACAGTATACATGCCATAGGTAGGCTGGGGGATCAGCACGTTATCACTTCCGGGTTCGCAAAAGGCGCGAATCAATAAATCAATGGGTTCGTCACTGCCATTGCCCAGGAAGATCTGATCGACTGGAATGTTCTTGATTTCAGAAATACGCTCCTTGAGTTTTAGTTGATGCGGATCAGGATAACGGTTGTATAAAGAATCAGGGTAGGGGTTTTCATTCGCATCCAGATACACGGATGCAGTCCCTTGAAATTCATCGCGGGCCGAAGAATAGGGTTTTAGTTTCAATACGTTCTTGCGAACAAGCTTCTCCAGTTCAAACATAAAATCAATTTCTTCTCACGCGTACCGCTTCGGCATGTCCTTTCAATTGCTCAGCTTCTGCCATCTCTTCTACGATCGGACCTAATACGTCAAGCCCGGATTTTGAGATTTTTTGCACCGTAATATATTTCATAAAACTTTCCAATGAAACACCTCCAAATGCCTTGGCAAAACCATTGGTAGGCAAGGTATGATTGGTGCCGGAAGCATAATCACCGGCAGCCTCGGGTGTGTAGGGACCTAAAAAGATGGAACCAGCATTCTTTATCTGATCAACCAATTGATCACAATCTTTTGTATTAATGATCAGGTGCTCGGGAGCAAATTCATTCACAAATTCAATCAACTCTTGATTGTTTTCAAATACCAAAGACAGACTGTTATTCAGCGCTTCGATGGCAAGCTCTTTACGCGGTAACGCTTCCAGTTGCTTTTCAATCTCCTTCGAAACCTTTGTTACTAAATTAGAATTAGTAGTCGCCAGCACAACCTGACTATCTGCGCCATGTTCCGCTTGTGAAAGTAAGTCGGCCGCTACGAACGATGGATCAGCAACTTCATCCGCGATGACTAATACCTCGGAAGGTCCAGCCGGCATATCAATGGCAATACCTTCCTGACTGATCAATTGTTTTGCCTTGGTTACGTATTGATTACCCGGACCAAAAATCTTGCTCACGGAGGGAATCGTTTCCGTACCAAAAGCCATAGCTGCAATGGCCTGTGCGCCACCTACCTTAAAAATCTTCTTCACACCCGTTAATTGGGCGGCAAATAAAATTGCCGGGTTAATCTTGCCATGCTTATCAGGTGGCGTGCAGAGGATAACTTCATCACAGCCTGCCAGGCGGGCAGGTACACCGAGCATTAAAACGGTAGAGAACAAAGGCGCTGAACCACCAGGTATATAAATGCCAACTTTCTGAATGGCCGTAGCCTTGCGCCAACACGTAACACCCGGCATGGTTTCAATTTTTTCTATCGAACGTTTTTGAGATGCATGAAATACTTCAATGTTCTTTGCCGCTGCCAGAATTGCTGACTTCAGCGAAGCAGAAAGTTGGGTAACTGCGTCTGCGATCTCGTTGTCAGCTACTGTAAGTTCATCAATCTGGACTTTGTCATACTGTAATGTGAGTTCCTTCACTGCCTCATCACCAGATTTTCGAACGCGATTAAGAATATTCTTTATAGAACCTTCCAGGAAATCCAATTCAATTTGAGGTCTTTCGCACAAGGCGGGCCATTGTGATTTCGGAGGATTAGTAATGGTTTTCATTTCACGAATAGTTAAGCAATCATCTTTTCAATGGGAATCACCAGGATACCTTCGGCACCAAAAGATTTCAATTGGCCGATCCTCTCCCAAAAATCATTTTCGTTTACAACCGAGTGTAGCGATGACCAGCCGGGTCGGCCCAACGGCATAATGGTCGGGCTCTTCATACCAGGAATTACACTTGTTATTTTTTCAATAGCTTCGTTGGGGCAGTTAAGCAAGATATATTTGTTGTTCTTTGCGGATTGCACCGCTTGAATGCGGAATAGTAACTGGTCAAGTAACGCTTGCTTACCTTTTTCAAGACTAGGCGTTGCAATCAATACAGCCTCCGACTGCAACACGACTTCCACTTCTTTCAATCCATTGCTTAAGAGCGTACTGCCGGTACTCACGATATCACAAATGGCATCGGCCAATCCAATACCCGGAGCGATTTCTACAGAACCACTAATCTCATGTATGCCAGCCTCGATATTGTTCTTGGCCAAAAATTGTTTCACAATGACAGGGTAGGAGGTAGCTATATTTTTTCCTTTCAGGTAGGAAATGCCAGTGTATTCTTCAGCACGTGGGATGGCAATGGACAACCTGCATTTGGCGAAGTCAAGCCGTTTGATCAATTCATTATGTTTTTCCTTTTCAATCCAAACATTTTCACCCACAATGCCCACATCGGCCACGCGATCTTCGATGTATTGAGGAATGTCATCATCCCGGAGGAACAACAACTCTACCGGAAAATTCCGGGCCTGAGCTTTGAGCTGATCGCGGCCGTTGCTGAATTGAAGACCACTTTCCTTAAGTAGTTTCAGAGAATCTTCTTGTAATCTTCCTGATTTTTGAATGGCAATTCGAAGTACAGTACTCATAAATTTTTATATCCAGTTAAAACAAAAAAGGCCTACCAGTTGTTTGGCAAGCCTTTCATTAATTAAATATTGTATTAATCAAAACAAAGACAGGCCACTCATGCGGTTAGCGTGATGATGATGGCCGTGGATGTTTTGTGTGTTTTTCATAATTATGCCTCAAAGGAAAGACTACTTTTCAATTATTCAAAATATATGCGAACAAAATAGAGGGTTTTACATGCTAACGGGTGTTTTTGGGATCGCTACCGCATTAAACAGATAACTAAATAAGAATTTCAAATCAACTAAATTGCGAGCTATTGGTTTAATCTGATGATATGAAGAGGTGGTTGATATTTTTGCTGTTAGTAGCCTGTGGCGATACCAAAGAGGCAAAGCTTCAGAAGTTTTTACTCAAGGGTAATCTTGCTCTTAAAGAGGGGAACTACGATCAGGCCAGTTATTACTTTGGGGAGGCCATTAAGGTTGATGATTGTTTTGCCGATGCCTGGAATAATCTGGGCACGGTTTACTTCGAACAACAGCGGTATGACCTGGCCATTGAAAATTACGATAAGGCGATTGCCTGCCAACCGGATTTCCTTCATGCGCTTTTCAATCATGCCAACACCAGTTATGAGTTGAAAGAATATTTTAAGGCTCTTGATGACCTGGACAAGATCATTAAGGTAAAGCCCGATACGGCCCTCGTTTATTTTACGCAGGGACTGGTCTATACAAAGATGCGAGAATTTGATAAAGCACTTTATGCGTTTGATAAAGCACTCACCCTGGATGCAAACAACATTGACTATCAGGTAAACCATGCCACGGTTCAATACTATCGCAAAGACTTTAATCTGGCGCGCGCTGAGTTGATGAAAGCTGCTGAACGGAAACCTGAAGAACCTAATATCTACAATACGTTAGCGCTGCTCGAGACCGACAACGGAAATTATGCGGAAGCCTTGAAGCAAGTAGAAAAAGCTTTGGAACTATCTCCGCGCCAACCCTACTTTATTAACAACCGCGGCTTCATTTATCTCAGCATGAATGAGATTGAGAAAGCAGAACAGGATATCAATGAAAGTATTGGGCTGGACCCTTACAATGCGTGGGCTTATCGCAACAAAGGTGTGCTGTACCTGATGCGCAAGGATTATAAATCTGCTGAGCGGCTACTCAAACAAGCGTTGGACATGGATCCATTTGTCGACAAGATTTACTTTTATCTGGGTATGGCCTACCTCAATAATGGCAACCCAGGGCTGGCCTGTGTTTCATTCAATAAATCGGAAGCGCTCGGTGATAAAATGCTGACGGCTGATCTCATTAAAGGATGTAAAAAGTAGCAAGGCTATCTTTTGCCCGGCACTCCGTATTGTTTGCTTACATCATCCACTACCAACACCCAATCTTGTCCATACCCTGAGGTGGGCGGTGTAAATTCCTGCTGACTTTTCTTAGAAAATTTACCAGCATCGGTAGTTGCTCCTGTGCGTGGATTAAACCAATAGGTCTGGATTTCTTTGCACTTAATTTTAGAAGTGTTGACGGTAAACTTTTTACCCTGCGCACTGTAGACAAAAATATAATCATTGCCGCGTGTAGCCTGAATATGATCATTGGCACCCAGGGCATCGGTGATCAGCGTTTGATCAGGTATTCGTTCAAACTGAGGCCGTGATTCTATGAGATAGCGCAAATGCTTCATCTGGCCGGCACCCGGCAAGTCGAGGGCTACATACCATGGGAAATGGGGACCATTAATGGGTGTTCTGTTGGGGGCATACATTTGCCAGATATCATGACAACCATAGGTATGGCCAAAGGCACCGGCAAACACATCAATGTATGCATGCTTGCGGATATCATAGGCGCTGGATGTTCCCAGATCATTGGCATTAAAACAAACCGGATGATCTTCATACAAGGCTTCGCCATCCATAACTGGTTTGATAGGTTTTAAGTTGTATACCCATGCTATACGATCCCACAGATTATTTTCCCGGCAATGACCGGTTTGAAACATATTGAAGTCGAGCCAGGCATCATGATGAAACCATTTCGAAGAGCCACCGTCCTCAAGGTTGTTAGGTTGTGGATGAAAGGTGATCAATGCATTATCGTTACCACCAACTCCTTCAACAATTCCGGCAGCCATGGAGCGCCAGATGGCTACGTCCGCTTCATGGCGGGGGTTACGATCACCCCCTAGAATCCAGATGATGTTCTTTTGATTTTTATACCGGTTGGCAATCCAACGGCCGTAAATCTTAGCATTATCAACGGTAAAGATTTCCGGTCCTACGCCCCAGTTGTCTTTGAAAACCTTATCCCCCCACGTTGGCAACAATCCAATGTGAAGTCCTAATTGTTCGGTTTTACGAATAATAAAGTCAACATGTTGAAAGTAAGCTTCGCGTGGTTTGGTGGGATCATCATTTTCCAATGGAATTTCTCCATAGGCATTCGGATCATGCAAGCCATCCAGTTCGGCTAATACTACTGCCTGAATAACCGTGAACCCTTTATCGGCACGATTCTTAAGATAAAGTTCTGCTTCTTCACGCGTAAGACGATGAAATAATTCCCAGGCTGTATCGCCAAGCCAAAAAAAGGGTTTGCCCTCAGCAGTCATGAGGTAACGCTGATTGCTGCTTACCTTCAGTTGAGCGGTAGAGGATAGCATCGAAAGAAAAAGAATAAGCAGTATGAAGTATCGCATCGCTTTCATTTTAATTTTGCTGTGTTATTGGAGATACAAAATACAAATCTTCGCATTATTGTTAATGCTTTTGATGGAAGCTCTGTGAAATTAGATTACCTGTCATTATCAGATCGATTAAAAGGACCTTTACCGGGATCGGCCGCGCATGAACCCTTGCGCGCCACACCGATCGGGCTTATTAAACCAAGGTTTGAGCACAAGGTTGCACCGAAGCCCGGGAGCGTAATGATTCTGCTATATGAACAGGATGAAAAGATTTTTTTTCCGCTTACCAAACGTCCTGATTATTTAGGTACGCATGGTGGGCAGATTAGTTTGCCAGGGGGTAAGGCAGAACCCGGTGAAACCATTTTTGATACAGCCTTGCGTGAAGCGGAAGAGGAGATAGGCGTTCCAGCTTCCAGGATTGAGATCATCGGCACGCTCTCTGAATTTTTTGTGATCCCCAGTAATTTTCTGGTTACTCCGGTTGTCGGGTTGTTGCGTGACAGTCCTGCTTTTGTGCCGGATCCGAAAGAAGTAGTAAAAATTTTGCATGGTTCGCTTGACGAGCTGGTGCGGGAAGATGCTGTGCGCACCAAAGAAATTCTGGCTGCAAAAATGTTTCCGATGCTGGCACCGCATTTTGAAATTGAGCAGGAAGTGGTGTGGGGTGCTACCGCCATGATGCTGAATGAGTTTAGGTGGGTGGTGCAGGAAGTAACAAGACATGAGTAGCGAGACTTGAGATGTGAGACTTGAGACTTGAGATTTGAAAACTTATTTCCGCAGGCGATTGCGCTGGCCTTCGTATAAACTGATCATGACCACAATCGTGCCGATGAACGTGTACCGGGTGAAAGGTTCATCCAATAGAAGTACCGAGAATAAGATTCCAAACACGGGGCATAGAAACAGCCACAGCGATGCATGCACCGTATCTTCCTTTAATAGATAAAGCCACAATTGCACAGCGCCAATAGAAACCGGCACCACCAGCCACGCGGTCGAGAGCCAGAAGCGTACGTCATAGGTTGTGCCACCACCTTCGAAGCCCACCGTAAAGGGCAGGAGTACAAACCCTGCTATCAGCACCTGCCAGCCATTGATCACCGTGCGCGTTAATTTCCACGGCACAGACGAATAATATACAGCTCCGAGCGAATACATCACCATGCTGAGCACAAGCAGAAAAACACCCATGACGGTTGCATAACCACTTTGCAGCAGGGGATAGGTAGCAATTGCCACACCCGTCATACCTACCAGAATGCTGGCCCACTCGCGGAGTTTTACGGGCCGTTTCAACCACACTGATGAGAAAAAACTAATCATGAGTGGATTTAATGCCAATGCCAGCGCAGTGATGCCGGCTGCCACTTCCTGTAAAGCAATAATAAAGATGCCGAGGTATAAGGCAGTGTTGAGTAATCCGAACACGGTAAGTTGCAACCATTCTTTTCCGTGAGGCCAGAACCGTGGAGCGGTAAAGCGAGCTACCATTAACAAAATCATGCCTGCCAACAGAAAACGCACCGTAAACAACGTAAGTGGCTCGGCCGACATCAATCCAAACTTGCCTGCTACCGAGGCGGAAGACCAGAGGATGGCAAACGAAATGCCGGCTACAATGAAACGTAAGTTAGTCAAGCCGCTAATATGAAGTTCAAGATTGGAAATTCAAAATTTGAACTCCAGGATTGCTGCCGAGATCGTGGGTCGACCCTTTGTTTAAGTAACAAAAGCCTCACTGACTATCTTGAAGCTTACACTTAAACGTTCTGTATTTAATATTTAATCTTTGAACATATCTTGATAAGTAGTGTTGGTATTCCAGTTAAATATAAAATAAACTGTATGAAAAAATTAGTTGTAATGATGTTCGCGGTAGTTTTATCATCCGCAGTATTTAGTCAAAGTAAAGATGTTGTTGATATTGCTATCGGCTCGGCAGACCACACTACGTTGGTAGCCGCAGTGAAAGCAGCGGACCTTGTAACTACCTTGAAGGGCAAAGGTCCTTTTACTGTATTTGCTCCTACCAATGCGGCCTTTAATAAATTGCCAGAAGGTACAGTGGCTGGTTTGTTGAAGCCTGAAAGCAAAGCACAACTAGCTAAGATTCTTACCTATCATGTTGTGAGTGGAAATCTGGATGCTTCCGCTGTTACTGCTGCTATTAAAAGTGGAAACGGAAAGACCGTTGTAACAACCGTAAGTGGTGGCAAGCTGACCGTTTCGTTAGACAACGGAAAAGTGAAATTGGTTGATGAAAATGGTAACGCAGCGTATGTTACTGCTGCCGATCTGAAAGGCAGCAATGGCGTTGTTCATGTGATTGATTCAGTTGTTTTGCCTAAGTAATTTTTTAGCAGGTTAGTTTGAGTGTAGAAGCGCCCTGTTTAACTGCAGGGCGTTTTTTATTAATTACAATATAGTATTCCTAGTTTTATTGAAGTTACTTCAATAGGTCAGGAAATAAAATAGGTTATGCTTAGTAAAATCATTTTGGTTCTACTCTTCACCTTTCAACAGGCATCGTTGCTGGAATCATATCGATGGAAAAAAAGAGTCCTGCTTATCTTTTCCAAACCGGAAAACGAGGCATTTTTTACAAAACAAATTGCCACGGTACGCTTAGCCATTGATGAATATGAGGAACGGGAGGTCGTTATTTTTTGTGTGACAGAAGGGAAAATTTCAGATGAAAAAGGAAATCTACTGGCCACTATCTCACCCAAGGATGAGTTGAACAAACTTTTTGACCAGCAAGTTGGAATTGTATTGATTGGTAAAGATGGCAGTGAAAAACTCCGGTCGGTAGATCACGTTGGCAATGAAGCTATCTTTGCATTGATTGATTCCATGCCGATGCGTAAAAGCGAGATGTCTAAAAAGCATTGATCGCGTAAAGCAACGGAAGCGGCAATCTACTCCGCGCTAATTAGTTTAATGCCCTCGGGGAGCAGGATAATTTTCCGTTGTTTATATAAAGTGCCAACAGCTTTCTTATACGCCTTCTTACTAATGTTGAGCAAGGCGTAGATTTCTTCGGGTGTACTTTTGTCAGAAACCGGTAAAAATCCTTTTTGAGCTTTGAGTCGGTTGAGAATCAACTCGCAGTTGGGATCATTAAAATTCTCAAACCCAATCGGCTGTAACGAAATGTCGAGTTTGTTGTCCTCCCGGATTTGTTTCACATAGCCTTTTACTTTGTCACCAATATTAAGAGTGCCGAAGATGTCGCTTTCGAAGATTAACCCCTCATGCAGTTGATTTACAATCACGGAAAACCCGAGGTCGGTCTTTTTCATCACCATCACCTCTACGGCATCGCGTTCGTTTATACTCAGTATATCGTTGCGCAGTCTCTTCTCAATTTTATTGGTCGCATACAACCGATCGGTTTTTATATCCAGATCCAGGTAGACGATGTACCACCGGCCTGCTTCCATTTTTTGTCGTTGCTCGCGAAACGGCACCAGCAATTCTTTCTCCAGGCCCCAATCCATGAAGGCACCTACGTTGCTCACGGAAGTCACCCGCAGAAAGCCAAACTGATGCAACAAAATCTTCGGCTTCAGGTTCGTGGCAATTTTCCGTTCCTCATGGTCGCGATATACAAACACATTCAGTGTATCCCCGATATCAAAATGTTCAGGGCAGTATTTATTGGGAAGCAAAACATCTTCACCCGATTCATCGCCCAGGTAAAGCCCTACGGAGGTGTGACGTAAAATAGTTAAATCCTGATGTTGACCGATGGCTATCACTGTATTGATTTTTTGTAAAGCTACTCAATATTCGGCCTCGCAAAGCCAGTGTGAAATCCTGGCGGGAATTAATGCCCCTACTCTCGCGCAAGCAATCCTGAGCGGATAGTTTATGCTGCGCTATAAACGGAGCTTTACTGCAGGGTTGTTGTTTGAAAGAGACGTAAGCGAAAGATTTCATGCGTGTTTTGTACCAGGGGGTCCTTTCTGGCAGAGACGCAGAGTCCCAGAGGCTGGAGACTCTGCTGAGAAAAAAGATAACTCAAAGTTCATTCTTGACGTTGGTGCCTGATGTCTTCCGCCATTCGGCTATCTGTTGCCTCAACCAGTCAACTGCTTGCTGCCGTTCGATGGGCGCAAGAACGGAGAACAACAGCAGGTGCTTGTCCTCATCTTTTCTAATCACCATGATATCATGTGGTAGTCCACGCTCAGGCGAATAGGTATGGCGAACAGTTTCGATATCATGCAGATTAAGATGAACATGATTGCGTTGTGCTCCTCCTTCTTTTTCAAACTCGTAGTAATCGAACCCTTCTTTACTAAGCCTGATGGCAAACCGGGTAACCTTGTCTTGTATTAATCTTTTCAACTTGCGATAGCCCAGCCATGCGACTAGTGCAGCGAATGGCGAGATCATGACAAGAAAAATCGGCATTTGGCTGTTCTCTCTTTGAGCCAGAAAGTAGGTGATTCCCGCGAAATGCACTATTACGACCAGCGATTGAAACAGCAAGTTCCATGGACGATTGCCTACCGGGTTAGTCCATGACACCAGCAATTGTTCAGCACTGGATTCCACGCGCCAGCCTTGCGGCAACACAACTTTTGATGCCGGCACCGAAGTTACCGAACGATCGATTACAGTTTCCAATTGCTTCACCAAGGCTTCGGCCTCGCTTTGATTTATGAATGAGGTAAGATACCAACGCCCCCCGCCCGTTAGCTCCACATAGAAGTGATACTGGGTGCGGTCCCTGTTTTCTTTATCCGTTCGGGTTTGTACATCAAGGCCTACCTCAACTATTTCTGAAAAGGGTATAATCACATGACCGCTGTTCATACCCGCTTCCGATGCAATTTCTATTGCCCCGCGTGCGCGATCAAAAATGATGTGAGGTGGTGCCAACGAATCCTTCCCTGCACTACCGAACACCGATATCATAAATATAAAATAGGCCACTGCAAAGCATAAACCCTGCGTGATTACCGCTGCAGGTGTGGCCAGGCCTGGAAATAGGCGATTCACGACTACGCCAATAATGAACAAGCTTAATGCAAACCACCACACTCCGTATCCCATTTTAGGCCGTTCGAAAACCAGTTTGGTTGTGGTGGACGTGGTGACTTTAAATGACATAGGAACAAGATAGTGCTTACTCAATTATTCTCATCGAAAATTACCTCTTTATCGTAGGCTGGTCGTACGATCTTACACCAATCAAGTTTCAGTAAGTTCTTCCAGCAATTGACCAAAAAAAAAGCGCCCCGAAGGGCGCTCCAATATGTATCATCTGAATTTCAACTTACACCACTCACTTTTGCTGCATACGCCTCAAGCTTGCCAAGTTCCTGGTCAATCATCCAGAGTCCAACACCTTCTTCACCAATCATCGTAAAGATCTCCACTGCCCTGCGCGCTAAAATTTCTTCTTCACGTTGTTCATTCACAAACCACTGCAGGAAATTGAAAGTAGCAAAGTCTTTTATTTTCAGACTCTGATCCACAATATCGTTGATGGATTCAGTTACTGCAATTTCATGCTTCAGCACGTCTTCAAAAACTTCTTTCAGACTTTTGAATGTGTGCTTGATGCCTGTTATTTCTGGCTGCCGCGCGTGGCCTCCCGCTGCATTGATGTACCGGAAAATCTTCAACATGTGTCCGCGCTCTTCTTCTGCATGATTATACAGTAAGGTGGCAGACTGCTCGTACCCTTGAGACTCGCACCAGCTGGCCATGGACAAATAGTAAGCGGAAGATTCGCCTTCCATGACAATCTGTTTGTTCAATGATTTTTCCATTTCACTGGAAAGCGAACGGGTAGGAGTAATCACTTGCTTCGTCATAGGTATCAGGTTTTAGTGTGAGTCTGAACCCTAAGTTCGAATTCAGACCCCAGATCAGAAATCAATTATCGTTTACTCTTACTTTTCTTCTTTTTTGCAACCACCTTTTTCCTTGCTTGCTTGGCTTTGGCGATCACTCTTTTAACGGCCCGCTTTACCGTCTTCACCACCTTCTTCGCTAATTTTTTAACAGGTCGGGAAGGTTTAGTACTTCTTTTGACGGGCTTCGATTTTTTTGTGGCCTTCTTCACTACTTTCTTCGCAACCGGTTTTGCTTTCTTAACAACCCTTTTCGGAGTTGCTTTCTTAGCTGCAGGTTTTGCTTTAGCAATTGCCTTCTTTGCTTTAGGTGTGGCTGCAGCCGTGGCAGCTGCGGCCTTGGCATTGCCCATCGCATTTAATGCCGAACCTGCCTTAAACCAGACAATCTGATTTTTATTGTAGGTGTGATTAACCGTAATGGAATCCTGACTGCCATCGCTGTGATGAATCACCAACGTAAGGGGCTTTTCCGGACTAAAGCTGGTAAGGCCAACAATATCAAATGCATCATCTTCCTTGATTTTGTTATAGTCTTCTTTGTTGGCAAATGTCAATGCCAACATGCCTTGTTTCTTTAAATTGGTTTCGTGAATGCGGGCAAAGGATTTTACCAGAATAGCGCGCACCCCTAAATGACGGGGCTCCATAGCGGCATGCTCACGCGATGAACCTTCGCCATAGTTTTCGTCACCCACTACGATTGAACCAACACCCTGCGCTTTGTAGGCACGTTGTACTTTCGGCACTTCATCATATTCGCCACTCAAGCCATTCTTCACGCTATTGATCTTCTCGTTAAAAAAGTTAGTAGCACCAATCAACAGGTTGTTGGAGATGTTATCCAAATGCCCACGGTATTTCAGCCACTTGCCGGCCATCGAGATATGATCGGTAGTACATTTTCCTTTTGCCTTGATCAGCAAGCGCAACCCTTTCAGGTCTTTGCCTTCCCACGGTTTGAAGGGGGCCAGCAACTGTAGCCGGTCTGAGGTAGGGCTAACTTTTACTTGCACTCCGCTGCCATCTTTAGCCGGAGCCTGGTAGCCCGGATCTTTAACATCAAACCCTTTCTTCGGAAGTTCGTCACCAGTAGGAGGGTCGAGTTTTACCTGCTCGCCTTGTTCGTTGGTAAGGTAGTCGGTAAGCGGATTGAAGTTCAGATCTCCGGCAATAGCCAAAGCTGTTACCAGTTCGGGCGAACCCACAAACGCATACGTGTTTGGGTTGCCATCATTACGCGACTGGAAGTTTCTGTTGAAGGAGTGCACGATGGTGTTCTTCTCTTTTCTATCGGCACCTACGCGGGCCCACATGCCTATGCATGGCCCACAGGCGTTGGCGAATACTTTGGCTCCGATCTTATCAAACGTATCAATAAAACCATCGCGTTCGATGGTATAACGCACTTGTTCTGAACCTGGTGTGATCGTGAATACAGCTTTGGTTTTCAGACCTTTATCAGCTACTTGTTTAGCTAAACTTGCAGCACGGGCTATGTCTTCGTAGGATGAATTGGTGCAAGAGCCAATCAGTCCTACTTCTATTTTTGTAGGCCAGCCATTTTGAGCAGCAGCTTCTTTTAATTTCGAAATGGGCGTTGCTAAATCAGGAGTAAACGGACCGTTCAGATGTGGCTCCAAAGTCGATAAATCGATTTCAATAACTTCGTCAAAATACTTTTCAGGATTTGCATAAACTTCCGGATCGGCCGTAAGATCGGCTTTAATTTTATCAGCCATCTGGGCCACTTCGGCACGCCCGGTGGCAATCAAATACCGACTCATGGAGTCATCGTAGCCAAAAGTAGAAGTAGTGGCACCAATTTCGGCACCCATATTACAGATTGTGCCTTTGCCGGTACAACTCATAGAAGTAGCACCTTCGCCAAAGTATTCAACGATAGCACCCGTTCCACCTTTAACTGTAAGAATACCAGCTACTTTAAGGATTACATCTTTAGCGGAGGTCCAACCATTTAGTTTGCCGGTAAGTTTAACACCAATCAGTTTCGGGAACTTCAACTCCCACGCCATACCAGCCATTACATCCACCGCATCGGCACCGCCAACGCCAATGGCCACCATCCCCAAACCTCCGGCATTCACGGTGTGCGAGTCGGTACCAATCATCATTCCACCGGGGAATGCATAATTCTCAAGTACGACCTGGTGAATGATACCTGCACCCGGGCGCCAGAATCCAATCCCATATTTATTCGATACAGATGACAGAAAATCAAATACTTCCTTGCTCTCAGAATTAGCAACGGTTAAATCGTCTTTGGCACCCACTTTAGCGGTGATCAGGTGATCACAATGCACGGTAGAAGGAACTGCTACCTTAGGTTTGCCGGCTGACATAAATTGTAACAAAGCCATTTGAGCCGTTGCATCCTGCATGGCTACACGGTCGGGAGCAAAATCTACGTACGACTTACCGCGGCCGAAATTTTCCAACTTCTGGTCGGCATGCAGGTGAGCATAGAGAATTTTTTCAGAGAGGGTGAGGGGTTTGCCAACTACCTTTCTGGCTTTGGCAATACGGCCGGGCATCGCTGCGTATAAGGCCTTAATCATGTCTAAGTCGAATACCATAAATCACGTTAGTTTACGAAGGGCTAAAGTAACAAAAAAACAGCAATTAGGTATTGGGAAACTAGGAATTGGGTATTAGGCATTGGTACTTACTCCCAATTCCTAATACCTAATGCCTAATACCTCTATTACTTGCTATTGATGTAATTAAGGAATTCGCGCTTGGAGTTTTCTTCTGCAAACTTGCCACCAAAGAAGGCGGTGCCGGTTTTGCTGTTCGTGTCGCCCACACCCCGGGAGGCTACGCACATGTGATTGGCATCGATCACTACACCGACATGTTCAGTACCCAAGATGCGTTGTAGGTCTTTACCGATCTGCACGGTTAATCGCTCCTGTACCTGCGGGCGTTTGGCAAAGAATTGCACAATACGATTGATTTTGGATAACCCGATCACTTTGCCACTGGAGAAATAGGCCACGTGCGCTTTTCCATAGATAGGAACGAAGTGATGTTCGCAATGTGAATAGAAGGTGATATCTTTTTCAACCAACATCTGGTCGTATTTGTATTTGTTTTCGAAGAGTCTGGCAACGGGTCGGTTCTTCGGATTTAATCCGCTGAATACTTCCTTTACATACATCTTGGCAACCCTGCGCGGGGTACCGTTTAAACTATCATCGGTAAGATCAAGGCCCAGGATTTCCATGATCTCGCGAAAGCGCTTTTCGATTTTTTCAATCTTTTCATCATCACTTAAATCAAAAGCATCTTCACGCAAAGGTGTGTTCCATGAAGTGACGATGTGATCATCATCAAACTCTTCATCGAGTGGATTAATGGGCCGGATATTCAACGAAATTTCTTTCTGTCTCATAGAGTTTGACTTTAAGGTCGTACTGGTTATCAATCTGCTGTCTCAATATCCGCCAGATCACCATTGCAATGTTTTCTGCCGATGGATTCAGGTTTTTGAAGTAGGGAGAATCTAAGTTCAGGTTTTTATGATCGAATTGTTTAAGCACGTGCTCTTGTATAAGGTCACTAAGCACTTTCATGTCAAACACATATCCGGTTTCAGGATCGGGGGTTCCTACCAGGGTAACAATTAATTCATAGTTATGCCCATGATAATTCGGATTGTTACATTTTCCGAATACAGCGTTATTCTTTTCATCAGACCAGGCCGGATTAAAGAGACGGTGCGCGGCATTAAAATGTTCCTTGCGGGATACAGCTACTTTCATGAGTACCTATATAAACCATTTGTATCTAAAATGGTTCAGATTAATTTTTGCAACGCTACCGTTAGAATGTAGAGATCGAACGGTCGTGGAAGTCAAACGTAGGCATGGTGAGCCCCAGGAATAATTCGTGTGTGGTAAAGGCAGACCCCACTGAATTATTTGTTGGCAATTCAAACGTATAGCCAAATCGTAATTTATCACCCAACTTAGCTTGCAACTGCACTCCGTACGTATTGAAATTGCGAGTGAACACACCGGCAGTATATTTTTCATTAAAGTTGAAATTTGCATTTAGGTCAACCGATATAGGCGAACCTTTTACAGCACGTAGCAAGACAGCAGGTTTGAACCGGATATTTTCGTTGATAAAATAAGCATAGGATCCAAACACATAGAGTGTTCTGTCGTAGAGTTGAAAATCCTGGCCCCCCTGGCTAAGGGTAGTATTTAATAAACGTGGAATAGAAACTCCGAAAAAAAACTTATCACTTTTCAGGATGGCACCCGCACCGAGGTTAGGTTTGGAAACATTTTCATTTTGCAGGAACGCTTCATCGGTAGGGTCATCCAGGTTAAGGTCGCTGTAATTATTTCTAAAGTTGATAAAGCCGGCTTGCATGCCAAAGCTAAAGGTCTTCGTATCATCGAGGGGTAGCTTATACGAGAACGCACCTTGCACTTCTGTATTTTTAGCGCCTCCGATCTGATCCTGCACGACCAGAAGTCCGAGACCTACTTTATTATCGACCAACGAAACATGACTGTTGAAGTTGAATGTCTTTGGATTACCTTCGAAGCCGCCCCATTGATTGCGATAGGCGACTGAAGCATTGAAGTTACTGTTTAACCCTGCATAGGCGGGATTGATTACCATCGGATTATTGATGTATTGGCTGTAGAGGGGATCCTGCTGACCAAAAGCTATGGCTGCAATAAGTGTAAAGAGGATAGCCGGTAAAATTCTTTTCATAATCATTTCTTTATTGTTAAAAATCCGGTCATAGGTTCGCGATCTGTGTTTCCTGTAAATTGAATACGATAAAAATATGTGCCTGAGGGAAGTTCATTGCCGTTGTTATTTTTTCCATCAAATTTCCGGGTGTTGTTGTCGTATGCGTCTTGCTCAAAAACCAAATCACCCCATCGGTTAAAGATACTAACTTTATTCTGAGGTTCAAGTGTGGTGATATTGGCAATCCGGAAGTAAGGATTTTTGCTGTCTCCATTGGGGGAGAAGCCATTGTATACAATTACATCGCCTTCCACATTAACGGTAATGATTCCCTGCGTGCAATCATTTAACAGATCACAAATTTCAATGGTGAGTTGATCGGTGCCGGCAAAGTCGAGGCTGGAATAATCAAGAATTAATTCAGCGGCAGCGTTAATGCTTGCACTTGCCCCGCTGGTTGGCGGGCTGATGATCTTAAGGGAACTTAAGTCAATGTTATTATCAGCATCTGAAACGAGGGGTGTCAGGTTTACAGTAATAATACTTCCTATTTGTGTGGTTTGAGTAGTGGCATTAATCACCGGTGGAGTATTGGCAGCTGCCGCGGAGATCGTAATATCAATTGCCAGCACATTGCTGTTCGCTTCTCCATCGGTTACACTAAATGAAACGGACCGGCTTTGTATGTTGGGTGCCGAGGCAATATTATTGTATTGAACTGAACGTAGTGCAGTTTGATAGTTGCTCATGGAAGCCGCGCCTGTAAGTGCGAGCACTCCTGAGGTTGGATTATAATTTCCTGTAATTCCATTTTGATTTGTGAACAACAGTCTGTCTTCGGCTGTAACAAGCCCGGTCGTTATTGATATGGTAGCACCTTCAAGGTCGGTGTCATCACCATCAGCAGGGATTAAACCCGAGCCAATAATAACAGGAGCAGCATTAAATACAACTGCTGTTGTTGAGCCCGCCAGGGTAGGGTCTACGTTAGGCCATGTTATCGCAACATCCAGTTGTGTGGCGGTTGGTGTGGTAAGGTCTACATCGTAAACAAGAAATGAAATCTCACGGGTTAAGGTTATTGTTCTTGCGCCACTTGATTTTCTACCGCCCTCGGAAGGTTTAGCTCCTGTGAAATGATAGGTTATTGTTTTCAGTGCGGTTGTATAGTCTGCAGGTGTGGCGAGTCCTCTTAGCGTAAGCATGCCGGCACTACTATCAAAACTGCCAGTGATGTTGCCTTGCGCAGTGAACGCAAGAACTTCTTCACCTTCCCGGTAATCAATTATTGATATTGCTACTTCAGAGATCAAATCATTGTCAGCGTCTGATATTGCAACCGTTGCATCGAGTGCAACCGGACCGCTACCGCCTGCAACTTCAAAAGTCCCGCTCATTACTGCTAACGGAGCAGGGTTGGTGTTTTCAAAATAACCGAACTGGCCATAAGCATCACCCACAACCATATCTTTATCACCATCGCCATCGAGATCAATAAAATTAGGTACGGGCCTATCTAAAAATATTCCTTTAAATGGGTTGCTATTACTAGCCTCATTTCTTGCCGCAAATGCTGGAGTCGATGAGGTGCCTGTATTTTCATAGTACCAGATGAAATTATACTTTCCAACTACAATGTCCAGATCGCCATCATTATCAATGTCCAGCAATTTAGGGCTGGAATTTGCCGATAAATCCGATGTGAAGGCTGTGTTCCATGCTGGTTCAAGTGTGAAAACGGGTTGCTCTGCGGTTCCGGTATTTTTATAGGCTACAAGTTTTCTAAAGGTTGTTCCAACCAGCAAATCCAGGAGGCCATCCCCATTTAAATCACCCAACTCAGCACGAACATCTCTGAAGGGTTCATTAATAAAATCAAAAGGATTGTTAGCACCGGTCTGCGGGGTTAACACACCTGCAATGTTTTTATAAAAATTTACACTGCTGTTTACTGAGTTTCCATATTCATCAAGATTTGTAAAGGGCACAACCATATCCAGGAGCCCATCCGCATTCAAATCAACTATGACAGGTTTGGATTTTGAGGGAAATGAAATATCCGTATAAATATCTGCAGCTGTACCCGTAATATCCGTTAGCAATCCACCTTCATTTTTAAATAATTGATTGGCTTGACCCGCATAGGTGAAGCATCCATCCGGGCAGATCTGGTACGTATAGCTTCCTGAAATAAAAACATCCAGATCGCCATCGTTATCAATATCTACGAAGGAGGAATTGGAATCTTCGCCCAGATCAATTCCGTCAAAGGGACTTTCCGTGCCTTCTTTTAAAGCGAGAACCCCTTGTCCCGTATTTTCATAATAAATAACTACACGTGGGATGTTGGTGTCATAACCATAGAAAATGTAAAGATCATAGGCCACAGTCACATCCAGATCCCCGTCATTGTCGAGATCGGCAAATGAAAAATTAGCATAATTGCCATTGTGCGGACCATCCTCATTTACAACATCGAAAGGATTGCCTAATGAATTACTTGGACTGGCTGCATTCGGTAACCAGGGTCCGGTTTGATTAACAGTATTTACAAAAGTTCCATTGTCATTTCGGAAGTAGAGAATTGTATCATAGAGACCTATAAATGCATCCAGGTCACCATCTTTATCAAGGTCTGCAAAACTTATCGGAGCACTATTTGAGAAATAAAAACCATTAATCTCATCTCCCAGACTATGGGGCTTCTGAATAAATTGAGGTGCTGTTTTGGTGCCCGTATTTTCAAAAAACTGCAGCAGGTAGTCGCCTGTGTAGTAATCATAAGAGCCGCCCACAAATAAATCGGTATCTCCGTCTGCATCAATGTCTACAAAATAAGGATGGGCATAGCGAATAGTACTGAACTTGGTACCGTAGGTATCTACAAAAATATTAGCATCATCGTCCAGTACAAAGGTGGGTAACGTTGCCGAGCCTGTATTTCTGAAAAAATACATTTCACCGGACCCCACGCCATACTTGTATTGGTCAGTGCCTACGAGCAAATCAAAATCGCCATCGCCATCGATGTCGGCAAACGTTGGCACAAAAGAGGTTTTGTCACTATTTATTGCAGTAACAACTGCGTCAAAAGGATTGCTGAGATTACTTGATTCAATTTCTAAAAAGAAAGGATTTTCCTTGGTTCTAATGTTCTTGAAATAGCTGATCTGGCCAAAGTTATCGCCAACTACTAAATCCTGATCGCCATCACCATCTAAATCAACATAGCTTGGCGCAGGCCTACTAATAAAAGGTAAGGGTGGTGGCAAGGGATTGTCCAGATAGTTTCTGGTAAAAGGACCTACGCTTGTCTGAGCCTCAACCGATCCTGCATTGAGTAATAAGCTTAACGCAACTCCAGCAGAAGCTAGCTTCAACTGAGTTTGTAATTGTAAGAGACGCTTGCGAAGGCGTTCAATCTTCAATAAGAGTTGTCGTTGTTTTTTGCGTGTAAAGCTTTTGAAACGCCCACTGGATACATTACGATCAAGCCGCTTTCTAAATTTGAGATATTTAGAATTGGTTGACTGATAAATTTGACTGAGGAGGGTATTCATTCAGTTTATCGTTGCGTAAACTATTTCCGCACGATAAATATAATAAATATGAGTTACTTAGAAGCCAGTTTCATAAAATTTTAAACCCGGATCGTGAAATCTGTTTCTGATTTTTCATTTCAGTTCGTTGAGGTCCCTGTTTCGCAGGAAATTGGTGAAAAAGTGATTAAACTCTGGACGGAGTCTGCAAAGATTTCAGCAATAGAAGCAGAACGCAGACTAAAAGAATTGGTACTCGTGTTAACCTATAAATCTGGTGAGATTATCGGGGTTTCCACGGCCGTAAAAACACATTTTCCTCAGATCCACAATTATGTCTATGCGTATCGTTGTTTTATCCACCCTAAATTCAGGGCTCCAGCTTTAGACACTCAAATGATTGTAAGAACCAAGAATCACTTGCAAGAATTGAATGCGCTTGATAATGAAAATAAATGTGTGGGTATTATGGTGGTTGTGCAGAATGAAGTTCTAAAAAGTCAGTGGAAGCAAGCAGTGTGGCAGGGGGCTGAAATGATCTATGTAGGAAATACTCCGAAGGGGCATCACATCCGGATCGGTTATTTTAAAGGGGCGCGGATTTAGGTTTGTTAAAAGTAGCAACAATGTATTTTGAAAAGGATTCTATGGTAGGATAATCCCAAAGCAAAAGGGGATTTAGTTCGGCACCAATATATTTTTCGATGTGTTGTAAAATGAAAATGGCATTCACAGAATCCAGACCAAAATTGATAAACTCGATGGTGGGTTCAATTTCATTTTTATCGATTCCCAATTCTTCAGCAATTTTGGTTCTGAAAAAATCAATCAGGTCGGCTTCTGTGAACGTATTCATAACTTGGCCTAATTAGAGAATATTCATGACACCTGAAAGTACTCATCCGCAATTTAATGTCAACGCTTCCTTAAAACAGCACGACAATCAGGTTTATTGGGAAAATGTATGGCAGAAAATGACATCGGAGTTAGTGCAAGAGGTGATCAGTTTTTGGGGTGCCCATAAAATGCTCCGCCCCGGATTTTCATCGGAGGAACGAGCCCGACAAGTGGTGCTGATTATCCGAAGTAAAAAAGAAAACAAAATTATAGGCTTAACAACTGCAGGAGTGGTCAACTTCAAACAACTCAATAGCAACAACTTTTATTTATATCGATCTATAATTTTACCTGCATACCGCCATCCTGGATTGGCTGAAAAAGTCATTATAGAGACGCGTGATTTTCTCGAAGCCTACAACAAAAAGGTAGTTGAGAATCCTTGTATTGGAATTCTTTCCTTCATAGAAAATCCCCGCTATCAGCAGCACCGAAGAGAAGCTATCTGGCCCGCTTCACAGATGGCTTATGTGGGTATGGACAAACAAGGCCGGCACATTCGGGTGTATTATTTTAAGGGCGCAACTATTTAACCCCGATTATACATTATCCTCATGCTACATCACAATTGCTGACAAATCCTGACTATAATCGTCAGGATTGTCAGGGTTAAACCTTGACAATGAAAATCACTGAAGGGTCACCTGGTATTCCAGGTAAGTTTGATTTTCATTCGTCAAATTGAAGCTAACCCAAAAGTCAAATATCAATCGAGGTGTCATTCCGGGCCTGCCTGCTCCGCCAAATGGCGGATTCGGCAAAGGCAGGCTTGACCCGGAATCCCGATTTGTGTACACTCCACGGGACCGCCCCGATGCATCGGGGCGATGACAGATTGACTTTTTGGTAGGCCTAGATTACAGTTTAAGTAACAGCTACTTTAAACTCTGTTAAACTTCTGATTGCCAGATTTTTATTCCATTTCAAATCTTGAGTTACTGCGCTACTGGTTGGATACGTTTTGACTAGTTCTTCCAAAGCAATCCTGGCTTGAAGTTTTCCTAACCAGTCGCCCATGCAGAAGTGAATTCCTGATCCAAAGGCAAGATGTCGGTTTTGGTTTCGGGTTAAAATCAGTTCGTCCGGCTGATCAAAAAGCTCTGGATCGCGGTTAGCCGCGCCAAGGCAAAGTGTAACGGTGCTGCCTTTCGGGATTGTCTTGCCACCTAGTTCAATTTCTTCCGTAGAAATTCTGCCTAATAATTGAACGGGCGAATCATAGCGGAGTAATTCGTCAATGCATAAATCCCATGCTTCCGGATCTCTTTCTTGCCATTGATTTCGGTCAAGCAGATTATAAACTCCAGTCCCAATTACACCTGATGTAGTTTCTACCCCAGCGGTGAAAAGAAAAATGGAGATTGAAATGAGTTCATTGTTTGTTAAGGGTTCATCAGATTTCTCATCGGCCACGATGATTTTGTGCAGCAATCCATCTTCTTTCATTCTTTTCTCTTGCAGCGTAACGCTGAAGTAGTCAATGAATTCTTTGGCGGATTGATGGATGAGAACCAGGTCTTTAACGCTTATATACAAATCCATCGCTTTGATAAGATTAAGGGCAAGACTTTTTAAGTAACGGTGATCAGCCGAAGGGATACCTAAAATGTTTGCCATAGTCAATGCCGGCAATACCTGACCAAAATCCTTTACAATATCAACTTGCTGTTTAGGTAACTGTGAGATTAAATCCCGGGTTCCTGAGCGTATGAGTGGTTCGATATCCCTGTTAGTCCACACACTATGAATAAACTTGCGCACCCGTGTATGCTGAGGTGGATTGAGAAACAATAGAAAGTGACTCATCGCACTTGCAATTGCTTGAAAATCCATTTCTTTATTATTCAGGTACGCGATTCCGCGCTTGATCCAGTCTAATCGGTTACCAGCTACAAAACGATTGTCCTTTAAAACTGTACGGACGTCTTCATATCGGGTAATGATCCATTCTTTTGTTTGTGAAAAATGAATGGGATCCGATTGCTGTAAGGCTTTGTACATGGGATAAGGATTCGAAAAATTCTCTTCATCCCAGGGCTTCCAAAGGTGCTTCTGATCGTTCATGATTGCAATTGTCCTAATTCCGAAAAAATCTTCTGCGCCATCGAATCAATCGTAGGGCAATCCCAAAACCAAACCGGGTTCAACTCCAGTTTGAAAATCTTTTCTAAGCGATCCAATAAAAAAATGCAATTCACAGAGTCAAGTCCCAAGTTGATGAAGTTCTCATGATTATGTAGTTCAGGGATTGAAATGCTTGTTTCTTTACTAATCTCAGCTAGCAGAATGGCGTGGACTTCAGCGAGTGAATAGTGGGTCATAATACTAAGAGGCTGGTTCGGCTGACACCCAATAATTTCCAGTGGGCAATGTAATCGCCATTTGATGATCCTCCTGATAGTGGTTAAGCACTCCGGGTCTTTTTGTGTTAGGCAGCACGCGCACATCGTAAATTTCTTCTACGCTGTTTTCATATTTAATGTACCCTACTAAGCGACCCGTGGAAAGTTGAACAACGGCTATGCCGCAGGAGATCGAATCTTTTGCGATAGGGAGATCACCGAATGCTTTGCTGGTGGTGCGTAACTTCGACAGCCCGATAAATACAAAGTCGCCAATTTTATCCATGCCCCGCACAAAGCCTTTCATTTTTTGAATCACATCATACTTGCCACCAATCGGGTCCACATGAATCAATTCACCCGATCCGGAAAGTAATACATATAGTTTGCCATCATAAATACGTGGTGAGTGCGGCATCGGTAATCCTTGCAGCAGAATTTCTTGTTCTGCGGCATGCATAACAATTCCACCGGAAGCCTTCGTAGCACGCCAGCCCCCGGCAGTATCCGTTTGGCCCAGGGCAGTAACATACTTTACATCGCCATTTTCAAGGGCCATGCCATTCAAATGACAATGATCATTAGGCTCCAGCGAGGCGATGAATTTAGGTTTCCAAAATGGAGTAAAACTAAACTGTTCATTAATTTTCGAAATACAAGAGAACCGGGTGGTAACGCCAATCAAGCCTGAGTCGGTGAAAGCAAGATCATGAATATCGAGTTCACCAGTGAAGTATACGCAGCGTGGAAGGTATAAGGCATCGTAGGTATTGGGTTGTTTAGGGAATGAGGCCGCAAGACTTGGCGTATTTGATAGCACTACAACTTCATTCCGTGTAGCGATAGCCATGGTTGCACCGCGAACAGCAATGCCCATGGGCTTTTTAAATGTGCGCGGCAACTGAATTAAGCTCTGTTTGTCTTTTGCACTAATGAAAATGACCTTGCCTGCCTGGTACGTGCTGATTGCCAACGTGCACCGAAGGGTATTCAACAGTTCGGGAAGCCCTTCCGAGAAGGTGCATGTAAATGGTGCGAGTTCCTTATCCATAGATTATGAATTACTAAACTTATCAAAAATTTTAGCATTTTAAAGGCTAATTAAATGCATTACACCAGGTATGCCGCTCATACATCCGTTGAATTCTTCTGTGATTTGGTTTACCGGACTATCCGGTGCGGGCAAGACAACGCTGGCGACTGAATTGAAAGTGAAGTTGGAACGGATAGGTTTGTCGGTTTACTTGCTGGATGGAGATCTGTTACGAGCGGGGATAAACGCTGATCTTGGATTCTCACATAAAGACCGATCTGAAAATATTCGCAGGGCAGCTGAGGTAGCAAAACTTTTTTGTGAGGCTGGGTATTGTGTGCTGGCCACCTTCATTTCTCCCTTTGAATCCGATCGTAGCCAGGCCCGGCAAATCATTGGACATCATCGCTTTAAGGAAGTATTTGTTCAGTGTCCATTAGCTGTTTGCGAACAACGCGATGTAAAAGGACTCTACAAAAAAGTTAGGGCGGGGTTGATCACTCAATTTACCGGCATTGACTCTCCCTATGAAGAACCAACCTCTCCAGACATGGTAATTGATTCCAACGAGCAATCTGTGGAAGCCGCGGTGAACTTGATTTTAAAGAAGTTGTTATAAGCTAAGTTCGATTTATCATACATGGAGAATATCTCAATCGTCATTATACTTTTAGCCATCGTAACAGCACTTGCTCAAGTTACGGATCGCATAAAAATACCCTACCCGATATTACTTGTACTGGTTGGGATTGGTATCGGTCTTGTGCCTGGCCTTCCTCACGTTGATTTAAATCCTGATATCGTCTTTCTTCTTTTTCTTCCTCCGGTTTTATATGCCGCTGCCTGGTCAACTTCGTGGCCCGACTTTAAAGAATCTATACGCCCCATTTCTCTATTAGCAGTAGGATGCGTTTTGTTTACAACGGTGTTGGTCGCGATGGCCGCACATTATTTCATTCCGGGTTTTGGCTGGGCCGAGTCATTTGTATTAGGAGCCATTATTTCACCCCCCGATGCAGTGGCCGCAACCGCTGCAACCAAGGGATTGAAACTACCGAAGCGGATCATCACCATATTGGAAGGCGAGAGTCTCGTCAATGATGCCACCGGTTTAATTGCCTATCGGTATGCGATTGCTGCTACCGCCTCGGGTTCGTTTATCTTTTGGTTGGCAGGCATCAACTTTTTTTATGTGGCAGGCCTGGGAATTTTGATGGGGCTGGCCGTGGGCTATATCTTTTTCTGGATTCACAAAATCACGCCTAACAATGCAACCACTGATACTACGTTTACTTTGCTAACTCCCTATGCCGCCTATCTGGTAGCAGAAAAATTTCATGCTTCAGGAGTGCTGGCAGTAGTGGCGGCCGGATTATTTTTATCGCCCCGATCATCAGAAGTATTTTCCAATCGCACCCGTCTGCAAGCTACGGCCGTGTGGGATACCATGATCTTCATACTGAATGGCGTCATCTTTATCCTGATCGGATTGCAGTTGCCTATGATCCTGGACAACATTAAACAACATTCTCTCGCCTCGCTTATCATGTATGGATCCCTGGTAAGTGTGGTTACCGTAATAGCGCGGATCATCTGGGTTTTTCCAGGCACCTATATTCCACGCTGGCTCAGTAAAGGAATACGGGAACGGGAACCAGAAACCACGGTGCGCAGGGTAAGCATTGTTGCCTGGTCGGGTATGCGGGGTATTGTTTCATTGGCTGCTGCACTTGCCTTGCCCATCATGGCAACAGATAAGATGGCTTTTCCCAACCGGGACATGATTATTTTCTTAACCTTCTGTGTGATTTTCGTAACCCTTGTGCTACAAGGCATGACGATGCGAAGACTGATTCGTTGGCTTGGGGTGAAGGAAGATGATAAACATGCACGCGAAGAAGAAGCTGCACGCGTACGCATTTCTTCTTCCGTGATTGAGCATATTGAGGAGAATTATTCTCTTACACTCAGTGAAGCAGTTCTTAATCAGATCAAAAGTAAATATGAAATCAGGATTCAGCGGATTCGAAAAGATAGTACAGAACAACGAATGACACCGGAGCAGATCAATGAGTTTCACCGAATCCAACAGGAACTGCTCGCGCGGGAGCGGGAGTTTATTTTGAACATGCGCAAAGAAGGGAGGATAAGCGATGAAGTACTGCGTAAGGTAGAGTACGAATTGGATTTGGAGGAAGCCAGATTGGAGTTAGACAGTTGATATGGGAGCAACAAAAAGGGAGAACTTACGCTCTCCCTTTATCAATGAATTCGTTACCGGCTAAAGTTTACGAAGCCAGATATTTCTGAATTGCGTTTTGTTGCCATGATCCTGCAAGGAAATCACATCATCACCGTGCGAAGAAGGGTAATCATGTAACCCTATGTATTTTGTAAGACCATTGATCGTGGTATTATTTTGAATAACTACACCATTGTGTAACACGGTTATTCGAGCAGGTGCATCGAGACGACCATCGGCTTTGAACCTGGGTGCGGTGTACACGATATCATACGTATTCCATTCCAATGGAGTCCGCATGGCATTCACCAAGGGAGGGTGGTCTTTATAGATGCTTCCGGCCTGCCCATTGTTATAGGTCCGGTTGTTATACGAATCCAGGATTTGAAGTTCATAACGATTTTGGAAAAACACTCCGCTATTGCCACGTCCTTGTCCCACACTTTCAACGATATCCGGTGCGCTGAACTCGATATGTAATTGACAGTCTCCAAATGACATTTTGGTTTGAATACCACCCGAGCCAGGCACAACCTCCATGTGGTCGTTATCGACAATTTTCCAGGGCGCAGGTTTGGTAACATCTTTCTGACTTACCCATTGATCAAGATTTTTTCCATCAAACAGAATGATGGCATCAGAAGGTGCATCCCCTAACTTTTTAGCCGGAGTGATTACCTTTACTTCGGGTTCCCAGATCTCAGTCATTTCAGGCTTCATGGGCATGGGCGAAACTGCCGGTGGAGAATTAGGATATCCCTGTTGAGCCAGCGAAGGAATAATGGCAAAGACTGCGATCACGATCAGAAAGAGCCAGGTTTTATTTGATTTCATAGTCAATGGATTTGAGTAAGTAATAATCAAGCATATTACAAAAAATCCAACTTTTAAACACGCGCTATAAGTTCGGTTGGTATTAAGTAGCAGTGGTTAATTTACTTCTGTGGTATTGAATTTTACTGGCAGCGCTATACTTACCTATGCGAATTTGAATTGTTGCGGATTAACATACTGTGCAAGGTAGGCATCGATTTCCACATAGAAGGGTTCGTTGGTCAGATGGGTAACGGCTTTGGTTAATACCTGCTGAACTATTTTATCGTAGGTCTCCAGGTCGGCATTGGATTTTTTTAAATCCAGCAACCGATCTTTAACTGTATCAATCATTTTCTTATCCGCTTTTATATTGAATTTATAATCGAGGTAAGTAGGCAAATCACTCATCATTCGATTAATGATCAATTCACGATGGGCCTTTAAAATTTCCTTCACCTGAACCAGCAGAACTTCGGGATTTGTATCGATCAGAGATTTATTGCCTAACAGGGCTGACTTAATAGTTTTCATTTTTTTTGGGTTTATCCTAATAGAAGTTGATCGATTTCGTTGAAGAATTCCTGGTTGCTGAGTTTAACCGTTGTTCTTTTTTTAATCTGCTCCACAATAGAAGCATAGTTTGTTAAATCAACATCCCGCTTTTGCAGGTCCATCAATTTGGTTTTGATTACTTCCAATTCGGTTTCGTTGGCCCTTGCTTGATACTTAAAAGCGAGGTAGTAGGGGATATCCTTCAAAAGTCTTGTAATCAGTAAATCCCGGTGTTGATTCAACACCTGCTTCACCTGAAAGAGCCTTACATTTCGATCCCGGGCTGTAATAAACCGTTGCCCAACGAGCGGTGATTCTATGATTTTCATAACCATCAATGTTTGATTACAAACATTGTAAATACTAATTATATTAGCAATATAAACTACTAAAATATTTAGTATTTAGTATAATTCTTTATTATAGTCCTGAAAATCACTTTATTTTAAAAGAGACGGGCATTAAAAAGGGGCCCCGAAGGCCCCTTACTTATGAGTTAATGATTTTTCCAATCAGCAAAATTCGTCAAATACTTCTACCAGATGCTCCCCAATCATTTGGGCATTGCGGCCTTCTATGTGATGGCGCTCAACGAAGTGAACCAATTCACCATCTTTAAATAGTGCAATGGCAGGCGAGGATGGCGGATAAGGCAGCGTGTATTCACGGGCTTTGGCAACAGCCTCTTTATCGACACCAGCAAATACGGTGGTAAGATGATCGGGCTTTTTACCGCTGTTTTGCAAGGCCCATTTAATACCCGGCCGGGCTGCACCCGCTGCACAACCGCATACGGAGTTAATAACCAACAATGTAGTGCCTTTGTGGTCTGTCAATTCCTTATCTACATCTGCTGCTGATTTCAGTTCTTTAAAGCCGGCTACCGTTAAGTCCTGGCGCATGGGTGCTACTAATGGTTCTGGATACATATGTTTAGAAATTATGAATTTAGAATTACGATTTACAAATTTTTTTCTCTCTGTTAGCCTAACACTTTTACAAACCTCAAAGTTCGGATAGGTTTTTACATAAAGCCAAGTTCAAGTTTGGCCACTTCACTCATCATGTCCTGTGAGTAGGGTGGATCAAACGTAAGTTCTACTTCTACACTGCTCACTCCGGGTATTTCTTTTACCTTTTGTTCTACTTCCACCGGAATGACTTCGGCTGAGGGACAAGAAGGTGATGTCAGCGTCATCAGAATAAAAACATTGTTCACCGGGAACACACTGATCTCATAAATAAGACCGAGCTCATACACATCCACCGGGATTTCAGGATCATAGACCGTTTTGATAGCGGCTATTACTTTGTCACGAAGTTCGCCTTGTGGTACTTCCGTAGCAGATTCAATATTTTCAACCGAGTCACTCACGAGATTTCCTTTTGGGTTTTAAATGCCAGGGCGTAAAATTTCATTTGTTTGATCATAGAAGCAAAGCCATTGGAACGCTGGGTACCAATGAATCGTTCCATGCCAATTTTGTGCATAAAGTATAAATCTGTTTCCAAAATATTGTCCGGACTCTGTCCGTTAAAAATACGAACCAATAAACTAACCAATCCTTTTGTAATGGCCGTGTTGCTGTCGGCTTCGAAATAGATTTTATCATTTTCTATTCTTGCGGTCATCCATACTTTGGATTGGCAACCCTTCACAATGTTCTCTTCAGTTTTGAGTTCATCTTTCATCATCGGAAGTTTTTGACCCAACTCCATGATATAGAAGACTGTCATCTCCATGTCTCCATCTAACAAAGAGAATTCGCTAATAATTTCGTCCTGGAGTTGGTTTATAGTCATGCCTTACAGTAATCTTTGCTTAATATATTCAACATACTTTTGCCGCTTTCCATCTGAAATAGGTTTAGATGAACTGCCATTATTGAATAGTTTAAGACACTCATTCTGTTTGCATATTAACTTTTTCAAAAGAGAAATGACTTCGATTTCACGACTTTTCATTACTTCAGAAATTTAATAACTCTTTCGATTCCTTCGGCCAATTGATCTACTTCCTCTTTCGTGTTATAAACTGAAAAGGAAGCACGTACAGTTCCCTCTATTCCAAAGCTATCCATTAATGGTTGTGTACAATGGTGACCCGTGCGCACAGCTATGCCGCGGGTATCCAGCATTTGTCCGATATCAAAATGATGAATGCCTTCAATCACAAAAGACTGAACGCTTACTTTTTCTTTGGCTGTTCCAACGAGTTTAACGTGTGGGATAGCGGATAGCTTCTTAACGGTATAACTCAGTAACTCATTTTCATGAGCCGCGATATTTTCTTTTCCTAGTTCATTAATGAATTGAATGGCTTCGTTCAAAGCAATTACATCGGCAATGTTGGGCGTGCCGGCTTCAAATTTATAAGGAAGCTCGTTGTAGGTAGTTTTAGCAAACGTAACCTCTTTGATCATTTCACCACCACCCATGTAAGGGGGCATTTTTTCTAAGAGTGCTTTCTTCCCGTAGAGAATACCGGTGCCGGTAGGACCGTACATCTTGTGCGAACTGATGCAATAGAAATCGCAATCCAACCTCTGTACGTCTATTTCCAAATGAGCCGAAGCCTGCGCTCCGTCAATCATTACTACGGCACCCACCTTATGAGCTGCGTCAATAATTTCCTTGATCGGATTAATGGTTCCCAGGCTATTGGAAGCATGGTTAACCGCTACCATCTTCGTTTTCGGAGATAGTAATGTGTGATAGGCATCCAGATCCATTTCACCCACTTCAGTAATGGGAATTACCTTAAGCACTGCCTGCTTTTCTTCGCAGATCATCTGCCATGGAACAATGTTGGAGTGATGCTCGAGACCAGAGATAATTACTTCATCACCTTTTTTCAAGAACGCTCTTCCATAAGAAGCAGCGACCAGATTGATACTCTCTGTAACCCCCCTCGTAAAGATGATTTCCTCTACATGCTTTGCGCGAATGAATTGCTGCATCGCATGACGTGTTTGTTCATACGCTTTTGTAGCCCGTTCCGCAAGAGTATGAATGCCACGATGTATGTTGGCATTATCTTTTTCGTAATAGCTAGTCAGCGCATCAATAACCCGTTTTGGTTTTTGATTGGTGGCTGCATTGTCGAGATATACCAACGGTTTACCATTCACCAGTTGGTTCAAGACCGGAAACTGGGCCCTGATTTTTTCAATATCCAATCGGGTGGTGGCTACGGTGTTCATGATTAAAAATTCTTTTGCAGTCGTTCGGCAATCAGATTGTCGAGATACGATTTCAAGGTTTCATTTTTAATGGGTGTGAGTACCTCACTGGCGAATGCATATAACAACATCGCTTTTGCAATCGGTTGGGCAATTCCGCGCGAACGCAAATAAAACAAAGCCTCTTCATCCAATTGACCGGAAGTACAACCATGCGAACATTTCACATCATCCGCCCAGATTTCTAATTGTGGTTTTGTATTTACCGTTGCAGAATCTGAAACCAGAATATTGCGATTCGATTGAAATGCATTCGTTTTTTGTGCGTGGGGACGCACAAATATCTTTCCATTAAAAATACCTTTGGAGTTGCCATCCATAATTCCTTTATACATTTCATTGCTGAAGGAATTCGGTTTTTTGTGATCCACTACGGTGTGATTATCGCCCAGTGTATTTCCGTTGAGCAAATACAAGCCATAGAAATGAGATTCACAATTTTCACCATCGATGATGATGGTAAGATTATTACGCACCAATTGTCCGTTCAGCGTAAGCGTAAATGTATTTAGCAAGCTGGCATCCGATTGATGAATCACCGTATTGGCTACCTGATAACTTTTGCCGGCATCGTTCTGAATCTTACAATACTCCAGATGCGATTTTTCTTTTACAATCCATTCTTCTGAGAAATTATGAAATACGGAATGGGTTCCGGTCGAATCAAATTTTTCAACAACACTTAGTTGACTTCCTTTTTCAAGTACACCCAAAATCTTCGTTTGACTGATCACCTGATTTTCTCCCGCATCATTAAGATGCAAAATGAAAATAGGTTTGCTTACGGTGGTATTTTCAGGAACATAAATGAATAATCCTTCCTGCCAGAAGGCAGCGTTCATAGCAGCAAAGGGATCACTTTCAGGAGTGAGTACTTTATCTAAATAGGCTGCAACAGTTACACTATCTGACTGGAACGCCTCACTCAGTGTTTTGATTTTAACTTTGCTGTCAGGACTAATGATTTTGGAAAGCGATTTTGAATAACTACCATTTACAAATACCAGAATATTTGCATCCAGCTTTGGAATTAAAAATTCTTCGATAGACTCAATCGCAGACGGGGACTGAATAACATTCCAGTCTAAATTTTTCTCTAAACTCTTTGTAATGGGAGTGAAGCGATACTCTTCCTGTTTGGGTCCGGGTAATCCGGTTTTCTCGAAGAAAGTCAGTGCCTTGTTACGATATTCTTTAGCAACATCAAATTTACTTTGATGAAAAGCCTCTACAATTTCGTTTTTAATATCGCGGGTATCGGTCGTACTCATATCAGGCAAGAGCTGCTTCATTTTTTATCCAGTCGTATCCTTTGGCTTCGAGTTCCAGAGCCAATTCTTTTGTTCCAGACTTTACAATTTTTCCTTTGTAAAGCACGTGTACAAAATCAGGAACGATATAATCCAACAGTCGCTGGTAGTGGGTAACTACAATCACTGCATTGTTCTTGTTGCGGAGTTTATTTACGCCATTGGCAACAATGCGAAGTGCATCAATATCCAACCCCGAATCAGTTTCATCCAATATAGAAAGCTTAGGCTCAAGCATCGCCATCTGAAAAATTTCATTGCGCTTCTTTTCGCCACCCGAAAAACCTTCATTAAGGGAACGACTTAAGAGGGATTGGTCGATTTCAACCAGCTTCATTTTTTCTTTCATCAACTGAAGAAAAGAAACTGCATCCAGAGGTTGTTGCCCACGATATTCCCGAATCTGATTCAAAGCGGTCTTCATGAAGTTGATGGTGCTAACCCCTGGAATTTCCACGGGATATTGAAAGGCCATAAATATGCCTTCACGGGCGCGATCTTCCGGGTCAAGTTCCAACAAGTTTTTGCCAAGGAAATCAACTTCACCATTTGTTACTTCAAAATCTTCTCGTCCGGCTAGTACGGATGCTAGCGTGCTTTTTCCAGAACCGTTCGGTCCCATGATGGCGTGTACTTCACCGGCATTTACTTTTAGATCAATCCCGTTAAGGATTGATTTCTCACCAACTTTTGCTTGTAGATTTTTTATCGTTAGCATATTCTATTTATTCTTTCTTATTTTATTAATCGCAAAGGCGCTAAGACGCAAAGGATATTATCCCACACTTCCCTCCAGGGTCAGCGCGAGCAACTTCTGAGCTTCAACAGCAAATTCCATCGGCAGTTGATTCAAGACTTCTTTCGCATATCCATTTACAATCAATGCGACTGCCGCTTCTTCATCAATACCACGTTGTAAACAATAGAAAATTTGATCTTCACCAATTTTTGAAGTTGTGGCTTCATGTTCAATACGGGCATTGTTGTTTTCTACATCGATGTAGGGGAATGTATGTGCACCACACTGATCACCCATTAAAAGTGAATCGCATTGCGAATGATTTCTTGCATTCGAAGCACGCTTTAAAACATGCACCTGACCGCGATAACTGTTTTGAGATTTACCAGCCGAAATACCTTTACTCACAATGCGCGACCGGGTGTTTTTGCCGATGTGAATCATTTTTGTTCCGGTATCGGCTTGCTGATAATTGTTGGTAACGGCTACAGAATAAAATTCACCAACAGAATAATCGCCTTTCAAAACACACGAAGGATATTTCCACGTGATGGCTGATCCAGTTTCTACTTGTGTCCATGAAATTTTGGAGTGATCGCCAAAACATAGACCACGTTTGGTAACAAAATTGTAAATGCCGCCTTTACCATTTTTATCTCCGGGATACCAGTTTTGCACCGTAGAATATTTAATCTCGGCATCCTTCATGGTATACAACTCCACTACGGCTGCATGCAATTGATTTTCATCGCGCATAGGAGCCGTGCAACCTTCCAGGTAACTAACATACGAACCTTCATCGGCAACAATCAATGTTCTTTCGAACTGACCTGTATTCGCTGCGTTGATCCGGAAGTAAGTAGATAATTCCATGGGGCAGCGTACACCTTTCGGGATATAGCAAAACGACCCATCGGAAAACACCGCTGAGTTGAGTGCTGCAAAGTAGTTGTCGTTCATGGGAACCACGGAGCCCAGATATTTTCTAATCAGTTCAGGATGTTCTTTAACGGCTTCACTGAATGAACAGAAAATAATTCCCAGTTCGCCAAGTTTTTCTTTGAAGGTAGTCGCCACTGAGACGCTATCGATAACAGCGTCTACAGCTACACCCGTTAATCTTTTTTGTTCCGTGATGGAGATTCCTAACTTCTCGAAGGTCTTCACCAACTCAGGGTCTACTTCATCAAGACTGTTAAGTGTTGCCTTTTTTTTAGGGGCTGAGTAATAAATAATGTTTTGATAGTCGATAGCAGGGTAGGATACATTAGGCCACGTGGGCTCTTTCATTTTCTCCCAGAGCCTGAAGGCCTTTAGTCTCCATTCCAGCAGCCATTCCGGTTCACCTTTCTTGGCAGAAATAAAACGCACCGTTCCCTCATTCAAGCCCATAGGAGCTTCATCGGCTTCCAGATTTACATTCCAGCCATGCTCGTATTCTTTCGAGGTAATTTCTTCCAGAACTTGATTCCCTTTACTCATTGCAGTCTATTTAGACTAATTTCAAATAATCTTCAAAAATACAACAAAACTCACTGTTTAAGGTTCTGAAATTGGTGAAATTTATTCCTTACGTAAGCTTAAGATTCCTGTCGAGGCTTTCTTCCAGCGAAATCATCGTCTCTGTTCTTTCAATGCCTTCTACTTGTTGCATCTTGTCGTGAAGTACCTCTTTGAGGTGGTTTGTATCGCGGCAATGGATTTTTACGAACATGGAGTAGTTACCAGTGGTATAATGAATATTCGTTATCTCGGGTATACCCCTGAGTTTGTTGAGCACCATGTCATATAAAGCACTCTTTTCCAGATAGATACCAATAAATGCAGTGATATCGTATCCTAATTTTGCATAGTTGATTCTCAGGGTTGTCTTTTCCAGGATCCCGGCATCTTCCATTTTATTCATGCGCACATGCACAGTTCCTTGTGAAACGTTGACCTTCTTAGCTACTTCGGTGTAGGGCCTTTTGGCATCCTGCATCAGAATTTCAAGAATCTTAAGATCGGTGTTATCAATTTCAAAATTTCGGCTCATGGTGAGGTAGTTTTTTCAAATCTATTAATATTGTAGCTACTTAATTAAATATTGTGCAATAATTTTAAATTATTGTTGACATAAAATCATTTATTGCGTTAATTTGCTAAAGAATTTACAATGTAGGGTGTTGAAATTGGCAGACAAGCCCTCCTGTCTCGGGGGTGAGGAGCAAAGGACAAACGCACGGTAATGGGTTGACCACTAAAATGTTTTCTTATGCCTTGCAGCTAACTTCCTCGTGAAGGTTCGAACCCTTCCTCTACAGCAAAAGCCCCGATCGAAAGATCGGGGTTTTTTATTTGTTTCTGTGGCTGGAACGAATCAATCGATTGCTGAACCCGCCTTTTTTTTCTTTCTTTAGAAAAAGAAATTAGAAATGAGTCAACCCTGGATTTCAAGATATCCGAAAGGAATACCACCGGAGCTTGGACCGTATGAATATGATTCGCTGATTGATTTGTTTGAAGTCGCAGCTTTGAAGTACCCTAATCGGACAGCATTTGAAAACTTTGGTAAGCAGATCACTTTTGGGGAGATAGACAGACTGTCTACTGCCTTTGCTGCCTATTTGCAGCTTGAACTTGGATTGAAGAAAGGGGACAGGATAGCGATACAAATGCCCAACCTGATTCAATTTCCAATTGCATTCATGGGTTCGATTAAAGCGGGGTTAATTGTCGTCAATACTAACCCGTTGTACACGCCACGTGAAATGGAATATCAGTTTAAGGATGCCGGTATCTCAGCTATAGTTATCGTTTCTAATTTCGCACATAACCTGGAACAAATACTAACAAAAATTCCTGCCAAACATATTATTGTTACCGATATGGGCGATATGATTGGCGGTGTAAAAGGAGCCGTATTGAATTTTGTTGTTAAGTATATTAAGAAATTAGTTCCGAAGTATCATTTACCCACGGCACTTTCCTTTAAAGCAGTTTTAAGAAAAGGTCAATCACTAAAATATAAGCGTCCTGATGTTCATATTGATGATCTGGCCGTGCTTCAATATACAGGGGGAACCACAGGTGTTTCAAAAGGGGCTCAGCTTTCACATCGCAACATCATTGCTCACAACATGATGATTACACATTGGTTCAAGCCGCTACTCACCGAAGGTCAGCAAGATATTATCATTACGGCTTTGCCGCTCTATCATATTTTTGCACTTACGGTCAATGGTTTGCTGATGTATACACAAGGCGTTAAAAGTGTACTCATAACAAATCCCCGCGATATCCCCGGCTTTGTTAAGGAGTTAAAAAAGCATCGCTTTAGTATCATCACAGGTGTAAATACACTTTTTAATAGTTTGTTGAGCAATCCTGAATTTAAGGACTGTGATTTCTCTGCGTTAAAGGGTGCCATCGGAGGCTCTATGGCGATACAAGATATCGTAGCGAATAAATGGGAAGAGGTTACCGGACATCCTTTGGTGGAGGGTTATGGATTAAGTGAAACCTCTCCGGTTTTATGTTGCAATCCCTTGGACGGAAACCATAAACGTGGCACTATTGGTATTCCAATGCCAAGCACAAACATTGGTATTTTTGATGATGAGGGAAACAAACTAGGGCAAGGTGAAGTAGGTGAGATCTGCGCACGAGGTCCACAGGTAATGCGTGGCTATTGGCAACAAAGTAATGAAGGTGTTTTCTTCGAAGGAGAATGGTTTCGTACCGGAGATATTGGTGTGATGGATGAAGAGGGCTTTTTTAAGATTGTTGATCGTAAAAAAGATATGATTAAAGTTTCGGGCTTTAATGTTTTCCCCAGCGAAATTGAAAGTGTGTTGTCTGGCCATCCCAAAGTGCTTGAAGTAGCTGCCATTGGAGTAGCCGATGTAAAATCGGGTGAAGCAATCAAAGCGTTTGTGGTAAAACGCGATCCCAGTTTAACTGAGGAAGAATTAAAGGCCTATTGTCACGAGAATATAACCAACTACAAAATTCCACGTCACTTTGAATTTCGCACCGAATTACCAAAAACCAATGTGGGAAAAATATTGCGAAGAGCGTTGAAAGAAGAAGAAAAGGCGAAGGCAGCTTAAAAAAGACGAACTTCTCTTACGCGTTTTCCGTTGGAGTGAATAATTTACTTTTGTGAACATCTTATTAATTACGCAGGAGGATTATCTTGCCGGCTCAACATTCTCAGTATCCTATCTTGCCAAAGGACTTTCAGCAAAAGGTCATCGGGTGGTGGTAGCCGCTCGTCCAGATTCTGTACTGAACCAATTACTGGAAAACACGCAGGTAACATTTGTCCCCCTAACGATTCGTTCGAGGATAGACATACACGCTATCAAAGCGCTGGTTGCTTTAGTGCGAAAGTTTGAGATCCAGGTAATCAATGCACAATCCAGCCGAGACCGTTACATTACTGTATTAGCTAAATGGTTGTATCGCATTCCCGTTATACTGTTGCATACCCGAAGGCAAATTTCTCTTAGTGTTGGTGGGTTGATTCAGAACCTGATTTATGTAAATGGAACAGATAAGATTGTAGCCGTTAGTGAAGGAGTGAAACGTTCTCTCATAGAGAAGCGAATCCCGGCCAAGCATATTGCCGTAGTATTTAATGGCACGCCTAAAGAGAAATACAAAAATCTTAACCCGGAGATTGTCCAATCTCTTGCCAACAGATTTTCAATAACCTCGCAAGATATCGTGATCGGAAGCATAGCCCGCAGAAAAAAACAGGACCAATTGTTAAAGGCCCTCGATCAGATAGGTCGACCTGTGAAAGTGATCTTTGTGGGAATCCAGGAAGATGAAGAACTAAAAGTCATCCGCGCATCCTTTAAATTGCCGCATCAGGTGTATTACGAAGGCGACAAGGAGGGTACCTATGCATTACATTATTATAAACTATTTACCTGCACGGTGCTTTGCTCCACTACCGAAGGTCTCTCGCAGGGGTTGCTGGAATCTATGTATTTGGGTACCCCGGTTATTGCGACCGCAGCAGCCGGAAACCTGGATCTAATTGAGGATGGCAAGAATGGCTTGTTATTTCCTGATGAGGACATTGCCGCATTGGCTAAGTGTCTTCGATCTATAACTGAGAATATATCCTTGCGTGAAAAACTGATTCAAGGTGGAATTACTACGGCTAGCGATACTTTTTCCATCGATCGGACCATCGCCAACTATGAGAATTTATATTCTCAGCTGTTATCTTCGCGAAAATTTTAATCAAAGCATGAAAGCATTCTTCTTAATTATCCTACTTCTTAACGGTATAGGTGCCCTGTCACAATCCCAACAGCCCTCCATGGTGCATTATCCGCAGGAAGCGCATTTAAAAAATATTCGGCAGTTGACCTTTGGTGGAGATAATGCTGAAGCGTATTGGAGTTTTGATAGTAAGAGTATCAGCTTTCAATCGAATAATAAAGAATGGGGTCTATCCTGCGATCAGATTTTTTACATGCCGATTGAAGGGTTGGATTTGAGTATAAAGGGTTCTAAGCCATCCATGATTAGCACCGGATTGGGCCGAACCACATGTTCCTTCTACATGCCGAATAACAAAAGTATTCTCTACGGTTCAACACATCTTGGCGGGAAAGATTGTCCTACCGATCCAGGCCGTGCACCGGGTGGTAAGTACTTGTGGCCCGTGTATGATACCTATGATATTTTCGTTGCGGACTTGAAAGGAAAAGTGAAGAAGCAATTAACTAAGACGCCTGGTTACGATGCCGAAGCAACGGTATCCCCGAAAGGAGATAAAATAGTATTTACTTCTACCCGCAATGGCGATCTTGATTTGTATATCATGGATATCAATGGAAAGAATGTAAAGCAGATCACCCATGAAATCGGCTATGATGGAGGGGCATTCTTTTCTCCTGATGGAAAGAAACTGGTATTCAGAGCATCACGGCCCAAAACAGAAGAAGCCAAGAAAGAATACCTGGATTATCTGAAGCAGGGATTGGTGGCACCTACCGAAATGGAACTTTATACCTGCAATGTGGATGGATCAGACCTGAAACAAATCACGAACCTCGGAAAGGCCAACTGGGCACCGTTCTATCATCCGGCAGGAAAAAAAATTATCTTCAGTTCAAATCATAAAAGCACCCGTGGCTTCCAATTTAACTTGTACATGATCAACGAAGATGGAACGGGGCTTGAACAAATTACCTACGATGGTGTTTTTGATTCTTTTCCTATGTTTTCGCCCGATGGCAAGAAGATTATCTTCTCCAGCAATAGAAATAACAACGGCACACGTGATACAAACTTATTTGTTGCGGATTGGGTGGATTAATTAAAGACGTTATCGATTCCGAAAAACTTATCGATAATAATCAGGATTGAGAAAATCCCAAGTAAAATCGGACACACAAACCTTATGGTGAAGTTGATATATTTCTCCAGAAATGAATTTCTATATTTTTCATTTCCAAGATAAAGTTCTTCACTCATGTTTTGTGTACTCCACCGGGTTACGATGAAGATCGTCATTAAGCATCCCCCCAAGGGTAAACTTATATCTGAAAATACTTCACTTACAAAATCCAATGCCGATTTGCCCTGGTAAAAGGAAAGAGAAGTAAACATATCAACAGCCCCTTGCGACAACATACTGGGTAAACCCAGAATAAAAATTACTCCAGCCAGCAGCCAGGTAGTTCTCTTCCGTGACCACTTCTTTTGATCTACAAAATACGCAACGGGAACTTCGAGTAACGAAATGGTTGAGGTGAGCGCAGCAAAACATAACAACAAAAAGAAACCCCCGCCCACTACTCTTCCGAGGATAGGTCCCATGGCATCAAAAATCCCCGGCAGCACAACAAAGACAAGCGCGGGCCCTTCTTCCGGTGATTGGCCTTGCGAGAACACCAACGGAAAAATGAGTAGTCCGGAAAGAAACGCTACTGACATATCCATAACCGTAATAGTAGCCGCTGACCCAAGTACGTTTTGAGTCTTATTAACATAAGAACCATACGTAATGAGGGCGCCCATGCCAAGAGAGAGCGAGAAGAAAGCCTGGCCCATGGCTGAGTATATAGTTTGGAAATTGATTTTACTGAAATCGGGAAGGAGATAAAAACTAATTCCTGCAACCGCATTTGGAAGCGTAAGACTATACACAATAAGGGCAATAAGAATTGCAAAAAGCGTAGGCATCATAATTTTAGAGGCCGCTTCAATACCCCGTTGCACTCCCTTTAACACAATGAAAGCAGTAATCACCATGAAGCAGGCAGAGAAAATCAGGTTATCCCAAAAATCAAGCACGTAGGATCTGAAGAATGAGCCATAATCATTATGATCAAGTAGATTACCAAAAGAGATTTCAATGAAATAGCCAAATGCCCAACCCGCTACTACATTATAAAAGGAGAGGATCATAATCCCGCAGAGGATTCCGTAAAGACCTAACAAGCCCCAGTTTTTTCCACCTAATTTTTTATAGGAACCATACGCGTCTGAGCCCGCCTTGCGCCCGATGGCAATCTCACCAACCATAATCGGGTAGCATAACAAAAATGTAAGCAGCACATAAACTAATAGAAATGCGGCACCTCCGTTTTGACCAGCTTCGTAAGGAAATTTCCAAATGTTACCAAGACCCACTGCCGATCCGGCTGCAGCCATAATAAAACCTAGTCTACTTGAAAAGTTACCTCTGTTTGCCATGTAGGATAAAATTGAATGTCCGCAAAATAGACCTTAAACTAAAATTATCAAAAAGGCGTTTGTATTACATCAAGTGATTAACTTGTGAATTATTCGAATATGACCGATATCAAGACCCATTTTTTAACTGGGAATGGAAGAGATTAAGAAACTTACAACGCAGGAGAAATCGCTTCGGATCAACTTGAGCCGAGCCATTTATGGATCGTTTGCCGAGATCGGAGCAGGGCAGGAAGTAGCTGCCAATTTCTTTAAAGTGGGCGGTGCGTCTGGTACCATTGCTAAAACCATGTCGGCCTACGACATGAAATTCAGTGATGCGATCTATGGTGTTTGCGATCGGTATGTGTGTGAGGACCGGTTGATTCAAATGTTGAATCATGAATATAAGTTATTACCTGAGCGCTTGCAGCATCGGATAAAAGATACCCGCTTTTTTGCTTTCGCAGATACGGTGGAAGTACTGAACTTTGAAAGGACTAACCAGGGACATGGCTGGATAGGACTCCGCTTTCAACTCAAGCCGGAAGGTCCGTATAACGATTGTGTGGTGCACGTAAAAATGCATGATAATGACCCCTTGCAACAACAAGTATCGTTAGGAATTTTAGGAGTGAATATGATTTTTGGTTGCATGTTCATCAAAGATCCGGAGCAAATCATAAATTCATTGTTAGATGGATTGACTTCGCGCAGGATGGAGGTTGATATGTTCCGCTTGAGCGGTGCCGACTTTGAACATATCGACAACCGCTTGATGGCACTTAAGCTGGTGAAGAACGGTCTTACCAAAGCAGCCATGTTTGGTCCGGATGGAACCGTGATGCAACCTTCCGAAGCCTTGTATAAGAAAAATGTTTTGGTGTTGCGCGGTCGCTTCCGCCCGGTTACCCATGTCAATGTGGATATGTTACTTGCATCCAGACGTCACTTTAAGCGTGAACCTGATGTAGATAAATCGCGCATGGTGGTGCTGACAGAATTAACCCTGAACGATTTAAGTTCGGATGGACAAATTGACGAAAAAGATTTCCTGCACCGTGCTGAAATAATTTGCTCTCTTGGGCAAACCGTGTTGGTTTCCAATTACTTTGAATATTATCGATTGGTAGATTATCTCTCGCGCATTACGAAGGGAAAAAAGATTGGTCTGGTGCTGGGCATTTATGCGTTGCAAAAAATCTTTGAAGAAAAAACCTACGAAAAAATCCGGGGTGGAATTCTGGAGAGTTTTGCTTCCCTGTTTGGCACCAATGTGAAATTATATATTTACCCGTCCTTGCGGCAGGGAAGTGACCAGTTGTTTACGCTAACAGATTTTGAAAAGGATTTACCTGCCAATCTTCGCTCCTTATTCCGTTATTTAATGGACAACAATAAGTTGGAAGACATTCGCAATGCCAACGTAAATAATCTGCATATTATTTCTGATAACGTCCTGGCTATGATTCGAAAAGGTGAGTCTGGCTGGGAAAAATTTGTTCCTTCAAAAGTAGAGGATGCCATCAAAGAGAATGGTTTATTCGATTATCCACTTACCTCAGAATCAGCCCAAGGGGTTGATGTAAAAGTCTAGAGTTTTCCTTCCGCTTTCATTCGGCTAAAATACGAACGCGATTCTTTCAATACTTTTGGGGCGAGCAGAAATCCTGAAATCATAGTGGGCAATGCCATCAACGCGTACGCAATATCTATAATGTTCATCACATCCTGCATGGATAATATGGCTCCAAATATAATGGTGCTCAGATAGAAATAGTTGTAATATTTTCCAGCCTTTACCCCGGCAAGAAATGACATGGCTTTGTTGCCATAATAGCTGTACGAGAACAAAGAAGTGATAGCAAAGAAAAAAGCACAGATCAGGAGCAGAATTTTTCCTGCCGGCCCCAACGAAGTTTCAAAGGCGGTAGCCGTAAGGGTAACCCCATTCGCATCGGAGGATTGCCAAACTCCGGTGGCGAGTATGGCCAGGCCGGTTAGCGTACAAACTATTAACGTGTCGATGGCTGGACTAAGCATAGAGACAAGGCCTTCGCGAATGGGCTCAGAACTTTTTGATGCACCCAATGCCATAGGTGCGGTTCCAATACCTGCTTCATTGGAAAAAGAAGCTCTGCGTACTCCGGCAACGATTAATCCGCCTACTACTCCGCCAAGTGCTGGTTCACCACGATAATGATTAGCCGCAAATGCATCGGAGATAATCATCCATAAATAATGAGGCACCTCTGAGATATGGAGAAAAAGAATGGCAAGCACGGAAAGAAAATAGATGACGATCATCAAGGGCACCATTTTACCAGCCCATTTACCAATGCGTTGGATTCCGCCTATGATAACGATACCCGAGATAATCATTAATACTGTGCCAATAACAAATTTGGGTGTTGAAATTTCAAATCCCAGAAATGGAAAGGTGGAAGCTTTTATTGACTCTGAAGAAACTCCAATATCAATAATCACCTGGGTTAATTGGTTAGCTTGAAAAATTGGCAGGCACCCAATCATGGCACAAAGACAAAATAAAACCGCCAAGGGTTGCCACGATTTTCCCAACGCTTCACGAATCACATACATCGGTCCTCCCTGAATGGTGCCTTCGGAATCTTTTCCACGGTACATGACAGAAAGTGTGCTGGTAAAAAAATTGGTTGACATCCCAACGAGTGCAGCTATCCACATCCAGAACAAAGCTCCCGGTCCACCGATTGAAATAGCCGCAGCCACTCCGGCAATATTACCCATACCTACTGTTGAGGCAAGCGCTGTAGACAATGCTTCGTAAGCATTGATCTGTCCCGGGTCGTTGGGGTTGTTGAATTTGCCTCTGAGTATCGCAATTGCGTGTGTAAAATATTTATATTGAATGAAGCGCGAATAAAAAAAGAAAAAGAGTCCGCCTAATATGAGTAAGAACAATACCGGAGTCCAGACACCTGTAGCAATTGCACTGATTAAATCACCCATAGTTAAATAATAGAGTTAGCTCAAGCGGCTAAAGTATGAAATTAATCTCTTTCCAACCGTATTAGATTTTATGTACGGATTTCTGGGAGGCTACTGTCCATTGACTGAGCTCCCAAAGGATGCGGGCGCCAACATTGGCATCCCATTCATTTGCTTCGGGTGCTACTTCACAAAGATCAAACCCAATAATTTTTCTTCCGGATTTTACCACCGCACGAATTAAATAAATGGCCTCTGAGAATTCTAATCCACCGGGCACAGGCGTGCCTGTGTTGGGGCAAAGTTTGGGATCGAGCGCATCAATATCAAAACTGATGTAAACCAGGGGCGGAAGTTCTTTCACAATTTCCTGACAGATCGAGTGCCATGATTTTCCCTGATATAGGTTAGCTTTAAGATCCACATCAAAAAAAGTTTTCACACGCCCCATCGACCGATCGATTACATTCAGTTCTTCCTGGCAATAATCGCGAATACCAACTTGTACTAGTCGGTTCACTGCCGGTAGCTTCAATGCATTAAACATAATGGAACCATGCGAATACGTAAATCCTTCATAGGCTTTGCGCAAATCGGCATGTGCATCTAATTGAAGAATACCAAAACGGTCAAATTTTTCTGATAAAGCACGTAACAAGCCCAAGGGGGTGCTATGATCACCACCGAGCAGCCCCACAAGTTTTCTTTCATTCAGATAGCGTGAACATAACTTCTTTACATAGATGTTCAGATTTTCGCTCGCTTCGTTGATTTTGGTAGTAACCACTTTGCCGGGTTCAGGATCTTTTCCAACTTCCAATGATGCGATGTGCGTTTTGGCAAGTTGTCGTAGTTGATTATTCTCGTTCAATAAATCATGCGCAAGGGGTAGCATGGCAATGGATGTTTTCCAGGCTTCTTTTATTTCGTGATGAAAAAGATCAACCTGAAAGGATGCCTGCAAGATTGCTTGTGGTCCCTGGGCAGTTCCTTCCTGATAAGAAACTGTGACCTCCCACGGCACAGGAATGATGATCAGTTCTGCTTCTTCCGGTTTTATCGGCAATCCGAATAAATTTCCTTTTACTCCCAATCCATTGGGATCAAAATTTTCCATCATAGGTTGTCTAAGTAAGGATGATAGGAGAACTCATGCTGCCCGGATGATTCGGTTAGTTCAGACCACGGTATTTCGAATGTCAGCGCACACAACTCCGCAGTATTCATGGTGGCGAGTTGTTTTGTTGCTGATAAGTAATTGTGAAGTTCTATGATAGAAGGGTAGTGCCCAACTAATAATACACTGGTCACTGAATCACTTATTGTATTCAGTATTTTCAGAATTTCAATTTTATCTGCCCTATAAATATTTTCTTCCAGTTGAATCTTATTTGTTTCCATGTTAATCTCTTGCGCGACTACATGCGCAGTTGCTAAGGCTCTTGTTGCTGGACTTGATAGTATTAGATTAATATTAGAATTATCCGAGCGCAACTTCATACCAACTTTCAGCGCATCGTGTTTTCCTTGCTCTGTCAACGTCCGATCTTTGTCGGATAATAACAATGAGCCAGGTACAGCCTGTGCATGTCTCATGAGATAGAGAATCCGATTCATTGCGCGTAAAATTAACTTCTCGCAGAATTTTTTTTGAATTATTATTCACCATTATAATAGTGTCATTCAAATTTCCTACAAAATCATGGTAATCAAGTCACTCTGACCTATTTATGTTGGTGATTCATGACAGTGATTTGCCTCATTCACAAGTGGGGTTAACTGCTTTTGGGTTTGAGTTTTTAAAAATTTACTGATATTTGAAGCGATTGAAGTAAAAACAAAGCATGTCAAAGAACTTAGTTATAGTAGAGTCTCCGGCAAAAGCGAAGACTATTGAAGGATATCTCGGAAAGGATTTTAAGGTCACTTCCAGCATGGGCCACATACGAGATTTAGCGAAAGGCAACGGTGCTATCGATGTAGAAAATAATTTTGAACCGACCTACGAAGTCTCGCCAGAGAAGAAAGATGTGATCAAGAAGTTGAAAGAACTTTCGAAAGAAGCCGAAATGGTTTACCTGGCAAGCGATGAAGACCGTGAGGGAGAAGCCATTAGCTGGCATTTAAAAGAAGTGCTCAATCTTAATGATAAAAAGACCCGCAGAATTGTATTCACAGAAATCACTAAGAATGCAATTCTCAACGCTATTCAAAATCCACGCGGCATTGATATTGATTTAGTAAATGCGCAACAGGCTAGACGATTATTGGATCGGTTAGTTGGTTTCGAACTCTCACCCATACTCTGGAAAAAAATCGGAACCGGTTTATCGGCCGGTCGTGTGCAGTCTGTAGCTGTTCGTTTAGTGGTTGAGCGCGAGCGCGAGATTGAAAAGTTTGATGCGAAATCGTCATTCAAAGTCTCTGCTATATTTGATTTGGGCAAAGGCAAGCAATTAGTTGCTGAACTTTCAGAAAAATTCAGTGAAGAGAAAGATGCCCTTGCATTTCTTGAATCCTGCAAAGGCGCTGCATTTGCCATTTCGGATTTAGTGAAAAAACCGGCCAAGAAATCACCGGCTCCTCCTTTCACAACCTCAACACTACAACAAGAGGCCGGACGAAAACTCAGCTTCTCGGTTTCGCAAACCATGATGGTAGCGCAAAAACTATATGAGGCTGGTAAGATTTCTTATATGCGTACAGACTCTGTCAATCTCTCCGATGAAGCAGTTCAGGGCGCAATACGACAAATTCAATCTGCCTACGGAAAGGAATTTATCTTTACGCGAAAGTTTAAAACTAAATCGGCCAGTGCACAAGAAGCACACGAAGCCATCCGGCCCACCGATTTTTCGGTGATGGATCCTGGTATGGATCGTAATGCGCAACGCCTCTATGAGTTGATCTGGAAGCGGGCAATTGCTTCGCAGATGGCAGATGCTGAGTTAGAAAGAACAACAGCAACCATTTCTATTTCAACCAATCCGAGAACATTGACTGCCTCCGGTGAAGTGATCAAGTTTGAAGGTTTTTTGAAGGTATATATGGAGTCGAAAGACGATGATGATAGCGATGATGAAGATAGTGGCAAGGTATTGCCGCCCTTGAATATAGGGCAGCAGCTAGATCTTAATCAGATCTCTGCAACGCAAACTTTCTCGCGTCATCCAGCTCGCTATACAGAAGCAAGCCTCGTTAAAAAATTAGAGGAGTTGGGCATTGGTCGTCCTTCTACGTACGCGCCTACGATATCTACAGTGCAGAAGCGTGGCTATGTAGTAAAAGAAAGTCGCGAAGGAAGAGAAAGAAAGTATCAGGTACATATTTTAAAGTCGAACAATATTATTTCTAATAGCGAGACTGAAAATACGGGTGCCGAAAGCAATAAATTATTTCCGACCAACATTGCGATGATCGTTAATGATTTCCTGATTGAACATTTTCCCGACATCACAAACTTTTCATTTACGGCAGAGATCGAGCAGGAGTTTGATGAGATCGCCAGCGGAAAATTGAAATGGCAAAAGATGCTCAGTGGTTTTTACACACCATTTCATAAAACCGTTACCAAAACAGAATTAGTTGAGCGGTCCTCTGTACAAAATAAGAGTAAAGAATTGGGTGTTGATCCCAAGACCGGAAAGAATGTATATGTAAAACTTGGCAAGTACGGAGCCTATGTACAAGTAGGTGAGAATCCCGATGACAATGGCGGTGAGAAACCCAAGTTTGCGAGCTTACGCCAGGGACAATTTATTGAAAATATTACGTTGGAGGCTGCGCTTGAATTATTAAAAATGCCAAGAGACCTTGGTCTTTTTGAGGAGAAGCCGGTGGTAGCCAACATTGGTCGTTTTGGTCCGTATGTGTTACACGATAAAAAATTTATTTCTATCCCGAAAGGAGAGGACCCTTACACCGTTACGCCCGAACGTGCCATTGAACTGATTCTAGCCAAGCGCGAACTGGATGCAAACCGATTGATTAAAGCGTTTGAAGGTAATGATGAGATTCAGATTCTGAATGGTCGTTTTGGTCCTTACATTAAAGCCGGCAAGAAGAATGTAAAAATTCCGAAAGGCAAAGCCCCGGAAGAGCTTACGTTGGAAGAGTGTATCACACTGGCTGCTAATGCCCCTGAGAAGAAAGGTCGTTGGGGTCGGTTTGGTGGAGCCAAGAAAAAAGAGCAAGCTCCTGCTGCTGCCCCTAAAACTAAAGCCAGGGTAGCTGCCAAAAAAGTAACTCCGAGTAAAGTAGTAGTTGCTAAAAAAGTTGCGACAAAAAAAACAGCCGCCCGTAAACCTGTAGCGAAAAAAGTTGCCGCAAAGAAAGTGAAGAAGAAGTAACCGGTACTGGTTTCTCGCTGCTTGACTAGTCCCTCACCCAAATACGACTAAGTTAATATCCAACTATGGAACGCCCTCTCCCAGGGGAGAGGGAAAACAAATACTTTATTTAATTCCAAAAGGTATTTGGGTGAGGATGAATCATGGGTTGGCATCCTGTTTTCATTTTCTCTATCTTGGTGAGCATGAAACATACCTGCTTCGTGCTCATGTTGCTGGCAGCAACAAGCATATTTGCCCAACCTCTCGAACAATTTTTAAGTCACCCGATTGAATATAACCTTGCCACCGCAGCGGATGGAAAAAATCTTGCCTGGGTTATTAATGATAAGGGCAAGCGAAACATTTTAGTCAAGACGGGAACAGATGTACCGCGACCATTAACCGACTATCAGTTTGATGATGGCCAGGAACTTTCGCAGTTAGTTTTTTCTCCCAATGGTACCAAACTACTATATGTGCGTGGCAGTGGTGCTAACCGCAATGGACAAAATCCAAATCCCGCCAGCCTTGCCGAAGGCGCGGAACAAGCCATCTATTATAAAGAGATTTCTTCGAAGAGCCCGCCTGCGAAAATTACCGTAGGTAACAGCCCCGTATTTTTTAAAGATGGCATCAAATTCTTGTTTAGTAAAGGCGGGCAGATTTATGAATCGCCCATGGATATTAATGCCGTGCCTAAACTTTTGTTTTCAGCGCGTGGAAATAATGGTAGCCCAAGATTTTCTCCGGATGGCAACGAGGTTTTGTTTACCAGTGATAGGGGCGACCATAGTTTCATTGGCATCTATAACCTGATTCGCAGAAACATCCGTTGGATTGCACCGGATGTAACCGTAGATGAGTTTCCGGTTTGGTCACCCGATGGAAAAAGAATTGCTTTCATTCGAAAGCCAGGAACGAAAGTTGGTGAACTCAGCAATCTTACCGGTGGTGAGAGATTTTCAATTTGTGTAGCCGATGCTGAAACCGGAAGAACTTCTGTTATCTGGAAATCGCCAGCCGATGATGGCGGATTTTCGCAATACTATCCAAACACACCCTTGGCATGGACAACTACTGGTAGAATATTATTCTTCTCCGAACACAGCGGCTGGAATCATCTTTATTCCATGACCGATACAGGGGCAGATTTAAAAGACATCACACCGGGCAATGGCGAGGTGGAGAGTTATATACTGGATGCTGCCCAGAAGTTTATTTACTTCGATGGCAACCGCGAAGATATCGATCGCAGGCATATCTGGAAATCAGATGTAACAATGGGAAGTCCGGTGGCTATAACCAGTGGCGAAGGCGTTGAAATGTATCCGACCCTTGCCGGCAATATTTTGTATGCATTCAGATCCACTTCGAATACTTCAAAAACATTGGTGCGTATTGATGAAACAACAAAGTCGATGGTGCCGGTCTTTGGACAAAAGCTGGTAACATTTTCGCCCTCGGGTTTTGTAAAACCTGAACAAGTAATTTTTAAAGCTGCTGATGGCACTACGTTGCATGGTCAGCTGTTTATCAATCGTTCATTATCTTCGGTGCGGCCTGGCATTGTGTTTATGCATGGTGGTCCTATCCGTCAAATGTTACTGGGCTTTCATTACAGTGATTATTATATAAACTGTTATGCGTTCAATCAATACCTGGCCAGTCAGGGATATGTAGTGTTGTCTGTTAATTTCCGATCGGGCACTGGTTATGGTCGAGATTTTCGCAGGGCAAAAAATCAAGGTCCGCGTGGGGCCAGCGAATATCAGGATGTAGTAGCGGCAGCTACTTATTTACAATCGTTGCAGCAGGTAGACAAAACTAAAATTGGTTTGTGGGGTGGCTCGTATGGTGGGTATTTAACAGCCATGGGTTTGTCGCGAAGTCCGGAGATTTTTAAAGCTGGAGTTGATATTCATGGTGTGCATGACTGGGCGTTTCGGGCGCGCGAGTTTTCGCCTGGGGGCGGTTGGGGAATCGGATCGAACGATATGGATGTAGCGTATACGAGTTCACCCATTTCAGATTTATCAAAATGGACCGCTCCAGTGTTGGTAGTGCATGGCGATGACGACCGGAATGTATTATTTCAGCAAAGCACTGACCTGGTGGAGAAGCTGCGCGATAAAAGTGTGCCTGTAGAAGTTCTCATACTCCCGGATGAAGTGCATGGCTTTTTACGCTATGAAAGTTGGAAACGGGTTTTTGAAGCTTCAAAGGATTTTTTTGACAGGTCTTTGAAAAAGTAAGCAGTTGACAATGGGCAGTAGGAAAAAAAATAGGCAGTATGCAATTGGCGGTAGGTAAAGGGTTGACCATATTTATCGAGAGTCTTTTTTGAACACCGAGTTTAAATCGTGTTACCTCCTGATTGTCAACTGTCAATTGTCTATTGCTTTTTGCCAACTACCTACTATTCCTTTTTTAATAAGACACTCCAAAAAATCATAACAACAAGTATTACATGAAAAAACTCATAGCCCTCACCGGTGCGGGCATCAGTGCCGAAAGTGGCATCGCTACCTTTCGGGATGCGGGTGGCTTGTGGGAGGGGTATAGGGTAGAAGATGTAGCAACTCCGGACGCCTGGCGCAGAAATCAGGAACTGGTATTGGACTTTTATAATCAACGCAGAAAGAAAGCGTTGGAAGCTAAGCCCAACCGTGGACATGAGATTTTAGCGGAGCTGGAAAAGAATTTTGACGTAACCATCATTACCCAGAACGTAGACAACCTGCATGAGCGTGCCGGCTCTTCGCATGTGCTGCATTTACATGGCAGTTTGTTTGAGTCGCGCAGCACAAAAAATCCGGCTCTCGTTTATCCAATCAAAGGATCCGAATTAAATCTGGGTGATGTATGTGAGTTGGGTTCGCAACTGCGCCCTAACATTGTGTGGTTTGGTGAGGCCGTGCCGATGATGGAGTTGGCGGTTGATATGGCTGCGCAAGCAGAGATATTTCTTGTTGTTGGAACTTCCATGGTGGTATATCCGGCTGCGGGTTTGATTGATTATGTACCTGATCGGGTAAAAAAATATGTCATTGACCCAAAGAAGCCGGAGATCCTGCATGTGCCCAATCTTGAATTTATTACCGAGAAGGCAAGCGTGGGGATGGAGCGGGTGCGGAAGCTTTTGCTTGCCTTATAAGATTTGAGTTTTTTATTTAGCAATGTTGATATTTCTATGTTGGCAACAATGCTCTAAAAGAGATTTGAGATGACAAGAACAAGGCTGACAATTCTTTTATCCGTACTACTATTACCTCATGAAGCTTTTGCATTAAAAGCCTCAAAGAACCAAAGCCCTGAATAGAGAAGATTCTCCATCTTGCACATTCCTAAATCTTTCTTAAGTTCGTCTTAAAACCTAAACTGCATGGAACTATTTGAGACAATAGATTGGGTAGTAATTGCTGTGTACTTTCTTATCATCGCAGGTATTTCCGTGTGGGCCATGCGCAAGAAAAAAGATTCCGCACAGGACTATTTTTTAGCAGGTCGCAACATCGGTTGGTTTGTGGTGGGTGCTTCCATCTTTGCTTCCAACGTAGGGTCTGAGCATGTGGTGGGCTTATCGGGTACCGCGGCCAGTTCGGGGTTAGTGTTGGGCCATTACGAATTACATTCCTGGATTGTGTTGCTGTTGGGTTGGGTCTTTGTTCCGTTTTATATGCGCAGCAAAGTATTTACCATGCCCGAGTTTTTAGAACGCAGGTTTAATAGTACTGCCCGCTGGTTTTTATCGGTGGTATCCTTGCTGAGTTATATTCTTACCAAAGTATCAGTAACCGTTTATGCCGGTGCGGTGGTAATCGCTACTTTTCTGGGTTTTGATTTCTGGACCAGTGCTTTGGTACTGGTAGTATTAACCGGTATTTACACAATTATTGGCGGCATGTATGCAGTAGCCTATACAGAAAGTTTGCAGGCTATAGTTTTATTATTAGGATCCATTGCACTTACCGTCATAGGCTTGTCAGAATTAGGTGGATGGGATGCCATGATTGCGGCAACACCAAAAGAAAAATTAAATATGTTTCCGCCCTTGAGCGACCCCAATTATCCGTGGGCAGGAATTTTATTTGCTTCGCCTATTGTGGGCATCTGGTATTGGTGTACCGATCAATATATCGTTCAGCGTTGCCTGTCGGCTCGCAATGAAACCGAAGCGAGACGCGGAACTATCTTTGCGGCCTATCTGAAACTTTTTCCGTTCTTCATTTTCCTAATCCCCGGTTTGATTGCCACGGCACTAGCAGCTTCTGGTAAATTACAGTTATCCCAAGCCGACCAGGCATTTCCGACATTAGTAAAAACATTGTTGCCCAATGGCTTGCGCGGATTGATAGCCGGAGGTTTGTTGGCCGCGCTTATGAGTTCGCTCGCATCGGTGTTTAATTCCTGTTCTACATTGTTCACGATGGATATTTATAAAAAGATAAAGCCTGAGACTTCTGAAAGGAACCTGGTGTTGGTAGGTCGCATCGCTACGGGTGGTGTTGTTATTTTAGGAATTCTATGGATCCCGGTAATGAGTGGCATCTCAGGAGTTTTGTATCAGTATCTGCAAAGTGTGCAGTCCTATCTGGCACCACCGATTGCCGCGGTTTTTTTATTGGGTTTGTTTTATAAACGAATTAATTCCAAAGGCGCATTAACCGCTTTAGTTGGTGGATTCGCGATCGGTGCTGCGCGCATATTCCTGGAATTAAATAAAAATTCTTTGTCTGGATTTTTCTACGACTTTGCAACGCTAAATTTCTTGTACTTCTGCATTGTGTTATTTGTTATCTGTGTAGTCGTCATCGTGACTGTTAGTCTGCTTACAGAAAAACCCTCGGAAGAACAATTGAACGGACTTACTTATGCTACTACTGTGGCTGAAGACCGGGCCGTTTCACGCGCGAGTTGGACAACCATCGATGTAGTTCTTTCGCTGCTGGTATTTCTCTTTATCATGGGTGTGTTTATCTATTTCTCTCCCTTGGGAGTAGGAGGGTAGTAAACCAATCTGTAGGCTGTTTCCTTCCACGCAAATTAAATTTAAGCTATGAAGCTAGAGCGGGCCTTGTATCAAAAGAGTTACCTCTATTTTATTGTATTTTTTCTCTTTGCGTTGGCTGCGTTTTGGCTCACTTACTTTACACGACTGGCAGATCAGGAAAATTACAGGTTACATACCCATGGCGCATCGCTTATCCTATGGTGCCTGATGCTGATTACACAGCCTTATTTAATTCGCACAAAACGATATGAGTTGCATAAACTAATCGGTAAAATCTCTTATGTATTAGTGCCTGTATTAATTTATACAACAGTTGATTTGCTAAAATTCAGGTTAACCGGTCTTCCGGCTTTAGGTGTGATGGACTACTTTTTTGTAGCCCTTGTTTTAAATGCCTTGGTTGCCTTCTTGATTTTATACGGACTTGCAATTTTTTTTCGTGCAAAGCCCACGATCCATGCCCGCTATATGCTGTGCACGGCCTTGCCCATGGTAACACCCATCACGGATCGGATCATCCACATTTATTTTTCATTTTTGGTACCCTATCTGCCTACCATCGAAGGAAATCCTATCGCTCCGGTTGTAGGATTTGCAATAGTTGATTTGTTGTTGATAGGTTTGATTGTTTGGGACTGGCGATCGCACAAGCGCTGGAATGTATTTCCTGTCGCATTGTTTGTGCTGTTAGGGTACCATTATTCTGTTTTGAATTTTTACAAGTTCGATTTCTGGCAATCGTTTAGCAGGTGGTTTGTAGAGCTATAAAGTTGGGTTGGTTGATCAGAAACTAAAGGAGAGCGTGAACCGGACAGCGAAATTGTCCATGTCATTAACATGACTATAAGCCCCATAACGATAAAATACTCCGGCCCCCAATCCCATATACGCAACATCTGCATAGTTAAAGCGAAGCAGATTGTATAGCCCCATACCAGATTCAAAATAGCCTTCCTTGAAAGATTGATTTGTTACAAAGTTATGAGCCGCAGCTTGCTGGAAGTTGCCAACAGCCATTGCATGACTGATTACTAATTCCGGCCGGCTGAATTTTGTATTATAAAAAATGCTTCCAAAGTTTTGAGTCAGGAAAAGATTCACATACCTGTCGGATGCGAACTCGTTGATGCCCATCGTTTGAAAATAGTTCTCTACCCAATAGTCAGTTTCATTGGCTCCCCGGCCATAATAGAGTCTGTTAAACGGAGCAAGTCCATCAACGAGGCCACCATTAAGCGTAAAATGGGTTCGACCTAACCTGCGGTGCTTCCAGCGATTTATCCACAACAAATCGTAGCGCGTATAATTGAAATCATCAGTGCCAAAAAGGTTTGACATCGCCTTGTGAACCTGCAACGAAAACACCGGGAACTCGAAACTTAGCAGACTTTTCCTGCCGTTGTAATTTACCTGTCGCTGATTTTTGGCATATGTCAATTCACCGGTTAGTTCCGTGATTTCGAATTGATTAATCAGTTCATTGTCTTTTACTAACTCATACTTGTATTGCGGTGCCAGCGAGAATCGTTGGATTCTGGATTGTATGTGCCAATTATTGATAAGCCGAATACCCACTTGCCCATACCACGCTTCATATCGATCGAAGTTAGTGGCTTGCCAATCGCGTAGTGCACGACTACTGATTACAGAAACCTCTTCGAAGAATTTTTGTGTGCCTGCTTCATGCAGCGTGTTATGATATCCTGCCCGCAGATAAAAATCGCGGCCTTTATCAAGATTAAATTGCATGAAGCCGCCATACTTCCATCTCTTATCTTTAAATCCATAGCCTCCATAACCGTTTAATGTTAACCAGTTGGAAAATGACGGGTTTGTTTGGATAGCTCCCGAAAGCCTGATACCTTCATACTGATTGATGACCAGTAACTGATCGAGTTTGAGGTCAATTTTACCAAGTGACAGTGAACTACTCAGAAGCCCTTCAGAAAAATTATCTGTCAGTTTAAAGACCTTCATTTTGGTACGCAATGAGTCATAGAGGTTGTAGGTGTTTTGCTCTCGGGGATCCAGATTAAATGGCCGGAGCGTAGAAACCAGTTGATCCCCGCCAGTACCTGAAAGATCAAGGGTTGCACCGCGAAAGTTTTTTGCTTCGAGCGGGGGATTGATCTGAATGGAATCCAGGTAACTTCTTGCCTGAACGCTCATGGCGCGATTTCCAAACTTAATCTCATGAAAAGTAAGATCAGTATTTAATTGTGTTGGAAACCAGACACCTTTTGTAAGCTCGTAGTTTTGCTGCACCACAAAACCTATCTTTAGATTATTGTCTGCTGCGTGGGCAATTATATTTTTTAGCGCATAACCATTCGTTGAAACAGTAACTTTTCCTTTTAGTCCATTGAAAGAAGATCCGGGAAGTGGTTCGTATTCGATCACATAGAGTGTATCAATATTCGAGTATAAGGTATCGGCTAATGTTAGATCGTAGCGGTTCTCACTTCCTTTTGAAATAGGATTAAGATAATCTTTTCCCAATAAAGACATTACATCATCATAAAAACCAAGTGGTTGATAATCATTAGGGAGCGAGGCAAACAAAGGCGATTGAAACCCTGAAACTTTATGGGCGATTAACTTTTCATGATGCTTTGCGGGCTGTTTAAAATATTTTTCGGTTACCGATTCCGATACGAAAATGTAATTTTTATCAAAAAATTTATCCTGATTGAGATTAGCAGAATCTGATTTGCTTAATACTTTTCCCTCTGCAAGTCGCCTGACGATCAGTGAATCTTTGTTGATGGGATCACCTTCGCCACGTGCAATAAGTTTGGTATACGCTCTGTATGAAAATGCCTGATAATTCAAAGGCTGGTGCCGATCGCGATTTTTTACCACTTGTCTTATAATTTGCCAGGCCGGGTTTTCTCCCGCCAACACGATTACTTCGCGTAGATTGGTTACCTGTGGCTGAAGGTAAATATCAGCGGAAGCACGTTTTGCCCAATCTTCAAAAGAAACTTGGAGGGTTCTATAACTTACATGACTTATAAAAATAAGTCCCTGATAACCTGTCGGAAGGGTTATTGTAAACTTTCCATCTATATCGGAAGTGACTCCGGTTTTATGATCCCCCAGGGTAATGTGCGCAAACGCTATAGGAGCCTTGTTGGTACTGTCGCGTATAACGCCCTGAATGGTTTGTCCTGAACAAACTATTGATGGTAATATAAACAATAGAATTAAACGGAAACGAATCATGCAAACCTGTATTCTCCGAATTAGTAGGGACAATAGCTTAACGATTACAGGAAAGTAAAAAAATGTTGTCCGGAACCATCCTACAGATCGAAGATCTTATCCATCAAAATCCATTTCTCGCCCGGTTGGGCATGGGGCAAGGCTTGCTGGTATTTCCACATCAGGTCTTCCCACTCCTCAACTTTTTTATTGTTTGCATCTGATCTGGACTTTTCGTCAAATGAAAAATCGTCTTTTGTCTCCATGATCATGAAAAGCCGGTTGCCGGTGCGGTAGATTTCCATACGTTCAATACCGGAGTCTTTAATACTTGCGTGGATTTCGGGCCAGATTCTTTTATGAAACACTTCGTATTCTGCGATGAGAATCGGATCATTTTTTAAATCCAACGCAAGGCAATAGCGTTTCATGTCTCTTTTACTTTATATCCCTGCCACCCAAAAAACATAATGATCAGGAAGGCAATGAACGGCAGGATCAAAGCGTTTTCTATTCCCGAAAGGGACAATAAACCTGTAAGCGGGGGCAGCACAGCACCACCTACTATAGCCATAATCACCAGGCCCGAGCCCAGCTTAACTTGTTCACCTAAATTTTTTATGGATAATGCAAAAATGGTTGGGAACATAATCGACATAAAGAAGTACGTGACGCTGATGGCAATCACGGCTGATAAGCCTGAGCCCAGCCAGCCGTAAAGAACCAGCGCAGCACTTAGGGCCGCGTAGATAGTAAGCAATTTACTGGCTGCTACTTTGGTCAGTAACCATGTGCCAACAAAACGACCCACCATGAAAAGGATAAAGGCGAACGATGCATGGAAGCTTGCAATCTGTGTAGGGGTTGCAGTTTCGGAAATGCGATATAACCATTGTACAATTTCAAGGTGGTGATCTTTCGCAAAGTGCAGTTTCAGGTCAACAAAGTAGCCCCAGATGGAAGCTTGTGCGCCTACATAAAAGAACTGTGCCAACACACCAAACATAAGATGCCGATGGCGTGTGATTCCTTTGAAGGACGCTTCCTTTTCGGCAGCCGTAGAAATCTCAGGCATTTTTGTAATGGCAAACAAAATAGCAACCAGCAAAACTACACCTGCAATGGCGAGATAAGGAACCTGAACCGATTGGGCTTCAGCAATCCGTATAATTTCTGTATCGGCAACGGGCATAGCAGCGAGCGAATCATTGGTATGTTCGGTAGCTGAAAAAATAAACAGACTTCCTACTACCGGTCCCATGATTATACTCAGGCCATTGAAGGATTGCGAAAAATTTATTCTGCTCTCTGCAGATTTTGGATCACCGAGAACAGTTACGTAAGGGTTAGCCGCAGTTTCCAAAAAAGCAAGTCCACAAGCAATAACAAATAATGCAAACAGGAAAAAACTATAGAGTCGCATCTCTGCTGCAGGATAAAATAAGAAGGCCCCGGCAGCATATAAAATCAATCCAATTAGAATTCCTTTTTTATAACCAATACGGTTCATCAAAAAAGCAGCGGGCAAGGCCATCACAAAGTACCCGATGTAAAAGGCAGAATCAACAATACCTGCCTGCGCGCGATTTAAGTTGAGGGCCGTTTGAAAATGTTTGATCAATGTGCCATTCATACTATTAGCAATCCCCCACAAAAAGAAAAGGCTGGTTACCAGAATAAAAGGAACCAGGTATGATTTACTGGGATCGTATTGAAAGTCAGCTTTGGTTGAGGGGAGGGCCATAGGTATTAATAGATAAATAATTAACTGATAGCACGATCAAGATGTGTGTAGCCACCATCTACAAACATCCATTGACCGGTGGTGTGGCTGGACCGATCGGAGAGAAGAAACACTACTGCATTAGCAATTTCTTCGGGTTTTGTAAGTCGGTGTTCCAATGGTATTTTCTTAGAAACTGATTTTAGTTTTTCCTGGGGATCGGAAAAGCTTTTCAGCCACGATTCGTATAAAGGAGTTGACACCTCAGCGGGGATCACCGCATTCACCCGTATATGGTAAGGCAGGAGTTCCACCGCCCATTCGCGCGTAAGCGAAAGGATGGCACCTTTGGCAGCTACGTAGCCGGATGTATTTCCTTGTCCGGTGACGGAAGTTTTAGAACCAATGTTCACAATCGTGCCTCTGGTTTTTTTGAGGTGTGGAAGGGCATAGTGCGCCATGAAATAATAATGGCCGGCATTGTTGGTGAGTGATGCTAAGAATTTCTCGGGAGTTCCGGATTCCAGACCAATGTTATCATTGGATCCGGCATTGTTAATCAGGCCATCGATCTGACCAAACTCGAGAATGATTTGCTCCATGACTTCCTGACACGCAGCTGAAGAAGTTAAATCAGCTTTAAAAAATTTTCCTTTCTGACCAAAGTCAGGCAAGGTCTTGATTGATTCTGCACTTTTATCAACAATGGCAACACGCGCGCCTTCGTCTGTTAACGTTCTCACGATTGCTTTACCAATTCCGCGAGCACCGCCCGTTACGATATATAGTCTGTCTTTGAGATGAAGATCCATTTTTAAAGATTGTAAAATCTTATGGCATTTTCACCCATTATCAGGTGTTTTTCTGAATCCGAAAACCGGGTTATATAGTGTTCAATAATGCCAAGTTGATCTTTATACAGACCTGCCACATTACACACAGGCCAATCCGAACCATACATCACACGGTTTTTACCGAAGCAAGATAATACGGCATCCAGGTAGGGAGTGAAGTCTGCTGGTTTCCAATGTATCCAGTCAGCTTCAGTTACCATCCCCGAAAGTTTGCAGTATACATTTTCAAAAGAAGCGATGGCGGCCAGGTTCTTTTCCCAGGTAGTTCTTCCTTCCTTTCCTATGCGTGGTTTGGCGATATGATCAATTACAAATTTTTGATCCGGGAATTGATTCACGAACCAAAGCGTTTCTTCCAGTTGATGTTCCTTGATAAGAATATCATAGGTGAAATTATATTTCTTTAGCGCTTTGATGCCGCGTAAAAATTCCTTTTGCATCAGAAAGCCTTTCGGTTCGGCCTGCACGATATGACGAATGCCTTTAAGTTTGGTTTGTTTACTGTAATGATAAAGTCGATCGTCAACGAATGCAGATCGCAGTTCAACCCACCCAACGACTCCTTTTATAAACGTATGTTGGTTAGCAAGATCAAGTAAAAAATTAGTCTCGTATTCTGATTGATCAGCCTGCACGGCCATGCAACCATCAATATTATTTTCTTTTAATAGCGGAGCCAGATCATCAGGAAAAAAATCCCGTTGAATCACCTTCATTTCTTCGGTAATCCAGGCATCTCTCTTTGGATTATATTTCCAGAAATGCTGGTGCGAATCGATTCTGGAAGCTAGTTTCTGGCTGCTGGTCTCGGGCATGTTGTAAACCGCCTAAGAAACAAGTTGTCTTTGTTCGCCCAGGCCTTCAATTCCCAACTCAACTACATCTCCGGGTTTCAGATATACGGGCGGATGAAATCCATGACCCACACCGGAAGGCGTGCCGGTTGAAATCACATCGCCTGGAAGCAAGGTCATAAACTGACTGATGTAACTGATCAGAAAAGGAACTTCAAAGATCATGTCGTCTGAATTATTATCCTGCATCATTTTGCCATTCACCTTCAGCCACATGTGCAAGTCATTGAAATTCTTAATTTCATCTTTGGTAACCAGGTAGGGCCCCATAGGGGAAAATGTGTCGCAGCCTTTGCCTTTCGTCCACTGACCATTTCGTTCCAATTGAAACTCACGTTCACTGTAGTCATTGTGTAAACAAAATCCCGCGACATATTCCATCGCATCTTTTTCCTCTACGTAGGTAGCTTTTTTACCTACCACTACAGCGAGTTCAACTTCCCAATCCGTTTTTTTACTATTTCTCGGAATAGTTACGCCATCGTTGGGTCCTGTTAATGCTGAAGTGGATTTAAAGAAAATAATGGGTTCTGGTGGCAAGGGCATTTTAGATTCAAATGCGTGCTTGGTATAATTAAGACCAATACAAATTATTTTTGATGGTCGTTGAAAGCAGGGACCCAATCGGGTTCCTTCTTTCACTTGAGGAAGAGAATTTTTATTTTGATCCAGCCATTTCGTTAATCGATTCAATCCATCGAGTTCAAAGAAAGCTTCACCATAGTCTTCGCCAAAAGCGGAAGCATCATAAAGTTTATCTTGTAATACAACACCTGGTTTTTCCTGACCCGGTTCACCAAATCGAAATAGCTTCATAGTTTATGTGTTTAATCGAATAAATCCGCCATCAATGGGATAATCAGTGCCCGTAATAAAGGACGCTTCATCCGAACAGAGATAAAGCGCCAGGTAAGCAATCTCTGCCGGTTTCGCCATGCGGCCGATGGGTTGAGTTTTAGAAAGTTTTTCAAACATTTCTTTTTCTTTGCCGGGATAATTGGTTTTCAAAAAGCCATCCACAAAGGGAGTATGCACCCGCCCAGGTGAAATGCAATTGCATCGGATGCCATCTTGTATATAATCTTTTGCAACGGATAGTGTCATGGAAAGCACCGCGCCTTTGGTCATCGAGTAGGCGAAACGTTCGTTCAATCCCAACCCGGCAGCCACTGAAGCCAGATTCAGGATCACTCCCTGATGTTGTTTTTTCATATGTGGAATTGCACCCAGCATAGCGTTATAAACTCCCTTAATATTTACCTGATACAGCTGGTCAAAGTCTGCCTCCGGGGTAGTATCTAACTTACCGACATGTGCAATGCCAGCGCTGTTGACTAAAATATCAATGCTGCCAAACTCATGAGCTATCTGATTGAAGACCTCAAGCACATCGGATTGGATAGACACGTTGCACGGAAAGGCCTTAACTGAATTTTTATTGATTTCAATCGCTACTTCGCTGATTGCAACCTTGTTCAAATCGAGAAGACAAACCTGTGCTCCCTGACTTGCAAGTTGTATGGCTATGGCCTTGCCTATTCCACTTCCGGCACCTGTAACCACTGCAACTTTTCCGGTTAGATCAAAAGGCATATTTTATTTAGCGGCTTGCTTTTTTAAAAACTCTACCATTTTCTTGGTGTCATAGTTCCGGGTACCTACTTCTTTCAATACCACCTTACCTTCTTTCGAAATCACAAACGTGGTGGGTATGGAAGGTACTAGTAATTGATCAACCAGGAAACCAGTGGGCATATAAATAGGGAAGGTATAATTATTCTTTTTGACGTACGTCTGCACTTTCGAAAGCGCAGCATCTTTATCCAGCGAAAGCATGACAAACTCAATGGAGTCTTTGTCAAGCTTAGAGAAAAGTTTTTGAATGCCTGGCATTTCGGCTTTGCACGGACCGCACCATGTTGCCCAAAGGTTTAAAAATACTACTTTGCCTTTAAACTGATCGAAAGGTACTTTGTTGCCGTTCAGGTCTTTGATGGTAAAAGCATAGTCAAACTTCAGATCAGACTTATCTTCTTTGGGGTTCACATTCAGCACGCCAGCCTTCATGACAGCTGATTGCGTAAAATACGAGACTTCATCCATCGAACCGGTTACCTTAAGCAACACAAGGATAATTATGGCTGAAAAGAAGGTTTTAACAAGGCTGATGGCAATCTTCATGCAGGGCAGAAATTGGCGTGGTTATTGAAAAGTGATTTGTTCAAATGTCCTTAATTTTAATAACTTCGAATAATTTTCGAAAATAAAATGTCTGTAAAAAGTGCTTTAATCGTTGCTTTTTTAAGCTTTCAGGTCACTTTTGCTATGGCGCAAAAGGTAAAATACAAGGATCTGATCGAATTGCTCAATGCCAAGCAGTATGAAATGGCCGAGCCATTCCTGAAACGGTACCTAAAAGAAAATGACGATAATCCCAGTGCGTTTCTTTACATGGGGATTGTTTATCAGGAGAAGTCTCTTCAAAACGATATACTCAAACAAACCGAAGCGCTGATCACGAATATTGACTCTGCCATTATTTATTTTGATAAAGCATACCCTCTGATCACCGAGCGGGAAATTAAACGACACGGAGACGACAACTACCAAATGTACATTCGTAGAGATTATCGCACCGGTGAGTTTGGGGTTACCCAATCGGATGTACAATTAGACATCGAAACCCGCCTAAGAGGTCTGAAAGAAAAACGTGAAAAGGTTAAGCCACTCAAGAATTACTTCGTGCAAGCTGAAAAGCTATATGGCCGTGCGCGGGAATTTTATTTAGGTATTCAAACTAAATATGCGAACGAGAAAGAATTCTATTTACGTTCGGATGATCAGTTGCTGGTTGAATTAAATAACCTAATTGCGGTTTATGATTCAAGCCAGGCTGCCTTTAAAAGTTATAAGTCAATTCTTGAGAATATGGGTAAAACCACTTATAACCAACAACTTAGTCTGTTGGATATAACGGATTTCAAAAGGGATGGCGCTACCGAGGCAGATTTTCTTCTTAACGACCTTAAGCTTTGGGATTATACACGATGGGCACAAAAATCATCGGATGTTATTCAAAAAGAGATTATCCCTTTGCGTGACAATTTAATTTCATACGATATCGAGATCAACAAGCTAGATAAAAAGTTAAGAACGGATTCGGTTTCTGTGAGGAATGACCTCACGAAGCTTGTCGATAAACTGATTCAAAGTCAATTAAAAAAATTTGATCCGGATCCTTTACCCTCGGGAGTATTCAATATGAAAATTGCTGAGTTAGAATACTTTTCTGATTTGATTTCGAATAAACCTTTCCGGGATTCTTCTAATGTAGCGTTGCGGCTAAGCTCCTTAGAAAAGGAAATTGCTTCCGTTCGCAAACTTGATAGTATTGCCAAAAAATTGGTAGCCCGTGACTTCGAGAAAGATGAACTTGATTACAAACATTTTATTTCAAATGCATATGGCACACCCATCGTTTTACGAGCTAATATTAAAAGAACCCAGGAGTTTGCACAACGCGAATTAGTTAAGAAAGAAAAGGAGTTGGAAGACAGTGCTCAATTGCTAAAGTGGGTCTTTGTGGCACCGGATTCTATACCGTTGTTTCATGAAGAAACGGATAAACATCCTTTTAAACCATTAGTAATTGTCAATGATAATTATACAATGGGCTTGAAGTATGTCGATTCTTTGGCAGTTGGCTATTTTTATTCTATTACTCCTTCCCGTATTCCTGATCTGGGCTTTACATTTCCTGTTGACGCACCAAATTTTAAAAAGCGCAACCTACCAATTATTAAGGGATTAACATCTCATGAAACGGATCAGGTCTATTTTGCATTGATCTATTCTGAAAGCAAAGTAGCAGAGGGCTTTCCTGTTACTGTAGCCCGGATTAACAGGACGGATGGCCTTGCCTGGAATAACAACTATAAGTTTGAATTAAAACCCTCTGAACTAATCTACTCTGCTAGTTCCGGTGAACTTACGATTAAAAGTACAAGCCCTACCGGTGAAAGTAAGATTGTAGTTATTGATAAGACCGGGAAGAAACTGCAGTAAACTATTTAGTTGAATCCTTATACGGTTTAATTTCGTCTACAAGTACCTTATTATTTTTTCGATCGATATCGGCCATTCGTTGGCTGGGATCAATTTCGAGACTTTGAATTTCATCCACCTTCCTGTCAAGTTTTAAGGTATACGTTGGATGCACCCACGGCCATGCTTCTGCAATAGTTCTTTTTTGTGATTTGTTTTCAGTAGGCTTGCTGCCCAGCATTTCATTGAGTGGAACGTTAACAAGTTCTTCACTGCCATCTTTGTACGTCACTAGTAAATCAATAGGCATCGGAAATTCGCCTATGCGTTGAAGTTCAATCATCGTGTTGCCTTCTTTTTCAACAATACTTTGGATGCCATAATCAATCCTTTTAGTGGTTTGAATCCAATAGCGATAATACCAATGGAGCTGTAACCCGGAAGTCTTTTCCATCACACGCAAAAAGTCGTTGGGTTCTGGATGGCGCATCTTCCACGTGTTGTAATATCTCCTCATGCCTTTATAAAAATTTTCATCACCGATAACATATTTTAGCTGCTGAAGAAAAACAGCACCAATGCTATAGGCAGCTGTGCTGTAAGCGCGGTTCGTATTAAAATGGTCGGAGTGAAGAATGGCGGGTTCTTGCAGGCCACTTTTAACGAGACCAAAATAGCTGTTGTAGCTTGAGGCATGTGTATTGGGCTCGTTGTAGATCGCATTCAGTGCTTCTTCACTGGCAAAATCTGTGAACCCTTCATCCATCCACGCATAAAGCGCTTCATTGGAAGCAAGCGCCATCTGATACCAGCTGTGTGTTACTTCATGTGCCATTACCCCATTCAAGCCAGCCTGGCCACCCTCACCAAGGATCAGTGTGCACATTGGATATTCCATGCCGCCATCACCGCCTTGAACGATAGAGTAAGTGTCAAAAGGATACTTACCAAAATATTCATTCAGGTGTTGAAATACATCAACTGCTACAGGCTGCATTTTTATCCAGGTATCCGCAGTCTTCTCATTTTTCTGGTAGAAGAAATGAAGCTCCGGACCATTAGGAACTTGCAGACGATCGTGTGTATAATCCGGATCGGCTGTCCACGCAAAGTCAATTACATCCTTAGCTAAAAAATGCCAGGTTAAATTTCCTGGTGCCCGCTTCACTGTAGCTCCGGGTTTTTCATACCCATGTCCTATAGCTTCCGGATTTTGAAGTTTACCAGTGCCACCTATTACAAATTTTGGATCAATCGTAATCTTTACATCAAAATCACCCCATACGCCATGAAACTCACGCGCCACGTATTGATAAGCATGCCAGCCTTGAAAATCATATTCAGCAAGTTTAGGATACCATTGAGTCATCGAATAAGCAATGCCTTCGCGATTGTTTCTGCCCGACCTTCTGATTTGTACAGGTACCTGCGCCTCGAAGGTCATTTCAAATGTGGTTTTTGTTTTTGGTAGAAGCGGTTTAGAAAGAGTCACTTCAAGAATAGTTCCATCAACGCGATAGGACAGAGGTTTTCCATCTTGCCTTAAAGATAAAATGTGCTGATACCCGATTTCATTCTCCTTCAATTTGGAAATACGATCCATCACCCTGCGGTCGGGGTCAGGAAGATTTCTGGAGCGAACATCCATCATACTGCCCGGCTGGAAAGCATTAAAAAATAAATGATAATAAACTTTTGTTAGCGTATCAGGAGAATTATTGTAATAAATCAGTTTTTGATCTCCGGTTAGTTTATGCGTTTCTGTGTTGAGTTGCACATTCATAGTGTATTCCACACGCTGTTGCCAGCGGTAATCCTGGCCATATGAGGTGGCATAAAAGCAAAGCGATAGAATGGCAAGTAATATGGTTTTCATAAGTCGAAAATGGAAATTGCTGAAAAGTATTAAAACAAGTTATAGAAACAAATGCTTTTTACAGGAAGTATCAAAACTCAATACGCTTCGAAATACTGGCTGATAGGTAGCCGCTGTTAGTCAGTTCAATATTTTCGCCAGGAAGTGCTTTGGGCAGGTTGTAGGTGTAGCTTACAATAAATGTCCAGTTATTCATGGTTAATGCAATAGGGGCAACAAATGAATAATTTAAAACTCCAAATTCGGTGTTGGTTACATCATAATAGAGTGGTAACCCATTTCGAAGTCGGTAAATGATTCCCAGATAAGTGCGTGCATAGGGAAGTGTTTCTGTAATTTGTTCACTACCAAAAAGGACAGCTGCTGTTGGATAAAAGGCAAGCCGATCAATTCTACCCCACTTCGACTTTTCCAGATTTAGCATGACAGAGGGGTTGATACGATGGGCAATCTTTTCGCCAAAAAAAAGTTGATAGTCTAAACGAAAGGTTACCCTACCTACATCAAAAAAGTTAGAGATGCCCGCACTATTTTTATAAGCTATATAATCATCCTCAGTCAGATTGGAATACATGTATCGGTTGTACTCCGCCAAAAATGAATACCATAAAGTTGGACTATTCAGATAGCCGGCCGAAGCAACGGTCAGGTAATAGTTTGGCTCATATTCTTGGCTCCAATAGCCAGTTACATCAGCATAAAGTCCTGACCTATGATAGTAGGCAAGACCAGGAGCTATGCCAAACTGATTAAAGCCAAGTGTCCGACTCGCGGAAACAACATTGCTATTGTAGCCCAACCTGGTAACTAGTTGTGACCGAAGCCTTGGAACGGGCATATTGATGAGACTATCAATCAACGAAAAAATCTGAAGAGAATCTCCGCGGGCAAGTAAAGAATCAAGTTCGGCAATGTAGGGGTCAGAGTAAAGTAAAGCAGAATCAGTTTGTTGACTTTTTACGGTCAAGCAAACTGATGAAAGTATCAAGGTAATGAGGAGTCGTTTAAGAAGCACGATTGGCCCGTTAATTCCTCTGCTGTTGTTTGAGTCGTTGGTTTCGTTCGCGAATAGTTTCGTTTCGCTGCTGAATCATTCTGCGTTGTTGTATCTGTTCCAGAATGATGCGCTGAAAATCTCCTTCGGCTTTGCGCAGATTAAGCATTTGTTGGGCTGATATTACTCGCAGTAACCTTTCGGAGTATACTTTCTCAAGATCCAATTCACGTTGCTTTAAGGCAAAGCCCATTTTAACTAGTTCCTCTTGCTTAGCCTGGTCGGGATTATCGGTTTTGATTTGTTTACGGGCATCCACAAACTCCTGCCGGATTTCCCTGCGCTTGTCTGAAAACTCCCTGTAAACAGGCCAGAACTTTTCGGCCTGATCGGGCGTAAGACCCAGTTTATCTGAGATGTAGGCAATGCGCAGATTCTTTATTTTTTCCTGCACGGCAGGGTCTTGAGCAATAGGATCTGTTTGAGTTGGATCCTGACCCATAGCCACCCATCCGCTAAGTAAATAGATTGTGAGTATGATTATTTTTTTCATAGCACGTTAAAAGTTTTCTTGTTCAACACTAAACTCTTCCAATAAAATATCCAGTTCGTCTTCAGCTACATCAAATGATTCAAACACTTTGTCTTCCAGTTCAATCAAATCGATCTCGCTCCAGGTTACAGTTTCGGCAATGTCATCTATGCTTAAGTCTCCATCATCGAGATAGGCGATGAGTTGTTCCGTTTGAATTTCTGCCAACTGTTGTTCAAAAGAGGCCCCTGATTGAGACGTAAACCAGAAGATGCCAAGGGCAATCAAGCCCACCACAGGTAAGGCAAACTTCAATGCGGGACTCCAATACCAACGGGTAGGCTCTGGCTTGGCCACCCGGGCTTGTATGATGCCCGGAAGTTTTTCAAAATACCCATCGGGCACTTCGAAAATGTTCTTTTTTGGGATGTCTTCCAGTTTTTTCATTTGGCTCTAAGACTAGTAATCTTCAATTTGGTTTAATCATTGGGTCAGATAATCTTCAATTTTTTTAACAGCATGGTGGTAACTCGCTTTCAGCGCCCCCACACTGGTGCTGGTAATCTCAGACATATCCTCGTAAGAAAGCTCATCGAAGTACTTCATGTTAAATACAAGTCGCTGTTTATCAGGTAACTTAAGCAAGGCTTTCTGGAGTTTTTTCTGAATATCCTCACCACTTATATCGTCTGATGTATCCACTTTGGCCGACAGCTCTTTTCCTACATCTTCCAGGGGTAAAAAGAACCGTCTGCGTTTCTTATTCAGGAAAGTCAGGCATTCGTTCGTGGCGATTCTGTAAATCCAGGTAAACAACTGCGAATCCTCCCGAAAGGACCCGATAGCTTTATGAACCTTAATAAAAACCTCCTGGGTAAGATCATCGGCATCATCATGATCAATGACCATCTTGCGCACATGCCAATAAACACGTTGCTGGTAGGCTCGGACTAATAGGTTGAACCCATAGCTCGTTGTCTCCGGATTTTTAATTTTCTCAAGAAGGTCTTTGTCTTCCAAGGAAGCCAGGATTTCAGTTTAGACCCTAAAGATACCAGAAGGTTTAATGCACTAATTAAGTTTTTCCAACAGGTCAACCAATTTCTCAAAAGTTTCTTTAGAATGGGTTGGGAAGTTAGCAAAGCGCAATTGATTTTTTTTCTGATCCCCATATCCATCGCCCGGATAGAATTGGTGACTTTGTAAATGTTTTGTAATGCGCTCCGTATTTTCACCGGACTGAGCCACGATTACAGTTTGAGATCGGAACTTAGGCTCAGTAACAAATGGCTGCACCAATTTATGAGTAGTCAGCGCCTGATATAAAATTGCCGCTTTATATTCTGTTTCCTTACGGATGATTTGAATACCTCTGCGTAAAAAATCCTGAACCACTTTACTTAGCAAGTAAATGCCCAATACATTGGGGGTTTCTGGCGTTTGATTTTTTTTGGCGTTGGCTATTAACGTAGGCAAATTATGGTAGGTACCAATGGAAACTCCTCTTGATAGCAACGATTCCGCTTTAGCGACACACCGATCGTTTACAATCCAAACACCCAGACCAGCCGGTAGTCCAAACCCTTTTTGTACCGAAAAGAATACAGAGTCTATTTTTGAATAATCAAATTGGGGATAGGGTAGAGACGAAACGGAATCAACAACTATCAAAGATTCAGGAAATTTTTCACGAAACTGATTAATAAAAGGTATCGGTAAAGAAACACCCGTACTGGTTTCATTGTGGGTCAATGCTATTACTTCAACATCCTGTTCAACCTTAAAATTGGAATCAAATCCCTGGCCTGTTGCTGTTTCTATCTTGGTTGAAGTTTTTCCGAGTTGTATTGCAATTTCAAAGTAACGTTTGGAGAAGGCACCGTTTACAAAATGCAGTGATTTGTTTTCTACCAGATTTTGTATGGATCGTTCCCAGACTTCCGTTGCTGAACCTGTAAACAATACATGAAAATCAGATGGAATACCGAGTAACTCTTTTAATCCTGCTGTAGCATTTTTAGAAATGCTTTCAAATTCTTTTGTGCGATGTGAAAGTGAAGGAATGCCCTCGCGAAATGCCTGACGAACATGACTTTCAACCGTGAAGTATAGTTGAGAAGGACCGGGTGTAAAATTGATACTCATGGTGATTGCGAAGTGTGCAAAATAACCGTAAAGAGTTTTACCCTCAAAATATTTGTCGGCTTGCTACGAAAAAATAACAGAATAGTCAATGTTTACATTCATGTATCTCTTTGCCTACTTTGTAGTAGAAAATCCACCTGGTTTGGGACACGTTCTGAACCTAACATTTAAACAATACCGAGCGAAGTTCTCGGACAAAATCAGGCCTCAATCCGCCAGCTGGCGGACCTCGCCCGAAAAGCAGGTTAACAGTGGAAGGTTGCGACCAACGAACAGCTCAAAACTTGTCTTTCTGAGGTTCAGAAACACCTCTCCAAATCCGGTGGGTTTTTGTTTTTCTTAAGAGCGTATGCGGTCATACACCCCTTAATTTAAATACCATTCGGGAGCCTCAGGCTGACAAATTATTTCACTTAACATTGCTTAATAAAGAACCCTAAACTTGATCGTGTGTTCAATCGCACGAAGTTCTTTGATTACCTCCTTGTCGTACTTCTTGTCGATGTCTGTAATAACATACCCAATACTTTCATTGGTTTTCAGGTACTGGCCCGCAATATTAATTCCATTATCAGCGAGTATCTGATTTATCCTGGCAAGAATGCCGGGCACATTGCTATGAATATGAATCAAGCGATGTGCATTTTCTAAAATAGGGAGCGACAGATTCGGGAAGTTAACACTGTTGCTTGTGCCACCAGTATTGATATAATCCAGAAACTTGCCGGAAACAAACTGGGCAATATTTTCCTGCGCTTCAAGTGTACTGCCTCCAATATGCGGAGTTAAGATGGTGTTAGATAATCCACGTAATTCAGAAACAAACTCTTCATCATTGCTCTTAGGCTCGTGTGGAAACACATCGACTGCGCACCCGGCAACTTTACCATTTTGAATATTTTCTTTCAAAGCTTTAATATCAACAATATGACCACGACTGAGATTGAGGAAAATAACACCCTTCTTCATCAGGTCGAACTCCTTCTTACTGAACAGATTGGTGTTTTCCTTCCTTCCATCAACATGCAGCGAGATAATGTCAGCCTGCTCAAGCAACTCTTTCATCGACTTGCATTTTGTTGCATTGCCTAATGCCAGTCGTTCTTCGCGATCGTAGTAGTAGACTTTCATACCCAAACTTTCAGCTAATACCGAAAGCTGTGAGCCAATATTTCCATACCCTACAATGCCCAATTTCTTGCCACGAATTTCAAAACTTCCTTTGGCAGATTTATCCCATTCGCCTGCGTGCATCTTTGCAGACTTATCGGAGATATTGCGAATAAGCATGATGATTTCCCCAATCACAAGTTCAACCACAGAACGAGTATTACTGTACGGTGCATTGAACACTGCAATGCCACGTTTGGTAGCTTCTTTCAAATCGATTTGATTGGTTCCAATGCAAAAGGCGCCAATGGTCATTAACCGGTTAGCACTTTCTAAAACTTTAGCTGTCACCATCGTTTTAGATCGAATGCCCAATACCGAAACATTCTTTATTTTTTCACACAGTTCATCTTCATCTAGCCCGGCAGGATATACTTCCACATTGAATCCTTCCGCTTTAAAAGCTTCTACAGCGTACGGATGCACATTCTCCAGCAAGAGAACGTTGATTCTGTTTTTAGGGTAGGAGATTGCCGTGTTCAATTTATTCAGATATAAAAATTCATCCAGACTAGGGGCAATGTGATCTGCTTTGCTTAATACTTTTTCACGCTCTACATTTTCTGTAAAGGCAAAGAATTTATTGGCCAACCCTGCATGCTTGATCTCATAATCGGTGTAACCATCCCCAATAACATAAACATCCCCGGGCAGGTTCAGACGTTTCAGTTGTTCTACTTTTCCATTATTCTGCGAAAGCGGATTTTCTTTGTCGAACCCAACTACATTACCCTGCTGATCGAAATGAAAACGATTGGCAAGAATATTCTCTGGTTTTATTCCAAACTCAGTAACAATGGGATCAATGAAGGCGTGAAATCCATTGGAGATGATGTAGATATTTTCTGCAAAGGTTTGGAAAAACTCTCGGTTTCGTTTGAAAGATTCTGACACCAATTCGCGCAGTACAACCACCAATTGATCTAAATGTCTTTTCGTTGGCGATAATAATTCAATACGTTTTTCCAGAGACTCGCGAAAGGAAATTGAACCATCCATACCCTGGTTGGTGATGTTCACGATCTCCTGCCGCATTCGTTCAAGGTCTGGATGATCCTTTAAGGAGATGTCGGCCAGCACATCAAAGGCTTCTACTTTTGTGAATGTACTATCGAAATCGATTACGAAATACCGGTTGGGCTTCATTAGTTTTTACAAGAATCCCAAAAGTAAAACTAAAAGTTCATAGTGCACAGATAACGATCACGGGATCAATGAAATTCTTCTCGAACATACGTTAGGCTTCATACGGGTGAGCCTTAAAGAATTAACTTCATAACCTGTGCAGAGGAAGGGCAAACCTGAGCAAATTCAGTAGAGGATTTTATTTGATCGGGTACCAGATCCCGGGGTATTTCATTAAAGCCAAGTTTTTGAAAAAAGTAGTAGGCTGACTGGGTTAGCAAATACACTTCCTTCTTGTTGTTATCAGCAGCGAGTTGTATTAAATCAGCCACAATTTGCTTTCCTACCTGCTGACCTCGCAACTCCTGACTTACCGCAAGCGATCGGAGCAAGGCCTTGTCGTTGTAAAACTCAAGCCCACCCGATCCGATTAATTTTTCATCCGTATTATAGTATAATAAAAACGAACCTTTGTCTAATGTAAGATCGTCTGCCGGTAACTGATTGCTTTTAAGAAAATTCTGTAATGACTCTAGTTCACGACTTGATTTAACTTCCTGCTTTACTATAAATTCTTTCATTGGACAAAGGTGATAACCATCAGGCAAAATCTAAAGCCTGGCGGATTAAAATTTTATTAACCCAAAAAAGTGATCAGACTTTTTTGCACAAAGTGCTGATGATTGAAAATGAAGCAGTTTAGCTTTTGTTTTGAAAGTAAGTCTTCCTTCATTTTCAATGTCAGGTTAATCCTGACAATCCTGACGCTTGCTGTCAGGATTGTCATTTATTGAAGTCTCAATTAATTTCTAATGCCAATTCCAGGATTAACAGCAAGTTGAACCCTCGCCACAACAAGCCGTCTTCGCTTCCTTGCTGGAAGGAGTTGGTCCCGTTGGTTTTTCCGCATACACTGTAATGCTAAAGATTCCAAGATCCCCTTGCTTCACTTGCTCCAACTCTTGCTCAGTTAAATAAGCTGATAAAATTTCTTGTGGTATTGTTATTTTTTTATTCTTCTGAATATCGAGATTGGTGAAACCAGATTCTTTAATAATTTGCAAGTATGCTTCTTTTTGAATTGCACCAGAAATACATCCGGCATACATCTCTGCATTTTTTCGTAAGCCATCAGGCAATTCACCGACCAACACGATATCAGAGATACTAAAATGACCACCGGGTTTCAATACCCGAAAGGTTTCAGCAAAGGCCTTGGTTTTGTCGGGTACAAGATTCATCACGCAGTTACTAACCACCACATCCGCAACATTAGCACTCACCGGCAATTTTTCAATATCCCCAAAACGGAATTCAACATTATGATAGCCTAATTTCTCCGCATTGTTGCGAGCTTTCTCAATCATCTTGTCAGTAAAGTCAACCCCAATAACTTTACCGCTAGCTCCAGCCACTGATCTTGCAACAAAGGCATCGTTGCCTGCACCTGAGCCGAGGTCTATCACTACATCGCCTTCTTTAATTTTAGCAAATTCCGTAGGCAGGCCGCAGCCTAATCCTAAATCAGCATCGGCTACATATCCTGAGAGATTAGTATAATCCTCAGCCATAATAGCCTCGTCAATGGTAGCACAGCCACATCCACTGCCGCAGCAACTGGTTTCATTTTGATTTTTACGTTGATCAGCAATTTCATTGTACTTTTCCTTAACGATTTGCTTGAGTTCTTCAGAAGTTGTCATCATATTTTGAGTTTAATTGTTATCGTAATATTGCGATTGAATTGAGTAAAAAATTTTAACAACAGCCTTCGTGAACTTCATGCAGAAGATCACCTAATAATTTTTTTGCTTTTAATAATGCTTTAGAGTCGATGCAGTAACAAACGGAAGGTCCTTCAATCTCGCCTTTAATCAAGCCCGCTTTCTTCAATTCCTTTAAATGTTGCGAAACGGTTGATTGAGAAAGCGGAAGTTCCTCCACAATGTCACCACACACACAGGATTTCTGTTCTGACAAGTATTGCAAAATGGCAATCCGGGCAGGATGTCCCAATGCCTTGGCAATCAAGGCTATTTCATTCTGAGTTTTGGTAAATTCTTCGGTCTTTGAAAGTCCCATAGTCTATTAATCGTAATATTACGATTAAAGTTTCAGATTAGTCAAAATATATTTTATAAATGGCATACACTTTAACCTTGAGTAGTTTGAACTGCCAGTTATTAAATGGAAATTTACATCATTCTAAAGATTAATATTACTATGAACGCAGTAAAAGGTTATGCCGCACAAAATCCAACAGCTCCACTAGCTCCTTTCAATTTCAATCGCAGAGAGGTTGGTTTGAATGATGTTCAAATTGAAATCCGCTATTGTGGAGTTTGTCATTCAGACCTACACCAGGTGCGGGATGAATGGGGTGGGTCTATCTATCCGATGGTGCCCGGCCATGAGATTGTTGGCAGGATTACCAAGGTAGGAGCAAACGTAAAGAACTTTAAAGTAGGTGAACTCGCGGGCATTGGTTGCTTTGTGGACTCTTGTCGCACCTGCCCAAGTTGCCAGGCTGGAAATGAACAGTATTGTGACGTAGGAATGGCAGGCACTTATAATGGGTATGAAATGGATAAAAAGACACCTACCTATGGTGGTTATTCAAATTCAATAGTAGTGGATGAGAACTACACGTTGCATGTGTCCGACAAGTTGCCTTTGAAAGCGGTAGCACCTTTACTTTGTGCAGGGATTACTACGTATTCTCCCTTACGTCATTGGAAAGTAGGCAAGGGCCAGAAAGTGGCTATTGTTGGACTGGGTGGACTTGGCCATATGGGAGTTAAGTTTGCTGCTTCGTTTGGCGCTGAAGTAACAGTCCTTAGTCACTCGGCTTCTAAAGAGGCTGATGCTAAACGTCTTGGTGCACATAATTTTGTAAATACAAAAGATGAAAAAGCCGTAGCAAAAGTTCGCAATCATTTTGATTTTATTCTGGATACCGTCTCTGCCCAGCATGATGTAAACATGTATTTAGGCATGCTGAAAACTCAGGGAACCATGGTGATGGTGGGTGTTCCTCCCGAAGCCGTACCAGTGCATGCATTTAGTTTGATCCCAAAACGTAAAACGTTAGCGGGCTCTATGATTGGTGGTATTCGCGAAACCCAGGAGATGCTGGATTATTGTGCGGCTAATAACATTGTATCCGATATTGAGATAATCAATATCAAAGACATTGAGGAAGCCTACGTGCGCATGGTGAAAGGGGATGTGCGTTATCGGTTTGTTATTGACATGGCCACATTATAGTTATTGCTGATAGCGAATCCTGATTCCATAGATTCTTTGACCCGCTTGTGAGGGATTATCCACGTTGGTATTAATGTCGAAATCTACTCTTATCCTGTATGAGAAAAGTTCATTGGATACTACTTCCCGGCCATTGAAACTGATAATTGTTTCTGCGCGAATGGATGAACTTGAGCCTGTGGATGACCATGAATTGATAACTTCATTGGCGCCTGTGGCAAGATTTTTTCTAAAGAAAGTTGTTGTTAAACTTTGAGGCGCACTATCCCAATAATAAATAACTACTTGCTCGAGCGTACTCCCATGAGGAAGGTTCAGACCGGTCAGAACGCTTTCTCCTTCATCATCTCTCCCTGCCGTAACAAAGGAATCGTTAGTTTCAAAAACTACCATCCCATGTTTATCAGCTTTTCCTTCTGGTTTTAACACAGTAAAGTTAGCTGGATCCACTGTGTAATAGCTTACGGCAGCACCACTTCCTGTTATGGGTACATTGGACGCGCTTGTAATTCTCCCTTGGGCATCAACAGTAATTTGCGAAACTTGTGTACCTGTTCCATAAGTACCAGGGACTACGGCAGTGTTAGAAAGTTTTAAAGGAGTTACTGCACCATCTAAAATCTTTATACTGGTAATCGCATTGTTGTTAATTAGTGGATCTGGATAATTACCAGTTAAATCACCGCCAGCAACTCCGGTAAGTGCACCACCTGAAATAACAACATCTGTTGCGCTGGTAATTCTTCCTTTTGCATCAACAACAAATTGAGCAGATGTGGTTGCGCTACCATAAGTGTTCGGGACAACCGTTGTGTTCTCCAGCTTTGTGCCGATTACTGCACCATCTAAAATCTTTATACTGGTAATCGCATTGTTGTTAATTAGTGGATCTGGATAATTACCAGTTAAATCACCGCCAGCAATTCCTGTAAGTGCACCACTGGAAATAAGAACGTCTGTTGCGCTTGTAATCCTACCTTTTGCATCGACAACAAATTGAGCAGATGTGGTTGCCGAACCATAAGTATTCGGGACAACCGTTGTATTCTCAAGCTTGGTACCAATCACCGCACCATCTAAAATTTTAGTTGTTGTAATTGCATCATTTGCGACAACAGGGTCTGGATAATTTCCTGTAAGGTCACCACCTGCAATGCCCGTAAGTGCGCCACCGGTAATAATAACATTGGCTACACTGGTAATCCTTCCTTTAGCATCAACAACAAATTGAGGTGATGTCGTTGCTGAACCATAGGTACCTGGTGATACAGGAGTATTTGAAAGTTTTAAATCAGTAACTGCCCCATCTAAAATTTTAATTGTTGAGATGGCATCATTGGCAACGACCGGGTCTGGATAATTTCCCGTAAGGTCGCCCCCCGCAATACCCGTTAGGGCGCCACCGGAAATTATAACATTAGTTGCACTGGTAATTCTACCTTTTGCATCGACAACAAATTGTGGTGTTGTAGTTGCAGATCCATAAGTATTCGGAATAACCGATGTGTTCTCTAGTTTTGTACCGTTACCGCACCATCTATAATCTTGGTTGTAGTGATAGCTCCGTTATCAATCTTACTTTCAGTAACAGCAAGGTTAGCAAGATCCAATGTTTGTATTGTGCCATCCAGAATTATTGGAGATGAAACTGAGTTGGGTGCAAGTATTAAATTATTCAATGGCCCCGAGATCTGACCTGCCGTTGTAACGGAATTTAAATTTACTGACGTACCATTTGTAATTTCTAATGTATTTCCAGCTAGAGAAAGATCCTGATTAGAAGTTCCTCCCGTCATCGCAGTCCATTGGTTCGCACGCCAGTAGTAAAATCCTTTTAAGGTGTTATCAAAAACCAGAAGGCCATCGTCCGCTGGTGAAGCAGCAGTCATCGCTAGACGCTCCGCGGTGGTGAGTTGTGGAATCAGTATCCCTTGATCATGATTAGGTGGATTTAGTATTAGTATTGCATTGGGGCGATCAACCAGAGTGCCAATGGCAACACTTTTATTCGCTTGACTTTGTGCATTGAACGATAAGATCAGGGGTATGATTACACTAACAAGTACCTTACTTAACGTACTAAATTTTAGTAGCATAGATTTTATTTTCATCGGGGTTATCTTGCAATTAGGTAGTCTAAGGCTGTAGTATTAGTTATTTGGTTACAGAAAGATTATGCCAAGAGTGAATCTAATAAAACCCTTGTTTTCAATCTATAATGTCTGTATTACTGGATAAAACATCTACATCCCGGCTTGTGAGAGGGTATTAGTATTCTACCGATGGGGAATTAACTCCACAAGTAATAGTGATTTTCTCTTGATTGAGCTTAAAAATTATTGGAATGAAATTTCCTATAAGTTTAGGTCTCTTACCTATGGAAAACTATACCTACGTGTATGTGATAAGAAATTGGCTTAAGCTTTCATTATTTCATTTACTTTTTATCGGCACTACGGAAGTCGTTGCACAAGACATAAATAATGACGCCAATCTTTTTATTGCTGATGGAGTAAATGTTTATACCGGTGGTAATCTAACCAATACGGGATTTTTCCAGAACAACGGCAGTTTTTCTTTAATGGGTAACTGGACAAATCTTTCCATCTACCAGGGTACAGGTAGTGTTTCGTTGACGGGTGGCAATCAGCTATTTTCCAATCTGGCTCAACCTGTAGCGCATTTGATTATTGATGGCGCGGGAATTAAATCTATAACGGGTAATATATTAATCACGAACGAAGTAGATTTCCGTAAAGGTGTCGTACTGATTAATGACAGCGACACTTTGATGATGGGAGCGGATTGTATAGTGAAAAATGGATCTGTATTAAGTTATGTCAATGGAGCATTGACCTCGCAGGGCAGTGGCTATAAGTTTTATCCAATTGGTATCAACGGAAAGTATTATCCTGTTGAGTTGTTGGATATAAAAGGATTTGAGCCAATCATCGAGGTTAAAGCTGTTGAAAACTTGCCAGCCGTTACCACTTCAATTCCTGTAGACATTAAACAGAATATATATTGGACACGCAAAACGATTTCCGGGACTTTCGAAGGCTCTCCGATTACTTTGGGGCTTGATCTGCAAGGTGAAAATCCATTGCAATGGGTTATTGCTTCGTCAGATGATCTTATAAATGAATTTTCGATATCAGAAAACGTTACAATCCTTTCAGAAAATGAGGTGACGATCATCAATTCAGTGCTATCCATTACTGGTAATTTCTTTGTATTAGGTGTATTACCCGGAGAAGCGCCTCGTCCGTACTTTTTTAGTACTACACTTTCTCCAAACGCAATGAATGCTGATAACCGCTTTGTTAAAGTGTTTGGAGATACAAGTGGCCCCAGTGATTTTTATTTTCAGGTATTTAATCGGTGGGGACAATCTGTTTATGAAACTCAATCCTTTACTAGTATGTCTTCCCAAGGTTGGGACGGTAGACAAAATGGTAATGTACTTCCATCCGGTGTTTATCCGTATAGTATTAAATATAAGGAGAGTTCTGGCAAAGCGATTCAACAAACCGGCTTCATAACGATTGTTCAGTGATGAGACAAATTACTTTCTTAACGACATTTCTTTTACTCCTTATACTTCCTTTCGTTGCTGTTAGTCAGGCCCCGGTTTTCTCACAGTATTATTCAAGTGGTTTGTATTTGAATCCTGCATTAGCGGGTCTTGAAAAGGATATCTACCTCGGTATGAATTACCGAACGCAGTGGGGTAATCTAAATTTACCTTTTACAACTTTTCAATTTAGTTACATTCAACCCATTTCACGAAATGGTTCGCCTAAGAGGCATGTGGGTGGTCTCGGTTTATCTTTTTTGAATGATGTTGCCGGATCTAATAAAGAATTTATAACACAAGGAATTTCGTTGGCTCTGGCCCGAAATTTTCAATTAAATCACCTGGGTAATAATATTCTTGCAATCGCATTACAGGCAGGTGCCAGTCAGCAACGTATAAATTATGATGACTTGAGATGGTCATCGCAATATTCAGCTTTTACAGGATATGATCAGTCATTACCCGGAGAATCAACACTTACCAACGAACGTGTATTTAACCCTATACTGAACGCAGGGCTTATGTGGTATTATCATCCCAGGCCAAAGAATTTATCAGTTAAGAGCACATCCATCTTTAACGGAGTTTCGGTTTCTAATATACTTCGTCCCGATGGATTCTACTTAAACAGTAAGGACGCACTCTCGCTTCTATACAAAATCCATGGTGGGTTTACTTCAGCAATAACCCGCAAGATAGAAGTCTCACCCAACTACCTTGTTCAACTTCAAGATGAAAGTATGCAGGTAAATCTTGGCATGTATGTGGGCTATACTATTACTACCTCCCGCGATATCTCAGCCGGCATGAAAGCTATTGCAGGCGCCTGGTATCGATACCAGGATGCGGTTATTATTTCGGTTGGTTTAAGTAATGCAAATTGGAATCTTGGTTTTAGTTATGATAGCAACGTATTTTCGTTCGGTAAAGCTTTTGGATATGGAAGTGCTTATGAATTATCCTTGGCTTATAAAATTGTAAGTAAAAGTGGGTATAAAAGATTTTCGTCACCCTTAATCTGATGCGAGTATTACTGGCTGGATTATTTGTTTTGTGTGCTTGCTTATTGTTGAAGGCGCAGCCGAGTGAGAATCTTAAACAACAGGCAGATCTCTATTTTGAGCAAGAACATTATAATCTTGCGATACAGTATTATCTGAAATTCACCGAGCTTACCGATCAAAATGCTGAAGTCAATTATCAGTTGGCTGAAAGCTATAGAAAATCGTTCTTATATCAGGACGCTGAGAGACTCTATTTAAAAGTATATAATCAGGCAGTATCCGGATTCCCACTCGCTACGTATTTCAGTGGATTGATGTTAAAACTGAATGGTAAATTTGATGAGTCTATCACTTCTTTTAATACATTCATTTCCAACTCAGAAGGAATTGAAGAATTCAATGATCACGTAGAACAGGCAAGAATTGAGATTGCCGGATGCGAAATGGCCAAAGCTGAGCTTCTGAAAAATCGAGACGTCTATGAGGTAAAATCAGAGACAGTAAATACTGCTTTTAATGATTATGCTCCTGCTTTAAGGAATAGTGCCACCCTGGTGATTACCAGCGGCAGGGTAGAATCAAAGAACGCGATGATCGATGAAAGGTACGGGGAGGGATTTACGGATAATTTCTATTTCGTAAATACTGAAAACGCATGGCAGAATAAAACAAAAGAGATTTTTGCGGTTACCAATACCCGCGTTAATGATGGCAGCGGCAATTTTAATGGGCGTGGTGATAAGTATTATTTTACAGTATGCGGAAAAGGGGTTTCACGATGCAGGATTTTCTTATCTGAATATAGAAATAATCAATGGACTGATCCAGAACCGCTTAACGACAACATTAATTATATGAATGCAGAGGCTAAACATCCTGCTGTTTCGAAAGGGGGTGATACGTTGTTGTTTGCTTCTAATCGACCAGGGGGATTTGGCAAGTTTGACATCTGGATGAGCATCAATTCGGGAAATGAGAATTGGGGTCCTGCCATGAACGTGGGAAGTGAAATCAATAGTAAATTGAATGAACTTGCCCCCGCATTCACTACCTTCTCGCACGTCTTTTTTTTAGCTTCCGATGGCCACCAGAGTTATGGCGGACTGGATTTGTATATGGTTAAGATGTTGTCAGACGGATCAAAAGAATTGTATAATTTAGATTATCCCTTCAATTCAAGCCGTGATGATTGCTTTATCAGTTTTTCTCAAAAGAGCATTTACTTCAGTTCTAACCGGGATGGTGGAATAGGAGGGTTTGATATTTATTCTGCTGCTATTCCTTCTGTGATTTCTTTTATTTCTAAGCTTAGTCTTAAAAATAAAGACGCTCGCCACGATGTTAAGCTTCTTACACGTTCTGAAAATCAGCATAATGTTACCTTATTAACAGCCAGGAATGAAGATCGAATTGAATACGAGAATCTTTCTTATGAGAAACGTAAAATAGTTGATCAGTTGGTACTTAATAGAAGAAAAGGGTTAGAAAACAAAATTGAAGATTTTAAAATGGTCTCTAAAGAGGATTACCTGGAGTTGCAACGGATAGCCGACACGCAGTATAAAATTTATGAACTCACTACAAAATTTTCAGATGTTTTTTTAACGCGGGTAAATTCGCCTGAATATTCAGCTCTTCCTTACTCCATTACAGGAATGCTGGTTGACTCAGTATCTGATAATGCACTTGTTGAATTCAAAGTGGTGTTAATGGATGAGTCGGGTGAAGTTATCAAGACAACTACAACCAATGAGAAGGGACGGTTTCGATTCACCAACATGACTCCCGGGAGTTACGTTTACCTGCGCATGGAAAGTATACCTGATCAGGTTTTGAATAACGCACGAATAACGGAATTGCGAGTGCTCGGAATTCCTAATCAGAGCAGCTTTAACTTCGAAAATATCTTTTTTGATTTTGATCAGTACGATTTACGGAAAGAAGCAAAAGATGTGTTAAGTGATCTTGCTACGTATCTTAAGAAATACCCTTCTGTGCAAGTTGAAATATATGGCTATGCGGATGATCAGGGAACGGAGAGTTACAACCTTACGTTGAGTCAGCAACGTGGTCAATCGGTGTTGGATTACCTGGTAAATCAGGGAACCGACCAAACCTCATTGGCTGTGGTAGCAAAAGGCAGACAGGGTGGTTCTTATTCGGATCCTGAAAAGGAAAGACAATTCAACAGAAGGGTAGAGTGTTATCTTTATGTTTCAAATTAATTCGAGGTAGAATAGGCTAATCTCCACTACCAATCATAACAAATCCTGCCCAAAGTCTTGGATTTTTAACCTCACTCAGCATTTCTAATTGTGCTTGCTTCAGGGCTTGCCGTGTAGAGTATTCTTTGTTCAGGTAGGTATAAAATTTGACCATCAGTTCTTTGGTTTCTGCATCGTCCACTTTCCATAGACTTAGCATAATGTCACTGGCACCTGCTTGCATAAACGAACGTTGCAATCCATATACACCCTCACTGTTTTCAATTTTTCCTAAGCCGGTTTCGCAAGCTGAGAGCACAACTAACCTGGTTTGCGAAAGGTCAAGGTTCATTACTTCGTAGGCTGTTATGATTCCATCGTGATCGAAGGAAATTCCTTTGCCATTAACAGCCTGCAAACCAGTGGAAAGCACCAGTCCAGAATGAAATAGATGATCATTTCTCACCAAATCATTTTTAAACACAAAGCCTGGTGAAAAGAATCCATGTGTGGCTATATGAAGAATGGAAGGGGATTTAATCATTTTAAGATTTTCTTCTGTGGCCGCCAGCCCAAGGAACTGTGACTTATTAGATGGGGTAATTTTTAGAACTTTTGAAATGCTGGTAACTTCCTCCAGTGTTCCAGGAAGAGGCGCAAACTCTTTGAAGCTAGGATTACCAAAAAATACAGCTTTAGAGAAATCAATTCCCTGAGCCGGTATTCTGTTAACGAGTTGACTTGAATTTAATACTAATTGTAAGTCATATTTTTCTAAAATGTATTTTCCGTTGCGATCAAGGAGTGCATTCAGGTTGATCTGATGAAATGCACCATCTGCCGAAACGAAGATTTTACTTTTTCCTTCCAATTGATCTTCAAAGGGCCTCCAGAATTGATTGTATGAAATGGTATCATTAAAATCATATCGAACTGTATTTCTGTAATAGCTTAAGTATCGCTTTTCAAGTTGATTACCGTTTTTTAGTACGATAAGTTTAGGAAAGTCAAGGGTTTCCTTCGATGTAATGAGTGCGGCATAATAGATACTATCCGTAAAGCCAATACTGCTTTTTTTACTGATTTGCTCAGTGTTACTAAACAAGATGTCATATTTTCTAAAACGAATAATCTCAACCAGTGCCTCGTCTGATTTAAGTGATTGTTGTATTTCGGGCCAGGCCACGTGAGCATCCTGAATTAAGCTTGTGTGTAATGCGTGTCGAATATTCTTTTCAAGACTATCAAGTTCACTTTCAGTTTTAGCTATGGAAATCCCTAAACCTTCTAGCTCGCTTAAGGTCATCTGGTAATAATGTCCGAGCTGAGTACTGATATTATTCGCGGATTCAACCAGCAAATTAAGCGCTGGATCTTTTTTTTCTTGAACGCTTTGTGTACGCTTTTTATTAGTGAAAAAGAACAGTGATTTAAGGAGCAATTGATTATTAAACATATGCACCAATAATTCGGGATGAGTTTTATTGGATTTAATAGAAAGTGTATTGTATCGTTCAAAATTTTGTTTCTGTTGTTTATAAAATTGTATTTGTTCTGGTTCTGTAAGGTGCGGGAATATATACTTTACTTGTCGGACGGATATAGACAAAGAGCGGTCAAACAGTGGTAGGGCAAGCTCGGATTGGTTCAAGGCCCAATACGTTACACCCAGGTTGTCGATAACATCAACTAATGCTGGGGAGTTGGAACCATATAAATTCTCTTTGATAAGAAGTACATTTTCATAAAAACTCACAGCCCTCTCGTACTCGCCCATAAGCGTATACGTAACGGCAATATTATTCATGAGTGTTGCGGCCCGATCATTTTGTAAAAGATCTCTTTGATCTAAATGATCATAGAGATCAAGAAAATATTGAAGGGCCAGCACATATTGCCCATTTTGCCGGTAGGCCGAAGCAAGATTATTGAGTGTGGTTAAGTACGTAGGATTCTTATAGTCAGTCGAAGAAGTAAATCTTTCAAGGGTGAATTCGTATTCCTGAATTGCTTTTTTTACGTATCCTTGCTTTAGATATATGCTGGTTATATTATTTTGAAGAATTAATGATGCCGTGGCGTGGTACCCATGGGTTAAAATGCAACGTGTTAATGCTTCATGGTAAAAAATGATAGCCTTGTCAAAGACACCCAACTTTTCGTAGATGTAACCCAGGGCACCAGTTATCTCCACTAAAAGCACGTCCTCTGTTGATGATGAATTTTTAAGTATGCGGTATAATTCGAGAAGATTCTTTTCTGCTTTTCCATAGGAACCTGTTTCAATTTCATTCAGGTTCAATTCAAGTTTGATCTCGGAAGCAATTACACTAGCGGAAACTGAATTGGTGAGTAGATCCTTTTGCAGAAGCATTAATTTCGCTGTTGCTTCCTCGTGTTTTTTCTCTTTTCGGAGAAGTCTTCCTTCAGCCATCCTTAGTTCATAGTTGTTCTGATCATTGGGAAAGAAAAATGTGGTAGACAGTGCCTGATTAACAATGTTGAGTGCAGATTCAAATTGATCATGACTCTCATAGAACCGTACCAATGCTGTTACAGTAGATACATACATTGATTTAATATTTCCGCGTAAGGACTCAATGAGAATTTCGTAGAAAATGTCTTTTGCTTTCTCTTCATTTCCTGACTTCAGCAGGAGAGTGGCTAAGTTATATTTGGCAACTAATAACCGCGTATCATCGCTTGTATAAAGTTCCGTATGAATCGAAAGATTCTTTACCAGATACTCTTCGGCTTTTGGAAGGTTATTCGCCTGCCCATAAGCTAAGCCGAGATCATTCAGAATAGCCAGGTAGTTCTCATCATACATACCCAGATCTAGCAGAGCAATTCGCTCGGCCCGAGTATAGAGAATGACTGATTTTTCAGGGTTTTCTTTCCAGAAGAATTGGGCACTATCATAATAGGATTTCCATAATGGTATGGATTGTGATGAGACTGTCAGGGGAAATGCAAAGAATAGGAGGCCTATATATTTTAGCATGAATAGTCAGCGATACTATTCAGCTATCATTATAAATGCCAGTTAATAAAGTCCTAATTGACCCCGCAGCCCTTTCATTTGATTTTAACCTGTAGAATTTAATCTACGATATGAAGAGAATTTTGGAAAGATGTTGCTAGTGATCTCGAATAAGCAGAATGCTGACTTTAAGTACCCCGGATTATTTTCTCTTCAAGACCTTCTCAGCCGCACTCACAATATTCTCCGGGGTTAAGCCATACTTCTTTAAAAGTTGTGTAGGAGTTCCGCTTTCCCCAAAGGAGTCATTCACCGCTACCATTTCCATGGGCGAAGGACGAAAGCGTGAAAGAAACTGAGCCACACTGTCGCCAAGGCCACCATTGATTTGGTGTTCTTCGCAGGTAACTGCACAACCGGTTTTTTCAACACTGGTTAGGATTGCTTCCACATCCACTGGTTTGATCGTATGGATATTAATAACCTCCGCAGAGATACCTTTCTCAGCCAGCATTGCTTCGGCTTCAATAGCCTGCCAAACCATGTGGCCGGTAGCAAAAATAGAAACCTGTTTTCCATCAATTAGTTTGTCGGCTTTACCGATGGTAAAGGGCCGGTCGGGGGCCATAAAGATGGGCCAGCTGGGACGCCCAAAGCGCAGGTAAGCCGGGCCTTCATGACTACCCAAAGCGATGGTGGCAGCCTTGGTCTGGTTGTAGTCGCAGGGAACAATTACCGTCATGCCCGGCAACATTTTCATCATTCCAATATCCTCAAGTATCTGATGAGTAGCACCATCCTCCCCAAGAGTTAAACCTGCATGGGAGGCACATATCTTAACATTTTTACCGGAGTAAGCAATTGATTGACGGATTTGATCATACACCCGGCCTGTGGAAAAGTTGGCAAACGTTCCTGTAAAAGGAATCTTGCCCCCGATGGTAAAGCCCGCAGCCATGCCTATCATATTTGCTTCGGCAATGCCCGTCTGAAAGAACCTTTCAGGAAAATCCTTTTTAAAGGCATCCATTTTGAGTGAACCCGTAAGGTCGGCACACAGGGCAACTACATTTGGATTCGATTTTCCCAATTCATGGAGACCTACGCCAAAGCCGGAGCGGGTGTCTTTCTTTTCAGTAAAGGTGTACTTGGTCATGGTAAAAAATTACGTCACAAGTTTAGGCATTCTGAATGTAACTTCCTGCCGCCCTGTTAAGGTTTTGTTAAAGATTGCCTTGGGACGACTAATCGCTAAGGGTGATCCGTAAAGGCAGAAAACAATTCCTATGTCGAAGACGGATCGCAAGCTTTTAATTTGGTTTATTATTTTCCTTGGTCTCGCCTTAATTCCCTGGTTTGTGTAAGGTATGCATTTTCTGCCCTAACCTTTCTTCTGTGCTTATCCTAAAAGAAATAGAGATAAGATACCTTGATATGAGTTTGGTCAGCTATTAAAGTATCCATAAGTTTCATCATTAGTATGATGAAAGTCAGGATCACAAATTAATTCAAATACTCTTAAAAATTTCTTTCACCAGGTGAACGATACACCGGGTACAGTCGTTACAAAAGTGTAATCACATAACGATTACAAAGAATGTTCTGAAAACTTCAGAACGGTTTAACCAAAAACAAGTACCTATATGAATACCGCGGGAAAAGTAATGGTAGGAGTTTTAGCTGGCGCTACAGTAGGATTACTAACAGGAATTCTTATTGCACCGAACAGTGGAAAAAAAACAAGGGAACAATTGTTGGGAAAATCGAAAGATCTTAAAAACAAGATGACCGATTCTTTTGACGAAGTAAAAAAGGCCTACAATAAAAAAGTTGAAGCCTTTGCTGGTGAGGGTAAGTCAAGCATTGACTATTTAAAAGATACCCTGAAGGTTTAATAGATTTGTAAGTTTAAAAAAAACACCGCCCCAAGGACGGTGTTTTTTTTGCAATAAAATGGTTAATACGTAAGGATTACTAGCTCACTTCATCTGGCCATATTTTTTCGAATAGCGTTCGTATAACTCTTGTTGGTTACCCGGCAAAGTCATCAGCTTACCACTGATAAAGGCATGAGTCAAGACATTGCCTCGGTAATCAAGTGCATCACCATTGGAAACAAATAACGTTGCATCTTTTCCTACTTCCAGGGTGCCTACTCGATTGTCAATGCCCAGGGCTTTGGCCGTGTTTGATGTGATTGTCTTTAATGCATCTTCCTTGCTCATTCCATAGGCGGCAGCGGTGCCCGCATAGAAGCCCAGGTTACGACCACCATGCAGGGCGCCATCATCCATCAGGGAAACTGTTACACCAGCCTGGGTTAAAAGATGCGGTAATTTATAAGGCATGTCTACATCTTCATCGGCACGAGCCGGAAGATTATGTGTAGATGGAAGTATCACGGGTATTTTATTTTCCTTAAGGAAATCGGCTACCCAATATGCGCCAGTGCCACCAACAAGGGTAATTCGTTTTACTCCGCTGCGCTGTGCAAAGCGAATGGACTCAACAATTTCCTTAGGATTATTGGCATGCAGCATTAGCGTTTTCTTGCCATCAAACAATCCCTGCATGGCTTCGAATTTCAGATTCGTTTCTTTAGAAGTTAAAGCGCTATAGGTTAAAGCCTCTGCAAAGAACTGTGTGATTTCAGTTACCTGCTTTTCATAATTTGCATTGGCCGATTCATTGAAACTAAAGGTGGCGAAATCAAACTGCCGGCTACGAATGGATGGCCAGTTCATGTGTATGGCGATATCAGCTGCTACGGTGGCGTCTTCCCAATTCCAGCCATCCATTTCCATCACGGAAGAGGATCCTGAAATTGTTCCGCCTGTTGGCGTTGATTCAGCCAGCAACACGCCATTGAAGCGGAAGGTTGGTGTATACTCTGTGTCTGTGTTATAGGAAATCTGAGATCTCACGTTGGGATTCATCTGACCGCGTTCGGCATTGTCGTTCATCGCGCGGATGGAACTTACTTCCTGCAAACCAACTTGCGAGTTGGGTAGGATAAAGCCCGGATACACATGCTTGCCACTGATGTTGATTACCTCATAACCTGCCAGGTCCATCTTGACAACGGTAGCATCGGCCACGCCTGTAAGTTTACCCTTATCGAATGTGATGAGTGAGTTTTGAATTACCTGACCATTGCCAAGATGGGCAACACCGCCCGTTAAAGCTATGGGTTTAGCTTGTGGTTTGGCGGGTACCGGAGTTTGTGCCGAGACAACATTCATTGTGAAGATTGTCATGACCAAAATGTATATTGATTTTTTCATTTCGTGGTTCATTAAAATGTTATTCTTCTGTTTTTTCAAAACCCAACACATCATCGCAATGGAAATCTACCTGCATGCGCGACTCGGCACGTTGCACAGGCATACCAGCTTTCTTCGCGTTTTTCATTTTCTGGATAAGACGGGCACGATCAGCAGCAAGTTCTTTGTTGTTAGCGGCATCTTTTTCAAGATCGAAATATACTTTTCCATCGATGATGGTCTTCTCAGGTTTTGCATAGACGGATAGGGGATGGTCTGTCCACAACACGATGTCTGCAGACTTACCAACTTTAATACTTCCCATCTGGTTGTCGAGGTGAAGCATCTTGGCAGGATTTAATGTTACCATCTTCCATGCATCTTCCTCAGAGATGCCACCATACTTAATGGTCTTGGCAGCTTCCTGATTTAGCCTGCGGCCCATTTCTGCATCATCAGAGTTAATGGCAGTAAGTACACCCGCACGGTGCATGATGGCTGCATTGTAAGGAATTGCATAACGAACTTCCCATTTGTAGTTCCACCAGTCTGAGAAGGTCGAAGCAGCAACACCATGTTGGGCCATCTTATCAGCAACTTTATAACCTTCCAGAATGTGTGTAAATGTATTGACACGGAAGTTGAAACGCTCAGCCACTTTCATCAACATGTTGATTTCAGATTGCACATAGGAGTGGCAGGAGATAAATCTTTTCTTGTTCAGAATCTCAAGCATGGTTTCATCGGCCAGATCCCTGCGCGGCTTAACAGCCAGGGCTTTTTCCTTAGCGGGAACAGCATTGTAAGCATTCCATTTCTTTTCGTATTCTTTTGCACTGGTAAATGCATCTACATACACCTGCTCAACACCCATGCGGGTTTGTGGAAACCGGATTGAGCTTGGATTGCTGGTGCGCTTAACATTTTCTCCAAGAGCAAATTTGATGAAGCCATCGGCTCCGGCAATTTTTAGATTCTCTGGTGATTCGCCCCAACGTAATTTGATTAACGCAGACTGGCCACCAATTGGGTTGGCCGAACCGTGCAGTACCTGTACGGCCACCACACCACCGGCCAAAGCGCGGTATATGTTGATGGCTTCAGCATCGAGGTTATCACCAATGCGTACCATGCCTGAATTGCTTGCTACATCATTGATGCTGGCTGCGCCAATGTGCGAGTGTTCGTCAATGATACCTGCGGTAAGGTGTTTGCCTGTGCCATCAATAACTTTAGCGGCTGGATCGCTCAGGTTCTTACCTATTTTTGAGATCTTTCCATCTTTAATGAGTACATCGGTTCCCTGAAGGATTCCTTCGCCTTCATTGGTCCATACAGTTGCATTTTTTACGAGTAGAGTTTCAGTTACAGGCAGGGCAGGGTAGCCATGTGCGCCAAAAGGATACGTTACTTTGCCAAGGTCATCTTTCTTATCGGTTGCAGGTTTGGCAGCAGCTTTGGCTGCGAGATCGCCAGTTCTGTTTGCAGACCAGGTGATCCATGTGCCATCTGCCAATTGACCTTTTCCTTTCCAACCTGTTCCTTCACTCCAGCCTGAAAGACGAACGCTGCTGGTGCTTTGTTTTGTAGGTTTAAAACTTAACGTGATCAGGTCGCTACCAAACGTGGCGGCACCATCCACCATAGTAGAATCTGAAGCACCAACTTTTGTTTTATGACTTCCTGCTTCGCCACTTACTTCCAACTTATACGATTGAGGGCCTACAGTCAAATTGTAATTGCCACTGAAGTCTTTTGTATCCAATGCTTTGATGGAATACGGTTCGCCTTGCACCCAGTTTTGATGAATGATGGTCTTTTCATCAAAGAGTTTTCCAGAAGTAACAATGAAGTTGGCAAGCAGGCCTTTCTTTAAACTACCCACTTGATCGGCAACATTTAGAAGTTGAGCAGGCGTGGTGGTTAATGCTTTCAACGCGGCCGTTTCGGTGAGCCCGTTTTCAATAGCTTTTCTTACGTTGGGTAAAAAGTCAGAAGTTTTTCTGAGGCCAGAAGTTGTAATAGCAAAGGCAACTCCATTTTTTTCCAACGTTGGCAGGTTGGTAGGGGCAAGTTCCCAATGTTTCAGATCAGCCAGTGAAACACGTTCAGCATCGAAAGGATCTTCCACATCCATGGCATCCGGATAATTAACCGGAATGATCAGCGAGGCTTTAGTGGCTTTGATTTCATTGATCCGTTTGTATTCATCGCCAGCGCCTTTGATAATGTATTGAACGCCAAATTCATCGCCAATTTTATCAGCGCGAAGCACGTTGGCCCAACTGGTGGCGGCAAAGATTTGTGGCAACCGTTGGTTTTGAATCCAGCCTTCCAGCGACTGATCGGCAAATGGTTTTGGATTTTGACTGTTATACCATTCGGCATCTAAATAGGTTTGCCGCAACACAGCGATAAAGCCCATTAAGGATGTTGGATAAGTTTGGGTAGAGGTTCCTTTTTCAAGGGAATAGTTAGCGGCAACCTTCTGTCTCACTAAAGCAGTGTTATCGTTTTTTTCATTGAGGGTTACAAAGGCGGAAGTTCCTCGGGCTAAACCATCGGGCTTGGAAGTATGTACTGCACCAAAGCCCGCCTTACGTAGTTCGTCAGCCGTTTTGGCATTAATGGTAAATTCTTCGGCTGCATTGTAATGCGAACGGATAGCCTGGTTTGCATTGTAAGCACCTTTCGTTTTGGATTCGATTTGTTCCGAGCCTCCGAAGCCACTACCGCGGGTTCTTTCCACATCGGGTAAACCGTAGTTTGTGAAGATATCAACTAAGGAAGGGTAAATATACTTTCCTTTTAAATCGATAGTCGTATAGCCCTTTGGAATGGTAAGGTTTGCACCTACTTGCTCTATCTTGCTGCCCTTTATCAAGAGGGTAGCATTTTGAATTGTGGTTTGCGGGTCGACAACAATAGTCGCATTGGTAAAGGCATATAAGCCAGCCCGGTTATCTTTCACATCATTTCGCGGAAATGTCTCCTGGGCAAAGGAGCTACCACTGACGAGCAGCAGCACGAGAGCATACATGAACCTGCTCTTTTTGATAAGTTGGTAAACGATCTTCATAGTTCTGGGTTAGGGTTGTTAATCAACTTGAAAAGTATAAAAAATAGGCGTAGAAGTGAGCAAATAATGGATGTACGGTTAATAGGTGATTTTACCAATAGGGGCCAGCATCATCGACCCTAAAGGGAATTGTTTTCCATGTAAGAATCCGGAATTTATTAAGTATTTAGTTTGCCCGAAGCCGTTGCGATTTTTTCAAAAATCGGACAAAAAGATAAAGGGCTGTTAAGGTAAAAATAATTACTGCAAACATCATTGTGTGTTCGTTAAAGTTACCGTATTGAGCAGGGTGTTCATAAAATGCTTTCATGATCAGCAAGATTCCCAGCAGTGTTCCTGTATAGGTTGAGTTATATTCTTTAAGAAGAACTCTTTTCCAGGCAAAGTTATGGGATTGGAAGGTTGCACTTATTCCTTTCAATGTAGGAATCCATCGATTTACATCCTTGGCATAGGCATCATACGCTGCGCCAAACTTACTTCTCAGGAAATCTTCTTCAGCAAGAACGATAGAAATATATACGAATAGGATAAGAGGTGTAATAACAGAGAAGAACAAGATAGAATTTGAGGCAATTCCCATTCCGAATGCAACAGCAATGTTCCCTACATAAAGTGGATTTCGGCAATGAGCGAAAATACCCGTTGTGACAAGATCTTTCGCATAAATATTTCGGTTTTGACCACCCCGGATAATATAGACTAATCCAATGGTGGTAAAACGTATAATCTGCCCAGATAAACTTATTCCTAATCCAATAAATAATGCCAAGGTAGGATTATTGAATAACTCCGGTGATGGAACCAGAATCAGGAGAAAAAAAATCGGAAGCAATCCATTGCGATAATGAAAAAAGAAATTACCAATCTTAACCATGAGGAAGTGTTTTATTATTACTTAACTGCTACCAGGCCTGTGAAATTATACCATTTAAAAAACACCTCGCAATAACGAAAACCATTCTTCAAGAGCATTTCGCGATTCTCCATTAATTTATATGGAATCAATACATTTTCAAGCGCTTCGCGTTTCTGGGCAATCTCCATGTCATTGTAATTATTTCTCCGTTTGAAATCATAGTAATAATTGATGAACAAGCGATTGAAAAGAGAATCTTCGCCCAATACTTTCTCTATCAGAATCAGGCAGCCATTATCATTCATTTGGTCAAATACTTCTTCTATCAGCCGTTCACGGTAAAGGGGCCGGATGAACTGAAGCGTGAGACACATCACGACCACAGACGCATTGGTTAGTTTAATGCCCATATTGAGATCGTGATTTTGAATTTCAAACTTTCGACTAACTCCGGCTTCTTTGAAATTATTCTTGCACTGCTTCACCATTTCATCGGAGTTATCAAAGCCAACAAAGTTGATGTCTTTTGACAGTACCTGATCTAAGTTGATGAGTGTGGTGCCGGTAGAACATCCGAGGTCGTATACGGTGGAGCCGGGGGTGGCAAAGTCTTTTCCTATTTCGGTTATCATCCGCTGCATTTCGAGATAGAATGGAACCGAACGGGTAACCATATTATCAAAAACCTTAACGACTGATTTATTGAAACTGAAATCCTCTATTTTTTGAGGTGTTTTGAATACTTCGTCATTCTCCATAGCCCTTGGTTTCGGTTTCAAATTCTTCAATTCACAAACCTACTTGACAATTCTGAAGCAAATCTGAAGTTAGACGGATTATCTTCTATCCCTTGCCATAAACCTCATCGTAGTTTTCCAATGGCAGCTTTTGCCGGCCTATCAAATCAGGGACACCACGTTGCCCGAACGTACCGATTCATCACACGCGAACGCAATACGCAAGCTATTGACGGCATCATCCATATGATCGGTCAGGTCAAGATTTTCCTTTATGGCCTTTAAGAAATAAAGTTGCTCGCGGTTGCACAATTCCTGGTGATCGGGTTCATCCTGAAGATTAATCCATTCGTCTTTTTTAGTGAAGATATTTTTATCATCAATATCAGCATGATGAAAGCGTAAGGATTCTGTTTTGGTGTGAGCTTCCACGGAATCAGACTTGCCACTGGCACCTGCATCTTTGGCAACAATAGATACACAACCCTTCGGACCCATTACATCTTTCACAAAGAATGCAGTCTCGCTGATCATCGGGCCCCAGCCGGCTTCATACCAGCCTACTGAACCATCTTCGAAACGGATTTGCAGTTGGCCGTAATTATAGTTCCCAGCAGGAATATCTTCCGTAAGCCGGGCACCAATAGCAGTTACCTGTAATGGTTTGCTGCGCGTCATCTGGCACATCACATCAATGTAGTGCACACCACAATCTACGATAGGGCTGAGGCTCTTCATCAGATTTCTGTGCACGTCCCACATCACCCCATGACTTTGCTGGTTCAGATTCATGCGCATGACAAGAGGCTTGCCCAACTGACGCGACAGTTCAATAAACTTTTCCCAGCTGGGATGATGCCGCAAAATATAGCCGACCACCAATTTTCTGTTCGCTTTTTTAGCAGCAGCTACAACGCGTTCCGCTCCGGCCACCGTATCCGCCACCGGCTTTTCAATAAACACATGACAGTTGTGTTCAAATGCTTTTACCGCAAACTCTTCATGGGTATCAGGATACGTGGAAATACAAACCGCATCGGGTTTTGTTTCTTTCAGGGCCTCATCATAATTGCTATACAGTGCATAGCCGCCTCCTAATTTTGCATTGAGTACCTCTTTACTTTTGCCGGTGGATACAATGCCACAAATCTGAAAGCCATCGATGTTATGAAAAGCCGTGGCATGCGAAGCACCCATGTTTCCGCAACCGACTACCAACACACGCACAGGGTTTAAGTTAGTTTTCATAAAGTTAAGTCTGTAAATAAGGAACTAAAATTAAGTAACTGTCTTTCGAGGTGCAATGAATTATTCTTGATGTGATAGTATTAGTTCACATTTTAATTGATTTTGTGCAACTCCATTCCTATTCATGAGCAGTTGCCATTCATCACATTGATTTTAGGGTAAGACAATACCCGTCTCGCGTAATCGTTTGGCGAATTTAGGCGTAGCTGAAAGATCATAGGGAGGATTACCCTGTGACATCAAATTGGATCTAAATAGTTGGAAATCCAGTAATAATTTTTTATCCGAAAGACCTGCGTGCTTATTGGCTTCTTCCCGACCAAATAATTCGTCCACAACGATAAGATAGAATGGGCCCGTACGATGAGGTACTTTGAAAATATTCTTCGCTTCCTCCAGTAATCCTTTCTTTGCAAAGATGAGTGCTTTGATGTCGACATAATTGTAGTACTCCAGTTCCTGCTTGTTTACGACCAGGTTATAGGCTTCGTCCAACTGGCCCAATTGAAGCATGCAGTATAATTTATAAACATAAAATTCAGGTTTGTAAGATAAGTCACCAAGTTTGTTTATCTCGCTTATGGCATCCTGGTATTCACCATCATAAATATGGGCCAAAATAATTTCACGCATTGAACTTTGATCGGAAGGATCATTTTCTATAATTTTTCTACTTAATTCAGAAAGTTGATCGCCATAGCCCAGGCAGATTAGTAAGGAAGAAATGTCAAAATTCTGGTACTTAAAATAAATACCCGCATCCGGACTGCTCAAACTTCTTTCAATGGCTTCCCTGAAGTTTGACCAGTCATTCGAGTACATGATTTGGGGTAAGCGATAGTAATCTCTTTGCGATTTTTCTTTCGAACGTGAGACCATATTTTCCAAATCACTCATGAACATTTTATAGGCGTCTCTTTCCGAAAGAGTATCCGTATAAAATGGGTCGTCTTTCAATACGTAATGAAGGGAAAAATCCGCATGGTAAAAATAAGGGTTAATAAAATCCGGATCATGCTTTATTGATTCTTCGTAAAAAACGTTGGCCTTTTTTAGTTCTTCCAGTTTTATATACCGACCATTCCGATGCGCGTGATCATCCAATTCACGGCCTTTTAAAAAAGCCAAAAAGGCTTCCGGATTTGTGGTGCCAGCGCCCTGCATTTGCTTTGCGGCTTCGGGGTCTAGTGAAATATCAAGACTCTCCGCAATCTTCGTGGCAATTTCCTGTTGCAACTGAAAAATATCTTTTGAATCCCGATCATAGGTATTGGACCAAATATGAAAATCATCTTTGGCGCGGATAAGCTGCGCAGTAATTCGCAAACCGTCACCCACTTTCCTTACGGATCCTTCCACCACATAGTTCACTCCTAGTGAATCTGCTATGTCTTGTATGCGGAGCGTCTTGTTCTTAAATGCAAAAGAAGAAGTGCGCGAAGTGACCTTGAGCCCTTTTACACGTGCCAGGCTATTCAAAATTTCTTCTGTAAGTCCATCTCCAAACCAACCCTGGTCTTTGCTTTCGCTCAAGTCAGCAAAAGGAAGCACAGCAATAGATTTGTCCAGTAATCCAATTTCCTTGTTTGTTGCAAAAACCTTTGGATAAAGAAAGTATCCGGCAATCGCTAATAGAAGAATAGAAGCACCAATAACCAGATACGACTTTGTATCAGTTGACTTCTTATTTGTTGTCCTATTGCTGGCAGCTGGCTTTTGTGATGAGGAAATAGGATTTTTAATGGAAGTGATTAATTCCTTGATTGCATTGGCAACTTTGTTAACCTGATTACGGTAATCGGTTTTATTTTGATTGTCGCTTTTATTATCAGATGGTTTTAATGGCCGATTGACACCGGCTTCCTTATAGATAAACTCAATCGCCCTTAGCACACCACCCAATTCACTTTCAAGAATCGATTTGTCCTCTGAATCAATATCATGAATCTTTATCGGAAGGATTCTGCTAGCTACATTTCCATTGTTCAATTTGATATCTTTTCCAAACTGGTCTTCTTTCGCCAGCTTATTAAATGCTATAAATTCATGTTGCCAGGCAAAGGATTTCGGATCGCAATAAGTTTGGGAGATGATTGGGATAAATATAAGGCACTTTAATTTGCCTTCCAGGCTTTTATCAACGTTGTGGGTTTCCAATAAACCATCATGCGGATTTTTGTCAAAGTAAATAGAAATGGGCTCTTTAAGGGTGGAAGCTAACTCTTCCTGCAAAGCATTCACAAACTCCGTTACCCAGCCACTTCTATTATCGTTATGACGATAAGAGATGAAAATGTCGTATTGGTATCCTTCGACTAATGATGACATAGTAAATCATGGATTGGTGAAGACCTGCCTGCCGGCAGGCAGGTGTCGTATTCGAAGTCGGGGAGGATAGAGGGCATTTAGTAAAGATAGCAATCCTGTTTTACTTTAAATACTCCCTGACTTTCGCATTGATAAATTCCTGTACACTTTGCCACGTTTGCCCATTCAAGCTAATGAGGTCTTTCAAGCCATCATCCGGCAAAATCTCCCTATCTCTGACTAACACTTCCTTGCTGAGGTAGTAAATAAATCCATTAAACCACCCAAGCTGATTTCAGACTCAAATGTTTACCATTAAGTATTTCATCAACATTTTTAAGTGTGGTGGAAGCGATCTGTTGCAGTGCCTCTTCCGTAAGAAATGCCTGATGGGCGGTTATCAATACATTGGGAAAGCTCATTAATCGTTGTATGGTGTCGTCTTCAATGATATTAGAAGAAAGATCGCGAAAGAAAAGTTTGCCTTCATGCTCATACACGTCAAGCCCCAGATGCCCTATCTGTTTTAATTTCAATCCATGGATCGCGGCTTTGGTATCAATTAATCCACCCCGGCTGGAATTGATTATCATTACCCCTTTTTTCATCATGTCAATTGCCTCTTTGTTAATGATGTGGTGTGTGCTTTCATTTAATGGGCAATGCAATGATAAAATATCCGCGCTTTTAAATACTTCTTCCTTGGATAGATAGTTAACACCGAGGTTTACTAGTTCTGGGTTAGGGGTAAGATCGAAGGCAACTATGTTACAACCAAACCCGATCATGATCTTACAAAAGGACGCTCCAATATTTCCTGTTCCTAATACACCTACTGTCTTCCCATTCACATTAAATCCCATGAGGCCATTCAACGAAAAGTTTTGTTCTCTTACACGATTGTATGCCTTATGGGTTTTGCGATTCAACGTGAGTAACATGGCCACGGCATGTTCTGCAACAGCTTCAGGTGAATAGGCGGGCACCCGGCAGACTTTTATTCCAAGCATTTTAGCAGATTCAAGATCTACATTATTAAAACCGGCACAGCGCAAGGCAATCACTTTCACACTTTTCAATGAGAGTTCACCCAGCACCAGTGCATCCAGTTTGTCATTGACGAACACACATACCGCATCCGTTTGCTCTACGGCATTAATGATGTGTGGCCCCAGATGTGTTTCAAAGTACTCCAGGTCAAATCCAAATGACTCGTTGAGTTTATCAAATGTTTCACGATCATAAGGTTTGGCCGAGAAGAAAGTAATTTTCATAAGGTGGGGTATTTCCCGAAAGATAAGCGTTACGGATAGTTGGTTATAAAATATTAATGCCTAATAACAAATGAGGTTATTTTCAGATTTCCTATTATAGGAAACCGTTGAACAAACGATATTTATTTTGTTTAATTGGTATAACAAAATGAAATGTTGCCTCTCCAGCATAGCCTCATGGCAAATAAGGCATGGCTACTTTAATTAATGTTTAACCCTACCATGATCCCGAACCAGGGTTTACCCTGATAAATCCAAATATCTTTATCCCGATCTGTAAGATAATCCCAACCTATCGAGATACCACCCGTGATGCTGCCAAGACCAACCATAGTAGCAAAACCATGAGTTAATACCATACCGTGGTATTCATCCATCATTTGATAATTGGTTGTCCAGGGGGTAACGGCTGTTACACCTAACCCTCCAAATGCACCAAAAGTTATTCCATGATAACCCGAATTTTTAACAAATCCTGCGGGTGTATTCGTGTAATGAACCTGATACCGATCAATCCGGTAGCCCAAATAAATATTGCCATTAAATTCAACATTAAGCTGACGAGGTAAGTTAACTTCCGCTGGCCGGTATTTGAAAATAGCGCTAGTCAGATCAATATCTAAACCAGTATTTTGAAAGATTTCAGCTTTGGTGGGGATGATTGAAATTTTCTCACCATCATATACAGGATATATATGCACAGTATCCCGGGTAGTTTCAACAAACACGGGCTTGAATTTGCGGCCCTTTTGTTTGTAATCGTAATATCCTGTTCCCAATGTATACTTGGGTGGGTTGCGCAACGAACCACATGCCTGTTGTATCAAAGCAAGTGCAAGAATCCAATAGTGAATGTTCTTCATTGCATCAAACGATGGATTAAAAGTAAGTTCAACTATTCGCACTAATATAGCAGTGTTGTTTCATTATGCAATCAAATCCCAACGTGAAATTCACCAGACGTTTTCAAAATTATATCGTGGTGTTGATAGAATACATGTCATGTTCTCATCCAGAAAGAATGGACAACGCGATTTAAAGATAATGAAATGCTGCTAAAGACTTGATGCTTACACTAAAACCACTTGATCGTCAAATCAATCAGCTTTTGCTTTTGAGCATTATAAGGCGGTAACAATTTGTCGAGCGCACTGATGGGTGACCACTGCTTTACAATAGCCCGGGCATTCGAGAACTCTTCAAAGCCATAGAACCCATTGCCCTTTCCAATGCCGCTGTTGTTAGAGCCGCCAAAGGGTAAGTTGTTATTAAAGAAGTGGATACCGCCATGATTGATAACGGTAGCTCCGGCCCGGGTGTTCTTAATTATTCGATCAATATGCTTTTTATCCGTGCTATAAATATACAGCGCTAAAGGTTTTTCTTTGGCGTTGATTTTATCAATCACCTCCTGTAAGTCTTTGTAAACAATAAACGGTAATATCGGTCCGAAAATTTCCTTTGTTAATAAATCAGCATCTTCCGAAACGTTGGTCATGATGGTGGGTCCGAAATAATCCTGTGATGAATCGGTTTTTCCACCATAGACAACATGGGCTCCTTTTGCTAAGGCATCATTAAAATATTCTTCTATTCGTTTAAAGTGCCGGTTATTAACGATGCGATTATAGGATTCAGATTGGGATGCATCTTCACTGTAATATTGGTTGATAGTTTCCTTCAGCAAGGTTAGGAATTCGTCAGCGATTGATTGATGCACATAGGCGTGATCGGGGGCAAGGCAAACCTGTCCATTATTTAACCATTTACTTATTGCAAGACGTTGTGCGGCAACCTTCAGGTTGGCTGTTTCATCTACAAGGGTGGGTGATTTTCCGCCAAGCTCCAGCGTTACAGACGCAAGATTCTCAGCGGCTGCTTTCATCACCACTTTACCAACTTCGGGTGAACCTGTAAAGTAAATATGATGAAAAGGCAACTTCAATAAGTCGGTAGAAACTTCGGCATCACCTTCTATCAAGGCAACCTCCTCTTCCGGAAACAATTCGCCAATAATTTTTTTCATCATGGCGGAGGTGTGTGGAGTATATTCGGACGGTTTAATCATTACACAATTTCCGGCAGCAATGGCTGAAACCAGGGGGCCAAATGTAAGATTGATTGGAAAATTCCAGGGCGAGATAATGAGCACTACACCTTTGGGTTCATAGTGAATGTAGGACCTCGTGCCCAATTGAGATAAGGGTGTGGCTACCGTGTGTGGTTTCATCCACTGGGATAAATGAGCCTTTGTATGTTTGATGTCTGACGTTACTTTATAGATTTCGATCAGGTCTACTTCACTGGCGTGTTTTCGGAAATCACTATACAAAGCTTGCTGAATTTCAGTTCGATATTTTAAGATCGTTTCATGCAGGCGCTCTAATTTATTAATGCGCGCACGCGCGGTGGAGTCTGCAACTTTCTGTTGATTCTTTTTTTGAAGGGTAAAGATCCTCTTCACTTCGGCTTTCACCGAGCTTTGCGGAAGTGGGTGGCTGATCGCATTCATGTTTGTTCAATAAGTTAGTGTACTTGCTTTGTGCAAAGCGTGGTCTCTTCTGTTTTTGTCTCACCGCGTTGGCTCAAAGATAATTAAGTTATTCGTCTAGTGAATTCCAGTGTTTTAAAGTCTGAATCATAGCCGTGAAGCGCAACTTGCCATACTGCCTCTCTGACAAGGCAAACCGAAAGTCTGATAACGTTGGCTGAATGTGAGAAATCGAAGGTTTGGATTGCAACTACGCATGTTGTAACTCTGAAATCCTGTGTTCGATGTCTGATATCGAAGCCGCGAAGTGCAACTTCCCATACTGACTCTCTGACAAGGCAAACCGAAAGTCAGATAACGTATGCTAAACGTTTGAAATCGGAGGTCTGGTTTGTAACAACGCATGTTGCAACTCTTAATTCCTGAGTTGGAACTCTGAATTCGAAGGCGCATACCTGAGATGGAAAGTTTGTTAGGCGACACTGGCTGATAAACTTATCTTTTATAAATATTTTTTTAAAAAATTTAAAAAATGGTCTGTAACGTGCCAATGGATATTGAGTTGCTCTTTATAGCAAAAATATAGTTTTATAAAATGTGACTCAGAAGGGCAACCTGTAGAAGCAACCCTCGTGTATGTTCCTATAACTTAAAAAAATAAAGTTATGTCACATGTTCAAAACGTGCACGCCTTTGGGGAGCTCAAGGGCCTTTGCACCGGGTACGGAGGAGAGTACAATCCCGGAAAACAAAACCTTCAGGTAGAAGCGTTGACTACCTTATGGCTCAACGCAAATCGAGTGATGGATGACGTGATCATAGCCAAGGCTGAGTTCGACATCGCCACCAACAATCGGGAGCAGGCATTTGCTCGACTCGGGAAACTGGGCACCCGCATTATCGGTATTTTGAAAGCAGGTGGAGCAAGTCCACTTCTGTTGAGGGATGCGAGTGTGCTCGTGAATAGGATACGAGGCTCCAGGAGCCGAACTGCCATTCCTTCGCAAGGATCGGAATCCGTACCGGTAAAGAGACGAACCCTGGGTGGGCATGATTATCCCAGCAAGGTAAATCACTTTGCAGGTTTACTGGAAATCGTGATGTCCGAAGCCAACTACAAACCGAATGAATCATACCTTTCGGTGGCCAGTTTACGTGGCGTATTGGACAACTTGCGAATGGAGAATGATCGGGTTGTAGCCGCCAAGGTTGCCTTACGGGAAGCACGAAGAAATCGGGATGCTGTGCTGTACGTAGGGGAGGAAAGTCTGGTATCCACAGCGCTCGCTGTGAAGCAGTATGTGAAAGCCATTTATGGTTTCACCAGCCAGCAACGTTCGGAGGTGTTTCGAATAGGTTTCACTAAACCCAAGGTGCGATGACCATCCTTAAAATGTAAAACCCCGCAGCGATGCGGGGTTTTTTTATGACTAATGAATTGCGTTTTTCTACTCCATTCGGTGTGTACAATTAAATATATGGTTTACTTAGGTTAATTAAAATATAATAGTGTAGATTAGAATAAATTCTTCAACCTTAAATACCCAAGATCAATACGTATTGATTCTGTGATAACCGCAAGTGGGCTATTTGTAGCCAGGGGTATAAAGGGCCGATAGTGATTCCGCACGGATTTTCTTTTCTTATTTATAACCTAACCCCTTCCTTTTATGAAAAAAGTGTATTTAACATTGGGCTTGTTTGCTTTTCTAAGCGCAGGCCTCATGGCTCAAACTCCCTATGAACAATTTGAATCAACTCCGATGCGGCCGAAAGCTGATAAGATTGATTTATTTAAGAAGGGAATTGCTGCACACAATAAAAAGTATCATGCAGCAGATCCTTACAAGGGAAGTGTTTGGACAGATCTTACCGGTCCGACTTCGGGTGATTATGTTTGGTATATGGGCCCCACAACCTGGGCTCAGATGGATAACCGCCCCGGTGCCGGTGAACACCAACTCGATTGGGATAAAAATGTTACCCCCTATGTCGAATCCTATGGAGAGGTAAGGTATTGGCGCATGAATAAGGACGTTAGTTATATGCCTGAAGGTGGATCATCTGCTACTTTCACAAAAAGCCGCGGCCGCTTTAACTATATAAAACCCGGACAGATGGATCGGTACATTGATCAAATGAAAAAAGTCGCGGCTGTTTATAAGCATATGAAAAGTACTGCGTCCTTTTATTTGGCAACCCGACATGGAGTCTCAGCCGGACCGCATGCAGTAACCTACAGCGATTTTGCCAGCTGGTCATGGTTAGATTCAACTTCAGATTTTGTAAAGCAGTTTGATGTTGTGCACGGACAGGGGGCCTATGCAAAATTTATTGATGAGCTTGAGTTATGTACGGACCGATCCAAAACCTATGATGTGCTAAGTGAATTGGTGAAGGAGTAAGAAGTCTGCTATTAGCATCGGGAAGGCCCTCAGCATTGAGGGCCTTCTTATTTTAATTTGTATTATACTTATATAGTAAACTTATGCTGGGCGCCAGCTGCCGATACAAAGGCCCCTGTAAGTAGACTTGCGCGGGGCGAAAACGAGAACCTCAAATTCGTGATGACAAATGGCTCCCACAAGGGATAGGAATTATTAAAAAATGACCAGTCACTCTTCACCCTGCTGCCGCTCATACAGTATCCTGTAGTATCTTGGTCTGAATCCTTAACTTGATCAGAAAAGGTTTTTCGGTTTTTGATTGCAAGCAGTTTTTTATGCGTCCATTTTATTGTATGTTCCTTACACTAATTTCCAGCCTCGCTATCGGGCAGGAAATTGTAAACATGCCCGATGTTAAAGAGCGGCCCACCGCTGCAGCAACTAGTCTAACGCTGGAACCCATTATTGATGGTAATGTATTGGGTGATGAGGTCTGGAAAAATCTTTTTCCCATAGACCAATTGATACAAACCAAACCGAATGCTGGTTTTCCGGCTACCGAGAAAACAGAAATCCGCATCGGCTATACCGCTACAACCTTTTATCTCTCGGTTGTTTGTTACGATCGTGAACCCTCCAAACTGGTGGTGTCCGATGCCCGCAGAGATGCAACCCTTGACAACACGGATAGTTTTCTATTTATCCTCGACACGTTTCATGATCGGCAAAACGGGTTCGTATTTGGTACCAACCCAATTGGCATAGAATACGATGGACAGGTTGACAATGAAGGTCAGGGTAATCAATCTCAAAATCGCCAGCAGCAAGGCACCATCGGTGGCTTCAACCTGAATTGGGATGCGCCCTTTATTGTGAAATCACTGGTTGGTGATTTTGGCTGGAGTGCGGAGTTCGCCATACCGCTGCGCACGTTGCGATTTGTTTCCGGCAATGATCAGGTGTGGGGTGTAAATTTTCAACGCAACATTCGCAAGACAAATGAGATAGCCTACTGGGCAGCTTTGCCTATTCAATTTGATTTGAAGCGTTTATCGTTGGAAGGAACGCTAACAGGTCTCAATCTGCAAAGTCCGGGTAACTTAAAATTTATTCCTTATGTACTGGGCAAGGCAAGCAAAGATTTTATCAACGCACCGGGTGAAACAGAAGTTAAACCTGCCATTGGGGCCGATATAAAGTATAGTATTACTCCTTCTGTTACGCTGGATCTCACGTACAATACTGACTTCGCTCAGGTGGAAGTCGACCAGCAACAAATTAACCTGGATCGGTTCAATCTTTTTTTTCCTGAGAAAAGACCGTTCTTCCTGGAGAACGCAGGCCAGTTTACAGTAGGTAGCCCGGGGGAAGTGGACTTATTCTTTAGTCGAAGAATTGGTATCGGTCCCAATGGGGAAATCGTTCCGATAATCGGGGGTGCGCGTCTTTCCGGAAAGATCAATAACACCAACATTGGCTTTCTCAGCATGTTTACGGACCAGGATGAATCGTTGGGGATAGAGAAAAACAACTTTAACGTTGGACGTATTAACCAGCAGATTGGTCAGCGGTCATCATTAGGTGGAATCTTTGTAAACCGGAACGGACTTGAATCAGACAATGATTACAATCGCGCTTATGGGATTGATGGAAAATGGGGGCTCGGGAAAATAGCCACCATCTCTGGCTACTATGCAAAAACACAATCGCCCAGCGATAGTTTGAACAACCAGTCCTTCAAGCTAGCTGGCAATTATGAATGGAACGGACTGCGAGCAACGTTGGCGTATACTGAAGTAGGGGAAGGCTTTAATCCTGAAGTGGGTTATTTATTCCGCGCAGGATTTCGCAAACCGGAGGCATTGATTTTTAAACAGGTGCGGATGAATGGTAAGTTAGGTTTACTGGAAGTAAGGCCTCATGTAAGTTACCGGAGCTATTGGAACTATGATAATTTTTTAGAAACGAGTTTCTTGCATGTTGATAACCACTGGGTGTGGGTGAATGGATTGGAAATACACACAGGAATAAATTTCACCACCGAAGGTGTTGTGAATCCGTTTACAATTTCTGGTATCACCGTTGATCCCGGTACGTATAACCATGAGGAAGCTCAGCTTGTATTGATCACCAATCCAAGTAAAAAGTTTTATGTAAATACACGCTCCATCCTGGGTGGGTCCTTTGGTGGCACACGCTACTTAAATTCCGGAGCCGTTGGATTTCGGGTAGGGGATAAGTTTAATTCTGAATGTAGTTTTGCCATCAACGATTTACGATTGCCCAATGGCAGTACCGTATCAAGTTTAATTGGTGCCCGGATCAACTACCTGTTTACACCCCGCATTAATTTCCAGGGTTTTGTTCAATATAACAGCACGGTTGATTTGTGGTCGTTTAACTTAAGGTTCAGTATTTTAGAACAAGCCAATACAGGATTATTTGTGGTGTACAACGACATCTATACCGAAGGAGCGCCCAACAACCGTAGCTTCACGATCAAGTACACGCATATGTTTGATTTGCTAGGGAAGAAGCGAGTTTGAAAAGAAAATTATCGGGAATACAAGATAGGATTAATGGGACTATCAATTACTTCACCTACCATAACTCCCGGGCACCAGGTGTTCCAATCCTGAATTTGATTTTCATTGATAGGCTCTTGAAGTCTCATATCTTTATCCATATAGATTACAGTCATCACTTTTCGCATCGCGTCCGTTTTGTTGGGTCCGGCCCGATGAAAAACCCAACCCGAGTGAAAACTTACTTCACCGATATCAAAGGGTTCTACTACTTGTTCAAAATCACGAAGAGTTAATTTCTTCTGTAACTCGTTCTCACTCTCATCACTGATCTTAAGATTCCTGCCTTCTGTTAAGTGTTGACTTCCGGCACTAAACTCCAGCGGACCTAACTCCAGCCCTATCTTTTGTAAAGGGATCCAGATGGTTACCGCTTTGTCGGTGCTTAAGGGCCAATAGTACTGGTCTGCATGCCAGGGAGTATGGCCGCCACCGGGTTCTTTAAACAACGCCTGATCGTGGTACATTCTCACTCCATCAACACCTAATAAATCAGAAGCCATTTTAGCAAGTCGTTTGCTAAACACTATTTCTTTCACACGATCAGATTTTGTCCAGAGGTTCATGATCTGCAAAAATGCTTTGCCATAGGTATCGCGTTGTTCGATGGGCAGGTGTTGGGTGTTAAGTCGCTTCACCTCGGCTGAGATTATTTCATTCATGTATTGAACGGTCTCAGTTGGCAGTACATTTTTTATTTTGATAAATCCATTCTGCTGAAAGAATCGGATTTGCGTATCGGTAATCTGAAAGGGTTTGTCTAAGATTTCCAGTTCAGGGCGAGAAGTCATGATAGTAGACTTACTTTAAGTTAAATTCGAAGTATTCAAATTTACTATTTCTGCTCAAATTCTAACTAGCCACTTCAATCTTCACTTTTAATTTTTTGAGCTTTTCATTCTTGATGCTGGTAAGCAGTTTGGTCACTCGCTCACGTTTCACTGAAACATAAGAAGTAAAATCCAGCGTTGTAATCAACCCGATGTCATCAGATTGCAAGTCACCTTTTTTTGTAAGCAGTCCTACAATGTCACCCTTACTTATTTTATCTTTTTTTCCAGCACTGATGTATAGGCAGACAAAAGGGGGCGGAGGTGGAAGTTGTAATTTGCTGCTGACTTTAAGTTCTGCTACTGTTTTGTCTATATACTGTGGCAACGTTTCATCATCGGCCAGCACGAGGTATGCCTGACCTTCCGCGTGCATTCGTGCGGTGCGACCGTTGCGATGGATAAAGGCTTCTTCCTGTGGTGGAAGTTGATAATGCACCACATGTTTGATTTCAGGAATATCCAGTCCGCGTGAAGCGAGATCCGTAGCGATTAGTACGTTATGGGCTCCGCCCCGAAACCGGATGAGATTTTTCTCACGATCTATTTGTTCCATCGCCCCGTGCAGAATGCCATGTTCAAATTTGTTTTTTGTGAAGAGTGCACTGATACGCTCTACGGCTTCGCGGTGATTACAAAACACAAGACACACTTCCTGATTAAATCCGGCTACCAGCTTTAACAGGGTCTCAACCTTATCTGCACTTTTTGTGTGTACTACTTTCAAGGTTAATTTAGAATCGGCATTGTCTTTTAGGAAATTGATCGGCTCAGGATTTTTAAAAGGCAAAAAATCGGGCCATACGTCCATGCGTGTAGCTGAGGTGAGGATATGTTGTTGTTTCCCGGTAAGGGCTTTAAAAATTGTTGCGAGTTGTTCATGGAACCCCAACTGTAAAGATTTATCAAACTCATCCAATACCACCATCTTTACGGTTCGGGGATCAAAGGATTTTTTAAAAATATGCTCGCTTAAGCGACCCGGTGTGGCAATGATAACAGCGGGAGCTTCACTCAGACTATTTTGTTCAATCTTCATGGAATGACCGCCATAACAAACACTTACCTTGAAAGATGTCTTCATCGCTCTGAATACCTGTTCTATCTGCAGAGCCAGTTCACGCGAAGGCGTTATGATCAAGGCTTGCACACCCTCTGAATTCGGGTTAAGTTTATTGACCAAAGGGATTAGAAAGGCAAGGGTCTTGCCAGAACCTGTGGGAGCCAATAACATAAGATTGCCTGCCGAACCTGCCTTTTCAATGAATGTAATTTGCATTTCATTGAATTGAGCAATAGATAAATTCTTTAAGAATTCCGAATGGGTTACGTTGAGGTTGTTTTGCATCGCGCAAAGGTAGCTTTAAGCCGCCAGCTTTACGTTACCTTTCGTTGCGTACTTTTAGTCGGGTCGCGCCCTTGTAAAATATAAGAGCCGCAATAGCCATCAGTACATGGCTTAGGTCGATGTAGTTAAACCAGCTATGAATTGAAAAGTGATTCATAAAAACCAGTGCGGCAAGACAGGCAACCATGACAGCAATTAATATAACTCTGCTTCCATGGTCGCGGGTCTTTAAATATGTATAGCCATGAAAGGGCAATACAATGGCCAACAACCCATAACCCGAGTGAAACTCAACCCACTCAAAGTTTAACGTGTAAATAGTGATTGACATAATGGTAATTAACTCAACGATATTAAGAACCAAAAAGAACTTACCCAGTCGTGGATCGATTAGGGGCCGGGCATATTCAATTGCAGAGCGTTCAATGAAGGCTACTGAAAGCATACTGACGATCCAACCCGGTAACTTCCACGCGAAGGAAAAGGCATATAGAAATCCATGGCCGATGATCCCACCGAACAATGTGGCAAATCCAAGCAAGAGAAAATACAATCGGAAATAAAGATGAGTTTTGCCACCAAATTCTCCTTTCTTCAGTTTATAGAAGGCATAGAAGCATACGGCCGATACAAGCAGATCGGTGAGGGTATTCATGGGCTCGTCCACCCGGATACCTAGAAGCGAAATGGAAGGTTGAGATAACTCGGATACTTCAAGATTCATACGCACGACCGCTACAGCGCAAATATTATCTCTTTTTAATTTTTATACAATGACTTTCCTCATAGGAGTTGCCAACAGGCATCGTTGGTTTGAACGACTCTACCGTAGTTCGCTGAGTAAATTACTTTCCATATTTCAGAAACTTCAGTCCTTCATAGGAAGTTCTTTTCGACATATCATTGCTTTCCCAATCGCCCATGCTGATAATCGTTTTTACGTTACCATCGGCTAAAATTTCAAACTTTACTATAATATAACTTAACCCACCTTCAAATGTATTATTGCCTTTGTACATCAGGGATTCAGATAGTTGCCCATTAAATTTTAGGAAGAGTAAGTCATCTTCCCGAACAAACTCAGCGAGTCCGTCTTTCAATTTATACAGACCTGTAATTTTTCTATACCCGGCATCATCCAAAGGGAACGCCTTACCCATAGTAATATCAAATTTCACTTCACTTTCTTTCGCTCCTTTTTTAATTTCTAAAATCCGGTTAACAGCTTGTTGAGAAGCTGCCGCTGGGTCTTTTTCAATATGCGTGTCTCCTTTAAAATAGAGTTGGGTGATCAGATCCTGATGATCGCCACTGGAAACTCGTAAATGGATGTGAGCGGGTCTCCAGACTTCACCATCTTTGTAGGGCACAGGTACAATTGTTTTAAATGCATAGTTACCATCCGCACCTGTTTTAACCGCGCCACGAAATAAATAATCATCAGAAGTGTTATCATATTTTTCATTCTCATCACATTGCCACGCTTCGATGAGTGTGTTGGCTAAGGGTGTCTTGCCATCTTTCTGAAATACAGTCCCCGTGAGGTTCATGACTTCGCCTGTCGACCCTTTTGGAATCAGGTTACTTCGCATCGGAGCTCCGGGACGATAAAAAGGACCAAGAATATCCGTTGTCGTTTCGGTATCACCTTCAAAGGTTTTGCCATTCCAGTTAATGGATCCAAAAGCAGCAACACTAACAGCAGTTAATGTTGATTTTTTGACAAAGGTTCTTCTTTTCATGGTGCTTGGTTTTGGTATAAGTAAATATCAAATTAAAGATAACCAATTAGATCGTTACGTGAGTTGTGTCAACTTAGGCTTTATAATTATTATACTGCTCTCTTAAAACTGACTTCTTGAATTTACCCACGGATGTCTTGGGTATTTCCTTCACGAACTCATACGCATCGGGCAACCAGAATTTGGCAAAGAGAGGTTCCAGAAATTTATGTAACTCGTCACGGGTTGCTGTCTTACCATCTTTTAAAACAACACAGGCCATGGGCCGCTCGGCCCACTTCTGATCAGGAATTGCAAACACGGCCGCTTCTGCCACCGCGGGATGTCCCATCAGCGCACCTTCCAACGCAACTGAACTAATCCACTCGCCACCTGACTTAATTACATCCTTACTGCGATCTTTAATTTCTATGTACCCTTTTTCATCAATGGTCACGATATCACCGGTACGAAACCATCCGTCTGGCGTAAATTTATCATCTTGTTCAGTAGTATTATAGTAGGAGCTTGCTACCCACGGCCCCCTGATTTCCAGTTCACCCATCGTAGCTCCGTCCCACGGGATTAAACCATCTTCGCTTCGCCCTCGGATCTCAACGAAAGCCGCGGGCACTCCTTGCTTGGCGCGATAATCATATTGAACTTCTATGTTCTGGCGTTGGATTTCGCTGGTAAGGATTCCAATACTTCCTAGCGGTGAGGTTTCGGTCATTCCCCAGGCATGCAGGATACTCAAGCCGTGACGTTCCTGAAAACTTTTTATCATGGATCGCGGTGCTGCTGATCCACCAACAATCATGGAGCGTAAAGAACTGAGATTGTACTTTCCTGGGGTGGCATCCAACACATTTAAAATCCCAAGCCAGATGGTTGGTACCCCTGCTGTGATAGTTACTTTTTCATTTTCATAAAGCTCAAGCAAACTGGTGGGATCAAGGTAAGGACCTGGAAATACAATTGTACAACCCAACATAGTGCAAGTAAATGGAAGGCCCCACGCATTCACATGAAACATAGGAACTACTGGCAAAACCACATCGGACTCCTTTATCGACATGCCCTCGGCATACGCACAAACCATGGAATGCAAGACAATAGACCGATGAGAATATAACACACCTTTTGGTTTGCCTGTAGTGCCGGATGTATAACACATCGCAGCTGCGGTATTTTCGTCACCTTCAAATGGAATGTATTTTTGCTCATCTCCACCAGCCACTAACTCTTCATAATTTATGGTTCCTTCCGGAATTGGTTGACCTGCATTGGGAATAACAATAACGTGCTTCACTTTGATTTTATTTTTGAATTTATCAAAGAGGGGAAGCAGCACCTGGTCTACAATAATAACTTTGTCTTCAGCGTGGTTTACGATGTATTCCAGGTCATCAGGAGAAAGGCGTAGATTTAAGGTATGCAGGATAGCACCCATGGAAGGAATTCCAAAGTAAATTTCTAAGTGCTGATAATGGTTCCAGCATAGGGTTGCCACGCGGTCACCTTCCCGGATCCCCAGGTTGCGTAACGCAACATTGAGTTTTTTTGTCCGGGTTGCGAATGCCGAATACGTATAACGGTGAAGTGATTTATCCGGGAGTCGGGTAATAATTTGTTTTTGGCTGTGCAGCGTCTCAGCTCGTTTCATTAATACCGGCAGGGTAAGTTGGTAATCCATCATCAAGCCTTTCATAATATTGAGGTTTAGAATAGGTGGGGACTTTAAATAGACGTACAGTTTAACCTATTATTTTAACATTAACAATCTATCACATCTATAGTCTTTAATCAAAATCAGGCTTCTAACTTTTTAATTTCTTTGCATGACAATCAAAAATTCTAACTTTGAAAGTGGGTCTATAGTTTATGTGTTGGGAAATTGTGCGTAGAATTTTTTTAATACTCGGTATTTTGGTTGTGTCTGGAAATGTCCTGGGCCAGATCTTTGACAACTCCCGACCCGATCCGTATCGCCCGGTATTTGTTGCCACTGATGACTTCGACTCGACTTATTTGGTGGTTCTGGAAAACACATTCGGTATGTCGCTTCCTGATTCCCTTAAACTCGCTATCGGCAATGATTTAGCTTATTACTGGCACACCCGCAATCTGGATATTGCGCAGACGTGGGCAGATACTGTTTATCGTTTGGCAGTATCCAGACAGAGCATTCTTTGGCAAGGCCGACTGCAAATTACACTCGGTGCAATATTATTACGGCAGGATAAATTGGATACAGCTATGGCCGTGTTGGAATCGGCCAAAACGAAATTGCCTATTCATGATTGGCCACATTTGTTTACACAGATGGGGTATGTGATGGAACGCAAAGGCTTGTTGAGTAAGGCGGCTGACTATGCGCTGAATGGATTGCAAATAGGTGACAGCCTCCAGGATATAAGAGCCCGGGCTATGGCCTATAGTGATTTAAGCAATCTTTTCTGGAAACAATCAAAGTTTGAAAAGGGCATTGAATATGGATTGGAAGCTGAAACACTTTATAAGAAACGAAACATTAACGATCTGGATTATAGTTTCACACTCTATGTGCTGGGGAACAACTATATGAAAGTAAAAGAGTATGCAGCCGCGCAAGAATATTTTGACAGGGCTCTTATCATCAGTGAACGCTATCAGTTTTATAATAACCTCGCGGACATTTATATTTCGTTATCAGACTTGTACACGCTAACTCAGCGCTATATGCAGGCTGAGGAAGCTGCCAGAAATGCCATTCGATATTCCGCTTTATTAAATAATAATTTCATGCAGATGCGGTCCTGGCTTGAACTTGGAAAATTACAAAACCTCATGCTACAGCCGCAGCAGGCTATTGAAAGTTTGGAAAAATGCTTTCAAGTAGGAACCGAAAAATTCAATGACACTTATTTCTTGCATATTGCCTATAAGGAATTAGGTGTTGCACACGCTCAACTTGGTGATTTTAGAAGTGCACATGCGGCATTTTTAAAATACGATCAACTAAAGGATAGCGTTTTTACTTCGGAGGCAGACCAGCGCATTGCGCTACTTCAAACTGAATTTGAAGTGGCACAAAAAGAGTCTACCATTAAAATTCAGGAGCAACTGATTTCTCAACAAAAACGAGTTCAGGTTTTATTTCTGATAGGTGCGGGATTGTTATGCCTGATGGTGGTGATTTTGTACCGAACCTATCGCAATAAACTTCGGGTTAATGCCCAACTAAATACCTTGAACGAAAGTCTGGCACTTAAAAATCAGCAACTCGATAAACGCAATTCAGAAAATGAATTGTTGTTACGGGAGATTCATCATCGTGTCAAAAATAACCTGGAAATCGTTTCGGGGTTGCTTTCTTTGCAAGCTGCGCAGATTGACAATCCAACGGCACAGGCTGTTATGCTCTCCAGCCAAAACCGGGTATTGTCCATGGGCATTATTCATCAAAAGCTATATCAAAAAGATAACCTGGCGACCATTGAAATGAAAGATTATTTTCAAAACTTGGGTGAGAGCATTCTCGATTCGTTCAATGATACCGGTCGCATCAGTTTTCATTGTGAAATGGAACCACTGGAACTAGATGTAGACACGGCTGTACCTGTTGGTCTGATTGCTAATGAACTCATCACGAATGCATTAAAATATGCGTTTATAAAAAATCAAACCGGCAAAATTCAGATTCGGTTGGTAAGAACAACTAAGGAAAAAGAATTGTTATTTCAAGTCGAGGACAATGGTATTGGTAAGCCTGACCACGCTAGCCCAAAAGGAACAGGTTTTGGAACAGAACTTATTACCTTGCTGGTTAAACAACTGGATGGTAAACTTACTTTTGACAACCACGAAGGAACAGCTGTTTCAATAAACTTTAAATATGCTAAATCATAATGGATTCGATTAGGATTCTGATTGTGGAAGATGAAATGATTATCGGTGCCAAGATCTCCATGCAACTTTCGAATCTGGGGTACGAGGTAACGGGTTTACTGCCACGCGGGGAAGATGCCCTGGCTCATGTGCAGGAAAGTAAACCGGATCTTATCTTGATGGATATCAACTTGAAGGGGAGTATGGATGGTATCGAAACGGCAACTCGATTACAGCAACATGTAAATATTCCTATCATCTATCTTACTGCCAATGCTGATGAACCCACCTTTAATCGGGCCAAAGCCACTAAACCATATGCTTTTATTTCCAAGCCCTATAAGCAATTGGATCTGCAGCGCGCCATTGAACTCACCATTAGCCGGATGGCAGAGAATGTAAACGGACTGATCGCGGCCGACAAAGACGAGGATGCTACCTTTGTATTAAATGATCGGATCTTTGTTCGTCATAAAGAGAAAATGATAAAGATCATGCTGGCAGACCTTCTCTATCTGGAGGCCGACAGAAATTACAGTCATTTGTTTACCAAAGAAAGAGATTATGTATTGGCCGTTACGTTAAAAGCTATTGAAGAAAAGCTCTCTACCAAACTATTTTTAAGAATCCATCGGTCGTACATCGTTAACCTAACTCACATCGAAGAAGTAATGGAAGGTAGTGTAAAGATTGCAGAGCAAACTATTCCGATGGGTGCCGGAATGCGGGAGGTTCTACTCAAGGGTATGCGTACGTTGTAATGCACCAATGGCTTGATAAGTCGAACTGAAACGCAGGGCTGATAAAGATTTCATCCATTCGCACAATTTTATACCCTTTACATCCGCCACAAGACCACTGTTTTGTTGATAGTACGGAGTATTCTTCCTATTATTAGGGTCTAATCTAATGTATTGCCTATGCCTTCTATCGTACCGGGTTATGAATATGATATTTTCATCAGTTACCGGCACAATGACAATAAATATGATGGTTGGGTAACAGAATTTGTAGAAAAGCTTAAACAAGAATTAGACGCGACTTTAAAAGATAAACTTTCTGTTTATTTTGACAAGAATCCACAGGAAGGGCTGCTGGAAACACACCAGGTTCATGAATCCCTGCAAGGGAAAATCAAATCCCTGATTTTTATTCCCATCGTTTCTCAAACCTATTGTGATGTTAACTCATTCGCCTGGAAGGATGAATTTCTGCGATTTATATCGGAAGCTGACCGCGACAGTATTGGCAAAGTGGTACGAACGGCTGCTGGCAACGTAATCAATCGGGTGCTACCTATTAAGATTCATGAAATTGAGTCTGACGATGTTCGCCTGCTTGAACGTGAGTTGGGTGGAATCCTTCGCTCTATTGATTTTATTTATCAGGATGCTGGTGTTAACAGACCCTTGCGTTCGAAAGATGATGAACTTTCCGGAGCACAAACCCGCTTATTGTTTCGCAATCAGATTAATAAAGTCGCTAATTCCATTAAGGAGTTGATAGCCGGGATAAAGATGGTGAATCGGGGCGAAGCTGCTCCGGTTAGCGCACAATCATTAAGTATTGATAAACCAATAACAGCCTCGAGTTTCTCTACCTCCTTACCAGCGGGTATTAAAGTGCATGTTATTGATAGAAGTAAACCTTCCATTTTTCTGGCCTGGACGTCCAGCGAACTAAAAGCCCAACGTGAAGAGATTGCATTGGTATTGCAAAAAGCCGGCTTCTCGGTGTTGCCCTCAACCGATTGCCCCGCTGATGATGAAGAGTTCAAAACAAAAGTGCGAGAGGAGTTAAGTAAATGTTCATGCTCACTTCATATTTTGGGAAGTGAATTTGGGAGAAGGTTTGAGATTGAAAGTGATAAATCATTTCCTCAATATCAATTTGACGAAGTACGAAAATTAGTTGAACCCACTACCTCCGATTTTCAATGTTTTGTCTGGAGTGTAAACAATCCTTCGCGACCTATCAACGCGTCTCAACAGGATTTTCTCCGGCACATTCGCAATAACATCACACGCAACATGATGTTCAGCAATAGCCTGGGGGCGATGCAACTCGTAGACGACATTCGAGTAGTAATGATGAAAGAAGAGGTGGAATTATTTGATTCCAAGGACACGGATATATTTTTCATCTTTAATCAACAAGATGAAACGGATGCCGGCCGTATTACCGACCTGATCAGTGAATATTATCCGATCGAGACGTTGAACATCATGCCTGATGGGGATGAATCGTATCGAGAAAAATCAGCACAACAGATCCCAAGAAGCAAGCTTGCCGTTGTTTACTTTAAGTATGCGGCCGATTGGGCTATTCCCTTTGTAAAACAAATCTGGAAAGAAATAGGAGGGGCCTCTTCGCCCACCCAGATCATGCTGGTGGGTGAGAATGATCCAATCAGTAATGCTTCCCGGGTATTTAAGGCTCCCAAAGTTGTATCCACCATTGTATCTAAGGAAGAGGTGCCCGAAGAAGTGAAGAAGGTTTATGTTAAAGTGGTAAAACTCTAGTAGGCCTTCATGATCGAAGAATCTCCCATCTGCCCCTATACCGGCCTTCGTCCATTTACCGAAGACGAATCGCTTTATTTTAAAGGACGTGATGAACATATCAATCAAGCTACCAAGCAGCTTGAAAAAAATAAGTTCATCATGCTTACGGGTGCTTCGGGAGATGGAAAATCTTCTCTTGTCTATGCCGGTATTGTGCCCAACGCTAAAGCAGGATTTTTAAAATCACAATTTTCAAATTGGGTATTGGTTGATTTCCGCCCTGAGCGAAATCCATTAGGTAACTTATGTCGTGTGCTTGCGAAGCAGTTAGGTATCGCAAATGAGAGTACCGTACGCACAGAATTAAGCCATGGGTTCTCCGCATTAGTCGATATCTATAAAGCATCCTCACTTTACACCAACACGACCGATGCGGAATGGAACGAGTTGGACGACAAGGATAAAAGTATTCGCAAGCGTACTTCCGCCAACCTGATTATTGTGGCGGATCAGTTTGAGGAGTTTTTTACCAATCCTGAAAATTTTCATAAAGGTGTCCCTTCTCAGGAAGCGGATTTGGTGACGAACCTCTTATTGGAAACAGCCAGAATCGCATTGGAAGAAAAACTTCCGATCTATATCATCATCACGATGCGGTCGGATTTTATCGGGCAGTGTGCTTCTTTTCGTGGATTACCAGAAGCCATTGGGTTCTCACAATTTTTTGTGCCGCGCTTGAATCGTGCACAATTACAGGAAGTAATTGAAGAACCTGCTGTTCTCAGCGGCAATCGCATCTCACGAAGACTCACCGAGCGACTGATTCATGATATGGTAGAGGGTACGGATCAGTTACCCATCCTTCAACATGCTCTCAATCAGATCTGGAAAATGGCTGATGAAGGCGCTGCTGAAATGGATCTGCTGCATTATGCTATGGTGGGCGGGATGAGTGGCACGGAATTGCCTGCTGCTGATGTGGACCGATTTAAAAAGTGGTTCGCAGGATTACCGGTAAAAATACAGGCCTGCTACGATCAACCTGATTTGCAAAATGTATTGAATAGCCATGCAAATAAGCTTTACCAGTTTGCCGCTGATTCATACCGGCAACAACATAAGGCTGTTATCAGTGACGAAGATGCCACCCGGATTATACAATCTGCATTTAAATGTCTGACAAAAATAGATAGCAGTCGGGCTGTGCGCAACCGCATGACGCTTGGTGAGATTACGGCTATCATCAATCAGCCGCATCTTGACTTTAAGAAGGTTGGCAAAGTCTTGAGTATTTTCCGCGAACCGGGTAATACACTATTGCGACCCTTTACTGAGAAGGTACATGAGTTAAATGAAAATTCAGTGCTGGATATCACGCACGAAAGTTTAATTCGCAACTGGGGCTATCTGGCGCAGTGGGCAAAGGATGAATTTGAAAGCTACACAACCTACCTGGATTTCAGTCAACAGCTAAACCGTTGGGTAGAGAGTGGAAAATCAAATTCCTTCTTACTTTATATAGGTCCGCTTACCTTTTTTGAAAACTGGTTTGAAAAAACCAAACCCAATGAAGAATGGATTGCCCGGTATTTGGGTGAGGAACTTGAACATGATCAGCGGAAAACCAAGGCGGCTTCAATTCTCAGTAATGCACAAGAGTTTTTACAGCGCAGCGCCAGCAAGCATGCTATCACCCGGGCGGTGATGAAATACGGACCACGCAGGATTGCCGCGGGAATAGGTGTCATGTTAATCATTGTGCTGAGTTCTTTTGGTTTTAAAACGTACCTCGACAGGCGAGATACTGCGGTGTTGGAGAATATCAAAGAGCAAAGTATTGAAATACTTAATAATCCTAAACTTCGCTTTGGCGATCGGGGCTGGCTGGCTGTTAATAATTTACAACTCAACCTGACTACCATACCTGAAATAATTGAACGCGTAGAGGATCCGCTGGAAAAAATTAAAGTGGCCAATGGCATCGCAGTAGCATTGGTTGTGCAGGGAAGAACAGAACCCGCAATAGAGATTTCCAAATCACTCGCAATCACCGATAGTTTATTTTCACAATACCCGGTTCCTTTCGGAAATGCGAAGCAACTATCCGATTACATTTCTATTGCCAATGATTGGCGCGCGACACTTGGGCTTGCACATTATTACAATCCCTCCAACGATATTTTTCAACTACAGATTAAAAATGCGCAACGGGGCGCACACACCGTGCTTACAATTCTTAAGGAAGAACCTCGCGATTTTACGGACATAAGTAATTTTTCAATCATGTTGGAAGATGCGATCAATTTTAATGCTTTTACTCAACAACAGTTGCAAGATTTAATAAAGGCTCTTTCTCCCTTTGATGGCAACGAAAGGAGTGAATGGGTGACTAGCAGATATACCCGGGATGTATTGCGTTCCATTGGCTATCAGGGTTATTCGTTCAACTACAATGGACTTTATCAGAAAATGGCATACCTCTATGCGGCTACAGGCAATCCGGGTAAGGCATTGCAAGCCATGGATTCCGTGTTGAAGTACAATAGTACTTACTTCATGAGCGATTATGCCACCATGTTGGATAATGCCACCAATGTTGCTTCTGTTTTTTACCGGAGTAATCAAGCTAATAGTCTAGATGAATTTGTGCAGGGGTATTGCGCCCGTAAAAAGATCACAGAGATCGAGTTTTACCAACGTCTGCAGGCACGCCTGAAGCCTTATCAATTAACCCGGAATGTAAAGTTTTTTGATTTTTGGGTTGAGACTCAAAATCTTAATCTTCATTATGGCGATCAGGAAGAAATTACGTTCTTCTTTGAGATGCTGCGTGAGGCTATACAGAAAAGCAATAATGCAGATGAACGCAATTTCTTGCTGGCAATAAGCTATAAAGATGAAGGCATATTTACCGCCCACCGGGCCGAAGTGGTCAATAAGAAATATGATGAACCAAAGTTGAAAGATCTATTTGATAAGAGTTTTAAATCGTATCAGCAGGTTACTCCGGCTTATCTCAATCAGCCTATTGAGCGGGTAGGCGTTGCAGCTTCTGAAATACTCACTTCTCCACGCAGTAGTTTGTATTTATACCCGGATATTAATTCAACCTTTATGCCGCATGGTGGCCGCGATTTTCATTTTTCGCACATGTCATCTGCTTTTATAGAGTACCTGATCAATGAAAATATATTTGATAAATTATATACCGGGGCAACTGAACAAAAGTATCTGGAGAGTTGGTTAACCGATTATCATTTTCATGTCTTTTCCGCTGAGGCCTTTCTCCGGAGCCATGTTTCCTTAGAGTTTATGATGAAGTTGGAAAAAGCGCTGACTGTGATGCAGGCATCAGCCAATATGGATCTGAATCTGTTGTATCTCTACACAGGGTATTACGCACTGGAAAGAAATGATCAGCCCCTTGCCCTTACTTACTATTTGAAAGTGAAACCGGAAAATCTTGGTAACATATTTAATTACCGAATATTTGTTGACATTATTAAATCATCTTCTTTTATTCTGGTGGGCAAGGCATTTACTTGTTTAACAGAGAATAATAAACTTCAAGAAGCAAATCACTTATTAAACTTCTTCAAAAAGGAAGCGAATCGTTCTTCGCTCTATGCGTTTGCTGCGCGCGAGTTCGTGCAGAAGGGTCTTGATCAAAATCGAATTCAGCCTATGCTCGATTCTGCAAGGGCAGAAATGCTGCGGGTTGAAAATGTTAATTCAGTGCAGCCCAACCGTGCCTTCGTAGGGTTAGGCCAGGTGATGAATGATCCAACCGACAATTCGATTAACTCGGCCAAAGCGCTGATCAAGAATCAGCCCTTTAAATTTGTAGTGTTACAGTTCCTGGCCCGCGTGCTTAGCTATAAGGGCGAGCTCTATAAAGCTACGCAAATGGTACCTGATAATCTTTCTGATAGCGACCGGTTATTTTTTCTATATAGTATTTTGAAAGGCTTTCAGGAAGGTAGCGAGAGCAAAAAGGAATGGGAAATTTATAATAACAACGCTGGCCTTTTTAACCGCATAGATTACCTGAATTACGTAGATGAAACCAATTAGCGAGCCAAACATTTGTCCCTACACCGGCCTCCGTTCATTTACGGAAGAGGAATCGCTTTATTTCAAAGGGCGTGATGAACAGATTGACCAGGTAGCGAGGTTATTGGAGCAGAATAAATTTCTGATGCTCACCGGGGCTTCGGGTGAAGGAAAGTCATCATTGATTTATGCCGGCCTGATCCCGAATGCCCGGGCTGGTTTCTTCAAAGCCAAATACACGAATTGGGTGGTCACGGATTTCCGGCCGGAGCGTAGCCCGGTAAAAAATATGGCTTCGGCTGTAGCCGAAACATTCGGTACCCAACCGGCTACAGTAGAAACGGAATTGCGCAGGGGCTTTTCATCGTTGATTGATTTGTATGTTAATTCTTCTTTCTATACGGATGAGCAGGATGAAACCTGGATTGCGTTGAATGAAAGCGATCGAAAAAACAAAATCAGAAAGTCGGCCAACTTATTAATTATTGTTGATCAGTTTGAAGAGTTCTTCACCAACCCGGAGAATTATCTGAACGAAACTCCTTCACAAGATTCGCAGATTGTTGTAAACCTGGCGCTTGAAACAGCGCGCATCGCCTTGCAGCGAAACCTGCCGGTGTATGTGGTGTGTACGATGCGCTCGGATTATATCGGGCAGTGTTCTGCGTTTCGCGGTTTGCCCGAATACATCGGCTTTTCACAATTTTTTGTACCTCGGTTAAAGCGCAAAGAAATCAAGCAGGTAATTGAAGAGCCAGCGGTGCTCAGTGGCAACCGTATCACACGCAGGTTGGTAGAGCGGCTGGTCTATGATCTAGCGGAAGGTATTGATCAACTCCCGATTTTACAACACGCTTTGCGCCAGGTTTGGTTGGCGGCTGATGAGGGACGAGAAGAAATGGACCTGATCCATTACGCGATGGTGGGGGGAATGTCAGCAGAAGATTTACCGGATACAGATCAGTCGCGATATACATCATGGTTTACAAAATTGCCCGACAATCAAAAGAAATTTTATGTTGAGCCGGGTCTTAACAAGGTTATCGAAATTCATGCAAGTCGGTTATATGAAGGTGCCTGGATGTATTACAATGAAAATCATCCGGGTCAATCCATCACACAAAAAGATGCCAAGCGAATTATTGCATTGACTTTTGCTTGTCTTACTAAAATTGATGATAGCCGGGCGGTGCGCAATCGCATGACGTTAGCGGAAATCACCAATATCATCAATCAACCTACCATCACGACCTCAGTGGTGGGTGGCGTATTAGACCTTTTCCGCGAAAGCAGCAATTCATTTATTCGTCCGTATAAAACAGAAGATAGTCACACCCACCAGGTAGCACCGCATAGTGTGCTCGATATTACTCACGAGAGTTTAATTCGCAACTGGGCGTTGTTGAATAAATGGGCCAGTCAGGAATTTGAATTTTACACAACGTTCCTTGATTTTAAAAAGCAATTGGAACGATGGAAGGAGAGCGGAAAGAGTTCTGGTTTTCTATTGCCGCTTGGGCCACTCACGTTTTTTGAAAATTGGTATAACGAATGTAAACCGAATGTTTATTGGATAGATCGCTATTCAGAACTTAAGGCAGATCCTGTAGAGTCGCTTAAACAATCAGAAATACTACTAGCTGATACGAATGAGTTTATCAAGAGCAGCGCCAGTAAGGTATGGCTAACCCGTGCCTTCATGAAATATGGTGCGCGAAAAATTGCAACCGGTGTAGCCATTAGCGCTATGGTCCTGTTAACCTTGTTTTATTGGTATGATGCGCAGCTCAAAACCAATCAACAAGTTGAGAAGCAAGTAATAGCTAAAGCGCATTCCTTATTGCAATCCCTTGAGGTAAGCGATATTAATAAGGCAACCTTTCTGTTGGTCGAAGAGCGTCTTAAGAATGGAAGCCTGATGGCTTATTTATCATCGGTTTCTAATCCGAAACAGAAACTCGAGTTGTCTATTGCTGCGTATCGGCTTATCCTATATTACGATAAGCATGCCACGCTACCCTTAAAATCAGAATTGATTGATTCCATTGTGGATCAACTGAGCACCTATAAACGGGACAATCCATCGGATGCTACCTTGTTACTGGAGCAACAAAATCAATTTGTGTTGTTACTCGCTTATGATGAATATTATAATCCCTCTACGCGGATTGCTTCGGAAATTATTCCAGGAGTATTGGCGTGGCAGCAGGAAGTTATTTTATTCTTTCTGAATAATCATAGTCCCTACAAGCAAATTGTTCCAACTGAACTAAATCTTGCCATTCAGTGCTGGCTCACTTTTGCTGATCCACGAAAAGAAGATATTCAGAAAGTAATTTCGTTGCTAACTCCTTTTGACGAAGCATCGAAAAAAACTTTTGACTTGTATTATGTAAAAGGAAACTATGAACCCAATGGTCGTATCTCCAGCGACTACAATGGGGGATACCATACGTTGGCGGGTGAGTATGAACGATTAGTAAAGGAAGTTAACGATCCCAATGAACGTAATTTCTTATTGGCGATGCACTATAAGCGTGTTGCTATATTATATAGTAAATATCTTTTTGATCGGGGTTTGCCGCTAGATCAAACACAAATGGATGCCTGGCTGGACAAGGCGTGTGAACATTTCAATCAGGTAAGTGAACAACATCTGTCAGGAAACGTTGCTGTAAATTATCGTTATTACAGCGATGGTACTCGCACCATTCAAAGTTCTCGCAAACATGTTTTTTTATACCCCGACTACCGCGATGGTTGGTTTGCCCATAAGTACAATACCGATGTATTCATGCAATATATTTTACGTAAGAATTTATTTGCTCAGTATTATACTACGGCTCCTACACTAGCATTAGTACACGATTGGATTTCTTCTGCCAAAGAAGTGTATCCCCGTAAAGTGATCATGGAGGCAACAGGTATTTTTAATAACCATTATGAGCTGTCTGATACATTGTTGAAAGAAATTTTAACAGCTGTAGATCAATCACCTGCCAAAAGTAGTTTCGATAAAAACTTACCGGTATTACTGCTTACCAACTTTTATTTTTCGAGCGGAGATACAACACAGGCGATGCAGTATTTTCATCAGCTTGATCAGACTACGTTACTCGCATCATCCAATCGGTATGAATACCTGAACCAGATGTATTTCTTAAATCAGGTGATGACCTTAGGAGGATATTTAGCTACTCATCGATATCATCGCGAGGCACTAGCTCTCACTAAATTTATGGAGCCCAATCACCAGGTATTTGCCTATGTAAAGGCAGCAGATCAGTTATATCAGGAATATCATCCCCAAGCCTTCACCTATCTGGATTCTGCCTATGCTATTGCCAACCGAATAGATTTTACAAATTTACCAGTCGCGAATGCACCTAGAAATGATTCAAGACGGATGTTGGTATATATGCTCGGTAAAGTAGGTGGAGAGAAGCCAGCCCAAATAGCACGAAACTACATTAGGGAATTAGTTGAGTTTGCCAAAGGATTGAGCATTCAGGCGATGATACAAGGCACCGCTACCGATGGTAGTTATTATAAAGCCATGAGCATCGTGCCCGATACGTTTACACAAGATCAGGAGTTAGATTCCTATAATGGTATTCTGGCCCTGGTGGCGCATGAAAAATTTAATCGACCGGAGTGGGCAGGCATGGATGATGTGATCTTGTGGGATTATCAATATTTTCTTTTAATAGCAATCTGATGAATCGAAATATAATTTTTTATTACATCCTGCTAATGCTGCTTGTGATGGGTGCCTTTGCAGCGATGGCACTGAATAGTTATGGAGTAGTATTGATGGCCTATACGATGCTCGGCTTTGCTTTTGCTTTTTTAATTGATTTGCTTTTTGTCTTGCCAAAGCAACAAAGTATGCTTAAGAAAGATAAACGTATGTTAGGCGCTGAACTGTTACTCCTTGCCCTACTATGCCTGATTTATTTTGCGCAAGGTCTGGATGTAAGAATTCCCAGCGCATCCATGCTCGTATTTATTTTGGTGATCCTGCTTATTCTGTTGAATGTTTACCACTTTTACCAATCATGGACGACTGAACGGAATGCACCGTTAAAACTCAAATTTGCTTTCGCCTTTTATTTTACCGCTATCGTCCTGTTATATATTTCAAACTACCTACCGGCATCAATTTCTATAGTAAGTTCCTGGACTGCCCTCATTTTAATTGTAGCCTTTCTGGTTATTGGCTGGTGGCGTGGTAGCGTGCTGATAGAAGGTGAAGAGGTTACTGCCATGCATCGCGTGGTACGCTATAAAAATAAATCAGGTATTCAGTTGGTTATACTGGGTTTGGTTACTGCCTATTATTTGCTCAGCAACTTCAATATACTTCCACCGCTCTATGTGGGTTCGATGCCCAACGCCCATCAACAAGTTGTGCGTGAATGGCGTCTTGACAATAGTAAGACCAATCCACAGGATTTTGAGCTAGCCTATAAAACTTTTTTGAGGGGTAAATAGTCGGTGCTCTATTTGGTATAAAATATTTACCTTGAATGATTATTGCACATATTGATCAGTCCTGAATTTTTAGTCACGTGTTGGAACCTCTTTTGCACCTCGAAAGCTTAGTAAACCACGGCCGATACCTGGAGGCTCGTGAACTTGCTCTACGCATTAAAGATGATCCACAGATAGATCATGTGCGGGTTGATCAATTGTTAGCTTTAAGTTTGTCGAAGTCAGGTTCACCGGAACAAGCATTAGCCCAACTAGATTTAGCCTACCGTAGAAATCCTGAAGATGCGGAGACGGCTGGGATTTTAGGAGGCATTTATAAGGCCCTTTTTAAAAAACACCAGGATTCAAAATATGCTATACTTTCCCGCGATACGTATGTAAAGAATTTTTCTATCTCGAAAAATTATTATACCGGCATCAATGCGGCTACTATGTCGGCCATAGCCGGACGTGCTGTGCAAGGACGTGAAATTGCTACTACCGTTATTTCTTTGATTGAAGGCAAAGCAACGACCTTATGGGAAATGGCTACGTTGGGTGAGGCTTATTTGCTTACCAAGAACCGGGATCGCTCGGTCGAGTACTATATAAAAGCCCGCAAGTTAGCTGGGAACGATTGGGGAAAAGTATTAAGCATACACAACCAGTTATGGTTACTGAATCATTATATAGCGGTGCCCAAAGAAGTGATGCGAATTTTTTCGCCTCCCAATGTGGTTGCCTTTGCGGGTCATATGATCGATGCACCCAATCGGGCAACACCCCGGTTCCCGGCAGCCATAGAAGGAAAGGTAAAGGACTCGATTAAAAGCGCAATCAGAACATTGAACGCCAGCATTGGTTATTGTTCACTTGCCTGCGGGGCCGATATTCTATTTGCGGAAGCCATGGCCGAAGAAGGTGGCGAAGTTCACATTCTGATGCCCTTTAATAAAAGCGATTTTATAAACACTAGTTTATCATTTGCAGGCGAAGAATGGGTGACCCGATTTGATGCATTGCATAGTAAATATCCCAATACATACATCACCCATGATCATTACGGTGGTAATGATGATTTATTTTCTTTATTAGGGAAAGTGATCTTTGGTGCTGCCATTCTACGGAGCTTAACGTATTATCAGGAACCATTTCTCCTGACCGTACTTTCCGAATATGATATGAAGCGGAGAGAGGGTGGAACCCGCGACACCATTCAACTCTGGCCTTTTCCTCAAAGGCATACCAATATCAATCCTGATGTATTATATAGTCCCAATGAACTAACAAGATCTGAGGCATCGGCAACCCGCCACGAGCAGACCGTAATTCCGAATCGGCCGGTATTGTATACAGCGTGCATCGAGTTGATAGATGTCTTGCCCATAGAGCGTGAGCGAATTGAAAAATTGATTAAGTCATTAGCAGGTGAAGAACAACTTGCCTTTAAAATATTTGAAGAGACAGAAGACTCTTATGTGCTGGGATTGGAAACGGAAATTGGTTTGATGGATATAGTTCGGTCGGTATGGAATAGCACAGCGCCCTTCAAACCAGAAAAACCAATCCGCATTGGCTTACATGCGGCTCCTGTATATATCAATTCTACAGCTGACGATACCAATATTAAAATGCTTCGTGCGATTAGTCAGTATGCGCCCAAAGGCAGCATTTGCTCAAGCATAGGTTTTGCTGCTGTACTGGCATTGTATCCAAAAAAGTTCCAACTGGATTATGTAGGTGTAATTCAGCTACCGGATGAGTCTGAAAGCAGCGGACTTTTTCAGGTTGGTTTAAAGTCTTAGAAATACGGAAATCATAAAAATTACTTTGTAATTTTTATTTCATCAAAGACAACACCTTTGGCATCGAGTTGCTTTAACACTAAGCTCTTTCCGATGGTCTCAATCATGGTAAACGAATGTATGTCAGAAATAATTTTTGTGGTGAATGGAACCCAATTATCCTGTGGATCATGTTTCCACAGATCCGGTTTACCACTTAAGGTTACATCGTAAAGAGGGGCACCCCCGGCACCGGTCACGATATAAATAATGCCTTTTGGCTTTGTGTTGGTAATACCATCATAGGTTTCATCAAGTGTAAATGTGCCATCGACTCTCCCTTCATCGGAGATTACGTATTGAGTTCCCGTTTGATCCCTTTTGGGTTCGAATGTTAGTGGCAATGTGCGCTGATAATTATGGACATGACCCGTTAATACTAAATCTACGCCAAGTTCTTCAAGGATAGGAGACAACAATCTCATGATTTGATAATCGTAATGCGCTTTACTTGAATTGAATGCCGGATGATGGTAAGATACTATCTTCCAGTCTGCTTTACTATTTCTCATATCTTCGGCAAGCCACTGAACGAAAGAGGGGTCCAGGGGGTTTGCATGAGGATTTGCATCAAGACAAGCAATATGCACATTACCATAATCGAAGGAGAAATTAGACATGCGTGGAAAACGCGAACCCGTATTGGATCGAAAGGCTTTAAGTAAAGTATCATTGCCAACAGGCTTTACAACATAAGGGGAAACAGGGCCATTGAGGGGCAAATCATTATAGTAAAAATAGGCGAGGCCATCAGGCGTTTTATCAAAGTCAAAACCAAAAACATCGTGATTGCCCAGGAGCATGTAAAAGGGAATTTCTTTCATTAACGGTGCGCCTGTATCTGGTTTAGCCTCATTGGCAGAATAGTAAGGAAAGAAATTCTTTCGGTACTCTGATTCAAGCCCACTTCTGTAAACATTGTCTCCCGTCACCAAAACGAACTGTGGATTCTGTTTGTATACCTGATAAGCTATCTCAGCTTGCTGTGGAGTTCCTGCACCACAATCACCAAAGACAGCAAATTTCGTTTGTTGCTTTTTTGTACGGGATGCAAAAATGCCCTCGGCAATTTTATCTTGATTTAACGTAACCCGATAGAAGTATTTTGAATCAAATTTAAGACCGTTAAGACTGGCTCTGTATAGCAGCGTGGTTTTGTTACCCAATTTCAACGTGGCTACTGATATTTTCGCTACAGAGACTTTACTTTCGGGCGCTACTAAAGAAAATTCCACTTTGTATTTGCCCGGGATACTATCTGTTTGCCAGATTAATACTTTTTGCTCCTTGGATAAGGATGGGCTGTTGCCAGGCTGCAGATAGGGCTGGACGATCAATGATTGGCTATAGACGGTGATGTTTGCCAAGGCCAGTAGAAGGATGAATATTCTGGTCATTGTAAAAAGGTTGATTTTATTTGACACCAATATAACTAACTATAAGAAAAAAGTATGCCATTAACCAGAACTCCAGGTGCCAAATGGGATAAATTATATCAATGGTCAGAGAACTTTTCCTTATCCAATAACACGGTTCATTTTTGGTTGTCTATAGCCGTTCAAGTTAGTATCTTTGAAGCTATGCCATCTGTGATTTCGGGGTATGAATATGATATTTTTGTTTCATATCGCCACAAGGATAATAGAAGTACAACGGGGCCTTCCTTTCAAGGCCAAGGATATCAGGTCAGCAACGGATGGGTAACTGACTTTATTGGTGACCTACGCAAAGAACTGGAGAGCACCTTCAAAGAAGATTTATCGATCTACTTTGATTCCAATCCCCACGATGGACTGTTAGAGACCCACAATGTTGATAAGAGTCTGGAAGGAAAGCTGAAGGCTGTCATTTTTATACCCATACTTTCCCAGATTTATTGTGATCCGAAATGTTTTGCGTGGCAGTACGAGTTTTGTGCATTCAACAGAATGGCACAAAGTGAACCTATCGGCCGGGATATTAAATTGAGAGATGGAAATGTTGCCAGCCGGGTTTTGCCAGTTACCATTCATAACCTGGATCTGGAAGACCGCAATTTATTCGAGGCGGAATTGAATTCTAAACTACGTTCCATTGACTTTATTTTTCGCTCGCCCGGAGTAAACAGGCCACTGCGACCTGATGATAATAGACAGGATAATGCGAATAACCTTTTTTATAGGGATCAGATTAATAAGGTAGCTAATGCCATCAAAGAGATTATTAATGCCATCAAATACCCCGGAAGAATCACGGATTCCTATGAGGAGTCTGTTAACTACGGTGAGACTCCGGCAATTCGTGTAGAAGAAGGCAAAAGTAAATCAGAAACGAATCTGCTTGAAAAATCAGTAGCCGTACTTCCTTTTGTGAGTCTTTCGCAGGATGCCACCCAGGAATATTTTGCCGATGGAATTACCGAAAACATTCTGATACAACTTGCCGGGTTGCCACCGTTGCGTGTCATCTCCAGAACTTCGGTGATGCGCTATAAAAAGACCACCAAGACTGCTCCTCAGATTGCTGCTGAGTTAGGCGTAAAGTATATTCTGGAAGGAAGTGCGCAAGCGTATGGAAAGAAGGTTCGGATTAATGTACAGTTAATTGATGCGTTGAAAGACCAGCACTTGTGGTCAAAGGTATTTGTGGAAAGCATGGATGACATTTTTGAAATTCAGAATAATGTTGCTGAAGTAGTTGCCAAAGAATTAATTTCATCGTTTAGTCCAAAACAAACTGAAAAGCTGAAGGAAATACCGACCAAGAATCTGGAAGCCTATGATCTTTTCCTAAAGGGCCGCCATGCATTCAATCAATGGAGTGTAGATGGCTATCGCACTGCTTCGGAGTATTTTAAGCAAGCGATTGCTAAGGATCCTGAGTTTAAGCAGGCATACTCTTATCTCGCCAGTTCTTATTCGGCACGTATGTCCTGGAATGGAGACCTCTCTCCGGAAGAAGCGAGATCGAATATTGAAATCTATTTAAACGAAGCATGGAAGCGAGGCCCCTCCGATAACGACTATCTGACCAAGGCATTTGTTGAATTTTTCATCGCCAAGGATTTTCCAACCTCCGAAAAGTTATTGCTTCAAGCGATTGAGTTAAGTCCTAACAATGCAAATGTATTATACACGTATAGTTACCTGCTCAATACGATGGGGCGGCACGAAGAAGCAGTTAAGATTGTGAATCGCGCAAAAGTTATTGACCCTTTAACGGTAGCATTCTTTAATTATCAGATCATCAACTTATACTTGCTGCAGCGCTATGACGAGGCCATTGATACCATTAAAGAAGCCCTTCAATTATATCCCACGGTTTTGCGATTTTATGATTTTCTAGGTAGAGTTTATCTGACCATGGGAAAGTATGAAGAGGCCAGGCAAGCTTTGTTAACTGGCATGCGCACATCAAAAATAAGACCTCCCTCCATGATAGCCTATCTGGTGGGAGCTTATACAGGGTTAAAGGATGAGTTAAAAGCACTGGAATTAACGAATGAGTTGATCAAGCGGAGTGAAGCAAATGAAAAGGGAGTTAATATTTATATGGTTCATGCCATTGCGTATAATGGAGATTTGGCGACTGCAAAACATTGGCTCGATAAAGCCAAAAAAACCAACGATATTGATTTAATCTGGTGGCGTGTAGATCCGTTGCTTAAAAACTTACGGGAATCACTACCGAATGAAGGAATAAAATCAACTACCCCGGATTTTACGGCAGCAGAAAAGTATATCGTTGACTTACTGGATAAGGAGATGCCCAACCTTCAATATCATAATGTAGATCATATTTATGATGTGCTTAACGCAGCGCTGGTTATTGCCAAAGCAGAGCGGCTGAATGAAGAGGAAATTCATTTACTTAGAGTAGCAGCACTGCTTCATGATGCAGGGTTTATCCAATCGCCTAAAAACCATGAGGCAAAAGGAGCGGAGATGGCAAAAGAAATTTTGCCGGATTTCGGATTGAGTGCCGGGCAGGTGGAAGTTATTGGCAATGCGATTAAGGCTACCCGCATCCCGCAATCTCCTGCAACACAACTTGATAAAATATTGTGCGATGCTGATCTGGATTATCTCGGTCGCGATGATTTTTATGAAATAGGAGGGAGATTACTCGAAGAATTAAAATCACAGGGAGTTGTCGAAACTGAGCGTGAATGGAACCTGGTTCAAAAGACTTTTCTCCAATCCCACCGATATCACACGAAGTTTAGCAGAGAGACGCGTGAAAGCAAGAAACAACAACATCTGGAAGAAATAGAAGCTAAGTTCAGGCGGTGAGGAAGTAGCAACATCAAGCAGGTTGCATCACGGGTTTATTAATTTTGCTTTCCACGAAATACATATCCACTTCACCAATATTCTTGGCGGATATTTTTCCTCTGTAAATGCATTGAAAATGTTCGCTGATTAAATGATAGGTGGACGCAGAGATATTTACTTTGCCCGGTTCTCCGTTAGATTCCATTCTGCTGGCGATGTTAACGGTATCGCCCCAAATATCGTAGGCGTATTTCTTTTTACCTACCACTCCAGCTACCACAGGGCCGGTATGGATGCCAATTCTCAGTTCCCATCCTGCCACTCCGGTAAGATTTTTTTCGCGCTGTCTCTTTTCCATATAGGCTTGCATGGCCAAAGCTGCTTTCACGGCATCGAGGGGGTGGGTATCGTTAACCGAAGGAATACCACCTGCACACATGTACGCATCACCAATGGTTTTAATCTTTTCGAGATTATACTTTCCCATGATCTCATCGAAGGCCATAAAGTAATCATTTAGCTCGGCCACCAGTTCAATAGGTGTTAGCTTACCAGCAATCGTGGAGAATCCTTTAAAGTCTGTAAACAGAACCGTTACATTATCATAGAACCTGGTTTTTGCATGGCCGTTTGATTCTAATTCGCGAGCTGTTTCTTCCGGTAAAATATTGAGCAGCAGATCCTGTGAACGATCGCGTTCATCTTTGATGATCTTATTAGTCTTACGCACATATCGATACCGATTGTAAAATCCAACTAAAACCAGGATCAAAAGAAATCCTGTAATGCCGGCTGCATAATTCATAATCTTTTGCCGTTGAATGGTAGCTTCTTTCAACGCTTGGTCTGCGGTTAATAAACTGATCTCTGCCTCCTTTTTACCTAAGTCGAATGTAAACTGAAGTTGTTGATTCTTTTTATCGTCATCAGCAATATAAAGCGTATCCTTAATGCTACTATACAGCGTATCGTATGTATAAGCTTTTCTGAAATCGCCTGTCTTGGCATACGCCCTTGCCAATCCTTCAAAGGCATCTTTTAATTCTGGTTTGGCATCAATTTCTCTTGCAAGCGTGGCTGCCTGACTGTAGAATTCAATGGACACTTTATAGTTGCCTTTTTTATTATGAGCCGAAGCAATTCCCAACAGGCTTTGCGTCATTTCCAGTTTTCCTTCTAACTTCCGGGCTATCTCGAGAGCTTTATTGTGGTACAATAGCCCTTGTTCAAAATCTCCCAGCTCTACATAAATTTCACCTAACAGATTGAGAGGGAACGTGGCGTCAATGGTGCCGCGATACACTTCTAATGCCTGATCGAGATATAAAATAGCGGAGTCATAAAGCTGTCTTTTCTTATAGATCTCACCAATATTCATAGCTACATTACCCACTCCCTCTTCATAATTTATTTTACGAAATAGGGGCAATGCTTGTGAGAAATAATCAAGAGCTTTATCTAACGTCTCTACTTTATTTAAATACACTACACCGATACCAGCAAGCGCAGTTCCTATCCGAAGAGAGTCGTTTAATTCCTCCGATAGCTTTAAGGAACGAAGGAAAAAGTCTATGGCTTTAGTGCCTTCGCCTGCATTAAAGTAGGTTGAACCCAGTGTACTTAGAATATTAGCAACGCCAACTTTTAAGCCAAGAGAATCAAATAACCTTAGAGAATTTTGAAATTGAAGCGCAGCATTCCGGTTGTCTGATAAATAGAAATACCCAAGCCCTATTGCTTTGTATGCATAGGCTTCTCCTTTGTAATGAATTTTTTTTGCAAGTTGCTGAGCTTCGATTGCATAGCGTACCGCTTCGTTGGGATCTTCCCCCAGGTACTGGTTACTCAATAAAATTAGGTTGTTAACCTTAAGAGAATCATCTGGCTGGCTGGCGATCGTTTCTTGGAGGCGTTTAATTTCGTAGTTCTGCGTAAGCCCGGGCAGTGCCATCAGCAGGAAGTACAAATTTATGTAAGAATTAATCCGCACGATGCATACTCTAATTCATAAAGTTACAAATCATTTTATAAATTCAGAAGTATTACCTGCCTGAAAACAAAAGAGGAATGAAGATACTTCATTCCTCTTAGTAAATGTTTAATAAATTATGCCTTACTCTTTATAAACTTTAACTACGTGGTTTCCTTTCGGTGAGCTCACTTTGATTAAGTAAAGTCCATCATTCAAATCAGATAAATCAACTTCAAGAATGCTATCGACCTTATTCCAGGTGGCTTTAACAGGGTACATTTTGCCAATCCCGTCTATGATCATGATGTTGGCTAAAGGCGGCTGTTCGTTCAGACCACGAATAGATATGTTCACATAATCAATGGTTGGGTTTGGATAGGCGACACTAGTTTCGCCAAGCTCTTCTGCGAGGTTATAGTTAGCGGATTTAGCTTCAATCCGTGCTAAACTCAAATCTTCCTGACAACGTGGAGAATCCGAACTTGCAACGGCAGTTAACGTCTTCTTTTGGGCGAAGAAATAACTCGACACTGACCATGTTAAAGGTGAGCCATCAAATAGAATTTCGAATTGTCCTGTTCCCTTAGGAAATAATTGCGGTGGTTGTCCTGCATACGAACCTGCACTTACAAGTTTATTGTCAGGTCCATTCGTTATATATACTGCAGCATAGTTATCGTTCGTGTATTCGAAATGTGCCTTGTATCTGAATCCGGATGGGTCTTTATGCAATTCTTCAACGCAAACCAGCGTGGGTTTAATGGCCTTCGCAGTCAGGCGATTCGGAATAACATATAACGTTCCGTTTTCATACTCCACATCATAATTGGTAATGCTTGTCAACCGTAGATTGCTGGGAACAATGGTATAAATACCAGCCCAATTGAAATTGCCTGAGATATTGAAGGAAGGTCCACCGGTTACCATCGAACTACTTGTTTCTCCATTTACAAATCCGGTAATGGTTGCCGATAGGGTAGGGAATGTAAAGCAACATTCAATTACTTTATCATCGGCTTTAACGACAAGCAACGCTTTGGTAATGTCCAGATACCCATGGATAAGGGTGAATGAATAATTATTATCAATTCCACCATCCAAGGTTATGTCGTATTGTCCTACCGAACTCGATTGATTGGCTGTTGAAGAAATTGTTGGTGGAGTATCTAGTACAGCTGCATTATCGCTATTCTTAAATCCAGAATAGTGAATTGTAAATTCAGGATTCGGACTTCCATATGTTCTGGATTGATTCTCAGCAGTTGCAATCAAGTTGGCTTTTTCGATCGTAAGGATTCCATTCACATACAAAAACTCGTAGTTATGGTCAATGCCATTAGCAGGAATAAGTTCATGGATGCCTGCGTTACCCGAACTGTTGGCTAGTGTTACCGTTGGTTGAGTAACCAAATTGGATGGATCTTCATCGTTCTTAAACCCATTGTAAGTAACTGTGAATTCTGGATTAGCATCGCCATAGACTTTTGATTTATTATCTGCCGTCACAGTTAAGGGAGCCTTATTAATGCTAAATGTAGCTTCGTTATACTGAATGTTGTAATTGCTTAAAACATCGGCTGAGCTTAATACGGCATGAATAGAATAGGGGACATTTGCCGCTTCACCTTCATCTCTACTATATGCAGAAGTCACAGCATCTGATTCTATGAATCCGGACAAGGTTCCGCTAAATGTCGGATCTGCATCTCCGTAGGTTTTTGCTGCAGGGTTAACGGTAACTGAAGCAGCCCTAGTATTGATGAGAAGTGCAGCCTTTTTTGAGAAGCCTGTGTAATTGTCGTTACCGGCAAATGTGGCCGTCACTTCGTAGGTACCTGCACGATGAGGCGCAAGTTCGGTTATGCTATAGATGGTTTCTCCCGTGCCTGCATACTGTAAAACGACAACCGGTGACAATACATCAGTTTCACCACCCACGCCATAGGCAAACCCGCTTGCTTCTTTAGCAAGGCCATCGTATTCAAAAGTACCACCGGTTACAATCACATGTGAAATTGTTTTGTTGATTGTGACTATAGCAGTACTAGCGGTACCATTATAATTATTATTGCCGGCAAAAGATGCAGTTACTTCGTAGGTACCCGCATTGGTAGGTGCCAGTGAGGTTGGTTCATAAACAGTTTCACCCATTCCTGCATACAAGTAGGTTACAGCCGGAGCCAAAACATCAGCTTCACCACCCACACCATAAGCAAATCCGGTGACAGCTTTTGCAAAGCCATCATAATCAAATGTACCACCTTGCACGCTAACGGTAGCGTTTGTTTTATTGATTGTGATGGGAGCGGTACCTATCTGCAAATTGTAATTCTCATTACCAGCGAAAGTAGCGGTAGCCAGATAAGTTCCGGCATTTACCGGGGCAGCTTGTGTTTCAATATAATCAGTGCCTTCAGTTCCTTCATAAACAATCATTACCTCAGGAAGTAAGAGATCGTCAGCGCCACCAACACCATGAGTTATACTGGTTGCTGGCCTGGCGGTGCCATTATACTCAAATGTGCCACCGGTAACAATAACTGTTGCATTCGCCTTGTTTACTTTCAGTTCACCCAGCGCCATACTCTCGGCAGCTTCTACTACATAATTGGAAGGCTGAAGCAAACTTACCTCGGGAACAATACTGTAGATACCTGCAGCAATAATCCCAGTACTTTCAAATTCCTGATCTTCTTTTTTAAGTGTATAGGCAATTGATTGCACAACAAAGGCCTGGTTTTCGGCTATTGTTATCTTCTCGGTATTACCTTCTTCGAAGAACTCAGTAGAGTATGCAAACCCCTCGAAGGCGGATGCATATTCAGGAGCGGGGTCTCCATAGGTTATTTCTGCAGGAGTAGCTGATGTTGTAACCGTTAGGGTTGCAGGCGTAATTTCCAAAGCTCCCGGTTGATAAGTTACTTCGTAGTTGCCAGATAAGAATGTTCCCGGTACAACAACATGGGGTGCACCTTCAGTAGTTACACCTGTTCCACTGACTAAGTTGATAGAATAGAACTCAAGGACATAATCCGCTTCATTGTCAATATCTTCACCAAAGTCATAATAGTCTTTGCCATTGGCTTCTACTTCGGTAGCTGGCTCCAGATCTTTTTCGCCAAAAAGGATCAACATATTTTGAAGCTCCGGAGCATCTGTTTCCGGACCTTCCGATCCATTGATCAGCGTGCGACCATTAATCAGGGTACGACCATTAATCAACGTGCGGCCGTTAATCAGCGTGCGACCGTTAATGAGTGTTCTTCCATTAATGAGCGTCCTGCCATTGATCAGCGTGCGGCCGTTGATGAGGGTTCTGCCATTTAATTCCGGATTGATTAAAGTTTGATCCAGTTCATCGGTTGGTGTGCCTTTATAATTCTCAAAGGAGTTCATAGGCACATCAAAGACAGAATTGATTAATGTTCTTCCGTTAATCAGGGTTCGTCCATTGATCAATGTGCGCCCGTTAATCAGCGTTCTTCCACTCACCATGAAACTCAGGTTCGTAGCATCTGAATTAATCAGTGTGCGGCCATTGAATTGCTGGGTGTCGAAGATGGCAAGAGGAAGGGCATCATCGCCCGCTAATTTGGATTTTTCAAGATCCGTACGATACTCGTTTTGGATTGAGTTTTTAAGTGCATTTACATCTTGTATCGTGGCTGCATAAGTTGCAGGAATGGTGATGTCATAATCAATTTCTTCGCTAATGGATTGTCCATATTCTAAACTCAGATCAATGGGTTTAATGGTAATCGGTAAGGGATCAACTTTGATGGATCCTGTTCCATAATCACCAAACGTTACATCCCGTCCATCATACAACAAGGTTCCGTTGGGCTGAAGAATCCCGGCATAATCATAAAGTTCACGGAAGATAACATCAGTTGTTGCGTGGAAGGGAGTAATCACATAACTATTTGCTACCGGAGCCAAGGCTCCACCAAAATCTGAGATCGTACTGGTAAACTGCAAAGGAACCAGAGTTGAATTCGCAGGATCAAGCGTTAATCCTACTTCCTCCAGACTCAGTTGTGAAGCTTGCCAGGTTTGATTTCCATTGGAGTCATCGGCAAGTTTCAATACAGTGGCACTGAAAGGTTCAATCGTCTGGCCAAACTTCTTTGTAATGTCATTTGCCCTAATAACAATTTTTTGTTTTGGGATATTTAAGAGGGGCACAGCATCTGAACTACCTCCATCCTGGTTATTGGTGAGTGCTGTATTGGTAACCTGTACCGGTGGGTTTCCTTCAAAAGGAGGAATAGTTACTTCCAGATTTGTGGTGACGGGATTAAAATCCGCATCCACTTCAACACCCCGCAAAAATACTTTGGAATCATAGTAGAAGTTGGTTCCTTCAATCACTAACGTAAATTCTTCTATTCCGGCTTCTGCGTCATCCGGAATCAGCAGTCGGGTAATTTTAGGTAGGGGGGTTGCCAAGGTAAGCAAAGCTGCATCACTACGTACAAGCCCATAACCGGAATTAATATCAAAGCCCGGGCTATGCAAATCTTCGGCAGTGTTTTGTAATACTTTTCGGATATCAACAGGTTTATTACCCGCCAGCCAATCCGTGCCATCGGTATGCTTTGGATTGGTGTCCGGATAATATTTGGTTCTTGCCTGCATGATAAGCGCTGCAACCGCTGCTGCGTGTGGTGCTGCTGCCGATGAACCAAAGAAATTGGGATCGCCATCATTTTCTATATCTGTACCATTCAGGAAAACAGTTGTGTTTACACCGTTAGGCGCAACGAAATCAGGTTTACCACTCACTTCACCAACGGGTTCTGTTCCTCTGGATGAAAAAGTAGCGACCGTGTTAGGGATAGTACCTTCTGGTACTGGAGTGTAATTGTATACAGCCGTGTTACTATATAAGATGGCACCCACCGTCATGGCTCCGGAAGCATTGGCCTGACCCACAATGGTAGAACTACCGGTAAAGTATTCATTCACCGTAAGGTTATCGCCACGGAATATTACGTACTTGAATTTAACATTCTCGGTGCCTTGTGCCCGAGCAATGATGATATCTGTATTCACCGTGGTGTTGGCGGGCACAGAGAAGGAGAGTATTTCAATCGGATCGCCACCAATATTATTTCTGTTAAAGCCAAATAGGGGAGTATCCTGAAAATCAGCGAGGTAAATATCAAGATCGTTTTCAGAGCCAGAGATAATCTGACCGAGTGATCCGATCGAGTAAACCGGGTCATCCCATTGCAGTACAATCGTATAAATGGTTGGCTTATCAGAAGCGCTAATCGTTATACTTTGGCGAATATCCCCACCGCTGAAATTGTGGGCTTGTTGTCCCGGTAAACTAACAGGGGCATCTACTGGATTAAAGACAGATTCATAAGACTTACTTCCAAAATTACCGGCTGCTGTAAAGTAAGAAACGCCAGCTTGGGCGACATCATTTACTGCCTGGGCAACCCGGCCATTGGTATAGAAGGGTTCGGTGATATAAGTAATATCATCCACCATGATGTCGACATTTGAAATCTGTTTTAAATCACGAATACCTTTGGCGAAATCACCGGCTGTAATAAACCCGGTACGGAAGAACAATTCAGAAGCAGGAGCAACATCGTGAATGATCTGCAGCATGGCACGACCTTCATCCGAACCTTGACCATAGCGGGCGGGAAGATCTTTAACAACAGTAACCGCAGGAAGTTCTCCACTGGCAACATCAAGAGCCGCGGGATTATTCGGTAACGTATTATAACTATCGGACAACACCCCAATTTTTATTCCCTGTCCATCGAGGTTATACCCAAGCCGGGCAAGGTTTGATCGCATAACGCGGTCGCCCTGGGTTGTGATTACGTTGCCAACCGGAGGAATGGCCGGCCGTACATAATTGATTAACTCAACATTATTAGTTTCATTAACTTCATTTAACTCATCCAGGTTTTCAACCGGAATGAAACCCGTTAACACGAGCGAGTTGGCAAGGTCACTGATGTCTTCATCGGTCTCAAATCCAAGATTGGTAAGAATTGTCTGCAGTTGAGATTGTTGTGATCCAGTCAATTGAGAGAACACAATAATCTCTACTAACACCATATCACCGCTGATATAGAATAGTTCGTTTGTATTGACTTGTCCACCCTGGGCAACAATGTTATTTAACATGGTCAACTCTGATCCAATGATATTAGTTGACTTACCACTTTCAGGTGCACATACACCAAATGTCTGACGATCATTAACGGTAATTAACAAAGTAGCTGTGCTTGAGCACGTAGTAGCTGTTATGGATGCAGATATTGTAATGATCTCTCCTTGTGTTGCTTCATATACAGATGGATTAGAAATAGCACCATGTAGTGAACTGCTATAGGAAAGGGTTCCGGTATCCACCGTAACATACTGTGTAAGATCAACGATAGCTGTATTCCCTCCGGCATCTGTACTACAGGCAACAACATCGTTTACTGTAATCACGGGCACTGGGTTTACATTGACAACTACCTCATCACTGGCAGAGCAATTTGATCCATTTAAACTCGTAGCAGTTACCGTATAAGGAGTTGTGTCTTCTGGTATTACAGTAATCGACTGAGTGGTTTCTCCCGTACTCCAGAGATAGGAGTAAGGTCCGCCACCGGTTGCTGTAGCCGTAAGGGTAACCGAGTTTGCATCTGCACAAACATTTACATCCGTTCCGGCATTCACCGTTACCGGTGTGTTATTCAAAGTAACTAAGGCAACATCAGTTGCGGAGCAAGTTCCGCTTGTTACAGTGAGGGTGTAGGTTCCCGCTGCATTCACGGTAGGCGTGGCGGTATTCGCATCGGATAAGATGTTTCCACCATTGCTGGCTGCCCACGTGTACGTTACACCAGGTGTTGTAGAAGAGCCATTGAGTTGCACAGTTGTTGCTGAACACGTAATCACTTTGTCGGCTCCTGCATTAACATTTGGTGTTGTGCAGGTTTGAAATGGCGCATGAACAATAGTAACGCCACTTTGAATGTTAACCTGAGTCCCACTCCATAGGGCGCCTGTCACATCGGTATTGCCGGTTCCAGAGCCAACGTTAATAGCAGCATAAGGTGCCCATACAGTACCTAACCATTTTGATTTCGAACCACTGGATCCATTGGCGATATCAAAAGCATACTTAGAGGAGCCTAACCCAGAACCATGCACTTCTGTAAAAATCCGGGAAGCACTTCCACCATTGATGATGTTAACACTGAGTTTACTCAGCCTTACATTGTTATGTACATATAGTATAATAGTTCCAGTAGGATTATTTTGAAAATCAAATACAAAGCTGTTGCTGTTCTTGTTTTCAATTTTGTCAAGGATATAAACGCCCGTACCCTTAAACGTAAGAGTTTGATTTCCTGAAAGTTTAATGTCATCATAGCCACCTGGTGTTATAGTTCGGGTAGTGGTTATATCCGACATTTGAGGATAAGGGGGGAAAGGAGTAACTGGTGGTAACGCAGGAAATGTTGGCAGGGCAGGTGTACCGGTTATTCTTCCGCCTGCCGGTGCAGGTCCTGAATAGGTAGTCCCTGTTGGATGAGTAACCTGACCCGAGACTACACCACCTCCAATCACAATTTTTCCGTTGACATCAATGTTTCCACCAATATTCGCATTGGAACCGATGGATAGAATAGTTCCCGAAACATAGGGTGAATTGGAAGCAGCAATATTTCCTGTAACACGATTGCTGTTGGCAAGATAGATCGTGCCCTTGCTATAAATATTACTGGTAAATGAAGCTGTTCCGGTTGACTTAACTAACTTTAAACTTCCTACCGATCCTCCGGTAATGGTTGTTGAACTTCCTATCTGAACTGCATTCCCGGGTGAACTGCAAGAAGATGTTCCCGGTCCACCTGCACCGGAGAACAAAACAAAATCAGACATTTGAAGTTGCTGGGTTTGCTGGCCCAGTGCGAGGGTTGGAAGTAAGAAGAGAAGCAATAGACCTAGTTTGTGAAAATGAATATCTTCACGTAGCCAACTAGAGATTACCTTTTTCATTTCGATTGAGTTTAAGAGCATTTTTTGAAAGAACAGCAAAAGTTTATGTAAGAATCGTGTAAGTGATTTTCATTAATTGACAAATTAGCATATACTATTGAGTTGTTGATAGGCACAGGACGGATAGGTGTAGAAACTGTCCCAAACCCAAGAATTCATTATCGGGCTTTGCAGGCATACAAACTTTCTCATAGCTGTGAAGGGGGAGGTTTAAGTGAATCAAAGCAGAAAATAATGCAAAATAAACCTGACTCAATGTAATATGTGTGTAATATAGCCATAGATAAGGAAAACTTTACCAAAGTAACTACTTGCCGATACAATTGTTAGTTTGGCGGGTATTTGAGAAAAAAATGCTCGTATTCTCTTAAAATTCAACGATATGAACAATTTGGTATTGAGCTGCTTGGGGCTGGTTCTAACCTGTTTTTCCGGGGTTTTGATCGCACAGCCAGATCAACTCTTTGATTCAGAGGAGATGCTTGAGGTTACTGTTTCGGGAGAATTTGGAGACCTGATGAAGGATCGGGGCAACGACCCTCAATACCATGCCTTCACACTTACCTTTAAAAATGGGGGCAACCCGGTTTCCATTCAGGTTAAGATCAAGACCCGCGGCCACTTTCGCAAGTTGATGGAAAATTGCACCTACCCACCCATGTTGTTGAATTTTAATAAAGAAAGTGTGGTGAACACTCTTTTTGCCGGACAAGAGAAATTGAAATTGGTCACTCCCTGTCGTGGGGACAAATATGTAGTTCGCGAATACCTCGTGTACAAACTCTACAATCAGATCACCCCCAAAAGTTTTAACGTGCGGTTGGTGAAAGTGATCTTTGAGGACTCAAATTCAAAAGCAAAAAAGGTTGAGCCGTTGTACGGTATGCTCATCGAAGAGGAAGAGCATATGGCAAAGAGAAATAATGCAATTTCGGTGGATGGAAAACTCACGAGACCAGAACAAACCCAGCGGGATGATTTTTTGAACATGGCTGTTTTTGAATATCTGATTGGCAATACGGATTGGTCGGTTCAATATATGCAAAATGTAAAGCTGATTGCCACTAATGATTCTTCAATCCCATCCACTGTGCCTTACGACTTTGATCATTCGGGTCTGGTATCTGCGCCCTATGCACACCCGGCTGCAGAATTGTTGATGAGTTCAATCCGCGAAAGAAGGTACCGGGGCTTTTGTATAGAGGATATGAATCAGTTTACAGACGTGATCAAACGGTTTATAGATCGAAAAGAAGATTTGTATAACGTGTATAGAACCTGCACACTTATAGAAGAAACTTATCTCAAATCAACCCTTAAGTATTTTGATGGTTTTTACAAAACCATCACCGATCCCAAAAAACTAAAGAATGAATTTCAATATCCCTGCGATCCGTATGGAACCGGGAATGTGGTAATACAAGGGTTGAAGAAGAATTAGCAACCGGGATCAATAATCTCCAACCGTTTCCTCCAGCTGGGCTAACGCCTTCTTAAGTTCTTCATCATTGGGTGCAACCCCATGCCATTTGTGTGAACCCATCATATAATCAACGCCAAAACCCATTTCGGTTTTCATCAGGTTCATGACTGGTTTGCCCTGCGTCAATAATCTTTTCGCATTTTCTAATGCCGACAGCACGTCTTCGAGTTTGTTACCGTTAAATTCCTGAACGGTCCAGCCAAAAGCTTCCCATTTAGATTTTAGATTCAAGAGGGAAAGAATTTTATCCACAGGCCCATCGATTTGCTGTCCGTTGTAATCAATGGTGGCAATAATGTTATTCATTTTATTATGGGCCGCATACATAGCGGCTTCCCATACCTGGCCTTCCTGCTGTTCACCATCACCCATCAATACGTAAACAAGGTTGTTGTCGCCATTTAATCTCTTCGCCTGAGCAGCACCGATGGCTACGGACAAACCCTGACCTAGGGATCCGGACGCAATACGTATACCTGGTAAATGTTCGTGTGTTGCAGGGTGGCCTTGAAGTCTGGTATTCAAAAGACGGAAGGTGGACAATTCTTTTGCATCGAAGTAACCAGCCCTGGCAAGTGTAGCATACCATACCGGTGAAATATGTCCATTTGAAAGAAAGAAGAGGTCTTCACCTTTACCATCCATGTTGAATTTTGGGTTGTGCTTGAGAATATGGAAATATAAGGCCACGAAAAAGTCCGTGCACCCCAAGGAACCGCCTGGATGACCACTCTGGCAGGCATGCACCATGCGAACGATATCTCTGCGTATTTGACTACTTAGTTTCTTTAATTGAGCTAAATCGGGTTGTGCCATGAAGCTGAAAATTTGCCCGAATATAACCAGACATTTGAGGATAATAAAACTCCTTGAAGGTAGATAAAAACAAAAGCCCGATTCTGAAATCGGGCTAGCACTTTCTTCCTATCAGGAATTTATTTTTTCTTTTTTGGAGCCTTCACTACTTTCTTCACCGCCTTCTTAACTGGCTTAGTTAATTTTTTGCTCTTAACAGGAAGTGGCGCGGGTTGAGAACCTCCTAAAATCTGACTTGCGTGATTTTTAGTATCTACTTTTTCGATCACTTCGCTAATAATACCCTTTTCATCAATGATAAATGTGACACGGGCCGTACCCATATACTTTCTTCCATACATCGATTTCTCTACCCACGTGCCAAACTTTGAATGGACAGATTTGTCTTCATCCGCCAGTAGGCTGAAGGGAAGTTTTTCTTTCTCAATAAATTTCTTATGCGATTTTTCATTGTCCGAGCTAATACCAAAAACTTCGTACCCGGCTTTTTGCAAGGCTTTGTAATTATCACGCAGGTTACACGACTCGGCTGTGCAGCCCGGTGTCATATCTTTTGGATAGAAGTACAGCACAACTTTTTTTCCTTTAAAGGAAGATAGACTTACTTCGTTCCCATCCTGATCTTTGGTTTTAAAGTCAGGTGCTTTGGAGCCAACCGTGAGAGCCATAGATGCTAAATTTTTTGTTTGAAAATATTTTCGTTGCCGGCCTGATCTACCACTTTCAGTTCAAAGTCTCCTTTAAGAAGTTTTGAACTATCCAGTTTTTCAGATTTTAAAATACCGATTTTATAATCATATACCATTAACAACCACTCGCCATTAATGTTGGCTTCAAAGTAGGAAATTCCAGATAGGTTGTCGCCAATCTTAAATCTTGCAGCGGCTGATGACAACCCGATTTTTGTAATCTTGGGAGGAATGGTGTCGCGCATAAGCGTGAAGTCTCCAAAATCACGGGTGCTAAACTTTACGCGATTGTTGTTCCATTCGCTGGGCACGTAAATAAATCCACGGCCTTCCTTTCGGTATAGGCCCAGGTCGCGCGATTGAAAGTAGTTTAAGCGTGGTTTCAACGTGACATTGATGCTTTTGTGTAAGGGAACGGTTCGGCTACCGATTGTGAAAACTTCCTGATTGTTCAGCGTATCATAATTCATTATCAGATAGGCCGTATCATATAAGGACTGGTTTGGAAATTCTATATTGACCAGATCGCTGTAGTATTTGTAATCGGTTTCTGAGGGAATTCTGTCTTTGAAATTATATTGGATGGACCCCTGGCAAGTTTGGATAGAGTCGGGTAAAGTTTGAGACAGATCAATCAAATACACGCGTTGATGCTCACCCTGATAGGTGCTGGAAACTGTGGTTGATTTCCTTTGTTGCCAAATAGTTATCGTGGAATCTGCAACACATTTTTTAACGGATACCTTAAGCGTATTTTCCTGAATCTCGGTATCGTAGGGTTTGTTTTGAGAGGTCAAGATAGGGGTTGTTTTAACCACCGGATTGGGCATGAGCATAAAGTGTACGTTAGCTTCGTTGCCATTGTAGTCCTTTAGCCGGATGTCGATCGAAGTTTCTTTGTCCTTGATAACAATACCGGTTTTTGTTAACACATGCGGGTAATAATCCAGCCGGTTGCCATCATCAATATAAAGTTTGTTGTATCGGGCACCCGTTAACTCCAGCGTTCTGAAATCCATCAACGTAAGTATTCTTCGCGACTCACTGAAATTAACTTTATCAATAGTTTGGGCAAACACCACCTGACTATCCACCTGCATGTCGATATAGTTGATACCATACCTGAACCGGGAGTTTTCCATTTTATCGTGAGCCAAAACTTCAATACCAATTTGACCATGTGCAAGAATTGGATATGGTAATGAATACGTGTTTCCATTTTTCACAACAGAGAATTCAAAACGACCAAACTGATCGTTGATTCGGGATTGATCGTTCATGGTTTTCAGCGCCACCTTAAAAACGACAGGCGCCAGATTGTCTTTTACTTCTGCAAATTCGTACGTAAGCGGATTGATAGCTTCATTGTTCTCATTGCGAACTTCGAAGTGAAGATGGGGTCCGCCCGAGCCTCCCGTGTTACCGGATAAACCAATCAGTTCACCTTTACTTACCGGGAATTGATTGGGTGCAAAGGTCAGATCGATCTCGGAAACCTTGCGCGCATAACGTTCCTTCCGGATAAAATCACCGACAGCTCCTTTGAACTGATCAAGGTGTGCATACACGGTGGTGTTGCCATCCGGATGCGTAACGTGCAACACATTGCCATAACCGCCTGTAGTGGCTGTTACCCTTGCAATATACCCCTCGTCAGCGCACAATACCGGAACACCGATGCCGGGTGTATCAATATCAAGACCTGCATGAAAATGCGTATTGCGCAATTCACCCATGGTGCCCGTGAGTATGGTTGTGTTTCCGGGTTTTATCGGAAACAGGTAATTGCTTCTTTCTGCCTTGCGGGGTAAGATGGCTTTATCAGGACTGAACTGTGCCAGTGCATTGCCGCAAAAAAGAAATAGACTAAAAAATACTAACTCACTTAACTTCAAATTCCAACAGCTTCTCATCTTCAATGTAGGCGGATAGTTTATTTCCAATCGCCACAGGCCCGACTCCTTTCGGAGTTCCGGTAAAAATTAAATCACCTGTGCGTAACGTAAAAAATTTTGATAAATAGGATATGATATAATCAAACGGAAAAAGTAACAGACTTGTATTTCCTTGTTGCTTTAGTTGTCCGTCCACGTCCAGTTTAAAGTTGATATTTTTAAGATCTTTAAATTCGTTAACGGGAATGAATTTATCTGAGATAGGAGCAGATCCATTGAATCCCTTGGCAATGTCCCATGGTAATCCTTTCTCTTTTAACTTCTGCTGAATATCACGCGCTGTAAAATCTATACCAATGCCAATGGCATCATAATATTTGCTGGCAAATTTCTCCTCAATGTTTTTTCCTTCTTTGCAGATTCTTAAAACAAGCTCCACTTCGTGATGGATGTCTTTAGAAAAGTCTGGATAATAAAAGGAACCATTGCTTCTGATAATAGCGGTGTCCGGCTTTGTAAAGATTACTGGTTCATCGGGGCGCTCATTGTTGAGTTCCTTTATGTGTTCAGCGTAGTTTCTACCAATGGCAAAGATTCGCATGGGGTAATTTATTCTTTGATTGTGCAAATTTAGAAACAATCTGAGCCAATCCGGCAAATTCACCGTCAATTTTGATTCCATATCGATAATGGCTTTATCTTTGCCTGTCAAAAGAAAAAAATATGTTTATCAGAATTATCACTTCATTTCTATTACTCACCATTATTTATGCCTGTGCTACGGTAGCTGTAACAGGTCGGAAGCAATTAAGTCTCGTCTCTGCTCCTGAGATCAACCAGATGGCAGCACAACAGTACCGGGAAGTAATTGCAAAAGGACCGCTATCCAACAATCAGGAACAAACTCAATTGGTTAGAAAAGTTGGGGTCCGAATTCAGAAGGCGGTAGAACAATATATGCAGCAGAAGGGTATCAGTAGCCAACTTCAGGGTTTCGAGTGGGAGTTCAATTTGATCCAGGATGATAAGACTGTAAACGCCTGGTGTATGCCCGGGGGTAAAGTGGCTTTCTATACTGCCATTTTACCGATCTGCAAGGATGAAGCTGGCATTGCCGTAGTGATGGGGCATGAAGTGGCACACGCGATTGCCAACCATGGTGCTGAGCGCATGAGTCAGGGTATGTTGGCTGAATTTGGGATGAGCACGGTGGGCGCAGCGATGGGACAAAACCCATCCGCCACGCAGCAGATTTTTATGCAGGCTGTGGGTATGGGTACCAACGTGGGTATGTTGAAGTTTTCGAGAAGCCACGAATCCGAAGCCGACCATATGGGTTTGATCTTCATGGCCATGGCGGGCTACGATCCGGCCACCGCACCGAAATTCTGGGAGCGCATGGCAGCTTTGGGCGGAGGCCAGGAGCCACCTGAGTTTATTTCAACGCACCCTTCGCATAGTACAAGGATTAAAGATCTTGAAGGCTGGATTCCGGAAGCGATGACGTATTACAAAAAGTAATCAGCTAAAAATCGGTAGGCATAACCATTCCTGGTTATCTGCGTTATTGAGTTTTGTTTCTTACCATGGTTGATGCGTATAACTTTTTAGCCTCGTGGCAACTCTTTCCTGAAAAGGGAACCTATGAATTTGGCAACCGACCAAAGTCAGGCATATTCAGAATAGAATTGGCGGGCACGGGCAAGCAGTTGTCCATCAGCATGAACTGGGTCTCGCTGGAAGACCAGGCCTTTTCTTCACAGTATTTGGTAACGCCCGATGGCGATGAGTATGCTTTCGAAAATCACGAAGTAGGGGATACCGTGCGGAGTGAGTTTACTTCTTCGCTTATCTTTCAAACTTATTTCAGCAAAAACAAAAAGCCCTCGCTGGAAGTAACGCACGAGATTACGCCTAAAGGATATTTGAAAGTAACGCATCATCATTACAACGAGGCGGGCGAGAAATTTACCAACGAAGAAATTTATCACAAGCAGTTAAGTGTACTTCCGTACGCAGCCTCGGTTTCGGGGGCGGTGATTAAGCCCAATGAAGCCGGAGTAATCCGACATCATGCGTTGTCGGCTATGGAAGAGCAAACGAACATGCAGCTTACGCAGATCCGGCAGCAGATTGAGTTGCTGGCAATTCAGGCCAAAGAGATTCAGAAGCGCAAAGAACTCTCGATGATCATTTATGATGCACAAATTAGTTTTGCGCCTGTGATTGGTCAAACGTATTACCTCTACGAAAAAGAGGATGCATCTCATCTGGTTTCTATGATCGCTCCGAAAGAGTGGGGTAGAAAAACTCCGTATAAAAGCTTTGTGTCAGCTGTTAAGTTGCTGGCCGATCATACGTGGAAGGAGGTTTGAGTTAAGTGTTAAAAAAACTTCACTTATTACCCGCTATTAATTATAGCTGTTGTGGTCAGTTAGCGCCTACAGGCCTTTTAATGGTCGTGCTGAATGATGTACTCGAACGACTCCGATAGAGTCAGAATTGATTTTGTAAATGATTCGGTAATTGCCTTCTATTAATTCTCTTAAAGTCTCAATATTAAATTCAGGTACAACTCGTCCTGATTTTGGATGTGTCTCAAGTTGCCCAACTCTTGTAATTATTTTCTCAATAAATCTGTCTGCATAAACTTTCGAGTCTTGTGAAATGTAGGAATGGATTGATCTTAAATCCTCGATTGCAAATTCGGTCCAAATTACTTTCACCATTTTTTAACTATCTCCTTTACTTGCTCGTGAGGTAATGTTTTTCCTTCGTTTATTTGTGCCAGTCCTTTTTCCACTTTTTCCACAAAAACAAGTCTTTCAATGAGTTCCTCTAAATCAAATTCCTGAGGAAATTCCCTTACCGTCTCTATTACCTTTTCCCTTTTCATATTTTTAAATTTAACCCAAATTAACCCAATTTAACCCTTTTATTAACTTTTTTGTGTGAATGGCGCCTGAACGAAACCATTGTATAAAAGACACAATGGCTAAAACACAATTAGATATACAAGATAAATCTAGAAAGGTGATTACGCAACTGCCCAAGAGCAGGAGTTATATAGCAACCCTAATTCAAAAACCCAACCGCTACAGTATTATTAGAATACTCATCAATCAAAATGAATGATCCATTGCTGGGATTTTCTTTGTAGGTATCGGAGGCAACACCTTTGGCGGTTTTAATTTTCACCCGCGCAATCTCATTCATCTTAAGTGCCGTGGCCGGAAGTTGCTCGAGCGTGGAAGGAATTTTTACATACTCCACAGACGCAATCTTTGCTTTTGTTAGCGAAGTTCCGGTTTGCATTAAATACGTTTTGGTGCCTGTCATCGGTTCGTTGTTCAACCAACAGATATCGGCATCTAGTTCTTTTTTTTGTTCTGGTTCTTCACCCGTCTTCACAATCATATCCCCCCGGCTTACATCCACATCATCTTTCAGGGTGATCACTACCGATTGTCGGGTGTCTGCATGCGCGATTACCTGATCGTATTGATAAATTTTATCGATGGTGGTGGTGCGCATGGAGGGCAGAATGGTTACAGAGTCTCCGGTTATAAACTGTCCACTAGCCACACGCCCGGCATAGCCACGAAAATCATGAAACTCTTCCGTGCGTGGCCTGATAATGTATTGTACCGGAAACCGAGACCTGGCTTTGGATTCTTTCGGGCTTGCATCTAATGACTCTAATACCTCGAGCAACGCTGGACCTTTATACCAATTTATTTTCTCCGAACGCTTAGTGATATTTTCACCATACAACGAACTGATCGGAATGAATTGAATGTACTGGTCAGCTGCTTTGATTTGATTGGCAAACTCCGTGAACTGTTTTTCAATGGCTCTGAACTTCTCTTCCTCATAGCCAATCAGATCCATCTTATTCACGCATACAATTACATTCGGAATTCGCAGCAAGTGCGCGATATAATAATGACGATGAGTTTGATCCAGGATTCCGAGACGGGCATCTACCAGGATGACAGACACTTCAGCATGCGAGGCTCCGGTGATCATGTTGCGGGTGTACTCCACATGCCCTGGCGAATCAGCAATAATAAATTTTCGTTTTGGAGTTTGAAAATAGATATGGGCTACGTCTATAGTAATCCCTTGTTCGCGTTCTGCAATTAATCCATCGGTCAACAATGACAAATCAACAAAGTCTATTCCCTTGCGCTGACTGGCTTTGTGAATAGCTTCGAGCCGATCGGTAGTAATAGAATTTGTTTCATACAACAGTCGCCCGATAAGAGTGCTCTTCCCATCATCCACACTGCCGGCTGTTGCTATGCGTAATACTTCCACGTTTTGATTTTTGATTTACGATTAAAAATATCCACTTACTTTTCTTATTTCCATGGCGGCTTCGGCACGCTTATCATCAAGGCGGGTGCCCCGCTCTGAAAGTGTTGCGGAAATAATTTCATCGATAATTGTTTCCAGTGAATCTGCTTCTGAGGCTAATGCTGCGGTACACGACATATCGCCTACGGTGCGGAAGCGAACTTTCTTTTTTATTATCTCTTCGTCTGCATCGCGATAAATAAAATCTGAGATAGGCCACAGCACTCCGTCTCGGATAATGACATCGCGTTCGTGCGTAAAGTAGATGGAAGGAATGTCCAGCTCTTCTTCCTTTATATAATTCCACACATCCAGTTCGGTCCAGTTAGAAATCGGGAAGACCCTTACATTCTCACCTGGTTTAATTCTACCGTTTAAAAATTCAAACAACTCCGGTCGTTGATTCTTGGCGTCCCACTGCCCGAATTCATCACGCACCGAAAAGATTCTTTCTTTTGCGCGGGCTTTCTCTTCATCTCTGCGCGCTCCTCCAATACAAGCATCAAACTTTTGCTCTTCTATCATCCGCAGCAGCGTAACAGTTTGTAGTGTGTTGCGACTTGCAAACTTTCCTTTTTCTTCTGCCACTCGCTTGGCATCGATATCATCCTGCACATAACCAACAACCAGGTCTACTCCAGTTTTCTCAACTAACCAATCACGAAAAACGATGGTCTCAGGAAAATTATGCCCGGTATCTACATGCAATAAAGGAAACGGAATCTTACCGGGATAAAATGCTTTTTGAGCCAGGCGCACCAAGGTGATGGAGTCCTTGCCCCCGGAAAACAAAATAGCAGGACGCTCGAACTGAGCCGCTGCTTCACGCAGAATATAGATCGCTTCGTCTTCTAATGCTCTTGGAAATTCTTTCTTATTCGATGACATAGGATTACTTCGTCAGGGCAGCTTTGTTTTCGTGCAAACCACATTCTTTATTGGAACTTTCCCACCACCAGCGACCCGCCCGAAAATCTTCGCCCGGCAAAACTGCGCGGGTGCAAGGTGCACACCCGATGCTGGGATAACCTTTTTTATGCAGGGTGCTTACAGGTATTTTATTTATTTCGATAAACTCAGTAACATCCTGCTCTGTCCAGGTCAGCAATGGATTGTATTTGATAAGCTGATGTTGTTCATCCCACTCAACAAGTTGCATGGTACCACGGTTTATTGATTGTTCGGCACGAACACCTGTTATCCAAACTGTTGCTCCATTCAATGCACGCTTTAATGGTTCTACTTTTCGGATGTGGCAACATTCTTTCCGATTATCAACCGAATCGTAAAAACTATTAGGGCCTTTTTCTGAAACTAGTTTCTCAACAGCAGGAGCGTGTGGAAAGTATGTATGAATCGGTTGATTATATGTTTTCTGAGTAAGGTCTAATAAGTCATACGATTCCTGAAAGAGCCGACCGGTATCGAGCGTGAAAATTTTGATGTCTAGTTTTTGCGTGCCGATTAAATGGGTGATCACCTGATCTTCCAACCCGAGGGCTGAAGAAAACCGAGATGAGCCGGGGAACTGCATAGAAACCCAACGCAAACCTTCCGATGCCGAAAGGGAATCCAGCGAATTTCTTACAAAACCAACGTTTGCGATCACTTTTTGCTAGTTTTTATGGGCGCAAAGGTAAAGTTAATTCTATAGAATTGGTAGAATTTAGTTTTGCCAATCAGGCTAAAATTTGGTTGGATCCGGATGTTCCCATGGTCCGCGATACGATCGTGACAATAGTTGGGTCGCTTCATCATCATTCAGTACGATCCGTTTTTTTGGATCATACTTAAGGGTTCGCCCGGTTTTCATAGCGAGATTTGCTAAAATACAACTAGCTGTTGAGATATGACCTTCTTCAATGTCGGCCACGGGGTTACTTCCCTCTTCAATTGATTTTAAAAAGTTGAGCAGCTGCCCGCGTGTAGCCGGTGCGGTATGCAATTCAATATCTTTCTCTTTCAAATCTTCCGGATACTTTTCTCTTTCATAGGCAACATCTTTATGAATTTTATTTCCTTTTCCGTGGGGAGCGAAATCATATTGATAGGGACTGCCTGACAGCACTCCCTTCTCGCCATAAATTTTAAAACCCCACGGATACTCAGGATCAACGGGTGAACCCCAGGCACGATGTTGCCAGACTGCAGTGAGATTATCGAATTCAAAAATAGCAGACTGGGTATCGGTTATATTTGATTTGCCTTCTTTAAAAACATAAATTCCTCCGGATGACGAAATCTTTGTCGGCCATCCAAGACCAAGCGTCCATCGCACCGCATCCAGCATATGCACGCACATATCGCCCATAATGCCATTGCCGTATTCCATAAAGGCGCGCCACCAACCACGGTGCGGAAGTCCATCGTAAGGGCGGAGCGGAGCAGGACCCGTCCATAATTCATAGTCGAGATAATCGGGTACTGTCTGTAAGGCTGGATGGCTGTTGTTGCGCATGTGGTAATAGCAGAACATTTCTACATGCGAGATTTTACCAAGCAGGCCAGCTTCCACAATATTTTTCTTTGCTTCGATTAAATGAGGAGTACTTCTGCGCTGCAATCCTACCTGAACAGTGCGCTTATATTTTCTCGCAGCGGCTACCATGGCTTCGCCTTCCATCACATCAACACTGATGGGCTTCTGAACATATACATGTGCGCCCGCCTTTATCGCATCAATGCATTGCAAGGCATGCCAATGATCGGGTGAACCAATCAACACTATGTCTAGTTGATTTTCGGAAAGCATTTTCTGATAGTCTTTATAAAGTCTTGGGGTTTTGCCTGACTTCTGCCGCTGACTCACCAGTTTACCGGCTTCATTGAGCAAATTTTTGTCAACATCACACAAGGCTATTACCTCAACAGGAGCCACCTGAATTAATTTAAACAGATCACTTTTGCCGTACCAACCTGTGCCTATCAATGCCACACGCCATGTTTTTTGAAGATCGAAAAAATCCATCCCCTGGGTACTGAAAGCGCCCAGCATAAACGTGGCGGTGGCACCTTTTATAAAATTTCTGCGATTGATGTTGAAGGTTCCCATAATAGAAAATTTGAACAGCTAGAAAGACATTAAATTACAAAAGGTATAGTGTTAATACTTATATTTATTTGCCAAATTTAACGCTCATGACATCGCACAACTGGCAGAAGGAAATCCAACCGCTCATTAAAAAATATAAGGGTAAAAAGCATCCGTTGAATTACACGAATGCCTATGAACTCCTGGTGGCAGTGGTGCTTTCTGCCCAGGATTCGGATCGCAACATTAATAAACTGGCGCCCGAACTTTTTAAAGTGTTTCCGGATATGAAGACACTCTCGCAAGCTAATGCCGAATCCATTTACCCCTTTGTAAGTAAGATTCGGAATAATCGAAATAAAACTAAGTGGTTATTGGAATTGTCCGGTCAAATCAAAGAAGATAAAAATATTCCAACCACCTTAGAAGCTTTAACAGAACTCCCGGGTATTGGAAGAAAGTCGGCCAATGTTATCAAGCGCGAGTTGGGGGCCACAGCCGAAGGCATCATTGTTGACCTGCATGTTGTACGTGTAGCACCCCGGCTAGGCATTGCTCAGGGTACGGACCCCAAAAAATTGGAAAAACAAATGATGGATTCGTTCGATCCTAAAGACTGGGGTGAAGCAGGGATGGCCATTTCCTTTTTAGGAAGGGAAATATGCAGACCAAAAAATCCTAAATGCGAAGAGTGTGTTATGAGTACAAATTGTGAATACTTCAAGGCAAATAACCAGGATCCATCTCAAAAATAATTAAGATGTCGGCCTGAGTATTCGAAGGCTATTTTTGAAGCCCTTGAGGGTTCGAAATCCTCAGCCAGACATTCGTGCTGGTTTTTTGAGATGAGTTCAAGCGTTACTTCTGCAGGAGTCCGCTTAATTTAATTTCCGTGAGCCTCCGTTTGGTATCCAATGGAAAATCTCCATTCATCATCCAGTCGTAGTAGGAGGGTTCGGTTTTAAAAACCTGTAGCACAGGTTTGTTTTTATGTTTGCCGAAATTGAAAACCGGTTCCCCTTTTTCATTTCGGGTCATACGCCCGGCTAAATCCACCAGTTCGGAGGAGAATAGTTTATTAAGCACGTCCATGTCATTCTTAATGACGCCCATTTTTTTCCCAAGTCCATCAGTCACTTCCTGATTTTCATACCGCTTCAGCTGAGCATATAACACTTCCATGGTTGCCTGAGTATCTGCTTCCGCGGAGTGGGCATCGACCATATCTTTTTCACAATAGAATTTAAATGCCGCACTGAGCGTTCGTTTTTCCATCATGTGAAAAATTTTCTGTGCATCTATTAGCTTTTTGCGACTATAGTCAAATTCAACTCCGGCCCGAAGAAATTCTTCCACCAACATGGGTACATCAAACTTCAAGATGTTAAAACCTGCCAGATCCGCACCTTCAAAGAACCGCGCATAGTCTTTGGCTATTTCTTTAAAAGTGGGTTTGTCTTTTACATCCTCATTCGAAATACCATGAATGGCAGTTGATTCTGGTGCAATGGGTATGGTTGGATTAACTACATTACTTTTCTTGATTTCCTCACCATTGGGCATAACTTTTATCACCGCAATTTCAATGATCCTGTCTTGAGTAATATTGATGCCGGTAGTTTCCAGATCAAAAAAGCAAAGCGGTATTTTCAGGTTTAGCGTCATGAAGTAGTAATCTGAGAGTAATGAATATATTAAGCGGGAAGGTAGGTGCCGATAGCTTTGTAAAATTGTCCGCTGGTGATACCTATTTTTTTAAGTAGTTCTTTAGCCGCGCTTACGTACTCCAGGTTTTTGTCACCGCTCACCGATATGGGGAATCGTTCGCCTGTGCTACTGATTAACACGGTGTTACCCTCTTTGAGTTCGTGTTTGTATCGACTATAGCCAATTGCCTGAACATCTGTCCGTTCTTTGATGCCTATCTTTTTTAAGGATTCCGTCAATTCGGGATATAACAACGTGCCGCCTTTCGGAGTAGCATTGGCCAATTGTTCAAAAGCATTTATGGAATCACCTGAACCTAAATTAGTAAGAATAGCGATATGATGTTTGTAGTCAAGCAGTTGATCGGTAGCATGAATGATAATTATGGGAGCGTTCATGTCGAACTTGACAGTATTACCAGGGAGCACAAAATCAAATTTCCTGTTAAAAAAAGTGAGGGTATGGATAACAAGAGATGTTATTAAATCGCTGCCTTCGCCAACAATCACTATGCGTTGTTTATCAAGGCTTTGTTGATAAATACTTTCTGCCGTCAAGGTACTGGTTGTATTATTGCCTAAATATATAGTAAAATGTTTATCGTTTAAAGGAAGTTTTCAGCACTGATAAAAATTTATGAATTTTCACAATTGAATTTATTAACAATTACACACGTTTAAATGTAGATAACTTGTTGAACGTAGTAGATTTCTTAGCGTTACGTTTGTTGCCTTTAAAAGAAACTACGCCCAACAACCACAAAGTATGGAGCAGCGATCAACGCCCGTGAGGTTAAGTTCCGTGATGAGCGGAGCCGGAAGCAAATCAAAACTTTTAGTGAGAGACATCTCTGAAAGTTTGGGTAAGCTTCCGCCTCAGGCGCTTGATTTGGAAGAAGCCATTCTGGGAGCACTCATGCTCGAGAAGAATGCTTTAACAGCTGTGGTGGAATTTCTCCGGCCTGATCATTTTTATTCCGAACAACACAAAGAGATTTATACAGCGATCATCGACTTGTTCAAAGCTTCCGAGCCGGTAGACATGCGCACGGTAGTGGCGCAATTGCGGAAGAGTGCCAAACTAGAATTGGTAGGTGGTGCCTATTACATCGCTGAGTTGACTTCTAAAGTAAGTTCGGCCGCCAACATCGAATACCACGCCCGCATTATCATAGAGATGGCTATCAAACGCGACCTGATTCAGATCGCCTCCCAGATACATTCGGATGCTTATGAAGACACAACCGATGTTTTCGAACTATTGGATAAAACTGAGCAGAATATTTTCAAAATCTCAGATTCGAACCTGCGCAAAAACTACGACTCGATGAAAGCCCTGATGTTTCAGGCTACCAAAGAGATCCAGGAAAAACGCAATCATAAAGACGGCCTTACGGGAATACCCAGCGGCTTCTCACGACTCGATCGGGTTACTTCAGGCTGGCAGAAATCAGAACTGGTTATTATTGCTGCCAGACCCGGTATGGGTAAAACGGCATTTGTTGTTTCGGCTCTGCGCAATGCGGCAGTAGATTTTAATTTTCCAGTAGCGATATTTTCGTTAGAGATGGCCTCGCTACAATTAGTGAACCGACTTATTTCCGCGGAAGCGGAATTGGATTCTGAAAAAATTAAAAAAGGGAACCTGGCTGATTTTGAATGGCAACAGATGGTTCATAAAACCAATCGCCTATCCAGTGCTCCGATTTTTATTGATGACACACCTGCACTTTCGATTTTAGAATTGCGAGCTAAGTGCCGCAGACTCAAGGCAGAACATAATATCCAATTAGTAGTAATCGATTACCTGCAGTTAATGAAGGGCGAAGCAAGCGGTAACCGCGAACAGGAAATAGCTTCTATTTCCCGGGCGTTAAAGGGTATTGCCAAAGAACTCAACGTGCCGGTGATTGCATTATCGCAATTAAGTCGTGGTGTAGAAACGCGGGGTGGTGACAAGCGTCCTCAACTTTCTGACTTACGTGAATCAGGCTCTATCGAACAGGATGCTGATATAGTTATGTTCCTGTATCGTCCTGAGTATTATAAAATTACCGTTGATGAAGAAGGTATGCCTACACAAGGTATGGCCGAAGTTATAATTGCAAAGCACCGGAATGGATCGCTTGAAAATGTTAAGCTGAAATTCATCGGTAAGTACACCAAGTTTGCCGATTACGATTCGCCCGAAGGACTTACACCGATGAGTAGTATTACCCGCGAAAGTCGATTGAATACATTCCGTGATTCTCCGCCACCATCTCCGCCCATGGGAGGTGATGATGATACCCCGTTCTAAAGTTAGTCGTCAGACCGCTTTCACGCAAAAGCATTGAAGCGGTCAGACGACTTGACTAAGATTTCTTTAAACTAATTTCAGATTTTGTTGATGGCTTCGTACCTTCAAACTGAACTTATTCTATGAAGGCATTAGTATTAAAAGATGCAGGATTGATCGAACTGCGCGAGGTTCCAAAACCAACGGTTACAACGGGAAAAGCATTAGTGCGCATCAAAGCCGCTGCCCTTAATCGCAGGGATGATTGGATTCGAGAAGGCAAATATCCCAACATCAAATTTGGTGTAACTATGGGGTCAGATGGTTCCGGAATTGTGGAAGAAGTTGGTGACGATAATGATCAACCCTGGGTTGGGCAGGAAGTGGTGATCAATCCCAATATTGATTGGGGATCTGACCTTGAAGTGCAATCTGGACGCTATACAATTCTTGGAATGCCTGTTGACGGCACCTTTGCAGAGTATGTTTGTGTACCTATTGACAGATTGCATCATAAACCTTTTCACCTTGATTTTTTACAGGCATCAACCTTGCCGCTGGGTGGACTCACTGCTTTTCGGGCCTTGTTTCGAAGAGGTGAGTTACGGGCGGGACAAAATGTTTTGATTTCTGGTTTTGGAGGAGGCGTTGCTCAGTTTGCTTTTCTATTTGCACAAGCAGCAGGAGCCAATGTATATGTTTCATCAGGAAGCGATGAAAAAATTGAGAAGGCATTGAAGCTGGGGGCGAAAGGTGCTTACAATTATAAAAAGCATTCTACCTATACGGATTTATGGAAGACGAAAGGCGGATTTGATCTCGTAATTGATAGTGCAGGTGGAGATCAGATTAATAGCTTCATTAAAATATTAAAGCCACGGGGTAAGATTGTGTTTTATGGTGCCACCAATGGTTTGCCTGCCAAGCTCGATCTTTACCGGATGTTCTGGAATCAACTTTCATTATTAGGTACTACCATGGGCAGTGATCATGAGTTCAGTGAGATGTTGACATTCGTAAGCAAACATCAACTCAGACCGCTTATTGATTCGATCCGGCCATTTTCAAAAATTGTTGAATCTTTTCCTGACATCACCCGACCGAATAAGGTAGGTAAGATTGTATTTCAGGTTTAGTCATCCAAAAGGTCTATGGCCGATTGAAGTTCGCGGGTGGTGGTATTTTCTCCCTTACTTTTAGCTAAAGCTAGTCCTCTTTTAAGTACATCCAGTGCCTTAGCGGTTTGGGCTTGATCAGCATAGAAATTACCAGCGATGTAGTAAGTGGGCAGGTAGTCTGCATGTCTTTCTAAAAGCAGCTCGAATAACTTGCCAGCTTTTGCTGGATTTTGTTTTTGGTATTCCAGCGCCAGTGCATAAAGATTAAACGGATCGGTCGGGTCGTCTTCCACATATTGTTCCAACAACTTTATGCGTTCCGAATTCATTGCTTTTTCACGTTTTTAAGTCCCATTTTAACATTATATCCTTTATCTTGAGCCCAAATTTAGACTGAATTACCTAAAAATTTGATTCTCATTTTATTGACAATTATATGAAGATACTTGTTTGCATTTCGCACGTGCCCGATACTACCTCCAAAATCAATTTTGTAGACAATAATACCCGATTTGATACAACCGGAGTTCAGTTCATTATCGGACCTTATGATGATTACGCACTGGCACGGGCCATTGAATTAAAAGAGGCAACACCAGGCACCACTGTAACCGTGTTGAATGTTGGCCTGGCCGATACAGAACCCACGATTCGAAAGGCCCTGGCGATAGGCGCTGATGATGCCATCCGTATTCATGCCGAACCTACCGATTCTTTCTTCGTGGCTTCGCAAATTGCTGAACATGCCAGGGGTTATGAGCTGGTGCTTATGGGGCGCGAGTCAATCGACTATAACAGTGGTGTTGTTCATGCTATGGTAGGCGAGATGTTGGGACTGCCATCTATCTCACCTGTAATGAAACTAGACATTGAGGGCACCAGGGTAAAGATGACTGTAGAGATTGAAGGTGGTAAGGAACAGGTTGAAGCTAACCTTCCGCTAGTAGCTGGTTGCCAGGAACCTATTGCTGAATGGAAGATTCCCAACATGCGTGGAATTATGTCGGCCAGAACTAAACCTCTGAAAGTAGTAGATCCAAAAGCTGTTGAAATTTCGGTTGTAAGTCAGAAGTTTGAATTACCTGCACCTAAAGGAGTTGTTAAAATGATCGCTGCGGATAATGTGGCAGAACTGGTAACTAAATTAAAGAACGAAGCAAAGGTATTATAAATCGTAAGTACGATTCAACATCCTGGCAAGTTGAAGTGTATGAATTTAAAATTTTAAAAAAGAAGATATGTCAACACTTGTGTTTGTAGAAGTATCAGAAGGTAAAGTAAGAAAGTCATCCCTGGAAGCCATCTGTTATGCACACGCGATGGGCGGATCCGTAACCGTGATTGCATTAGGATCAGCAGACGCCAATGAGTTAGCAGCTTTAGGAAAGTATGGTGCACAAAAAGTGCTGCATGCTGCTGATTCAAAATTAGAAAAAGGAATAATACAAGTCTATGCCGCAGTGCTTACCAAAGCCATGCAGGAGGAGAATGCTGATATTCTTGTGCTGGCAAACTCATCGCTGGGAACACCGGTGGCTGCAAAAGTAGCTATTAAAGTTGGAGCCAGTTTCGCTTCTAATGTCATTGAACTTCCCACTACGAGTGCCGGGTTTGTGGTCAAGCGAAGCATCTATACGGGTAAAGCGTTTTCCTTGGTAGAATTAAAAAATCCGAAGAAGGTAATAGTTATTAAAAAGAATGCGGCCGAGGTAAAAGAAGTAGGAGGCACTGCCCAGATTGTCAACTTCTCTGTTTCACTGGCAGATTCAGATTTTAACACCACCATTTTATCTTCAGAAAAAGCAACAGGTGATGTATTGTTACCGGAAGCAGAAATAGTGGTTTCGGGCGGCCGTGGACTGAAAGGGCCTGAGCATTGGGGAATTCTTGAAGAACTTGCAAAAACACTTCATGCAGCTACCGGCTGCAGCAAACCTGTATCGGATATGGGATGGAGACCACATCACGAACACGTAGGCCAAACAGGTGTAAAAGTAGCACCTCAATTATATATTGCAATTGGTATTTCAGGTGCGATTCAACATCTGGCGGGCGTGAATTCTTCGAAGTGCATTGTAGTGATTAACAAGGATGCAGATGCACCATTTTTCAAGGCAGCAGATTATGGAATTGTAGGTGATGCATTTGATATAATTCCGAAGTTGACAGCAGCAATAAAAGCTGCAAACGGGTGAGGAAAAGCATTTTTTTGTTTATAGTTGGGTTTCGCGACTTTTTTTATAATTTCAATTTTCTGTGGCTACGTTGAAGAAGATAAAACTTGAAATACTTGGACTTTCCTCCAGTCAATCCCAAACGGGTTCATTTGCACTTGTATTAGGAGAAACAGAAGGCAATAGAAGACTTCCCATCATTATTGGTATGTTTGAAGCGCAGGCGATTGCCATTGAGATAGAGAAGATTATTCCGAATCGACCTATGACCCATGATTTGTTTAAATCTTTTTCCAACACATTTCATTTTCATGTGGAAGAGATCGTAATCTCGGACCTTAAAGAAGGTGTTTTCTTTGCCAAGATTGTTTGTACCGATGGTTTAAAAAAGACCGATATTGATGCCCGGCCTTCGGATGCCATTGCCATCGGCCTCAGATTTGATTCGCCCATTTATACGTATGAGAATATCTTAGCAGAAGCGGGTATCGTATTAACCGATCAGGAAGAGGAGGAAGAGAAAACGGAAATTAAAGCGGAGCCCAAAGCCAAAGTAAAAAAGGAATCGCCTCGCAAGTCTGCAGGGGGCGAGGATTATAAAAATTATTCAATTGAAAAGTTGAATGATCTTTTGAAAGATGCAATTGATAAGGAGGACTACGAACGTGCAGCCAAAATAAGAGATGAACTAAGCAAGCGTAATTGATTCTAGTTGCTAACCTAAGTTAAAAGATGGATTATTTGCGCGGCCTCCTTGGCTTAATTTTTATTGTGGCCGTGGCGTTTGTGCTGTCGGGAAATCGCAAAGCCGTGGATTGGCGTTTGGTTTTGATTGGCATCACTATTCAACTCGTCTTTGGACTCATCATCGGCAAAGTCGAAATAGCTCAAAAGGCTTTTGTATTTGTCAGCGAAAAGTTTGTCATCTTTTTAAGTTTTGCAGCCAAGGGAGCTGAGTTTCTATACGGTGACCTATCCAAGAACAGTGCGGGAAATCCAGACGTAAAGCACAACCTCGGTTTTTTATTTGCCTTTCAGGCATTGCCCACTGTTATCTTTTTTTCTGCTATTACTGCGGGGTTGTATTATCTCGGTGTCCTTCAGAAAATTGTTTTCGGTTTTGCCTGGATTATGGCGCGTACCATGCGTTTGTCGGGGTCTGAAAGTTTATCAGCAGCGGCAAATATTTTTATGGGTCAAACCGAAGCCCCTTTGTTGGTACGACCCTTTATAAAGGGAATGACAAAGTCTGAGCTTCACTGCTTAATGGTAGGCGGCATGGCCACCATTGCGGGAAGTGTGTTAGGTGCTTACGTTTCTTTTTTAGGAGGGGGAGATCCTGCACAGCAGGCAAAGTTTGCAACGTATTTGTTGAGTGCATCGATCATGAACGCACCGGCCGCGATCGTTTTGGCAAAGATATTTATGCCTGAAACCGAACCCGAGAAAATTGATCGCGCCCTGAAAGTAAATAAAGAACAGATAGGCGTAAATCTGGTGGATGCCATGGCAACGGGAGCAGCCGATGGGTTGAAGCTGGCATTAAATATTGGAGCTATGCTGTTGGCTTTCATTGCGATTATCTATGCAGTCAATTGGATACTGGTTGATTTTATAGGAGCCGTTACCGGTCTTAATGAATTCGTTGCCCAAAGCACGAATGGAGTTTATCAGGGATTTTCCTTACAGTATATTCTGGGTCAGGTTTTCCGGATCGTTGCCTTTTGTATTGGGGTAAGTTGGAACGAATCTTTGTATGTGGGTAGCTTGTTAGGTCAGAAGCTGGTGATCAATGAATTTGTTGCTTACCTGGATTTAGCGAACCTGAAGGCCTCCGGAGTATTGAGTGAAAAATCCATCCGCATTGCCACGTATGCATTATGTGGTTTTGCTAACTTTAGTTCTATCGCCATTCAAATTGGCGGCATAGGCGGGATGGCTCCAAGCAGGCAAGGTGATTTGTCTCGGTTAGGACTTCGCGCAATGATTGCCGCCTCGCTCGCCACCATGATGACGGCTACTATTGCAGGCGCAATTTTTTAGGAATGAAAGTCTTGAATTTTATTTTAGCGTTGTTGTTCCTGGTCTTTGCCTTTGTGCAGGTGAATGATCCGGATCCCATACTTTGGATCTTGATTTATGGAAACATGGCGGTGCTGAGCGTGTTGGCCATGTTTAACATTCACTTCCAGAAATGGATTGTAGGAACAGGCGTTTTGTATTTAATCTACGCTACCTTTTTATTTCCGGGTGCATGGGAGTGGCTGCAATCACCGGATAGATCACTACTTTTTGATGACCTTGCCAAGATGCAATATCCTTACATTGAAGAGACGCGCGAGTTTCTTGGTTTGGCGATTTGTATAGGTGCTCTGTTTCTTCATTTTGTTCGCGCAAAGCGATAAGAGGCACGACAACAACCGTTTGCGGAAAAACTTCATTTTAGGGCTAATCTTCTTGAATATCGCTGTGGAATCGAGGCGGGAATTTTTATCTTGTAGCTCCTAATTCTACCCATGAAAGTCAGTCTTATCAGGCATTTAATTCTGGTCATCCTTCTATCAGGGTGTACTGTGCCAAAAGAGAAAATACCAGAAACAGCTACGATGCAAACAAACTCAAAAAAAATGGTCATCTATCAGATGATGACCCGATTGTTTGGAAATCAAAATACCACGAACAAAAAGTATGGAACCCTTGAAGAGAATGGCGTAGGCAAGTTTGTTGATATCAATGAGGTTGCTTTGAAGGGAATCAAAGAATTGGGAGTGACGCATATTTGGTATACCGGAGTGATCGAACATGCTTTGTTAACAGACTACACCGCATTTGAAATTCCCTTGGACGATGCAGATGTGGTGAAAGGAATAGCAGGATCCCCCTATGCGATAAAGGATTATTATGATGTCAATCCAGACCTTGCCATGGACATTAGGAATCGTATTCATGAGTTCGAAAATCTGGTAGACCGTACACATGCCCAGGAAATGAAAGTAATTATTGACTTTGTACCCAATCATGTAGCACGGGCTTATAAGAGTGATACTAAACCGGCAGGAGTTAAAGATTTAGGGGAAGGAGATGATACGTCAGTTGCATTTAAAGCCTCGAATAATTTTTATTATTTGCCCGGACAGGATTTTAAACCTCCCGTTCGCACGAATGCTTTTCCGGTAGGAGATAAAAAATATTTGGAATCACCTGCTAAAGTTACTGGCAACGATCAGTTCACCGCCTCACCCGGTGTTAACGAATGGTATGAAACTGTAAAGTTGAATTATGGTGTCGATATTCAGGATGGAAGAAAAAATTTCTTTGATCCAATTCCCAATACCTGGGAAAAGATGCGGGATATTTTGATCTATTGGGCAAATAAAAATGTGGATGGATTTCGCTGTGACATGGCTGAGATGGTTCCTGTTGAGTTTTGGAACTGGGCGATTCCGCAAGTAAAAGCCATTAACCCTGAAATTATTTTCATTGCTGAGATTTATAATCCATCGCAATACAGAAATTATATTGAAACCGGGAAGTTTGATTTCCTGTATGATAAGGTTCAGTTATATGATACGTTGCGTTTGTTGGTGAACGGTAAATCCCACACAGCTGCTATTGCAGGTATTCAGAAAAGTCTGGAGGGTATCAACGATAAGATGCTTCACTTTTTGGAAAACCATGATGAGCAACGAATTGCTTCACCATTTTTTGCCGGTGATTTCTGGAAGGCAGTTCCGGCCATGGTGATTAGCGCTACCCTGGATAAGGCTCCCATCATGATTTATTTCGGACAAGAGGTTGGGGAACCCGGTGCAGGGAATGAAGGCTTTTCAACCGAAGATGGACGCACAACGATTTTTGATTATTGGGGTGTGCCACAACACCAAAAGTGGGTGAATGGTGGAAAGTATGATGGTGGAGCCCTGAGCGATGAACAAAAAGCGCTGCGTCAATTTTATACAGACATTCTAACGTTTGCTTCCAACAATAAGGCCATTGCCGGTGGCGATTATTATGATCTTACTGAATTCAATTTGCAACAAGGTAATATACCGGCTCAGGTTCATGTTTTTGCCAGGGTGGCGCAAGAAGAACGGCTGGTTATACTTTCAGGATTTAATGATAAACCACTACGGGTTAAGATTAAACTGACAGAAGAGGTGATTCAGGCTTTTGCTATGGATCAATCCAACGATTATGTTGGCAGAGATTTATTGAGAAGCGGCATGGATATAGGATTGGACAAATCAGCAACTTTTGAAGTGGATCTTCCACCCTATGTATCGTACATATTTAAAATTAAATAGAACGGATGCATAGAATTTCTCCAGTCCTTTTAATTCTTATTCTTGTTTCGTGTGGTCCACAAACCGATACGGTTACAAAATGGCCATATGGAGTTAACTATGAAATTTTTGTTCGGTCGTTTGCCGATAGCAATGACGATGGGATCGGTGACCTCAATGGAATTACAGCTCAATTAGATTATTTGAAAGATCTGGGTGTTGGTGGAATCTGGTTGATGCCGATCATGCCTTCGCCTACGTATCATAAATATGATGTTACCGATTACAAAGCAATTGATCCTGAATATGGAACCGAGGCTGATTTCAAAAAGCTGGTAGCCGAAGCTCATAAAAGAGATATCAAAATTCTTGTCGACTTGATTTTAAATCACACAGGCTCTGATCATCCCTGGTTCAAAGAAGCAATCAAGGAAAAAAATAATCCCTATCGTAATTATTATGTGTGGGCAAAGAAAGACTCCATTCGCCAGCAGATTTCAAAGAAGACTACCTCCCTGGATTCGGATAATATTACCCAATGGCACCCGGTAAATGGTGATACCCTATCAGAACATTATTATGGATTTTTCTGGGGTGGCATGCCCGATCTTAATTTTGATAATGCAAAAGTAAAAGAAGAATTTGTTGCGATAGGAAAGTATTGGTTAGCCGATATGAACGTGGATGGATTTCGTTTGGATGCGGCCAAACATATCTATCCAACCGATCGGGCTGAAGACAATCATGCTTTCTGGATCTGGTTTAGGGAAGAAATGCAAAAAATAAAACCTGAAGTTTATTTAGTGGGCGAAGTATGGTCGGGGGCTGAGGATGTAGCGCCTTATTTGAAAGGACTTCCTGCACTTTTTAATTTCGACCTCGGCTATTCGATTACCTCTGTTGTGCGGGCGGGTCAAGATACGATTGACCTGATCAATAAGTATAAGGAGATTATTGATTTCTATTCTAAAAGCACAAGTGAATATATTGATGCTACCTTTTTGAAGAACCATGATCAAAATAGAATTTTAAGTGAACTCGATAATAACTTAAACAAAGCCCGTGTAGCTGCGGGGATTCTGTTGACCTTACCCGGCACTCCTTATATTTACTATGGTGAGGAAATTGGTATGCTGGGTGTAAAGCCGGATGAATATATCCGCGAACCCTTCTTGTGGGATTTGAATGATAAGAAACAAACATCGTGGGAGGTTCCTAAATGCAGCACATTGGAAACAGTGGTACCGCTGGCCGAGCAAAAAGAAGATCCGAATTCGCTCTATACTTTTTATAGAAAGTTTATTGGTTATCGCAATGCAAGTTCTGTACTCACTTACGGAAGCATAGAACATGCTCCTTTGAAAATTAATGAATTGGTAAGTTTTATTAGAAAGCATAACGATGAGGAGGTTTTGGTTATCCACAATGTTTCGGATGTGGAAGTAACGGTAAAGATGGAAGGCGAACTATCACGATTTAATGACATTGATTTTATTTCTGGGGGGGAAGTAAAAAAGGCGGAAAGCGAATGGAGTATACCTGCTTATGCCTCAGTAATTATTAAATAATTCGGCAAACTATTTTTGATTAATGATAAAGGAAAAAACAAGAGTAATAATAGAAAATGTACAACCGCTGGTGGATGGTGGATTGTATCCCGCTAAACGTACGGTTGGGGAAAGGGTAGATGTAACGGCTTCTATTTTTGGTGATGGCCACGATCACATTCGTGCCGAAGTATTGTTTAAAAAAGAAGGCGCTAAAAGCTGGAGTCGTGTTGAGTTAGCAGCCACCTACAACGATGAATGGAGAGCTTCATTTTATGTGCCCGAGCAGGGAACGTATGTCTATACAATACAAGCGTGGGTAGATCATTTTGATACCTGGTATGATGGGTTTAGGAAAAAGGCTGCCGCTAAACTGGATGTTAAGGTCGAATTGATGGAGGGAGCTATCCTGTTGAAGAAACTGGGAGAAACGAATCAGAAAGTAATTAGCTATGCCCGAAAGTTGGAAGACAAAGAACGGTATCTGGCCGCTATAGATCTTGTATTGAGTAAAGAATTTGCTGAGGTTGTTCATAGCAATCCGCTCAGAGAAAATGAAACAAAATTAGAACAAGAAATAAAAATCAAGGTTGAGCATACTAAAGCAAACTTTAGTGCCTGGTATGAATTTTTCCCACGTTCAGCGTCACTCGAAGCTGGCAAACATGGAACTTTTCACGATTGTATTCGACTGCTTCCGCGTATCGCAGCCATGGGTTTTGATGTTTTGTATTTTCCACCCATTCATCCAATCGGCAAGAATAATAGAAAAGGCAAGAACAATAGTGTTACTTCTAAACCTGGCGAACCTGGTTCGCCCTGGGCCATCGGGAGCGATGAAGGTGGGCATAAGTCGATACTACCAGCTCTAGGCACCCTGGATGATTTTAAGAAATTAATTACGGAAGCAAAAAAACTGGGCATTGATGTAGCCATGGACATTGCGTTTCAGTGTGCACCCGATCATCCTTATGTAACAGAGCATCCTGAATGGTTTAAGCAGCGACCGGATGGTTCTATTCAATATGCAGAGAACCCACCCAAGAAATATCAGGATATCTATCCGTTTAATTTCGAAAGTGATAACTGGAAAGAGTTGTGGGAAGAATTGCGATCAGTTTTCTTTTTTTGGATTGAACAAGGAGTCGTTATTTTCCGCATCGACAATCCGCATACAAAGCCAATTCCATTCTGGCATTGGGTAATTGCAGAAGTGCATAAGGAATATCCGGATGTTATTTTTCTTTCCGAAGCCTTTACGCGCCCTAAAGTAATGGCCGCTTTAGCCAAGGTTGGTTTTACTCAGTCATACACCTATTTTACCTGGCGTGTGTCCAAGCAGGAATTGATTGAGTATGTGAATGATCTCGTGAATGGCGCTTCCAGAAATTATTTCCGCCCTAACTTCTGGCCTAATACTCCGGATATCTTACCGTTTCATTTACAAAATCAAAGTGAAAATAGTTTTATTCTTCGTTATGCGTTGGCCGCTACGCTTTCTTCCAACTATGGTGTATATGGACCTTCGTATGAGTTTTACGAGAATACTCCGATCGAAGGAAGAGAAGAATATTTCAATTCCGAAAAGTATGAGATTCGGCATTATGATTGGAAACGAACCAATAGAATGACCGACATCATGAGTTTGTTAAATAGGATTCGGAAAGAAAATGAAGCCTTACATTCTACCTGGAATGTTCAGTTTTGTCCAATTGAAAACACGCAGATCATTGCCTATCTGAAAGCCACTGACGATCTATCTAATATTATCCTGGTGGTTGTTAACCTGGATTCGAACAGCGGCCAAAGTGGCTATATTCAACTACCTAAAGACAGACTTAAATTAAAAGGCAAGATTAATATAAAACTACATGATCTGATTACAGACGAGCATTTTACATGGACGCAAGAATGGAATTTTGTCGATCTTAACCCTTTTAAAATGCCTTTTCATTTATTTAAGTTGGAAATTCACGAGTCAAACATGTAACCATGGCCTCATCCTCGAAAAATACAGAACCTCTTTGGTTTAAAGACGCGATAATCTATGAGGTTAGCGTTCGTGCATTTTACGATAGCAATGGCGATGGAATTGGCGACTTTCAAGGCCTGATTCAGAAGCTCGATTATCTGGAAGACCTAGGAATCAATACGATTTGGTTACTACCCTTTTTTCCATCCCCGCTAAAGGACGATGGGTTTGATGTAACGGAGTATTGTGATATTCACCCTGATTACGGAACACTGGCTGACTTTAAACTCTTCCTGAAAGAAGCGCATCGCAGAAGCATCCGGGTTATTACTGAACTTATTCTCAATCACACATCAGATCAACATCCCTGGTTTCAGAAATCGCGAAAAGCCAGACCTGGTTCACGCTATAAGGATTATTTTGTATGGAGTGAAACACCAGAAAAATACAAGGAGGCACGGGTGATGTTCAGTGATGAGGAATCTTCAAACTGGTCGTGGGACAATGAGGCCAAAGCGTATTTCTGGCATCGCTTTTATCGCCACCAGCCGGAGTTAAACTTCGATAATTCAGAAGTTCAATTGGAGATGATAAAGGTGGTTGACTTCTGGCTTAAGATGGGTGTCGATGGATTTAGATTACCATCCGTTCCCTTTTTATTTGAAGAGGAGGGAACGAATTGCGAAAATCTTCCACAGACACATGCATTTTTAAAAAGACTCAGAAGTCATATTGATAAGCACTACGATGAACGTATTCTGATTGCTGAGGCAAATCTTTGGCCGGAGGATGCTGCACAATATTTTGGCGAAGGGCAGGAGTGTCATATGAATTTTCATTATCCACTTATGCCGCGGTTGTATCTTGGCTTAAGAACAGAAGATGCTTACCCGATCATTGATATTCTGGAGCAAACACCATCCACACCACCCAATAGTCAATGGGCGTTGTTTTTACGAAACCATGACGAGATAGGTCTGGAAATGGTGACCGAAGAAGAGAAAGATTATCTATTTAAGGCCTACGCTACCGATCCTAACACAAAACACAATCTCGGAATTCGCAGAAGACTGGCACCACTGTTAAATAACGACAGGCGAAAAATAGAATTATTATATACGATTCTGTTCTCTTTGCCCGGCACGCCCGTTTTATATTATGGCGATGAAATTGGGATGGGTGATAATATTTATCTGGGCGATCGCTATGGTGTTCGCACACCCATGCAATGGAATATGAACATCAATGCCGGGTTCTCAGTGGCGAATCCACAAAAGCTATATCTACCGGTGATCAGCGATCCGGTATATCGCTATGAATCTGTCAATGTAGCAACGCAGGAAGAAAATCCATCTTCGCTTATGTGGTGGATTAAAAATGTGCTGGCCATGCGTAAGCGGTTAAATCTTTTTGGCCGTGGTGATATAAAATTTATAGATAGCTCGAACTCGAAAGTTTTAAGTTTTGCCAGAGGTTACGAAAAGCAGCATATTATCGTTGTTGCAAATCTTTCTCAGTTCTCGCAATCGACTACACTTGATTTGAAAGCTTTCCGGGATTGCGACATTACCGAAGTTTTCAGTCAGAATCGCTTTATGAGTGTGGGCGAAGGAGACTATACCATTACCATCGGGCCGTATGGCTATTTCTGGTTTCAAGCCGATGCCTCAGAGAAAAAAGATCACACAGGAAACACGAATGAATTGTTCCTCTATAAGACCGATCTCTCGTGGGAACGTTTCTTTTCCAACTACAATGAAGTAAGAGTGTTGGAGCGAAAAATTTTGCAGCCTTTTATGAAGAAGTGCCGGTGGTTTGGAGGTAAAGCCCGCGCCATCAGTAAAATGAGTATTCATAAGATAATCCCTCTTAAAGTGGAGGGGGAGACTCATTACCTCACTATCATCGAAGTGCATTATGTGCAACGGTTACCTGAATTGTATTTTTTACCGATGTGTTTTGTTCCTTCGGATAGTATTTTTGATAAGGTAGAGTATACAGCACAAAGTGTAATCAGCCGTGCTGAAATTCAGGGGAAGGTGGGATTTATTCTCGATAGTAGTTTTCATAGGGGTTTTCGCGATTTTTTATTTACCAGCATGGACCGCAAGGTGCGTGTTAAGGATGATGAAGGCACATTGGAATTTAATAGTAGTGTCTTTACGAAACTCAATGCCGATACGGTTGAGTCAAAGATTTTAAAAGCCGATCAAAGCAATACGGCCATTATTTATAATGATCAGTATTTCTTTAAGTTTTATCGTAAGATTGAACAAGAGATCAATCCCGATCTTGAAATCGTTCGTTTTCTATCAGAGAACACTTCGTTTCGCAATGCACCTAAGTATGCAGGTAGTGTGGAATATCGCGATAACGATGGCAAGACAACTGTATTTGGACTCTTACAAGAGAAGGTAGAAAATCAAGGTGACGCCTGGGTGATGACAATTGATTCCGTAGGTCGGTTTTATGAACGGGTTATGGCTAAGGCCAAGAAGGAAAAAATGCCTACCCTGATTAACAGAGCCGCCATTAAATTTGAAGATGCACCTGAATTGATTCAGGAATTTATTGGTCGTGGTTTTTACGAGCGGGTAGTGCGGTTAGGTCAACGCACTGCCGAAATGCATATGTCATTGGCGTCTGATAAGACGAATCCTGCTTTTGTGCCTGAATATTTTAATGGTAATTACCAACGCTCTTTGTATTCTGCGCTTCGTAAACTTACCCGCGATAGATTTCGGTTACTCGAACAATCCATGGATAAGTTGAATGACGAAACTCAGGCGCTCGCGAAGAGGGTTTTAGCTTTAGAAGATCAGGTGTTGGAATGTTTTAGTGAGATTTATCAGCACAAGATAACAGCCATAAAAACCCGTATACACGGTGATTATCATTTGGGCCAGGTATTGTTTACAGGGAAGGATTTTGTGATCATTGATTTTGAAGGTGAACCTGGTTTTAGCTTCAGCGAAAGAAGGCTTAAGAAGAACCCGATGAAAGATGTGGCGGGAATGATGCGATCGTTTCATTATGCAGCCTTTGGCAAAATTTTATTGAATGAAAACTATCGGGAAAAAGACATTGAGTTTTTAGTTCAATGGGCTGAGCAATGGCAGCACTATGTAAGTAGATTTTATCTGGATGCTTACCTGGAACGTTTAGGTCTTGATAATAAACTCACGGAACAAGACGAGATACTAATTCGCACGTATCTGATTGAGAAGGCAATTTATGAATTGGGATATGAATTAAATGGAAGGCCTGATTGGGTAAACATTCCTCTGCGGGGAATTGAATACCTTATGAATCGATATCATCAGGCTAAGGAGGATCGAAAAAAGAAAAACTAAAACTATGAGCAAGAAAACGGTTTCAAAAAGTAAATCTGAAGAGCCTGATAGCTTTAGCCTTTTATCAGACTTCGACATTCACTTATTCAGAAGTGGTAAGCACTTTAAACTTTATGAAAAACTAGGTGCGCACCTGGCTACATTTAAAAAACAAGCAGGAACCTATTTTGCTGTCTGGGCTCCGAATGCACGAGCGGTATCTGTTATTGGTAATTTCAATAGCTGGAATAGCAATGATCATAAACTTTCTCCTCGTTGGGATGAGTCGGGCATCTGGGAAGGATTTTTTCCGGGCATTGGAAAAGGTGAAGTATACAAGTATGCGATCCACTCTAACACAGGCGAGTATCTTGAAAAAGCAGATCCCTTTGCATTTTATGCTGAGATTGCTCCGAACACAGCCTCCATTGTGTGGGATCATGATTATACCTGGAAAGATAAAACATGGCTTAACGAGCGTAAGAAGCTAGCAGGAAAAGCCCAGCCATATTCTGTATATGAAGTACATGCCGGAAGTTGGAAAAGGAAACCGGAAGATGGGAACCGTTCACTTAGCTATAAGGAACTTGCTGATGAATTAGTGACCTATGTAAAGGAAAACGGGTTTACCCATGTGGAGTTTCTGCCAATCATGGAACATCCTTTCTTTGGGTCGTGGGGTTATCAGCTTACTGGATACTTTGCACCCACCAGCCGATTTGGCACTCCCCAGGAATTTATGGAACTGGTTGATGCTTTTCATGATGCCGAGATCGGAGTAATCCTCGATTGGGTTCCTTCCCATTTTCCAGGCGATGCGCATGGTCTTTATAAGTTTGATGGAACGCATCTGTACGAACATGCCGATCCCCGAAAGGGTTTTCATCCGGATTGGAGCAGTTATATTTATAATTATGGTCGGGAGGAAGTTCGATCTTTCCTGATAAGCAACGCACTCTTTTGGCTGGAATGTTTTCATATTGATGGTCTGCGGGTGGATGCTGTTGCTTCTATGCTGTACCTCGATTATTCTCGTAAAGCAGGTGAGTGGATTCCAAACGAATACGGTGGTAATGAAAATATTGAGGCGATTAATTTCTTAAAAGAATTTAATGAAGTTGTTTATGGCACGTATCCAGATGTAATCACCATTGCCGAAGAATCAACAGCCTGGCCGGGTGTTTCAAAACCTACCTATCTGGGTGGCCTGGGTTTTGGCCAGAAGTGGATGATGGGATGGATGCACGATACACTGCATTACTTTAAGTTGGATCCTATCCATCGCAAATATCATCAGGATGAGATTACCTTCAGTGTCATTTATGCGTTTACGGAAAATTTCATGTTGCCGCTTTCGCATGACGAAGTAGTGCATGGCAAAGGTTCATTGATGGGCCGGATGCCAGGCGATGAGTGGAGACGGTTTGCCAATCTGCGATTGATGTATGGGTATATGTTTACACATCCGGGCACAAAGTTATTATTTATGGGTGGTGAGTTTGGTCAAAGTGCCGAGTGGAATCACGACCGGAGTCTTGACTGGCATTTACTGGATCAGGGATATCACAGAGGTGTGCTTACATTAATCAAGGATCTGAATACATTTTATAAGACCGAGCCCGCGTGTTATCAGTATCAATTTGAAAATCGTGGCTTTGAGTGGGTAGACTACTCTGACCGGGAAAATAGTGTGATTATTTTTATACGCAAGACAGAAAACAAAGATGACTTATTTATAGTCGTTTGTAATTTCACTCCGGAGGCACGTCAATTATACAGGATAGGGGTTCCCTCACGCGGCACATGGCATGAAGTTTTCAATTCAGATGACTTGAAGTATGGAGGTAGCGGTGTATTAAATCAAGGAAATCTATTGACGACCCCCGTTAAATATCATGGTAAAGATTATTCGATTTCAATCACGTTGCCGCCCTCGGCAGTGTCCGTATTAAAACTTAAAGAAGAAAAAACAGAGTTTGATCTGGAATAACACCTTTATCCAAAGTTAAAATTTACCTGTTTGTAGATGTCAGCAAATTCAAATAAATACGTTTGTATTCACGGTCATTTTTATCAACCGCCTCGCGAGAATGCCTGGCTGGAAGTTATTGAGTTGCAGGATTCCGCCCATCCCTATCATGATTGGAATGAACGAATAACGGCTGAGTGTTATGAACCCAATGGCACTTCCCGCATTCTCGATGAAGAAGGAGTAATCAAAAATATTGTCAACAATTACTCTCGTATCAGTTTCAATTTTGGGCCCACATTGCTTTCGTGGATGGAGGTGTATGCTCCGGAAACCTATGAAGCCATCATGGAAGCTGATCGACAAAGCCTTGTTAATTTTAATGGGCATGGTTCTGCCATTGCGCAAGTGTATAATCATATCATCATGCCATTGGCAAACAGGCGGGATAAAGAGACTCAGATTGTTTGGGGCATTCGGGATTTTGAACATCGTTTTAAAAGAAAGCCTGAAGGAATGTGGCTTGCCGAAACGGCAGTGGACACAGAGACACTCGAGATCTTAGCGGATCACAATATCAAGTACACGGTTTTGGCACCCCGGCAGGCAAAAGCAGTTAGAAAAATCGGTGATGTTGAGTGGACCCCGGTGAATGATCGGTCGGTGAACACAACAAAAGCATATCGTTATTCTCTTCCCAATGAAAAATCGATTATCGTATTTTTTTACGAAGGTGATATCTCACAGGCAATAGCATTTAATGGATTGTTAAATGATGGTAAAAGATTTGCAGATAGGTTGCTCAGTACCATCGACAAGGATGACAAGGCACCTCAATTGGTACACGTGGCCACGGATGGTGAGACGTATGGCCATCATCACAAACACGGAGAAATGGCTCTTTCCTTTTGCCTTGATTATATTGAAAAAGATGGTAATGCAGAGCTCACTAATTACGGACAATTTCTTGAGTTATGTCCTGCCGAAGAGGAAGCTCAGATAATTGAAAATAGTTCATGGAGTTGTGTACATGGCGTTGAGCGGTGGCGGGAGAATTGTGGATGCAATACCGGTAAGCCTGGCTATCACCAATTGTGGCGAAAGCCACTTCGTGAATCCCTCGATTGGCTTCGCGATCATGTAGAAATCATTTTTGAACGTGAGGCTGGCAAGGTGGTGAAGGATCCGTGGAAAGCCCGCAACGAGTATATCAATATTATACTCAAACGCTCGGATGATAACATAAAGAAATTTTTAAAAGATCATGCATTGAGTGATGCGGCACCCAATCGGATTTTGCGAATCATGGAAATGCAGCGTCATGCCATGCTCATGTACACGAGCTGCGGTTGGTTCTTTGATGAGATTTCAGGCATCGAGACCGCTCAGGTTATGCAGTATGCCTGCCGTGTTATCCAGTTGGCGAATCAGATTGGTGAGGTAAATCTGGAGACAGAATTTGTTACGAGACTCGAAGCTGCTCCGAGTAACGTGGAAACGTATAAGAATGGAGCGGTGGTCTATAATAAAACAGTACTTCCTTCCCGAACGAATTTGCAACGGGTAGGTATCCATTTTGCAGTCTCCTCAATTTTTGAAGACGAACCCGAGTCGTTAACCATTTTCAATTATAGCACATCCAATGAATTCTTCATCAAGAAGGAGGCCGGAGAGCAAAAACTCGTGTTGGGAATCACGAAGGTAAAGTCATTGGTAACGCGATCGGAAAAGAAATTTGCCTTTGCCGTTATTTACCTAGGCAAGCACAATATTATCGGTAACATCTCCCTTGACATGGAGCCCGATAGATTTGCCGGTATGCAACTGAAAATGGTAAAGTCATTTGAAGAGGGTAGGTTAGGCGATGTAATCGGGCTTATGCAAACCTATTTTGGTCCGGAAAAGTATACCATCTGGCACCTGTTTCAGGATGAGAAGCGAAAAATTCTAGACATGATTTCACAAGAGAGCATGGCTGAGTTGGAACACTCACTTCGAAAAAGTTACAACCGTGATTACCCACTTATCAACGCTTTAGCCAATAATAATATTCCCATTCCGAACACCTATAGAACAACATTCGAGTATGTACTCAATGCGGATTTGGTAAAGATATTTCTTTCGGATAAGATTAATATCAAAGAGATGGAGCGCATTGTGGCAGAACTCGCCCGATGGAATCTTAAGATTGATGACCCGCGCAAACTTTCACGACTTGCGGGTGAAAGTATCTTTAAGGAATTGAAACGCATTGGTAGTGAACGGGAAAATGTCAAGCGCGTGCAACGATTGAACAGAATGTTTCCCCTGTTAGAAAAATTTAAACTTGAACCCAATTTTCATAAGAGCCAGAATCTGTACTTCGAAATCTTTATGGAAAACAAGACCCGCAACAATCATGAACCTATTGATACGGAGTGGATGGAACAATTTAAGCTGTTGGGGAAAAATCTTGGTGTTAAACTGGAATAGCTTATGCCAATTCCGCTTTAGCGTGCATCTTATCCAAGTAATCCCATACGAGGCTACTTGCTCCTAAAATAGGGGCAGCCTGGTTGGACATCGCAGAGGGCAGCACTTTTATTTTACCTCTAAACAAGGGCATCAGGTTAGCTTCCATATGTTTAATGGTGGGTCGGAAGATTAAATCTCCGGCCATGGACAAACCCCCGAATAGAAAGATGGCTTCCGGATCGGTATGAACTACAGTTTCTGCCAGCTTCATACCCAGGATGCGACCTGTATATTCAAAGGCTTCTATCGCGACTACATCACCCCGGTGGGCTGCTTCGCTGATCATTTTTGTATTCAGATCCTCAAAACTAATTCCGCGTAGTTCGCTTGGTTCGAGGTGATCAGCCAATAATTTGTAAACTGTTCTTTTAATACCTGTTGCCGATACATAGGTTTCAAGACAACCACGTTTGCCACAGTTACAATATCGGCCATTCGGATTTACGGAGGTATGTCCCACTTCACCAGCAATACCATGATGGCCATTCAATAAAACACCACCACATACAAATCCACTGCCTAAGCCCGTGCCGAGTGTAATCACTACAAAGTCTTTCATGTTTTTGGCATTGCCATAGATCATTTCACCTACGGCCGCTGCATTGGCATCGTTGGTAAGAATGCAAGGCACTCCAAATTCATCTTTAAACATGCGTGCCAGGGGCAATACGCCTTTCCACTTTAGATTAGTAGCTCGCTCGATATTACCTGTATAATAATTTCCATTCGCTGCACCTACACCTATACCCACAATGCGGGTATCTGTGGGCAATTCCTGAATTCCCTTTTTAAGGGCATCCGCCATCGCGTCAAAGTATGCTTGAAATTCTTCGTATTGAGTGGTGGGGATATTACCTTGATGAAGAACATTTCCCTGACGATCTACAATACCATATTTTGTGTTGGTGCCTCCGATGTCAATGCCGATGGTTAAATCTTTCATGAAGCGTAATTAAATGGAAAGTATTTTTGCTATACGAAGCGACTCACTATCAATTTCATGATGGCTATTGATAATGCTGGCAAAGTCGTTATAAACTATTTGGTTGTTACGAATTCCAACCATCACGTCTTTTTCTCCATTGAGTAAACCCTCCACTGCAGCTACCCCCATTTTGCTGGCAAGCACTCTGTCAAAATAGGTGGGTGTTCCGCCTCGTTGCAGGTGCCCCAGGATCGTTACCTTAATATCAAAGTAATTATTACGTTCAGAGAATTTCTTGGCGAGTTCCATGGCGCCACCTAACTTGCTGCCTTCAGCGACAACGATCAGACTTGATTTCTTATTTGTTTTCCCACCTTCATCAAGCCTCTTAAAAAGCTCCTCCAGGGTCATGGATTCTTCGGGTATAATGGTAGCAACAGCGCCCCCGGCAATTCCACAATTTAATGCTATATAGCCCGAGTTGCGCCCCATCACCTCGATAAAGAAAAGTCGATTGTGCGAAATAGCTGTATCTCTGATTTTATCAATGGCCTCTACTGCGGTATTGGTTGCTGTATCAAAACCAATGGTATAGTCTGTTCCGGCCAAATCATTATCAATAGTACCGGGCATGCAGACGGAGGGAATCTGGAACTCTTCGTAAAACTTATGCAGGCCTGTGAATGTGCCATCACCTCCTATAGCCACCAATGCATCTATGCCATTTTTTTTCAGATTGAGGAATGCCTTCTCTCTACCTTCCTTGGTGCGAAACTCCTGACTGCGGGCTGTCTTTAAAATGGTTCCACCCCTTTGGATGATATTGCCCACAGAGCGGGCTCCCAGTTTGACAATATCGCCACTAATCATTCCTTCATAGCCTTGCATAATTCCATATACTTCCTTCTTGTAATAGATGGAGGTGCGAACAACGGCACGAAGAGCAGCATTCATTCCGGGAGCATCACCACCCGATGTGAAGACTCCGATCTTTAAGATTTTTGAATCCATTCAATAATGTGAAGGGTCAAAAATACGCTATCGAAGGGGTTTTGCAAGGATTCTAAAGTTATTCGGATTTCAAACGTTTGAAATAATTAATCAGCCCGTTTGTGGATGAGTCATGCGATGCGATGGGTTCAGGTGAGGTAAGTTCGGGTAGAATTTTCTTTGCAAGTACTTTTCCTAACTCCACGCCCCATTGGTCAAAACTAAAAATATTCCAGATTACACCTTGCACAAAAATCTTGTGTTCATAGATGGCAATCAAGGCACCCAGCGTTGCTGGCGTTAGCTTTTTAAACATGATTGAATTGGTCGGCTTGTTTCCGGCAAACACCCGATACGGTAAATGGAAATTTATTTCATCCGAACTCATGCCACTGGCTTTTAATTCTGCTTCCGCTACTTCCTCAGTCTTGCCAAGCATGAGGGCTTCGGTCTGCGCAAAGAAATTGGAGAGTAATTTTGCATGATGATCGCCCACTGGATTTTGAGATTGAGCAGGAGCGATGAAGTCACAAGGGATTAGTCTTGTGCCTTGATGAATTAATTGATAAAACGCGTGTTGTCCATTGGTGCCGGGTTCGCCCCAAATAATCGGTCCGGTTTGGTACACTACTGTATCTCCGTTCCTGTCGACAGACTTACCATTACTTTCCATATTGCCTTGTTGAAAGTAGGCAGCAAAACGGTGAAGATATTGATCGTAAGGCAAAATTGCTTCCGAATGAGCATCAAAGAAATTACCGTACCACACACCTAACAGAGCAAGAATTACCGGGATGTTTTTTTCAAAAGGTTGATCCTTGAAGTGCTTATCGGCTTCGTGCGCACCTTCCAACAGGTGCTTAAAATTTTCAAAACCGATAGTACAGGCGATCGATAATCCGATAGAAGACCAGAGCGAATAACGACCACCCACCCAATCCCAGAATACAAACATGTTCTCGGGTGCAATACCAAATGCAGTGACGGATTTTGTATTGGTTGAAACGGCAACGAAGTGCTTAGCCACTTCGCCTTTACCTTGAGTTTTTTCATTGAACCAGTTCTTTGCTGATTCAGCATTGGTCATTGTTTCCTGGGTAGTAAAGGTTTTGGAAGCAATAATAAATAGTGTTGTTTCCGGATTTAAAGATTTAAGAGTTTCAGAAATATGTGTTCCATCTACATTCGAAACAAAATGAGGTGTGATGGTTGAGTGATAAGGCCGCAAAGCTTCCGTCACCATTAAGGGACCCAGGTCAGATCCTCCTATTCCTATATTGACAATATCCGTAATCGCTTTGCCACTATATCCTTTCCACTGCCCGCTTAATAAATTATCCGAAAAGATTTTAATCTGATCCAGCACATTGTTGACCAATGGCATCACATCCTCACCATCCACATAAATTGGATTGTTGGATCGGTTGCGCAAGGCGATGTGAAGTACTGATCGATGTTCAGTTTGATTGATTTTCTCACCACGAAACATAGAGTCAATGGATTGTTTCAGCTCAACCTCATCAGCCAGTTCAAGTAATATTTGTATGGTCTCTTCGGTGATTAGGTTTTTTGAATAATCAACCAGGATGTCATTCAGCGATAGTGTAAATTTTTCAAATCGTTTCGGATCCTCCTGAAATAGCTCACGAAGATGATTTGCCTGCATCATTAAAAAATGGGCAGTAAGTTTTTGCCAGGCGATTGTCTCGGTGGGATTAATTTGTGGAAGCATGGTAAATTGGGTTGGTGTTCCGTCCTTGGTTAACCGGACAAAAATAGAGGTTGAAAGAAAATTGTTTGTGTTGTAAGGTGAAATAAATTACTTACCCTCCCACAACACTTCGAAGGTTGTCGATAAGACCTTCCCAGAGATCATTCAATTCTTCGAGGTCATCAAAATCAGAATAGTCCACCACTTTGATGAACGTAGTTTGTGTCAATTCGTTCACCTCAAGTCGAAGTTCGAAGTAGGAGGGATCCTTTTCATCTTCCTTCGATTCGGGCAGATACTCAAAGCGCACAAAGTGATTCGCCCGGTGTGCCGTCATAATAGCCTTATGTTCTTCGTGGTCCCAAACAAAAGTGAAAATCTTCTCAGGGTTAATATTTACATTATCAGCAAACCATTCTGCAAGACCACTGGCTGTCTGGATGTAGGGGTAGAGCATTTTTATTGAAGCATGAACTTCAAAATCCTGAGTAAATAGTTTTTTTGTTGCGGTTGCCATGCTTATGCCTTAGAATCGATTTTAAGTTAAAGAAAATCTGATTAACAGCAAATTAGATAATAATTATATTGAAGTACTGATTTTCGGTTAATAATAAGCAAATAAAAACCTTTCTTGAAATGTATGCCTCTTTCAAAGAGCTGAGTGTTTGCCACAAGTTGCAAGACGGGTATCTTATAGTATAGTCGTTACCTCTTAACGAACTAATCCGCAACCTGACTGATCTGAATCATTAGAAACTCCTATCTGGATTTTTTGAAATGACTCACGGTAAAGAAGTATACTTTGAACGATGAGTCTATTTTAAAATAAGCGTGGGGGAGAATTGCTTGTCCGCCATTTGGCGGAAACTGACTCGTCCTGAAAAAAGTTTACACTTTTTGGTTAGAAGTCCTGATTCAAATTTACACTTTTTAGTTAGTCCTGAAATCGCTTTACATTTGATTACCGGATGAAGCGGAAGCGGGCAATGCTGAGGAGCAACCCGCC